>NZ_CDDA01000041.1:115759-136520 GCF_000819745.1 Aeromonas bestiarum | reverse complement strand
TGGGACATAGCCTTAAATTAAATGCCGCACAGGTGCCGCTTGGGCGCCGCGGATACGGACGATGGCAACTAGCCTTGTGATGCGTGTCTGTATACGGTCCTGCAGTGGAGAACCCTATGTATTCGTACACCCTCACCTTCAAGGAGGAGGTCGACAAGTTGACCGCCCCCGAACAGGAGATCAGCCTGCAGAGCCCCGCCCAGGCAGGCGACTTTATTATCCTCTCCGACGGCAGCCGCCATCAGGTGATGTTTGTCACCCACCGCGCCCACTACAGCAGCCTCTATCTCGACAAGGGGGTTCGAGTGCCGCAGGGCTAGCGAAACCATCAGCCGTTGCAGATAACAAAAGCGCGGCCCTTGGCCGCGCTTTGAACGTTCCGGGCAGATCAAGGGATATCAGAGCACTTTGATCACCGGCTGGTGCATGATGGCAACCTCGTTCTGATAGACGACCAACTCACCCGGCGGCATGCCCCGCTCACCCAGCACGGTCACGACACACTCGTAGCGGTAGGGGCCGCTCTTGAATTGATAGGTATGGTTGCCCCCCGTCCCCTCCACCCTGACGGTGCCATTGCTGAGCACCAAATCCGGCTTGTCGCTGAGCACCTTGCCCTTCGCCCAGGAGGCATAGCGATAGTGGCCATCCCCCAGCTCGTCGATGCGAATGGTAAATTTCTCGGTCTGCCACATCAGCTCGGGGCGCTGGTACTCCCGCAGACCGGGATAAAGATCGCTTTTCTGTTTGGCGATAAGCGTGGCTTTAAGCTCGGCGGCCTGCGCCGTCTGATGATTGATAGCTATCACCTTGCCATCGAAATCCAGCCACACCTCACCACTGCCCAGCATGATGCCGCGCCAGCCCATGGTCTGCCAATCCTGCCCGACCCGGGAGCTGGCGATGCTATTTAAAATGGCGTCATCAAACACCTCGTCGAAACGGGCCACCATCTCGGACGAATTCTTGATGACCGGGATGGGGTACTCCTGCTTGAAGGGGTACTTCATCTGGTTAGCAAGCGCCTGATGATCCCGCGCCTTGGCGGCATCGATCACCTTCTGTACCAGAGGGCGATACTCGGCGCCGAGCTGCGGCTCCTCGGCATGGGCCGACGCCATGGCCAACAGCCAGCCCAGCGACATCAGCACAAGCACCGCCCATCTGCGCACACGCCTTGGCGACCGAGCGACGCTCAAGGGAACCCACCACTGCATCTTGCTCATGCCACCTCCTCAATCAGCTTGGCCATCATATATTCATCGACATATGCCCCATCGACTCTCATCGTATTGCGTTTGACGCCTTCTACCTCGAACCCGCAGGCCCGATATAGCGCGCAAGCCCGGGCATTGTGGCACATGACGCCCAACTCCATACGGGTAAAGCCGTGCGCCCTGGCCCAGGCCTCCAGCGCAGACATCATTTTTTTGCCAAAGCCCTGTCCAGTTGCTGAGTGTTGAATACCGATAACGCAATACAGTACATGTTTGTTGCGATTTGCCGGTTGACCGATGCCGACAGTAAAACCTGCAATCTCGTCATGTTCCGACAGTACCAGCATGACTTTATTGTTTGCATCGACAAACGAGGCCAATATTTGAGCTTGCTCGACCTCTGTCGTGGTGCGCTCACCCGGCTCATAGAGCATAAAAGTTGTTTCATTGTCGAGTCTGTTCATCAGGGCCAGTACGCTATCTGCATCCGATACCCGGACTTGTCTCACTTCCATATATTTTCCCCCTCCATGGGACTTTTTCCCCGTTCAAATACGGCTACTGATTACGTCGGATCCGGCAACCAATATTCATAAAAATCTGTTTCGGCATGCTTGGGGTTGGGCCCCAGATATTGCCACCCGCTGCGCCGATAGAAACGCAGCGCCCGCGGGTTGAGACGGCTGACCGACAACACCACTCGCCGGCAGCCAGCCTGCCACAAGGTGCGGCCGATATATTGCAGCAGCAGATCGGCCATGCCTTGACCACGAGCCTGGGGCGTCAAATAGATCAGATATATGTAGCCGGTTTCCGGTTCCGCTGAGACAGTGCAAAACTCCAGCTGCCCCACTATCTCGCCACCCTGCCAGACATGCAGATAATGCCACTCCTGGCTGGCCAGCCTCGTCGCCATCCGCTCTCGATAGCCCGCCAGAAACTCGTCAAATCCCTCGTCGCGATGGAAGCTGCAAACATAGGCGTCCCGACGGGCTGCCACACAAAACTCATAGTCACGCGCCAGGTTTATTTTTTTGAACTCGAGGTTCATGCACCATCCTTGTCACTTTACTGTGGCCAAACGACAGGTGCTCAAGCCGTGCCGATATGTCAAAACACGTTATTCAACGCATTGGCAAACAGGCCAATTAGTAGATCTGGCGTCAGCAAGCTGCAAACCAGCACTCAAACGACAGACAATAGGTGGTGAACATCCGCCCGGAGAGGCGCGTCTTCTCTACCCGGCTTGCCTTGCGGGCCAGTGCCGCATAAGCGGGACGACTGTCCAACAGATGAAAGCGGACTTCGGTATGCCCCATCTCCCGCGCCCAGCACATCATCTCCCTGAAGATGGCGATACCAGCCCCCCAGTGGGCCTGACCGATGACGATAGCCAACTCGACGCCATCCTCATCCGGTTGTATCCCGCACCACCCAGCCAGCTGCCCATGGATCAACACGGCTCGAACACGACACCTCGGCTGCTGGTTGATCCGTATTTTGTCATCCATCCAGCACCCTACCCTGGGCAGATCAAAGCGGGGATGATCAATCAGGTGTTTTCTGATCGTCGCGTCGTTGAGCAGCGGCAGAAAATCCGGAGCCAGCACATCGTCAAAACGCTTGAATTGCACTGTCATATATCAGCCTCAGCCTTGATTACCCCCGTGAAACAGGGTCCAGCTGCAGGCGTTTTCGACATCACATAGACCATGACCATCCACGTCACTGCCCTCGCTGTTTTTTCACCTTCTTCAACGCCATCTTGCGCTTTAGCGGCGAGAGATAATCGATAAACACCTTGCCCTGCAGGTGATCGATCTCATGCTGCATCACGATGGCCAGGAAATCGCTGCTCTTTACAGTGATGGGCACGCCATGGCGATCCTGTGCCGACACCACCACTGAGCCATAACGCTCAACATCGGCATAATAATCCGGCACGGACAGACACCCCTCTTGCCCAAGCGAAAGGTCAGTACCGCTTATCACTTGTGGATTGATCAACACCAGCGGCTGATCCCGTTTTTCCGACAGGTCGATGATGACGATGGCCTCCTTGCGCCCCACTTGCGTGGCGGCCAGACCAATACCATTGTCGGTGGCATAGAGGGTCTCCAGCATGTCATCGATCAGGCCTTGCACGGCCGCGATATCTTCAACCTGCTCGGCCTTGATGCCCAATCGCGGGTCGGGAACCGTTAAAATCTCCAGCATTGCCATGAGGGCTCTCCGTCAACCATTAGTACCTACGTGCTCTTCTCTCGTCACCTGCCGGGACAAGGAGACGAATGCTGGCTCTTCCGCCACCGCCTGGTAACCGAGGCGCCGATAAAATTCTATTGCCCTCTGATTGGCGGTAAAGCTCGACAGGGTCACCCGACTTTTCCCCTCATGCTCCGCCTCGCGATACAGCCGGTCCATGACGGCCGAGCCCAACTGCCGACCCTGATACTGCGGGAAGATGATCAGCAGATGAATGTGCAGCGCATCTTCGTATGGCTTACAGCAGAGCATACCGACTCGCTCGCCCCCCTGCAGGATCCACGAAAACCAGTGCGGCTCATATTCGCTGGTCAACCGCTCGCGCTGAAAGTCGTCATCCCAGCCAAACACCGCCTCGACATAGGGAAAGATCCCCTGTTTGACGGCAGCAAAGCGCTGTTCAAACTCACTGTCCGGCACATCCGCCAGCGCGATCTCCATCTCGTCCCCCGTTAAAGCCATATCGGCCCTCCTGGATAGCCAGTCGTGTCGTTAAGCAGACATGGCCTGCCACGGTTTTTATCTAGAGCACTAGGCTTAGCGCAAATTTGATTTTCATTTGGATATCTTACCGACCAGCGGGGAGATGAAAAGGCTATTGGGCAGAAATAGGGGGAACCTGTGCAATGCAACATCCCTAACGGGTGTCGTGAAGATGCAAGCTGGCGGATCATCGACACCAAGGAATAGCGGGAAAGCGTCTGGGCTGGGCACTTGGCATATGGGGGGAAATTGGGCCAGCAGCAGGCCCAATTCGCTTATGGATGGCTCACCTCCTCCATAAAAATCAGCCGCAGCGGCGCTGCCAACAATGTATCGGTCTGATTGGCAAAGGCCTGAAAATAGTCGGTCGCACAATGGGCATCCAGCGCAGCCTGACTGACAAAGGCTTCGCGCATATAGAAGGTGCCCGGTTCGTCGCGCAATTCAAACAGTACATAATCCAGATTGCCCGGCTCTCGCCGCGTCGGCGCAATGAGCTTGAGCAACTCACGGCGCAGTGGATCTCTCATGCCGGCGCGGGCTTTCAGTACGGCGATGGACACCAGTTTCTCTTCACTCATCTTTATCTGCTCCATTTTCAGGGGTATGCAAAGGGGCTCCGGTCTGGGAGCCACCTTCGAGCGAAGGAGCAGTGTAAAAGGGAGTACCCGGCGGGATATAGCCGGGCAGATTGGACACTCTGTTCGTGCCATTGAACGAGTCGGCGACTAGAGCACCTCTATCTTCACCTTGATAAGGCCGGATCTTGTGCTGCCAATGCTGCTAAAAGCCGATTTGGAGAGATCGATAATACGCCCGTTTTTAAAAGCGCCGCGGTCATTGACCCTGACCACCACGCTCTTGCCATTGGCGAGGTTGGTAACCCGCACCATGGCGCCAAAGGGCAATTCCATATGGGCGGCGCTATTGAGGTTGTTGCGATAGCGCTCGCCGCTGGCGGTCTTTTTGCCGTGATAGCGGTCGGCATAATAAGAGGCGAGCCCGGTGTCGGTATAACCGCGCCAGCTGCCGCCGTGGCTGTCGTCATATCGGCTGCTGCAAGCTGCCAGCAACAGACAAAGCGATAACAGCAGCCCTTTTTGTATGTCTTGCATCTTTCCCTTCATGTCAGCCATGGGCTTTGTCCTTGCTCCCCTTGCCGGGATAAGCGGTTCTGTCGTGCCGTAAAAATGACCACCCAGGGATGACCAATCGCGCGTTCCATGCCGCATCACGTCTTTCTAGCAACGAGACCGGAGCGCCCATTTTCCCATATTTTCCATATAAAACGGGGGGCCTCAGCCTCCCGTTTGTGTGTTCACCCGTCAACCTGTGTCAGGCGATCAGCTTGTCATCGGCGAAGCCAAAGCCGCGCAGACCCACCACATGCACGTGTTCGTGCTTGCCCTGCACCTTGCGGATGAGCTTGTAGGTAGTGCCCTTCTCCGGGCTGATGTTCTCGGGCGCCGCGATCAAGAGCTGCATATCCTGCCGTTCGCACAGCTCGAACAGGGTGGCGATGGATTTGCCATCCAGACGGGCCGCTTCGTCGAGGAACAGCAGGCGGCAGGGGGCTATGTCCTTGCCGCGCAGACGGCGGGACTCCTCCTCCCAGCTGATCAGCACCATCAGCAAGATGGCCTGACCGGTCCCGATCGCCTCGCCGGTGGAGAGCGCACCGCTCTCGGCACGCAGCCAGCCATCGGCGCCACGCTGCACCTCGATCTCCAGCTCCAGGTAGTTGCGATAGTCGAGCAGCACGTCGCCCATCACCTGATAGCTGCGATCCCCCTGCTCGGTCTGCGGGTTGAGACGCTGGAACAGCTTGGCCATGGCCTCGGAGAAGCTAAGCTCCTTGTCGGCGAACAGATCGTTGTGCATGGCACTCTGATCCGCCAGCGCGGTCAACAGGCGAGTGTGAGCCTCGCGGATATTGACGTTGAGGCGCACCCCGCGCACCAGACCGAAGGCGATGTTCTGCAAGCCCTGGTTGAGTACCCGGATGCGGTTCTGCTCGCGACGTATGATATTGGTGATCTTGGCCGCCACCTCATGAGAGGAGAGCGACAGGTGATTTTCACGCTGCTTGAGCTCGTCGGCCAGACGGGCCAGCTCGATCTCCATCTCCTCGATCGCCTCAACAGGATCATCGGAGCGGATGATGTCGTTGCGGATACGGTCTTTGAGGTAACGGTAGACCTGCACATAGAAGGCGACCTTCTGCTCGGTGCTGCGGTTGCCCTCGGAGAGGCGCAGTGCATCACGCAGGGCCTCGTCGTGAGCCACGGCAACCCGCAGGGCGCCGAGGGCCTTGTCCGACATGGATCTCAGCTCGTCGCTGTCGAGGTACGCCAGCTCGCGCTTGTTGAGGCGCTTCTCGACGTCTGTGTCGCGCGCGAGGCGCACCACCCGCGACCAGCTCGCCTTGTGACCCACCAGGGATTTACGGGCGCTGTAGTAATCCTTGCCTTCCAGCTTGAGGCGCCCCCCCAAGGATTCAATCTCGCGCTTGGTCACCTGCAACTGAGCCTCGGCGCTGGTGCGACGGGACCGGGTGCGGATGAGCAGCTCTTCGATCTCTTTCTTGTGGGCGCGGGACTTCTCTTCCATGTCGTCCGACAGTGTCAGTCCCATGGCCGCCAGCTCCTGCTCGAACTCGGTCAGGGTCTGGCGCTTGGCCGAGGCGCTGGAATCGAGCGCGGTGCGCAGTTGCAACGCCTCTGTGTGGCGCTGGGCAATCTGCTTGTGCTGCTCCCCTGCGGTGCGGGCGGCCAGCTCGGCTGTTTTAAGCTTCTCTTTGAGCCGCTCGCTCATCTCGGACGCCTTGCCAAGCAGGTCTTGTGCATCCTGATAGGCGAAGTGCGGCAGGCGGGCCACCAGCTGATCGAGGGCATAGCAGCGGCGCTTCTGCTCGGCCAGCAATTCGCTCGTCTCGTCGAACGCGGCCTGCAGGGCAGCGAGATCCTGCGGATCCTGACGCAGCACCTGCACCAGGGTCTCTAGCTTCTCGAGCGCCTTGCCGTGCTGGGCGATAAAAGCTTCGGCTGTTTTAAGTGCCTCGACGTCGGCGTGGGCCGCCTCGAGACGGGCGGCCAGATCGGCCTCCGCAAACAGATGGGCAAAGGGCAGCATCCCCTGCACCAGCTGGATATATCGGGTCAGCTGGGCAGCAATGGCCTTGGATTCTCCAAGCTGCTTGTCGCACTCGGCTATGGTCCCCTGCAGCGTGCGCAGTTCGGCCTGTTTGGTCTGCACCTGATTTTCAGGGTCCGGCAGGAAGGCGATGTCCAGATGCTGGCCGATAAAGTCGCGGAAGTGGCCGTAGAGACGGTGGTACTTCTGCTGCTCGAAGGCGGCCTTGGCGTAGCCCTCGATCAGATTTTCCCGCTCGAGATCGAGCTGCTCGATCCGTTTTTCCCGGGCGGCGCGACCAAACAGCGGCAACTCGGGGTAACGGGAGAAGCGCACCTGACGCTTGCTGGTGCGCACCAGCACGGCGTCCCCCAGCTCGTCCGCTTCCACCAGATCCTCGTCAAAGGAGTCGGGGTTGCCCTGGATGAGGTAGATATCTTCCGGGCAATCTTCCAGTTTTTTCAGCCGCTCTATGGCGCCCTCAAGGTCGAGCACCACAAGGGCACTGCGAGCCGGACCGTAGAGCGCGGAGTAGTAAGGAGCATCGTCGATGGAGATGTCGTCATAGACATCGGAGAGCAGCACGCCCCCCACCTGCTCGGCGATGCGGGCCAGACGCGGATCCGCCTCGCCGGCGCCCAGCTGCAGGTTGCGAATTTGCAGCTCCAGCGCCTGCTTCTGCGCCGCGATGCGATTGCTCTCCTGCTCGAACTCGCGCTCCTTGTCGAGCACGGTCTGCATGCCGGCCGAAAGCGCCTCGGCGGTAGCGAGCGGCAGTCCGCTCTGCTCGCGCAGCTGCTCGAGCTTTTCAAAGGATTTGAGCCAGCGCGGGGCCAGCTTGGTGAGTTCGCCGATATCACGGCCCAGCTGGGCACCCTGATGCTCCAGGCTGGCGCGGCGCTGGTTCAGATCGCTCTGCTGATCACTCAGCTCTTCCTGACGGGTGCGCTGGGCTTCGAGGAAGAGCTCGAGCTCGTCCTGGCTCGCGATCTGCTGGCCACAGGCTTGATGCAGCTCGTCACGCAACTTGAACAAGGCCTTCTGGCTCTCGCTCTCTTTTTCGAGGCGAGTCAGGGCGGCGCGCAGCCCCTGCCCCTGCGCAATGCGGGCCTTGTCTTCGATATGGCGCTTGAGCAGCGCCTGCGCCGTGGGCCAGGCGGCCTCGCGGGCGGTTTCGGGGGCAATAGTCAACAGCAGCGTCAGCGCGGCCTGATGTTCGGCTACCGCCGCCTTGGCCAGTGCCAGCTGCTGCTCGGCCCCCAGCATACGGCTGGTGAGGCTCTGTTCGGCGGCGCGGAACTGGTGCAGGGTGTCACTCGCCTGTTCAGCGGTCAGCCCCGGCAGTTCGCACTGCGCGCGGGCATTTTCCAGCGCCTGCACCGCCTGACGGTACTGGATGGCGCGGGTCTGCTGAATGTCCAGCGCCTGCTGGTAGTCGGCCAGCTGGGTCTTGAGGCTGTCGACTTCTGCCTGGGCCAGCTCCTTGCGCTCTTCCACTTCCAGCAGCTGGCCGTGGATCTCCTCCACGATCGCCTGCTGTTGCTCCAGCTTGTCGACCAGCTCCGCCAGATCGGCGCGATACATCTCTATCTTCTTTTGCAGAGCAACGGCGGCCATCACCTTGGCCAGGTGTTCGGCGGCGGACTCCAGCTCATCGGTCAGCAATTTTTCGCGGTTGGTGAGCTGCTCCACCTCGTCGGCCAGATAGATGGCGCGCTGGCGCTCTTCGGCCAGAATGCGGCGCTTGTCCGCCAGCTCCTGACGGGTTTTGAGGGCCAGCTCGGAGAGGCGGTTCTTCTCGGCGGCGTTGCGCACATAGTCGGCCGCCACATAGTGGGTGGTCTCGGTGATCAGGTTCTTGAAAAGATCCCGCTGACCCTGGGTCTCCTTGATCGCTTCCAGGGTACGGCGGTTCTCGTAGATGGCCGCCTCCATGTCCTGGAAGGCCTTGCGCACGCCCGAGTTCTCCGGCAGCAGGTATTCACGCAGGGAGCGGCTGATCGAAGAAGAGATGCCGCCGTAGAGGGAGGCTTCGATCAGGCGATAGAACTTGCCGCGATCTTTTTGATCACGCAGCTTTTTCGGGGTGATGCCGAACTCGAACATGAAGTTGTGATAGTCGGTCACCGTATTGAACTTGGCGACCTTCAGCGCCCCCAGCTCGGCGGCGGCCCCTTTCAGATCGGCAAAGGCACGAATGCGGCCCTTGCCGCCCTCGAGTTTCTCCAGCAGCAGATCCGTGGGCGACAGGTTTTCTGGCACATCCACCAGCGCGAACGGGGTGATGTTGACCTTGTTGTCACGGTTCTGGATCTGCTCCAGGTGCACACCGACCCAGATCCGCTGCTCGCGGCTGTTCATAACCTCCAGCACAGAATAACAGGAACCCCGTTGCAGCTTGCCGTAGAGCCCCTTGTCACGCGACGCACTGGAGGAACCCGCTTCCGTGGTGTTGCGAAAATGCAGCAGAGACTGGTCAGGAATAAGCGCCGCGATGAAGGCCGCCATTGTGGTGGACTTGCCCGCCCCGTTGCCGCCGGAGAGCGTCGTCACCAGCTGGTCGAGATCGAAGGTGCGGGCGAAGAAGCCGTTCCAGTTGACCATGGTCAGGGATTTGAATTTGCCTCTCACGACTCTGCCTCCATCTGGGCTGGGGATTTAACGCTGCAGGTCATCTTCAACCTCCAGTTCAAGCTGTTCTTCATCGAGATCCGCTTCAATGTCTTCAAACAGCGAGTCGCTGCTCGGCATCTCGTCGTCGTGGAAGATGGCCTCGCCCTCCTGGATCATCCGCAGCTGCACGGCGCGCGGATCTTCATCGGAGCGCACGTCGGCGGCAAAGCGGAACACGGATTCGTTGACCCGGAATTTGTCGCTGTTGCCAAGGGCGGTGATCATGCCAAGGCGGCGCAGGCGACGCATGGAGGTACGGATCTTCTCCAAGAGCTTCTTCTTGTCCAGATCGGTGCCGCCGGAGCGGCTGTTGACCATGCGCAGCAGCTGCTTCTCGTCGGCCAGGCTCAGCACCTCTTCTTGCAGCTCGCCCATGGCGAACACCCCTTCCGAGGCGAGCCTGTCCGGGCTCAAGTACAGGTAACAGAGCACCTTGCCCACCAGCATGTCGAGCTCGGAGAGCACGGTCGTGCCGATGTCGGCGCTGGGGCGCGGACGCAGGTAGAAGAAGCCCTCCGGCGCCTTGATGAGTTCCACCTGATAGCGGCCGTAGAAGATCTCCAGCTCGTTGTGGTACTCCACCAGCGCCGAATGCTGTTCGAAATCGTCGGCACTGATGTGGCGGCCCGAGCGCAAGGCGGTGTCGATGCGTGGAAACAAGGGGTTGGCGATGGCCTCTGCGAGCCGCAGCGGCAAGGGAAACTCAGTATTGATCAATGACATAGGCCTGAACCTTGGATCCAGCTTGGTTAATGGGTTTCCATGCGGGTTGGTGGTGCAGCTCGCGCTCACCGCTGGCATGGCCCAGGCGCACGGCCTGGTCGATCAGAAGACGCGCCACATCGAAATGGGCGTGAGCCGGGTAATCCAGCAGGTATTCCCGCAGCACATCGGCCACATCCAGCTGATGGCCCTGCTCGGGGTAGCGGGCCAGGTAGCGCTCGATGCGCTCAGCCAGCTCCTGGTTGATGTCCACCATCTCCATGTACTCCATCTCGAGGGGCACCTCACCGGTGACCTCTTCATCGTGGATGGCGATGGTTTCATCACGCAGCTCCAGCAGACGGGGCTCCTCGGCCACCCTCAGCAAGAAGTTGTGCTGCTCGAAATTGCGGATGGAATCGCGCAGCCGCTGGCTGAAGGCGCGGTTCTTGTCCATGTCGATGGCGTTGCGGATAAATTTGTGGACGTGCCGATCGTAGCGGGACCAGAGCTCGATGCACTGCTGGCCCCAGCTGGTGATCACATCGAGCCGCCCCTGCAGCGCGTGGGTCAGCTCCTCGACGTGGAACAGATCGTCGCGCCCCTGGGCCACTTCCTGAATGTTGAGCAGCCCCGCCTGCAGGCGGTGGCCGGCGGCGTCCAGGGTATCTTGCAGCTCGCGCAGGGTCTGGCCTGTCTCGTGCAGCAGTTTTTCGCAGCTGTGGATGGCATCGACCCAGTTCTGGGTCAGCAGGGCCGCTATCTCGCTCTTGACCTGATTCTGTTGCTCGTCCATGGCGCGCTGGGTCAGATCGATGCGCCCCAGCGTCTCTTCCAGCGAGAAGGTGAGCCGTGGCAGCACCTCGGCATCCCACTGCTCGCGGGTGTTGGTCTCAAGCGCCGCCTTGCGGGCGGTGTCGAGCTCGGCCGCCAGGTGTTCGAGCAGGATGGAGAGCTTGATGGAGTCGACCTGGCGCTGATCCATGAAGAAATCGACGATCCCCATCCCCAGCCGCGACAGGCGATAGAGGCTCTCTCCCGCCACCATGTCGGTGTTGAAGCGCGACAGCAGCTGCTGGCGAATGAGATCGTTGATGGCGTTGTTGGCGCGACCTGTGAGGGTCTCGTCCATCTGGCCAAAGGCGTTGCTGACATAGCCGAAGGCATCGTGCAGCGCCGCTTCCGACAGGTCCGACTCATCTTCGGACAGGGTCTTGATTGCAATCAGAAAGGCCAGCCGGTCGGTCGGCAGGCTCAGCGCCAACCCCTCCTGCCTGACCCATCCCACCATCTCGGGCAGGGTACGGGATGTACTCATCATGACGTTGTCATCTCGTTGTTGTAATTGGGCGCGAAAGCTCGCGCACGGCTACATCCGGTAGCATCAAAAAATCACGTTATCCCGGGCATCAGCGGGCGGATTGCGCCGCCATCAGCTGGCCGGCTTTTGTGCCATCACATGGATGCATTGACCCAGGGACGGCAAAGAGCACCGAAGGGATCATCCCCCAGTCGACCCACTCTCCGACCCATCAGCTGACTGGCTTTTGCGCCATCACATGGATATAGCGACCCAGGGAGATAAACGGTTCCTGGCGGCAATATTGCTGCTCCATGGCCAGCAGATCATCGAACTTCTCGACCTGATCCTGCTTGTGGCGCATGTAGTCGTGGATGACGCGCACCCCCGTCTTGCCGATGATCTTGAGCCCCCCTCGCCCAATCCAGTCGTACACCTGTTCCGGCAACTGCGGATTGGTGGGGGTCAGGGCGGTCTGGCGCTTCTTGCGCAGGCCGAGGCGCACATAGTCAAAATTGCCTACCACCAGGCTCTGAAACAGCAGGCCATGACGGTTGTAAAAAAGCAGCGACAGTATGCCCCCTGCCTTGACGAAAGGGAACAGACCGAGCAAGGTCTGGCGCGGCTCGGCGAGCCATTCCAGCACGGCGTGGCAGAGCACCAGATCAAAGGTGCCGGTCACCTGGCTCTTGAGATCCTGAATGGGGCACTGGATGAGACGAATTCTGTCTTCCAGCCCCTTTTCGGCGATCTGGGCCCGTGCAAGTTCAAGCATTTCGGCGGAGAGATCGCACAGCTCCACCTGATGACCCATGGCCGCCAACTTCTGGGCAAAGTAGCCAAATCCGCCCCCCGCATCCAGGATGCGCAGGGGCCGGTTGCCAAGGCGCGCCAGGCAGGCTTCGATGTCGCTCCACACCACTGTGGTGCGAATGAGCCCCTTGGTGGAGTCATAAATGTTGCGGGCGAACTTGTCGGCGCGCCCGTCAAAACTCTGATCTTGCTTCAAGACACACTCAACTTTTGGCCGCAGGGTTGGGCCTGACGAAAAAAGAGGGGTATTCTGTCACATCCCGAATTTGCTGAAAACTCAAGGACGACATCCCAGTGTTTGAGCTCAACCTGTTTGCCGCCAACTTGTTTGTTATCAAGAAGTGGCTAGGCCAATTGCTGATGCCGCTGCCCTTCTCCCTCTCCCTGTTGCTGCTGGCGATCTTGCTGCTCTGGTTCACCCGTTTTCAAAAAACCGGCAAGCTGCTAGCGACCCTCTCCTTGCTGGTCGTCGCCCTGATGGGAATGCGACCGATAAGCTACGAGCTGGCCCGCCCGCTGGAGCAGACCTTTCCGCCCTTTGAGATAAACCAGCACCCGGATATAGCGGCCATAGTAGTGCTGGGCAACGGTCACGTGAGCGATCCGGCCGTGCCCGAGCGCGCCTGGCAGAACAACATATCGCTCGCTAGAACGCTGGAGGGGGTGCGCCTCGCCCAGGCTTACCCGCAAGCAGAAATCATCTTCTCCGGTTATGTGTCCGGGGATCCTCTCTCCAACGCCGAGGTCAATGCCCGCATGGCGGCGAGCCTGGGCATACCCCGCTCGCGGATGACGTTGTTTGAAAACAACAAAGACACCCACGACGAGGCCGTCAGCATCAGCCGTTATCTCAAGGGCAAGCGAGTAGCGCTGGTCAGTTCGGCCACCCACCTGCCGCGGGCCATGGCGCTCTATCAGGGACAGGGACTCGATGCGGTGCCGGCCCCCACCGACTACACAGCCAAGCAGAGCCAGGTGGCGCAACCCCTCTACAGCTACCTGCCGAAGGGGCGTTATCTGATGTATTCCGAGGCTGCCGTTCACGAATGGATTGGGGTATGGTGGGCCCGTTTGCGAGGGCAGGTTAACGATTGAGCAATCGAGCCTTGCATTCCTGATTTGGATCAGGAAAGCGAAAAAAAATTACGTCATTTGCCGCCGGGTCAGCTATCTTGGGCTCGGTTCAATTCATATAATGTCGCGCAATCAAATGCCTAGGAGAGTTACAAGATGAGACAGCACCTGGTAATGGGTAACTGGAAACTGAACGGCACCAAAGCTTCTGTCGAAGCTCTGATCAAAGGACTGACCCCGGCTGCTGCCGCTCATCCTTCTGTGCAAGTCGCCGTCTGCCCGCCGGTTATCTTTTTGGGTCTGGTTGAGCAGCTGACCGCTGGCACCAAGATCGCCTACGGCGCCCAGAATGCCGACCTTCACGAATCCGGCGCCTTCACCGGTGAAAACGCCCCCTCCATGCTCAAAGCCTTCGGTTGCACCTACTCCCTGGTCGGTCACAGCGAGCGTCGTACCCTGCACGCAGAGAGCGACGACGTGGTTGCCGCCAAGTACGAAGTCATCCAGAAAGCTGGCCTGGTGCCGGTACTGTGCATCGGTGAGACGCTGGAACAGTTCGAAGCCGGCGTGACCAAGAACGTGGTTGAGACCCAGCTGAAAGCCGTCATCGACCGTTGTGGCATCGCCTCCTTCAGCAACGCCGTGGTTGCCTACGAGCCGGTATGGGCCATCGGCACCGGCAAGACTGCTACCCCGGAAATCGCCCAGTCCGTCCACGCTCACATCCGTCAGTACCTGGCCGGGTTTGACGGCGCCGTGGCTGCCAAGGTACAGATCCTGTACGGCGGCTCCGTCACTGGCGCAACCGCAGCCGATCTGTTCGGTCAGCCGGACATCGACGGCGGCCTGGTGGGTGGTGCGTCCCTGAAAGTGGACGACTTCTCCCAGATCATCGCTGGCGCAGCCAAGTAAGCTGTTGCCCAGGAGGGGGCGCTTGCCCCCTCCTGCATATCGCTTTTCCTATGGCGGCCCCCGCATCCCATACGAAAGCCGATATAGTCAATGTGGCTTATCTCATTTTCAAAACTTCGTATTAGACAACTCAGATCCAGAGGCACTCATGACCAAACAAATCAAACGTATTGGTGTTTTGACCAGTGGTGGTGACGCACCGGGTATGAACGCAGCCATCCGCGCCGTGGTGCGCGCCGGTCTGCATCATGGCCTGGAAGTTTACGGCATCTATGATGGCTACCTCGGTCTGCATCAGGACAGGATCGTCAAGCTGGAGCGTCACAGCGTCTCCGACGTGGTCAACCGCGGCGGCACCTTCCTGGGTTCCGCCCGTTTCCCCGCTTTCAAAGACCCGAAAGTGCGCGCCGAAGCGATTGAAAATCTGAAAAAACACGGTATCGACGCCCTGGTGGTGATCGGTGGTGACGGCTCCTACATGGGTGCCAAGAAGCTGACCGAGGAGGGCTTCCCCTGCATCGGCCTGCCGGGCACCATCGACAACGACATCGCCGGTACCGACTTTACCATCGGCTTTGATACCGCCCTGAACGTGGTGGTTGACGCCATCGACCGTCTGCGCGACACCTGCAGCTCCCACCACCGCATCTCCGTGGTCGAGATCATGGGTCGCCACTGCGGCGATCTGGCCATGTCTGCCGCCGTTGCCGGTGGCGCCGAGTACGTGATAGTGCCGGAAGTTACCTTCGACAAGGACAAGCTGCTGCAACAGATCAAGGAAGGCGAAGCCAAAGGCAAGAAGCACGCCATCATCACCATCTGTGAGCACGTCACCGACGTGAATGCCCTGGCCAAGGACATCGAAGCCATGACAGGCCGCGAGACCCGCGCCACCATTCTGGGCCACATCCAGCGTGGCGGCTCGCCGACTGCGCGCGATCGCATCATGTCCAGCCGCATGGGTGCCTTCGCCGTTGAACAGCTGCTGGCCGGTCAGGGTGGCCGCTGCGTCGGGATCCAGGGCAACGAGATGGTGCACCACGACATCATCGACTGCATCGAGAACCTCAAGCGCCCGTTCGATCAGGAGCTGTACGATCTCTCCACCACCCTGTTCTAAGCGCCTGTCGCTTGCTCAGCCTGTTGTGACAAAAAACCCTCCGCTGGAGGGTTTTTTTATGCACGTCGTGTGCCCGGCAACGGGCGGAACCGGCCGCCGTGCAGGCGCCCTCTCTCTTGCCACGCCATCTGCTGCGCTGTTTTCCAAATCTTGCCCCCATACCAGCGGAGCGCCTCCCTGGCCCCTGGATAGTCAACGACAGCCCTCTCGCCATCGACGAATGGGCGCAGCTTCCTTGCCAGGGTTTGGCGGCTCACGACATCCAGGCCATCCCGGCTGGCGAGATGGCCTTTTCTGCATCGGACGCAGGATCAGCATCAGCTCCCCTCCCATCACCACAGGCCGCCGGTGGCGTCGGCCACACTCATCGCTAGCACAGAGCCCTGTATCGTCATCCCGGGGGTGTTGAGAGCCTCTCCTCAATGCCGTCGCACCGGGACACGCAGACGCATGGCATAAGAAGAGGGTGAGCCCAGCGCAGGAACCGTCATTCGTGCCCCCTCAATGGCAAGCCCCCCATCATGTTCGCCATTTTTTTCGTACTGACTGAGAAGCGGGTGCCGCGCCAGCTCCCTGAAAGAGGCGCCCTGTCAGGCTTCAAGGTACAAGATGCGACAAAAAATGGATGCACTCTTCAAATTCAGCCAAGGGACAAGCCAATTGGCTTTCGACGACATTTTCAGACGCCAAAGAGGGGCTTGAAAGCGGATCAAATTTCAAAAAAACCAGAAAAGCTCCATACAAAACCCACTGAAAAATTGACACAAATAAAACTTAACATCATGAATTTTATAAATTTATACCACATACACAGAGCTCGCATCGGCATCACACAGAAGGCCAGATGATAAAACAGACGCTAAAATGCAAAAACAAGGCTTTAGATGCTTCAAGCTCATAAATTGCCACATAAATACATTTTACTATTGTTTTACCGCACAATTGTGGTATCTTGGTCCCATCAACAGTCAGCCAAGGGAGACAAAATATGAAAGAGTTTGTTGTTACTGCCGTTTTTACCGTGTTTTTCACTCTGGTTGCCGTCTCTCTGCCGTCGCTGTCACAGCTTTGAGCCGGTTAGTCATCCAGAATTGTGTATTGCTGAATGACAGCCATAGCCCAGGCGCTGACTAATTCACCACTCTCTGTCTTTTTTGGCTGTTTCACCCAGCGTGATACCGAAAGCCTTATTTAGAACTGGTTGATGCACACTATATAAGCTGCATGTCACTGCCACCGTCCACAAGGGGAGCCTCACCGCTCCCCTTGTTGCATTTGCCGCTCCGGGATTTACTCTTGCTCCCCTGCCCGTCACAATATCCGCTGGACTCGCCATGCAGGAATTACCATGACCCAAGATGCTCTACGCCAGTGGCGTCGTGATCTTCATCGTCTGCCCGAAGCGGCCTGGTGTGAATTTCGCACCAGCTCCCTCATCGCTCACCACCTCTCAAAACTCGGGTTTGAAGTCATGCTGGGGGACAAGCTGCTGGCCAGCAACCTCATCATGGGACGGGAGGTAGACGTACAAGCCCAAAAGGAGCGCGCCCTGCGTCAGGGTGCACATCCCGACTGGCTGGCCCGCATCGAAGAGATAACGGGTGTGATGGGCGTGTGGGACAGCGGTCGTCCCGGCCCGACCCTGGCCTTTCGCTTCGATATCGATGCGGTGGAAGTCGATGAGAGCCAGGATGAGCTGCATCCCCCCAGCCAGGAGGGGTGGCAGTCTCGCAATGCCGGCTGGATGCACGCCTGTGCCCACGACGGACATACCGCCATCGGGCTGGTACTGGCCGAGCGGATCGCAGCCCTCGCCGATCGGTTGAACGGCCGTATCAAGTTGTTCTTCCAGCCCGCCGAAGAGGGCTGCCGTGGCGGCAAGGCGCTGGCGGCGGGTGGTCAGCTCGACGATGTGGATGCCCTGCTGGCGCTGCACATCGGCATTCATGCCAACAGTGGCGATCTGGTGGTCAATCCCACCGAGTTTCTCTGCTCCACCAAGTTCGATGTAGAGTTTCTGGGGCGCGCCGCCCACGCGGGGCTTGAGCCCAACGCGGGCAGCAATGCGCTGGCGGCAGCCTGCACGGCGACCACCGCCATGCTCGGCATTGCCCGCCACCGCGATGGAATGACCCGCATCAACGTGGGCCAGCTCAGCGGTGGCAGCGGTCGCAACGTGATCCCGGGCCATGCCCGCCTGCAGGGGGAAACCCGTGGCGCCACCCCGGCGCTTAACGACTATATGTTCGGCCAGGTGCAGCAGATAGTGGAAGGGGCCGCCATGATGCAGGGCGCCACCTACCTCATTCGCAAGCAGGGGGAAGCCATCGGCATCGAGAACAGTCCGGCCCTGCTCGAGGAGATAGTGCCGCTTGCAAAGGCGCTCAAGCTTGAGACCATCCACACTCGCCGCTTTGGCGCCAGCGAGGATGCCGGCTTTCTCATCGAGCGGGTGCAGCGAAACGGCGGTCAGGCCGCCTATCTGATCCTGGGGGCCAATCTGGCGGCGCCTCATCACCATCCGGAGTTCGACTTCGACGAGACCGTGCTGGAACACGGGGTCGCCCTGCTCGAATCCTGGCTGCTCAGTCGTCTGGGTACCTGATAGATGACAAGAGGACAAAAGGCAGCCCAAGGGCTGCCTTTTTTGTTGCTGGCGAGCGGCTCGCCGCCTTGGCTTACTGCCCCAGCACTATGGTGGAGAGGTGGGCAAAGTGGTGGATCTCGTGGGTCGCCTCGCACTCGGTGTCGTGACGGGCCGGGTTGTACCAGCAGGTAGCCAGCCCCTGCGCCGCTGCACCGGCGATGTCGGTCTTGGGGTTGTCCCCCACCATCAGCACCCGCGCCGGGCTCGGCTGCCCCATCAAGGCCAGGGTATGCTGGAAAATGGCGGCGGCCGGCTTGGTCACCTGTACCTCGTCCGAGATGACCAGCGGCTCGAACCAGTCGCTCCAGCCCAGCTTGCTGAGGCGACCCCGTTGCGGCAGGCTGAAGCCATTGGTGATGATCCCCATCCGCACCCGGCCTTTGAGGGCCTGCAGTGTCTCCAGCACCCCCTCCAGCGGCACGCTCAGGGCGATGATCTGCTGCAAGAAGGTGTCGTTCATCGCCATGGGAGCTACGTCCACCTGTTCGGCAAACAGGGAAAAACGGGTCTGCTGCAGGTGGGCCGCATCTATCTCGCCGGAGTTGTACTGCTGCCACAGACTGTGGTTCAGAGCATGATACTCCGCCATCTTGGGAAGCGTCGGCGTCACGCCGTAGAGCTGCAGGGTCTGCTCCAGGGCCTGGGCAACCGGGAAATCGAGCAGAGTTTCGTCCAGATCGAACAACACCCAGTCATAACTTGGTACTTTCACGGGATCCCTTACTGTTCTTGTTCATCGAGTTCATGGCGGCGGCCCAGCGGGCTGGCGAGCAAGTCCAGCGTCAGCCTGACCCCGAATCCGGTCACTTCACTGCTGACCACGCCATTGCCCCCCTTGCTGCGAAAACCGCTCAAATCGAGGTGCAGCCAGGGGGTCTGAGCAGGCACGAAGCGGTTGAGAAAACGGGCGGCATCTATGTGATCCGGCGATGCGCCTGGCGCACACTGTAACAGATCGGCCCACTCGCTATCGAGGTTGTCGTCATAGTCCTCATCCAGCGGGAAGGGCCAGACTCGCTCACCGCTGCGCTGGCCCAGGCTTATCAGCTCGCCGAACCACTGGGGCCGGTTGGTAAAGGCGCCGCTGTAACGGCTGCCCAGTGCCCGCTTGCAGGCCCCCGTCAGGGTAGCGTAATCGATCAGCAGATCCGGATTATCCTGCACCGCCATGCAGAGGGTATCCGCCAGCACCATGCGCCCCTCGGCATCGGTATCCACCACCTCTATGGTGGTGCCGTTGAGCGCCGTCACCACCTCCCCCGGCCGGTAAGCGAGCGGGCCTATGTGGTTCTCGGCGATGGCGAGCCAGCAGTGCACCTCGTAGGGCAGGCGGGCCCGGCTGATCGCATAGAGAGCGCCCAGTGCCACTGCACTGCCACCCATGTCCAGGTGCATGCCATACATGCTGCCGGCGACCTTGAGGTTGTAACCGCCCGAGTCGTGACAGATCCCCTTGCCCACCAGGGCGACCCGGCGCACCGGATTGGGCGGGCAGTAACTGAGCTTGACCATGGCGGCCTGGTTGTCTTCCGAGCCTCTCGCCACCGCGATGAAGGCGCCGGCTCCCCGTTCGGCCAGTTGGGCCTGATCGTACTCGTGCCACTGCCAGCCTTCGACCTGGGCCAGCTGACGAGCCCACTCCCGATAGCTGCGGGCGGTGAGATCGGAGGCCGGCGATACCGCCAGATGCCGCGCCATGCCATTGCCTTCGGCCTCGGCGTAGATCCGCGCCAGATCCAGCACGCAGCGCGGCGACACCGCAATCTGCTGATAGCGCCACTCATCCTCGGCGCTATGCTTGTGGCTCGGCAGCGGCACATTGGCCGCCAACAGGCAGGCCAGCGTCAGCTCGGCCAGTTGCGCCCTGTCCCCCTCGTCAAACCCTTCCAGGTGCAGCCCCATCCGCTCGATCTTGAGTCCGGCCAACGGGGCTATCCAGGATCTGGCCTGCTTGTAGAGGGCGTGATCCCGGGCGGGACGGGCTCCGATGAAGATCACCAGTTGCAGGCTGTTGTGCTGCACCAGGCTGTAGGGCGCCTTCTGCCCCAGCGCTATCTGGGTTGCCACGGCGGCAAACTCAGGTCTGGCCAGAATAGAGTCGCGCAGATCTTCGGCGACAAGCAGCAGGTTGGCCGAAAGCCCGTTGCCCATGGCCTGGCTCAGGGTGGCATCATGAATGTCGATCTGGGGGGGGAGATAAGTGAACTGTTGCATCATTGGGCAGAGGCCTCGTCCATGAAGAGATATCACTGATGATACCCAACAAAGCGCGGTGGCGGCCAGATTTGCACTTGAAAATCAATATCAAGCGTGATTATGCGTACATATGATCAGCAACCGGAAACGGCGCGAAACATAACGAGGGGGAAACAAGAGGAAAAACGAAATGGAGAAACAGAAGAAAGATGGTTGCGGGGGCCGGA
>NZ_CDDA01000041.1:115344-115477 GCF_000819745.1 Aeromonas bestiarum | reverse complement strand
GCTGCTCCACCCCGCGTCCGAATTGTACTGCCTTTATCACCGCACACTACCGAGCAGAAGTAGCTTGCTGTCTTTACACCCACAGCTCTGCATCAAGCATTGCTATAAGCACAAATAGTTGGTTGCGGGGGCC
>NZ_CDDA01000041.1:18637-115073 GCF_000819745.1 Aeromonas bestiarum | reverse complement strand
GCTGCTCCACCCCGCGTCCGTATTTTTCCGAAGTGGCCGAGCAGTAGCCAGTTCGAATTTTCTTTATCTTCAATGCCTTAATCAGCGTTGTCGACTCGGAAACTCAGATGGTTGCGGGGGCCAGATTTGAACTGACGACCTTCGGGTTATGAGCCCGACGAGCTACCGAGCTGCTCCACCCCGCGTCTGAGGTCGCCAATAATAGGCGCCAGCGCTCAGATTGCAAGTAAATATCCTAAAAAAACTTCATTCGTAGGTTAAAGCGGCACAAATTGAAGGAATTTGCAACAGGGCGCTGTTTTTTCAGACAAGCAGGTTTGGGGCCAGCTTGGCGCACTACACTGAATTGGATTGTCACTCCTCGTTTTGGGTAGGTTTATCATGCGCATATCCGCCGGTCATTGCCGTCAATTGGGGGCCACACCCGAGCACGACGGCGTCAACTTTGCCATCTGGGCCCGCCTGGCCAGTCGGGTCGAACTGCTGCTGTTCGCCAGTGCCGACGATACCACCCCTGAGGTGATCCCTTTGTCACCCCGTCTCAACCGCACCGCTTACTACTGGCACATCCATATAGAAGGCCTGCCACTGGGTCAGCGCTACGCCTATCGCATTCAGGGCCCCTGGCGTCCCTACTACGGCACCCGCTTCGATGCGGACAAGGTGCTGCTGGATCCCTATGGTCGCAGCATTGAGCTGGGGCCGACTTACGACCGCTGGGCCGCGGCCCGCCCCGGCAGCAACCTGGCTGTGTGTGCCAAGAACCGGGTGGTGGATACCCGCGACTACGACTGGGAAGGGGACAAGCTGCCCGCCCACTCCCTCTCCCGCTCGGTGATCTACGAGCTGCATCTGGGGGGATTTACCAAGTCGCCAAGCTCAGGGGTGGATCCCGCCCTGCGCGGCACCTATCTTGGCCTCATCGACAAGATCCCCTACCTGCAATCCCTCGGCGTCACCGCCGTCGAGCTGCTGCCTGTGTTCCAGTTCGATCCCCAGGATGCCCCCAAGGGGCTCTCCAACTACTGGGGCTACAGCCCCATGTCGTTTTTTGCCCCCCACGCCCAATATGCCAGCGGCCCCGATCCGCTCACCGAGTTTCGCGACATGGTCAAGGCGCTGCACAGGGCCAATATCGAGGTGATCCTGGACGTGGTTTACAACCACACCGCCGAGGGGGGCGATGATGGCCCCACCTTCTCGTTTCGCGGCATAGACAACGAGGCTTACTACATACTCGACAGCAACCAGAAGGACACCAACTACTCGGGCTGCGGCAACACCTTCAACGGCGCCCATCCGGTGGTGCTGCGCATGATCATGGACAGCCTCCACTTCTGGCGCCAGGAGATGCACGTGGACGGCTTTCGATTCGATCTGGCCGCCATCTTGTCGCGGGACGAGTCCGGCATGCCCCAGGCCAATGCACCAACCCTGCGCACCATAGACACGGATCCTCGCATCGCCGACATCAAGCTCATCGCCGAGGCCTGGGATGCCGGGGGCCTCTATCAGGTGGGCAGCCTGGCCGGCGCGCGCTGGCGTGAATGGAACGGCCAGTTCAGGGACGATGTGCGCCACTTCCTGCGCGGGGATGACAACGCCGTCGCCACCTTCGTGGAGCGACTGTGCGGCAGCCCGGACATCTACCACTATCACCACGCCGATCCGGAGAAGAGCATCAACTTCGTCACCTGCCACGACGGCTTCACCCTGTGGGACTGGGCCAGCCATGATCACAAGCACAACGAGGCCAACGGTGAAGAGAACCGGGATGGCTGCGATCACAACTTCAGCTGGAACCATGGCCAGGAGGGGCCGACCGAGGATCCCCAGATCAATGCCCTGCGGGTGCGTCAGGCCAAGAACATGATGGTGGCGACCCTGCTGTCGGTAGGCTCTCCCATGCTGCTGATGGGGGACGAGGTGCTGCGCACCCAGCACGGCAACAACAACGGCTACTGCCAGGACAACGAGACCTGCTGGATGAACTGGCAACCCAGCGTCATGGGACAGGAGATGTTCCGCTTCATGAAGGAGCTGATCCAGTATCGCAAGCACCTGTTCCAGCGACCCGAGCAGGAGAGCATGCCGCTGTCGCTGACCGAGATCCTGCGTCACAGCGAGATCTGCTGGCACGGGGTCAATGCCGCCCAGCCGGACTTCAGCCCCCACTCCCACGCCATCGCCATGTCGGCGCTCTCCAGCGAAACCAAGCTGGCGCTCTATGTGCTGTTCAACGCCTACTGGGAGCCGCTCACCTTCAACCTGCCGAGCCCGCCCAAGGGAGTCGGTGGCTACTGGCGCCGGATCCTGGATACCGCCCTGCCCTCACCCCATGACATCTGCACCTTCGGCATGCCGCTGGAGGGGCTGACCCGGGAATACCTGGCCCAGCCACGCAGCAGCTGCCTCTTTATCTGCGGGGCCGACGACTTCTACTAGGCCCGGGTTGCGGCCAGCAAAAAGCCCCCCTGAACGACTCAGGGGGGCTTTTTTCATTCATGCATGCGAGGTGCGATCAGGCCAGCTGGTGCAGCACGCTGGTCGCCGCTATCTGGGCAATGATAAGGCCGCACAGGGCGGTGGAGACCACCACGGGCGCCGTCTCCCGCTGTTGATAGATGGGGCTGAACCAGAGCAGCAGGGCCGCAATCAGCAAGCTGGCCTGGGTCAGCACGCCGGGGATCAGGCCATCCAGCGCAGCGCCACTGCCCTGCCAGCCCACCAGCACCGCCAGCCAGAGCAGGCTCAGGATGGCAGCCACCAGCCCGGCCACCGGCAGCAACAGGTTGAAGGCCTGCAGGCGGTGACGCGCCCGCAGCAGCATCAGGTGCGCGAAGGCCGCCCCCAGCAAGATCATCTGCAGCAGGCCGCTCAGCCAGCCCTGGATTTGCAGCAAGCCGACGCCATAGACCAGCAGCGGCATGGCCGGCAGCCAGAGCAGGGTGGACGGGATGGCTCGCTTGCCCTCCAGCCGGGACTGGGCCAGCGACAGCACTATCCCCAGGATCAGGGCGCCCCCCCCGCTCCAGATCAACCAGCTCGCCACCCTGGCCTCCACCGCCAGCATCAGGGAGAGGCCGGTGATCACCCAGATGGAGAAGAGCTGGGCCGTGATCCGCGAGCGCTGGCCCGGGCAGATGTCACCGCGCCACAATACCAGGCCGAGGGCGATGAGCGCCCCCAGCGCCATCAATCCGGTCAGGGGAAAGAGCCAAAAAGGGAGTTGGACGAACATGACGCCTCCAGCAGCAAGGATTCGGGATGCGCCTGTGGGGCGCCAGAGAAGGGGGCGAGTATACCCAAACCGACTCCCAACCCCAATCCCTGCAACCACCGGCAAAGAAGTGGGTGGCCAGCCTGCCGGGACAAAAGGGGCGATTCCCCTGGCCTGCATTCTCCTGCGCCAGGGTGCAGACGGACGGATCAGCCCTGACCGCGCGCCAGCGCCACCACCTTGGCAAACATCTGGCGGATCACCGGCGGGATGTGCTCGCCGCCCAGGCGTTCCGCCTCCTCCACCACCGCCAGCGCCATGCCCGGCTTGCTGCGGTGATGAATCGCCTTGTTGATAATGCGCCCGGCGTTGAGGGTCGAGCGGCCGCCGACGCCGGCCTCGCGCCTGAACACCGCCTCGAAGCCATTGTGATAGAGATAGTGCTCTATGTCCGCCGCCGGCAGCTGGGTCAACCGATCCCGCTCCCGCTCCCCCTTGAGCAGCGCCCGGGCCGAGGTGGCGTATTTGATCCCCGCCTCGTCGCCATCGGTGAGCAGATGCCACTCGATGCCAAAGTCGCGCGCCACCTTGATGAGGGGTGACTGGCCGCACTGGGCGAACTCTATGATGCGCACCCCTTCCGCCCGCAGGCTGTAACCGCAGATCTGGGCCAGCTCGGAGAGCAGCCAGATCTCTGTCTCCCCCTCCACCAGCAACCAGCAGCGGGCAAACATCGACATGGGGCGGTTGATGCGCACGTGAAAGGCAATCTTGCGCAAGTCATCGCTGCTGTAACGCTCGCCACCGAGCTGATGGCAGACGATGTCCTGCTGGCGGCGCACCAGACGGCGCACCTGATTCAGGGGCAGGGAGGAGAGCAAGTCGCCCGAGTTGGTGGTGAGCAATTTCTGGCCAGGCAATTGTTCGAGCAGGCCCCAGGCCAGAGCCAGCATGGTGGGGTGCAGACGACTCTCGGGATCTTCCAGGATCATGATGGGGCGCGCGCCCTGCTCCAGCTCGCGGTTGCCACGGGCGTTGAGCAGAGTGGCTGCCATGCCCGCCATCGCCAGCTGCAGCGCCCGGTTGTCGGCATTGCGTAGCAGTGCCTGCAGATTGCCGGGGTTGCGCAGCGTCATGGGGCGATTGACTATGTCCCGCTGGCTGCGGGGCTTGTTCTTGATGGGGGCAAGGGCATTGAAGTAGTGATCCATCAGCTGGCGCACCGCCTGCAACGCCTCTTTGAGCTCTGGCTCGCCGATGCGCTGGGGCTCGTCGATCAGCTTGTTGGCCAGCTGACTCAGCCGGTTCTGCGACAGATCGCTCCACTTCAGCACCTCCACCCCGCTGCGGGCGGTGCGGGCATCCCGCAGCCGGAATACCGGGTTCATGGTGATCAGCAGGCAGACCAGTTCATGGGCATTGTCGATGGGCAGGCTCTTGCCGATGCCGTCGAGAAAGTCATGGGTGGTGGTCACGGAGCCGTCGGCCTCCAGCTCGGCGCTGGCGCGATAGTGGATGCGGTGGAATTTGTCTTTGTGCTTGACCCAGGAGGCGCCCAGCCGGGCCAGACGATGGGAGTGCAGGCACATCTGGGGTCTGTGCTCACTGAAGGTGAGCACCAGTTGCAGATTGCGGGCGGGGGCGAGTTCGGGGTCTTCCGGCTGGTGAAAATCGTCGGCCTCGAACTGATAGGGTTCGGCATCCTGCCCCAACAGGCACCAGAGGGCGCGCAGCAGACTGGACTTGCCCCAGGCGTTCTCACCGATGAGAACCGTGGTGTTATCCAGCCCGAGCGAGAGGCGATTTATCCCGCGAAAACCTTTGACTTCAATGCGTTCCAGAAACATGCGGCCATATCCAGTCCATCCTGATGGCGCAATAGTGGCAAAGTTGCCGGAAAAATCCTATCGGGTCGTGTCGATTTTCAGCGGGAACTGTGAGGCACTACGGGTTCGGGAGGGGTGGGAATACAGGTGCGATCTTGGGGGGCATTCCAGTGGCTGAACCACAGGTGGCGGGTACGGGTCTGACGTTTGCGATAATTCAATGGGCATTCCTTTCAATGGGTAAGTGGTAGATGGTACACCTGTTTTACCCAGAGTCTCAGCGTTATCTGTGACGATAGGATGACAATTGCGCGCGCCACTGGCCCGGCGTGAGGCCAAATGCCTCGCGAAAACGGTTGCCAAAGTGGGCCTGGGAAGAGAAGCCGCACAAGATGGCGATGCTGGCCAGGGGCTCGGGGCCTGCCAGCAGCTGCTTGGCCCGTTTGAGGCGCAGCCCCTGCAGGTAGCGATGGGGCGGACACCCCAGACTCTGGCCGAACATGCGGGCGAAGTGGTATTCGCTGAGGCCCGCCTCCTGTGCCAGCTGGGCCAGGGTGACGGGCTCGGCCAGATGGGCCAGCAGGTACTCCTGCACCCGCCGGATCACCCCGGGTGCCAGGCCGCCACGCACCTCGGGCAGGCTCGGCGCCTCCCGTGTGTGGTGGCGGTAGGCGTGCAGCATCAGCATCCAGGCACCGTGGGAGAGCGCCATGCGATCGACACCGTGCTGCCACTCCAGCTTCATCAGCTGGGCCTGCACCAGTGCCGCCGCCTGCGGGTCGTCGATGAAGGTCTTGTCTTCCAGCAGCAGATGGCGCCCCTCCTTGTCGCAGGCCTGCTCGGCGATGCGGGTGAGGTGGGCCGGGGTGAAGTAGAGGTGGAAGAAGCGGAACTCTTCGCGCACCAGCCACTCGGATCTGTGGTGGTCCGGCATGATGCACACCTTGCCGGTACCGCCATGACCGCCGGGGCCATCGAGGCGCTCGGTCTGCTCGCCCCCCTGCAGATAGACGCTCAGGGTGTGGTGGCCCGGCTTGTGGTAGCGGGTCTGATCGTAGCGGTTGCGCCAGCTGGCCACCCCAAGGCCGGGCTCCAGCCAGCAGGAGTCTTCCAGCCGCGCCCCCGTGCTGACCAGTGCATCGAATACCCCTGCCCCTCTCATCTGCTGCACCCTTTATGCCCCGCCCTTCATGCCTGATGGCCATCTTACCGCGCCGCTGGACCAAACGCTGCGACCCTGCGGAAAAAACCGCAAGATGGTGCAAGCCAGTCGCTCCGGCCCGCGCCATGCTGATCCTCATGCCCTCTTCACGCAACGGATCCCTCATGAACCTACTGCTCTACCTTGCCACCGTCCTTATCTGGGGCAGCACCTGGATCGCCATCGCCTGGCAGCTCGGCCCCATTCCCATCGAGGTGTCCGTGCTCTATCGCTTCCTGCTGGCGGCGCTGGCGCTGTTTGCCCTGCTCACCGTCAGCGGCCGTTTCCCGCGTCTGCCCTGGGCGGGCCAGCGCTACGCGGCCCTGCTCGGTGCCCTGCTCTTTTCCACCAACTTCCTCTGCTTCTATCACGCCACCCTCTATATTCCGAGTGGCCTGTCGGCGGTGATCTTCGCCAGTGCCAGCATCTTCAACGGTCTCAATCTCTGGCTGTTCGAGGGCAAACGCCCCAACCTGCGCTGGCTGCAAGGATCCTTGCTGGGGCTGCTTGGCACCCTGCTGCTGTTCTGGCCCGTGCTGGCGGATGCGCAACTGGGTGCAAACGGCTGGAAGGGGTTGCTGCTGGCCTGTGGCGGCACCCTTTGCTTCTCGCTGGGCAACCTGGTCTCTGCCCGCGGCCAGCGCCACGGCTACCACGTGCTGCAACTGGTGCCCTGGGGCATGGTGTACGGGGTCGTGCTGTTGCTGGGCTGGGTTACCCTGCTCGGCCAGTCCCTCACCATACCGACCGACGGTCACTATCTGGCGGCCATGGTTTATCTCGCCCTGTTCGGCTCTGTCATCGCCTTCACCGCCTACCTCACGCTGGTGGGCCGGATTGGTGCCAGCAAGGCCTCCTACGCCACAGTGCTGTTTCCCCTGGTGGCACTGACTCTTTCCACCTTCTATGAGGGATTCGTCTGGCAAACTGTCTCTGTGGTGGGAGTGGTGATCAGCCTGCTCGGCAACCTGGTGATCTTCGCCCCGCCCGTGCGGGAGTGGCGCTGGCGGCCAGCCAAGGCAGCGAACGACACTTGCTCCTGAGGCCGTCAGCCCCTAAGGTAGCGCCATTCGATCTGCGTGATGGCAACACTAGGGGGCAGGATGTTACTGGAAGGGCTGGAGACACTCAGTCTGCTGGCAAGCGAAGGCACCATGGCCAAGGTGGCCAGTCGCCTCTACATCAGCCAGTCGGCGGTGAGCAAGCGCATCGCCCAGCTGGAGCAGCGCCTCGGCAAGAAGCTGATCGAGCCGGATGGTCGCCAGATCCGGCTCACCCCGCAGGCGCAGGAGCTGCTCGACCGGGTGGCCCCGAGTCTCGCCGAGATGAAGGGGGTGCTGGCCGACAGCCAGACCCTCACCGATCTGACTCCCCTGCCCGTCGCCTGCTCCGAAACCCTGCTGGCGGGCTACCTCGCCCGCTTCATGCACGACTACCTCGGCCGCGATCCTCATATTGCCCTCTCCACCCATCACACCCCGGTGATCCTGGCGCGGGTGCGCAGTGGCGACGCCCTGCTCGGCATCTGTGCCGGACGCCTGCCTCCCGGCCATGGCCTGGGAGCCGAGCTGTTGCTGGAGGAGCCCTTCTATCTGGTGGGAAACGATCAGGATGAGGGGGTGCCGGCAGATCAGCGGCCGTTCGAGCAGGGGCACAGGCGCAAGATCCTGACCATGGATCTGGATAACCCCTCCAACCGCTACCTGCGTGAACCCCTGGCGCAATTGGGCATGGTGCCCGCCATGGAGCTGGACTCCTATCTGGCATTGATCGAACTGGCCAAGGCGGGCATAGGGCCCGTACTGCTGCCGGCCGGCCTGCTGGCGCTGGTGGGGGAACAGGGAGAGAAGGCGCGTCCCTTGCCCGGGCTCGCCCGCCCGCTGCACCTGGTCTACCGGCCAAACAGCCTCAAGCGCGCACGGATTGCCCATCTGGTGCAGGCCCTGCAGACCCATTTCCGCCCGCTGACCATGTGAGCGCCACCAAGCAACAGGGCCCGATCCAGCGGATCGGGCCCTGTTGGCTGGCTCATGCCACGAAGCGGCCGTTACACCAGCCAGGCAAACAGCTCGGGATACTGGCTCCACACCAGCTTGGCGGACATCAGCAGGGAGACGGTCACCAGCAGCGGCTTGATGAGCTTGACCCCTTTCTTCAACACCAGCTTGGAGCCGGCACGGGCGCCGATAAACTGGCCCAGCGCCATGCAGAAGCCGACGCTCCACACCACCTTGCCACCGAGGGCGAAAAACAGCAGGGAGGCGATGTTGGAGGTCAAGTTGAGCAACTTGGTGTGGGCCGTGGCCCGCGCCATGCCAAAGCCCGCCAGGGCCACGAAGCCGATGGCAAAGAACGACCCCGTACCCGGCCCGAAGAAACCGTCATAAAAACCCACCCCGCCGCCCACCAGCAAGGCGAACAGCATGGGGGTGAGGCGGCGCTGGCTCTCGGCATCGCTCACCCGGGGGGAGAAGAAGAAGTAGCAGGCAAAGGCCATCAGCAGGAAGGGCAGCAGCCGCTCCAGGATGGCGGCGTCTATGGTCTGCACCGCCAGGGTGCCGATGGCGGCGCCGATGAAGGTGCAGATCACCGCAGGCCAGATCATGGCCCACTCCAGCAGCCCCTTGCGGGCATAGAACCAGGTGGCGGAGAAGGAGCCAAAACTGCTCTGCAGCTTGTTGGTGCCGAGCACCAGGGCCGGCGGCATGCCGGTGGCCAGCAGGGCCGGCACCGTCAGGAGACCGCCGCCGCCGGCGATGGCGTCGATAAAGCCGGCGATGAGCGCCACCCCGAACAGGGCGACAAGCGTGTACAGTTCCAATTCCATCCATAGACCTCGTGTGATTGCGGTGCCCGCCGCCCCCGCGCCAGGAACCTGAATGAGTCAAGCTGGTCGCTATCCTAGCGGGCTCTCGCTCATGAGGCTAACGAAACGATGGCAGCCAATTGATTCCTGATTTTCATCAGTCTTGTTGGTCTCTCCTCGTCAGTCCCTTTCCCCCATTAGGCGGCGCTATCGGCCAACGCCTCAGCGAGTATGTCTTCCTTTATCGCCGCCAGCGCCTGTTGCAGTTGCACTTCATCCTCACCGGGTGCCCGGCTTACCCGACCGGCCATATAGCGGCGGCTGAACTGGATTAAATCAGAGCGGCAACATGCTCCCCTCTGCCTCAGCGCATATGGGGTCAACAACACCCAGCTTGAGCGCCGCCAGCGCCTGTTGCAGTTGCACTTCATCCTCACCGGGCGCCCGGCTTACGCGACCGGCCATATAGCGGCGGCTGAACAGATTGAACCAGAGCTGCAACGCCCGGCCTGCCTGCAGCTCGCCGGCCACCTCCAGCACGCAGGCCGCCACTTCGGCGGTGCAGAGGTGTTCGTCGCAGTTGGCGACCCGCATGCCATAGGTGGAGAGCGCATCCGGCTTGACCGCCAGCACGGGGAAGCCATCCAGATAGGGGCTCATGTTGAACATCTTGCGCGCCTCGGGCCAGGTGCCGTCCAGCAGGATGAAGAGTGGCTTCTTGCCGGGGGCGAGCGTGACCCGTTCGGTCACGCGCGCCGGGTTTTTCTCGCAGGCGGGAAAGACCACATAGGGCTGCCAGGCAGGATCCGCCAGCAGTGCCAACAACTCGGGGTGAGGCTGGGTGCGCTTCCAGAGGAAGGCCCAGGTGGTATCCGGCAGGACGTCGGCAATGAGACGGCCCGTGTTGGAAGGCTTCATCGGCTCGCTGTCATACATCAGCAGGCAGAAGCCGGCCTCGGCCTTGAGCTCGGGGCGCCATTCGCAGGCGCACCAGTCGCGGCGCAGCTGGCACGCCTCGCAGCGTGGCACTGTGCCACCACGGGCGAGAAAAGGACGGGTGGAGATGCTCTTGCGCCATACGCGCAGGCGATTGACGGCGTGATCTGGGATTGGCTTCATGGGGCGCGGCTCTGGCGGTGCACGTTGCGGGAAAAAAGGGGGCAGATTGTAACGAGCCGTCCGCCGCGCAGCAAGGCCCCCCATCCGGGGCAAGCCGGGGCACCACGCCTCTCTATACTTGGTCGTCAACCCATGCACCCACGCATGGGGCACAGGAGGACGACGATGGCAGAACAAGACATTGCCCGCGAGCACGCCCTGGCCGAAGGCACTACCTTCACCTGGCACGAGCTCTATCTCCCCGACGCCGAAGCCGGGATCCGTTTCTACACTGAGGTGCTCGGCTGGGAGAGCCAGACCATGGCGATGGAAGGCGGCAACTACCCCATGCTGGTTGCCAATGGCAGGCCAATCGCCGGCGTGCAAGCCACCCGGGGCAATCCCGAAATGGCCGACGTGCCGCCCCACTGGGCGACCTATATCGCAGTGGATGACGTGGATGCCAGGGTGCTCAGGGTCAATCAGCACGGCGGCACCCTGGTGGTGCCCGCCATGAATATCCCGGGGGTCGGGCGCATGGCCCTGATTGCAGATCCACAAGGGGCGCACATCTGGCTGTTCACCCCTGAATCCATGTGACATCGCCAATCGCAACAACAACAACAGAGGGGCCCGCGGGCCCCTCTGTTGTTTTCGGCAAACCGTCAGGCGGGCTTGCGCAGGATCTGCTCGAGGTAGCGGGCGAAGCTGTGGCCGTGATGCTCCAGCAGTTTCGGGAACATGGAGATGGAGGTCATGCCGGGGAAGGTATTGATCTCGTTCAGCAGGATCTCGCCCTCTTCGGTCAGGAAGAAGTCGATGCGCGACAGGTGGGTCAGTTTGAGCTGACGGAACGCCTTGAGGGCATACTCGTGGATCGCATCGGCCTGCGCCTGGGTCAGGCCTTCGGCCTTGAGGCTGGTCGCCGTGTGGCTGGCGCTGCTGTACTTCTCTTCATAGGTGTAGAACTTGTCCTGCGGCACGCAGATCTCGCCAGGATAGGTGGCAATCAGCTCGTCACCGTACTGGTAGACAGCCACTTCCAGCTCGCGGGGCTTGACCGCTTTTTCGATCAACACCTGCTCGGAGTAACCGAAGGCATCCTTGATCCCCTGCACCAGGTCGGCTTCGTTGCTGGCGGAGTAGCAGCCCACGGAGGAGCCCTGGGAGGCGGCCTTGATGAAGACCTTGCCCCACTTGGCCAGGGCGGCTTTTGCCTCGGTCAGGGCGGCGTCGTTCTGTTCGGTCAGGAACAGATAGGGGGTGTTGGGAATGCCGATGGCGGAGAGCCACAGCTTGGTGCTGATCTTGTTGAAGCAGATCTTGCTCGCCTCGGCATCGCAACCGAGATAAGGCAGGCCCGCCAGCTCGAGGAAGGATTGCAGATCGCCGGTCTCACCCGGGTAGCCGTGGATGCAGGGCACCACGTAGTCCACCGGACGGGCCACGCTGTCAAACGAGAGCAGCTTGTCCAGCCCCAGCTTGCACTCGCGGCCGTCGGCAGAGAGCCAGCGATCGGCGAACATCTCGACCCGGGTCACCTCGACGCCAGGCAGGAAACCGAGTTGTTGCTCGAGGAAATTGGCGCTGCGCAGAGAGACTTCGTGTTCTGAGCCACCGCCGCCGCACAGCAGCAAGACATGCATGTTCTTCATTAGATGTGATCCCTTGGGAAAAGCGGCCTCGTCATGACCATCTGATAATCCAACCGTACTGAAAAACCGGACGAAGCCAAGTGCGGGCCAGTGTAGCAAGGGAAATCAAGCCTTGTCAGCCGATGGGAGCCCCATCCGCCGACAACAGCCTGAAAAATTCCTGCCTGTGTCAAAAATTGGACGAAAAGGCGTCAGCGGGGCGGATCCAGCCGTCCCACGCCGTTGCCATTGACCCGAAACCAGCCGGCTATGCTGTAACGCTCCCGATTGGCGGGCAGCACCTCGTGGGGAAACTCCTCCGACAGGAACAATACCAGCCGCCCCCCCTTGGGAGAGACATCCATCAGCAACTGCTCGTCGTTGTCGTAGACCCTGAGCACACCGCCCGCCCCCGGTTGCCAGTCGTTGTTGAGATAGAAGACAGAGGTGAGTCGGCGGTTGGAGCGACCGGCGAAGGCATCGCGGTGGGTGGCATAGAAGTCCCCGCTGCGATAGCGGGCAAAATGCGCCTCGTAATCGAACAGCCCCAGCATCAGCAGGCGGTTGGCGGCGAGGCGCAGGGATTCCATGCGGGCCAGATAGGCCGCCACAGGCGCGCCAAGATCGGGCTCCAGCCAGTGGATCTGATCACGGCGAATGTCGGGGTTGCCCTGATGCAGCGCGGCGCGTCCTATCCCGGCCGGTTGCCACTCCCCTGGCAGGCAGGCTTTCAGCTCATCCACCTCGGCGGCGGTTAAAAAATCATCCACTATCACCCATCCCCGGGTGTAAATGGCATCCATGACGGCTTGATAGTCCAAGAGTGACTCACAATAAGTGGAGAGAGGGCGCTTTTTAGCGACTTCCCGGCCTGGGCACAAACCAGATTGCTTCTCCTGAGAAGTCCCACCATCAATACGCTATTCCGCCACAGAAGGCGCCCTTTATCGTACCGGCCTGGTCACCCTGTGATCCGGCTCCCCAAAAGGATGGGAGCATGCCGCATGCGAGCCATGGCGCAAACGGGGCACGTGCCCCTTGCCCCCGACGCCCTGGCCCGTTAACGTGCATGATAACCGCCCTGAATGGGCCCCATCCTCCCAGGAGTGCTCCATGTCTTTGCCCGACCTCACCCTGCAACATCTCGATGGTTCCGAACTCTCGCTCACCGCCCTGCAAGGCCAGGTCATCCTGGTGGTCAACGTGGCCAGCCGCTGCGGTTTTACCCCCCAATACACGGGGCTGGAGGCGCTCTACCAGCAGCTGGGACCCAAAGGGCTGGTGATCCTCGGCTTTCCCTGTGATCAATTCGGCCATCAGGAGCCGGGAGATGCGGACGAGATAGCCCGCTTCTGCTCGCTGGATTACCCTGTGAGCTTCCCCATCATGGCCAAGTGCGAGGTCAACGGCGAGCACGCCCACCCCTTCTATCGCTGGCTGAAACAGCAAAAACCCGGGCTGCTGGGGCTGGAAAACGTCAAATGGAACTTCACCAAGTTCCTCATCAACCGTGACGGCGAGGTGGTGGATCGTTTCGCCCCCCAGACCAAGCCAGAGAGCCTGCTGGACGAAATAAGCGCCCTGCTCTGAGCCTCGCCAGGGAACCAGACTCGCACCCCGGCCCGGGCAAGTGACACGGCTGCTGCGTGCAGGTCGCACATCTGCTATATTACGCCCCCATTACCTTTTCTATGTTGTGGCTGGCTGCCAAGGTGGCCCGCTGCACCTTATGTTGTGGCAGAGCAGGCGTCAGCGCGTGTCTGTCACGCGTTGAGCCCAAGGCTCACCTCAGGAGTCTCTCTCGAACATGTCATTTAACGAACTGGGTCTGTCACCGCATATTCTGCGGGCCGTCAAGGAATTGGGTTACGAACAGCCAACCCCCATCCAGCAGCAAGCCATTCCGGCCGTGCTGGCAGGTCAGGATGTGCTGGGCGGCGCCCAGACAGGCACAGGCAAAACGGCCGGTTTCACCCTGCCCATGTTGCACCGTCTGCTGGCCAACCATGGCCGTGGTGGCCGTCGTCAGGTACGTGCCCTGGTATTGACCCCGACCCGTGAGCTTGCCGCCCAGGTGGGCGAAAGCATCATCAAGTACGCCCACCACCTGCCGTTTCGCACCCTGATCGCCTACGGCGGCGTCAGCATCAAGCCCAACCTGGACGCCATCAAGCTCGGCGTCGACATCCTGGTCGCGACCCCGGGCCGCCTGCTGGATCTGCTGACCCAGCGCGCCCTCACCCTGACCGAGCTGGAAGTGCTGGTGCTGGATGAGGCGGATCGCATGCTGGACATGGGCTTCATCACCGACATTCGCCGCATCATGAAGGCGCTGCCGGAAGAGCGGCAGACCCTGCTGTTCTCTGCCACCTTCTCCAACGAGATCAAGGAGCTGGCCGACGATCTGCTGAAGAGCCCGACCCTGATCGAGGTGAGCCCGAGCAACAGCACGGCCGAGCAGGTCAATCAGCGCATCATCAAGGTCGACCGCGAGCGCAAGCGCGAGCTGCTCTCCCACATGATCGGCCGCAATAACTGGCAACGGGTGCTGGTGTTCGTGCGCACCAAGCAGATCGCCGACCGCCTCGCCCACCAGATGGAAAAAGACGGCCTCAATACCGTCGCCATCCACGGTGACAAGAGCCAGGGTGCCCGCAACCGGGCGCTGGCGGATTTTCGGGAAGGCAAGGTACGGGTGCTGGTCGCCACCGACATCGCCGCCCGTGGTCTCGATATCGATCAACTGCCCCATGTGATCAACTTCGAGTTGCCCCAGGTGGCCGAGGATTATATCCACCGCATCGGCCGTACCGGCCGTGCCGGTCGTGGCGGCGAAGCCATCTCCCTGGTGAGCCAGGATGAACAGGATCAGCTCAAGGCCATCGAGTCCCTGATCGGCCTCAGCATACCGAGCGAGATCCTGGCAGGCTACGAGCCGAGCGGCAAACCGACTCGCCAGACCCTGCCGGGCAGCAAGCCGGTACAAAACCCGCCGCGGGATCGCGGCCATGCCAACGCCAAGCACAATGCCAAGGCGCCAGCCAAGGGCAAAGGCAAGCCGGGAGCCGGCAAGCCCAAAGCCGATGGCAGCAAGCAACCGGCGCCGGCGCGCCAGAAGGATCGCGGTGGCGTGGACGCAGGGCTCACCCCGATGCGCCGCCTGCCCCGAGCCCAGCGCGACAGCTATCAGGACAACTCCAACGAAGAGTAAGGCCAGCCGTGAGCCGCCCGCACTGAAAAATAAAAAACCGCCTTTCGGCGGTTTTTTATTGGTGTGATTGATCAACTCTTTTCAACGCGTTCCAGCACCATATGCAGCAGTGGATAGGGTTTGCCCTGGCCATCCAGCGGCGAGCGCCCCGTCACGACGAACCCCATGCGCTGGTAGAAGCCAAGCGCCTGCCCATTCTGCTCGTTGACGTCCACCCGGGTCGCTCCTTGGCGGCTGATGGCATGGGCCACCAGCTGGCGGCCAACACCGCAGCCCCTCGCCTCGGGGGCGATAAACAGCATCTCGATATTGCCATCGTGTACCCCGCAAAAACCGACGATGCCAGCGGCCTCATCCCTGCCACAGACCAGATCGACGGCGGCAAAATAGTGCTCCAGGATCAGCGGCTTGAGGGCATCTATCTCAGCCTCTGGCAGAAAGTGGTGAGTGGCGCGCACCGAGGCTTCCCAGAGGGCGATCAGGGTTGGATAATCCTGCGTCTTTGCTTGTTCAATCTTCATGCTCTGACTCTTGTTGAGTGGAGTGGATAGCCCTACCGGAGAGGCTCTGCCGACCCCTGGCATCCGCTTGCTTGATGACGAATCCCTTCTCGATGCCGGCCTTGAAACCCAGCTTTTCATACAGACGGTGGGCGGCTTCGCGCCCTTCCCCCGACAACAGCATCACCTTGTAGCAATTCTGCTGCCAGGCGAGGGCCAGCGCCTGCTCAAGCACTTGCTGGCTCAGCCCCTGGCGCCGAAAGCGGGCCGCCGTGATCACATGCTCTATGATGCCAAAGGGCCGGCCACCATTGGTGAGCGTGGGGATCAGCCCCAGCTGGCAGGTGGCGGCAAGCTGACCCTCTACCTCGGCGACGATAAGCCGCACATGGGATTGGGCCAGCAAGGCGGCAAGAGCCGCCTCGGCTTCAACCAGCGGCGGATCATGGGGCCTCAGCTCCCGATAAAGGGTCAGCAAACCGGCTATGTCTTGTTCATTGCACGCTCTGATCACCACCATGGCACTCCTCCTGATCTGATTGCCGACACGGCTCACCCACGAGCCCTAAGCGGGCCTTGGCGCAAACATGATGATGACCATGCCGAGCAGGGCCACCAGCGAACCCACCAGATCCCACAGCGTGGGCCTGATGCCGTCCACCAGCCAGAGCCAGAGGATGGCCACGAAGATATAGACGCCACCATAGGCGGCATAGACGCGACCGGCGGCGGTAGGATGCAGTGACAACAGCCAGGCAAACAGCACCAGACTCAAGCCCGCGGGCAGCAGCAGCCAGATGCTCCGGCCCTGTGTCAGCCAGAGATAGGGCAGATAACAGCCGACGATTTCGGCCACCGCCGTGATCAGAAACAGTCCGATCGTTTTGAGTTCCACCATGATGCGCCCCTATCACCCCCGTTAAATTGGCTGAATGTTAAAGCAAATCATCACGTTATGTAAGCGCAGCAGGAGGGAGTTGAATGGCGGGAGGACCAGGCTTCCCCCGCGGGTGCAGGGGAAGCCGGGATGGCATCAGCGGGTCTTGACCGCCTGCAGCAGGGCAGACAGATCCGGCCCGAACTGGCGGGTGCGAATGGCTTCGCGGATATCGCTTTCGCCGTAGCGGCTGGCCGGATAGACCAGCACGCAGGACGTATCGCCGGGCTTGAGGAAGTGGGTCTCGCCAAAATGGGTATAACGGGTGGCCCCTATGCTGATGAGCGCATGGGACGGGTAGCCAGCCTGGGCCAGCAGCCCCTGGATATGCTCCGCCGGGCCCTCGTCCTGCTGATGGTTGAACTTGTCGATGGCCCAGTCCAGCAGTTGTCGATGAAAATAGCTGTAATCGACGGCGGCGCTGTCTACCCCGTAAGCGTGCAGCTCGCCGTCACGCTCCAGGTAACAGGCGATGCGATAGTCATCGAGCTCGCAGCCGGCTGCGAAATGGGACAGTGGCAGCAGAGTGGCCGCCAGCCCCTTGCTCTCTTCCCCCCAGTTCTTCTTCTCGCTGATCTTCTTGGCATTGGGACGACGGATGGAGCAGTCGTTGTAGGCCCCAAAGGCGCGGGGATGGATGGCCACCACCTGGGTGCCTGCGTATTCCAGCTCGCACCAGAGCGCCACTTCCGGCTCGATCTGCACCTTCTCGTCACCGCTGACCGCCGCCTCTGGCAGGAAGATCGCCTTCTCGCTCAGGGGGAAGACACCGAGCTGGCCCGGATGACTTGGCACATAGAAGGGGAACAGCGCCTTGGGGGCGCTGGTGTCACGCACCACCACAGCCACGAAATCCGAGGCCTCTCCCGCCTGCTCCAGATGACCGGCGAAGTTGCCCGCCACCCCGAGTCCGATAAATTTGCTCTCTGCTGTCACTTGCATCTGATCACCTGCATCTTGTCAAAGCGGGGGCAGCCGACCCACCAGACGGGATCCGCTACCGCGAAAGTGGCAAGGATTAAACCACAGGGACCCGCCCCCGCCCAGCCCGGGCGCCCCATCCTGTGCGCCAGCCCGAACTTTTCGGCATCCGCCGGCGTGTCTCTGGGCAGAGGCACACGGCCAGTTGACGGCCCCCTTGCCTCACGCGGACAAGGTCATGGATCAAGAACAAAGGCACCCAGCTGATCAAGCTGAGCGCAGGGAGAGGATCTACTGAGAGCGAATGCGGCGAGAAACAGATCGTTTCCACAGACTGCACGGCTGCCCCTTGGGCCTGCCGGTCAACTTTGCTAGGCTGCCTGCCATGCAAAACCGCACACTCAAGGATGCCTGCCGATGTCATCACAACACTTTCAGGGCCGCTTCGAGGTCGAGTTCAAGTACCGGCTGAGCGATGTCGATGCCTTCACCTGCGCCCTCGCCGCCCTCAACCCCGAGGTGATGCTGGAAGACAACCAGGAACAGGACAGCTACTTCGACACGCCAGAACATAGCCTGGCCGCAGAGGGCAAGAGCTTGGTGATCCGCACCATGCAGCCTTCCGGCATCCAGCTCTGGATAGTGAAGGGACCCGAAGCCGATCGCTGCGAGGCCGTCAACATCACGGACGCCGACAAGGCGGCCAGCATGTTGCGCACCCTGGGCTACCGGCAGGTACTGGCCATCAGCAAGCGGCGCAGCATCTACTTTGTCGGCCCCTTCCATGTCACCCGGGATCATCTCGAGGGGATCGGCGATTTTGCCGAGCTGGCCATCATGACCGACGATGAAGCCCTGCTGCCCGATTATCGCCAGCAGTTGCAGGATTTGGCCACACGGCTCGGCCTCTCCTCAGCACAACTCGAAACCCGCTCCTATCGCACCCTGTGCGAGCAGAGCCTCACCCTCAACTCAGAGAAAGTGCCCTCATGATCGACAAACTCGCCTGGCTGACCTTCCAGGATCAGCAACTGCTCTGCGCCCGCTCCCACGGCAAGGCCATCTACTACATCCCCGGTGGCAAACGCGAGGCCGAAGAGAGCGATGAAGCGGCGCTGGTGCGGGAAATCGAGGAGGAGCTGAGCGTGACCCTGCAAGCCGACACCTTGCGCCTTGCCTGCGAATTCAGCGCCCAGGCCGATGGCAAGCCTGAAGGCATACAGGTTCGCTTGCGCTGTTACACCGGCGAGGCCAGCGGTACGCCCGTTGCCTCGGCCGAGATCGCCGAGCTGCGCTGGCTGGACAGCCGCCATCTGGCCGAGATCTCCCCCGTCTCCCGCCTGCTGTTTGCCTGGCTGGCAGAGCAGCGTCTCATCCGCTGAGGCATAGCGCAGAGGTGCAAGCGTGATCCGGCGCAACCAACGGGGGCCTTCGGCTTGAAATCGGCGCCAGAAACGGCGAGGCTAACCCGTCATGCGGCAAAACACGGATTCCTTATCTCTGTTTGCCGCACAGCGGTGCATGCCGCTGTCGTGACCACGTTTGACAAGGACTCTCGATGGACATAGTTGAGGTTGATACCACCCTGGGCATCAAGCCTGCGCTCATCACCCTGCTGCAAGACAGCGTGGCCAGCGGCGCCTCCGTGGGATTTTTGCCGCCACTGACGGAAGAGCAGGGGCTGGGATACTGGCAAGGGATAGAGACGGAGCTGGCGGCAGGCAACCGCCGGCTCTGGGTCGCCTTCGAGCAGCATCAGCTGGTTGGCGCCCTGCAACTGGCGCTCTGTACCAAGGCCAACGGCCGCCACCGGGCCGAGGTGGAGAAACTGATGGTACACAGTCACTCTCGTGGCAAGGGGGTCGGCCGCGCCCTGATGGCGGCCATGGAGCAGGGGGCCAGTGACGCCGGGCGTACCCTGCTGGTGCTCGATACCCGGGTCGGCGACGTGGCATCCAGCCTCTATCGCCAGCTGGGCTATCAGGAGGCAGGCCAGATCCCGGGCTTTGCCCGCAGTGCCGACGGCACCCTGGCGGCTACCCTCTTCTTCTACAAGCAGCTCTGAGTTTCCCCTGCAAAGATGGCCTTGCGCCCGGCTTCCAGAGCGGGCGCAGGCTGGCCATCGGCACCTAGCAGCCTGCATCTCTTTACCCCAGATAAACCATCCAACAGGCGATTTGATTAATTTAATCGAGGGATGAACCCCACTCTCCCTTCACCTGATGGCGGACCAGGCGTATGGTGTGGCAGGAAGACCCGTTTGCATACCAACCGGGTGCCACTCACTGCCTTGAGGAATCCTGCATGCCTATCCTGCCTCGTACCGTCACCTCCCCCAAAAAGTTCATCATCGGCCACGACCTTCTGCCCCAACTCCATGATCATGTGAAAGATTTTGGCGACAACGCCCTGCTCGTCAGCGACGAGTTCATCCTGGAGCGGGTGCGTGAAGAGGCGCTGGCCGGCCTGCTGCAAGCGGGCCTGAAGGGGGCGGTCGAGAAGTTCAACTACGAGTGTACCGACATCGAGATCCGCCGCCTCCTGGATCTCGCCGAACAGCAGGGCGCCAACGTGATCGTCGGGATCGGCGGCGGCAAGACCCTGGACGTGGCCAAGGCGGTTGCCTTCTACCTGCGCCGCCCCGTGGTGCTGTTCCCCACCATAGCCTCCACCGATGCCCCCTGTACCGCGCTGGCGGTCATTTACAATCAGGCGGGCGAGTTCGAGCGCTATCTGTTCCTGCCCCAGAACCCGGACGTGGTGATCGCCGACACCGCCATCATAGCCGCAGCCCCCGCCCGCTTCTTCGCCGCCGGCGTGGGGGATGCGCTGGCCACCTATTTCGAGGCCCGCGCCTGCTATCGGGCCGATGGCATCAATCTGGTGGGCAAGCGCCCCTCCCGCACCGGGCTGGGTCTGGCCCGGCTCTGCTATGAGCTGCTGGGGGAGAACATCGACATGGCGATGGACGCGGTGCGCCATCATGTCACCACACCGGCGCTGGAGCAGATCATCGAGGGCACCATCTACCTGAGCGGGGTCGGCGCCGAGGCCGGTGGTCTGGCGGCGGCCCATGCGGTCAACAACGGCATGTCTGTGGTGCCCGACCTGCACAGGGCCCAGCATGGAGAGAAGGTGGTATTCGGCCTGCTGACCCAGCTGGTGCTGGAGCGCGCCCCCCAGACCGAGCTCGACGAGGTGATGCGCATCATCCATGTCGCCGGTCTGCCCATGACGCTGCAGGAGATGGGGCTGACCCGCTTTGTCGAGAGCGAGTGGCGCAAGGTGGCAGCGCTTGCCTGTGATCCCCTCGACACCATGGGCAACATGCCCATGGCCGTGAACGAGCAGGATGTCTACGGCGCCATGATCGCGGCCAACGCCATGGCAGAGCGCTATCGGGCCCGCCATCCCCACCATTGATCAAGGATAAAACGCACTCTTGATCAACAACGACAAGGCCAGCCGTGCGGCTGGCCTTGTCTATTGCGTCCCGAACTGCTGGAATGCCCCTTCCCCTCTCAGGACAAGGAGTCACCATGATATTGGAAGTCGCTCATCTGCAGGTCATTCCGGGCCAGGCTGCCGCCTTCGAGCAGGCCTTTGGCCAAGCCCAGGCCATCATCAGTGCCATGCCGGGTTACGCCGGGCACCAGTTGCAGCACTCGCTGACCGATCCCCACCGCTATCTGCTGCTGGTCAGCTGGCAGCGGCTCGAAGATCATACCCAAGGCTTTCGCGGATCACCCCAGTACCAGCAGTGGAAGGCGCTGCTGCATCACTTCTACGACCCTTTCCCCACGGTGGAACACTATCAGGCGGTGGCTCAGTGCCAGGGGGCCTGACCAAGACAGGGCGCCGGGCTCTCGTAGCAAACAGCCAGGGCCGGCGGGTCACCATCCATCCCCCGCAGGGCCTGGCACTGACATGGCCAGCTGGCCCAGGCGTGATCACCAGCTGGAATACTCTGATGATCACTACACCCTGCTCGCACAGGGAGGCCGCATCAGGCCAGCCGTTCGGCGCGCGCGCTGATCACGGGCTCGGCAAATGCCCCCTGCGCCGTGATCAGCTGCAACTCGTAAGCCTGCGCCTGCCAGGTGTGCAGCAGCACAGTATCCACAGCCGCATTGGTGCGCTCAAACGCCGTCACGGCATCAAAGCCCGCCTGCAGATTGGCCAGCATCAGGGCACTGATGAGATCCCCCACCCCCACCGGTTGATGGGCAAATTCATAGAGCGGACGGGCGATCAGGTAATCCCCATCAGGGGTAGCCAAGAGCATCTCGAAGCGACCCGGCTCGCGAGCGGCGCGACCCAGATGCTTGACCAGCACCATCTTCACTCCCCGGGCCAGCAACTGATGCGCCGCGGCGCGGGTCTGGACCAGATCCGCCAGGTGGGTATCACACAGTGTTTCCAGCTCCAGCAGGTTGGGGGCCATGATGTCGGCCGCCGGCAACGCCTGCTCGGTGAGAAAACGGGTCACCCCGGGGGCAACTATGCACCCCTTCTCCGGGTGGCCCATGACGGGATCACAGAAATAGATGGCGTCAGGATTGGCCGCCTTGACCGCAGCCACCACGGTCAGGATCTCGTCCCCCTGCTCGGCCGAGCCCAGATAGCCGCTCAGCACGGCATCGCACCGGCCCAGTACTTCTATATCCCCCAGCCCCTTGCACAGGGCGCTGATGTGACCGGCGGGCATCGCCATTCCCTGCCAGCCTGCCGCGTACTGGGTGTGGTTGGAAAACTGCACCGTGTTGACGGGCCACACCTCCATGCCGAGACGGCGCATGGGAAACACGGCGGCGCTGTTACCGGCACAGCCAAACACCACGTGGGACTGGATAGAGAGAATGCGTTTCATCGACATCACCGCAGAGAAGAGTCAGGGGAAAGGCGCAATATATCGGATGAAGATATTGAACTTCCACTTTTGTGCAGCACAAACCCGTATTTGGTCTTAAAAACTGCCGATCTAAGCTCCATTTGCCAGACCTGCCTCTTTAGCCACCATCGCCCCTACTTTCCTGCCTTGCCAGATGTTGATTGGATGAGGAGTCGCGGCACCTGCTTATAAGGTGGTTTCAGCTTCTTGTTTGATGGCATATGAGCACAATAAGGCAGCACATGGTGAGGCCAGTGCTGAAGGGGAAGAAAATGGGATCCCGGTGGGCAATCAGTCGATATCGGCGCCCGCCAGCAAGGCATGGCGGGCGCAAAATGGGAAGAGGGCGAGATCCGCTGGAACCATCAGATCCGCCTTCTGCTCAAGGGCGCGCGAAGTGGTAGACCCAGCCTTCATCCAGCGCCATGTCGGCAGGCGGCTGTACCAGGGTTGGCAGCAGGGAGACCCCCCCTTTGGCAGCGTATTGCAATGCCATCAGGGCGCAGATGGCGGCATCGTAGCGATCCGTGCCCGTCGCCAACTCTGCCGGCAGATGGGGCTGCAGCTCGGCCCTGACTGCAGACGCCTTGCCACCCACCTTGGCCAGGGCGGGATAGACCTCCAGCACGGCGCGTTCGGCCTCTGGCTGCAACCTGGGTACCAGTTGCAAGTCCGCCAGCCGGGGCAGCATGGCGAGCGCCAGGGTGGCGTTGTTGCCGAGCCGATCGAAGGTGGCCGAGAGCGGCTTCTTGCCATATTGCCGGTGCAGCCAGCGCTCGCAGTCGCGATAGGCATAAGGGTTGTCTATCTCCCGCTGGGGCACGACGCACTCGGTTGCCCTCCCCGCCAGCAGATCGCCCAGGGCGCGTGGAAACGCAAGCGGCGCATCGATGCCCAACGCCAGTTGCGGGCAAGCCAGCACCTGCATCAGGTTCATCTCGTCCTGCAACGCCGGGCGCAGCAGGGCATCCAGATCCGGCGCCACCCGCGAACTCAGCCGGAACAGGGGCGACACCCCAAACCAGTGCAGGCGCTGCTCGCGCGCCTGCCAGCCCACCACGGCCACCGCCTGGGCATTGCCCTGCCAGCCTCTCACATCCCAGCCGATGCCGATGGCATCCATGTGTTCCATTGTCATGCCCGTGTCACCTCTGCGCGCTATCAATGGAGCACAGGGTAATGGCTGCGTCCCCTAAAGCAAGGCCGGGAGCGCGCCTTAGAAGGATTTCTTGAAATTGATCAGCGGCAGTATGGGGAAAATGCCGTTCTCGGCGTAGTTGGCAAGGCCTATCTGCAACCCGTCCAGATGCTTGGTGGCGTTGATGAAACCCAGCTGGAAGGTGGTGCGCTCGGCATAGTTGACGAAGCCGACGTTGGCCAGGGCGTTACCCTTGGCGATGTTGACGGCGCCCCAGTTCAGGCCCTGCACATTGTTGGTCAGGTTGACGAAGCCAAGGTTGATCCCCTTGTCCTGTCCCTCGTGCCAGTTGACGGCGTTGATGGCCACCCCGTTGAACTGGTGGCGCACCCGTCCGGCACCGAGGAAGACGCCAAGCTGCAGGCCGCTGAACTGATCCACGTCGGAGAGGGCCAGGATGGGCAGATCTATTCCCTTCACCTGACCGGTGCGGCCATAGAGAAAGGAGGCTCTGGCACCTTCGACCTGATGGGAGGCGGGCAGATTGACGCCGGGCAGCGAGACCTGGATGGGTGTACTGGCATGGGCGACACCACCCAGGGCAAGGGAGCCGCAGGCAAGCAGCAGGTGGGCAGGTTTCATCGGGGCTTTCCTTAACAATCAGGGAGGGAGGCCAGCCTATCAGCACTCGCGTGCGGGAACGAGGCCGGGCAGGCGCTGCTGCGTCATCCCCCGTCTGAATTCATTCGCACAAACTGGACAGACCAGAATTAAAATTTAAGCAAAAATTAACATTTATATTATTTACATCAAGCCTCATTTGGTAACACAATGCCTAAACGTGCGTTTGAACAGAGCAAACGACACGTAACGACTTAAGGATGTAGTCGAACGGATGTAACCGAAGAATGGGCCCATCGGCCTTTTGCAATACCCTTCTGCCAACCACGGAGACACGCGATGAATATGGACGTAATCAAGACCTTTACCGAGCAGATGCAAGGCTTTGCTGCCCCCCTCACCCGTTATAACCAGCTGCTGGCCAGCAACATCGAACAGCTGACCCGGTTGCAGCTGGCCTCCGCCAATGCCTATGCCGAACTGGGATTGAGCCAGTTGCAGGCCGCCGGCAAGGTGCAGGATGCCCAGAGCCTGGCGGCCCTTGGCACAGTGCAGCTGGAGACCGCCAGCCAGCTCTCCCGCCAGATGCTGGATGACATCCAGAAGCTCAATGCGCTGGGTCTGCAGTTCAAGGAAGAGCTGGATACCCTGGCGGCCGACGGCATCAAAAAGAGCACGGGCAAGGCCTGATATCCCCCTGGCTGCCCGCTGCGGGCAGCCACATCTCCCCATGACCCGACACGACAGGCTCGCCCTGTCACGGGTGTGGGTGAAGGAGAGAACATGAGCCAATCATCTTACGGCCCGCTGTTCGAGGCCCTGGCCCACTATAACGACAAGTTGCTGGACATGGCCAAGGCACAGACGGAGCGCACGGCGCAGGCGCTGCTGCAGACCAATCTGGACGATCTGGGCCAGGTACTGGAACAGGGCAGTCAGCAACCCTGGCAACTGATCAACGCCCAGATGAACTGGTGGCAGGATCAGCTCAAGCTGATGCAGCACACCCTGCTCAAAAGCGCAGGTCAGGAGAGCGAGCCGGTGATCACGCCGGAACGCAGCGATCGCCGCTTCAAGGACGACGCCTGGCGCGATCAGCCCCTTTATGACTACCTCAAGCAATCCTATCTGCTGACCGCCAGACACCTGCTGGCCTCGGTGGATGCGCTGGAAGGGGTGCCCCAGAAGAGCCGGGAACGGCTGCGATTTTTCACCCGCCAATACCTCAATGCCATGGCGCCCAGCAATTTTCTGGCCACCAACCCCGAACTGCTCAGACTCACCCTGGAATCCGATGGCCAAAATCTGGTGCGCGGACTGGCGCTGCTGGCCGAGGATCTGGAACGCAGCGCCGATCAGCTCAACATCCGCCTGACCGACGAGTCCGCCTTCGAACTGGGGCGGGATCTGGCGCTGACGCCGGGCCGGGTGGTGCAGCGCACCGAACTCTACGAGCTTATCCAGTACAGTCCGACCACGGAAACCGTGGCCAGGACGCCGGTGCTGATAGTGCCGCCCTTCATCAACAAGTACTACATCATGGACATGCGGCCCCAGAACTCCCTGGTCGCCTGGCTGGTCACCCAGGGCCAGACGGTCTTCATGATCTCCTGGCGCAACCCGGGTGTGGAGCAGGCCGATATCGATCTCGACGACTACGTGGTCGATGGGGTGATCGCCGCGCTGGACGGCGTGGAAGCGGCCACCGGTGAACGCGAAGTGCACGGCATAGGTTACTGCATCGGCGGTACAGCCCTCTCCTTGGCCATGGGCTGGCTGGCGGCGCGGCGCCAGAAGCAGCGGGTACGCTCCGCCACCCTGTTCACCACACTGCTCGATTTCTCCCAGCCGGGGGAGCTCGGCATCTTCATCCACGAGCCCATCATAGCGGCGCTGGAGGCCCAGAATGAGGCCAAGGGCATCATGGACGGGCGCCAGCTGGCGGTCTCCTTCAGCCTGCTGCGGGAAAACAACCTCTACTGGAATTACTACATCGACAGCTACCTCAAGGGCCAGAGCCCGGTGGCGTTCGATCTGCTGCACTGGAACAGCGACAGCACCAACGTGGCCGGCAAGACCCACAACAGCCTGCTGCGTCGCCTCTATCTGGAGAACCAGCTGGTGAAGGGGGAGCTCAAGATCCGCCAGACCCGCATCGATCTCTCCAAGGTGAAGACGCCGGTGCTGCTGGTCTCGGCCATGGACGATCACATCGCCCTTTGGCAGGGCACCTGGCAGGGCATGAAGCTGTTCGGTGGCGAGCAGCGCTTCATTCTGGCCGAATCGGGTCACATCGCCGGCATCATCAACCCGCCAGCGGCCAACAAGTACGGCTTCTGGCACAGTGATGCGAGCAGTGACACGCCAGCCGCCTGGCTCGAGCAGGCCACCCATCAGAGCGGCTCCTGGTGGCCCGAGATGGCAGCCTTCATCCAGGCGCGAGAGGAAGAGGCCACGCCCGTGCCCGCCCGCATCCCGAGCGAGGGACTGGAGGCGGCCCCCGGCGGCTACGTCAAGGTGCGGCTCAACCCTGTCTTTGCCAAGACCACGGAGGAGGAGCCCGCATGAGCAGACTCCCCTTTGAGATTGGGCAAAAGGCCAGCCTGACCAAGCGGTTCGGTGCGGCCGAAGTCGAGGCCTTCGCCGGCTTGTCGGAGGATTTCAATCCCCTGCACCTGGACCCGGCCTTTGCCGCCACCACGCCGTTCGATCGACCCATAGTGCACGGCATGTTGCTGGCCAGCCTCTTCTCGGGGCTGCTGGGCCAGCAGTTGCCCGGCAAGGGCGCCGTCTACCTGGGGCAGAGCCTCGCCTTCAAGCAGCCGGTGTTTGTGGGGGATGAGGTGACAGCCGAGGTGGAGATCATCGCCCTGCGCAGCGACAAGCCCATCATCACCCTGGCCACCCGCATAGTGACGGCGGCCGGGGCCCTCGCCGTGACTGGCGAGGCTGTGGTGAAAGTTGGCTAAGCGCTGATCACCGACCCTCCTTCAGCCCGGCCCCGCCGGGCTGACTTTTATGGTGCAACCTCATGTTCCACCGAGATGACGGCTGCAGTTGCTGGCCTTGAGCCCTGCCTGCACATCCGGAAAGAGGTCCAGACGCTCAGTTGCGACCACAATTGCCCGCAGACAGGCTCCCTTGCTCTTTCATTGACGGCCCGAACTGCCTAGAATAACCGCCCTGCTGTTTCAGCCATTCATCCATCTAGAGGATTTCCCATGGAGACGTTTCTGCTCGAAGGCCACCCCTTCGTTGCCTTGTGTGACCTTATCAAGCATCAGGGTTGGGCCGATTGTGGCGGCGCGGCCAAGGCCCTCGTCGCCGACGGTCTGGTGGAAGTGGACGGTCAGGTCGAGACCCGCAAGCGCTGCAAGATAGTCGCCGAGCAGGTGGTCAACTTCAACGGCATGAAGGTGGTGGTGAAAGAAGGCATCAGCCCGGAGATCCTCTGATCCCGACGCTCTAGCACGCAAGCGCTACCCAGCACAGTGGCCGAGCAAGTGGTCAACTTCAATGGCATGAAGGTGGTGGTGAAAGCGGGTGTGAGCCCGGAGATCCTCTGATCCCTGCTTGAATAAGGGCGCCGACGCGCCCTCTCGCATTCAGCTGGCCTTGATCGACAAGGTCAGCACGAAGCGCGCCATCGCCTCATCCCCGTTCAATGACGGACAGGTGGCCACCACCTGGATGGGGCGATTGATGCGCTGACCGCTCGCCAGCGACTCGTCTATCATGGCGTCGATCTCCTCCCCGGCGGCGCAGTCAAATTGCACGTCCCCCTCGGGCCGTTTCAGAAATTCCCCCTGCACATCCTTGAAGGCGAAGTGCACCTTCTTGCCCCTCGTCCGTCCCTTCTCCATCACCAGCAGACCGCCCACCAGATCGGCGCCGGTGGCCAATGCGCCAAAATACATGCTGCCCAGGTGGTTGCGGGTGCGCCAGCCAAGAGGAATGCGAATGCGCAGCGCCTTGGCGTCCATCCGTTCGATGACGGGGGCACAAAAGCCGATGACGGGAATATAACGCCAGGCAAACAGCCGCAGCGCCAGATTGGCTTTGAAACGTTGCAAGTCCATATGCGAACTGATCCGATGAGTTGATGTAAACAGCATGTTGCCAGCATGGCCGCCATTCGACAAGGACGCTGATCACGCTTCTGCTGCTTGTCGGTGAACACAAAAAGAGAGGGAGCCCTCGGGCTCCCTCTCTTTTTACAACGGGCCTCGCGATCAGGCCCGCTTCTCTTCCAGCCAGGCCCCCTGGCTCTGCATCTCGAACAGCTGGGCGTAGTGCCCTCCCTGCGCCATCAGCTCGCCGTGGGTGCCCCGCTCATTCACCTGGCCACGGGAGAGCAGCAGGATCTCGTCGGCATCGACTATGGTCGAGAGCCGGTGGGCAATGGCAATGGTGGTGCGGCCACGGCGGGCCGCCGAGAGCGCCTGGGAGAGCGCCAGCTCGGTCTGGGAGTCCACGCTGGCGGTGGCCTCATCCAGAATGAGGATGCGCGGATCCCCTACCAGAGCGCGGGCAAAGGAAAGCAGCTGACGTTGACCGGCGGAGAGGTTCTTGCCCCCCTCCTCCATCAGGGTGTTCAGGCCATCCGGCAGGCTCAGCACGAAATCGGCCAGCTGTACTTCGGTCAGCGCCTGCCAGAGGCGCGCCTCGTCGATGCCGTCACGGCCGAGCCGCAGGTTCTCCGCCAAAGTCCCAACGAAGATAAAGGGATCCTGCTGCACCAGGCCTATGCTGCGCCGCACCGCCGAGAGCGACAGACCCTCCATGGGGTGATCATCGAAACGAATGGTGCCCTGATCCAGCGGATAGAAGCCCATCAGCAGGCTGATGATGGTGGACTTGCCACTGCCGGTGTGGCCCACCAGCGCCAGCATCTGGCCGGGGTGCACGGCAAAGCTCACCTCCCGCAGCACCTGTTGCTGGCCATCGTAGGAGAAGCTCACCTTGTCAAAGCTGACCCGCCCCTGCAGGGACTGGCTCTCGCCCTCAGTGCTCTCGCGGGGCTCGTCGAGCAGGGCAAATACCCGCTCCCCGGCCACCATGGCCTGTTGCAACTGGTTGAGCTGGTTGGTCATCTCGATCAGCGGCTCTATCATGCGCCCCAGATAGCTGATGAAGGCGTAGAGCACCCCCACCTGGATGGCGCCACTCGCACTCAAGCCCTCGCGGGCAAACAGGGCGAGCAGGCCTATCAGCACCATCATGTAGAACAAGTCGATGAGGGGGCGCAGCAGAATGCCGTTGATCTTGAGGCTCTTGAGCCGCGCCGACCAGTGCTGCTGGTTCACCTCGGCAAAGGCGTTGGCGAAGTGGCGCTCCTGCACCATGGCCTGGATCACCGGCATCCCCTGCAGCGACTCGTTGAGACGGCTGTTGATCTCGGACAGCAGGCTGCGGGTCGCCCGTACCACGGGCACGCTCAGTTTCTGGTAGAGCCACATCACAGCCGCCACTGCCGGCAACAGGCAGGCGCACACCAGCATCAGCCGCAGATCCAGCAGGGCCATGGAGATGAGGATGCCGCACAGCAGCACCACCTTTTGCACCAGCAGGCCTATCACCTGCACGTAGAGGTTCATGATCGCCTCGGTGTCGTTGGTGATGCGGGAGATGAGCGAGCCCGAGCGATGCTGGTCAAAGTAACGGGCCGGCAACCGGATGGCGGTGGCAAACACCTGCTCGCGCAAGGTCTGCACCACAGCCTGGGCAATGCGGTTGAAGCGCAGGGATTGCAGGTAGAAACCCGCCGCAGAGAGCACCTGCAAACCGAGATACCCGGCCGCGATGGCGGCGATGGCGGGCCACACCAGCTGGCGCGGCGCCAGGTAGTCATCGATGAAGAGCTTGATGAGCAAAGGACCCGCCACTTCGGCACCTGTGGCCAGCAGCAGGCAGATCCCGGCCTGGATCAGCCAGCGCGGGTAACGGGCGCAATAAGCGAGCAGGCGTTTAATCGTTGGATTCACAGACTTGCCTCCAGTGCAGCGCTTTTGCACCCTTCTCCCCTTGCGGGAGAAGGGTTGGGGATGAGGGGAACCACTCGTCTAATCATCACGCTCACAGGCTCTCCTCCACGTCTTGTTCCAGCCGCTGATAGCGAACCATGTCTGCGTACCAGCCGTTGTGAGCCATCAGGGCGCCATGGCGACCCCGCTCGCTGACGCGCCCCTGCTCCAGTACCAGGATCTCGTCGGCCTGCTCCACCGCCGTCATGCGGTGGCTGACCAGGATAAGCGTCCGTCTATGGGTCTTGAGCGCTTGCAGTATTTGCTGCTCGGTATGGGCATCCACCGCCGACAGGGCATCGTCCAGCACCAGGATAGGCCCCTCCAGCAGCAGGGCGCGGGCAATGGCGAGCCGCTGCTTCTGGCCGCCGGAGAGGGTCACCCCCTTCTCCCCCACTTCGGTCTCATAGCCCTTGGGGAAGCGGCTGATATCATCATGCACACAGGCGATGCGCGCCACCTGCTCTATCTCCTCCGAACTGGCGTCTGGCCGGCCTAGGGCTATGTTGGCGGCTATGGTGGTGGAGAACAAAAACGGCTCCTGCGGTACATAGGCAAACTGGCCACGCAGCTCGCCAAGGGCCAGCTGCGCTATGGGCACGGCGCCCATGGAGAGCTCGCCGGCCGTGGGATTGGCGAGGCGCATCAGCAACTTGAGCAAGGAACTTTTGCCCGCCCCCGTGCGACCAACCACCCCCAGCATGCCGCCGCTGTGCAGGGTGAAATCGATATTGCGCAGCAGGGTACGCTGCTCCAGCTGGTAGCTCACCCCCTTGGCCTGAAGCGGGAAGGCGGAGACAAACACCGCCGGCTCAGCCGGTTCTTCGATGTCGCTGCGCTCGGCCAGCAGGCTCTCGATGCGCGAGTAGGCGGCGCTGCCCCGCTCTATGATGTTGAACAGCCAGGCGATGGCAAACATGGGCCAGATGAGCTGGCCCAGATACATGGTGAAACTGGTGAGCTCCCCCAGGGTCAGCTCGTCACGCACCACCAGCACGCTGCCACCGGCAACGGCGAGAAAGTAGGAGCAACCGATACAGAGATAGATGACGGGGTCAAACTTGGCATCGATGCGGGCCACCGCCATGTTGCACGCCCCCGCCTGCCGGGTCAGCTCGGCAAAGCCCTTGTCCTCCAGGGATTCAACCGCATAGGACTTGAGCACTCGCACGCCGGAGAGCGCCTCCTGGGTCTTGTTGTTGAGACGGGAGAAGGCCCCCTGCGCCGCCTTGAACTCCTTGTAGATCTGGGTGCCAAAGCGGTTCATGAAGAACGCCATCACCGGCAGGGGCAGCAGGGAGAGCAGCGTCAGCTGCCAGGAGTACTGGCTGCACATGATGGAGAGCACCAGCACCCCGACTATGATGGAGTCCACCAGGGTCAACACCCCTTCCCCGGCCGTCATCTCCACCGCCTGGATGTCGTTGGTGGCGTGGGCCATCAGATCGCCGGTGCGGTGGCGCTGGTAAAAATCGGGGCTCATGCGGGTGAAGTGGCTGAACAGGCGATTGCGCAGCACATAGGCCAGCCGGTAAGAGGCGCCAAACAGCATGACCCGCCACACGTAGCGCAGCAGATAGATGAGCAGACCCAACACAAACAACCCCGCCAGATAGCCCATCAGGGTGTCGTTGTCGAGAGAGCCTTTGGCAATGCCATCCACCACCCAGCCCACCACCTTGGGCGGGATCACGGTCAACAGGGCCACCATCATCAGCAGCGAGATGGCGACCAGATAACGCCGCCACTGCTCCTTGAAAAACCAGCCCAGCCTTGAGAATACGCTCACGTAGATATCCTTTGTCGCGATCAGCCAGAAGCTGCCGCCCGTCACGGGGAAACGCAATGCAATCGCCCCCAGAAGGGGGCGATACGAGAGGGCCATGATAGCCTGAAGTGGCTGGCTTGAGAATAATTGCTATTTATCCCGTCACAATAAGCGATCATCTCGCTGTGCAAAGGGGCTGTATGGCGTTTCCTGCTGCTCGCCGGTCAGCAAGAAGTGGGACACCTCATCCCTAGTCAGGCTGAATACACGCTGCAATTGCTCCAGATCCGGCTCGGTCAGCTCTTCATTCTGGCGCAGGCGCCACTCCAGATCACCCGCCATGATCTGCAGGCGGGAGGCCGAAATATTGGCCGACACCCCTTTCAGGGTATGCAGCAACCGGCAGGCGATGTCGGGCTGCTGGCGGCGCAGGGCGGAGCGGATCTCCCACAAGTCATCCTTATGCTCGGACATGAACAGCTTGAACAGGATCTGCAGCGCCTCCTTGTCCTGCTCCAGCCGTTTGAGGGCATCCTCCAGATCCAGCACCCCCATCAGATCCGGCGGTTTCACCTCCAGCGGTACCCGGCATTCGCCGCTGGCACTCTTCACCCACTGCAGCAGGTTGTTGTAGAGATCCAGCTTGCTGACCGGCTTGGTGACATAGCCATTCATGCCGACCCCGAGACAACGCTCACGATCACCGGGCATGGCGCTGGCGGTGAGCGCTATGATGGGGACGTCGTGCTTGTCCACCATTTTGCGGATCTGGCGGGTCGCATCCAGGCCGTCGAGCACCGGCATCTGCAAGTCCATCAGGATCACGTCGAATGGCTGCTCGGAAACCCGCTCGACCGCCTCGCGGCCGTTGCCGACCACGGTCACCACGGCATCCACTCGGCGCAGGTATTCGATAATGAGCTGCTGATTGACCCGGTTGTCCTCCGCCAGCAAGACCCGGACGCCTTGCAACAGCTCACGGAAGTGTTGCTGATCCCCCTGGGCTTCGGCCTGGCGGATCTGCTGATCGTGGGAGCTGCCATTGAGCAGCTCGTCCACCTTGGCCAGCAGGGCATTCTCCGTCATGGGTTTGGCCAGGAAGTGGGTCAATCCCATGCTCTCCATGCGCCCGTGCAGCCCCTCCTTGGCCCAGGCGCTGGTCATCAGTATGGGCAGGCGCCGCCACTGGCTGTGCTGGTACATCTCGAGGGCCAGATCCAGGCCATCCTCCTGCCCCATACGCCAGTCCAGAATGGCCAGCCGTATGCTCTGGCCCTCCTCGCGCAACACCTGACGAGCCCGGGAGAGGCTGTTGACCGCCACCACCCTGACACCGGCACGACCGAGAATGTCCTTGGCCAGATCCAGCACAAGTTCATTGTCATCCATCACCAGAATGAGCGGTTGATGCTCGAAGAAGACCCGACGACCGGACACCCCATAGACGGCCTTGGTCATGGGGATCTCGAACTGGAACACTGAGCCGGAGCCCGGCTTGCTCTGCACCGTGATCCGCCCCCCCATCAGCTCGACCAGACGCTGGGAGATGTTGAGACCAAGGCCGGATCCCCCGTATTTTCGGGTGTTGCCCGCCTCCAGCTGGGTGAAGGGCTGGAACAGCTGGGCCTGTTTCTCCTCGGCGATGCCGATCCCGGTATCCCGCACGCTGAAACGCACCCGCATGGGGTGCTGGTTGACCAGGGTGATGGCCACTTCCACCTCGCCCCGCTCGGTAAACTTGATGGCGTTGTTGACCAGATTGACCAGCACCTGACCGAGTCGCAGCGGATCGCCGCGCAGGAAGTCGGGCACGGCCGGTGACTTGTTGATGATGACCTCGACCTGCTTGCGCTCGGCCAGATCGGCAAACATGCCGGCGAGCGAATCTATCTGCTCGCTCAGATCAAAGTCGATCTCTTCCAGGGTCAGCTTGCCGGATTCGACCTTGGTCAGATCCAGAATATCGTTGATAAGCAGCAGCAAGGTATCTGACGAAGACTTGATCTTGCTGAGGTAATCCCGCTGCTGCTGATCCAGCTCGGTCTGCAGCGCCAGCGAACTGAAGCCTATGATGGCGTTCATGGGGGTGCGGATCTCGTGGCTCATGTTGGCCAGAAAATCGCTTTTCGCCTGGGCCAGCAAGCCGGTCTGACGCGACAGCTCGCTCAGTTTCTGGTTGCGACGCCACAGGGTGACTGCCACCAGTGCGAAACAGAGCATGGCGCCCCCCAGCACGATCAGATAGAAACGGCTCTTGAGGGAGGAGGCCTGGTCCATCTTGCTCTGCTTCCAGACCGACAAGCCATCGAGCTCATGCATGTCGATGACTTGGTTGCGCAGCACGTGGTAGTCCACCACCTGGTGGCTGACGTCTTCGCTCAACTGGGCGAGACCGGCCACTTCGGGGTGTGACGGATAGGCCGTCTTGAGCCGTTGTTGCAGTTTTTGCAGCTGCTTCTGCTCGCCCTTGTCCCAGCTGCGCTTGAGGTAGTGGCTGAGTTGCGCCAGCTCGGTCAGGTCGATGGCCAGGGGGGCATCGGCCGGCAGGGTCGCCAGCAAGGCATTGAGCTGTTTTTGAAACGGCTGCTCTATGTACTCGATGGCCATCTCCATGGAGTAGAGTTTGGCCAAGTCCAGCAGGTAGCTGTCGATGTCGTGCAGCAGGGATTGGGAGTGGGGATTCTCAGCGGCGTCGGGGTCATTGCGCACCTGGCGCACGAAGCTGTCGAGGTTGCTCGACAGCTGGTTGAGACGCTGCTGAACATTGCCATCATTGGCCTTCTCCCGCCCCAGCAGATAGACGGTATCCGTGTTGACCCGGTTGAGGATCAACTCCGCCGCCACGCTGAGTTCGGAGGCCTTCTGCTGCTGACTGAGCAGTTGCCAGCAATAACCGGAGAATGCCAGCAGCGATACGATGATCAGGCTCAGGACAACACGATTGACCCGTGTCACATTATTCATCCCGTCTCGATTCTCATGTCATGGCCGTGTATCCGCCGACAGAATGCCGAAACCGGATCACTGGCTGTGAAAGATAACTGACTGCTATGTTACCGTTACTCGGCCCTGTCAGTGCAATAAAGATGTTGCAGGGCTTATGCATACAGGAATCAATTATGTCATTTATCACTACCTATTGTAGTCATTGCTTCACCAGGAACCGCCTGCCTGACGAAAAATTGGATTCAAACGCGAAGTGTGGCCGCTGCAAGGCACAGCTGTTTGGCATCACGCCCGTCACGGGTCACGAGCAACAGTTCGATACCCTGATCCAATCCGACCTTCCGGTCGTGGTCGACTTCTGGGCCAGCTGGTGCGGACCATGCATACAATTTTCACCCATTTTTCAACAAGTTGCCAGTGAGCTTGAACCAAATATTCGCTTTGTCAAAGTCGATACCGAGCAGCAGCAAGCCATCGCGGCCCGCTACGCCATCCGCAGCATCCCCACCCTGATGGTGTTCAAGCAGGGCAAGATGGTGGCGCAGCGCAGCGGCTCCCTGCCCAAGAGCCTGTTCAAGGAGTGGCTGGCCTCCTTCATTCCCCCCGCCAAATGATGCTCAGATGTTTAATTTGTGTTTATTTAATGTTTTTATTTGCCTTGACTCTGTGAGTCCCGGCATGCTTTGACGACTTCCCCCTGTTTCAAACAGGGGGATAAATGTAATCTCGGCAACACAACAACAACCATAAATTAACCGAGAGAACATTATGCACACATCTGCTGTACCCTCCGCTCCCTCACCTCGCTGGCTCGACATCAAATCCGGGATCGTCATCCTGGATGTGCTGCTGCTCTGCGCCATGCTGGCCTGGCTGCCGTTTGATCCCATGGTCAACAAGGGGCTGGGCATTCTGGTCTTCATCGCCATTCTCTGGCTGACCGAAGCCCTGCACGTGACCATCACGGCCCTGCTGGTGCCCCTGCTGGCAACCGTGCTCGGGGTGTTTGACATGAGCAAGTCCCTCACCGACTTTGCCAACCCCATTCTGTTCCTGTTCTTCGGGGGCTTCGCCCTCGCGGCAGCCCTCTCCAAACAGGGGCTGGACACTCTGATGGCGGGCAAGGTGATGCACCTGGCCAACGGCCATCTGGGCTGGGGCGTCATACTGCTGTTCACCATCACGGCCGCCATGTCCATGTGGATCAGCAACACCGCCACCACCGCCATGATGCTGCCCCTGGCCATCGGCATGCTGACGCGGCTCGACAGCCAGAAAGATCGCGCCACTTTCGTGTTCGTGCTGCTGGGGATTGCCTACAGCGCCAGCATTGGCGGCATAGGCACTCTGGTCGGCAGCCCGCCCAACGCAATCGCCGCCGCCCAGATGGGCATTGGCTTCACCGACTGGATGAAATTCGGCATCCCTGTGGTGTTGATCCTGATGCCCTGTGGCATTGCCCTCCTCTATCTGGTCACCCGCCCGCAGCTCAACCACAGGGTCGAGATCCAGGATGTCACCATCAACTGGACTCGTGAACGCAAGGTCACGCTGGCCATCTTCCTGACCACAGTGGTGCTCTGGATTGGCTCGCAGCCCATCTCCAACGCCTTTGGCGGCATACCTCAACTCGATACACTGATCGCCATGGGTGCCATCATCGCCATCGTGGTCAGCCGCGTCGCCAGCTGGGATGACGTCAACCAGAACACCGACTGGGGGGTGCTGATGCTGTTTGGCGGCGGCCTGACCCTGAGCGCCATCCTCAAGGCCACCGGTACCAGCGCCTTCCTGGCCAGCCACCTGTCGGCCGTGCTCTCCCATGCCGACATCTTCATCGTTTTGCTGATGCTGGCGGCCTTCGTGGTATTCCTGACCGAGCTGGTCTCCAATACCGCCACCGCCGCCCTGCTGATCCCGCTGTTTGCCGGGGTGGCCGAGGCGCTGGGGGTCTCCCCTATCGTCATGGCGGTGCTGATCGCCATCGGTGCCTCCTGTGCCTTCATGCTGCCGGTGGCTACCCCGCCCAATGCCATCGTCTTCGCCAGCGGCCATATCCGTCAGCGTGAGATGATGCGGGCCGGGATGGCACTGAACGTCGTGTTCACCGTGCTGCTGGCCGGGCTTGCCTACTTTGTCGGCGACATTCTCTGATCCGCTGACTCGCCCCCAGCAAAAAGCCCTCGCAATGCAAGGGCTTTTTCATATCCAGAGGGGGATCAACCCGCGATGTTGCAGCTCTTGAGGTTCCAGATCCGATCCACGTAGTCCTGGATGGAGCGGTCGGAGTTGAACTTGCCCATGGTGGCCGAGTTGATGATGGCCTTCTTGGCCCAGAGCGCCGGATCCCGATACCAGGTATCGATCAGCTTGTGCGCTTCGGAGTAGGAGGCAAAATCGGCCAGGGTCAGGTAGGGATCGCCCCCTTCCAGCAAGGAACGCTTGATGGAGGAGAGTTCGCCCGGACGACCCGGCGTGAAGTAATCGGTATCGAACCAGTCCAGCACGGCCTTGAGCTCGGAGTTGGCATAGTAGAAGTCATACGGGTTGTAGCCGCGCCCCTTCAATGCCTTCACCTCGTCCACGTTGAGGCCGAAGATGGCGCAGTTTTCGGCACCCGCCTCTTCCGCTATCTCGATGTTGGCCCCATCCAGCGTGCCTATGGTGATGGCGCCGTTCAGTGCCATCTTCATGTTGCCGGTACCGGAGGCTTCGTAGCCGGCGGTGGAGATCTGCTCGGACACATCGGCAGCCGGGATCAGCTTCTCGGCCAGGCTGACGCGGTAGTTCGGCATGAATACCACCTTCAGCTTGCCCTGGATGCGGGCATCGTTGTTGACCCGCTCCGCCAGCTTGTTGATGGCGTAGATGATGTCTTTGGCCAGCTTGTAACCGGGCGCCGCCTTGGAGCCGAAGATGAACACGCGCGGGTGCATGTCATAGTCGGGGTTCGCCAGCAGGCGACGGTAGAGCGCCATGATGTGGATGAGGTTCAGCTGTTGGCGTTTGTACTCGTGCAGACGCTTGATCTGGACGTCAAAGATCGCCTCGGCGCTCACATCGATGCCGGTTTCGGCCTTGATGACCTTGACCAGTTTCTCCTTGTTATGACGCTTGATGGTCATGAACTGCTGCTGGAACGCCTTGTCGTCGGCAAATTTGGTGACGGCGCGCAGCTTGTCGAGCTGCAGCGGCCACTCCTTGCCCACCACTTCGTTGTACAGCTCGGCCAGCTCGGGGTTGCAGGCCAGCAGCCAGCGACGGGGGGTCACGCCGTTGGTGACGTTGCACATCTTCTCTGGCCACAGCTCGGCATACTCGGGGAAGAGATCCTCTTTCACCAGCTTGGAGTGGATCTCGGCCACGCCGTTCACCTTGGAGGAGCCGACCACGCACAGGTTGCCCATGCGCACCTTGCGCACGTCCCCTTCTTCTATGATGGAGAGCTTGGCCTTGATGGCATCGTTGCCTGGCCACTTGGGTTCGACCAGCTCGCTCAGGAAGCGGGCGTTGATCTCGTAGATCACCTCGAGGTGACGGGGCAGCACCTTCTCGAACAGGCTGACGGACCACTTCTCCAGCGCTTCCGGCAGCAGGGTGTGGTTGGTGTAGGAGAAGACCCGATAGCAGATGGCCCAGGCGGCATCCCAGTTCAAGTCTTCTTCATCTACCAGCACCCGCATCAGCTCGGGGATGGCCACGGTCGGGTGGGTATCGTTGAGCTGAATGGCGATCTGGGCGGCAAAGTTGCTGAAATCCGAGCCATGCACCCGCTTGTAGCGACGCATGATGTCCTTGATGGAGCAGGCACAGAAGAAGTACTGCTGGATCAGGCGCAGTTCTTTACCTGCGTCTGTCTCATCGTTCGGATAGAGCACCTTGGAGATGGTCTCGGCCTGGGCTTTCTCGGCCTGGGAGTCGATGTAACCACCGGCGTTGAACACGTCCCAGTCAAAAAACTCGGAGGCGCGGGATTCCCACAGACGCAGTATGTTGACGGTATGACCACCAAAGCCCACCACAGGGATATCCCAAGGCACCCCTTTGATCTTGCGCCCTGCGTGCCATACCTTCTTCAGGCCGCCGTTGTCGCCAAACACGGTTTCCACATAACCGTAGAGCGGGATCTCCTGCACGGATTCCGGACGGCAGATTTCCCAGGGGTTGCCATATTCGCGCCAGGAGTCCGGACGCTCTATCTGACGACCATCCTGGATCTCCTGACGGAACAGGCCGTGCTCGTAATGGATGCCGTAACCGACGGCCGGATAGTTCAGGGTCGCCAGCGAATCGATGAAACAGGCGGCCAGGCGGCCAAGGCCACCGTTGCCGAGCGCCATGTCCGGTTCTTGTTCACACAGGTCGGTCAGTTCCAGACCGAGTTCACCCAACGCCTCTTCACACACTTTGTACAAGGAGAGGTTGTGCAGGTTGTTGGAGGTCAAACGCCCCATCAGGAATTCAGCAGAGAGATAGTGAATCGCACGAGTATCTTTCTTGAAATGAGTCTGCTGAGTGCGGGTCAGGCGCTCGTACACCTGTTCGTTGACGGCGGCTGCGGTCGCTTTCCACCACGCTTCTGGCGAGGCTTTCTGTTCGCTTGTACCCAAGGTAGAACGCAGGTGACGCACGATACTCGCCTTGAGCTGATCTTTATCCAGTTGGAGATCCTGGTCTGTCTTCTTCTTGGTAGCCATAAACCATTTCCTTCGTTACAGAATAATAAAATTGTTATCCCATCAGGGACCGGTGCTGTTGTTATCTCAGAATATGTTCCGGCGTGGGCATACTAGCTAAAGCCGATGGTTGAAAAGTTAACGCAAGTCACACTTTAACGCATAAAAATGACAGTTCAAGCTTGAAAGCCCTTTCCTGAAACTTATTAAGCAAGAACGCTCATTTCATTTAAAATCAGCAACTTAACAAACTCACGCAAATATAAATCCGTGAATAGGTTTTCAATCATTGCCAAGTACTGAAAATCCATGAAAATAACTGAAAATACAGCGCACATTGAAATCGTTTTCAATGTGCGCTGTTCATGGGACCAGACTGACGATGCCCTGTGATGGCTATATCCCCTTTAACCATGCGCCTTGAACTGATTGCTCATGGGGTCGTAGTGATAGCCTATCTGCAATAAACGGGTCGCGAGCTGATCCTCCGTCATGTCGTAATAGGCCAATAACTCCTCCAGACCATCGCACTCCAGCCGCAGCTTCTCATTGATGATCCCGAGCAGGATATTGGCATCCAGTCGTTGCAAGGTGCTGACGTCCATCCTCATCTCTCCTCTTCACAAACCGACTGTATAACCATGAGCGCCTGCTCCCACTTTGTCCATAGCCTAAAAAACACCCACACCCAGATACAAATAAATATCAATTAAAATCAATGGGATGAATATAAACCCTGCCGATTAGATCACATTTTTGACCATAAATGGCTTGTCACTGGTGTGAGTTACAACTACTGTATACACATACAGCATGGTTATTCATACAGGACGAACATATGAGCCAGCCCATGAGTCATCCCCCTTTCGCCGCCTCTGTCAGCATGAGCAATCCCTGGCCTACCCGGCATCAGGGCAAGGTGGAAGATGAACGCCTCATCACATCTGCCAGCCAGGAACCGCCGCTGCTCGACGAGCTGGTGAGACTGAGCCACGGCGACACGGGCTGGATCCTGCTGATTGCCCCGCCTGGCCTGCCGGTGGCCAAACAGCTGCAGGCACAGGGGATCAATCCCGATCGGGTGCTGGTGGTACACAGCCCCAAGATCAAGAACTGGCAGCGAATGCTGGAGCAGAGTCTGGGCAATGGCCACTGTGCGGCCGTCCTGACCTGGCTGCCTGAGCAGATCTCGCTGGATCGCGCCAAGCTGAGCAAGCTGGGGCAACGCTTCGGGGTGCTGACTCGCTTCTTCGAACCGGCAGGGACTGCCCTCCCCGTTCACAACGGCGCATTGGCCTATGGCGGACAGGATATCTACCTCAACCATTGATGCCGGCGAGAGGATGAAACCGTGCAAAGGCTGGGTCGTACGAACAGTCGTAGGCACAGACCAAGACACCAACAGAGGTGACAGGACGGAAAATGCCCAGGTGAGCGAGGTTCAGCAGGACGACCCAGCCCATGAACCGGTCGCCAATCCGGCCTGCCACTCATAGAAAAAGGCGACCCTGGGGTCGCCTTTTTGCGCAGTACCTATTGTTGAACTCAACCTGCGAGTTGGGCCACTCAGGAGAGCTTGCCATCGAGCTCGGCAATCTTGGCCGACCAGTAGGCCGGGCCTGTCTCATGTATGTTGTTGCCCTGCGAGTCCACCGCCACTGTCACCGGCATGTCTTCCACCTCGAACTCATAGATGGCTTCCATGCCCAGATCGGCAAAGGCCACCACACGCGCCTTCTTGATCGCCTTGGCCACCAGATAGGCGGCGCCACCGACGGCCATCAGATAGACGGCCTGGTGCTGCTTGATGCTCTCGACCGTCTTGGGGCCACGCTCGGATTTGCCGATCATGCCGATGAGGCCGGTTTCACCCAGCATCATGTCGGTGAACTTGTCCATCCGGGTGGAGGTGGTGGGACCGGCCGGGCCGACCACTTCGTCACGCACCGCATCGACCGGGCCGACGTAATAGATGAAGCGGTTGGTGAAATCGACCCCTTCCGGCAAGCCTTCCCCCTTCTTGAGCATGTCGGCGATGCGCTTGTGGGCGGCGTCGCGACCGGTGAGGATCTTGCCGGAGAGCAGTACAGTATCGCCGCTCTTCCAGCTGGCGAGCTCGGCCTTGGTGATGCCGTCGACATTGACGCGACGCACGTTGGCCCCCGCTTCGCGGGTGATCTCCGGCCAATCGGCCAGTTTCGGCGGGGTCAGCTCGGCCGGGCCCGAGCCATCCAGTTCGAAGTGGACATGGCGGGTGGCGGCGCAGTTGGGGATCATCACCACCGGCTTGGAGGCGGCATGGGTCGGGGCGCTCTTGACCTTCACGTCCAGCACGGTAGTGAGGCCGCCCAGGCCCTGAGCGCCAATCCCGAGCTTGTTGACCTTGTCATAGAGCTCGACCCGCAGCTTCTCTTCGGTGGTCTCGGGACCACGAGCGATCAGCTCCTGAATGTCGATATGCTCCATCAGGGCTTCCTTGGCCAGCACGGCCGCCTTCTCGGCGGTGCCGCCGATGCCAATCCCCAGCATGCCGGGCGGGCACCAGCCGGCGCCCATGGTCGGCACGGTTTTCAGCACCCACTCGACCACATCATCGGAGGGGTTGAGCATCACCATCTTGGATTTGTTCTCGGAGCCGCCGCCCTTCGCCGCTATGCTCACTTCCACCTTGTTGCCGGGGATCATGTCGATGTGCACGACAGCAGGGGCGTTATCCTTGGTGTTCTTGCGGCTGCCGGCCGGGTCGGCCAGTACCGAGGCGCGCAGCGGGTTGTCCGGATTGGTGTAAGCGCGGCGAGTGCCCTCGTCCACCATCTCCTGCACCGTCATGTCGCTGTCCCACTGAACCTGCATGCCGATCTTGACGAAACAGGTGACGATACCCGTATCCTGACACAGGGGGCGATGGCCTTCGGCGGACATGCGGGAGTTGATCAGGATCTGGGCCAGGGCATCCTTGGCGGCCGGGTTGATCTCGCGGTCATAGGCGGCCTTGGCGGCATGGACGAAATCGAGGGGGTGATAGTAGGAGATGTACTGCAGGGCGTCGGCGACGGAATCGATAAAATCCTGTTTTTTAATGATGCTCATATCATCCTCACTGGTCCTTGTCTTCGCCGTGACGGCAGAGCAAGGGCTTCCATATGAGCCGTGCTTCGGTGTTGTGATGCCAGGCGAGGTGCCTGCAGATCCGATAGACAACGGCGTGTTTTTTCTAAAAATTCCGGCGCCTATGATACGCTTGCCCCCCCGTACCGGCTAGGGAGCAGGGTGCAAACTGTTGCCTGTGTAACAAAAAATGAAACCAACTCTTCATATCCACCATTTTGATCACCAGACGGCGCTGCATGCGCTGTTTGCCCGCCTGCATCATCAGCCCTGGGCCATGTTGCTGGAGTCGGCCGGCCCTCAAGGGGCGGACAACCGGTTTGACATCATCACAGCCGACCCGCTGGCGACCCTGCAGACCGAGGGGCCCTTGACCTGGATAGCCCAGGGTGAACAGCGCCAGTCATTTGATGCCGATCCCCTGACCCTGCTGGCACAACGGCAGCGCGAACTGCTGGGTGAGCTGGCGCCACACAGCGACGCGCTGCCTTTTATTGGCGGCGCCCTCGGGCTGTTTGGCTATGATCTGGGCCGCCGCTTCGAACGGCTGCCGGTGCAGGCTGAGCGGGATGTGTCCGTGCCAGACATGGCGGTGGGCATTTATGACTGGGCGCTGCTGCGAGAGGTGGCGAGCGGCGCCTGGCAGCTGGTGCACTGGGGTGACGAGGCCGGCCTCCATCGCCGGCTGCAGTGGCTGGCCGCGCAGCACGAGCTGCCAGCGCCGCCATTTGCCCTGCAAGGGGAGTGGCGCAGCAACATGAGCCGCGCCGAATATGGCGAGAAATTTGCGCGGGTACAGGCTTACCTGAGTGCCGGGGACTGTTACCAGATCAACCTGACCCAGCGCTTCAGCGCCGCCTACCGCGGTGATGAATGGCAGGCTTATCAGGCGTTGTCCCGCGCCAACCGGGCCCCCTTCTCGGCCTTTATCCGGCTGCCCCGGAGCGCCATCCTGAGCCTCTCCCCCGAGCGGTTCCTGCTGCTCGATGACCGCCATATCGAAACCAAGCCCATCAAGGGCACCCGTCCACGGCTTGCCGATCCGGAGCAAGATCAGGCCAGCGCCCTCGAACTGGCTGGCGCCGACAAGGACAGATCGGAAAATCTGATGATAGTGGACCTGCTGCGCAACGATATCGGCAGGGTGAGCCGGCCAGGTTCAGTCCATGTGCCCAGCCTGTTCGCGGTGGAGTCATTCCCGGCGGTGCACCATCTGGTCTCCACCATACACGGCGAACTGGACAGCCGCTGGCAGGCGGTGGATCTGCTGCGCGCCTGTTTCCCGGGCGGTTCCATCACGGGAGCCCCCAAGATCAGGGCGATGGAGATCATAGAGGAGCTGGAGCCCCAGCGACGCAACGCCTACTGCGGCAGCATCGGCTACCTGAGCCAGCATGGCCGGATGGACACCAGCATCTGCATCCGCACCCTGATAGCGGCGGATGGCCAGCTGCACTGCTGGGCCGGTGGCGGCGTCATCGCCGACTCCGAGGTGGACAGCGAGTATCAGGAGACCTATGACAAGGTGGCCCGCATACTGCCGCTGCTGGATGCGCTGCGCTGAGCGCCTGACGAATGGACAGATGGATCGCCACGCGAGAGACTCAAGGGCAGATCCAAGAGAAGAGTTGAGAGACATAGCCCAGATGGACCGCACCGAACTGCTGACCCGCTTCTTGCTGCAACGCCCCGCCCCTGCCCATCGGCTGACGGTGGCAGGGCTCAAGCCCGCCGCCGTCTTGCTGCCGCTGGTCGAGCGGGCCGACGGCCTGCAACTGCTGCTGACCCGTCGCAGCCCGCACCTGCGCCATCATGCGGGCCAGATAAGCTTCCCCGGGGGCAGGCAGGATCCCGACGACCGGGATCTGATCCACACTGCGCTGCGGGAAACCCAGGAAGAGCTCGGCATCGCGCCCGCCCAGATCGAGATCATAGGCACCCTCAGCCCCCTCAATACCGTCTCCCAATACGAGGTGCTGCCGGTACTGGGACTGGTGGCCGCCGATTATCAGCTCACCCTGAGCCGGGATGAGGTGGCGCAGGCCTTCGAAGTGCCGCTCAATCACCTGCTGGATCCGCACCACCATATCGCCCTGACCATTCCCAGAGCCGATCACCGCCACACCATCTACTGGATACCCTGGCAGGACCACTTTATCTGGGGGGCGACCGCCAGCATGATCCGCCAACTGTCTCGCCAGATTTCGATATAACATTTCGTCAACAGATTACTGTGCAACATTTGCTCGTTAACACTAAAATAACGAAGCGATTTATAAAAAATAATTGATTAATTCTTCCTTCGATCACATTTCCGCAAAAGAGTGCGGGTCTGGCCCTCATTAAGATGAATTTCATCAACATTTTTGATTAAAAAAACCGTATCCTTGCGCCGACTAATTAAAACCACACATTCGGGGTGAGATACATGACTAATACTGTCACCGGCGCACAGGACGTTGCGACCTCACAGGAGCAAGGAACCCGCTCCATCCAATCTCGTGGTTGGACCAAACAAGACACCAGTTGGGTGATCAGCCTGTTCGGCACCGCCGTCGGCGCTGGCATACTGTTCCTGCCCATCAACGCCGGCATGGGTGGCTTCTGGCCACTGGTGGTGATGGCGCTGCTGGTCGGCCCCATGACCTACCTGGCTCACCGCGGCCTGGCCCGGTTCGTACTCTCCTCCAGCAAGCCCAATGCCGACATCACGGAAGTGGTGGAAGAGCACTTCGGGGTGGGTGCCGGTAAATTAATCACCCTGCTCTACTTCTTTGCCATCTATCCCATAGTGCTGATCTACGGTGTCGGTATCACCAACACGGTCGAAAGCTTCATGGTCAATCAGTTGCAGATGACGGCACCACCGCGCTGGATCCTCTCCATAGTGCTGATCATGGGCATGATGTCGGTGATGCTGGCCGGCGAGAAGCTGATGCTGAAGGTCACCGAGTTCCTGGTCTACCCGCTCATCGCCATCCTGGTGGGGATCTCCTTCTACCTGATCCCGGACTGGACCGGCGCCGCCCTCTCCCAGGTGCCCTCTGCCAAGGATTTCGCCACCACCCTGTGGCTGACCATCCCGGTACTGGTGTTCTCCTTCAACCACAGCCCGGCCATCTCCAGCTTCTCCCTGGCCCAGCGCCGTGATCATGGCGAGCATGCGGTCGAAAAATCCGACGCCATTCTCAAGCGCACCGCCACCATACTGCTGGGCTTCGTGATGTTCTTCGTCTTCTCCTGCGTCATGAGCCTGACCCCGGCCCAGCTGGCAGAAGCCAAGTCCCAGAACATAGCCGTGCTCTCCTACCTGGCGAACCAGCATGCCAGCCCCATCATCTCCTACTTCGGCCCGCTGGTTGCGTTCGTGGCCATCGTCTCCTCCTTCTTCGGTCACTACCTGGGTGCCCGTGAAGGCCTGAAAGGCATGATAGTGCAGAACCTGCGCAAGTCAGGCAAAGAGCCGAACCACAAGAAGGTCGAGATATTCATCATCGCCTTCTTCATCCTGACCCTGTGGGGCACGGCGGTAGCCAACCCCTCCATCCTCGGCATGATTGAATCTCTGGGTGGCCCCATCATAGCCACCATCCTCTTCATCATGCCGATGTACGCCATCAAGCGCGTGCCGGCCATGGCGAAATATCAGGGCCACATCAGCAACGCCTTCGTCGCCCTGATGGGCACGATCGCCATCTCAGCCATCCTCTACCAGATGGTCGGCTAATCGCCAGAAGCTGACGACAAGGCCGATGCCTGCCGCAAGTGCCCGCCCATGATGGCGGGCATTTTTATGGCGTCTCCCAGCCCAAGTCGGTGACCTGACCATGGCCGCCAGTTTGAGCACCCTATCCCAGGCTGGCGTGTTGTTCGCAACCTCAGAGCCGGTCTCGGCAAGGCAGGCGGATAACATGATCCCACCCATCCCCATGATTTTCCTCAGATAAACCTCGCGCCGCCCGTATGGCTTACGTCCATGGGTCTCTTGCCATGTCACGGCCGCACGCTTGCAAACCGTTGATGTGGCTGACCGCACTGACCTGACGTTGCGGCCTTGCAGATAGACAAGCAACCACCATGGCTGGGCTTGCTTGCACGCGGCTCTCCTTTATTCGGCCGTGGCAAACCGGCATAAAAAACGCCCTCGAATGAGGGCGTTGTCCATGGAGCCATGAAGCTGGCTATCAGGCTTCGGTATTGGGCACCGGCGAGGCATCCAGCAGGGTTTCATCCTCGGCCATGCAGGCCGCGGCGGTAAACAGCACGTCGGTGGAGCTGTTGAGGGCCGTTTCGGCGGAGTCCTGCAACACCCCTATGATGAAGCCCACGGCCACCACCTGCATGGCGATGTCGTTGCTGATGCCGAACAGGCTGCATGCCAGCGGGATCAGCAGCAGGGAGCCGCCGGCCACGCCGGATGCGCCACAGGCGCTGATGGTGGCGACCACGGAGAGCAGAATGGCGGTGGCCAGATCCACTTCCATCCCTAGGGTGTGTACCGCCGCCATGGAGAGCACTGTGATGGTGATGGCGGCACCGGCCATGTTGATGGTGGCACCCAGCGGGATGGAGACCGCATAGGTGTCTTCCGGCAGACGCAGTTTTTCACACAGTGTCATGTTGACCGGGATGTTGGCGGCGGAGCTGCGGGTGAAGAAGGCGGTCACGCCGCTCTCTTTCAGGCAGGTCAGCACCAGCGGATAGGGGTTGCGCTTGATCTTCCAGAACACAATCAGCGGGTTGACCACGAAGGCGATGAACAGCATGCAGCCGATCAGTACCATCAGCAGGTGGGCATAGCCAAACAGCGCATCGAAGCCGGTCTCGGCCAGGGTGGAGGCAACCAGGCCCAGAATGCCGAGGGGGGCGCAGCGGATCACCGCCTTGACGATGGTGGAGACACCGTGGGAGAGATCGGTGATCATCGCCTTGGTGCTGTCATTGGCGTGGCGCATGGCGATGCCAAGACCGATGGCCCAGGCCAGGATACCTATGTAGTTCGCATCCATCAGCGCCTTCACCGGGTTGGTCACCACGTTGAACAGCAGGGTCTGCAGCACCTCAGTGATGCCGCCCGGCGGGGTGATCTCGGCGCTGCTTGCCACCAGATGCAGGTTGGAGGGGAACAGGAAGCTGGCCACGACGGCGACCGCAGCAGCCAGGAAGGTGCCCAGCAGATAGAGCAGCAGGATCGGCTTCATGTTGCTCTTCTGGCCCTGCTTGTGGCCGATGATCGCCGCCATCACCAGTACAAAGACCAGCAGTGGAGCAACCGCCTTCAAGGCACCGACGAACAGGCTGCCAAGCAGACCCGCCGTTTTGGCCCATTCCGGCATGAACATGGCAAGCAGGATACCGAGTACCAGACCGACCAGGATCTGGCTAACCAGACTGGTGCTGTTGACCAGTCGCATGAGGGGGTGTTGTTGTGTCATCAAATAGTCCCTGAGCACCTAAGTGCGTGAATCATTAGTCCTGTTGGCAACCGCTACGCCAGGCGACACCCATGTCACAGGATGGCGTCATCTGCCCCGGCAAGCCTTCTGTTGAGCCTGTCCGGAAACACACGGGATTGCGGACAAGGAATATCCCATCTGCAATCGCTTTTTTCCACATAATCACTGAAAAATATCCGGTTAACCTCACAAAAAATCCACAACAATGCGATAACACAATATCAACAGCGCCCAATTGGATGCTGTTTTCCCCCGGATAGCCGTCCAGACACTCACTGGCGGTGGTATCATGCCGGTTTTGTACTGGAGTCCTGCCATGATCTCGTCCCTGTTGACCCGCCACTTCGGCTTCGACCAGTTAAGGCCCGGTCAGGAGGCGGTGATCAGCCGGTTGCTGGCAGGCCAGAGCGCCGCCGCCATCTTCCCCACCGGCTCCGGCAAGTCTCTCTGTTACCAGCTGCCCGCCCTTGCCCTGCCCCACCTGACCCTGGTGATCTCCCCGCTGATCGCGTTGATGCACGACCAGCTCGCCTTCTTGCGCAGCAAGGGGATAGCCGCCGCGACCCTGGATTCGAGCCAGACGCCGGAGGAGAGCCGCCGGGTGATGCAGCAGGTCAGTGACGGTCAGCTCAAGATCCTGATGATCTCGGTGGAGCGGCTCAAGAACGAGCGCTTTCGCCGCTTCATCCAGCAGGTGCCGCTGTCAATGCTGGTGGTAGATGAAGCGCACTGCATCTCGGAGTGGGGTCACAACTTTCGACCCGATTACCTCAAACTGCCGACTTACCGCCGCGAGCTGAAGATCCCCCAGGTGTTGCTGCTGACCGCGACCGCAACGCCGGCTGTCATGGCCGACATGCAGGCCAAGTTCGATATCGAAGATGAGGGGCTGATCGTCACCGGCTTCTATCGCGCCAACCTGGATCTGGCCGTCGTGCCGCTGCCCGCCGAGGCGCGCGATGGCTGGCTGCAAGCGGAAGTGCGACGGGAGCCCGGCGCCCCCACCATCGTCTATGTCACCTTGCAGCACACGGCGCAACAGTGCGCCGAGCTGCTGCAACGGGCGGGGATCAGGGCGCGTGCCTATCATGCCGGGCTCGACTCGGCCCTGCGCAGCCAGATCCAGCATGACTTCATGGCAGGCAAGGTGGATTGCATCGTGGCCACCATCGCCTTTGGCATGGGGATCGACAAGGCCGATATTCGCCGGGTCATTCACTACGATCTGCCCAAATCCATCGAGAACTACAGCCAAGAGATCGGCCGTGCCGGGCGGGATGGGCTCCCTTCCCGCTGCATAGTGCTGGCCAACCGCGCCCAGCTCCCCGTGCTGGAGAATTTCGTGTACGGGGATACGCCCGATCGCACCGCCATAGTGGCGCTGCTCGAGATCCTGCAGCAAAGCGGCAACGAGTGGGAGTTTGGTCTGCTGCGCCTCTCCAACGACACCAACATCCGTCAGTTACCGCTCAAGACGCTGCTGGTCTATCTGGAGATGGCGGGCATCATAGCGCCTGCCTACAGCTATTTCGCCGAGTATCGCTTCAAGTTCGTGCAGGACAAGGCCGAGATCCTCGCCCGTTTCAATCCGGATCGCCGCCAGTTCCTGGAGCAGCTGTTTGCCTGCGCCCCGCAGGCGCGCAGCTGGTGCACCATGGACTTCGATGCACTCTGGCAAGGCTATCAGGGGGAGCGGCAGCGAGCGGCGGCGGCACTGGATTATCTGCAACAGCAGGGCTGGATCGAGCTGGAAAGCAAGCAGATGACGGATGTCTATCGGATCCTGCGCAAGGGGGTGGACATAGATGTTCTGGCCGATGAGCTGTATACCCTGTTCGAGAAGAAGGAGTTGAGTGAACTGGCCCGGTTGCAGGCATTGCTGGCTTTCTTTACATCGGCTCGCTGCCTGAGCCATGAACTGGCCCGCTACTTTGCCGATGAGCAGGCGCCAAGCCAGTGCGGGCACTGCTCAGTCTGCCGTGGCGAGGTCGCCGTCCTGCCACCACTACCTAGCCTCACCCTGCCCAACGAAAGCGGGTTGCGCGCCTGGTGCGATCCCCTGATCGCCTTGTGCCACAGCCGCCATCCTCGCATTCTGACCCGTTTTCTGTGCGGCATCGCCACGCCACTGACCACCCGGGTCAAGGCAAAAAGCCTGGCGGGCTTTGGTCAGCTGGCCATGCATCCGTTTGCCGACGTGCTGGCGGCCGTGTCACGGATCTACCCTGCCCATAACGACTGATCATCTCTGTGCATGTTCACACTGCGCTGAAAAAATAAGACCCTCGCTTTTGCGAGGGTCAAGCCAACGGAAACGTGCTTAAACAGAGCTTTGTATCCAGCAGCCAACCACTCTCTTGCTAAAGCGCTGACTGCCTGACACAGGGCCAATCTAGAGCAGCCGCAATGTAGCGTCAATGTAAAAATTAGAGCCAAAGCACCAAACAGACTGCATTACGCTGACGTAAACGTAATGCATTTCCCTCTTGCCACTCCCCCTCCCCTTGCCCTGTCTAGGCTGCAGCCAGATGACCCGATAAATTCGATCTTCTTTCCATTTTCTGGCAAACATTTATTTTTTATGTCTTTGACATTTACCTCACTATCGTGGCAAAAATAATTTAACAGTCAGTAACATAGGTGTGTCACTGATTGCGCCTTCCCGCATCAGGATCGGGAAGTACCCTTGCAAATTTAAACCAATAGATGGTGATGGATTACTGGGGGCTGTTGACTAGGCTTAATGAGGTAAACAGAACAAAAGTAGTGATCCACTCTTTTCAGGGTAAGCGACTATAACGAGGGCAAAGTTATGGGCATCTTCGAGCATTATCAACAGCGATACGAGAAAGCCAGGGAAGAGGAGTACAGCATCCAGGAGTTTCTGGATATGTGTAAGCAGGACAAAGCCTGCTATGCCTCCGCTGCCGAACGCTTGCTGGTCGCCATCGGCGAGCCGGAAATGATCGACACCTCGGTCAATCCCAGACTCAGTCGCCTTTTTTCCAACCGCGTCGTCGCACGCTATCCCGCCTTCAAAGATTTCTACGGCATGGAAGAGGCCATCGAACAGATCGTCTCCTACCTCAAGCACTCGGCTCAAGGGCTGGAAGAGAAGAAGCAGATCCTCTATCTGCTGGGGCCGGTTGGCGGCGGCAAATCCTCTCTGGCTGAAAAACTCAAGTCTCTGATGCAGAAAGTGCCTGTCTATCGCATCAAGGGCTCACCGGTCAACGATCACCCCTTCTGTCTGTTCGACATCGAAGAGGATGGTGAGCTGCTGGAAAAAGAGTACGGCATCCCGCGCCGCTACCTGCGCCCCATCATGTCACCCTGGGTGGCCAAGCGACTGCACGAGTTCGGTGGCGACATCTCCAAGTTCAAGGTAGAGAAGGTCAACCCCTCCATCCTCGATCAGATTGCCATCGCCAAGACAGAACCGGGCGATGACAACAACCAGGATATCTCCTCTCTGGTCGGCAAGGTCGACATCCGCATGCTGGAGCATTTTGCCCAGGATGATGCCGATGCCTACTCCTACTCGGGGGCGCTGTGCAAGGCGAACCAGGGGATCATGGAGTTCGTGGAGATGTTCAAGGCACCCATCAAGGTGCTGCACCCGCTGCTGACCGCGACCCAGGAGGGGAACTACAACGGCACAGAGGGGCTTTCCGCCCTTCCCTTCGACGGCATTCTGCTGGCTCACTCCAACGAATCCGAGTGGCAGCAGTTCCGCAACAACAAGAACAACGAGGCCTTCCTCGACCGTGTCTACATCGTCAAGGTGCCCTACTGCCTGCGTGTCTCGGAAGAGGTAAAGATCTACGAAAAACTGCTGATCAACAGTGAGTTGACCGACGCCAAGTGCGCGCCCGGCACTCTGGAGCTGCTGGGTCAGTTCTCCGTCCTTTCCCGACTGAAAGAGCCGGAAAACTCCAGCCTCTACTCCAAGATGCGGGTCTACGATGGCGAGAGCCTGAAAGACACGGATCCCAAGGCGAAGAGCTATCAGGAGTATCGCGACTATGCCGGTGTGGACGAGGGCATGAATGGCCTGTCGACCCGCTTTGCGTTCAAGATCCTATCCCGCGTCTTCAACTTTGACCACGCGGAAGTAGCGGCCAACCCGGTGCATCTCTTCTACGTGCTGGAGCAGCAGATTGAACGTGAGCAGTTCCCGCAGGAGTTGCATGATCGCTATCTCGAGTTCATCAAGGGCTATCTGACCCCGCGCTATGTGGAGTTCATCGGCAAGGAGATCCAGACCGCTTACCTCGAATCCTATTCGGAGTACGGCCAGAACATCTTCGATCGCTACGTCACCTACGCCGACTTCTGGATCCAGGATCAGGAGTACCGTGACCCGGAAACCGGTCAGCTGTTTGACAGGGCATCGCTCAACAGTGAGCTGGAGAAGATTGAGAAACCCGCCGGGATCAGCAATCCGAAGGATTTTCGCAACGAAATCGTCAACTTCGTGCTGCGGGCCCGAGCCAACAATGCAGGCCGTAACCCCAACTGGACCAGTTACGAGAAGCTGCGCACCGTGATCGAGAAGAAGATGTTCTCCAACACGGAAGAGCTGCTGCCGGTTATCTCCTTCAACAGCAAAACCTCGGCCGAGGAGCAGAAGAAGCACGATAACTTTGTCGAACGGATGATGGAGAAAGGCTACACCCGCAAACAGGTGCGACTGCTCTCCGAATGGTATCTCAGGGTACGCAAGTCATCCTGACCCTGCCGTGGTTCAAGGGGGAGTTATGGCGCATTTTATCGACCGCAGGCTCAACGGCAAAAACAAAAGCGCTGTCAATCGGCAGCGCTTCATCCGCCGCTACAAGAAGCAGATCAAACAAGCGGTCTCGGATGCTGTCTCCAAGCGCAGCATTCAGGACGTAGACAAGGGCGAGAGCATCAGCATCCCGACCAAGGATATCGGCGAACCCCATTTCCATCAGGGGCAAGGCGGTAAACGGGAGATGGTGCATCCCGGCAATGATCAATTCGTCTCTGGTGACAAGATTGACCGCCCCAAGGGAGGGGGTGCGGGCCAGGGCTCGGGCGAAGGCCAGGCATCCAATCAGGGGGAAGGGGCTGACGATTTCGTGTTCCAGATCTCCAAGGATGAGTATCTGGATCTGCTGTTTGAAGACCTGGAGCTGCCACGCCTGCAGAAAACTCAGCTCAACCAGCTGATGGAAGTGAAAACCTACCGAGCGGGCTACACCTCCAACGGGGTGCCCGCCAATATCAACGTGGTGCGCTCGCTGCAAAACTCATTGGCCCGGCGCATGGCGCTGCAATCGGGCAAAAAACGCCAGCTTCATGAGCTGGAAGAGCGGCTGACCCTGCTGGCGGCCGATCCCAACGAGCATTTCGCCGAAATTGCCCTGCTTGAGAAAGAGATCAGAGAACTGAAACGGCGGATCGCAGCCGTGCCCTTCATCGACACCTTCGATCTCAAATTCAACAACTTCGTCAAACGGCCCGTGCCTTCCAGCCAGGCGGTGATGTTCTGCCTGATGGACGTGTCGGGCTCCATGGATCAGGCCACCAAGGAGATGGCCAAGCGCTTCTACATCCTGCTCTATCTGTTCCTGAGCCGGACCTACAAGAACGTGGAAGTGGTCTACATTCGCCACCACACCCAGGCCAAGGAAGTGGATGAACACGAGTTTTTCTACTCTCAGGAAACGGGCGGCACCATAGTCTCCAGCGCGCTCAAGATGATGAACGACATCATCAACGAGCGTTACCCCGCCCATCAATGGAACATCTACGCGGCGCAAGCCTCGGATGGTGACAACTGGGCCGATGATTCACCGCAATGCCGGGAGATCCTGACGCGGGACATAATGCCGCGGGTGCGGTACTACTCCTACATCGAGATCACCACCCGCGCCCACCAGACCCTGTGGCACGAGTATGAGTCGGTGGCCAGCCAGTTCCCCCACTTCGCGATGGAGCACATTCGCAAGGTCGAGGATATTTATCCGGTATTCCGGGAGCTGTTCAAGAAGCAAGCGGCGTGAGGGAGGCCATATGGTAGAAACCGCAAGAAGAGTACCGCCACTGGACGATGGCCCGGACTGGAACTTCGATCTGCTGGAAACTTATCATCAGGAGATCGCCCGGGTCGCCAGGTTCTATCGACTGGATACCTACCCCAACCAGATCGAAGTGATCACGGCAGAGCAGATGATGGATGCCTACTCCAGTGTCGGCATGCCCATCGGCTACCAGCACTGGTCATTTGGCAAACGCTTCATCCACACCGAGCGCAACTACAAGCGCGGCCAGATGGGGCTGGCCTACGAGATCGTCATCAACTCGGATCCCTGCATCGCCTACCTGATGGAGGAGAACACGATGCCAATGCAGGCGTTGGTGATGGCGCACGCCTGCTATGGCCACAACTCCTTCTTCAAGAACAACTATCTGTTCAAGACCTGGACCGACGCCTCCTCCATCATCGACTACCTGCTGTTTGCCAAGAACTACATCACCGAATGCGAAGAGAAACACGGCATAGATGCGGTGGAGAAGCTGCTCGACTCCTGCCATGCGCTGATGAACTTTGGTGTAGATCGTTACAAGCGGCCACAGAAGATCTCGCTGGCGGAGGAGAAACGTCGCCAGAAGGCCCGGGAAGACTACCTGCAGACCCAGGTCAACGAACTGTGGCGCACCCTGCCCAAGCAGCACAAAGCCTTGGGGGTTGAAGACAGACGCTATCCGGCCGAGCCGCAGGAGAACATCCTCTACTTCATCGAGAAGAATGCCCCTCTGCTTGAGCCCTGGCAGCGCGAGATAGTGCGCATAGTGCGCAAGATCAGCCAGTACTTCTACCCGCAAAAACAGACTCAGGTGATGAACGAAGGCTGGGCCACCTTCTGGCACTACACCATCCTCAATCACCTGTATGACGAGGGCAAGATCAGCGATCGCTTCATGATAGAGGTGCTGCACAGCCACACCAACGTGGTGTACCAGCCCCCTTACAACAGCCGCTACTACTCGGGGATCAACCCCTACGCCCTCGGTTTCGCCATGTTCACCGATCTGCGCCGCATCTGCGAACACCCGACCGAGGAGGACAGATACTGGTTCCCCGATTACGCCGGCACCAACTGGGTGGATACCCTGCATTTCGCCATGCAGAACTTCAAGGACGAGAGCTTCATCAGTCAGTTCCTGAGTCCCAAGGTGATGCGGGAGATGAAGCTGTTCGCCATCGACGATGACGATCTGAAGAACTACCTCAAGGTCTCCGCCATCCACAACGAGGAGGGTTATCGACTGGTGCGCAATACCCTGTCGGCCCAGTACAACTTGAGCAATCTGGAGCCCAACATTCAGGTCTACAACGTGGCGGTGAAGGGCGATCGTTCGCTGACCCTGCGCTATGTGCCGCACAATCGGATCCCGCTGGGAGATTCCCGCCACGAGGTGCTCAGGCATCTGCATCAGCTATGGGGATTCGATGTGGTGCTGGAGCAGGATAACGGCGACTTGCCCGCCGACATCATAGGCCGCTGTCCGGAGAAGAAACCGGCCTGAGGCCACTTTCAGCCATAAAAAACGCGCCAGAAGGCGCGTTTTTCTTTACATCAGCAATTAGTTATCGCACAGATTGCTCGGCATGTCCTGGCGCAGACGGGTCCACAGCTTGCCGGACTCTATGCCGTACTGGCGTACCGTCATGAACACGGCTTCGTGATTCTTGGTCTCGGCCAGACCCAGCAAGGTCTTGTAATAGGCATCCGCCGTTTCACGAGCCTGCTTGTCAGAGAAGTAGTAACGTCCAACCCGACTATAGAGCCCCTTGAAGCCATTGAGGATCAGGGCGTAGATGGGGTTGCCGGAGGCAAAGGAGAGCTGGTGATGCAGACGGTAATCAAACTCCGCATACGCTTCCGGAGTGCTGTCCACCGCATTGGCACCACGCAGTATCTCGGCGGCTTGCTCAGGGTTGTTGCGGATCGCGCCACGGATGAAGATGGTGCAGATATTGGTGCGGGCCGACAACAGCTGGGCCACCAGATCCGGTACCTTGTCCTGATCCAGACGGGCCAGGGTTTCCAGGATGTTGAGACCCGAGGTCTCCCAGAAATTGTTCACCTTGGTCGGTTTGCCATGCTGGATGGTGAGCCAGCCATCGCGGGCCAGACGCTGCAGCACTTCGCGCAAGGTAGTACGAGTCACCCCGATCAGCTCGGACAGCTCGCGCTCGGCCGGCAATATGGATCCTGGAGGAAAGCGATTGTTCCAGATGGACTCGATGATGTATTCCTCGGCAAACCCTGCAGGGCTCTGCGCTTTTATGACCATGTAGTGACTCTGTTGTAGTACGCAAAAAGGCCCACGAATAATAGCAAAGCAGAGAGGGCTGGCAAGCAGAAGGTCAGTCCTCTGCTCACATAAGCAGGCTATTTTGTTAAATAAATGTATGTATTTCCACCATGGGTGCCAGCCAACCCCGCCGTCTGGCGATAAAACGGACATTCTCTTGGGCAAGGGGCACTATGTTATTTATAGTTAAAGCCATTTTTGATTAAAATCATGAGGAATCAATCTGATAAGGGACAACATCCGGATGTTCTGGTCGAGCCTGTCTTGACTGCATAGACGCAGATACCCACAACAAAACAGAGACCCATTATTATGCCAATCAGCTTAGGCCAAGCCTTTGCCAGGAACTTCCTGGGCAATGCGCCCCAGTGGTACAAGGCCGCCATTCTGCTATTTCTGCTGATCAACCCGATCGCCTTCCATCTCGACCCTTTCGCCGCCGGCTGGCTGCTGGTGGTTGAATTCATCTTCACCCTGGCCATGGCGCTCAAGTGCTATCCACTGCAACCCGGTGGCTTGCTGGCCATCGAGGCCGTGCTGATCGGCATGACCTCGGCAGAGCAGGTCAAGCATGAGCTGGTGGCCAACATAGAGGTGCTGCTGCTGCTGGTGTTCATGGTGGCCGGCATCTACTTCATGAAGCAGTTGCTGCTCTACGTGTTTACCAAGCTGCTGATCCGGATCCACTCCAAGACCCTGCTCTCCCTGGCGTTTTGCCTGGTATCGGCCTTCCTGTCTGCCTTCCTCGACGCCCTGACCGTGATTGCCGTGGTGATCAGCGTTGCGACGGGCTTCTACGCCATCTACCACAAGGTCTCCTCCGGCAAGGATTTCGGCAATCCACACGACCACACCAATGACAATTCAGTCAACGAACTCAATCGCCAGCATCTGGACGACTTCCGTGCCTTCCTGCGCAGCCTGATGATGCATGCCGCCATAGGGACGGCCCTCGGCGGTGTCTGCACCCTGGTGGGAGAGCCGCAGAACCTCATCATAGGTGAGCAGGCTGGCTGGCATTTTGGCGAGTTTGCCATCCGCATGGCACCGGTCACTGTCCCCGTATTTTTCTGTGGCCTGCTCACCTGCATTCTGGTCGAGAAGTGCCGCTGGTTTGGCTATGGCGCCCAGTTGCCGGATGCGGTGCGACGCATCATGGAAGATTACAACCGCTACGAAGAGGCCGAGCGCTCCCCACAAGACAAGGCCAAGCTGATCGTACAGGCGCTGATCGCCCTCTGGCTGATCACTGGGCTGGCCATGCACCTGGCGGCGGTGGGGCTGATCGGGTTGTCTGTCATAGTGCTGGCGACCTCACTGACCGGCATCACGGAGGAGCATTCGCTCGGCAAGGCGTTCCAGGAGGCCCTGCCCTTCACCGCCCTGCTCGCCGTCTTCTTCAGCGTGGTGGCCGTCATCATAGATCAGCAGCTATTCAAACCCGTGATCCAGTGGGTGCTGGCAGCTGAGCCGGACGATCAACTCGCCCTCTTCTATCTGGCCAACGGCCTGCTCTCCATGGTCAGCGACAACGTCTTCGTCGGCACCGTCTACATCAATGAGGTGAAGACGGCCCTGCTCAACAACGCCATCAGCCGTGAGCAGTTCGATCTGCTGGCCGTCGCCATCAACACCGGCACCAACCTGCCGTCGGTCGCCACCCCCAACGGCCAGGCCGCCTTCCTGTTCATGCTGACCTCGGCACTGGCTCCCTTGTTGCGCCTCTCCTATGGCCGCATGGTGTGGATGGCGCTGCCCTATACCCTGGTGCTGGGACTGGTGGGTTTCTTCTCGGTGGAGATGCTGCTCGGCCCGGTAACCGAGTGGTTCTATCAGGCCGGTTGGCTGGTACTCGACAAGGTCACGCCTGCGGTGCTGCCTGCGCTGCATTGATCCCATAAGGGCCCGCCTGGGCCCTTTCTTTTTAGCCCCTGCTCTGCTCTAATTCAGCCACTGTTTTTTCTGTGAGATCAACCAGATGATTGAGTTTCTGCGACGTATCGCCGCCCATCGGCTGGCATGGGGCCTGCTTGCCGCCTCTGCCCTGTTCCTCGAGTTGAGCGCCCTCTTCTTCCAGCACGTGCTGGGCCTGCATCCCTGCGTCATGTGCGTCTATGAGCGGATCGCCACGCTGGGGGTCATATCGGCAGGCCTGCTCGGCATGGTGGCACCGCAGAAGTGGTATGTGCGCTGGAGCGCCCTGCTGCTGTGGGGCTACAGTGCCTTCCGCGGCCTCCAGCTGGCGCTCAAGCATGTGGATTATCAGATGAACCCCTCCCCGTTCAACGTCTGCAGCCCCTTTGCCGACTTCCCGAGCTGGGCCCCCCTCGATCAGTGGGTCCCCTGGCTGTTCTTCCCGGATGGGGATTGCAGCGAGATCAGCTGGCAGTTCCTGAGCTTCTCCATGCCCCAGTGGCTGGTGGCCATCTTCGCCGCCTACCTGCTGGTGTTCGTGGTGGTAGCCATCGGCAACCTGGTCAAGGGCCGCTGCTGCAGCTGAGGCTGCCAATACCACATAAAAAGGGGAGCCACTGGCTCCCCTTTTCTCATGCTGATCTCTCACCCATACACGATGTGGATCAGGATGCCGCCTTGCTGGCGTTCATCCTGGCCTTCACCATGCCGATCACCATGGGCAGCAGCGAGATGCCGATGATACCGAAGATGAGCAACGTAAAGTTCTGACGCACCACAGGCAGATTGCCAAAGAAGTGACCGGCGTAGACAAACGAGAGCACCCACAACAGGCCGCCCACCAGGTTGAACACCAGGAAGCGCGGGTAGGTCATGGCGCCCATGCCCGCCACGAAGGGGGCAAAGGTACGCACGATCGGCAGGAAGCGGGTGATGATGATGGTCTTGCCACCATGCTTGGCATAGAAGGCATGAGTCTTGTCCAGATAGTCCCGACGGAAGATCTTGGAGTCCGGATTGCGGAACAGCTGCTCGCCGAAGAAGTGGCCAATGGTGTAGTTGACCACGTTGCCGAGCACGGCGGCCACGATCAGCAGCCCAGCCAGGGTATGCACGTCCAGCACGCTGCCCACGGTGAGGGCTCCGGCCGCAAACAGCAGGGAGTCACCCGGCAGGAAGGGTGTCACTACCAGCCCGGTTTCACAGAAGATGATCAGAAACAGGATGGCGTAAACCCAGACACCATAGTTTTCGAACAGCTCTTTCAAATGCACGTCAACGTGCAGGATAAAGTCGATTGCAAACAGGATCAGATCCATTTTTTCATACTCATAAAGTGAACGGCGTGGAGTCTACGCCAATGCATTCAGGGTCACAATCTCCCTATTATGCTCTTTTTAATCAGTGGAAAACGAAACCCAATCGATTCCTTTTTTTACCTGAAAAAGATAAAAAACCGGCTCCTGTTCACCCCTGATTAAGAGGGGAACTGATTCAGTTTTGTTTATCCAGCGTCAGCCTGACGTGTTCAGGCAGGCACTTCTCCCAGCCCCACAGCAACACCAGCAGCAGAGTCATATCATCGAGCCAGCCAAAGAGGGGCACCAGATCCGGGATGAGATCCACCGGGCTGATGCCATAGAGCAAAATGAGGATCACCAGCCCCTTGGCCCACCAGGGGGGTGGCCGGGTGGCGAAAGCCCAGATAGAGGCGACGCACGCGCCGCCAGATGAGCCAGCGTTTGCCCATCAACTTTCGATCAACTCGTGGCGCAGCCGCTGGATCTGGTCTCGCAACGCGGCCGCCTGTTCGAACTCCAGATCCCGCGCATGCTGGAACATCTGCTCTTCCATCCGCTTGATCTCTCTGGCGATCTCGCTGGCGGAGCGGGCATGATATTCCCCTTGCGGCTCTGCTGCCTTGCGACCGCCCCTGCCCGCCTTGCCCGCGCTGCGGCTGCCCCCCATGTCCATCACGTCCCCCACCGACTTGTTGAGCCCCTTGGGAGTGATGCCGTGTTCGAGGTTATGGGCATGCTGCAGGGCGCGGCGGCGCTCCGTCTCCTCGATGGCCACCCTCATGGAGTTGGTGATGGTATCCCCATAGAGAATGACCTTGCCGTTGAGGTTGCGGGCGGCGCGGCCAATGGTCTGGATCAGCGACCGGGTGGAGCGCAGGAAGCCCTCCTTGTCCGCATCCAGAATGGCCACCAGGGAGACCTCCGGCATGTCGAGCCCTTCGCGCAACAGGTTGATGCCCACCAGCACGTCGAACTTGCCGAGGCGCAGATCACGGATGATCTCCACCCGCTCGACGGTGTCGATGTCGGAGTGCAGATAGCGCACCCGCACGTCGTGATCGGCCAGATACTCGGTCAAGTCCTCCGACATCCGTTTGGTGAGCGTGGTCACCAGCACCCGCTCCTCCACCGCGACCCGCAGCCGGATCTCGGAGAGCAGATCGTCCACCTGGGTGGTGACAGGACGCACCTCGATTTCGGGATCGAGCAAACCGGTGGGACGCACCACCTGCTGCACCACGTCGCCACCGGACTTGTCCAGCTCGTAGGGGCCAGGGGTCGCCGAGACAAACACCGTCTGCGGCATCAGGGCCTCGAATTCATCGAACTTCAGCGGCCGGTTGTCCAGTGCCGAGGGCAAGCGGAAACCGTACTCCACCAGGGTCTCCTTGCGGGACCTGTCCCCTTTGAACATGGCGCCTATCTGCGGCACCGTCACGTGGGATTCGTCGATGATGAGCAGGCCATCCCCCGGCAGGTAGTCAAACAGAGTGGGCGGCGGCTCCCCCGGCGCCCGGCCCGAGAGATAGCGGCTGTAGTTCTCGATGCCGGAGCAGTAGCCCAGCTCCTGCATCATCTCCATGTCAAACTGGGTGCGCTGGCTGATGCGCTGCTCCTCCACCAGCTTGTTGAGCGACAACAGCTGCTCCCGGCGACTCCGCAGCTCCTCCTTGATGTGTTCGATGGCGCCCAGTATGGTCTCGCGCGGGGTGGCGTAGTGGGTCTTGGGGTAGATGGTGTAGCGCACCACCGTCTGCTCGATGGCACCGGTCAGGGGATCGAACTGGGAGAGCCGCTCCACCTCCTCGTCAAACAGCTCCACCCGCAACGCCAGCTTGTCCGATTCGGCGGGATAGATGTCGATCACCTCCCCCCGCACCCGGAAGGTGCCGCGCTGAAACGCCATGTCGTTACGGGTATATTGCAGCTCGGCGAGGCGGCGCAGTATGTCCCGCTGATTGATCACATCCCCGACTTTGAGGTGCAGCATCATGCTGAGGTAAGCCTGGGGATCCCCCAGACCATAGATGGCCGACACAGAGGCGACTATGATCACGTCCCGCCGCTCCAGCAGGGCCTTGGTGGCCGACAGCCGCATCTGTTCTATGTGATCGTTGATGGAGGCATCCTTCTCGATGAAGGTGTCCGTGGTCGGCACATAGGCTTCGGGCTGGTAGTAGTCGTAGTAGGAGACGAAATACTCCACCGAGTTGTCGGGGAAGAACTCCTTCATCTCGCCATAGAGCTGGGCCGCCAGCGTCTTGTTGGGGGCCAGTATCATGGTGGGACGGTTCAGGGTCGCGATCACGTTGGCCATGGTGAAGGTCTTGCCCGAGCCAGTCACCCCGAGCAGGGTCTGGTGGGCGAGGCCGGACTCTATGCCATCGAGCAGGCGGGCGATCGCCTCTGGCTGATCGCCCGCGGGTTCAAACTGGCTGGCCAACTGGAATAACTTGCTCATGACGACTCCCGGCAAAAAACGGCAAGGCAGAAGTGTACTCCGAGTTGGGGTGGCCTGGGTATCCACTCTCCTGCCCAAGCGGCTATTGACCTCGAAAAGCGAGCTCTGTATAGTGCCCCTCCTTGCCTGATGTTCCCCCGTAGTTCAGTCGGTAGAACGGCGGACTGTTAATCCGTATGTCACTGGTTCAAGTCCAGTCGGGGGAGCCAATTCCTCACCATCTCGGTGCAAGTTATCCACTTTAGTGCTTTCCTCTGCCAATTTTAATGCACAAGCCGCGCCCTGCGGTGACAACCTCTCATTGCTCCCTCTTCTGCCCCGACAGTGTTTTGTTCTGCCACACCTAACCATTTGATTTTTATAGAAACATTTTTTTGCCGGTATTTTTTGAACAGCCCTTGCGCCCCAGTATTGGCGCGGCCTGCAGGCTGATCACCAAGTTTCACGCACAGGGTTATCCACAGATTCTGTGGGTAAGTCAGCCAAAGCCAGTCACGGCCTAGCCTCGCAGGCCATCGCCGCCAGCGAGGGGCCATTTTCCTTGCCGCCCCCATTTTCTGCTGTTTTTGAGCGCCCCCCCGAATGGGTCAAAAGGCCAGCGATCAGATACTTTTTCCAGATATCTTTTCGCCATCCCGTACGCCATGGGTCACCCCCCATCCGGTCCCCCAATACCCGTTTCCATTGCGGTCCATCGCCCCCAGTCAGATATGCTGAAAAAACGCGAAACCTGGCCGCCAAACAGCAGGGAATAAATTTTCAAGCTGGGTGTACGGGCCGGGATCACAGATAGCAGGTATCACTCATTGACAGCGGGGCAGACAGAGGGAAATAGAGGTTATTTTCCTGCCAGCCCCGAGGTTTCCCTCGACCATGGCGGCAGCGAGACGCTTTACTGCCGATTAATCCTCCTTTGACGCTTCTTTATTGGTGAGGGATCCGGCACAATATCGGCCCCACTTTTTTCCTCGGTTTTTCCGGGCATGACCATAGATTTCGTGACACTGCTACATCAAAGCGACTCCCTGCTGCTGTTCGTGGTACTGGCCTTCGGCCTGCTGCTGGGCAAAGTCAAACTCGGCAATTTCCAGATTGGCAACACCATAGGCGTGCTGTTTACAGCCCTGCTGTTCGGCCAGATGGGCTTCGAGTTCACCGCCACCACGGAGAACGTCGGCTTCATGCTGTTCATCTTCTGCGTGGGCATAGAGGCGGGACCGCACTTCTTCAGCGTCTTCCTGCGCGACGGCATCCACTACATCACCCTCACCCTGGTGATCCTGCTGACGGCGCTGCTGTTGACGGTGGGACTGGCCAAGTTCTTCAACCTGGGACCAGGCATGGCCGCCGGCATATTGGCCGGTTCGCTGACCTCGACCCCGGCCTTGGTGGGGGCACAGGATGCCCTGCGCAGCGGCCTGCTCAACCTGCCCCATGGCACCGACATGCAACCCGTGCTCGACAACATGGGGATCGGCTATGCCCTGACCTATCTGGTGGGTCTGGTGGGGCTGATGCTGGTGGTGCGCTACCTCCCCTCCCTGGCACGACTTGACCTCAACACCGAGGCCCAGAAGATAGCCCGCGAGCGGGGGCTGTCCGACAGCGAGAGCCGCAAGACCTATCTGCCCATCATCCGCGCCTACCGGGTCGGCCCCGAGCTCGCGGCCTGGATCGGGGGACGCACCCTGCGCGAGACAGGCATCTATCCCCACACCGGCTGCTATGTGGAGCGGATCCGCCGCAATGGCATACTGGCGAGCCCGGATGGCGACGCCGTCATCCAGGAGGGGGACGAGATCGCCCTGGTGGGCTATCCCGAGAGCCACGAGAAGCTCGACGTCAACTATCGCAACGGCAAGGAGGTGTTCGACCGCAACCTGCTTGACCTGCAGATAGTCACCGAAGAGATAGTGGTGAAGAACGATGCCGTGGTGGGCCGCCATCTGGTGGAGCTCAACCTCACCGAGAAGGGCTGCTTCCTCAACCGGGTGGTACGCTCCCAGATAGAGATGCCGTTCGATCGCAACATCATGCTGCAAAAGGGCGACGTGCTGCAGATCAGTGGCGAGAAGCAGCGGGTCAAGCTGCTGGCCAACAAGATAGGCTTCATCAGCATCCACAGCCAGACCACGGATCTGGTGGCCTTCACCACCTTCTTCGTGCTGGGCCTGCTGATAGGCTCAGTCTCCCTGGTGTTCGGCCAGCTCGAATTTGGTCTGGGCAACGCCGTCGGCCTGCTGCTGGCGGGGATCCTGATGGGCTACCTGAGAGCCAACCACCCCACGGTCGGCTATGTGCCGCCGGGCGCCCTGCGTCTAGCCAAGGATCTGGGCCTCGCCGTCTTCATGGTGAGCACAGGCCTCAAGGCGGGCGGCGGCATTCTGGATCACCTGAGCCAGGTCGGTGCCGTGGTGCTCTTCTCCGGCATGCTGGTGACCACCTTGCCGGTGCTGGTGGGCTACCTGTTCGGGGTCTGGGTGCTGAAGATGAACCCGGCCCTGCTGCTGGGGGCCATCACGGGTGCCCGCACCTGTGCCCCGGCTATGGACGTGGTGAACGAGGCTGCCAACAGCTCCATCCCGGCGCTCGGCTATGCGGGTACCTATGCGGTGGCCAACGTCATGCTGACCCTGGCTGGCTCCTTCATCATCGGCTTCTGGTTCTAGCGCCGTATCGCACCGCAGCAAGAAGGGAGCCATGATGGCTCCCTTCTTCATTTCACCCCCATCACCCGCACACAGCCTAGACCACTGCCTCCCCCTTCCTGACCCGGCCAATCCGATAGGGCCTATTGTGCTATTCGCCCTTGTTTATCAAACCCAATGAGCTAAAGCGCCCGCTGCATGCCGCTTACACTCAATGAAACACACGAGGGCATCGTCATGATACGGTTATGGATCCTTCTGATCTGGCTGCTGTGCGGCCCGCTTCAGGCCGCCACTGCACCGCAAGCCTCCCCCACAGAGAAGGCCGACCCCGAGCCAGCCTCGCTGGCATTCAGTACCGAAGAGCTGGCCACCCCCATGCTCGGCGACCTCGATGACATGCTGGCGCGGCGCACCCTGCGGGTGCTGACCACCTACAACAAGACCGGCTACTTCATCAACAAGGGGGTGCAAAGGGGCGTTACCTACGACGCCTTCATGCAATTGGAGAAACGGCTCAACGAACAGCTGCGCAAGGGAAAAAACCTCAAGCGCCACCTCAAGCTGCACATCGTCTTCATCCCGGTAGCCAGGGAGTCCCTGCTCAAGTCCCTCGTCGAGGGCAAGGGTGACATCGCCGCCGCCAACCTCACCATCACGGATCAACGCAAGAAGCAGGGGGTGGAATTTACCTCGCCCCTGCTGGAAAACGTGCGGGAGCTGCTGATCTCGGGGCCGGCCTCCCCCAAGGTGGAGAGCGCCGCCGACCTGGGAGGCCAGACCCTCTATGTACGCCCCTCTTCGAGCTACTTCGAGAGCCTGATCGCCTACAACCAGGCGCGCAAGGCGGCGGGTGAACCCCTTATCGACATCCAGCCGGCCCCGGAAGCGCTGGAAGATGAAGATCTGGTGGAGATGGTCAACGCCGGCCTGCTGCCCTTCATCGTCATGGACGAGCACAAGGCCCGCTTCTGGCAGAAGATCTTCCCCGCCATCCGCATCCATGAAGACCCCGTGTTCCGGGAGGGAGGCATCATCGCCTGGGCGGTGCGCAAGGAGAGCCCCCAGCTGCTCGCCATGCTCAACGAGCAGATAGCCGCCTTGCGCGGCAAGGCGACGGGAGAGGCCATCCTGGCCCGTTATCTCAAGCAGAACAAGTTCGTCAAGAGCGCCGCCGCCGAGGCCGAGCGCAAGAAATTCCTGCAGGTGGTGGAGCTGTTTCGCCAGTATGGCGATCGCTATGACGTGGACTGGCTGCTGATGGCAGCCCAGGGCTATCAGGAGTCGGCGCTCAACCAGAAGGCGCGCAGCCACGTCGGCGCCATCGGCATCATGCAGATCATGCCCGCCACCGGCAAGGGGTTGAAGGTGGGCGATATCCGCCAGATCGAGCCCAACATCCACGGCGGCGCCAAATACATGCGCTGGATGATAGATCACTACTATGCGGACGAACCCATGACAGCCCTCGACAAGGCGCTGTTCTCGTTCGCCTCCTACAACGCCGGCCCCGCCCGGGTGGCGCGGCTGCGCACCGAGGCGAAGAAGCGGGGGCTGGATCCCAACGTCTGGTTCCACAACGTCGAGTACGTGGCGGCGGAGAAGATAGGCCCCGAAACCGTGACCTACGTGGGCAACATCTACAAGTACTACATCGCCTACAAGCTGGTGATGGAACAATTGCAGCTCAAGCAGCAGGCAACCGAAGCCATCAAGCAGCAGGGAAGCCGCGACGACAAGGTGTCCGCCCCGCCATCAAAGGGATGAGCCACACCCGGCATCCGCGAGGCTCCCTCTTGCAGATGGGGAGCCTCGCGCGTTTTCACCCTGCGGCAGGGTTCGCACATGCCCGCCATCCGCCATGGCCAAGCCCCTCACACTGCCATGACCAGAATGAACACAATGACCACAACAGCCTTAATAGCCATTACGGCCAGATTGTTTTCCAGCCAGACACGATTAATTAACCTTCTTGCAACAATCACAAGGAGTACACCATGTTGCAAGGAACCCTCAAACGCACGTTGCTCTGCTGCCTGCTGGGCGCCAGCCTCGGCGCCCAGGCCAAGATAGACGAAATCCACTTCCTCATTCCGGGCGGTGCAGGCGGCGGCTGGGACAACACGGCCCGCGGCACCGGCGAGGCGCTGACCAAGTCCGGCCTCATCACCACCGCCTCCTACCAGAACATCTCGGCCGGCGGCGGCGCCAAGGCCATCGCCCACCTGATCGAGACCTCGGCCCAGTCCGACAAGACGCTGATGGTCAACTCTACCCCCATCATCGTCAAATCCCTCTCCAAGGAGCTGCCCCAATCGTTCCGGGATCTCACCCCGGTCGCCGCCATCATCGCCGATTATCAGGCGCTGGCCGTGCCGCTGGACTCCCCCTACCAGAACTGGCCCCAGCTGCTGGCCGCCTATGAGGCCAACCCCGCCAAGGTGAAGATAGCCGGCGGCTCAGCCCGTGGCAGCCTGGATCACCTGGTAGCGGCCATGACCTTCAAGAATGCCGGGGCGGATGCCGGCAAGCTGCGTTACGTGGCCTATGACGCCGGCGGCAGCGCCATGGCGGCTGTGCTGTCAGGGGAAACCCAGGTGCTCTCCACCGGCTTTGGCGAGGCGATGGAGGCGGTCAAATCCGGCCAGATGCGGATCCTCGGCATGACGGCACCGACGCGCATGCCGGATGCCAGCGAGATCCCCACCTTCAGCGAGCAGGGCAACCCGACTGTCTTTGCCAACTGGCGCGGCTATTTTGCCTCCCCCGCCGTCAGCGCCGAAAAATCCGCCGAATTCGCCGCCCTGCTCAAGCAGATGTATGACAAGCCGGAGTGGGAAACGGTCCGGGCCCGCAACAGCTGGACCAATCTCTACCAGGCCGGCCCCGAGTTCACCGCCTTCCTCAACCAGCAGGAGCAGCAGATTGGCGGCCTGATGCGCGAGCTCGGCTTCATCAAGTGATCCCTCAACCTGTGGCGGGCCAGCCCCGCCCAACGGAGTCATCGTCATGCACCTGACCAAGGAGCGACTCGGGGGGCTGCTGTTTTTGCTGCTCTCCCTCGCCTACGGCTATCACGCCACCCTGATCCCCGGCTATCCCGGGGACGAATATGAACCCTTTACCGCCAGCACTCTGCCCTATGCCCTGGCTGGCGTCGGCGCCCTGCTCTCCCTGCTGCTGATCTGCTTTCCGGGCGGGGAGCGGCTGCAGCGTGAAACGGGCAACTGGCGACTGGTCTTTGCCCTGCTGCTGTTGATGCTGGTTTATGGAGTGGCCCTCGGCTGGCTCGGCTTTGTCATCGCCACCACCCTGTTCCTCATCGGCGGGATCCGCTTGATGGGCGAGCAGAGCCTCGCCTTCGCCTGCAAGGTGAGCCTGCCCTTCACCCTCATCTTCTGGGCCCTGCTGACCAAGGGGCTCAACGTCTACCTCGAGCCAGGCCGGCTATTCACGCAACTGCTGGGATAAGGAGAATTCATGTTAGACGGCATTTTGCAAGGACTGGGCACCGCCATGCTGCCCATCAACATCTTCATGGTGATCGTCGGCTGCTTCGTCGGCACCTTCATCGGCATGCTGCCGGGCCTGGGGCCGGTCACCGCCATCGCCCTGATGATCCCCATCACCTACGGGCTGGATCCCGCCTCCGGCATCATCCTGATGGCCGGGGTCTATTACGGCTCCATGTTCGGCGGCTCCACCTCCTCCATCCTGATCAACACCCCGGGCTGCTCCGCCAGCATGATCACCGCCATCGACGGCTATCCGCTGGCCTGCAAGGGGCAGGCGGGCAAGGCGCTGGCCATCGCCGCCTACGCCTCCTTCACCGGCGGCACCCTGTCCGCCATCTTCCTGATGGTGGCGGCTCCCCTGCTCGCCAAGGTCTCCCTCTCCTTCCAGTCGGCGGACTACTTCGCCCTCATGGTGCTGGGGCTCTCCGCGGTGGCGGCCTTTGCCGGCAAGGGCCAGGTGCTCAAGGCGCTGATCATGGCGCTGTTCGGCATCATGCTCTCCACCGTCGGCATCGACCGCAGCGTCGGGGTGGACAGGTTCACCTTTGGCCTGCCGGACTTGCGCGATGGCTTCTCCTTCCTACTGTTGGCCATGGCCACCTTCGCCCTGGCGGAGATCCTGATGACGGTGCTGCGCCCGGGCAAGGACACCAGCAAGGAGGAGGCGAGCAAGATCCAGCAGCTCGGCTCCCTCAAACTGAGCAAGGCCGAGGTAAAAGAGATAGCGCCGCCCATAGTGCGCTCCTCTGTGCTGGGCTTTCTCATCGGGGTACTGCCGGGAGCCGGCGCCACCATCGCCTCCTTCATGGCCTATGGCGCCGAGCGCAATTTCGCCAGCAAGCGCAGACAGGAGGCCTTCGGCAAGGGCAGCCTGACCGGCATAGCCGCACCGGAGGCGGCCAACAACGCAGCCTCCAGCGGTGCCTTCGTGCCCCTGTTGACCCTGGGGATCCCGGGCTCGGGCACCACTGCGCTGATGCTGGGGGCCCTCATCGCCTACGGCATCCAGCCGGGCCCGCGCCTGTTCATAGAGCACCCGGACGTGTTCTGGTCGGTGATCATCTCCATGTATCTGGGCAACGTGGTACTGCTGATCCTCAACCTGCCGCTCATCCCCTATCTGGCCAAGATACTGCAGGTGCCGCGCCCCGTGCTCATCCCTATGGTCTTACTGTTCTCGCTGATCGGGGTCTATCTGGTCTCCTTCAACACCATGGACATCTATGTGATGGCGCTGGTGGCGCTGATCGCCATCTGGCTGCGCCTGCTGGACTTCCCCATGGCTCCCATGCTGCTCGGTTTCATTCTGGGGGGCATGCTGGAGGACAACCTGCGCCGGGCCCTGGTGATCAACGACGGCTCCCTGAGCTTCCTGTGGGAGCGGCCCATCACCCTCGGCTTCACCCTGGTGACCCTGGTGATGCTGCTGTTGCCGGTCTGGCAGTGGTGGCAGTCCCGCCGCGCACCGGTCACCACGCTGCAATCTGATCCGAGTTGAGTTCGCGGATCTCATAAAGCAAAAGAGCGCCAACAGGCGCTCTTTTTATTTGCAAACAAGATAGGTGGCTATCCCATTCAGGGCTGGCGATAACGCCGCTCCGGCCGCCCGACAGTGCCATATTCCAGCTCCGGGCTCGCCAGCTGCTGACCCACTAGAAACTCCAGATAGCGGCGCGCCGTGGTGCGGCTCACCCCCACCCGGTTGCCTATCTCCTCGGCGCTGGCTCCGACGCCGGTCAATGCCGTCAGCACCCGTTGCAGGGTGAGCGCGTCTATCCCCTTGGGCAGACCAGCGGCCGCCACCTGCTGCAACGGTGTACCGAGCAGGGTATCCACCGCCTGCTGATCGATGTCGGCAAGGGCCGCCAGGGCGGCGCGGCTCTGGCAATAGTTGTCGAGGGTATCGCGCAGTCGCTCGAACACCACGGGTTTGAGGATGAAATCCACCACCCCGAGCCGCATCGCCTCCTGCAGGGCACTCGCCTCCCGCGCGGCAGTGAGCAGGATCACATCCAGGCTGGCCCCGGCCTGGCGCAATTCACGCAAGAGGGAAAACCCTTCGCCATCCGGCAGCCACACATCCAGCAGCACCAGATCGGGTCTGAGGATGTCTATCTGCTCTCTGGCATCGAACAGGGTGAGCGCCACTCCCAGCACCTCGAACCCCGCCAGCCGCTGCACGAAGCGACGGTGGATCTCGGCGATGGCCGGATCATCTTCGACGATCAGGATCTTGATCACTCACACCTCCTTGGGAATGTAACAGACGACGCAACTGCCCTGCGCCGTGGCTTCGATGGTGATGGTCCCCTGCAGGGCATCCAGGGTCTTGCGCACCAGGGAGAGGCCGATACCGTGATCCGGCTCCGTCTTGCTGCTGACTCCGCGCTCGAACAACCTGTCCGCCAGGGCGGGATCTATGCCGCCCGCCCCGTCTTCCACCTCCAGGATGAGATCCTGGCCGAGATCGCTCAACGAGACCCGGATCGGCGGGTAAGGCGCGCCGTGACGACGGGTGGCCTCGAAGGCATTGTCGATGAGATTGCCCAGCACTGTCACCAACTGGGAACCGCTGACGCGAAGGGGGATGTCGTGCAGATGAGAGTCTGGGTCCATCACCAGTACCAGCCCCAGCTCGTGGGCCCTGTGATACTTGCCAAGCAGCAGGCCCGCCACCTTGGGCTTGGCGATGGCCCCCATCAGGAAGCTGAGCAGGGTCTGCTCGGTGGCGGCCTCCCGTCCGATGAAGGCGAGCGCCTCACGGGTGGCACCGAGTTCGATCAGGCCGGCTATGGTGCCGAGCTGGTTGTTGTGTTCGTGGGTCTGTACTCGCAGCAGGTCGCTGTAAGCCTGCACCTGGGAGAGCTGGGCGCTGAGCTCGGCCAGCTCGTCCTTGCGGCGAAAGCTCGACACGGCGCCGATCAGCTTGCCGTCCCGCACCAGCGGCAGCCGGTTGACGATGAGCTGCTGGCCGTTGAGCACTATCTCTTCATCAAACTGGGGACGGGGATCCTGAATGAGGGAGAGCATGCGGCTCTCCGGCAGCAAGCGGGTGACGGGCTGACCTATGGCCGCCCTCGCCGCCTGCTCGTCAAGACGCAGCAGGCGGATGCCGTTGGGGTTGAGAGAGGTGAGCCGCCCCTGTTCATCTATGGTGAGGATCCCCTCACGCACGGTGCGCAGGGTGCAATCCAGCTCCGCATAGAGGCGGCCGATCTGCTCGGGCTCGAACCCCAGCAGGGCGCGCTTGTAGCGCCGTGCCAGCCAGGCCGCCGCACCGCTGTTGAGCAAGACGATGAGCAGGGTCATCGCAAGGCCAAAACGCAGGAAACCCTGCAGATCCGCATCTATGTCGCGCACCAGATAACCGACCGACACCACGCCTATGACCTGTCCCATCTCGTTGCGGATCGGCCCCTTGCCGCGTACCGAGACCCCGAGCGATCCCTGGGCACGGGAAATATAGGCTTCTCCTTGCAGGGCACGCCTGGGATCGTCCCCCACCATGGGCTGGCCGATGCGATCCGCATTGGGGTGCACCAGCCGCCGCGCCTCGCTGTCACCGATGACGATGTAACTGGCGCCGACCTCGGCGCGGATCCGCTCAACCAGCAGGTTGAGCCTGGCGGTATCGCCGCGCTTCACCCCGGCGATGACACCGGGTTCACGGGCCACCAGCCGCGCCACGTCGAGGGCCTGATCCCCCACCTCGCGGTAGCGTTGCTCGGAGACGTAGTAGTAGCTGGCCCCGCTCAGCAACACCAGTTGCAGCAGACTGACCAGACAGAGCATGAGCAGGAAGCGTCCTTGCAACCCGAGTCTCATGCCTCCTTGTCACCTCGCAACAGGTCGAGCAGCAGGCTGCCGTCGCGCAGGGCCTTGTGCACCTGCACCGAGGTGGGCTTGGTGGGATCTTCGTAGAAGTGGGTGGATTCGATTTGCAGCCGCACCAGGTATTCGGCTGGCAACTGGCTGGCCAGGGACTGGTGCAGCATGGGGAACAGCAGCCGATCGGCGCGGGTTATTTCCCCCCCCAGCAGCAGCTTGCCCGGATTGAGCAGGCAGATGAGGTTGGAGAGCACCCGGGAGAGACGACCGGCCGCCTGATGGAGAATATCCTGGCACAGGCTGTTGCCCGCCAGCGCCAGCTCGCACAACTCGCGGATGGTGACGCTCTCGGGCAGATCATGCTCCTGCATCCGCTCGCGCAGATCCCGGTACTGGGCCTCCAGCGCCTGGTTGGTCACTAGCGTGCAGGCGCAGCCAAAGCCGCCGCAGTAGCAGCGCTGGCCGTAGGGTTCGAGCTGCAGGTGGCTGAGATCGCCGAGCAGGGCCGACTCGCTCTCGATGAGCTGGCCATTGACCACCATGCCGACCCCTATGTCGTTGTGCACGAACACCAGCACAGCATCGGCGCAGTTTTTGGCCGCGCCCCATTCCCGCTCGGCCTGGATCCAGGTGCGCACGTCGCCACTGACCAGCACGGGCACAGCGAACGCCTCCTGCAGGGTGGGGCCAAGCGGCCAGTTGCGCAGATCATAGAAGGGGAAGTGCTTGACCATGCCGGAGTGGCGCTCCACCTGCCCCGGCAGGCAGAGCGCGATGCAGGCAAGGCGCAGCGCCTTCTTGGGCAAAAAGCCCTCGATGGCGCGCACCAGGCTGGCCAGCAGGTCGGCACGCTCGGCCTCGCTGAAGGTGTGACGATGACGGGCGAGAGAGCGACCGGCCAGATCGAACAGCGCCATGTCCACATAGCCACGGCCCAGACGCATGGAGAGAAACTGGAAGCGGCGCTCGTTGATGCGCAGCAGGGTCTGACGGCGACCACGGCCCACCGAGCTCTCGCCACAGGTCACCACCAGACCGCCATCGAGCAGTTCACGGGTGATCTTGGTGATACTGGCCGGAGAGAGGCCGGTTAAACGGGACAGATCGGTACGGGACAGCTCCTTGTGCTCCTCCAGGCTGGCGTAGACCAGGCCATAGTTGAGCTGACGGATCAAATCGATACTGCCTTTCACGATCTCATTCATAGGATATGGGTTAACGAAAAGAGCGGATGGTGACAATTTTCCCACATTCTCCGCCAATCCCCAAATTTGCCGTCTGGAAATCACGTCCAGACGGCAAAAATGCGATCAGTAGCGGAATTGGGAGACGAGTTTGCGCAATTTGTCACCCGTGCTGGCCAGATCGCGGGTGGTGCTGTTGGACTCCACAGCCGCGTCGGTCAGCTCGCTGACGATCTGCTGTATGGCCACCAGGTTCTTGTTGATCTCCTCGGAGACCGCATGCTGCTCCTCGGCCGCCGTCGCTATCTGGATGTTCATGTCGTTGATGGTGCTGACCGCCATCACCATGCTGTCGAGGGAAGTGGCGATGTGGCTCGCCTCCTGTACCGTCTCCTGGCTGCGCTCCTCGCTGGCCTGCATCACGTCCACCGCCTGTTTGACGCCGCTTTGCAGCCGCTGCAGCATCTCGTTGATCTCCTTGGTGCTCTGCTGGGTACGCCCGGCGAGCGATCGCACCTCGTCCGCCACCACAGCGAAGCCGCGCCCCTGCTCGCCGGCCCGGGCCGCCTCGATGGCGGCGTTGAGCGCCAGCAGGTTGGTCTGTTCGGCAATGCCGCGAATGACCTCGACCACGGATCCTATCTTGCCGGTCTCCTGCGCCAACTGCTCGATGACGCCGGAGGCGGTATGCACCTCGCCCACCAGCCGGTTGATGCTGTTGATGGCGCTGCCCACCACGCCACGGGCGGCATCGGACTCGCGCGCCGCGTCACTGGTGGCGGTGGCCGCGTTGGAGGCGCTGGCCGCCACTTCCTGGGCGGTGGAGCTCATCTCGGTCACGGCGGTGACCACCTGATCCGTCTCCCGGCTGTGGCCATGCATCTGATGGTCATAGTGCTCGCTCAGGTGGTGCAGCTTCTCCACCGCACTGAAGAGGTGATTGCTGGTCTCTCCCACCTGACTCACCACCGACTGGATCCGCTCGACGAAGCGGTTGAAGGCGGTGGCCAGCTGGCCAATCTCGTCATGACTTTGCACCTTGAGGCGCTGGGTCAGATCCCCCTCCCCATCGGCTATGTCGTTGAGGGCCGACACCGCATCCGCCAGCGGTCGGGTGACCCGATTGCCGATCACCACAGTCACCGCCAGGGTGATCCCCAGGATCACCAGAATGAGCAGCACGCTGCTCTGCAGGGAGTCGTGCATATTGCTCTCACGCTCGGTGCGCAGCGCCGCCAGTTCGTTGTCGATGTCATCGATGTAAAAACCCGTGCCTATGATCCACTGATACTTGTCGAGCACCAGGTTGAAGGAGAGCTTGGGCGCATCCCGCCCGATGGAGGGCTTGGCGGTCCAGTACTCGGAGAAACCATCCCCCTGGCGCGCCGCCTTGACGATCTCCTGGATCAGCAGCTTGCCCTTGGCATCCTTGTCCTGCCAGCGGTTCTTGCCCTCCATCTCGGGGCGGGTCGGCAGCAATACCGTATTGCCCTGGAAGTCATAGACGAAGAAGTAGCCGTCGCTGCTGTAGCGCAATGGTCGCAGGATCTCGGTGACCTGCTTGCGCGCTTCCGGGCTGTCTGGCTGGTTGTAGGCCGTGTCGACGGCCGTCTTGGCGAGCATCAGGTAGCTGCTGAGCAACGCCTTGCGATCCTTGATCGCATTCTCCCGCGCCGCCACCAGATCGGCTTCCAAATCGCTCTTGGAAATCATGTAGTTGCTGAGGTTGACCACCAGGGCCATCAGGAGCACGGGGATGGCTCCCAGCAACAGAATTTTCTGCTTTAGCGTCATCATTCACATCCTTGCAGCTGTTTTTATTGGTGTTCCGTTCCTACCCAACCAGTATAGGGCGCTGGTCGGCGGGGACCCGCTTTCGCTACAATCCCCGCACCTTTATCTATCGACCCTGATGGGCTGACACATGAACAAATGTCCTTGCGGTTCAACTATTTCTCTCGAACTGTGCTGTGGATCACTGCACCAGGGGGCCGAGGCGCAAACCCCGGAGCAGCTGATGCGCTCCCGTTACAGCGCCTTCGTGCTGGGGCTGGGCGACTATCTGGTGCACAGCTGGCACCCTGATCACCTGGGGGGATTGACGGCGGATCAGCTATCTCAAACCGACACCCGCTGGGACGGGCTGGAGATCCTCGCCGCCCAAGGCGGCCCCTCGGACGAAACCGGCATGGTGGAGTTCAAGGCCTGGTTCAAGGAGGGGGAGGAGCGCCACTGCCTGCATGAACGTTCCCGCTTCGTGCGTTATCAGGGACGCTGGGTCTACACAGACGGCGAGCAGGATCCGGCACCGCTGCAGGCAGGGCGCAACGACCCCTGCCCCTGTGGCAGCGGCAAGAAGTTCAAGAAATGCTGTGGCTGAACACCCGTCTCATGCCAAGAGAAGGGGCCCTGGTGGCCCCTTCTCTGTTATGGGAGTGTGACCAGAGTCACGATTTGCTCATTAGCCTGCGCACGCATGAGCGTTTACGAGCATTAATTTGGCCCATATCAAACATTTTCGGCCAGAGAGGCGCCACACTGGCGTCATCTGGAAGAGATGAGACGGGCAAGAATGAAAAGAATAACCACACAAGTCGTCATCATAGGGGGTGGCGCCACCGGAGCCGGCATCATGCGCGATTGCGCACTGCGCGGCATCGACTGCATCCTGCTGGAGCGGGATGACATCGCCGCCGGCACCACGGGCCGCAACCACGGCCTGCTCCACTCGGGCGCCCGCTATGCGGTGACGGATCCGGAGTCCGCCCGCGAGTGCATTCAGGAGAACCGCATCCTCAAGCGGATCGCCAGCCACTGTGTCGAGGACACGGGCGGCCTCTTCGTCACCCTGCCGGAAGATGACATCAATTTTCAAAACACCTTCATGGACGCCTGTGCCCTGGCGGGTATCGACGCCCGCCAGCTGGATCCGGCCGATGCGCTGCGCCTCGAGCCCAACGTCAACCCGGCGCTGATCGGCGCCATTCAAGTGCCGGACGGCACTGTCGATCCCTTCCGCCTCGCCGCCGCCAACGTGCTGGATGCGAAAGAACATGGCGCGCGCATCTTCACCCATAGCAAGGTGCTGGGGCTGCTGCGCACCCAGGACAGGGTCCATGGCGTCAAGGCCATCAACACCCGCACCGGCGAAGCGTTCGAGGTGGAGTGTCAGGAGGTGATCAATGCCGCCGGCATCTGGGGCCAACAGATCTGCGAGTACGCCGATCTCGGCATCCGCATGTTCCCGGCCAAGGGCTCCCTGCTCATCATGGATTACCGCATCAACCAGATGGTGCTCAACCGCGCTCGCAAACCGGCGGATGCGGACATTCTGGTACCGGGCGATACCATCTCCCTCATAGGCACCACCTCGAGCCGCATCGACTACCACAAGATTGACCAGCTCACCGTGGATCCGGACGAAGTGGAAGTGCTGCTGCGCGAGGGGATCAAGCTAGCCCCCATCATGGCGCGCACCCGTCTGCTGCGCGCCTACGCCGGGGTTCGACCTCTGGTGGCGGTGGATGGCGACGAAACCGGCCGCAACATCAGCCGCGGCATAGTCCTGCTCGATCACAACGATCGCGACGGCCTGCAGGGTTTCAACACCATCACAGGCGGCAAGCTGATGACCTATCGGCTGATGGCCGAGTGGGCCACCGACCTCATCGCCAAGAAGATAGGCAACACCAAACCGTGCCGCACCGCCGAGCTGAGCCTGCCCGGCTCGCGGGATCCGGAGAAGGTCTCCGCCCCCGGTCTGTCGGCCCCGGCAGAAGGCTCGGCCCAGTATCGCCACGGCGAGCGGGTCATCGCCTTCTTTCGTGACAATCCCAAGGCCAACGCCCTCATCTGCGAATGCGAGATGGTGACGGCCGGCGAAATCGAGTACGCCCTGCGCGAGCTGGACGTGGACAATCTGGTGGATCTGCGCCGCCGCACCCGTCTGGGCATGGGTCCCTGTCAGGGTGAGCTCTGCGCCTACCGGGCCGCCGGCCTGATGCAGGAGTACGGCAAGGCCGATGGCCGCCAGGCCTGCGTCATGCTGCGCCAGTTCCTGGAGGAGCGCTACAAGGGCACCCGTCCCGTGCTGTGGGGCGATGCCCTGCGCGAGGCGGAGTTTACCTACTGGATCTACGAAGGGCTGTTTGGTCTGGGAGAGTGGACGGCGCCCCACCTGGTGGCCGAGCCCCCCTTTCCCCTCGACCCCGTCACCAGGACAGAAGACCACAGCCAGGCCCCATTGACTCAAGGAGTGCAGTCATGAAATTTGACAGTATCGTGATAGGTGGCGGCATGGCGGGCCTCTCGGCGGCGCTGCGCCTCGCCGAAGCGGGTCAGAAGACGCTGCTGATGGCCTCTGGCCAGAGTGCCTTGCACTTCTCCTCCGGCTCGGTCGATCTGCTGGAGAGCGACGGCGATCCCCGCGCTGCCCTGCCCGCCTTCATGACCGAGCACCCGGATCACCCCTACAGCAAGGTGGGCCTGACCAACATAGAGGCGAGCCTCGCCGATCTGCAGCGCCACTGCCACGAGCAGGGGCTGCCCCTGTTTCGCCAGGAGACCAACCACCAGCGGCTGACCCCTATAGGCACCCTGAAATCCACCTGGCTGTCGCCCCATACCTGCGCCTGCCAGACAGATGCGCCCGCCCCCGATGCCATCCTGCTGGCTACCCTGGAAGGGTTTCGCGACTTTCACCCGGCGCTCGCGGCTGCCAACCTGGCGACTCATCCGCGCTTCGCCCACTGCCGCATCATGACGGGTGAAATTCGCCTGCCCCAGCTCGCCGAATTCAGCCGCAATCCCCACGAGTTTCGCTCCGCCGACATAGCCCGCCTGTTTGACAAGCAAAAGGGCGATCAGCCCGATCTGCTGGCCGATCTGGCCCGCGAGATCTGCCGCATGGTGCACGAGAGCAGCGATCCCGGTTGCCGCCATGTGGTGTTGCCCGCCTGCCTGTCGCTGGGGCTGGTCGGCCCCCGTCTGGCGGAGCTGGAAAAACGCACTGGCTGCACCATCAAGGAGGTGGCTACCATGCCGCCCTCACTCATCGGCATGCGGATGCAGGAGGCGCTCAAGCGCCGCTTCCTGGCCCTTGGTGGCACCTTCCTCACCAGCGAACGGGTGCTGGGCGCCCGCTATGAGGGGGACAGAGTGATAGGCGTCCACAGCCAGAACGGCGACGATCAGCTGTTCGAGGCGGACCATTTCGTGCTCGCCTCCGGCAGCTTCTTCAGCCGCGGCCTCGAATCCCGGCTGCGCGGCATTCGCGAACCCATCTTCAACGCCGACGTGCTGAGCCTGGAGGAGCGCGATGCCTGGGCCGGTCGCCGCCTGTTCGACCACCACCCCTTCATGGGCTTCGGGGTCAAGACGGACGACAAGCTGCGGGTACTGCGCGGCGGCAAGCCGCTCACCAACCTCTATGGGGCGGGCAGTGTGCTGGCCCATTACGACCCGATCCGCGAAGGCTCCGGCTCAGGTGTCGCGGTTGCCACCGGCTGGCAGGCCGCCGGCCATATTCTGGCAGGGGTGTGAGATGTCCACCCTGCATTTCCTGACTGCGGGCAGCCCGCTGCCCGCTCGACAATCCCATTGCCGCGTCCCTTGCGCTTTCAATCCGGCCCGGGAGGAGTAAATCATGCTACTGGATCACGCCAACCAAACCTTCGATCAGTGCATCAAATGCACCGTCTGCACCGCCTACTGCCCGGTGGCCAAGGCCAACCCGGCCTACCCGGGCCCCAAGCAGGCGGGTCCCGATGGGGAGCGGCTGCGCATCAAGAGCCCCGAGCTGTTCGACAGTGCCCTCAAGTACTGCACCAACTGCAAGCGCTGTGAAGTGGCCTGCCCGAGCGGGGTGCGCATCGGCGACATCATCGCCAAGGCCAAGCACAAATACAGCGACTTCAAGCCCGGGATCCGCGAATTCGTGCTCTCCCATACCGACCTCATGGGCGGCATGTCCACCCTGATGGCGCCCGTGGTCAACTTCACCACAGGGCTCAAGCCGATGAAGCTGGTGCTGGACAAGGCGCTGGGGGTCTCCTCCCACCGCGACCTGCCCAAGTATTCGCAAGGCACTTTCCGCGGCTGGTACAAGAAGCAGAAAGCCAGCCAGGCCCAATATGAGCGCCAGATCGCCTATTTCCACGGCTGCTACGTCAACTACAACCACCCGCAGCTCGGCAAGGAGCTGATGCAGGTGCTCAACGCCATGAACATAGGCATGCAACTGCTGGAGCGGGAGAAGTGCTGCGGCGTGCCGCTGATTGCCAACGGTTTCATGGACAAGGCCAAACAGCAGGCGGCCTTCAACATCAAGCAGCTGGAGAACACCCTGCTTGGCAACGAGATGCCGCTCCTGGCCACCTCCTCCACCTGCGGTTTTACCCTGCGGGACGAATACCCCCACCTGCTGGAGCAGGACAACCACAAGGTGCGGGATCGCATCTCGCTGGTGACCCGCTTCCTGTGGAACGAGTTCTACCGGGGCAACAAGCCGGCCATGAAGCCGCTCAATCTGCACATCGCCTACCACACCCCCTGCCACATGGAGAAGATGGGGGGCGTCATCTACACCCTCGAATTGCTGCGCGCCATCCCCGGCGTCAAGGTGACGGTACTGGAGTCCCAGTGCTGCGGCATCGCCGGCACCTACGGCTTCAAGTCGGAAAACTACGAGACCAGCCAGGCCATAGGCGAGGGGTTGTTTGATCAGATAAACCGCCTCAAGCCTGATCTGGTCATCACGGACTGCGAGACCTGCAAGTGGCAGATAGAAATGAGTACGCCGTTCCGCTGTGAACACCCGATCCACCTGCTGGCCCAGGCACTGGCATAAGAGATCACAGCGGCAGATGGATATAGAGATGAGCACTCCGATTCCCCGCTGTGAGCATCCCATCCACCTGCTGGCCCAGGCACTGGCATAAGAGATCACAGCGGCAGATGGATATAGAGATGAGCACTCCGATTCCCCGCTGTGAGCATCCCATCCACCTGCTGGCCCAAGCGCTGGCATAAGAGATCACAGTGGCAGATGGATATAGAGATGAGCACTCCGATTCCCCGCTGTGAGCATCCCATCCACCTGCTGGCCCAGGCGCTGGCATAAGAGATCACAGTGGCAGATGGATATAGAGATGAGCACACCTGCTGGCAAAAGCGCTGGTCTGATAACTCCATCACCCACAAATAAAGAGAGCCGGCAATCGCTGGCTCTCTTTATTCCCCTTCTTCATCAAGGGGCAGGGTGATCAGGCGCGGATCACCCTGCATGGAAACGGGTGATGACAAGGGCGCTCAACATGATTGAATCCGCTGGTTCAGCCCTTGTTTTGCCTCTCTTTGGCGCCATCAATATTGAGTATTTATGCAAATTTACTTTTATATCCCGAAATGGATAGACCACCCCCTACCCCGCAGCACATTCCATGTAGGACAAGGCTTGCCGCCCCCACTCACCGGCAAATGACAATAGTGTCGGTTAACTGTGGTCCAATAAGTTGAGTTTCCTCATAATTTAACCGGGATCTCATTTCCGGCACTTGCCTCCCCCGGCAATTGATCTAGCGCAAGCCCCGCCTCGATAAATCATCATTCATTTTACCCATTTGGTAATATCCAGCCCGAGCAATCGCATAATTACATGGGTTTTATTCACTAATAACAATTAATCGGCCTGCCTGCTCCTGCCTAGTGCGGGGGCTGATGCCCACATCCAGGATGGAACGGTCAGGTCTGGCAATGAGATCGATTTGGGAGTGATGATCGTGAGTTCACACAACAGACAGACCAGACTGGGCCTAGCCGCCCTGCTGCTTACCACCTGCCTTTGCGCCAGCGGCTTGGCACAGGCCGAGGAGGCCAGCCCCACGGGAAAAATAGAGGCGCGCAGCGAGCTGTTCGCCAAGGATCACGCCGATCAGTTCAGCAGCTGGAAAGGCACCAGCGAGAGCAAGGAGCGCACCGACGCCCTGGCGGATGATCCCCAGATGGTGGTGCTCTGGGCCGGCTACCCCTTCTCCAAGGATTACAACAAGCCGCGCGGCCACTTCTACGCCCTGACCGACGTGCGGGAAACCCTGCGCACCGGCGCCCCCAAGACCGCCGAGGATGGCCCCCTGCCCATGGCCTGCTGGAGCTGCAAGGGCCCGGACGTGGCCCGCGTCATCAATGAAAAAGGCGAAGATGGCTACTTCAAGGGCATGTGGGCAAAAGGCGGACCCGAGATCGTCAACACCATAGGTTGCGCCGACTGCCACGACACAGCCTCGAAAGAGTTCAAGGAAGGGAAACCTGCCCTGCACCTCTCCCGTCCCTATGCCGACCGCGCCATGACCGCCATCGGCAAACCGTTCAAGGAGCAGGGGCGTTTCGATCAGCAGTCCCAGGTGTGCGGCCAGTGCCACGTGGAGTACTACTTCAGCGGCCCCACCAAGGCGGTGAAATTCCCCTGGGACAAGGGCACGACTGTTGAGCAGATGGAAGAGTACTACGACGAGATCGGTTTCGCCGACTGGACGCATGCCCTCTCCAAGACCCCCATGCTCAAAGCCCAGCATCCGGAATACGAGACCTGGCGCGCCGGCATCCACGGCCAGAACAACGTCGCCTGCGTCGACTGCCACATGCCCAAGGTGCAGAACGAACAGGGCAAGGTCTACACGGATCACAAGGTGGGCAACCCCTTCGATCGCTTCGATCAGACCTGCCGCAACTGCCACACCCAGAGCAAGGAGATGCTGCAAGGCATAGTCCAGCAGCGCAAGGATGCGGTTCACGATCTCAAGCTCAGAGTCGAGAAGCAGCTGGTGCACGCCCACTTTGAAGCCAAGGCGGCCTGGGATGCCGGCGCCACCGACGCCGAGATGAAGGACATTCAGCAGGACATCCGCCACGCCCAATGGCGCTGGGACTTCTCCATCGCCTCCCACGGGGTGCAGATGCACGCACCGGAAGTGGCGCTGCGCATGCTGGGTACCGCTCTGGACAAGGCAGCAGACGCCCGCACCAAGCTGGCTCGCCTGCTGGCGGCCAAGGGGATCAGCCACGAGATCGCCATTCCTGACATCTCCAGCAAGGAGAAGGCCCAGGCCGCCCTTGGCATGGACATGAAACAGATGAACAACGACAAGGCCCAGTTCCTCAAGACCACAGTCCCCGCCTGGGATGCCGAGGCCAAAGTGGCCGGACGGCTCGCACAATGATGAGGCATGCGGGCCCGCAGTGTCGGGCCCGCAATCGGATGGAGGCTTCCTATGGGTGATTTAACGATGGATTTCTTACGACTGATGCTGATGGCAGCCATGCTGCTGACCAGCCTGCAGGGCCAGGCCGCCGATGCGGCGAGCGCGCCTGCGGCCCTCCCCGCCACCCACGACGTGGAGTTTTTGCGCAATCCCGATGCGGCCTGTACCGACTGCCACAAGGAGCAGGCGTACGGCATGCACGGCAAGCATGGCCAGGCAACCAACCCCAACAACCTGGCGCCTGTCACCTGCACCAACTGCCACGGCCAGCCCTCCCCCAAACACAGGGAAGGGGTCAAGGACGTGATGCGCTTCAGTGACAGCTTCAACAACAAGCAGAGCACAGAGAGCTACCCCATCGCAGAGCAAAACGGGGTCTGCATGAGCTGTCACGAGCCCAAACCCCTGCGCGAGGCGCTCTGGGCCCACGACGTGCACGCCACCAAGCTCACCTGCACCAGCTGCCACCAGCTGCACCCGGCCAAGGAGCCCATGGTGGAAATCCCGGAAAAGTCCCGCATCCAGCTCTGCGTCGACTGCCACAGCAAGCAGCATGAAGCCGTCAAGGCGGCCAAGGCGAACGCCACCCCGGGCAAGGAGGCACAATGAGCTGCTCTCGCCGTCACTTCATGGCGGGGATGAGCGCGGGGGCCCTCATCATGATGACAGGGCCGACCCGCTCCCTTGCCACTACCCTCGCTCACAGCCAGACCATAGACGGGGTGCGCTATGGCATGATCCACGATGAGGCGGCCTGCATCGGCTGTACCGCCTGCATGGATGCCTGCCGGGAGGTGAACCAGGTGCCGGAAGGGGTCTCGCGGCTCGAGATCATCCGCTCCGGCCCCATAGGCACCTTCCCCGATGCCGAGTACCACTTCTTTCGCAAGTCCTGCCAGCACTGCGACAATGCACCCTGCGTCCACGTCTGCCCGACCGGCGCCTCCCATATCCGCAAGGAGGATGGCATAGTCGACGTGGACCCGGACTTGTGCATCGGCTGCATGTACTGTCTGGCCGCCTGTCCCTATCAGGTGCGCTTTATCAACCCGGTCACCCGGGTGGCGGACAAGTGCGATTTTTGCCGCAAGACCAACCTGGCGGCGGGCAAGGAGCCGGCGTGCGTGGCCTCCTGCCCCACCAAGGCGCTGGTGTTCGGCAATCTGGATGACCCCGACAGCCCCATCGCCAAACGGCTGGTGAAGGAGACCACCTATCGCTACAAGCAGACGCTCGGCACCTCGCCCAAGATGTACCGCGTGCCCAAAGGGGAGATAAAGTCATGACGATGCAAGAGGCGTTTCACTTCCCCTCGCTGGTGTGGGGATTTGCCCCATCACCATCTACCCCGGCCGTAACAGATGGAGGGAATGACCATGTGGCATGACGCATTTCACTTCCCTTCCCTTGTCTGGGACTGGCCCATCGCCATCTATCTGTTCCTGCTCGGTATCTCCGCCGGGGCCACCAGCCTCTCGGTGCTATTGCGCCGCAAAGGGGCCGGCAGCGAGAGCGGCATCATCAAGGCGACCGCCATTCTGGCGCCGGTGAGCGTGGTTCTGGGGTTACTGATCCTTATCTTCCACCTGGCCCGCCCCTGGACCTTCTGGAAGCTGATGTTCCACTACCAGTTCGACTCAGTGATGTCGATGGGGGTCATGCTGTTCCAAGTCTATATGGCGGTGCTGTTCGCCTGGCTGGCGGTGGTGTTTCGGGCCGAGATCGAGACCTTGCGCAGTCACCTGCTGAAAGAGAAGTTCGCCTTTGTGGATGGGCTGATCGCCCTGCTGGCACGCTTCGAGCAGCTGTTGGCACCGCTGTTGCTGCTGCTCGCCGTGCTACTGGGGGCCTACACCGGCTTTCTGCTCTCGGCGCTCAAGACCTATCCGCTGCTGAACAACCCTGTGCTGCCTGTGCTGTTTCTGGTCTCCGGCATCAGCTCCGGCATCGCCTCCACCATCTTGCTGGCGGTCACCCTGTTCAAGGAGAACCACCACAGCCTGGGGGTGAGCTTCGTGCATCGCTTCGAGCGGCCGGTGCTGGCGGTGGAGGTGCTGCTGCTGGTCTGCTTCTTTACCGGTCTCTATTTCGGTGGCGGCCAGAAGGAGGTGGCCATGTGGGCGGCCATCGGCGGCGGCTTCTGGGCCCAGGTGTTCTGGCTCGGGGTGGTGGGCATCGGCATGCTGCTGCCCCAGCTGGTCGGCCTGTTGGCACCGGCGCCCCTGCGGGCAAAGAGCGGCTATCTGGTGCTGGTCTGCAGCCTGACCCTGATGGGGATACTGCTGCTGCGCTACTTCGTGCTCTATGCCGGCCAAATGACGGTGGTATAAGAAACAGGTCACAAGCGCCAGCCGCCCTCGGGCGACTGGCGCTTGTTTGTTGTCGAGTCTGTGGATGTTATGCCCCAGCGCCGGCCCGATGCGGACGCTGCGGCATAACATGAACAAATAAGTAGAACCGGAGGTTGTGTGCTGGCTGAGCTCGGCTATCTCTCACTGTTGCTGGCAACGGCGCTCTCCCTGCTGCAAGGCACCCTGCCCTGGCTGGGGCTGCGGCTCGCCTCCCCGGCTCTGTTGGGCTGTGCCAAGCCGCTGGCGCTGCTCAATGCCGCTCTGCTCGGGACCGCCCTGCTGCTGCTCGCCAGCTGTTTTGGGCTCGATGACTTCACCCTGGTCTATGTGGCCCAGCACGCCAACAGCGCCCTGCCCATGGGTTTCAAGCTGGCGGCAGTCTGGGGCGGCCACGAGGGCTCCATGCTGTTCTTCGTGTTTGCGCTGGGGCTGTGGGGCGCCCTGGTGGCGATCTGTTCGACACGGGTCGATCCATTGATCCGCATCCGGGTATTGGCCATCATGGGACTGATCTTGGGGCTGTTCGGCCTCTATACCCTGATCTTCTCCAGCCCGTTCGATCGCGCCTTTCCGGGGCCGCTGGAGGGGCGCGATCTCAATCCCATGCTGCAGGATATCGGCCTCATCATACACCCGCCCCTGCTCTATCTCGGCTACGTCGGCTTTGCGGTCAACTTCGCCTTCGCCATGGCGGCGCTGCACTCGGGCCGACTGGACGGCGCCGTGGCCCACTGGAGCCGCCCCTGGGCGCTCGGCTCCTGGGTGTTTCTCACCGCCGGCATAGTACTCGGCTCCTGGTGGGCCTATTACGAGCTCGGCTGGGGTGGCTGGTGGTTCTGGGATCCGGTGGAAAATGCCTCCCTGTTGCCCTGGCTGCTCGGCACAGCCCTGCTGCATGCCCTCGTGGTCTGCGAGAAGCGTGGGGCCTACGGTCACGGCGTCTTGCTGCTCTCCATCTTCACCTTCTCGCTGAGCATGCTCGGCACCTTTGTAGTGCGCTCCGGGGTGCTCACCTCGGTGCACGCCTTCGCGGTGGATCCCAATCGCGGTCTCACCCTGCTGCTGCTGCTCGGTCTGCTATTGACCTGCGCCCTCACCCTGTTCGCGCTGCGGGCCGATACCCGCGCCCCCTACGCCCGCTTCGGCTTACTGTCAAAAGAGGGGCTGCTGGGCGCCACCATACTGCTGCTGTCGGTGGCCTGCGCCTGCGTGCTGCTCGGCACCTTCTACCCCATGGTGTTCCAGTCGCTGCACCTGGGATCACTCTCGGTCGGTGCCCCCTATTTCAACGCTGTTTTCGTGCCGCTGGCGCTGGTGCTGATGGTACTCATGACCCAGATCCCGCGCCTGCGCTGGCAGGGGCTGATGGCATCTTCCCGCCTGCGGATGCTGCTGCCGCCCCTGCTCGGCCTGCTGGGGGGGGGCCTGCTCAGCCTCAGTTATCGCGAGCAGGGAACCCTCGCCTGGAGCAGCCTGATCGCCAACATGGTGAGCCTCTGGCTCATCGCGAGCCTGCTGCTCAATGTCTCATTCAAGACTCGCGACCTGAGTGCCAGCCGGCTCGGCAGCCTGCTGGCCCACCTCGGGGTGGCGGTATGCGCCCTCGGCATAGCGCAGGTGAGCCACCATAGCCAGGAGGGGGGCACAGTGCTCAGTCCGGATACGCCCTACCGGCTCGGCGCCCATGAATTTCGCTATGAGGGGAGCGAGCCGCTGATCGGCCCCAACTACACGGCCGAGCGCATCACTGTCAGCGTGCACAAGGATGGCCGGGAGGTGGCCAGGCTCACCCCGGAGCGGCGCCACTACAGCGTGCGCACCATGAACATGAACGAACCCGGCATCCAGGGGGGGCTGTTTGGCGATCTCTACGTGGTGCTTGGCGAGAAGATGGGGCCCGGCGCCTATGCCATGCGGCTGCACTACAAGCCGCTGGTGCGCTGGATCTGGCTCGGCGGCCTGCTGATGATGGCGGGCGGCGCCCTGCGTTTGCTGGGGCGCAAGCCATTGCTGGCAGCCCAACCGCAGACCGCTGCACATCAAGTCGCGGGCTTGCTCCCCAAGGAGGCGCCATGAGAGCCCGCCTGCGCCTCTTCATGCCGCTGCTGCTGACCCTGTGCCTCGGCGTCCTGCTCTGGCTCGGCCTTGGCAACAACCCCTACAGTCAGGATGAAGCGACCCTGGGCCGCAGTTTGCCGGCCTGGCAAAGCGAGAGTTTGTTTGGCGGCGACCCCATCCACACAGCGGCACTCAAGGGGGAGCCCTTCGTGCTCAACGTCTGGGCCAGCTGGTGCCCCAACTGCCGCGCCGAGCACCCGCTGCTCGCCGAGCTGGCCAAGACAGTGCCCCTCTACGGCCTCAACTACAGAGACAAGGGCCATGCTGCCCGCGCCTGGCTTGAGGAGGCAGGCAACCCTTATCGCGCCGTGCTGGCAGATCCAGACGGCAAGTTGGCGCTGGAGCTCGGCGTCTACGGCACGCCCGAGACCTATCTGTTTGCCGCCGATGGCACCCTGCTCACCCGCCACACGGGTCTCTTGAGCACGGATATCTGGCAGCGCCAGTTTGTGCCAAAGCTTAAGGCCGCCCGCCAGGAGGGCAAACCATGAAGGGCTTCATCATCCTCTGCGCCCTGCTGGTACTCGGCGTGCCCCTGAGCCAGGGCGCCCTGGCCAGCGGCGTCGACACCTATCAGTTCCAGCACCCGGAGAGACAGAGCCGCGCCCAGGATCTCGCCCGCGCCCTGCGCTGCCCCCAGTGCCAGAACCAGAACCTGGTGGAGTCCAACTCCCCCATAGCCCGGGATCTGCGGCTCGAAGTCTACCGCTGGGTGGATGAGGGGCAGAGCGACGAACAGGTGATCGCCCGCATGACCAGCCGCTTCGGCGACTTCGTGCGCTACGATCCCCCCTTCAAGGCCAGCACGGCGCCGCTATGGGGGGGGCCAGCCCTGCTCTTGTTGCTGGCGCTTGCTCGCCTGCGCAGGAGCCTGCAGCGCCGGCAACCGGCACGGGTGCCACTTATCGGCGACAGAGCCGAGGGGGCGCTCACCCAGGATCCCAGGGCCGAGCTGAACCGGCGCATCATGGCCGAGCAGCAGGCCGGACTCGCCCCCCACAGCCGCCTCTATCGGGAGCTGGCACTGGCCCGCCTCGCCAATACCACCCCGGCCACCGAGCAGGCCTTGCGCACCCGGGTGGCCAGCTCGCATACCGCAAGCCGCCCCCAGCCCTGGCTGCTGCTTGGCGCCCTGCTGCTGGCGCTGATCGCTGGCGTCTATGCCGGCACAGGCCGCTATCAGGCATGGCAGGCGTATCAGGATAGACCCGATCCCCTGGCGGGATTGAGCCCCCGGGATCTGCAGGACAAGGAGCTGGGCGCCCTGCACCTGCGGCTGCAAAGCAACGCCCAGGATCTCGATGGCTGGGCCGAGCTCGGCCAGTTGTATCTGTATCGGGACGAATACGAGGATGCCTGGCTCGCCTATCAGCGCCTGGCCCTGCTGGAAGGGGGCGCCAGCGCCGCCACCCTGGCCGCCCAGGCTACGGTGCGCTACTACCAGGCGGGCCAGCAACTCACCCCGGAGGCGCGCCACCTGCTCGACGCCGCCCTGGCACTGGACAAGGGGGAAGTGAGCGCCCTGATGCTGCTCGCCGCCGATCACTTCCTGCACGGCCGCTACTCTCAGGCCATCGCCCTCTGGCAACGGCTGCTGGACGAGGAGCGCCCCCGCATCAACCGCGCCGCCCTGATCCAGGCCATTCAGACCGCCCGCATCATGGGGGGATAACGAGCCATGGCAGATGGCCCGGCGGCCCCTCGCCGGACGGATCGCCATCTTCTATCCAGAGGCCGCCCATACCGGCGGCCGATCCACGCCGCCCTATCACAGGCGATAACGGATATTCATGGTCTATTCTCTGCGCCATAATGCAGACCCTTAGCCAGCAACGACAAGGTGCACACATGATCCCCATTCGCTGTCACGCCGTCTCCGGTGTCGCGTTATCGGAAATCGACGGCCAGATAAAAATACTGCTGATGAAGCGGGTCAAGGGCGGCTTCTGGTGCCATGTGGCTGGCACGGTCGAGGCGGGTGAAACCGGCTGGCAGACCATAATGCGCGAGTTTGGCGAGGAGACAGGCATCGCCGTCACCGAGCTCTATAACGGCCAATATCTGGAACAGTTTTACGAGGCGGCCACCAATACCGTGATGATGGTGCCCGTCTTTGTGGTCTATTGCCCACCCAACCAGCCGGTGCGGCTCAATGACGAGCACACCGAATATCGCTGGTGCACCCTGGCCGAGGCCAAGGGACTGGTGAGTTTCCCCGGCCAGCAGGCGCTCTATGACCATGTCTGGCACTATTTTATCGAGCGCACTCCCTCGGCGCTGATGCGAGTGGCGACAGGGGCCTGAAAATGCAGGATCTCTCAACGCAGGGGGCGCCGCCTGCGCCACGGCAAGGGGGATTAACGGGCCGTTAAGCCCCCGAAGGCGCAATAAGACGTAAAAAGAGTGGTAACCCATGGCCATAACAGGCATATAGTGCGCCACCATGACGGGTGAAGCTGACGACCATCAGACTCGCTCATGGCTGGGTATTTCCCGGATCGGGTCGCCATTTGGCCGTCAACATGGGCATTTCAAGGCGCAAGATCCCATAAAATTGAAATATCAGGCCATTAGACGTTGTGAAGCGTCAATTACCGTCATATAACTTACCCAAATGTCCCTGTCAGTCGTACGGTAGCGTCAAATCATGATTATTCGCCCTTTTCTTACCCTGTTGCTCGGTGCCTTCCTCGTTCCCGTCAGCATGGAGAGCGCCCAGGCCAATCCGTTTTCAGCCCAGTCCCACTCCCCCAACAGCTTTCTGGAACAACGCAACGATCTGGCCCTGAGTTCGGCCGCCTTCGTGGTGGCCAATCCGCGCACCGGCGAGGTGCTGTCCGAGCGCAACGCCAACCGGGTCATGCCCATCGCCTCCATCACCAAGCTGATGACGGCGCTGGTGGTGCTCGATGCCAATCAGCGCCTCTCCGAGACGCTGACCGTCACCATGGCCGACGTGGATCGCCTCAAGGGCACGGGCTCGCGGCTGGCGGTCGGATCGCGTCTGAGCCGGGCCGACATGCTGCACATAGCCCTGATGTCGTCAGAAAACCGCGCAGCCTCCGCCCTGGCCAGAAATTACCCGGGTGGCCAGCGCGCCTTTGTCGAGGCGATGAATGCCAAGGCCCGCATGCTCGGCATGTGGAGCACCCAGTTCGCGGACAGCACTGGCCTCACCCCGCGCAACGTCTCCAGCGCCCATGATCTGGCCAAGCTGGTGGCGGCGGCTTCTGCCTACCCACTCATTCGCCAGTACTCGTCCACCGAGGAGCGCATGGTGCGCAACGGCAAGCGCCAGTTGCACTACCTCAACTCCAACCGTCTGGTACGTGAAGGCAGCTGGCCTGTCACCCTCTCCAAGACGGGCTACATTCGCGAGGCGGGTCGCTGCCTGGTGATGGCAACCCAGATCAACCGCGAGCCGGTGATCCTGGTGCTGCTCAATGCCGATACCCCCAACTCCCGGGTGGCGGATGCCAAGCGGATCAAGTCCTGGCTGGAGACCTCGGGCCGCATGAGCCTGACCGCCCAGTCCAGCCCCCAGACCAAGCTGTTCAGCAGCCAGTAATCCGCTTCAGACGCACACGTTAAAAAGCCCCCGCACCAAGGTGCGGGGGCTTTTTCATTGGGTCTTGTTGTAGCCAGGCCACTTGGCTGCAGCGGCAGTCCGGTAGCCGGTCAGACCGGCTTGAGCCGCGCGGTGAAGTGGCGCAGCAACGGCGGCTCGTAGTCGAAGGTGAGACCACGGATCTCGCTGGCCCGCGCCTTGACCGCAATGAGGCAGTCGGCCACATAGTCCATGTGATCCCGGGTGTAGACCCGGCGCGGAATGGTGAGGCGCAACAGCTCAAAGTCCGCCGCCTCCTGCTTGCCGGTGGCGGGATCGCGCCCCAGCAGCAAGGAGCCTATCTCCACCCCGCGCACGCCCCCTTCCAGATAGAGCGCGCAGGCCAGGGCATGGGCCGGGAACTGCTCCCCCGGAATGTGGGGCAGCAGCTTCTTCGCATCCACAAAGACCGCATGGCCGCCGGTGGGGGTCTGAATCGGAATACCCGCCTCGGCCAGCCGCTCGCCCAGATAGGCCACCTGACCGATGCGATAGGTCAGATACTCCTCGTCCATCCCCTCGCGCAGGCCTATGGCCAGCGCCGCCATGTCACGACCGGCGAGGCCGCCATAGGTGACGAACCCCTCCATCGCCACGCAGCGCACCTGCACCGCGCGGAACAGGTCGAGATCCTCCTTGAAGCAGCACAGCCCCCCGATATTGACCAGCCCGTCCTTCTTGGCCGACATGGTGAACATGTCCCCCAGGGCAAACATCTGGCGCACTATCTCCTGGATGCTGCTGTTGGCATAAGCCGGGTCACGTTCCTTGATAAACCAGGCGTTTTCGGCGAAACGGGCGGCATCTATCACCACAGGAATATGGTGGCGGCGGGCCAGTGCCGAGACCGCCTGCATGTTGGCCATGGAGACCGGCTGGCCGCCGGCGCTGTTGCAGGTGACAGTGATGATGACAGCGGCCACGTTGTCGGCCCCCACTGTCTCTATGGTGTCAGCCAAACGGCCCAGATCGAAATCCCCCTTCCAGGCATAAGGGGCCATGGTATCGAGGGCCTTGGGGGTGAGCAGGTTGATGGCCCGCGCCCCGGCCAACTCCACATGGGCCTTGGTGGTATCGAAGTGGTAGTTGGAGATGAACACAGGCGCCTTGCCCTGGCAGCGCTTGACCAGCTCGGGGAAGAGGATCTGCTCGGCCCCGCGCCCCTGGTGGGTCGGCATCACATGCTGGTAGCCAAACAACTCGCGCACTGTGCGCTCCAGTTCGACGAAGTTGCGGCTGCCCGCATAGGCTTCGTCCCCCATCATGATGCCGGCCCACTGGCGATCCGACATGGCACCCGTGCCGCTGTCGGTCAGCAGGTCGATATAGACATCCTCGGCCAGCAGCAGGAAGGGGTTCCAGCCTGCGGCCTCGAGGGCGGTGCGGCGCTCGGCGCCTGTGGTCTGCTTGATGGGCTCGACCATCTTGATACGAAACGGTTCGGGTATACGACGCATGATCTTCTCCTTGCACCAGCCGCGCGAACGCCTGGCGACAGTCACCAATATGAAATGAAAACAAGTGGGGTTAACGCAGGGAGATCAGCGGCGAGGAAAGTCGCACACCAGCACTATATCTTGCAGATACCAGGGCAGTGTGTGGGGACTGGCGGTGGGCCAGCCGGATGGGGCGTCAGCAGTTCGGGTCATCACATCCTTTCCTGTGGTGGTCTAACACGAGCGAGCCTGTGAAACGCGCATGCACCATGCAATGCGCTACCAACTCTAGGCAGGGGCGGCTGGGGGCGACAAGCGGCATGCATCGCCGTTGCGATCGGGCGCACAAATTTAACAATCCCCTTACCTTGGCCGCGCAGACGATCATGGGGTGAATCCAGCCCCAGGCGCCCATCAACGCATCTCGCTGCAGCCATAAACATCACATTATTGTGATTAATCGTCATTATCATCTGGCTATAAATGTTAATGTAGTGATAAATCACATTTTCAAACGGGTGGATTTGCCGATCACGCTGCCGGTGATAACGTGTGGCCTGTGCGCTGGGCCCCCTCCTTGTCCGCGAGCAACAATCGCAGCGACGGGAGCTGGCAGGCCCTCATAACAACAGCAGGATCTGCCGGTGGCGCCTGCATGACGACAAGGATGGAGTGATGAAGATAGTGGTGTTGGGTGGTGGCGTGATTGGCGTAGCCAGCGCCTGGTATCTGGCCAAGGCGGGTCATCAGGTGACCCTGCTGGAGCGACGGGATGGGGTGGCGCTGGAGACCAGCCATGCCAACGCCGGTCAGATCTCCCCCGGTTATGCCTCCCCCTGGGCGGCGCCCGGCATTCCCCTCAAGGCCGCCAAGTGGCTGCTGCAAAAACATGCCCCCTTCACGGTGCGCCCGACCTCGGATCCGTTCCAGCTGCGCTGGATGCTGAAGATGTTCGCCAACTGCACCCCGGCTGCCTATGCCATCAACAAGGGGCGCATGGTGCGCCTTGCCGAATACAGCCGCGACTGCATGAAGGGGCTGCGCGATGAGCTGGCGCTGGATTACGAGGGACGCCAGCTCGGCACCCTGCAGCTGTTTCGAAGCGAGACCCAGCTCGATGCCAGCAAACGGGATATCGAGGTGCTGGAAGAGTACGGCGTGCCCTACCAGTCGCTGGATGCCAGCGGTTGCGAGGGGGTGGAGCCGGCGCTGGCACGGGTACGTGGCAAGATAGTGGGCGGCCTGCGCCTGCCGGGTGATGAAACCGGCGACTGCTTCCGCTTCACCAAGGCACTGGCCGCCGAGGCACAAAAACTCGGGGTGGAATTTGTCTTCAACTGCGCCATCGACGAGATTGAACTGGCTCAGGGGCGCGCCGTCGCGGTGCGGGCCGGTGAGCAGCGTTTCAAGGCCGATGCCATCGTCTGTGCGCTGGGCAGCTATGCCACCGGCTTGCTGCGCCCGCTTGGGCTCGATCTGCCTGTCTACCCGGTCAAGGGCTACTCCCTCACCCTGCCGATGACCAACCGTGATGCAGCGCCCCGCAGTACTGTACTGGATGAAACCTACAAGGTGGCCATCACCCGCTTCGATGAGCGGATCCGGGTCGGCGGCATGGCTGAGCTGTCGGGTTTCAACCTGGCGCTCAACCCGAAACGCTACGACACCCTGGCCATGGTGGTGGGGGATCTCTTCCCCGAGGGGGGCGACATACAGCAGGCCGAGTTCTGGACCGGGCTGCGGCCCATGACGCCGGACGGCACCCCGCTGGTGGGCCCCAGCCCTGTGCCTGGGCTCTGGCTCAACACAGGCCACGGCACCCTGGGCTGGACCATGGCGGCAGGCTCGGGCCAGCTGCTGGCGGATCTCATCAGCGGCAACACGCCCACCATCAGCGATGAGGGGCTGACCCTGGCCCGCTACGGCTGAGGCTGAGGCTGCCACAAGGTCGCAAATGACAGAGGGAGTGCCAGGCACTCCCTCTTCACATCCGTCTCTCGACCCCCTCTCAGCTCGCGGTATCCGTCAGCAGCCTGGGCACCGCCTGCCACACCCGCTCGGGGTCGGGCTCGGCAATGGCCGCCGCCAGCAGTTGCCCCAGCCACTGCTGATGCAACTGCCACATCCGCTGGCCTTCTGATCCCTGCTCCTTGGCACTCTGCTTGACCACATCCGCCGTCCGGTAGAAATAACGCACCAGCGCCGTCAACGCGGGCTCGGGCCAACGACAGCCGAAATGGCGCAGTCGCTCCGACCAGAAGGCAATCTGGCCTCGCTCGTGCACCCGCTCCACCTCGTGCAGTGCCGGAATGAGATCCATCGCCTGCCACAGCGCCCCATAGCCGACGAAACGGGCATCCAGCGCGTCCAGCGCCTGATCCAGCAGCAACAGCGTCTCCTGCAAGCCGCACTCCTGGGTGCGGATCGCCTCCTGCGCCGCGCACACCGCCGCCAGCCAGTCCATGGCCAGCCGGCAGATGATGGCCTCCTTGTTGGGAAACAGGTGATAGAGCGACTTGATGCCGACCCCGGCCCGGGTGGCGATGGCGTTGGTGTTGAGCGCCGGAAAGCCCTGCTCCTGCAACAGGGCCAGGGTGGCCTGCTCGATCCGGGTGACCGTCTCCTGGCTGCGCTGCTGTCTGGGTTGGCGCCGCATGCAGAGATCGGCGGGCAACGGCTGTTCTGACATGGGTTCTCCCTCACCTTGGTCGCGGCATGGTTTTATAACTACATGATGAAACAAGGAAAATATAAGTCAAAAAGAATATTTTCAGTAATTGCTGGCTTTTATCCCAACAGCTGCAATAAACAAGAGTGCTCATATTTGCAGTAAAAACTGCATTATAACCAGGGAGAGTAATGGCATATGGATGGCAAGCAATCAGGTTTTAGGTTGACAACAAGCGCCGCACTGCTGCTGGTGGCCGGCGTGCTGACCGGCTGCAATCAGGAGAGCACGGGGCCTGAGGCGCAGCGGACCCTCTACCTCAACGGCACAATTCACACTCAGGACGGGCAACGCAGGGTTGCCGACGCCATGGTGGTCGCCGATGGCAAATTCCTCTACGTGGGCTCACGCCAGGGGGCCGAGGCCTATCAGGGCAAGGATGGCAAGGTCGTGGATCTGAAGGGTCGCATGGTGCTGCCCGGCCTGCATGACAACCACATTCACCTGCTCGGCACTGTGGCGCTGGATATGTGCGATCTGGACGGTCAGAGCGTCACGCTGGATCAGCTGGCCGACAAGATCCGCACCTGTCTGCCTCGCTACGCCCCCACCAAGGGGGAGTGGCTGGCGGTCAATCAGTGGTCCCCCTACGACGGCAATACCCCGACTGCGAACTACGCTACCCTGCTGGCCACCCTGGACGCAGTGGCACCGGACAACCCTGTGGTGCTGCTCGGGGCCGATGGACACGCCAGCGCCTATAACTCGCAGGCGCTGGCCAGCGCGCAGGATCAGGATGGCAATACCGTGGGTTTCAACAGTGTGACCCTGGCACCGGGCGGGGTGTTCGAGGCCTTTATTCCCTACGTGGATCTGACCAGCGGGGTGATCCGGGAGGGTGCCCGCAGCGCCATACCGGTACCCGACACCGGGGTGCTCAGCGCCAGCGATGAGCAGGCCGCCAGCCAGTACGACAAGATCCTGCCCGCCATCTCTACCCTGATGGCCTCTCGTGGCATCACGGGCGTACAGGATGCCTGCGCCACCGACTTCATCCGTCAGCGGCTGCTCAAGATGCAGTCGCTTGGGCTGCTGCACATGCGCATCACGGCAGCCACCTGCTTTCACCAGGATGACTACAGCGGCAAACTGGACATAGCCGGTCACCTGGCCAAGGCCAGCCAGGTCAGAAGCGCCTTTGCCGACAATCCCCTGATCAAGGCCGATGCGGTCAAGATCTTCCTCGATGGCGTACTGGAAGGGGATCCCTTTACCGCCCCGCCCTTCCTGCCCAATGCGGGCATGCTGGAAAACTACCAGAACCCGCACCTGGCCATGGATCTCGCCACCGAGCAGGTGACCATCACGGCCGATAGCGAGGATGCGGGCAGCAACGGCATCGTCAACTACCGGGACGCCGACCTGAAAAACTATGTCACCGCCCTCGATCGGGCCGGTTTCAGCATTCACATGCACAGCATCGGCGATCGCAGCACCCGGATGGCGCTGGATGCACTGCAAGCCGCCCGCGCCAGCAACGGTGACAAGGGGATCCCCCATACCCTGGCTCACCTGCAGGTGGTGCACCCCGACGATCAGAAAAGGCTGGGAGAGCTCGGTCTCTACCTCACCTTCACCTACGCCTGGACCACGCCCCAGCTCGCCTACGACATGCTGGTGACCCCCTTCATCCAGCCCACCCGCGCGGGACAATCCTTGCGCGAGGCGCTGTATGACCCCCTGGGCTATCTGCACGATGCACTCTATCCGGTGGAAAGTGCGCGCAAGGCAGGCGCCATCCTGGTGGCGGGCAGC
>NZ_CDDA01000041.1:0-18470 GCF_000819745.1 Aeromonas bestiarum | reverse complement strand
TCCTGGTGGCGGGCAGCGATGCCCCCGTGGACAGCCGGGATCCCCGCCCCTTCGTCAACATGGCGGCCGGCATCGCCAAAGCGGCGGGAAGCGGTGAGGATTTTCGCGCCAACCAGCGTACCTCGCTCGCCGAAATAGTGGCCGCCTACACCATCAATGGCGCCAGGGCGGTACGTCAGGGGGAGATCACCGGCTCCATCGAGGCTGGCAAGTCGGCCGACTTCATCGTGCTGGACAGGGATCTGTTCGCCCTGGTCGAGGCTGGCACCCCGGAGCAGATCGCCGATACCCGAATCGAGCAGACGGTGTTTCAGGGTGAGACCGTCTATCTGGCGCCCTGAGCCCACGCATCTGCCCCATCAAAAGGCCCCGCGAGGGGCCTTCTTCGTTAGCCGCCGGCCCCCTGGTCAGCCTCGGCCAGCGCGGGCTGCAGGGCCAGGGTGAACAGGGCCGCCACCATGTCCGACTGGGTCAGCATGCCGACCAGCTGCTCGCCATCCACCACCGGCATGTGGTGCAAGCCGCCATCGGAGAAGGCGGCCACCAGATCGTAGAGGGGCTGGTAGCGGCGGGCCGTCGACACGTCGCGGGTCATCAGATCCGCGACCCGCAGTGCTGCCAGAGCCGCGGCGCCCCGCGGTTGTTGCAACACCCGATCGATCATCAAGTCGTGCAGCGTGATGATGCCGGCGAGGTGCCCCGCCTCATCCACCACCGGCAGCGCCTTGATCTGATGGTGGGAGAGCAGCCGCCACGCCGCCATGGCCGGCTGATCCGGCCCGATCAGGATCAGATCCCGCGACATCACATCCTGCACTCGCACCGTACCCACCCTGGCACGCAGGGCGTGCAGCTGGGCCTCCTGCAGCAAGGCCTGCAGATCCTGGCGACTGATGTCGAGCAGCTCACCGTGCTGCTCCAGCGCAAGATCGATCGCCGTGGCCTGGGTCGCGATGCGCTCGCTCGGCTGGGGATCGGCGGTCTGGTGACGATTGGGCTGAGCCTTGCCGCTATTGGGGTAGCGGCGCCCAAGCAGCCGGTTGTAAAAGAGCGCCAGCATCAGCAACAACAACGAATTGAGCAGCACCGGCAGCAAGACGTAGCCCACCCCCAGCTGGCGGATCCCCTCGCCGCCGATGACAGCGGTCAAGGCCACGGCGCCCCCGGGCGGATGCAGGCTGCGGGTGAGGAACATGGCCGCGATGGCCAGCATCACGGCCACGCCAGAGGCCAACGCCATCTCCGGGATCAGCTGGGCACTGAGCACCCCCATCAGCGCCGATACCCCGTTGCCCACCAGGATGGACCAGGGCTGGGCCAGCGGGCTGGCGGGCGCGGCAAACAGCAGCACGGCGGACGCCCCCATGGGCGCAATCAGCCAATGAACATTGAACCCCAGCCCCCACTGGCACACGAAGGCGGTGCCGAACAGCCCGACGAAGGCGCCGAGGGCGCCATAACAACTCTCTTTGACACTGGTATTGGTCGATACCGGAAAGAAATCCCTGAACTGCATGCGGTTTCCAACGGATAAGGTTTATTTCAAATGCGCAATTCTAGCGAGTCACCCTCACTCAATGCCAGCGCGCAGGCAAGCGGATCACGCAGAAATACCATCCTGCCCGCCGCCCGCCGTCATGCTGGCGTTTTTCATCAAAAAAATGGCCTCCCGGATCCACCCAGCCGCCTCCAAACTGTGACGCCGCAGAAAATTCTTACAAAAAAAGGGGTGACGACCGCTTTTTTCTCTCCTCTTAACGCTTTCTTAAGACTTGCCGTGTCACCTTGATGTCATTGTCATCAACAGAGCCACTCATCATGAGCACCATCAGAGATGCCCTGCGTCGCTTCGACGGCCAGCGCCGTTGCTGGACAGCCGGGCTGGAGCGGGCAGCCCTCGCCTGGCTTGCCAGACGAAGCAGGCTGCCGGCCTCAAGCCAGCCAGCCCGACGGATCCTCATCATCCGCAGCACCAACCGCATCGGCAACAATCTGTTCCTGCTGCCCTTTTTGCAAAAGGTACGCAGCGCCCACCCCAATGCCGAGATAGAGCTGGTGTGCAGCGGCGGCCAGCTGCTCCCCTTTCTGGCCGATCTGCAACTGCACCAGCTTCATCAGGTCAGATTGCAGGGCAAGCGCCTGCTCGCGGCCCTGCCCGTGCTGTGGCGCCTGCGTCGCCGGCAGTATGACAAGGTCTATGTGCCGTTCGCCTCCAGTACGGATCACCTGATCGCCGCCTGGGTGAAGGCCTGCGAGAAGCTGGGCTTTGAGGATGCCAAAGGCGATGCACTGTTCGATCGGCCGCTTGCCGCCAACGACCACTGCCACTATGCCCACCAGCCGCTGCAACTGCTCGACATGCACGCCAGCCTGGCCGATCAGATTGAACTGGGCAGCGTGCTGCGCACCGCCTGCCCACACCTGACGGCGTTGGCACAGACCCATCCCGACCGGCCCCTCATCGGCTTTTTCACCGGCGCCCGCAAGGGCAAGGGGCTCTCCCTTCCCCAATGGCAGCGGCTGCTCGGGGATCTGCGCCGCCAGCGCCCGGATGCCCTGCTGATCCAGTTCAATGATCCGGCCGATCCCCTGCCCCTGCTGGGCGACATGCAGGTCTCCCTGGGCAACTTGAGCGAATTGGCCCGCTTCGCCAGCGGCCTCGCCCTCTTCGTCAGCTGCGACACGGGCCCGCTCCATCTGGCCGCCGCCAGCGGCGTGCCTTGTCTGGGTTTATTTACCCAAACGGATCCCGCGCGCTACGGCTGCCTCGGGGCCCAGCACCTCAACCAGGTGGTCGACGATCGCAACGCCATTCCCCTCGATGCCCACTGGCTGGCCGAGACGCTGGCACGGGAGCAAGCACCTCGGGAGCTGCAACCCGCCCTCTCCCATGTGTACTACCTGAACCCGTCCCCGGCGCCCTTGCTGATGGCGCACTGACGCAGATACAAGGAGGGCGGCCCTGGCCGCCCTCCTTGTTTTAACAAGCCGTTATCCGGCGCCAAGGCGCAACCGCCTCAACGATAGCGCGCCTCGATGCGGGCCAGCTCGCCGCTCTGGCGCAGCCTGATCAGGACGCGGGAGAACTCGGCCGCCCGGCGGTGAAAAGGAGAGGTATGGGCGAGGCAGAGGGTGAGCGGGGTCAATCCCAGCTGAAGCGGCACCTCTATGATGTGCCCCGTCAGCCCCAGCTGGCGGAGCTTGAAGTTGGCCACGATGGGATCCGTGATCATCAAGTCCCCCCGGCCGGCCGAGAGCATCTTGAAGACGTTGTCCACATTCATGGTCAGATGGACCTTGAATCCCACCAGATTCTCCTTGCCCCAGCCATTGCCTATGTAGTCGAGGATGGTGAACGCCTTGAGATCCGCCAGGGCGCGAGCCTGATTGAGCCGCGCCAGCTGGGGGTGGCCCGCCTGGGTGAACAGGGTCAGGGTAGATACGGCGACCGGCTCCTCCACTACCTGGGTATAGCCCCGCCGCTCCTGGGTCGGCACTGTGACAAAGCCATCGGCCTGGCCGGAGCGCACCAGTTTCTGGGCCCGCAGCCAAGGATACCCCTGATGAGTGACGCGGATGCCGAGCTCGGCCGCGACCCTGTCCATCACATCCACCATGATGCCCCGCATCTTGCCCTGCTCGTCACGCCAGGAGTAGGGAGCAAAATCATTGAAATAGACCATGTTGAGCGAGGGATCAGGAGCCGCCAGAGGGCAAGTGGCCAACAACAGTGCCCATAGACTCCCGATCCAGACACTTGCTTTCATCATTTCCTGCCCCGCCCACATCACCCTGTCCTGAGCCTAGCGCACACAGGGTTGGCGCGAGCCTGCCCGCACAAAAACAGAGGGAAGGCGTGCGCCTTCCCTCTTTCGTTATGCCCGAACTCTCTTGTTATTTGCTGATGTTCTTCAGACCAGCTCGGCGCGCAGCGCCTTGGTGGCATCGACCATCACCTTGAGGGCGGCCTCCGTCTCTTCCCAGCCACGGGTCTTGAGGCCGCAATCCGGGTTGACCCACAGCCGCTCGGCCGGGATCTGCTTGGCCGCCTTGCGCAGCAGGCCTTCAATCCAGCTCTGGCTCGGCACGTTCGGCGAGTGGATGTCGTAGACGCCCGGGCCGATTTCGTTGGGGTAGTTGAAGCGCTCAAACGCTTCGAGCAACTGCATCTGGCTGCGGCTGGTCTCTATGGTGATCACGTCCGCATCCAGCGCCGCCACCGCCTCTATGATGAGGTTGAAGTCGCTGTAACACATGTGGGTGTGGATCTGGGTGCTGTCCACCACAGGGCTGGCGCTCAGGCGGAAGGCGCGCACCGCCCAGTCGAGATACGTCTGATGATCCTGCTTGCGCAGGGGCAAGCCTTCACGGATCGCCGGTTCGTCGATCTGGATGATCTTGATGCCGGCGGCTTCCAAGTCAGCCACCTCGTCGCGAATGGCCAGCCCAATTTGCAGGGCGGACTGCTCGCGGCTCACGTCTTCGCGGGGGAAGGACCAGCAGAGTATGGTCACGGGCCCGGTCAGCATGCCCTTGACCGGCTTGTCGGTCAGGCTCTGGGCAAACTTGGTCCATTCGAGCGTCATCGGGGTCGGGCGGTCGATATCCCGGGTGATCACCGGCGGCTTGACGCAGCGGGAGCCATAGCTCTGCACCCAGCCGAAGCGGGTGATGGCAAAACCGTCCAGCAGCTCACCGAAGTACTCCACCATGTCGTTGCGCTCGGCCTCGCCGTGCACCAGCACGTCCAGCCCTATGGCTTCCTGGCGCTCAATGGCATCCTTGATCTGGGCCTGAATGCCCGCCTCATAGGCCTGGTCGTCGATGCGGCCGGCTCGCCAATCCTGGCGCAGCACCCGAATTTCCGAGGTCTGCGGGAAGGAGCCTATGGTGGTGGTGGGCAAGAGCGGCAGCTTGAGATCATTGAGCTGCGCCTGCGCCCGCACCGGATAGGCGCTCTGGCGGTCGAAATCGCTGTTGGTCAGGCTGGCCAGACGGGACTGCACCGCTTTCTTGTGGACCCGGCTGTCGGACTCCCGATCCACGATGGGCTGGCTGTAGGCGGTGATCTTGTCGATGTCACCACAGTCCAGATAGTCAGCCAGCAGCCCCAGCTCGTAGCACTTTTGCAGGGCGAAGGCGAACCAGCTGCGGGTCTGGCCGTCCAGCTCGTGCTCCAGGGTGAGATCCACCGGGCTGTGCAGCAGGGAGCAAGAAGAAGCCACCCAGAGCCGCTCGCCGAGCTTGGCTTTCAATGCGTTGAGCGTCGGTGCCAGCTTGGCCAGGTTGGCACGCCAGACGTTGCGACCATTGATCACCCCGGCGGAGATGACCCACTGGGCCGGCAGATGAGGAACCAGCGTCTCCAGCTGCTCGGGCGCCGCCACCAGATCCAGGTGCAGGCCGTCTACCTTCAGGCTGGTGATGATGTCGCGCTGATGGGCCACGGAACCGAAATAGGTGGTGAGCAGCAGCTTGCAGGGGCCGCTCAGGCGCTCATAGGCCTTGAGGTAGGCCAGACGCCACTCATCCGGCAGGTCCAGCGCCAGCGCCGGCTCGTCGATCTGTACCCACTCCACGCCCTGGGCCGAGAGCCTCCCCAGGATCTCCTGATAGACGATCAGCAGACGATCGAGCAATTCCAGACGAGAGAATCCGCTCTCTTTCTCCTTGCCGAGCCACAGATAGGAGACGGGCCCCAGCAGCACGGCCTTGACCGGCAGCCCCAGCGCCTTGGCCTCTTCCACCTCGTCAAACAGCTGACTCCAACCCAGTTTGAAGCGCTGGTCACGGCTGAACTCGGGCACCAGGTAGTGGTAGTTGGTGTTGAACCACTTGGTCATCTCGGCGGCGGCGGCCGCCGGGCCGGTCGGCGCACGGCCACGGGCCACCCGGAACAGGGTATCGAGATCGGTGTCGCCATGGCGGTGACGCTCGGGGATGGCATCCACCAGCAGGCTGGTACCGAGCACTTGGTCGTACCAGGCAAAGTCCCCCACCGGCAGCAGGTTGACCCCGGCGGTGCGTTGGGCCTGCCAGTGACGTTCACGCAGGCTCTTGCCGGTGGCGATGAGTTCCGCCTGCGTTGTCTCGCCACGCCAGTAAGATTCGAGGGCAAATTTCAGCTCGCGCTTGGCGCCGATACGGGGGAAGCCCAGGGTGTGTGCTCGTGTCATAGGTCCAATTCCTTATGCTCGTTCATCTGATGGGAAACTGGATGATTTAGCCATCCAGATGTTTACACATCCAAAATGACAAGATAAGGTGGCGTTGGCTATTGAATCCTTTTCAACAGCCTCTCAAGAAATCCGCGATTGATGCAACAAGGAGCCATGTTATGGCAGTGCCAAGCAATTCAGGCCTGGAAATCAAGCACTTGAGAACCCTGACCGCGCTGGCCGAGCAGGGTTCACTGGCCGGCGCGGCGCTGACTCTCAACCTCACCCAGTCAGCCCTCTCCCATCAGCTCAAGGAGCTGGAGACCCGCCTCAACCTGGAGCTCTACCTGCGCAAGAGCCGCCCCCTGGTACTGACGGCGGCGGGCCAGCAGTTGCTGAGTCTGGCCCGCCAGGTGCTGCCGGCGCTGGCCCAGACCGAGAAACAGCTGCAGGCCCTGCACAGCGGCGACGCGGGCCGGCTGCATCTGGCGCTGGATTGCCACAGCTGTATCCAGTGGTTGCTGCCGCTCTTGCCCGATTTTCGCCGCCAGTGGCCCGGGGTGGATCTGGAGGTAGAGTCTGTGCCCGGCTTCGATGCCATCAATGCCCTGCTCGGCGGCCAGCTCGACCTGCTGCTCACCTCGGATGTGCAGGCCCGCGGGGATCTCCACTTCGAGCCGCTGTTCGCCTTCGATCTCACCCTGGTGATGGCGCCCGATCACCCCCTCTGTCACCGGACCCGGATCGCCCCGGACGATCTCAAGCAGGAGGTGCTGCTGGTCTACCCGGTGGAGCGCGCCCGCATGGATGTGTTCAGCCGCTTTTTGCAACCCGCCGGGGTCGAGCCCGCCCGCTGCAAGCTGGTGGACAATACCTCCGTCATGCTGCAGATGGCCGCCGCCGGGCTCGGGGTCGCCGCCCTGCCGCGCTGGGCCAGCGAGGAGTTTGTGCGTCAGGGCTTGCTCGAAGCCAGGTCGCTGGGACAGGGCATCCGCCGCCATATGTATGGGGCCGTGCGTGCCGCCGACAAGGACCAGCCCTGCCTGCAGAGCCTGTTCGAGCGCATTCACAGCAAGATGGGTGAGCAGAAAGAGGCGTAAAAAAGCCGCCCCTGGGGGCGGCGCTCACGCCTCTCGACACGCCGGCGCTCAGGCGCCTCAGGATCCCTCGCCGCAACTTGCGGCCCCCTGCCGCCTCGGGCAGTTGGCGCAAAGCTCCCCATCACGGCGCTTGTAGTGCAGGCAGCAACGCTGGCGCACATAACCGGGGGACAGCATATCGGCCGGAATAGATGCCGGGCGCCACCCCGCCAGATGCTCGGCCGGCAGACCGCAGGCGGCGAGCCAGCGCGATGCATGTTCGCTCACCTGTTCACGGCTCACATGGGTGAAGAAGTCGGGTACCCGCACCAGGGCCGCCAGCAGATCGTCCGCCAAGAGCGGGCGCACGAAACCGGGTCTGAGCCGTTGCACCCCGCCCAGCAGCGTGAACAGCGCCTGCCAGTGGGCCTGCAGCCGCTCGCCCGCGGCCTTGATCAAGGCATCCAGCTCCCCCTTGATCATGAGCTCAGCCGGCAGGATGAAGCCCGATACCAGCCCATCCTGATAACCCTGGCCAAGCTTGTCCAGCGCCGGCACGGCCCCCAGTCGATAGACGGCCACCATGGCCAGATAGATGGACTGCCAGCAGAGCATGCCCCAGCTGCGGGTCAGCCAGTAGGCGGGCCCCGCCTCCGGGTGCGCCAGCCGCCAGTGATCATGCAGCGCAGCCGCCACCTCGGCCGGGGTTGAATGAGGGGAAGCTGCCAGCAAAAGGGGCGAGTCCCCCGCCTCCACCAACCGCCCCTTGAGCGAAGGAATAAGCCCGCTGGCTGCCGCAAACAGGGCGCCATGATCCGCCAGCGCACGGCTCTCCGTGTGCACGGCCAGCGCGCCGAGCCCGCGGGGTAAGGCGCGCGGACGATCATCTGCGGCGGCGAGAAGATGAGCATGCCCCGGACGCGGCCCAGGGCGCAGGGTCAGAATACGTATTTGAGTCGCGCCTCCACGTTGCGCTCTGCCCCGAACCAGCAGTTGTTCTGGTCGTAGCAGGAGTAGTAGGTCTTGTTGAACAGGTTGCTGGCGCTCAGCGAGGCCTCCACCCCTTGCAGGCGCTGGCTGATTTGGGCCAGATCGTAGGAGGCGGACATGTCCATCAGCAGATAATCCGGCACGGTGTCGGTGTTGGCGGCATCAAGCTGGGCCTCCCCCACGTAACGCAGGCCGGCGCCAACCCGCATCCCCTCCAGCTGGCCACCCGGCAGGTAGTTGCTCCACAGGGAGGCCATCTGCTTGGGTACCCAGACCGGGGTCTTGCCCTGCAGGCTGGTGGTATCGCGGGTGATCTCCATGTCCTGGCGGGTATAGCTCAGCGCCAGATCCAGCCGGCTGGTGAGATCGACTCGCCCCTCCAGCTCGACGCCCCTGGAGACCATCTCGCCGGTCTGCAGCTTGGGCCCGTAAATGTTGTCCGGATCCGTCACCAGGGCATTTTGCTTGGTGATGTGGAAGACCGAAGCGGTAAAGGTCTTGCTCATGTCCTCGGAGAGAAACTTGAGCCCCCCCTCCCACTGATGGCCTGTGGCCGGTTTGAACGCCTGGCCATTCTTGTCCGCCCCCGCCACCGGCTCGAAGCTCTCGGCATAGCTCACATAGGGCGAGAGGCCGTGATCCAGCTCGTACAAGGCGCCGAGGCGCAACGAGAGGTTGTCCTGATCTATCTGGGCCAGGGTGTTGCTCGCCGCTCCCTGATAGAGGGTCTGGCTGTCGGTGTCCATCCGGTAGCTGTCATAGCGGGCACCGCCTATGGCCACCAGCCGGTCCAGACGCACCTGATCCTGCAGATAGACACCGGTCTGGGACTGGCGGATGGTCTTGCTGTCCTGATAGTTGAAGGTGAGGGCCGCCGGCACTATCTGGCTGTGGTTCGGGTTGAAGATGTCGATGCCGGGCGCCGAATAGTCGAGGGTGTCCCGGTAGAGAATACGGGCATCCAGATACTGGTAATCGACCCCGAGCAGCAGGTTGTGCCGGGCACCGCCGGTCATCACCTTGCCCGCCAGCTGGTTGTCGATGACAAAGCCGCGAGAGTCTTCATCGGTCAGATAGGCGTTGCGGGCCAGGGTGCGGTTGTCTGCCGCCAGGGCCGCATTGTAGGTGTTCTGCTGGTTGGCCGAGGCGTCCATGTAGCGGGCGTTTTGCAGCAGCTGCCAGTTGGCGTTGAAGTCGTGGCTCAGCTTGTAGCCAAGCAGGGTCACCTCCCGGCTGTAGTGGTTCCAGTTTTCATCGCCAAGGAAGGTATCGCTGCCAAGCTGGCCCAGAGGATTGGACTTGACCGAGCCGCTGGCCGGCACCGTGGTGTAGATACCGGCTTGCGGGTCTTTCTGGTAATAGAGGTTGAGGTTCAGCAGGGTACGGTCACTCAACTGCCAGTCGAGGGACGGCGCCAGCACGTAGCGCTCCTCCTCTGAGGTCACCGCCTGGCCGTCTTTCTGACGGGCCAGTCCCACCAGCCGATAGGCAAGCTGATCATTGATGGCACCCATGCTGTCGAGGGTCAGCTCCTTGAGGGTGCCTGTGCCCGTCGCCACGCCGACGCTGTGCCTGGCTTCCCGCTGGGGACGCTTGGCGATCAGGTTGACCATGCCCCCCGGCGGCATGCTGCCGTAGAGCACAGAGGTCGGCCCCTTGAACACCTCCAGCTGCTCTATGGCCACCGGATCTATCTGGGGTTGCAGGTTCCAGTCGTTGTATTGCAGCAGCAGGCCGTCGTAGAAGTTCTGGTAGTTGTCAAAGCCGCGGATGTTGAACAGATCCAGCCGGTTGACCGCCCCGCCGCGCAGCTCGGTATTGACGCCGGGCACGTAGCGTAGCGCCTCGCTCACCGAGCTCACCCCGCGCTGCTCCAGGGTCTCGCCGTCCACCACAGAGATGGCCTGGGGCGTCTCCATGGGGTCGAGCCGGGTCTTGGTCGCCGTGTTGCGATAGGTCTGACCCAGTACCGTCAGGGTTTCATCGGCCACCGCGCCTTGCGCATTGGACGTGGGTGCGGCCAGTACTGGGCCTGCCAACAGGGCGGAGAGGGTCGCGGCGACCAGGGTCAAAGGGGGGTGAGTGGCGTACATCTGATCCTCGAATGCAATGATTGAATAGTAACAAATCTCATTTGCATTTTATTGGGTCAATTTGCCCTTGAATTAACAATTTGGGGCATGTTGGCAGGAAAAACGGCAAAAAAGGGGCAAGACAAGCCCCATCCGACGACCTGCCATGTCGATGGAAAAAAGCATTGAATTCAAATGGCTATCTTTTCTGAGGGAAGGCTTCAATGAGATGGCGGTCAATGGCGAGGCGCCACAGTGCTTTATGCAGACCGGGGGATGGGCGCCCTGCCACCAAACCGCTCACAGGGTTCAGCCCTGGCGGGGCGCTATGGGCAACCAGTACTCCATGCGGGCATAAGGCTGTTGGCCATCGAAGTCGGGGGTGTAACGCTCCAGCTCGAAACCATCCAGCCCCCGATAACCCGAGGCGGGCAGCCAGTGCAGGATAAACCAGTTGAGGGTCTGCCCCAGCTGGCTGATGGGGCCCACGTGGCTGAGCACGGCGTACTCCTGGGGCGGGATGGCCAGACGAGCCAGCCCGCTTGGCGGCTCGCTCCCCTCCTCTGCCGCCACGCCCGCCCAGTAGACCAGTGGTTCTCCCGCGCCAGACACATCCACCACGCCGATCAGATCGCGGGCCCTGTCCAGACCGCCGGCACTGCGCAAGGCATGCCAGATGGCGGGCACCGTCTGCTGGAAATCGGGCTCGCTGGCGAAGAGCCCACGGATCAGCCCCTTGACCCCCTGCAATATGAAGCCCGGCTGACTCTCGACCCGTACCTGCACCAGTCTGGGGGCGCTGGCGAGCGGCGTATGGGCACGTACCAGCGGGGTGCGCAACCCCAGCCGCATCCCCCGCTTGCGATAGGCCAGCGGCGGGCAGCCGAACTGCTGCTTGAAGGCGCGGCTGAAACTCACCTCGGAGCCAAAGCCGTAGCAGAGCGCCAGATCCAGCACCCGCTGGCGGCTCGTGAGCAGCGCCTCCGCCGCCAGGCTCAGCTTGAGCTCGCGCACATAGTGGGCCACCGTCTGCCCTGTCTCGTGCAGGAACACCCGCTGCAACTGCCAGCGCGACCAGCAGCTCTGCTCGGCCAGCTGCTCCAGCGACAACGGCTGATCCAGATGCCCGTGGATGTAGTCGAGCACTCGCTCGATGCGGGTGAAATGGGCGCTAGCCTGTGGCGCGGGGCCAGGGGATGCGAGGGGGAAGGTCGGTTTCATTGGATGGTCGGGATCGCTGCCGGCAGAGGGGCACGCTCGCCCAAGTGGCCACATTAAACATGGCCGTCGCCCCGGCGGCAAGTGGCCTGCGACCACCGGCAGGCAGCGCACGCCGTTTGTGGCTCAATGCTGTGCCGTCACCTGGGCCTTCAACAAGGCCGTCACGCCAGCTTGGCAGGCTGTCACAAAAATGACGCATTTCCCTGTCAGATTGTTTGAAAACAAATATATCAATTAGCCTGAAAAGCCAATAGAGTCCTCGTTCGAATCTTTTGCAGGGAGAGCCAAGATGAAAAAAATTGCCTTGATCACCGGAGCCCGTGGCGGCATAGGATCCGCCATCACCACCGCCTTGCTGGCCCAGGAGTATCGCATCATAGCCACTCACTCCAGCGGCAACAGTGCGGCGGCCCACGACTGGTACGGGGAGCAGGGTTATCGGCCGGAGCAGGTGCGGCTGCTGCCGCTGGACGTGGCCGACACCGCCATGTGCCGCGAGACCCTGGGTCGCCTGTTGCAGGACGAGGGCCGGGTGGACGTGCTGGTCAACAACGCCGGCATCACCCGGGATGGCGCCTTCAAGCGCATGGCGCCGGAGCAGTGGTTCGAGGTGATCCACACCAATCTGTGCAGCCTCTACAACGTGACCCAGCCGCTGTTTGACGCCATGTGCGAGCAGCGCGATGCCCGCATCATCAACATCTCCTCGGTCAACGGCCAGAAGGGGCAGTTCGGTCAGGTCAACTACTCGGCGGCCAAGGCGGGCATGCTGGGCTTCACCAAGGCGCTGGCGGCGGAAGGGGCCCGCTTCGGGGTCACGGTCAACGCCATCGCCCCCGGTTACACAGCCACCCCCATGGTGGAGGCGATCCGCAGCGATATCCTCGACAGCATCAAGGCCGACATTCCCATGCGCCGCCTCGCCAAGCCGGAGGAGATAGCCGCCGCCGTGGCCTTTCTCGCCAGTGAGGCGGGCGCCTATATCACGGGGGAAACCCTGGCCATCAACGGCGGCCTCTACATGAAGTAATGCCGGGAGTTATCTCATCGACAGAGGGCAGCCAACCGGCTGCCCTCTGCTTTTGGCAAGTTGAGACGAAATGGCGCAGCCCCCTGCCTGCCACCCGGCTCAGGGGCGCGCCGCCGCGGCCCCCCCCACCGGCTCGGCGAAGTGGCTGCGCAGGGCCGTGATCACCCGCCGCACCTTCTCCGGGATCTCCCGCTGGGGAGTGATGGCGTGGATCTCCATGGGCGGCACCCGAAAGCCCGGCAGCAGCTCCAGCAGCCTCCCCTGGGCGAGATCCTCGGCGATTTCCCCCTCGGGTTGCAGCGAAACCCCCTGCCCCGCCAGGGTAAACTGGCGCAGCGGCAGCACGTTGTTGCACACCACCCTGGGCTTGGGTTTGACCTTGTGGCCCTGCCCCTTGTCGTCGAAGAAGGTCAGGCCCCCGCTCAGCATGTCCGCCGCCAGCCAGTCGTGTTCCAGCAGATCTGCCGGGCTGCGTGGGGTGCCCTTGCGCGCCAGATAGGCGGGCGAGGCACACAGCAGCATCCGGGTCTGACCCAGCTTGCGCGCCACCAGGCTGGAGTCGGACAGGGTGCCGACCCGCAGCGCCACGTCGATGCGTTCGGCGATGAGATCCCGCTTCTCGTCGTCCGCGATGATCTGGATGCACAGGCCGGGATGGGCCTGCAACAGCGGCGACAAGGCCCGCGCCAGCGGCTGGCCCGCCATCCCCACGGGCGCCGTGATCCGCACTTCACCGAGCAGGCTGTCACGCACCTCCGAGAGGCGCAGTTCGGTCTGGTTCAGCGTCTGTTGCAACGACTGGCACCCCTGCCACACCACCTCCCCCGCCTCGGTCAGGTTGAGGCGGCGGGTGGAGCGATGCAACAGGGTGAGGCCGAGCAGACTCTCCAGCTGGCTGATATGCTGACTGACGGCGGAGGGGGTCATGCCGAGGGCCTTGGCGGCGCCCGTCATGCTGCCCGCCTCCACCACGGCGGCGAAGATGGCGTAACGTCTGAGCTGTTCCATTATTAAATCCAGCTTACAAGTGAATCACTTTTATAGCCGATTATTAAATCACATTCGGCGGCGTAGGATAGCCTCATTCCAACAGTGAAGGAGAATTCCCCATGAAAATTGCCCTGATCGGTGCCAGCGGTTTTGTCGGTACAGCCATCCTCAATGAAGCCGTCAGTCGCGGCCATCACGTCACCGCCATCGTCCGTGACACAAGCAAGGTGGCCGCCCACCCGCAGGTCACCGCCGTGGCGGTGGATGCCCAGCACCCACAGGCGCTGGCCGAGGTACTCAAGGGGCACGACCGGGTGATCAGCGCCTACAACCCGGGCTGGACAGCACCGGACATCTACGACCAGTACCTCAAAGGGGCCAAGGCCATAGTCGCGGCGGCCGTGACCGCTCACAGCTGGTTGCTGGTGGTCGGTGGTGCCGGCAGTCTGGAAATCGCCCCCGGCGTACAGCTGGTGGATACCCCGGACTTCCCGGCCGAGTGGAAGCAGGGCGCCCTGGCGGCCCGCGACGGTCTCACCGCCCTGCGCCGTGAAACCACCCTCGACTGGCGTTTCGTCTCCCCGCCCGTGTTCCTCGAACCCGGCGACAAGCGCGGCGGCTATCACCTCGGTGGCGATCAGGTGCTGTTCAGCGGCGACAAGCCTGCCGGGATCACGGTCGGCGATCTGGCCGATGGCGTGCTGAACGAGGTGGAAAAACCGGCTCACCTGCGCCAGCGCTTTACCCTGGGCTACTGAGTGGGCAACTGAGCAGGCTCACCGATCAGGTCTCAGCCTGATCCCCGCCCAACGCGCGAAACAGGAAGGGAGGCCTCAGCCTCCCTTCCTGTTGTGCGTCTCCGATAGCCGGGCCCACTCCCGCCAGTGAACGCTCATGCCAACCAGCCGCTTGTTTTCGCACTAACCGGGTGCCCGCAGCCCCATGGAGCAGCCGGTACACGACCCCGTGAGCCGCTCAATAAACACCCAGCCAAATGGGTATCGAATTCTATTTCGATTTTTGTATATAACTAAGAATAATTTGTTGTTTCCGTCTTATAACGCCGAACAGTAGCATCACCCTCAATCCAAATGGCGCCATCTTTACCGATCGGCCCGGTGGCTCACCACCGATCGGCGCGCTGTCGTTTTTGCACTGAGCGGCTGGGAAACGTCCCGGCGCTCAGAAAATGAGGAGGTGCACATGGAACATTCACCACTGCCGATCATCGATCTCGCCGCGCTCGAAGGCGCCCCTGACACTCGTCGCCAGATGCTGGCCAAGCTTGGCCGGGCGGCCCGCGACATCGGCTTTTTCTATCTGACAGGCCATGGCCTGAGCGAGGCGCAGCAGCGGGAGACCCTGGCGCTGGCGGCCCGCTTCTTCGCCCTGCCACAGCAGGAAAAACGCGCGGTGCAGATGGTGCACTCCCCCCATTTTCGCGGTTACAACCAGGTGGGTGCCGAGCTCACCCGCCAGCAGCCGGACAGGCGCGAGCAGTTCGACATCATGAATGAGGCGCCTGCGCCGGCAGAGGACGAGATCCATGCCCCCTGGCAGCGGCTGATAGGCCCCAACCAGTGGCCCGCCGCCCTGCCCGAGATGAAAACGCAGCTGCTGGCCTGGCAGGAACGCCTGAGCGACATCACCCTCACCCTGCTCGCCGCCTTCGCCGAGGTGCTGGCGCAGCCGCAGGGAGTGTTCGATGCCAGCATCCAGGGCGCCCCCTATCAGCACATGAAGCTCATCCACTACCCGGGCCGGGAAGCCGGCAGCAGCGATCAGGGGGTCGGCGCCCACAAGGATCCGGGCTACCTGACCCTGGTGATGCAGGACGATCACTCCGGACTCGAAGTGGAGACGGCGGCAGGCTGGATCCCGGTACCGCCCCTGCCGGGGGCTCTGGTGGTCAACATCGGCGAGCTGCTGGAGCTGGCTTCCAACGGCTACCTCAAGGCCACCCTGCACCGGGTGGTGAGCCCGCCGCCGGGCGTATCGCGCCTCTCCTGCGCCTTCTTTATGGCGGCGAGACTCGATGCTAACGTGCCTTTGTTGCAGCTCTCCCCCGAGCTGGCGGCGCAGGCACAAGGGCCCGAGAGCGACCCGACCAACCCGCTCTTCTATCAGGTGGGTGAAAACGTGCTGAAAGGGAGGCTGCGCTCCCACCCGGACGTGGCGGCGCTCCACTATACCGCCGCCCCGGCGTCGGCCAATCAGCAGACAACAAGCGGGCAGACGACAAACAGCGAGCGGCGCGAACCGCAGCCAGCCTGACTCTGCCATACCTATTAGACGGGGGACGCCGCGGCGTCCCGCCACCCGGATGACACAAGCAGTTAAGCCACAGCCTGGCAATGACGGAGTAATAGAATGAAATTCAAAACCATGAGCGTGCACAGCGGCCAGCGGATCGATCCCCAGACCGGCGCCCTCACCACCCCCCTCTACCAGAGCAGCACCTTCAGCTACTTCAATGCCCAGGCGGGCAAGGAGCGTTTCGCGGGTCAGGCCCCCGGCTTCATCTACAGCCGCTTTGGCAACCCCACCACGGCCGAGCTGGAGCAAAAACTGGCGGCCCTTGAGGGTGCCGACGAGGCACTGGTGATAGCGAGCGGTATGGCGGCAGTGAGCGCCATCATGTATGCCCTGGCCGACAGCGGCGACGAGGTGGCCTACATAGGCCCGCTCTACGGCGGCACAGATGCGTTTCTCAAGCAGACCTTCAGCCGTGCTGGCATCAAGGTGACCGCCTACGAGAGCGATCAGGATCTGCTGGCCAACATTCGTCCCGCCACCAAGGTGGTACTGTTCGAAACCCTGACCAACCCCACCCTCAAGGTGGTGGATCCCCGGGTGGTAGTGGAAGCGGCCCGCAAGGTGGGCGCCATCAGCGTGTGTGACAACACCTTCCTCACCCCCTATCTGCTGCGCCCGCTGGAGCTCGGCATCGACATCGTCATGCACAGCGGCACCAAGTATCTGGGCGGCCACGGCGACATCATCGCCGGTGTGGTGGCGGGCTCTCACGCGCTGATGAAATCAGTGCGCACCGTGGCCCTCAAGCACATAGGCTCCCCCATAGGCCCGCAGGAGGCCTACCTGCTGCAGCGTGGGGTCAAGACCCTGCCACTGCGCATGGATGCCCACCTGCACAACGCGCAGAAGGTGGCCGAGTTCCTGGCCGATCACCCGGCGGTGAAGAAGGTGATCTACCCGGGTCTTGCCAGCCATCCGGGTCACGACGCCCTCGGCGCCTTCGCCAGCGGCTTTGGCGGCATGGTGAGCATAGAGCTGGAAGGCGGCTTTGCGCGCTGCGCCACCCTGCTCGACAACCTGCAGCTGTTCGTGCAGGCGGTGAGTCTCGGCGATCTCGAGAGCCTGGCTTGCCATCCGGCCAGCACCACCCACGCCGCCATGGACGAGGCGAGCCGTCTCGCCGCCGGGGTGAATGACGATCTCATCCGCTTCAGCATAGGGGTGGAAGACGCCGACGATCTGATCGCCGATCTGGCGGCGGCGCTGGCCGTCGCCTGATGCCCTAGCCACCTTTCACGGCTCAAAAACAGCCCGCCCCATGTGAATGGGGCGGGCTGTTTGCATCAAGGAGTGGAGAGCCGCTTGTCAGGGGGCGAAAGAGAGCCGCTGCACCGGCCAGCCCAAAGAGGCCAGCTCGGGAGCCAACGTCTTGGCATCCCCCACCACCAGGATCACCATGTCGTCGGGGTCGAGCCAGCGACGGGCCAAGTCTCGCAAGGTGAATGTCGACAACTGGCTGACCGTCCGTACCCGCTGCTCCACATAATCCTGCGGCCACTGCGCCAGCAAGATGGGCAGCATGTACTCCACCTCCTGCGGCAGCGTCTCGTAATCCAGCGCCTGGCGGTTGAGCACACCTTCACGCAGGGTACGCACCTCCAGTCGGGTCGGGCCCTGCCGCTGGTATTTGTCGAGCTCCTGCAGGATCTGCTGCAGGGCGGCCCGGGTCACCTCGGTGCGCACGCTGCTTTGCAGCAGAAAATAGCCCGCCTGACTGTTGCCGTTGAAGGCGGTATCGATGAAGTAGGTGTATCCCAGCTCCTCACGCAGGCGGATATGCAGCCGATCCGCCAGGGAGGCATTCATCAACCCGGCCAGGAACTGCTCACCAAACCCGTCGCTCGCCATGGCGCGGCGCCCCATGCGAACAAGGCTCTGGCTGGCGCCGGGATTATCCAGCAGATAGATGGCCCGTTTGGCCTGCTGGCCGGCAAAGCCGAGGGGCCTCAGGCTGGGCGATTGCCCCTCTGGCTCAACCAGAAAAGAGAGTGCACTCACCACCTTCTCCTGCGCCAGATCCCCGCTCACCACCACCCGAGCCTCCCCGCTGCGATAGACAGCCCGATAGAAGGCGCGCACATCGTCCAGGGTCAGGGATTGCCACTGTGTCTGCGGATCCGGCACCCTGGCCAGGCCGTCGATCAACGCATGAAACTGCTGATCGGCCTGCCACTGGGGCTCTCGCACTTGCTGCTTCAACCATTGCTGGGTCTGGAGCTTGAGGCGCTGGAAATCCGCCGGTCGCAAGGCCGGCTGCAGCAACAACTCCCGTACCAGCGCCAGCGTCTCATCGAAGTGAGAGGTCACCCCCTGCACAGTGATCTGGCTGTAGCCTTCCTCATAGCCAAAACTCAGGCTGGCGCCCAGCTGACGCGCCCGCTCCTCAATGGCGGCAGCCTGCCACCGCTCACTGCCCTGGGACAGCATGCTGGCTGTCAGTTCAGCCACTCCAGCCTTGCCCTCTGGCTCGGCCCGGTACCCGCCGGGCCAGTTGATGCGCATGACAAAGGCGGGCACCTCATCGCTGTAGTGACCGAGCAGGGAGACCCTATCCCCCAGACTGGCCTGCCACAGGGTGGGCAGTGGCACGGGCAGCGCCCCGCCACTGGCGGGG
>NZ_CDDA01000040.1 GCF_000819745.1 Aeromonas bestiarum | reverse complement strand
GGCGCATTATAGGGAACCGCGTCGCGATGACAAGAGGAAATCTGCAAAAAATGGCACTTTTTGCCGTTTAGCGGTTCGAATGCCTATTTATCAAACAAAAAGCCCCGCATCCGCGAGGCTCAAGCCAGCAATGACGCGGAGTTGCTATCTTTTTGACCAGAATTCGCGGGCAAAACTGCGCACCTTTTCCCAATCGGTAAACTCCAGGTCCTTGCTGGTATCCGTACTGCCACCCGTGATCTTCATGATCAGCTGAATGATGCGAGTCTGCCACCAGTTGTAGCGGGAATATCGCAGTGCGCCGGCAAATACCCCCAGCGTCTTCGGCTTCCACGGCGAGAGACGCAGAAACTTCTTCATATAGGCATTGGTCTGCGGTGTCTGCTTCTCCGGCTTGCGCGCCGTCAGGTTGACACAGAAGAAGGCGGCATTGGCCACCTCCAGCTGTTCATGATGCGCATGGATAAAGCTGAGCAGGCTGGGATGGAAGTTGCCGTAACGAATGGAGGCACCGATCAATACCTTCTTGAACTTGCTGAGGTTGCACATGGGCAGTGTGTGCAGGTCATGCATCACCACCTCGCAGCCTGGCATTTCCTCCAGCATGACATCCACGATTTTCCGTGTTTGCCCATCCCGAGAGGAATAAAGCACCAAAATCTTGTCCATACCTACCTCAACTACGCCAGAATGCGGGGGTAAACAGTACCAGAAGCGTGAAAATTTCCAATCGACCAAACAGCATGGCGACTATCAGGATCCACTGGGCCGTCGCCGATATATTGCCAAAGTTGCTGGAGACCTCGCCCAGCCCGGGCCCCACGTTGGTGAAGGCGGCTGCCACGGCCGTGAATGCGGTCACCTCGTTCAACCCTGTCATCAGCAACAGCAGCATAAAGATGAAGAACAGGATGATGTAGGTGGCAAAGTAGCCCCACACCGCCTCGACGATCCGCTCGGGCACCGCGCGGCGCCCCAGCTTGAGGGTATAGATGGCGCGTGGGTGTACCAGTCGCTTGAGCTCGCGCATCCCCTGCAGGAACAGGATCATGAAGCGCATCACCTTGATGCCGCCCCCGGTGCTGCCGGCACAACAGCCAATAAAGGCGGAAAACATGAGCAGCATGGGCAGGAAAGAGGGCCAGTCGGCATAGCTGGTCGTGCTATACCCGGTAGTCGTACCGAGGGACACCGCCTGGAACAGACCGTGGTTGAGCGCCTCCTGCCAGGTGGCGTAGTGGCCGTGGGTCAGCAAGGCGATGAAGCAAATCAGCACCAGGGTCGCCTGGATTGCCAGAAACACCTTCAATTCGGGATCGCGCAGATAGCTGCTCAAGCGGACCGGCTTGTGGGCAAACACCATGAAGTGCAGAGCGAAGTTGACGCTGGCCAACAGCAGGAACAGCACTGTGATCAGGTTGATGGCCGGGCTGTTGAAGAAGCCGATACTGGCATCGTGAGTCGAGAAGCCCCCCACCGACAGGGTGGAGAAGGAGTGGCAGATGGCGTCGAACAGCGTCATGCCGGCCAGCCAGTACGCCAGAGCGCAGAGCATGGTCAGCAACAGGTAGATGAACCAGAGTGCCTTGGCCGTCTCGGCGATGCGCGGCGTCACCTTGTTGTCCTTGACCGGCCCGGGGATCTCGGCGCGGTAGAGCTGCATGCCCCCGATACCGAGCAGCGGCAGTATGGCCACCGCCAGCACTATGATCCCCATGCCCCCGAGCCACTGCAGCAACTGGCGATAAAAGAGGAAAGCCTTGGGCAGATTGTCCAACCCGGTCAGCACGGTCGCCCCCGTGGTCGTCAGGCCGGAGAAGGATTCGAAGAAGGCCTCGGAAACCGTCATGCCGGGCACCTCTCCCAGCAGGAACGGCAAGGCCCCCACGCTGCCCAGCACCACCCAGAACAGCACCACGATAAGAAAACCCTCCTTGGATCTGAGGTCTTTCTTATGATGGCGGTTGGGGAACCAGAGCAGAGCACCGAGCAACAGGGCGATGAAGAAGGCATTGACAAACTCGGCACCGCCACCGTCACGGTACCCAAAAGCAACCATCGCGGGCAGCAGCATGGTCGAACTGAATAGCGCGACCAGCAGGCCAACGATACGAATGATGCTCAGAATCTGCATTCCGGCTCCCTCTTCAGGCTAAAAGAGCGATGGATTCTAGCCATCTAAGGGGCGAAGGGATACCCGTCCATGGGTCCGGTCGGTCAATTCTCGGTCAACCTGGGCCCAGACAGCGGATCCCCACGCAACCCGCAGGGTGACGCGGAAGCCATAGTCGGCCTCCAGCAACTGGCCGTGATGGCTGCCGAGCAGCGCCCACGCCACCCCCATAGGCCTTGACCAGACCGCCGGTGCCCAGCAACACGCCGCCGTAGTAACGCACCACCACGGCGGCCACCTCACCGAGTCCTGAGCCCATCAGCTGGGCCAGCATGGGCTTGCCGGCCGTCCCCGAGGGCTCACCATCGTCGCTGAAACCGTAAATCTGGCTGTCCTGCGGTGCACCGGCGACAAAGGCCCAGCAGTGATGCCGGGCCCCGGGGTGTTGCTGCCTTATCTCGTTGACCCACGTCTTGGCGGCCTCGACCGTTGGGGTGTGCGCGATCAGGGTGATAAAGCGACTCTTCTTGATCTCCTCGGTCAACTCCATCGGCGCGGCCGGAATGGCATAGTCTGCCGTCATCAGAGTCCCGCTTGTCTGGTCAGGTTCTCCACCCCGTTGGCGTGCAACACTATGTTGTCCTCGATGCGGATGCCGCCAAACGGACGCAGCGCCTCCACCTTGTTCCAGTTGACCCGCTTGCCCTGCTCGCCCTGACGCAGCGGCTCCAGCAGGCTGTCGATGAAGTAGAGGCCCGGCTCTATGGTGAACACCTGACCCACCTCCATCACCCGGGTACAGCGCAAATAGGGGAACTGTTCGGGAGCCGCCAGGTGAGTGCCGCGCTCGTCCTGCATGAAGCCGCCCGCATCGTGCACCTGCAGGCCCAGGAAATGACCCAGACCATGGGGGAAGAAGACGTTGGTCACCCCTGTGTGGATCATCTCGTCCACCGACATGTCCACCAGTTCGACCGCTTGCAGCAAGCGCGCCAGCCTGTGATGCATCTGCAGATGCAGCTCGTTGTAACGGCGACCCGGTTTGATCTCCTCGATGATCTCCTGCTGCTGCGCATCCAGCGCCGCGATCAGATCGGCAAACTCACCACGACGCCAGGCCCAGGTACGGGTGATGTCGGAGGCATAACCGTGAAAATCCACCCCGGCATCGATGAGGAAGGAGTGGCGCTCCGCATCCGGCACCCGCAGGGCGGAGAGATGGGTGTAGTGGAGGATGGCCGCATTGCGGTTGATGGCGACGATATTGCCGTACGGCGCCTCATTGGCCCCCTGCCCGACCGCCTTCATGTAGGCCAGATTGATCTCGAACTCGCTCGCCCCCGCCATGAAGGAGTCCTTGGCAGCGACATGGCCGCGCACGCCGATGCGATTTGCTTCGCGCAGGCACTCCAGCTCATAGGGCGTCTTGTAGGCGCGATGATAGTGCAGATAGTTGAGCACGGCCTCCGGGTTGGGCTGACCCAGCCCCAGCAACTCGGCGACCTCGAGATGGCCGCCCAGATAGGCCCACTCCTGCTTGCCGGCGGGCAGGTGATCGGCAACCTGCTCCGGCCTCGTCAGGAAGCGGATATCGAAGAAGTCGACCCAGAAGGCATTGGGCAGGTCCGCCACCTTGTGCCAGAAATCCACCGGCCGGTAGAACAGCAACACCGGCTTGTTCACACCATCCACCAGCAACCAGCAGTGGGGGTTGTCCAGCACCGGCAGCCAGGCCTTGAAGTGCGGATTCACCTTGAAGGGGTAATCCTGGTCGTCTAGGAAGATGCGGTGGGTCTGGCCGGAGTGGATGGCCAGGCCGCTGAGCCCCTGCTGTTGCAGTATGTCGCGGGTGCGCTGCTGCAAGGTATCTAGGTGCTGGGCAAAAAGTTGGCTGTAGCTGCTCATGGCGTCCTGCTCCGGGAGAAATGTGATTTCAGCATAACATCAAGCGAATCAAGGCTCGAACCGTCAAGCTATCGCTTCGTGAGGTAACGCATACGTTACAAGGCTTTTGTTATGAAACAAAAACCAACCATTAACAAATAAAAAACAATTCAATACACTGCCGGTAGATACATGCAGTCAGGGACTACTCATGCACAACCTTTGCCTGTGGCAACCGGATCAGGAACGGATTCAACAATCCAACCTCCAGCAGTTTATGGCCGAGGTCAACCGCTTCCATGGCCTGCAGCTGCACAACTATGTCCAGCTCTACCAGTGGTCGGTGGAAAAGACCACCCGCTTCTGGCCGCTGGTGTGGCAACACTGCGGCGTCAAGGGCGAGCTGGGGGACATAGTGGCAGAAAACCGCCAGGATATGCAGCGCACCCGCTGGTTCCCCGACAGCCGGCTCAACTTTGCCGAAAACCTGCTGCGCCGTCAGGATGAGAGCCCGGCCATTATCTCCCGCATCGAAGGCAGCCCAAGCCACACCCTGAGCTGGCGTGAACTGGCGGATCAGGTGGCCAGGCTGGCCCAGTGGCTGCGCAGCCAGGGCATAGGCAGTGGCGACGTGGTCGCCGCCTACCTGCCCAATATCCCGGAAACCGTGGTGGCCATGCTGGCAACCACCAGCCTGGGCGCAATCTGGACCTCCACCAGCCCCGACTTTGGCGAGGCCAGCGTGGTGGAGCGCTTCGGCCAGACCCGGCCGCGGGTGCTGTTTGCGGTAGACGGCTACCGCTACAACGGCAAGGCCATCGACATTCAGGACAAAGTGGCGGGCGTGGTCGGCCAGATCGACAGCATAGAGCAGACTGTGCTGATCCCGCTGCTCGGCAATCCCCTGCGGCTTGGTCACGACTGGCAGCACGTGCTGGCAAGCCAGCCGGATGCCATCCTTTGCTTCGAGCCCATGGGCTTCAACGATCCGCTCTACATCCTCTATTCGTCCGGCACCACTGGCAAGCCCAAGTGCATAGTGCACGGCATAGGCGGCACCCTGCTGCAACATCTCAAGGAGCATCAACTGCACTGCGACATCAAACCGGGGGAGCGGGTGTTCTACTTCACCACCTGCGGCTGGATGATGTGGAACTGGCTGGTGAGCGCGCTCGCCTCCGGCGCGACTCTGGTGCTCTATGATGGCTCCCCCTTCTATCCGGACGGCAATGTGCTGTGGGATATGGCACGCGACGAGCAGGTCGCCCTGTTCGGCACCTCGGCCAAGTATCTGGATGCCCTGCACAAGCAGGGCTATGCCCCCATCAAGACCCATGAGCTGCCGCAGCTGCGGCTCATCTGCAGCACGGGATCCGTGCTGTCGCCGGAGGGGTTCGACTACGTCTACCAGCAGATCAAAAAAGATGTACAGCTCAGCTCCATCTCGGGTGGCACCGACATCTGCTCCTGCTTCGTCATCGGCAATCCCATCAGCCCCGTCTATCGCGGCGAGAGCCAGGGACGCGGCCTCGGCCTCGCGGTGCAGGTGTTCAACGAGGCGGGCCAGCCGGTACAGGGCGAGAAGGGGGAACTGGTCTGCACCAAGCCTTTCCCGGCCCAGCCCATCGGCTTCTGGGGCGATGAGAGCGGCGACAAATACCACGCAGCCTATTTCGAGCGGTTCGACAACATCTGGTGCCACGGCGACTGGATCGAGCTGACCGACACCGGCGGCATCCTCTTCTATGGCCGCTCCGATGCCACCCTCAATCCGGGGGGCGTGCGCATCGGCACCAGCGAGATCTATCGCTACGTGGAGCAGCTCGACGAGGTGGAAGAGAGCATAGTCATAGGCCAGCAGTGGCAGCAGGACGAGCGGGTGGTGCTGTTCGTCAAGCTCAAGCCCGGTATCAAGCTGGACGAGCCGCTGCGCGAGCGCATTCGCCAGCAAGTAAGGCAACACTGCACCGCCCGTCACGTGCCCGCCCGCATCCTGCAGGTGGATGCCATTCCCCGCACCAAATCCGGCAAGATAGTGGAGCTGGCGGTGCGGGAAGTGGTGCACAACAGACCCGTCAACAACACTCATGCCCTCGCCGATCCCGAGGTGCTGAGCCAGTATCGCGACAGGCCCGAGCTGGCCAGCTGATGGCACACAAGGTTAATAAAGGCTCTGTCCCAGTTAT
>NZ_CDDA01000039.1 GCF_000819745.1 Aeromonas bestiarum | reverse complement strand
TTTCTTTCGGCGCCCACTTCGCTAGGAAGCTGGCTCATCAGGTTGGCGTGTTCCGCCGTGCTGGTAGGGGCGCATTATAGGGAGCTGAATCTTTCTGGCAAGTAAAAACACTGTGTTTTATTGAGGAAGATGTTCAAGTGTTCAACCAACAACCAGATTGCGCAATAAGCATCCACTCATGTGCGTCAGGAAGGGTGTTCTCCCTCTTTTACAGGCCAAAAACCCCGCTGTGCCTAACGATGCCTTATAAGGATGCGACGCTTTATATAGGAAGACAGATAAGGGTAAAGAGAGGGATAAATAGAAAAGGGCCCTGCCGGGCCCTTTTCTATCGTGCTGTTACGGCACATCAGATGGAGAAACTGGAACCGCAGCCACAGGTTGTGGTGGCATTGGGGTTGGTCACGGTAAAGCGGGAGCCTTCCAGACCTTCGGTGTAGTCCACACTGCCGCCCACCAGGTATTGCAGACTCATGGGATCGATCACCATGGTGACCCCACTCTTCTCAACCACTGTGTCCCCTTCATTGATCTTCTCATCGAAGGTGAAACCGTACTGGAAACCGGAGCAGCCACCGCCCGTGATGTAGACCCGCAGCTTGAGCTCGGGATTTTCTTCTTCGGTGATCAGGTTCTTCACCTTGTTGGCTGCCGCATCCGTCATCTGGATTGGCAACGGGGCTTCTGCTACTGCACTCATTACTGACCTCACAACCGTTAAATCCACAAACATGGAAACCGCGAAATTATCCAATACCCGACCATTTAGTTCAAGTATTCACCAAGCTTCTTACTGCACCGCAGGTGCCGGCGCAGGCGGAGCAACCACCAGTGGTTTGATCACCGCCCCCCATTCGGCCAGCAACTCCTGGGCTGGTTGCCGACCCTCTTTGCCAATAGTGACACGCACCCGGTCCGGTACAAAGCCTTCCGGCAACTGCCAGTTGCCTTCCAGCAGCTGAAAGTAGCGCAAGGCGTAACGCCCCTCGCCCACTTTCATGCCGAGCTCACGGCTGCCGAGGGTGCTGGGCTTGTCACCCAGGCTCCCTTCTACCTTTATCTGTACCTGACCGCGAAACAGCTCGCGCTTCTTGGCGGGCTGGGTCAAGGCCAGCCGATAGTGATAGCGACCGGGAATGCTGGTCTCCTGCAGGGTGAGGTTATCGATCACCACCCCCACCTGCTCACCCGTGGGTCGCATGATACGTTCGAAGAAGGCCAGCTGCCGCTTCTGTTCCTGCACCTGGGCTTCCTGATCCTTGAGCGTCTGCTGCAGTTGTTCGAACGCGGCTCTCTGGGTGGCCAGCAGCGTCTCCTTGATGCCGAGGTCACTCTTTAGCTGGCCAATCGCCTTGCCCTGCCGCTCCAGGGTCTCTTGCTGCACCGTCAACAGGCTGCTCTGGGCCAGTTCCTGTCGATTACCGACGAAATACCCGATCAGCGCACCCATCAGCAACACAGCCAACAACTTCAATATCTGGGACATAAGGCCTCTTTTGTTACTGCGCCATACAGCGGCCATGCTCCCTTCACTATACGCGACCCGACCGGATTCGCGCTGACATACAAGGAGTTAACTGGCCATGGCACCGCTGTCTCCCCGCTTTTGACGCGCCGCAAGCCGTAAAGTTCGCTCCAGGATCTGCGAATAGATGGGACGCCCACCCAGCCACTGAGCCACCAGGGTTACCCCGACCGTGGTGATCATCATGGGCAGGATCAACTGGTAGTTGTCGGTCATCTCGGTGACCAGCACGATACCCGTGATGGGGGCCCGCACAGTGGCGGCAAACAGCGCCCCCATGCCGGCGATGGCAAAGGCGCCCGGCTCTATGCCAAGCTCGGGAAATGCGGCATGAAACAGATGACCAAAGACGACGCCAAACAGGGTGCCAAGGGCCAGGGTCGGAGCAAACACGCCACCGGGCGCACCGGAGCAAAAACAGACCAGGGTAGCCACCAGCCGGATGGAGAAGATGAGAAACAGGGTCGCCATCGCATACTCACCGCCCATCAGATGGGGGATGAGCTCTGTCCCCCCGCCGGTCACCGAGGGGGCAAACAGCGACAGCACGCCGAAGGTGCCAGCCACCAGCATGCCGATGGCGACAAACCGGTGGCGTTTGTTCCGGTGCAGCGCCAGATAAGCATCCTGACAGGCCAGCACCAGCTTGTTGAAGACGAAGCCCAGCACCCCGAAGGTGGCCCCCATGAAGAGGAACAGCCAGAGCGCCTTCAGCGCCGGAGCCTCATAGTGCGGCAGGCTGATCACAGGCGCCTGGCCCTTCATGTTCTGCAGCATCAGGGTTGCCATGATGGCAGAGATCCCCACCGCCTTGATGGCCAGGAAGGAGTAGCGAAACTGGGGGCGCATCTCCTCCATCACAAACAGGATCCCCGCCAAGGGGGCATTGAAGGCGGCGGCCAACCCACCCGCAGCCCCGGCAGCCAGCAGGGCATGGCCGTGCTCCTTCGGCAACCGGAAGATATCCGCCACCATCTTGCCCAGGTTGCCCCCGATCTGCACCGAGGGCCCCTCCCGTCCCAGCACCATGCCGGAGCTCAGGGTGCAGATGCCGCCAAAAAACTTGACCGGCAACACCCGCCACCAGCGCACCGGACGCAGATCATCCATGGCACCCTCGATCTCGGGAATGCCGGAACCGCCCGCTTCAGGGGCAAAGGAGTGGGTGAGGAAGTAGCCGACAAAGCCCAGCAGGGCGCTGAAACAAAACCCGAGCAGACCGAGCTGCCACCAGGGACGATCGGCCAGCAAGGCGAGCCGCAGCCCGGCCAGCCAGTGCACGCCAGATTCGAACAGGCCGCACACCAGACCGGCCAGAGTGCCGACCAGGGCTGCCAGCAAGAGTACCAGCAGCGGCATCTTGTCTTGCTGAACAAGCCGCAGCAAGGAAGGGCGTCGCAAGACTGAGCCTGGGGGAGAGGCGAGCGGGTCGGAGGAGGAGAGTTCTTGTTGCACCAACGTATTGCACCATTTGGAAAAACCACATTCGTCTGCAGACAGACGCGGGGATCATCCGGCATGCCGCCCGGCTGCCCAGCACAGGGCCTTTCTGCTATAGTCGGCCCGTTTCATTTAGCACGGGGCAGGCTTGGGGCCCGGATGACGAGAGCGCAAAGCATACTCCACCGCCCCCTCACTGCCGAGCCGCAATCGGCCGCCTGCGCCTGTGTGACGACCAAAATCCCATTAAGGATGATCCATGTCAAAATCAGATCAGCTGTTTGAACAGGCCCGCCAGACCATTCCGGGTGGCGTCAACTCACCGGTCCGCGCCTTCAATGGGGTCGGCGGTACACCCCGCTTCATCGATCACGCCGATGGTGCCTACCTCTATGACGTGGATGGTCAGGCCTATGTGGATTACATCGGCTCCTGGGGCCCCATGCTGCTGGGGCACAATCACCCGGCCATCAAGGCCGCCGTCATCAAGGCGGTGGAGAAGGGGCTGAGCTACGGCGCGCCGACCGAGATCGAAGTGCTGATGGCCGAGAAGGTGCGCCAGATAGTGCCCTCCATGGAACAGGTGCGTATGGTCAACTCCGGCACGGAGGCGACCATGAGCGCCATCCGTCTGGCCCGTGGCTACACAGGTCGCGACAAGATCGTCAAATTCGAAGGCTGCTACCACGGCCACGCCGACTCCCTGCTGGTCAAGGCAGGCTCAGGCGCCCTGACGCTGGGTCAGCCCAACAGCCCGGGCGTGCCGGCCGATTTCGCCAAGCACACCCTGACCTGCGTGTTCAACGATCTGGATTCGGTGCGGGAAGTCTTCAGCCAGTACGGCAGCGAGATCGCCTGCATCATAGTCGAGCCGGTGGCCGGCAACATGAACTGCATTCCGCCGGTACCCGGCTTCCTGGAAGGGCTGCGCGCCATCTGTGACGAGGCCGGCGCCCTGCTGATCCTGGACGAAGTCATGACTGGCTTCCGCGTCTCCCTGCGCGGCGCCCAAGGTTACTACAATATCGACCCTGACCTCACCACCCTCGGCAAGATCATAGGGGCCGGCATGCCGGTCGGCGCCTTCGGCGGCAAGAAGAAGGTGATGCAGTACATAGCCCCGACCGGGCCGGTTTATCAGGCAGGCACCCTCTCCGGCAACCCGGTGGCCATGGCCGCCGGCCTCGCCATGCTGGACCTGCTGCTGGAACCGGGTCTGTATGAGCAACTGAACGCCAAGACAGCCCGGGTGGCCGAGGGGCTGAAAGCCGCCGCCGCCAAGCACGGCATCCCGCTTGCCATCAACTACGTGGGCGGCATGTTCGGCTTCTTCTTCACCGACGAGGCCGAGATCACCCGCTACGAGCAGGTGACCCATTGCGACATGGAACGTTTCAAGCGCTTCTACCATCTGATGCTGGAGGAAGGTGTCTATCTGGCGCCAAGCGCCTACGAGGCAGGCTTCCTGTCACTGGCGCACGGTGACAAGGAGATTGAACATACCCTGGCCGCCGCCGAGCGCAGCTTTGCCAAGCTGGCGGGTTAATCCCGACCCGGTTTGATGAGAGGGCCCTTCACGGGCCCTTTTTCATTGCCCCATGCCTGGCCCACCCCAGGCCCTGTCACGGTTCTGGTGCAATCCCCCTGTGGCCTCCTCCCGTTTGCCACTCTCTGGTGCAACAACCCCTGCCATCTTTGTCATAAAGCGGGCCCACTATTTGCACACCATCAGCAGGAGCCCACTTGACCGAGGTGTGTATGGCAGAGATGAGCCCCATCGATGTGCTGCGGCGCTATCAGGAATACGAAACCGAACTGACCCCCTTGTTGCTGGGGCTGCTCACCACCCCCCTCGACTCGCTCAGGGGTTATCCCTTCATACTGGCCATAGGCCAGAGCCATGAGCCTGCGAGGATCCTGCCCCCCGTACCGGCGCCACAGGCACAGCTGCGCCTGGTGGTGCAGGGTCATGGCCGGGAGCTGACGCTCTGCCTCAATCAGCTGATCGCCTGGCTGATGGGGGACAGAGAACGCCGCCGGGCCATGCCCTGGTTCAAGGCGGTGTACGTGGTGCTCAGCATGGCGCTGTTCCTAATCGTCGCTACCCTGATCTGGCATGGGCTGGAGCAGCTCTACCTGCTGCTGTGCGGGACGCAGCAGAACCGGCTCGGTGCCTTCAGCGCCATCATATTCCTGACCCTGGCGCTGGCGGTGTTCGATCTGGGCAAGACGATTCTGGAGGAGGAGGTGCTGCTGCATAAGGACATCTTCCGCCACAGCGCCATTCGCCGCACCATCACCCGCTTCATCGCCGCCATCCTGATCGCTGTCTCCATCGAGGGACTCTTGCTGCTGTTCAAGGGATCCCTCGGCCAGAGCGAGCTGCTCTGGCCTGCGGTCGGGGTGATGGGGTGTGCCGTGGGACTGCTGCTGGCACTGGGGCTGTATGTGTTTCTGGGAGCCAGGGCGGAGGCGGCACTGGTGCAGGCTAGCCTGCGACGCCCGCCAGCCGGGGTTGAGGCTAACGCCGCAACGCCCACCAGGAGACGCATCTGGTCCAGGAGATATGGGGGACGATGAAGGCCCAGCGGCCACGTCAGCATCACCACCGCCTGAACCAGCAAGGTGCGGCAAGCACAGCGCCGAAAAACGGCGCCGTACAGGCTAGCCAGCGACGCCCGCCAACCGGGGTTGGGACTGGCGCCGCGCCGCCCGCCAGGAGGCGTACATGGTCCAGGAGGTATAGATGACGATGAGGGCCACCAGCCACTTCAGCATCTCCATGTCCATGGATTTGACCAGCATGGCGGCCAGCACCACGCCAATGGGGCCGAAGATGGCCACCGCCAGCACCGCCTTGGCATCGAAGGCTCCCTTGCGGATGAAGGTGCCCGCCGAAAAGACGCTGAGCACGGCGGTGGAGCCCATCATGATGGGGAAGGCCGCCAGCGGATTCATGCCGAGCAGGTAGACCAGCGTCATGCAGGGGGCAAACAGGCCTATGCCGACGTTCATCAAGACCCCGAAGATGAAGTTGCCGAGCAGAGCAATGCCCAGCTTGTAGCCGGTCAGCCCCATGGCATCGCCGCCGAGGGGGAACAGCCCCAGCAGGCCCGCGAAGATGAGCCCGGCCACCACCAACAGGGAGACAGCCATCACCAGCCGTATGGTCTGTCGATCAAACGACGCCACATGGCGTGCACCCCAGGCCGCCCCCACAGCCGCCGCCACCATCATGCTGATGAGGGTGAGCGGATCCACCTTGACCACACCGATGAAGATGAGGGACTGGGTCACGGTCGGCAACACGCACTGACCATTGAGGGTGCCGGGCAACAGGCGATCATCGATCAGCTTGAACTGCTTGTAACAGGCCGTCTTCACCGCGAAGCTGCCGACGCCCAGGGTATCGAGAAAATTGGCAACAAACCCGATGGCAGCCACGGGCCAGAACGGGGTGGGTTCCAGCGATCCCTGTCGCCGTTTTTGCCACCAGGCCTGAACCAGCATGAAGATGAAAGCCAGGGCACAGATGATGAATATCAGGCGCAAAAGATTAATTAACATACAGAGTTCTCCAGCAACGGGCGGCGATTCTAAGGCAGTCAAAATAAAAAATCTTGGTCGGGATCAACCATTCACCCCATGCAAACGATTATCTGGAGAAAGTCCTGGCAGGCGCGCTCGAACGGCTCTGCTAATACTTGTCTATGAGGGCCAGCAGGCCTGGGGCCATCGGTGGTAGTCATGGTCATTTCGCGACGACCACAGTCACCGATGGGAAGTAGCCAAAAAGAAGGCCGGCATGCACCGACCTTCTTTTTTTATTGCTGACCGGCCCGTTGTCCGCAATCCGTCTCGTGCAGCCACGGCAAACGGGGCGCGAGCCAGCGGATCAGCGCATCCGACAATCCCGTCAGCAGCAAGAGTGGCAGGCAGAGCAGGGTCAGCGACAAGGCCCCCACATAGACGTCCGTCAGCCAGTGGGCCCCGGAGAGGATGCGGGGCGCCGAAAACAGCGGCACCATCAAGAGGGCCGTCACTTTGGCCCGGCGCGGCAGATAGCGCAGGGCGAAGCCGGCGAAGATCATCAGGAACAGGGCATGGTCGCCGGGAAAGCTGTCGCTGGAGGAGTCCTTGGTCGGGATCGCGCTGAGCTGGGTGACACGCAGCGCATCTGGCACCGTCAGGGTCGGACTGGGCCGGCTGACCGGCAGCAGATGGCCGAACTGGTTGATAGCCAGGGCCCCCAACAGCATGACGATCCCCATGGCCACCAGACGGCGGCGACCGGGTTCATGGGAGCGGAAGAAACCAGTCGCGAGGATCAGCCCCATGCAGGCCAGCACCGCCAGATCGAACAGGCGATGGTTGGTCACAGCCACCACATCGGCCCACAGCCGAGACTGGCCCAGCCAGCCGTTGACCAGATGGAAGACGGCGAGATCCCACTGATCCCAAAGACCATGGGCAGGCAGGACACTCCAGCTGATGGCGATCAGGCCCCCCACCAGATAACACGGCACAAACTTGTTCATGCAGACGCTCCTCTCCCAAAAAAGCGCAGTATTTTAGAACATAAAAATCGTGACGTGAATCACATAAATGTAAGCGGGGGTAACAAGACAAGCCCCCGCGATGGCCCCTGGGCGCCCTGTCACGACCAGCCAGAGGGGGTTTGGTGTGCCATCTTGGCCTGAACCCGGCTTGCGGCTAGTATGAGGGCTCTTATTTAGCGAGATGATGAGGAATATGCGCAGCTACCTTCGCATTATGCTGTTTGCCCTGGGTTTGCTGGCGGGCGTTCAGATACCGGGTCTGATCGACCTCTACTACCAGCGGCTGGATGCGCGTCTGCAGCAGGCCAACCTCAGCCTGGTGCCGTTTCAGGGCACGGCGGATCAACACTTCAACGGCGATCTGACCGCACTGGTCAACCACTATCGCACCAATCCCGACCCCGTGTTTGCACAGGATGCCACCAGCCTGCAGCATCTGGTGAGCCAGCAGCAGACGCTGTTGCAGGAGAGTACCTTCAAGGATCGCCCCTGGTATCAGCAGCTGACGCACCTGCTGCTGCGCGCCGATGCCCAGCTCTGGCAAGATACCCTGCAAAACTACAGCTACCTGGTACCGCTCAAGCAATCGGCCATCATCTGTGGCATGTCGATAGGCTTCATCGCCGCCTTGCTGGGGGATCTGCTGCTGAGCCTGCTTCTGCTGCCATTTCGAAAGCAACAACCGAGAACACGCCATGCCCTGCGCTAGCTGTAACGCATAAACATCGCTACAGCGACAAAAGCAAAAGGGGCCTGATGGCCCCTTCTTTACTTTCAGACTGACGCGTTCATACCTCGTAAGGCAGCCGTGACTGTGCCACCAGCCGATCGAGCGCCTGTACCACCTGGGGATCGAACTGGCTGCCCGAGCGGGACTGTATGTATTCCATGGTCTGCGCCAGCGACCAGGGCTCCTTGTAGTGACGCCTGCTGAGCAGGGCATCGAACACATCGACCACAGCCACAATACGGGCCGACAGCGGGATCGCCTCCCCCGCCAGTTGCTCCGGATAACCCTTGCCATCGAAATGCTCGTGGTGTCCACGGGCGATCTCGGCTCCCAGCGACAGATAGCTGGTGCCTTCGACCATCTCGCCCGCCTTGTAGAGGATGTTGGCGCCTATGCCCGCATGCTGCTCCATGATGAGCCGTTCATCCGGCTCGAACCGTCCAGGCTTGTGCAGTATGTGGTCAGGGGTGCCGACCTTGCCGACGTCGTGCAGTATGCTGGCCATGCCTATCATGTCGACAAAACCGGGGGTCAGCTCATCGGGGTAGGCCCCCGCCTGCTGCATCTCGGCCACTATGGCATCGGACAGCTTCTGCACCCGCAGCACGTGCTCGCCGGTATCCGAGTCGCGAAACTCCGCCAGCGCGGCCAGCGCCACCACGGTCGCCTCCTGGGCGCGCAACAGCTGGTTGTAGAGATAAAGGTTGTCGTATGCAGCCGAAATCCGCTGACAGAACACATCCAGCAGATCGCATTCGAGGGGATCGAGCGGCTGGGTCGGCGTGAAATTGAGCACAAACTCACGGCCGTTCTGGGCGGCGATATAGAGCGCATCCTGCGGGTGTTCGAAGCGGTTGCGGCGGTTGGCGAGCGCACTCATCACAGAGTCGTGCAGCGCCGGAAAGGCGCTCAATGGCACCTCGTCGAGCAGGGATTCATAGTCACCTGTGGCGGCCAGGATCTCCAGCTCCTGGGTGCCCGGCCGGCGTTCGACGCAGATGGCCCCCTCCGTGCCCACATCCAGGATGGCGCTGATTTGCTTGAGCACACCGGAGGCAAATTCCCGAAGCGAATGAAGGTGATAGAGATCCCCCGCCCCCTCCAGTATCTTGCCTAGCCCCTGCCGGCTCTTGTCGATGGCGCAGAGGGTCTCGTAGGAGCGCAGCGAGGCGATGACGGTGGTGTAGAGCTTCTGCACCGTCAGTTCCGTCTTGGTCTTGTAGTCGTTGATGTCGTAATCGAGGATCACCCGCTGCTCCGGAGCCTGACCGGGCTGGCCGGTGCGAAGCACTATCCGCACCAGGCTGTTGTGCATCTCGTTGCGGATCTGGTGTACCAACCGCAGCCCCGCATCTTCCGTCTCCATCACCACATCCAGCAGGATCAGCGCGATGCGCGGGTTGGCCAGCAGCATACGGGCCGCTTCAGCACCACTGTAGGCATTGAGGAGTTCGAGGGGACGGGATTTGTATTGAATGTTGGAAAGTGCCAGCCGGGTTGCATGATGAATATCCGGTTCATCGTCCACGATCAGTACCTGCCAGGGGTTGATCGCCTTGGTCACCACGACCTCATCATCGTCCAGCTCGATGATGTCGTCATCCAGCCAGATCTCATCCTTGTCTTGGGCACTGCTCATATCGTTCACGCCTCCAGGCGCTGCATGAGTGTATTGACAGTATGTACCATCAGGCAGCGATGGATCACAAGAAGCCACTGCGTTCAGCCCCTCGTCAACGGCCCTGGAACGCCCGGTTTGCCTGCTTACTCGAAAGGCTCCAGATAGGCCTGGATCGCCTTCTTCAACCACGCCAGCACCTTGCCATGATAGGCGTTTTCCGACAGATAGACGCCATAATCGCGCCATTGCAGGCTGAATTTGTGTTTCAGGGTCAGCAGTTCCCCCTGCCGCAACTGACTCTGGATCAAGGGGGAAGGGAGCACGGCCCAACCCAACCCGTCCAGCACAGCATCCCGCATCAACTCGAAGCTGGAGAGGCCTATGTGCTGGCCGCCGATGGGGAGCAGGCTCTTGACCGAAAATTCATCCACGTAGGAGAGGGTGACCTGGGTATGGCCGGTCAAATCCTGCTGCAACACCCGCTTCAGGCTGGCCAGCGGGTGGCTCGGCGCCACCACCATCAGGGTGCGGATCGGATTGAGCACATCTATGTTGAGGCCGCTGCGCTCCTGCTCCTCTGTGATGAGGCCGAAGGCGGCATCGACAAACCCCTCCTCCACCAGGGCGGGCAGCTCGGGGGGCGAGGCCAGCACCAGCGAGATACTGGTGCCTGGAAACTGGCGGCGCAGCGCGCCCAGCAGGTCGCGCCAGACCAGCTCGGGGATGGCATCATCCCGCGCCACCCGCAGCGCCACCTCGGCACCGGAGGCATAGTGCTCGCACTTGAGCTTGAGGCTGTTGGCCGCCTGCAGCAGCCGCTTGCAGTCATCCAGCACCAGCTCGCCTATCTCGGTCAATCGGCTCTGGTTGGCCCCTCGTTCAAAAAGTTCGACGCCAAGCTCAACTTCCAGTGCCGCGATCGCCGTGCTGACCGCGCTGCGGCTCTTGCCAAGACGGCGCGCCGTGTTGGCGATGGAGCCGCTGCTGGCGGACTCGACAAAGAGTTGTATCTGATAAAGCTTCATGACCGGGGCCGATGACGGAGGATCCTATATTCACATTACCTCGCCCCTCCTCGGCAAGGCAAACCTTCAGCGTCTGAATAGTCGACGCTCAGCGATTGCTGCACCCGCTCTCACTGCGGCTATCATCTCCCTCGTCGCAGCCACAGAAGGAAATTTTATGTTATTCAGTCGCATGCTCTTAGCTCGCATGTTTTTGACGGGCGCCATCCTGACCGAGGTGGCAGGCACCTCCAGCATGGCCCTGATCCCGGAGAACGAGGCCGGATGGCTCAACTATCTGCCGATGTGGATCCTCATCTCTTTCTCATATCTGCTGCTGGCCAAAGCCGCCAAAACAATCTCCATTGGTATTGCGTTTGCACTGTGGGAAGGCTTGGGGATCGGCCTGATCACCCTGGTCTCCATCCTGTTTCTGGGTTACGACATAGGTACCCAGGAGCTGATAGGTCTGGTGCTGGCAATAGTGGGTATTGTTATGGTGACAATGGGTGAAACCCACGATGAGCCGGTTGCCCGCCCACGTGGCACAGCCAGCCTGAGCAAGATAAAGGAGGCCACATGCACCCGTTGATTATCGTGCTCGGCGCGGCCCTGCTGGATATAGGCGCCAACATGGCGATCAACCGCTCGGTGGGTTTCCGCTACAAGGGCTGGGGCTTCCTCGGCATCCTGCTGGTGCTGTGCGCCTTTACCCTGCTCTCGGAAGCCGTGAGCACCGGCAAGATCGACCTGGCGGTCGCCTATGCCACCTGGGGTGCCATCGGCATTCTCGGTACCGCGCTCGGGGGCCTGCTGCTGTTTGGCGAGCGCCTCAAGCCCATCGGCTGGGTCGGCATGGTGGTGATGGCCGTCGCGGTGGCGCTGCTGACCACGGCTTAACTCCCTTTTGCTCACACAATAAAAAAGCCGCCCGGTTCGCCGGGCGGCTTTTTTGCGAATGGTTACGGGCAACCAAGCGGGCTAACGGGCCGTTTCGTACAGCTCCAGCGGCAGACCATCGGGGTCGGCGAAGAAGGTGAAGCGCTTGCCGGTCAGTTCATCCACCCGCACTGGCTCCACCTCGATCTGATGGATCTGCAGATGCCGGATGACGCGGTCGAGCTCGCTGACCCGGAAGGCCAGGTGGCGCAGACCACAGGCCTCCGGCCTCGAGGGGCGCGCGGGCGGCGCCGGGAAGCTGAACAGCTCCAACTGGCTGCCATCGGGCAGGCCCAGATCCAGCTTCCAGGATTGGCGTGCCTCGCGCAGGGTCTCGGCCAGGATGGGCAGCCCCAGCACCTGGTGATAGAAGTGGCGCGAGCGGTCATAGTCGCTGGCGATGATGGCCACATGATGGATGGCGTCAAACAACGGGAAAGTCATATGCACTCCAGTCAAACGGGCAGCCAGGGCTGCCCGTTTCGTCTATCAGTTGAAGAAGCCGCCGAACCAGTCATCCAGCGCGCTGCGTGGTGAGGGGCTGCCACAGCTCATGGGCTCGGCCAGTCCGGCCAGTTTGGCCGGCACCTGCAGGCTGCCCGGGCAGTCGCTGACCACGCGGGATCCGCTGGCGCGGGAGAAGTTGGCCCAGCTCACCCCTTGCGGCATCTTCAACGCCAGGCTGTTGACGCCGCGCTGACTCATGTAGCCGCTAAACAGCTGCAGGGCGCCGCTGGCCCCGGTCAGCCCGGCGGACGTATTGTCGTCACGCCCCACCCAGATGCTGACCAGCTCGTTGTTGTCCAGCCCGGCAAACCAGGAATCGCGCAGCTCGTTGGTGGTGCCCGTCTTGGCCGCCATGGTGGCGCCGGGGAACTTGGCATTCAGCGCACGGGCCGTGCCCTGGCTCACCGTCTTGGTCATGGCGAACAGGGTCAGCCAGCTGGCCTGCTCGTCGGTGACCCGCTTGGCGGTCTGATCATGCTGATAGAGAGTGCTGCCATCGCTGTTGACCACGGCGCGGATCGCCGACAGCGGCTGGGTCAGCCCCTGGTTGGCGATGGGCAGATACATCTGGTTCACCTCCATAGGCGACAGGGCCACGGCCCCCAACACCAGCGATGGATAGGGCTGGATCTCCTGCTCGACCCCCAGCTTGTGCAGGGTATCCACCACCTTGTCCAGCCCCACCTGCAGACCCAGATTGACGGTCGGCACGTTGAGGGAGCTGGCCAGCGCATCCATCAGCGGTACGCTCTGGCGGAACTTGCGATCATAGTTCTGCGGCGTCCAGATCTGGCCATCCTTGCCACGGATGCGGATCGGCTGATCTTTCAGCGGGGTCGCCAGGGTCAGGCCGTTGGAGAGGCCGGTCAGGTAGACGGCCGGCTTGACCAGGGAGCCTATCTGGCGCCGGGCATCCAGCGCCCGGTTGAAGCCGGCGTAGCGGGGATCCCGTCCCCCCACCAGCGCAACCACTTCGCCCTTGTGCCAGTCGGAGACCACCATGGCCGCCTCCAGCTTCTTCTTGCCGCGCTGCTTCTCGATGAGCGTCAGACCCGATGCCACCGCCTGCTCGGCGGCGTGCTGGGCGATGGGATCCAGGCTGGTGAAGATCTTGAGGCCGGACTGCTTGAGCAGATCGGCGCCGAAACGGCTCTGGATCTCGCGCTTGAGCAGGCCCATGAAGGCCGGGGTGCGACCATAGCTCATCTGGCCACGGGTGATGATGCCGAGCGGCTGCTTGCTGGCGAGTTCGTACTCGGCCGGTTGCAGGCTGCCGTGATCCATCAGCAGCTTGAGCACCAGATCACGCCGGGTCTTGGCCCGCTCCGGGAAGCGCCAGGGATCGTAATAGGAAGGTCCCTTCACCAGCCCCACCAGCAACGCCACCTGATCTATGTCCAGCTCGTTGACCGGAATGCCGAAGTAGAAATAGGAGGCGAGCCCGAAACCGTACACCCCTTGCGAGAAGTTCTGCCCCAGATAGACCTCGTTGAGGTAGGCCTCCAGGATCTCGTCCTTGCTGTAGCGATAGTCGATCAGCACCGCCATGTAGGCTTCCTGCGCCTTGCGCCACAGGCTGCGCTCGCGGGTCAGGAAGAAGTTCTTGGCCAACTGCTGAGTGAGGGTACTGCCCCCCTGCACGGTGCGACCGGCCAGCACGTTGGCCGCCATGGCGCGCAATATGGCCACCGGCGAGACGCCGCCGTGCTGATAGAAGTCGCGATCTTCGGTGGTGAGCAGGGTCACCAGCAGGCTGTCGGGCACCTCGGCGATGCGCACCAACAGGCGATCCTCCCGATCCTCGGTGTTGAGGCGGTCGAGCAGCACAGGGTCCATCTGGGCGTAGCCGAGCTGGCGCTGGTTCTCCAGCGACTGGATCCCCTCCAGCCGCGCGCCGTTGAAGGTGAGGCGCAGGCCGCGGGCACCGTCGGCGCCATCGTGGAAGGCGAATGGGCGGCGAATAAGCTCGATGCGGTTGCCGTTGATCGCATACTCGCCCGGCGTGTGAGGCTGGCGCACCTGCTTGTAGCTCAGCATGTTGAGCTCACGCAGCATCTGGGTCTGGGAGAGGCGCTGGCTGGGGTAGAGCTCCAGCGGACGGCTGTAGACCATCACCGGCAGTTGCCACTTCTCGCCATCGAAGCGCTCGCGCACCTTGGTATCCAGGTAGATGCCAAACACCACCATGAAGGCGGCCACCACCAGGGAGAGCTTGAAGCCAAGCCAGAACAGCTTGCGCCAGATGGTGCGTTTGGGCGCCACCTTCTTGGGTGCGCGCTTGCGTCGTTGCGTTGCCATGAATCCTCTTTGCTATTCGTTATGTCGCCATCGCGGGCGTAGTCATTATCTCATTGGTCTTGGCGAGCGCCGCAGGCCGATTAACCGCGCAGCGCCCTAGTCAAGCGGCCGTGATCCACAGGTTCGCTCAGGCTGCGCCAATCACAGCTAGATGCCCATCTTCTTCTTGGTCACCTTGGTCGGCATCGCCTCCAGCGGGTTATCCGGCCAGTAGTGACGGGGATAACGCCCCTTCATCTCTTTTTTTACCAGCTCGTAGGAACCGGCCCAGAAGGCGGCAAGATCGGCGGTGATCTGCAGCGGCCGCTGGGCCGGCGAGAGCAGCTCCACCACCAGCGCCACCCGGCCGTCGGCCACGCAGGGGGTGGTGCCTTGCCCGAACATCTCCTGAATGCGCACCGGGATCACAGGCGCCTGACCCGGCTGATAGCGAATGCGCACCCGGCTGCCGGTCGGCGCCGTGAAGTGGCTCGGCAGCGCCTCGTCCAGCCGTTTGGGCAGCGGCCAGGGCAGGGATTGACGCAGGATGTCGTTGAGGTTGAGCCGCTTCAGCTGCTCCAGCCGGGTCATGCCACTCAGGGCAGGCAACAACCACTCTTCCAGCCGGGCCATCAGGCTTTCGTCGTCCATGGCGGGCCAGCCGTCATCCGGCAGCCAGTCGCGGGCACAGCGCAGACGGGCCAGCAGCCCTTCGCTCTGCTCATCCCAGGGCAGCACATGCAACCCCTTGCGGCGGATCCCCTGCAGCAGACAGCGCCCCTTCTGCTCATCGGAGAGCTCGGTCAGCGGCCGCTGGCTCAGCACCAGCTCGCCGATCACCTGCTGGCGCTCGGCCCGCACCCGCTCCTCCCGTTCGTCCCAGTCGAACCACTGGCGCTCGCTCACCAGCTCCGGCAGCTGGCGCGCCAGCTCGTCCAGCTCCACCGGCTCGGCGATGAAGATGCGGCTGCCACGATCGTTCTGCCCCATCTCGATGGCGATCAGGGCCCCTTGTCCCTGGCATGGGTGACCTTCTACCAGATCGCAGCTCACCCCACCACTGAGTTGATAGCGGCTGCCGCTGCGCAGCTTGCCGATCCTGTCCGGCCAGGCGAGGGCGCACAGCAGTCCCAGCCACTGCCCCTGTGCCTGACGTTGTGACGCACCAGACCTGACACCGAGGCGCTCGAACCAGCGGGCCGCCCCCTGCCGCAGGGCGCCAAGCCGGCGGTGAAACAGCACACAGAGGCGTTCAGATCCTCGCAGATCTTCTTCCAGCAGCGCCACCAGGAAAGCGGCATCGGCGACAATCCCTGTCAGACCCTCGGCCTCCAGCGCGCGGGCCCGCAGCAGCATGCGCGCCAGCCGGGGATGAGTACCGAAGGCCGCCATGGCACGGCCGGCGGGGGTAAGTTGTTGCTCACCTTCGGGCGTCATGGCGCCAAGGCTGACCAGCAGCCGCTGGGCGCTGGCCACGGCGGCGGCGGGGGGCATGTCCAGCAGTGGCAGGCTCTCCACCCTGGCGCCCCACTGGGCGGCGTCCAGCAGCAGGCCGGTCAGCTCCTGGGTCAGTATGTCCGGCGGGCTCTGCTCGGCGAGACGCTCCTGCACCTCGCCGCTCCAGAGCCGGTAGCAGACACCGGGGCCGAGCCGGCCCGCGCGGCCCGCCCGCTGGGTAGCGGAAGCCCTGGCGATCTGGCGGGTCTCCAGCCGGGTGACGCCGCTTTTCAGATCAAAGCTGGCGCGCCGCTCCAGCCCGCTGTCGATGACCATGTGTATGCCCTCTATGGTGAGGGAGGTCTCCGCCACATTGGTGGTGAGCACCAGCTTACGGCGGCCCGCAGGCGCCGGCTCGATGGCGGCCTGCTGCGCCGCCATGTCGAGGCGCCCATAGAGCGGAGCGAGGCGCACGTCATCCGGCAGCCGTCCCTCCAGCCACTGGGCAAGCCGCTCTATCTCCCCCTGCCCCGGCAGGAACACCAGGGCGCTGCCGGCACCGCTGGCCAGCGCCTCCAGCACGACGGCGCCGACTTGCGGCTCCAGCCACTGCTGGCGATTGATGGGGCGATAGTGATAGTCGATGGGAAAGCTGCGCCCCTCGGAACGGATCACCGGGGCGTCCGGCAACAGGGCCTCCAGCGCCATGCCATCCAGGGTGGCGGACATGATGAGCAGCTTGAGATCGTCCCGCAGCCCCTGCTGGCTCTCGATGGCAAAAGCCAGAGCGGTATCGGCGTGCAGGCTGCGCTCGTGGAACTCATCGAAGATGACGAGCGACACGCCCGCCAGCTCGGGATCCTGTTGCAGCATCCGGGTCAGCACCCCCTCGGTGACGATCTCGAGTCGGGTCCGGGCACTGGTGCGACTCTCGCCCCTTACCCGCAGGCCGATGCGCTCGCCCACTTGCTCCCCCAGCTGACGGGCCAGAAAGCCCGCTATGTTGCGCGCCGCCAGACGACGAGGCTCCAGCATGATGATGCGACCGGGCAGCCGGTTCTGGCGGACCAGTTCCAGCGGCAGCAGGGTCGACTTGCCCGCGCCGGGCGGCGCCTGCAGGATCACGCTGGCATGGCTGTCGATGGCGGCAAACAGCGCCGGCAACACGGACACTATGGGGAGTTGGGACAAAGCGACGAGCACCTTCTGTGATGACCTTAAAAACGGCGCCCATTCTGCCATAGCATCCGCCACCACCGTGAGCAGATGTCGCCAGCGAGACATAACCGCCACGGCTGCCCTGGCATCCACGGCCATGGCGCCGAGATACGCTGCGGCGAGACATGACCGCCACGGCTGCCCTAGCATTCACGGCCATGGCACCGAGATACGCTGCGGCGAGACATGACCACCACGGCTGCCATAGAATGGGGGCCATGTCATGAGCGTAAAAAGGCACACTCCCCAGAAATGGCCAAACTCTTCTTTGCCCTGCCCCTGCACCGGCTCGCCCCCGAGCTGATCGACTGGCGTGACCAGCGCCCCTGGCCGGGCCAGCCGGTCCCCGAAGCCAACCTCCACCTGACGCTGGCCTTTCTCGGTGAAGCCGATCAGGTCACCACTGCCCGCCTGATGGCCGCCGCCGAGCGGCAGCACTGTCCGCCACTGACCATCAGGCTGGATGAGACCGGCTGGTTCAGCCGTGCCAAGGCGGCCTGGGTGGGACCGGGTGACTGGCCGAACGAGCTGAACGTGCTGGCCAGGGCGCTGCGCCGCCACGGCGAGAAGCTGGGGCTTGGCAACGGCGAGCAGGGCTATCGCCCCCACGTCACCCTGTCGCGCAAGGCGAGCGAGGCGCCCGACACCTTGCCGGCGCCGGATTTTTTGCTGCACGCGGATCACTTCTGCCTCTATCAATCCATTGCCACCCCGGACGGGGTTCGCTATGAGCCGCTCGCCTGCTGGCCCCTGCGCGCCAGAGAGAAGATGGCGTCGTGACAGTCGCTCGGCCTCGCTTCCTGCCTATAAAAGAGAGAACAGCACCATGATTTTCGATCCCCCCCTGCAATCCGGGCAGCTCATCTCCCGCTACAAGCGCTTCCTGACCGATGTGCTGCTCGACAACGGCGAGCAGATCACCATCCACTGCGCCAATACCGGCGCCATGACCGGCTGCGCCGAGCCGGGCACCCGGGTCTGGTACTCCACCTCCGACAACCCCAAGCGCAAGCTGCCCCACAGCTGGGAAATCGCCGAGAGCCCGGCGGGGCACTTCATCTGCGTCAACACGGCGCGCGCCAACCAGATAGCCCGCGAGCTGATCGAACAGGGGGCGCTGGCCCCGCTCGCCGGCTACGCCAGGCTGCGCACAGAAGTGAAATACGGCGAAGAGAACAGTCGCATCGACCTGCTGCTGGAGGATGACCACAGGCCCTCATGCTACATAGAGGTGAAATCCGTGACCCTGCTCGATGAGCGGGAGCAAGCCGGCATGGGCTACTTCCCCGATGCGGTCACCACCCGTGGCGCCAAGCATTTGCGTGAATTGATGGCCATGAAGGCGGCAGGGCACAGAGCCGTGCTGCTATTTATGGTTTTGCACTCCGGAATAGTGAGAATGCGCCCTGCAGCACACATAGATCCGCACTATAGTCTGCTTATTGAGCAAGCAATTGCGGCAGGGGTTGAAATTTTATGCTATCGACCCCATGTTGGGGTGCAGAGCATGGTGGCCCAAGATTTTATCCCGTTTGAATCTTGTCACCTGCTACCCGAGGGCAGCGAATAAATGTTGGGATGGGTAACATAATTGGTACGGCTTGTTTGCCTACGCGTTACCCTTCTGCTATAGATGTCGCCCTCAATTTATGGATGGCACGGGTAGCGTGCTGAATTAGGAGACAGGGCATGCCAACAGGCGAAAACAGGAAATCTCTGGGCCCCCTGGCCATTGCGGGTGTGGCGCCTTACCAGGAAAAACCGGGTGAGGAGTACATGAATGACCAACAAAAGGCACATTTTCGCAAGATCCTGGGAGCCTGGCGCAACCAACTGATGCAGGAAGTTGACCGCACCGTTGACCACATGAAGGATGAGGCAGCCAACTTTCCGGATCCCGTGGATCGCGCCGCGCAAGAAGAAGAGTTCGCTCTCGAATTGCGTACCCGCGACCGTGAACGCAAGCTGATCAAGAAGATCGAGAAGACCTTGGTGCTGCTTGAAGACGATGACTTCGGTTACTGCGAGCATTGCGGTATCGAGATCGGTATCCGTCGTCTGGAAGCCCGTCCGACAGCCGACCTCTGTGTCGACTGCAAGACACTCGCTGAAATCAAGGAAAAACAGATGGCCGGTTAATACCGACCACTGGCATAACTGAAAAAAGGGAGCTTGCGAGCTCCCTTTTTTATTGAGCTTTTGGTCTGGGCGTCCCAGAATGCAGCCTCAATGAATCGCTTGCCCTGATTGCCATGCCCGTGAATACAGTCCCGTCACCCCAGACTCGCCCCTATACAGGTCGCTTTGCCCCCTCCCCGTCAGGCCCGCTCCATTTTGGCTCCCTGATTGCGGCGCTCGGCAGTTTCTTGCAGGCCAGGGCGCAACAGGGACGCTGGCTGGTGCGGATCGAAGACATAGATCCGCCGCGGGAGATGGCCGGTGCCGCCCCGCTCATACTGCAGACATTGGCGGCCCATGGCCTGGAGTGGGATGGGGAAGTGATGTACCAGAGCCGGCGTCATGGTCGTTATGACGAGATCATCGGGCAGCTCTATCAGGCTGGCGATCTCTACTGGTGCCGCTGTACCCGGCGCGAGATCATGGCGGGCGGCGGCTTGTACCGCGGCCACTGTCGTGAGCTTGGTCTCGGGGCCGAGGGATGCGCCGCCCGGCTGCGCCAGCATCATCCGGTCTACCATTTCGAGGATGGGTTGCAGGGCCGCATTGCGGTTCCTGCGGCGCTGGCCGAAGAGGACTTCATCATACGCCGCCGGGATGGCCTCTACGCCTATAACCTGGCGGTGGTGGTGGACGACATGGACAGCGGCATCACAGAGATAGTGCGCGGCGCCGATCTGCTGGAGCCCACGGTGCGCCAGGTTGCCCTCTACCAGACGCTGGGGGCCAGCGTACCTGCCTGGGTGCACCTGCCACTGGCTGTGCTGGCGGATGGCCACAAGCTGTCGAAGCAGAACCATGCGCCGGCACTGGCGCTGGACGAGGTCAGGCCGGCCCTGTGGCAGGCGCTGCACTTTCTCGGCCAGTGCCCCCCTCCCGAGCTGATGGCGAGCCGCATTGACGAGATCATCGGCTGGGGCATTGCCCACTGGCGGCTCGACCGGGTTCCAGCCAGAGAGAAGATCAGCCTGGAACAGGGAACACCGGGCTTTGCATTGGGTCAGGCCTGAGCGCGCTGACATGGACAACACAGTTTTTTGGTTAGCCAAGCCTGAACTTTTTGAATGAACCACATCGTTTTTCATTTGGTCAGGCCTGAGCTATGATAGGCCGCTATTTTTTGGCCTCCCGTCAATTTGAAGTCATGAAGAGGTGTACCATTTTTTCCCAGATCGCAAACTTTTGCCGCAAGGTGCTCGGCAAGGAAGACGGCGAGCAGTCGGTGGAGTCTCCCATCCCGGCCCACGTAACCGGGCAACGCCGTACCTTAAGCCGTGACCAGCACCCCATCTCGCGCAAAGAGATCAGCGAGAATGCGCTCAAGGTGCTCTATCGCCTGAACAAGGGTGGCTATGATGCCTACCTGGTCGGCGGGGGTGTCCGGGATCTGCTGCTCGGGAAGACGCCAAAGGATTTCGACATCGCTACCAACGCGACGCCGGAGCAGATCAAGGCGCTGTTCAGCAACTGCCGCCTGATCGGCCGCCGCTTCCGCCTGGCCCACATCGTCTTTGGTCGTGACGTGATCGAAGTGGCCACCTTCCGGGGTCACCACCATCAGGTCAATACCAGCAAGCATGTGTCGGCCCAGTCTGATGAAGGCATGCTGCTGCGCGACAACGTCTACGGCACCATAGAAGAGGATGCCGAGCGTCGCGACTTCACCGTCAACGCCCTCTATTACAGTGCCAGGGATTTCACCCTGCACGATTTCGAGGGCGGTATCGAGGACCTCGCCCAGCGCAAGCTGGAGCTGATCGGCGACCCCGAGACCCGCTATCGCGAGGATCCGGTGCGCATGCTGCGCGCCGTGCGTTTCGCCGCCAAGCTGGACATGACCATAAGCCCGCGCAGCGCCGCCCCCATCAAGGAGCTGGCATCCCTGCTGCAGGACATCCCCGCCGCCCGCCTGTTTGAGGAGACCCTCAAGCTGTTCCTGGCTGGCGATGGCCTGGCGACCTACAAGCTGATGCGCGAATACGGGCTGTTCCAGCCGCTGTTCCCGCAGGTGGCCGCCCTGTTCACGCCCCACGGCACCTCGCCGTTCGAGCAGTTCATCGAACTGGCGCTGCTCGATACCGACACCCGGGTGCGGGCCGACAAGCGAGTCACCCCGGCCTTCCTCTACGCCACCCTGCTGTGGGGCTGTGTCGAAGCCCGCGCCCGCGTGCTGGAAAACGAGAGCGGCCTGCCCTGGCACGACGCCTTCATGCTGGCCATCAACGAGGTGCTGGACAACCAGGTGCGGATCATCGCCGTACCGCGCCGGTTCACCACGGATGTGCGCGACATCTGGGCGCTGCAACAGCGACTGACCCGCCGTCAGGGTCGTCACCCCGAGCGGGCCATGGAGCACCCGAAATTCCGCGCCGCCTACGACTTCCTGTTGCTGCGCAACCGGGTCGAGCGCGGCCTCGGCGAGCTCGCCAGCTGGTGGGAACGCTATGTGGAGTCCAATCCGGACGTGCGCCCGCAACTGCAACGGGAAGCGACCCGGGGCGGTGAACGCGCACCTGCGACCGACGAAAAGCGCAGCGGTAACAGCAACAGCCGCAACCGTCGTCGCCCCCGTCGTCGCAAGCCGAAAGCGGCCGAGTAATGACCGAGGTCTTCGTTGCCATCGGCTCCAATCTGGCTGACCCGCTCGGCCAGGCCCGCCGCGCCGTGGTCGCACTGGCGGCGCTGCCGGAGTCCGAGTTGCAACAGGCCTCCTCGTTTTACAGCAGTCGCCCCATGGGCCCTGCGGATCAGCCGGACTACGTCAACGCCGTGGTGCGGCTGAACACCCGGCTCGGCCCCCTGGCCTTGCTGGATCAACTGCAAAAAATCGAGCTGGAACAGGGACGTGTGCGCAAGGATGAACGTTGGGGCCCCAGAACCCTGGATCTCGATCTGCTGCTCTATGGCGATCGGATCATCAGGCATGAGCGCCTCGTCGTTCCCCATTACGGCATGAAGGAGCGGGAGTTCGTGCTGCTGCCCCTTGCCGAGATTGCGCCCGCTCTGGTGCTGCCCTGCGGCACCCCGCTCGCACAACTGGTTGCCCGCTGCCCGCACAATGATCTTGCCATCATTGCCCCCGTGGCAGCACTTGGGGAACCCTGATGAGCAGAGCCATCGACGCCCTTGTGATCCTCACGGACACACGCGGCGAGTAGGAGCAACGTTATGAGCAAGATCACCACCGCCAGCCTGCTGAAGATGAAGCAGGAAGGGCAACGCATCACCGCCATCACCGCCTATGATGCCAGCTTCGCCAAGCTGTTCGACGACGAGGGCGCCCACGTGCTGCTCATCGGCGATTCGCTGGGCATGGTGTTGCAAGGGGGCCAGGACACGCTGGCGGTCAGCATGGATGAGATGGTCTATCACACCCGTTGTGTGGTGCGCGGCACCACCAATGCGCTGGTGGTGACCGACATGCCGTTCATGAGCTATGCCACCCCGGATCAGACCTACCAGAACGCCGCCCGGCTGATGGCCGCCGGTGCCCGCATGGTGAAGATGGAAGGGGGCGACTGGCTGTGTGACAGCATTCGCCACCTGACTCGCAATGGCGTGCCTGTCTGTGGCCACCTCGGCCTCACCCCGCAATCCGTCCATGTGTTTGGCGGCTTCAAGGTGCAGGGGCGCGACGAGTTCCAGGCCCAGGAGATCTACCGCCAGGCGCTCTGCCTGCAGGAAGCCGGCATCCAGATGCTGGTGCTCGAGTGCGTGCCGGTCGCCCTGGCCGAGCGCATCACCAAGGCGCTGCGCATCCCGGTGATCGGCATAGGTGCCGGTCCCGCCACCGATGGCCAGATCCTGGTGATGCACGATGCCTTCGGCATCACCTCGGGTTACGTGCCCAAGTTCACCAAGAACTTCCTGGCCGAAACCGGCGACATGCATGCCGCCATCCGGCTCTATGTGCAGCAGGTGAGCGAGGGCACCTTCCCCGGCCCCGAACACTGTTTCAACTGATCCGGCGGTATGGATGAGAGCGGGGGCACAGGCCCCCGTTTCGCCCTCCCTTTCCCGCCGATGCAACCCGTTTCCTCTGTTTGATATTTCCGAAGGTGAACTGCCGATGTTGGTCGTTAACAATCCTGCCGCTCTGCGTGAACAGATCGGCCAATGGCGCCGTGAAGGGCGTGCCATCGCATTCGTGCCCACCATGGGCAACCTGCATCAGGGACACCTGACGCTGGTGAAAGAGGCGCACAGCCACGCCGAGAAGGTGGTGGTCAGCATCTTCGTCAACCCCATGCAGTTCGACAAGGCAGCGGATCTCGTCAACTATCCGCGCACCCTGGCGCAGGATTGCGCCGCGCTGGAGAGCGCCGGCGTGGATCTGGTGTTCACCCCGACCCCGGAGATCATGTATCCGCAGGGGCTGGCCAGCCAGACCTTCGTCGAGGTGCCGGGTCTCTCCGGTCTGCTGGAAGGGGCGCTGCGTCCGGGCCACTTCCGCGGTGTCAGCACAGTCGTTACCAAGCTGTTCAACCTGGTGCAGCCTGACGTGGCCTGCTTCGGCCAGAAGGATTACCAGCAGCTGGCGCTCATTCGCAAGATGGTGGCCGACATGGCCATGCCCATCGAGATCGTCGGCGTGCCCACGGTGCGGGCCGAGGACGGGCTGGCGCTGTCATCGCGCAACGGCTATCTGACCGCCGCCGAGCGGGCGCTGGCCCCCGAGCTGGCACGCACCATGAACTGGATCGCCGGAGAGATTGAAGCGGGGGATCACCACCTGCCCTCCCTGGTGGCGCAGGCCAGCCAGCGCCTCGACAACGCCGGTTTCCGCACCGATGCCATCGACATCGTCGATGCCGCGACCCTCGAATCCGCCACCGAGCAGAGCCAGCAACTGGTGATCCTGATGGCGGCCTATCTCGGCAAGGCCCGCCTCATCGACAACCGTGTGGTCACGCTTCAGCAAGCCTGAATCAGCCACAACCAGGAGAGTCTCATGTCCAAGAAGGTTTATTGCATCGCCCAGTTCCTGCCCAAGCCCGGTCAGGAGCAGGCCCTGTTTCAGGTGCTGCAGGCCCTCGAGCCCAATACCCTGCGCGAAGATGGCTGTCTGCAATATCGGGTGACCCGCCACATCGCCAGTCCGTTTGCCGAGGGGGAGAGCTTCCCCATCGCCTTCAACGAGATCTGGCAAGATATGGCCAGCTTCGAAGCCCACTGCCAGCGCGCGGAAATCAAAGCCTTCTTCGAACGTTACTGCCTGGCCGATGAGGGTCTGGCCGCCAAGTGGAACGTCTGTGTCTATAGCGACGAACCCGAGCAGTACGACGCCCCCCAACTCTGACCTGAACTTGACCATACGAGAGAAGCCCGCAATTGCGGGCTTCTTCTTTTCAGCTATACCGTCCCTGTAGGCAGGACATATTTACTCGGCAGTGACGGGGTAACCGGCGCCTTTCCAGGCGAAGATGCCACCCGGCACCCGATAGACCTGCTGATAGCCCTGGGTCACGGCCCAGGCGGCGGCGTTGTGGCTGCGGCCGCACTTGACGAAACCGCAGTAAATCACCACGGGGCGGGTCTTGTCGTCCCCCAGCAACGCCTGGAACTGCTCAGGCGTGCCGCTCCCCTCCACGATCTGGCTCCAGTTGTCGCCTGACTTGGCCTCTTTCACGAAGACGAAGTTCTTGGCCCCCGGGATGTGTTCCTTCTTGAAGGCGTCCTCATAGGGCATGGTGTCGATGATCACCAGCTCCTCCCCCTTGTCCATCCGGGTCTTCAACTCGGCCACGGTCAACAGCTGATAACCCCCCTGCTGGGCCTCCTGGGCAAGCTGCACCGCCGCCTGCTCCAGCTTGGTCTCCTGCTCGAACTGATTGTCACCGCAGCCACTCAGGGCAAAGCTGGCGGCGATCAGCGAGGCAACCAGGGTGCGGGATCGCAATCTCATCATGTCACTACTCCTTACTAACGATTGAAACGGGGCGGGAGCGTCGCAGCAGGGCGCCCGCGAGCGTCAGTAGCAGCAGATCCCGCACAATGGCCTGTGGCAGCGAGCCGAGATCGGCACGGCCCAGGCAGCCACAAGCGATGTCGAGCCCGATGGCGACGCCATAGCCCAACACGGGAATGAACAGGGCCAGCAGCGCCATCACCAGCCAGAGCCCCCAGCGCAAGTTGGCGATCACCGCCAGCCCGGCGCAGAGCTCAAGCGCGATCAGCCCCCAGGCAACTGCCGGGATCAGCGACGACCAGATCAGGCCGAAGGCACCGATCTGCTCGATAAACAACGCCGGGGATGCCAGCTTGAAAGCCGCCGAGGCCACGAAGAATCCCCCCAGGGCCAGATTGGCCAGCATGCGCAAATACGCGGGCATGGGCTACCTCTTTATAGAGAGAGCTAGATTCTAACCCTTCCCGACCGAGCCGCAATGAGTTCGACGGCGGCTCACGCCACTGTTTTCATTTTTTGTAAGGCAACGCAGAAATAAACGGGGCGCCCGCATGGACGCCCCGTTTTGAGTAGGACTCAGTGCCGCAGCCCGGTGCCGCGGGAGATGAGCCACCAGGCCAGACCGTAGAGGGCCACGATGAAGCCGATGATGATGAGGTAGGCGGTGCCGAGCGGCACGTCCGAGATGCCGAGGAAGCCGTAGCGGAACGCGTTCACCATGTAGATGATGGGGTTCACCTGGGAGACCCCCTGCCAGAAGGGGGGCAGCAGGCTGATGGAGTAGAAGACCCCGCCCAGGTAGGTGAGTGGCGTCAGCACGAAGGTGGGAATGATGCTGATGTCGTCGAAGGTCTTGGCAAACACGGCGTTGATCAGCCCCCCCAGCGAGAAGAGGATGGCGGTCAGCAGCACGGTGAAGCAGACGCTGAACAGGTGGTGGATCTGCAGCGGCACGAAGAACAGCGACACCAGGGTGACGATGAGGCCGACACAGAGGCCTCGGGCCACACCGCCGCCCACGTAACCAGCGATGATGACGTAGTTGGGCACAGGCGCCACCAGCAGCTCCTCCACGTTGCGCTGGAACTTGGCGCTGAAGAAGGAGGAAGCGACGTTGGAGTAGGAGTTGGTGATCACCGACATCATGATGAGGCCAGGCACGATGAACTCCATGTAGCTGAAGCCCCCCATGTCACCGATGCGCGAACCTATCAGGTTGCCGAAGATGACAAAGTAGAGGCTCATGGTGATGGCGGGCGGCACCAGGGTCTGGATCCAGATCCGGGTGAAGCGGCTCACTTCCTTGGCCAGAATGCTCTTGAAGGCGATGTAATAAGTGGTCAGATTCATGCTTTTCTCCCCTCCTCGACCAGGCTGACGAACAGCTCTTCCAGCCGATTGGCCTTGTTGCGCATGCTCAGTACCTGCACCTGCTGGCCCGACAGCTGCTCGAACAGGCTGTTGAGGGACTGGCTCTTGTCCAGATCCACCTCCAGGGTGCGCTCGTCCTGCATGCGGCCGTTGAACTCGGGCACGTTCGGCACGGCGGAGCCCGGTGCCAGATCCAGCATGAAGGTCTCGCGGCTCAGCTTGCCGAGCAGCTTCTTCATGCTGGTGTTTTCAATCAGCCGACCCTTGTCGATGATGCCTATGTTGCGGCACAGCATCTCGGCCTCTTCCAGATAGTGGGTGGTGAGGATGATGGTGACGCCCTGCTCGTTGAGCTCCTTGAGGAAGGTCCACATGGAGCGGCGGATCTCGATATCCACCCCGGCGGTCGGTTCGTCCAGGATCAGCAGTCTGGGCTCGTGCATCAGGGCGCGGGCGATCATCAGCCGGCGCTTCATGCCGCCGGAGAGGGTGCGGGCCGGCATGTCGCGCTTGTCCCACAGATCGAGCTGGCGCAGGTACTTCTCGGCGCGGATCTTGGCTTCGGCCCTGGGTACGCCATAGAAACCGGCCTGATGGATGACGATCTGGCTCACCTTCTCGAACTGGCTGAAGTTGAACTCCTGCGGCACCAGGCCGAGCTGGGCCTTGGCCTGCTCCAGCTGGTTGTCTATGTCGTAGCCGAACACCTTTACCTTGCCGGCGCTCTTGTTCACCAGCGAGCTGATGATGCCTATGGTGGTGGACTTGCCTGCCCCGTTGGGGCCGAGCAAGGCGAAGAAATCCCCCTGCTTGACGGTCAGATCGATGCCTTTAAGGGCTTCGACGCCCCCCTGATAGGTCTTTTTCAGGCCGCTGATTTCCAGTGCGTTCATTGCAACCTCTGTGATGGTTGAATCCGGCTCGATACAGAAAAGGCGGCCAAGGCCGCCTGCACAGAGTAAAGGGCGCAAGGCCACTTCACCCGTGATATTCCTGAACCTGGCTTACTCCTGGGGTACCACTTTGCCGATAAACGGCAGGTTGCGGTACTTCTGGGCGTAGTCGATACCACAACCCACCACGAATTCGTCCGGAATGGAGAAACCGATCCAGTCCACCGGCACCTGCACCTCGCGGCGGGACGGTTTGTCCAGCAGGGTGCAGATGGCGAGGGATTTAGGCTCGCGCAGTGACAGGATTTCACGCACCTTGTTGAGGGTGTAGCCGGTGTCGATGATGTCTTCGACGATCAGTACGTCCTTGCCCTTGATGTCGTCATCCAGATCTTTGAGGATGCGAACGTCACGGGTACTGCGCATGCCGGAGCCATAGCTGGAGGCGGTCATAAAATCCAGGGTGACGGGCAGCGGGGTCTGGCGGCACAGATCGGCCAGGAAGACGCAAGAGCCACGCAGCAGGCCAATCATGACCACTTCGTCAGAACCCTGATAACGGGCGGTGATCTCTTCACCCAATTTGGCGATCCGGGCGGCTACTTCAGCCTCGGAGATCATCACCTCGACGGTGTGTTTCATCACTTACTCCCTCATGGCCAAAGGGGATTTGGCCGTTCATTAACGTCAAAACCGAGGATTCTACCATCCAAGCCGAGAGGCGTCAGGCATACGTGATGCTTTTATCGGCTTATTTTAATTGATAGAGTTAGCAGGCCCTCGGGCATTATCGGTGACAATACTATAAACACCATAATCAATAACTATTAGATGAAAAAACTATGGAACCACGCGCAGAAATAAGACGTCGAACCCGGCTTTCTCCGGAAGCTCGTCGCAATCAATTGATGGAATGTGCCATCGAGGTGTTCTCCCGTCGCGGCATAGGCCGTGCGGGTCACGCCGAGATAGCAGAACAGGCCAAAGTCTCGGTAGCTACCGTGTTCAACTATTTCAACACCCGCGAAGAGCTGGTGGATGAAGTGTTGGCCGAGATCGAACGTTTCGTTCACCAGATGCTGGAACAGGCCTATACCGGCCAGGGTCCGATCAACGACAGCATTCGCCGTCACGTGAAGCTGTTTGTCGATGCCGCCTACGATCAGCCTGACCACGCCAGCATCTGGCTGGAGTGGAGTTCGTCGGTGCGGGAAGAGGTCTGGCCCCGTTATGCCAAGCTGCTGGACAAGGCATTGGAGCGCATCGCGCCCCATTTGCAACGCGCCATGGATGCCGGTGAGATCCGGAGTGTGCTGTCCGCCCAGGACCTGGCCCGCTCCCTGACCGGTTTTGGTTACGTCATGATGCAGATGATCAATCAGCCACAACGCCCGTCCCGGGAAGATGTGACCGATTTTCTGTTCAAGTACGTAACGGCCCCCATCCAGGCCGCATAACCCGCCTCGTGAATGACAAGCGGCGCCGGACTGTTCAGGTCGGCGCCGCTTTTGTTTGTCCGTTTGCGGCCGGTTCAGCCTCTGTCGCGAGAGACAGCCAGCAAGGTGATGCACCACAGGTCAGGAATTGGCGTAACCCCAGCGGCTGGTCAGCGCGTGCTCGACCCCGAGGTGATCCAGGATCCGCGCCACCATGAAGTCCACCAGATCCTCGATGCTTTTCGGTTCATGATAGAAACCGGGCGCGGCCGGCATTATGGTCACCCCGAGTCGCGCCAGTTTCAGCATGTTCTCCAGATGGATGGCGGAGAAGGGGCTCTCGCGGGGCACCAGGATCAGCTGGCCGCGCTCCTTGATCACCACATCTGCCGCCCGCTCCAGCAGGTTGTCGGAGGCGCCGTTGGCGATGGCCGACACGGTTCCCATGGAGCAGGGGCAGACCACCATCTGTTTCGGCGCCGCCGACCCCGAGGCCACCGGCGAGAACCACTCCTCCTTGCCGCAGGCCACAATCTGACCCTCTTTGGCGCCGTACTGGCGACAGAGATAGGCGGAGAGCTCCCTGGGTGAGCCCGGCCACTCCTGCTGCTGCTCTGTCTTGAGCACCACACGGGCGGCGGAGGAGGCGAGCAGATAGACCCGATAGTCCGCCTGCACCAGACACTCAAGCAGGCGCAGGGCGTAAGGGGCGCCGGAGGCGCCGGTCAGCGCCAGGGTGACGTGTTTATTCATGCGGGCCTCTGTGAACCTGAAAACCAAAGCGGACTCATCAAGGGCGTCATAGTTGACCGTGATAATCCTTGAGGCGGGCGATCAACTTGTCATGAATGCCGCCGAAGCCGCCGTTGCTCATGATCAGAATATGATCGCCATCGCGACACTCGGCCACCAACCGGTTGATCAGGGTCTCCAGATCGTTGAACACCTTGGCCGGTCGGCTCATGTGAGCCGTCACCTCGCCGAGATCCCAGCCGATATTGGGCGGCTGGAAGAAGAACACCTCGTCGGCACCGTCGAAGCAGCCGGCCAGCTCTTCCTTGTGCACCCCCAGCTTCATGGTGTTGGAGCGCGGCTCCAGCACCGCCAGGATGCGGGCCTTGCCCACCTTGGCACGCAGCCCGCCGAGGGTGGTCTCGATGGCGGTCGGGTGGTGGGCAAAGTCGTCATAGATGCTAATGCCTGCCACTTCACCCTTGAGCTCCATCCGCCGCTTGGGAGACTTGAACTGGCAGAGGGCGGCTATGCCGTGCTCCACCATGACACCGGCGTGACGGGCGGCGGCGATGGCCATCAGGCCGTTGTTGACGTTGTGCTCGCCGATGCACTCCCAGTGCACCTCGCCCTGCTTCTGCCCATCCAGCCACACCTCGAAGGCGGAGCCGTCGTCGGCCAGCTTGACCGCCTTCCACTTGGCGTCGTCCTGACCCACCAGCTCCACCTCGCTCCAGCAGCCCATCTTGCGCACCGCGGTGAGGTTGTCATCGCCCTGCGGGAACAGCACCCGGCCGTTGCTCGGCACTGTGCGCATCAGGTGGTGGAACTGGCGCTGGATGGCGGCCAGATCAGGGAATATGTCCGCGTGGTCGAACTCCAGGTTGTTCATCACCAGGGTACGCGGATGGTAGTGGACGAACTTGGAACGCTTGTCGAAGAAGGCGCAGTCATACTCGTCCGCTTCGATGACGAAGAAGGGGGCGGAACCGAGACGGGCGGAAACCGGGAAGTTGCCCGGCACGCCACCGATGAGGAAACCCGGCTCCAGCTTGGCGTATTCGAGCACCCAGGCCAGCATGCTGGCAGTGGTGGTCTTGCCATGGGTGCCTGCCACGGCCAGCACCCAGCGATCCTGCAGCACATGCTCCAGCAGCCACTGGGGACCTGAGATATAGGGCAGATTGCGGTCCAGCACATATTCCACGCAGGGATTGCCACGACTCATGGCATTGCCGACCACCACCAGATCCGGCGCCGGATCGAGCTGGGACGGGTCATAGCCCTCGGTCAGCTCTATGCCCTGTTGCTCGAGCTGGGTACTCATGGGGGGATAGACGTTGGCATCCGAGCCAGTGACTCGATAACCAAGCTGTTTTGCCAACACCGCCAGACCACCCATGAAGGTGCCGCAGATCCCGAGGATGTGAATGTGCATACCGCTGCCTTTTCCAGTAAAGGGAGTGCGCATTCTAGGGTCTGTTGAGGTTGGGTCGCAAGCCGCGGGCGTGACGAGACGTCAATCGACCCAGACAAGCGGGCCGCCATTTGACCGACCCGAGCAGCATGGCATCAGCCAAGGCGGTCACAGTGCCCTTGAAATATGGTCATTTGACGCGACATCGCTATAATATCGGCCTGCAAACTTGACTCCAACACTGAAGGAAACGTCATGAGCCTGAACCTGGTACCGGCTGGCAAGAGCCTGCCCGACGACATCTATGTCATCATCGAAATCCCGCAGAATGCCGACCCGATCAAATACGAAGTCGACAAGGACAGCGGTGCCATCTTCGTTGATCGCTTCATGTCGACCCCTATGTTCTACCCGTGCAACTACGGTTATGTGAACGCCACCCTGTCTCTGGATGGTGATCCGGTCGACGTTCTGGTTCCGACTCCCTACCCGCTGCTGGCCGGCTCCGTCATTCGCTGCCGCCCGGTCGGCGTGCTGAAGATGACCGACGAATCTGGCGAAGATGCCAAGATCGTGGCCGTGCCGCACTCCAAGCTGACCAAGCAGTACGACCACATCAAGGATGTGAACGATCTGCCCGAGCTGCTGCGCGCCCAGATCCAGCACTTCTTCGAGCGCTACAAAGAGCTGGAAGCGGGCAAATGGGTCAAGGTGGAAGGTTGGGGCGACAAGGCTGCTGCCGAAGCCGAGATCGTTACCTCTGCCGAGCGTTACGCTGCCAAGTAAGCGTACCCTCGCAAAAAAGGCGCCTCAGGGCGCCTTTTCTATTGGCTGTTGCGGGCGCTGACCCGGCGTCACACCACTGGGATCCCCCTGAATATAGATGTCACGACCATCCTGCCGATAGGGCCGGTAATAGTCGCCACCACAGCGATAACCCCCGCCCTGCTCACTCATCAGCTCGCAGTTGACCGGCAACACCTCCAGCCACTTGATGGCCTGCTGGAAACGCAGCCACTCCTGCCATTCATGTTCCCGCGCCAGCTTGTCCCGCAGGGCAAAGGTATCCGCGCTGGACATCCCCTTGTTGACGATCACCTGGCCCGCCGCCGCAGGCAAGGCGGCCAACAGCAACAACAGCAGTGGAATTCGCTTCATGACGGTTTCCTGTATGACTTATTTCCAGAATTAAATTTAAAGTCTTATCAGACTGTTACCCAGATCATCAAAACTAAGCTCATCCAAATCCGGCCGGCTCACCTAGTTGTTTATTATCACCCCGAGCAGGATGCACATCATGAAACTGGCACAAGGTCTGTTGTTGAGTCTAGTGTTCGCATCCACGGTCGGCGCCAACGAAGTCAACCTGAGCTGGCAGTGGCAGTCTGCCGACGGCCAGCAGAAGCACCTGCAGCTCAATGCGGACGAGCGCATCATGTCCGCCAGTCGCCACCAGATGACCCAGCTCGATGCCTCTCTCAACTATCCGCTGGAAACACTCTACTCCTACATAAGCCCGCGCCTTTACAACAGCATCAACCTGATCAACCAGACCAGTCCCGAAACCGCCACCAAGTTTCGCAATCTGGAGCAGGCCTTCACCCTGCACGACGACAGCATGGAGTCGACCCTGTTCTGGCAGGCCTACCAGCAATATCAGGAAGATGCCTTCTACCAGATGCGGGTGGTGCCCTGCGTGCATCCGGCCAATCGCAAGCTGCCCTGCGTGCGCCCAAACTACTCCCAGCTGTTCTACCAGTTCAAGGGAGACCTCAGGCCCCTGGCGAAGCAGTTTTCCGCCAAGGATCTGGCCACCAGCGTCGGCCTGCTGCAGGAGTGGCTGAGCGCCATCCCCACGCCTCCCGAGCAGATGGATCACTTCGCCCCGCCCCTGCAGGCCTTGCAGGACAACAAGGCCGACAGCGACGAGAAGGCACTGCTGATGGCAAGCCTCTTGGCCGAGCTGGCGCCGCAATACATGCTCAGCATCATATACCCCAACATCAGCATCGGCAGCGTCTCGCCAGCCTGGCTGGCCATCACGGCCGACAGCGGCCTGAAGGGCGATACCCTGATGATCGGCAATCAACGCCACGTCTTGCTGACCGGCTCGCCCCTGTTGGCCCAGCAGATGACCATGGCCAAGATCCCGCTGATCAGCGAACCCTTGTATTAAGCCATGCCAGTTGAACCGCAACCGGTTCAACTGAAGCACACACCTCAAACCAGTTGATAACTAATTGATTTTTATCGACTGCGTGCCATCCTAGCCGCCTTTGCCAGCCGCTGTCTGCGCTGGCGGGCGGCCCGCTCGGCTCATTCGCGAGCTTATTTAACACTTTTTAAACAGATCCGATCAGTTTAGGATGAGTTCTGCCCCATTCCCTCAAGTGAAAAATCGTTATAACATAACAAAAGGAGTGTCATCAGGATGAAACATCTCGTACTTACTCTGGCGCTGCTGCCAACACTGGTCATGGCTCACAACATCAAGGAGTCTGCCCAGGTGCCGCTGGTCAACATCAGCGACAAGGGTGAGCTGGTACTGCAAGAGAAAGCGGTCAGCTACCAACCCTGGCAAAGCAAGGTACTGACTGGCAAGGTCTTTCTGATCCAGCACATCGCGGGTCGTTCCAGTGCCAAGGAGCTGAACGCCCCCATGATCGAGGCGATCAAGGCGGCCAAGTTGCCCCACGACAAGTACCAGACGGTCACCATCATCAACAGCAATGACGCCATCTGGGGCACCTCCGGCTTTGTGAAGAGCAGTGCCGAAGACAGCAAGAAAGAGTTCCCCTGGTCCGCCATGGTACTGGATGCCAAGGGCATGGCCCGCAATGCCTGGGATCTCGCGCCGGAAAGCTCGGCCATCATACTGCTGGATAAAGAGGGCAAGGTGCTGTTTGCCAAAGATGGCCAGCTCGATGCCAACAATATTGCTACCGTGATGGGGCTCATCCAGTCCCATCTCTGAATCAGAGAGAAGGGGCGCTGATGGCGCCCCTTTCATAAGGGTCTATGGGTCGTTTCAAGCTGAAAATCTGGTTGTTGCTGCTGGGCTGGTTGTGGTTGCAACCGGCGCTGGCACAACACCCGCTGGAAGCCGACCTGCCCGGTCATAGCCACACTTGCGTCCTCTGCGCCCTCCATCTCGATGGCAAGCTGGCACTGACGCCCAACTTGCCCATCCCAATCCCGCATGTGGTCATCGGCAAGCTAGCTGATACCGCCTTGCCCGCCATCGATTCCACCCCTTCAGGCCAGTGCCGTATTCGTGCCCCGCCTCACTTTCATTGCTTCTCCCACTGAACATTTCTCTTATCAATTGTTTCAAAAGGATTAACGATGAAAGCAGTCACACTGTTACTGGCGGCAGCCGCCTTTGGCGTGCAAGCAAATCACGACGAGCATGAGAGTCACAGCCACGGTGCCCACGAGCACGGCCACGGCCACCTCAACCTGGTGCTCGATGGCAACCAGTTGATGCTCGAGCTGCAGGCTCCCGCCGCCGATCTGGTGGGCTTCGAGCACGCCGCCAAGAGCGACGAGGAGAAGGCGCAATACGCCAAGGCCATGGCTCAGCTCAAGCAACCAGATGCTCTGTTTCGCTTCGACCCGGCGGCCGGCTGCAAGCTGACCCAGCAGGAACTCAATGCGGCCAAGGAAGATCACGACCATGACCATGACCATGACCATGACCATGACCATGAAAAGGCTGGCAGCAGTCATGATGACCACCACCATGATGATGCAGGTCACGCCGATGTGGGTGCTATGTACACCTACACCTGTGAGGCTCCGACCAAGCTGACCGGACTGGAAGCCACCCTGTTCAGCGTCTATCCGAGCCTGGAAAAGCTGAGCGTGCAGGGCATACTGCCCACCGGCCAGACTGCGGCCGAGCTGACCCCATCCGCCAACAAGCTGAGCTGGTAACACCATGAAAAAAGCCGTGGTTGAGATCCGCGATCTGGCCTTCGCCTGGCCGGATCACGAGCCTGTACTCGATCTGCCAGCCCTCACCATCGGCGAGGGGGAGCGGGTGTTCATCAAGGGGCCATCGGGCTCCGGCAAGTCGACCCTGCTTGGTTTGCTTGCCGGGATCCAGACCGCCAACCACGGCACCCTGGACGTGCTGAGCCAGCCATTGGCCCGGCTCTCCGGCCGTGCCCGTGACCACTTCCGGGCGGCCAATCTGGGTTATATCTTCCAGCAGTTCAATCTGCTGCCATTTTTATCCGTGTTGGACAATGTCACCGCCGCCCTCACCTTCTCGCCCGAGAAGCGGGCCCGGCTGCAGGGAAGTCCCGAGCAGGAGGCGCGCCGCCTGCTGGCAGAGCTGCAACTGCCGGCCGAGGCGCTGCACAGACCCGTCCACGCCCTCAGCATAGGCCAGCAGCAGCGGGTGGCCGCCGCGCGGGCGCTGATCGGCTCGCCACCGCTGGTGATCGCCGATGAACCCACCTCGGCCCTGGATACCGACAACCGGGCCGCCTTTATCAAGCTGTTGTTCGAGGAGTGTGACAAGCAGGGGTCGACCCTCATCTTCGTCAGTCACGATCCCTATCTCGAGCCGCTCTTCCCGCGAGTGGAGAATCTGCAACTGCTCAACCGGAGGGCCATATGCTGAATCCCAATAGCTGTGCCATCTACCCGACCAGACCCGCACCAAAGCGTGCATCCCAGCCACAACACCGGAGGCCAGTATGCTGAAGCTCGCCCTGCAAAGTCTCTGGGCCCGTCGCCTCACCGCCGGGCTGACCCTGTTGGCGGTGGCCATCAGCGTCACCCTGCTGCTCGGGGTGGAGCGGGTGCGCACCCAGGCCCGCGAGAGTTTCTCCAATACAGTCTCGGGCACGGACCTTATCGTCGGCGCCCGCTCCGGCCAGGTGAACCTGCTGCTCTACTCGGTATTTCGCATCGGCAACCCCACCAACAACGTGGGCTGGGAGGCCTATCAGGCCATCAAGACCAAACCCGGCGTCGCCTGGACCATACCTATCTCCCTCGGTGATTCTCACAAGGGCTTTCGGGTACTCGGCACCAATGGCGACTACTTCACCCACCTGAAGTACGGCCAGCAGCAGGCGCTGCAACTGCGGGAGGGGCGGCCGTTCGACACGCCGTTCGAGGCTGTGCTCGGTGCCCAGGTGGCCGAGAAGCTCGGCTACAAGCTGGAGCAGTCCATCGTCATCGCCCACGGCGCGGGCAACACCTCCTTCAGCCAGCACGACAACCTGCCATTCAAGGTGGTGGGGATACTGGCACCGACCGGCACCCCCATCGATCGCACCATTCACGTACCGCTGGCCGGGATAGAGGCGATCCACCTGGGCTGGGACACGGGCAGGCACAGCAAGAACGTGACCGCCGAACAGGCGCTGGCGCAGGATCTGACCCCCAAAACCATCACCGCCTTTATGGTGGGTCTCAGCAATCGAATATTGGCGTTCCAGCTGCAGCGCAGCGTCAACACCTATCGGGGCGAGCCGCTGATGGCCATACTGCCGGGGGCGGCCCTGCAGGAGCTGTGGAGCCTGATGAGCGTGGCGGAAACCGCGCTCTCTGTGATCGCCGGTTTCGTGGTGGTGGCGGGCCTCATCGGCATGCTGACCACCTTGCTGGCGGGGCTCAACGAGCGGCGGCGCGAGCTGGCCATCCTGCGCTCCCTGGGGGCAGGCCCCGCCCACCTGTTCCTGTTGCTGGCGCTGGAGGCGATGGCCCTCACCACCGCAGGCATAGCCCTCGGGGTGGCGGTGCTCTATCTGGGACAGGGGCTTGCCACCCCCTGGCTGCTCAGCCACTATGGCCTGCAATTGAGCCTGGGGCTGCCCAGCGCCTACGAATGGCAGTTGCTGGGGCTGGTGTGGCTGGCGGGCATGGTGATAGGCCTGCTGCCCGCGGCCAGGGCCTACCGCTACAGCCTGAGCGATGGCATGAGCATTCGCATCTAGCGACTCGCCCGCATAAAAAGAGAGAAGGACAGATGATGAAGTGGAAAATTGTGGTGCTGCTGGCCAGCCTGCTGGCGCTGCCGGCCCTGGCCGCCGATTACAAGACCATCGACTGGGACGTGCTGATCCCGCAAGGGGAGCGGCTGTTGCCACCGCCCCAGGTGAGCCACGATGGCGATTTCTCCTCGGTGCCGCAGCCGGTAGGCGGGGTCAACCAGAAGCTGGACAACCAAGACGTGCGGATCCCGGGGTTCGTGGTGCCGCTGGAGGGGGATGCCAAGAAGATCACCGCCTTCCTGCTGGTGCCCTACTTCGGCGCCTGCATCCATGTGCCGCCGCCCCCCACCAACCAGGTGGTCTATGTGAGCTACCCCAAGGGCGCCCCCGTGGATGATCTCTGGGATGCCATCTGGGTGAAGGGCAAGATGCGCACCATCAGCTCCAGCCACGAGATGGCCACCGCCTCCTACTCCATGGAAGCCGTCGAGGTCAGCGTCTACGAAGAGGAATGAGTCAGACATCATGATGCGCGTCTGATGAGCTCCAGTCACGAGATGGCCACCGCCTCCTACTCCATGGAAGCGGTCGAGGTCAGCGTCTACGAAGAGGAATAAATCAGGCATCATGATGCGCGCCGGCCTCCCTGGGCCGAGCTCAGCATCCAGCAATAGTGGCCTTCGAACGAAGGCCACTTTTTTATCCCCTTGCCGGCCGAAACCGGGACCAGCCCCTGCTTGAGGGATTGCCCGCCATCCCGGTTGGAGTAACATTCAAGGCTAGACCTTGCGATCACGGAGCCAGCATGGCTGACCTGCCCCCGCCCAAGAAAGAGAGTTCCATCCTGAGCAGCCAGGAGCAAACCCTGCGCCTGGCCCGCAGCCGCGGCATAGACGGCATGCTCACCCGCAACAGCGACAGCACCTTCGAACAGCGCGCCACCTTTCGCCATCTGGCGGATCAGGCCGCCCGCCAGCGCAATCTGGAAGCCATCATGGTGATGGCCTCCCGCCACTGCGAGGAGACGGCCGCCGGCGGCGAGATGGACAGCGACTGGCTGACCCGCTTCCTGCAACTGGCGGAAGACATCAGCATGGTCCCCATGCAGCAGCTGTGGGGCCGCATCTTCGCCATCGAGATCGCCACCCCAGGCCGTTTCTCCATCCGCGCCCTCACCACCCTCAAGGAGATGACCCAGCGCGAGGCCCAGTTGTTCCAGCGGATCTGCGCCCTCGCCTGCCACTATGCGGGCAGCGATGAGCAGCGTCTGCTGCTGGGGCTGCACAAGGGCGCCAGCCTGCTCAGCCGCGCCAAGGTGACCCGGCTTGGTCTGGGCAAATACCGATTGCCCTACAATGCCCTGTTGCAGTTGTTCGAGCTCGGCCTGCTGCACAAGGGAGAGCTGGAATCCGGCCCGCTGCCCGCCGACGGGGTCGAACTGGCATTCGGCGACCAGCGCTGGCGCCTGCATCGCAAGCAGACCAACATCACCCTGCTCTACTACCGGCTGACCCCGGTGGGCAACGAGCTCGCCCAGCTGCTGCAGGAGCCACCGCTGGAGGAGTACCTGCAGGATCTGAAAACCGTGCTGGTGCAGGGGCTGCAGATAGAGACCATGATGCAGCCTCCCGAGTCCGAGCTGGAGAGGGTGCCGCCGACTGCCGCCGTCTGAACCCCGGGGCCCCTGTTGGCCCCCTTTCTCTTCTCCCTTGTGGCACGCCAGCCGCACCATATTGCGAAATGCCGCCCTGCTCATTGCCAAATCGATTCTCGAAATGCGAATCGATCTCCTTGCCCACCCCCTCCTGATCCGGATTTGCCGCAAAATCTGACCATTTTGGTCGGATAAACACGCTACTAACAAAATCATCATCACCCATGGCGCCATGGTGCATAACTTGCACTGACCATACATCTTTCCCATCACCGCGTGCAGGACCACACAATGAGAGTCAACCAACCCGTTACCCAGCGTGAGCGTCTCTACCCGGAGCACCAGAGTCTTATTTCCACCACTGACCTGGAAAGCCGCATCACCTATGCCAACGAGGAGTTCTGCAACATAGCGGGGTTCAGCCTGGACGAGCTGCAAGGTGAGCATCACAACCTGGTGCGCCATCCGGACATGCCCAAGCAGGCCTTCGCCGATCTCTGGCATCACATCAAGGACGGCAAGAGCTGGATGGGGCCGGTGAAGAACCGCTGCAAGAATGGCGATCACTACTGGGTCAGCGCCTTCGTCACCCCCATCAAGGATGCCAGCGGCAAGGTGGTGGAATACCAGTCCGTGCGCACGGCTCCCAGCGAGGAGATCAAGCAGCGGGCCGAGCGTATCTATGCCGACCTGCGCAATGACAAGACTCCCCTGGCCCTCAGGCTGCCGACCTTCTCCCACACGCAGGCAGTCACGCTCTGCCTGCTGCTGAGCCTGGCGGCCATGGTCGCGCTGGGATACGAGCAGGCTGCGGGCTGGCCGTTGGCACTGGCGACCGTACCGCTGCTGCTGGCAGCCATGATCACCCATGCCCTGGCCCGTCGCCTGGGCAAGCTCGACAAGATGGCCCGCAGCCGCTTCGACAACCCGCTGATGCAGCTGCTCTACACCAACAAGGTCGACAACCTGGCCGCCATCGAGCTCGCCATGTTGATGAACCGGGCCGAGTTCAATGCCGTGCTGGCCCGCACCCAACAGACCTGCGCCCAGATCTTGCGGGCCGCAGAAGGGGATCTGCACAACGCCGAGTCCATCACCAGCAACCTGCAACAACAGCAGGCCGAGACCAACCTGGTCGCCACCGCCATCACCCAGATGTCAGAGTCGATCAGGGAGGTCTCTCACAGCTCCACCGCCGCCTCCGGCCTGCTGGACGAGACTTCCGAGTTGTTCAAGGAGGGCAACCGCAGCGTGCTGGACACCATAGGCGCGGTCGAGGGGATGCACGACGAGATCACCACCTCCAAGACGGTGATCCACACCCTGGCGGGGCAGTGCCGGGATATAGACGGCATTCTCGATGTGATCAACAGCATCGCCAACCAGACCAATCTGCTGGCCCTCAATGCGGCCATAGAGGCGGCCCGGGCCGGCGAAGCGGGACGCGGCTTCTCCGTGGTGGCGGACGAGATCCGATCGCTCGCCATCAAGACCCAGTCATCCACCGGCGAGATCCAGAAGATGATCAGCCTGTTGCAGGCCAGTGCGGGCAATGCGGAGCAGGCGATGGAGAAAGGGGGGCAACTCTCGGCCAGCTGTCAGCAGAAGGCCTCAGCCACCGGCACCATATTGCAGCAGATCAACAGCATGCTGCAGCAGGTCTCCTCCGGCAGTGGCCAGATAGCCCAGGCCGTGCAGGAGCAGTCCCAGGTCACGGCCGACATCAATCGCAACGTGCTCAGCATCAAGACCCTGGCCGATGACTCAAGCCAGGGCAGCCAGCATGCCGTGCACGGCATCATCCAGCTGGTGCGGCAGCTGAGCGAGCTGGATCGGCTGGTGCGCCAGTTCCAGCAGCCCGCACCGACAGCCCAAAGCCGCCACGAAATACCGGCAGTCCGGGCAGTGCCGGTACGCCAAGCCAGATAACCACATACAAGCAATCGCCGCAGACAAACCCTATGGGCCCGCAGGCCCATAGGGTTTTTTAATGCCCGTCAACCAGATGGCGACACTGCCGTTGCACCTTCCAATTTTCCTCTGTGCTGATAGGCCGCTGCGGTTGAGCGGTTATATCACCGCCCGCTATTTATTAATTTGTTGATCTTGCTCAGAAAACCGCCCGCTTGCACTTTTCACCCCAGCCCCGTTCGGTAACATAGCCGCTTGGCAACCTCTCGCAGGAGTCAGCCATGAGCCAAACCAGTGCCATATCGCAGGTAACAAGCAGCAAACTGGAGGCTGGAATTCAGGGGCGGTAGCGTGGTTTTTGTAAGTTGATCCAGAGCGTAGCGAAGCCCAACAGACGAGCATTATTACGCCAACCATAGCGGGATAAATATGGATTTGGCCGAACGGTAAAACAAATTTGCAGATACGTTTCGTGGTAAACGTTGGGCTTCACTTCGTTCAGCACCAAGCTACGATTGTTAGCCCAACATACGAGATGTTAAGCATTCAAAAAGGTTTTCAAATGGGTTTCGAAGATATAGTAAGCGTGTCAACGGTCATAATTGGCTCAATTGGGAGTGCAGGTGCAATAATTTTTGGACTGTCATCTTGGCTGGGAAAAGTGTGGGCAAATCACTTGATGAATACTGAGAAGTTTAAACATCAGCAAGAGCTTCTAGTCATTACTGAAGAGATTAAAAATAAAAATATTGTTGCGTTAGAAAAACTAAAAGCTCAAATAGAATCAACCTCTCATATCGAAAAGCTTGATAAAACTCATGAACATGAGCAAAGGAAGAAAATTAAAGAAGTTATCTCAAAAAACAAGGTAAATATCATTGACGCTGCAGAATCATTAAACCACAGAATGTGGAACTTTGGTGATAATCATTCAGAGGGCTGGCATGTTAAAAATGATAGGAAGATAGACAGCCAATATTATCTATATTCTTTTGCTTACAGGTTGTTAGCTTTTTTTTCATGGTGCGATAAAGTTGAGAAAGAAATGATTTATTTAGATTCGACAATTGCAGAAGAAAAAGATCTTAATTTTGTTAAATTCCTAAAACTGTTTCCACAGTTAATGTGTGATGCATCTTTATTTAAAGACTTAGAATACGATTATAGCCATGACACTGACCACTTTTATAAGAACAACTTTCAATCATCTATAAATCAAATCAGTAGAAAAGATGGGGTAATAACCTTCGAAGATTTTAAAAGTAAAATAGAGAGAAATGAAATTAATGTAGATAAAGTTATCGACTTTTTATCTGGTATAAACCCGAATGAGAACAGATTGCGTTGGTTCCGTTTAGAGTCGATGCATTTTGTATTGTTGATGTTTATAAATACCTTTGGCTATGATTTTCAATATACTGACATTGAAAAGATTCGGGGTTTGTTGAAAAAACATAAAGACAATCCAACATTTACAAACTTAAATAGAATGATATGTGATTTTAAGTTACAAGATAGCTCTGAGGTTAAATTGATTTCTTCAGAGCTAAACTCCTAACAAGCACTTTAAGTCTGAACTCCAATAGCTGGCTGAATTTCGCTGCGTTAGGTATTTTAGCCGACTATTTTCGTCCGTTTAAGTTGGCGTTAAATACCAAGGAGAGTCATGAATAAGCCAAACCAAAGGATAGGAGCAAAATCCAATGCTCATGTAGGAAGAGATTTTGAGCTGGCTGCGAAAAGCTTCTTTACCAATGAAGGACTTTCTCTTGATACTAACATAAAGATACCGATTGGTATTAGTGGGCTTAAGAAGGTCCATGCTTTTGATTTAGGCAGCCTAAATGGAAAAATCTTAATTGAATGCAAATCGCACAAATGGACAGCACCGAATGACAACGTCCCCAGTGCTAAACTGACAGTTTGGAACGAAGCTATGTATTATTTTTTAGCAGCTCCTTCTGACTACCGAAAAATAATGTTCGTACTCCGTGACTATAGTGAAAAACGTAAGGAAACGTTGGCGGAATACTATATTCGCACTTATCGCCATTTGATTCCAGAAGGTGTCGAGCTGTGGGAGTACGATGAATCAAACATGTCAGCCCGTAGATTCAAATAGCGCAGTGTATTCGGACAATCGCGAATAACTCCACAGAGATATAAGCAAGGATCGGAAGCCCCCCTTGCGGCGTTAATATCGGCTTCGGTGAGGTGGCTCAAGGGGCAACAGAAAGGTGGGTGTCCCAGAATTTACTGCCCCAGATTTCACTTCAACATTTTTCGTTGTCACTCCCTTAACCAAACGTTATATGTCAGAGCAAACTGAAGGAATAAAATGGCACGCCTAGCACCAAAAACTGATGTGTTGAGAGCACTCTTCGCTAGATCTGGAAATCAATGTGCCTTTCCAGGTTGCACTCAGCCATTGATCAATGACAAGAATAAATTCATTGCACAAGTTTGTCATATTGAAGCTGCCTCGGAGGGTGGGGGACGATTTAATCCAGATGGAAATGACGAGCATAGAAGAAGCTACGAAAACCTACTGATTTTATGCTATCCACATCATATTGAAACTGATGATATTGAAGAGTATCCAGTAGACAGGCTCTTACAGATAAAAAGAGAGCATGAGCAGTTATTTCTTAAGTCTGACTTCAAAATTGATGAGTCGGAACTTACAAAGCTCTCTTATGAAATGGAAAAATATTGGTCTAACATAGAACGCCTTAATAAATTTGATCACATATTTTCAGATAGCGGATTAGCGATGGATGTAAATGGCAGGAATAGTTTCTTTGATGTGATCGCTAGTGCTTATGATGCTGTTAATGGTATTGAGTTCCTTCTAGAGTCATTTCATAAGAGTGATGAAGAACTAAAATCAGACTTTGCAGCACTCCTAATTAAAAAGGGTATACCTCCTGAGTTGTTCAGTGACATTCCATATTATGAAAATCCTTTTGAAAACAGGAATTGGGAATCACATAATCTCGGAACACCAAACTGGCTTCAGCGGCTCAGAATTGACCTCGTTCATATTGAGGTTAAATTTCTAGAAGAGTATTTAAAAACTCATAGCGATGATCTCCATGCTAAAGCCAAATTCGAAAAGGCTAAAAAAGCGCTAAAAGAATATGCTGAGACTGCAATGCATGTTGACTAAAGGTATAACAAGGGGCCAATGTCCCCTTGTTTATCAATAATCCGGCCAGACAATCAACCTCAGTCAATCAACTCCCGCAGCCTTAACGCAGTAATCAACTCATCCACCAGCTCTTCCACCGATTTACCGGCGTTAAGCAGATGGATTTCCGGCTGCTCGGGCGCCTCGTAGGCGGAGTCGATGCCGGTGAAATTGCGGATCTCCCCTGCCCGCGCCTTCTTGTAGAGCCCCTTGGGATCGCGCTCTTCACAGACGGCGAGGGGCGCATCGACAAACACCTCGACAAACTCGTCGGCGCCTAAGAGGTTGCGCACCAGTTCCCGCTCGGCACGAAACGGCGAGATAAAGGCGGTGAGCACGATAAGGCCCGCATCCACCATGAGTTTTGCCACTTCGCCGACCCGGCGAATGTTCTCCTGACGGGCCGCATCATCGAAACCGAGATCCCCACACAGGCCGTGGCGCACATTGTCCCCATCCAGCAGGTAGGTGTGCTTGCCCTCGGCCGCCAGCGCCTGTTCCAGCGCCCCCGCCAGGGTAGATTTGCCCGCTCCCGACAGCCCGGTAAACCAGATGACCAGCGGCTTTTGCCCTTTCAATTCGGCCCGACTTGCCTTGTTCACGGCATGCTGGTGCCACACGATATTACTCATTCAAACTCCTCGATCACTCAGGCTCATCAACATGGGGAAGGAACCAACGAGCCCCCCTCACCCTCTCCCGGAAGGAGAGGGAATATTTGCCCCCTTCTCCCTCTCTTTTTTAGTCGGCGGGAGAAGGGTTGGGGATAAGGGGACGCGCTTCATCGCGCCCTCTCCCGAGGGAGAGGGCGCTTGGCTCTACTGCTTGCCGCTGTCGTTGCCGATGGCCAGCGCCTGCCAGTGCGGGAAGTGCTTGCGCACCAGAGCGTTGAGCTCGATCTCGAACTCGCTGTACTGCCCTGCCACCGCCTTGGCCGCCAGCCCTTCCACTATCATGCCGGCCCCAACGGTGACGTTGCTCAACCGGTCGATCAGGATGAAGCTGCCGGTGTCGCGGATCTCCTGGTACGGGTCGAACGCCACCGGATCGGTCAGGCTCAGCTCGCACAGGCCTATCTCGTTGAGCTTGAGCTCATTCGCCGCCAGCTCGTCGAGCTTGTTGATCTCGATGCGATGACGGATGGCCTCCACCTGACCACGGGTCTTCTTGGTGGCCAGCTTGATGTCATAGACCCGGCCCGGTTGCAGGGACTCCTCCCCCATCCAGACGATATGGGCCAGCACGTTCTGGGTCACCTGGGGTTGCCTTGCGGCATCCACCAGCAGATCGCCGCGGCTGATGTCGATTTCATCGGCAAAGGTGACAGTGATGGCCTGACCCGGCAGGGCATACTCCAGATCCCCGTCGAAGGTGACGATGCGGGTCACTGTGCTCTCTTTGCCGGACGGCAGCACAGCCAGCTTGTCGCCGACCCGCAGGATACCGGCCGCGAGCGTGCCCGCAAAGCCGCGAAAATCGAGGTTGGGGCGGTTCACGTACTGCACCGGCAGGCGCACCGGATGACGCTCCAGCTCGCGCTCCACCTCGGCATTTTCCAGCAGGGAGAGCAGGGTTTCGCCCTGATACCAGGCCAGCTTGTCGCTCGGGTTGACCACGTTGTCGCCGTCCAGCGCCGAGACAGGCACTATCTGTATGGTGTCGACGCTGAGCTTCTTGGCGAACTCGCGATAATCGGCACTGATGCGCTCGAACACCTCCTGGCTGAACTCCACCAGATCCATCTTGTTGACCGCCACCACGAACTGCTTGATGCCGAGCAGGCTGGCGATAAAGCTGTGGCGACGGGTCTGATCCAGCACCCCCTTGCGGGCATCGATCAATATGATGGCGAGATCGCAGGTGGAGGCGCCGGTGGCCATGTTGCGGGTGTACTGCTCGTGGCCCGGGGTATCCGAGATGATAAATTTGCGCTTGGCGGTGGAAAAATAGCGGTAGGCCACGTCTATGGTGATGCCCTGCTCGCGCTCGGCCTGCAGGCCGTCCACCAGCAGCGCCAGATCCAGCTTCTCACCCGTGGTGCCAAGCTTCTGGCTGTCGGACTCCAGCGCCTTGAGCTGATCTTCATAGATCTGCTGGGAGTCGTGCAGCAATCGGCCAATGAGGGTGCTCTTGCCGTCGTCCACGCTGCCGCAGGTGAGAAAACGCAGCAGGCTCTTGTGCTGCTGGGCGTGCAGGTAGGCTTCAATGCCCTGTTCGCTGATGGCGGTCTGAATGTGGTTGTTCATTTGCGATTCCTTAGAACATTTTTTTAGAAATAGCCCTGACGCTTCTTCTGCTCCATGGAGCCTGCCTGATCGTGGTCAATCAGCCGCCCTTGCCGCTCGCTCGAGGTGGTGAGCAGCATCTCTTCGATGATCTCAGGCAAGGTGGTGGCATCGGACTCGATGGCCCCGGTCAACGGGTAGCAGCCGAGGGTTCGGAAGCGCACCAGCTCCTGCTTCACTTCATCTTCAGGGCCTATGGGCATGCGCTCGTCATCCACCATGATCTTGATGCCATTGCGCTCCACCACCGGGCGCACGGCCGCGAAGTAGAGCGGCACTATGTCGATGTGCTCGAGATAGATGTATTGCCAGATGTCGAGCTCGGTCCAGTTGGAGAGCGGGAACACCCGTATGCTCTCTCCCTTGTTGACCTGGCTGTTGTAGACGCGCCACAGCTCGGGACGCTGGTTTTTCGGATCCCAGCGGTGAGACTTGTCACGGAAGGAGTAGACCCGCTCCTTGGCACGGGACTTCTCCTCGTCACGGCGGGCACCGCCGAAGGCGGCATCGAAGCCGTGCTGGTTGAGCGCCTGCTTGAGCCCTTCTGTCTTCATGATGTCGGTGTGCTTGCCGCTGCCGTGCACGAAGGGATTGATCCCCATGGCGAGGCCATCCGGATTCTTGTGGACGATGAGATCCAGCCCGTACTTTTTGGCGGTCTCGTCGCGGAATTTGATCATCTCCTTGAACTTCCAGTCGGTGTCGACGTGCAGCAAGGGGAAGGGGATCTTGCCCGGATAAAAGGCCTTGCGGGCCAGGTGCAACATGACGGAGGAGTCCTTGCCGATGGAGTACATCATCACCGGGTTTTCAAATTCGGCAGCCACCTCGCGGATGATGTGGATGCTCTCGGCCTCCAGCTGCTGCAGATGTGTCAGTCTTTCACGGTCCATGTCTGGGTCCTCGGTTCATTGCTAACGCGCCTGGTCAGGGCGCGGTGTTGGTTCAGGTCGGTGCCGCCATGGCTGCACCGTCAAATCGATTCTTTACTCTGCAGGCTCACGCCAGGTGCACCAGCTTGAGATCACTGCCATTCAGGTCGCCGCTGCTACCCGCCTCATCGCCACGCGTTTCACCAAACCAGGCCAGCCGGTCGCGCAGGGCAACCACCTCGCCGATGACGATGAGCGACGGGCTCACTGCCTGCTCGGCCAGCACGGCCAGGTCAGCCAGGGTGCCGGTCAGCACGCGCTGACGGGCCGTGGTGCCCCGCTCTATGATGGCGATGGGGGTTTGGCTGCTGCGGCCATGGCTCACCAGCTGCTGCTGAATGTGCTCGGAGCGCATCAGCCCCATGTAGACGACCAGGGTCTGGTTGGTGGTGGCGAGCTGCTGCCAGTCGGGCTCCTTGCCCTCCTGCTGGCAGTGGCCAGTAATAAAGACGGCGCTCTGGGCATGGTCGCGGTGGGTGAGCGGAATGCCGGCATAGGCGGTGGCACCGGCGGCGGCCGTGATGCCGGGCACCACGGAGAAGGGGATCCCCTCTGCCGCCAGCACTTCCAGCTCCTCACCGCCACGGCCGAACATGAAGGGATCGCCCCCCTTGAGCCGCACCACACGGTTGCCTGCGCGGGCATGCTCCACCAGCAGACGATTGGTCTCCTCCTGGGGCACGCTGTGGGCACCGGCCTTCTTGCCGACCGAGACCAGAGTCGCATCGCGGCGCACCAGATCCAGGATCTCCGGGGAGACCAGCTGGTCATAGAGCACCACTTCCGCCTGCTGAATTTGTTGCAGCGCCTTGAGGGTCAAGAGGCCAGGATCGCCAGGACCCGCACCGACCAGCACCACCTCGCCTACCTCAGTCTGGGCCTTGTCGAGCCCTTCGTTCAGCCAAGTCTCGGCGTTCTGCCAATCCTGTTTTTCGATGAGGCCGGCCAGGGTATTGGAGGCAAAGGCACGCTCCCAGAAGCGGCGGCGATCGGAAATGGATGAGAGCACCCGCTTGGCCTTGTCACGTACCCGGCCGGAGAGTTCGGCCAGACCGCCGAGATGGCGGGGCAGCAGGCTCTCGAGCCGCTCGCGCAACAGGCGCACCAGCACGGGGGCCTTGCCACCGCTGGAGACGGCGACCATCAGGGGAGAGCGATCTATGATGGAGGGAAAGATGAAGCTGGAGCGCTTGGGGTCATCCACCACATTGACGAACAGACCCAGCTGGTTGGCGCTCTGATAGACGAGGGCATTGACCTCGAGATCGTCGGTGGCGGCCACCACCAGGATCTGGCCGGTCAGATGAGCCGGCGTAAAACGCTCGACCAGATGGGTGAAACGACCGGCAAATTCGGCGAATTCGGGTTCAATCTCGGGAGAGACCAGGGTCAGCCGGGCACCTGCTGCCAGCAGCAGGCGCGCCTTGCGCAGGGCCACCTCCCCCCCGCCTACCAGCAACACGGGGCGGCCTTCCAACCTGGCAAACATAGGTAAATAATCCATTTCGGCCCATCCCTTGGAACACGACTAATATGGGGCGACTATAGGCAGGGCTGCTTATCCCTCAAAATAATAAAAAATGCTTTTTAATGCGTTTTAGTAATTAGCAAAGCCGTATGATGACAAAGGCGAGCGAACATCCTTGTGGTGCTCGGCGCCAGGCCATAGGCTAGTGAAAGTGTTTCATAAGGAGCTTAATAATGAATGAGTCATTGATTGTGCTGGGGATCTTCGTGTTCCTGGTGATCATCACCCTGAGTGCCGGGATCAAGATAGTACCGCAGGGCTACAACTGGACAGTGGAGCGCTTCGGCCGCTACACCCGCACCCTCTCTCCCGGCCTCAACCTGCTGATCCCCTATGTGGACAGGGTCGGCCACAAGATCATCATGATGGAGCAGGTGCTGGACATCCCGGCGCAGGAGGTGATCTCCCGCGACAACGCCAACGTCACCATAGACGCCATCAGCTTCGTGCAAGTAGTGGATGCCCGCAAAGCGGCCTATGAGGTCAACGATCTCACCAGCGCCATCCGCAATCTCACCATGACCAACATGCGGACCGTGCTCGGCGCCATGGAGCTGGACGAGATGCTCTCCCAGCGCGACACCATCAACGAGAAGCTGCTGCGCACCATGGATGCGGCCACCGCCCCCTGGGGCATCAAGGTGACCCGGATCGAGATCAAGGATGTACGCCCGCCGCTGGCGCTGGTGGAAGCCATGAACGCCCAGATGAAGGCCGAGCGCCAGAAACGGGCCGAGGTGCTGGAAGCCGAAGGGGTACGCCAGTCCAAGATACTGAAAGCCGAAGGCGAGAAGCAGTCCCAGATCCTCAAGGCCGAGGGTGAGCGTCAGGCCGCCTTCCTCGCCGCCGAAGCGCGGGAGCGGGCTGCCGAGGCGGAAGCCAAGGCGACCCATATGGTCTCAAAAGCTATAGCGGAAGGGGATATGCAGGCCATCAACTACTTCGTTGCCCAGAAATACACCGAAGCGCTGGCCCGTATCGGCGAAGGCCCCAACAGCAAGATCATCATGATGCCGCTGGAAGCGGGCAGCCTGATTGGCTCGGTCGCCGGCATGGCCGAGCTGTTCAACAAGGACGGCAAGAGTAGCAAGTCATGACAGCCCTGTTCGAGGGGCTGACTCACTGGCACTGGCTGGGACTCGGCTTCGTGCTGCTGGCCATAGAAGTGATGAGTTCGGTGGGTTTCCTGCTCTGGACCGGCATAGCCGCGCTGGAAGTCGGTCTGATCCTGCTGCTCTGGCCCTTCGGCTGGCAGGCGCAGCTGCTGCTGTTTGCGGTGCAATCCCTGCTCACCACCTGGGCCTGGTGGCGCTGGCAGCACCGGCAGGACAGCTCGGGTCAGGATGCGGCGGCCCCCATCAATGAGCGGATGCAGAGCTATCTGGGCCGTGAGTTGACCCTGCTGGATGATGTGGTGCAGGGGACAAGCCGGGTGCATCTGGATGACACAGTCTGGACTGTGCGCAGCCCAGTGCCGCTCACTGCGGGCAGTCGGGTCAAGGTGGTGGGGGCGGATTCCCATATCCTGCTGGTGGAACCATTGCCCTGAGGCGAGCGAGTGTCACCACGCACATCCGATAAAAAGGGCTCCACGGAGCCCTTTTTCGTTGCCTTGCCGACCTGCGCCGGCGTGCCTAGAAGGCGTCGCTGTCGAGGGCGGTGCGCAGCAGATCCTTCCAGCTGATGATGCCGACCAGGGCACCATTTTCCAGCACAGGCAGGCAGGAGACGTTCTTCTCCAGCATCATCTTGACGCCGTCGCGCACCGGCAGCTGGGGAGCTATGGTGACGGGGTGGCGACTCATGATCTGGTGGGCGCGCCGATTGAGGGTCTCGGTATCTCGGCTCATCTCGGCCTCGGAGTCGAGGTAGGGGCTGATGGCGCGAAACAGATCCCGGTCCGAGATGACCCCCACCAGCTCCTCTTCCTCCAGCACCAGCAGGTGACGAAAGTGAGCCTGCTCGAAGATATCCTTGATGACAGTGAGCCTGTCGTCCATGGAAACGGTGGCGACCCGGGTCGTCATTATGTCCCTGATAAGCATGCTAACCTCCCCAACCCTGGCTGATTTCTCTGTTATGGCATGTTTTTGCCCCCCCAGCCAGTGGGAGCCCCCCACCTCAAGTGCAAATCTGCGCCATTTCACGTAAGATCCGCGCCAGTTTTTCTCCTCCATTTGAGCAAGCAGACCCCATCCATGATAGTTGCCAGTCAAATCGAACTGATCCGCGGCGGCCGCAAGCTGCTGGACAACGCCTCCGCCACCATACACCCGGGCCACAAGGTGGGCCTGGTGGGTAAAAACGGCTGTGGCAAGTCCACTTTTTTTGCACTGGTACGGGGCGAGCTGGCCATCGACAGCGGCAGCTTCAGCCTGCCCGCCGGCTGGCAGATCGCCGGCGTCGCCCAGGAGACGCCGGCCCTTGACTGCTCCGCGCTGGAGTACGTGATTGACGGCGACAAGGAGTTCCGCTCGCTGGAGGCCCAGCTGGCCCAGGCCGAGCTGGATGACAACGGCATCCTGGTGGCCGAGCTGCACGGCAAGCTCGACACCATAGGCGCCTACAGCATTCGGGCCCGCGCCGCCGAGCTGCTGCACGGTCTGGGTTTCAGCGACGATCAGCTCGCGTCACCCGTCAGGAGTTTCTCCGGTGGCTGGCGCATGCGTCTGAACCTGGCCCAGGCGCTGCTGTGCCGCTCCGATCTGCTGCTGCTCGATGAACCGACCAACCACCTGGATCTCGATGCCGTCATCTGGCTGGAGAAGTGGCTCAAGGGCTATCAGGGCACGCTCGTGCTGATTTCGCACGACCGCGACTTTCTCGACTCCGTGATCAGCCGCATCATCCACATCGAGAACGGCAAGCTGAACGAATACACCGGCGGCTACTCCGACTTCGAACTGCAGCGCGCCGAGCAGCTGGCCCAGCAGCAGTCCATGTACGAGAAGCAGCAGCGGGAGGTGTCCCACATGCAGGCCTATGTGGACCGCTTCCGCTACAAGGCCTCCAAGGCCCGTCAGGCCCAGAGTCGCCTGAAAGCCATGGAGCGGATGGAGAAGCTCCTGCCCGCCCACGCCGACTCCGAGTTCAGCTTCGAGTTTCGCGAGCCGTCGGCCCTGCCGACCCCGCTCATCGCCATGGAGAACCTCAGCGCCGGTTACGGTGACAAGGTGATCCTGGAGAAGATCAAGATGAACCTGGTGCCTGGTTCGCGCATCGGCCTGCTCGGTCGCAACGGCGCCGGCAAGTCCACCTTCATCAAGATGCTGTCGGGCTCCAATCCCCCCCTGTCTGGCAAGCTGGAGGTGAGCGCCGGGGTCAGCATAGGCTACTTCGCCCAGCATCAGCTGGAGACACTGCGCCTCGACGATACCCCGCTCGACCATCTGGCCCGCCTCGCGCCGGACAAATCCGAGCAGGAGCTGCGCAACTATCTGGGCAGCTTTGGCTTCCACGGTGACAAGGCGCTCGACAAGGTGGCCCCCTTCTCCGGCGGCGAGAAGGCGCGGCTGGTGCTGGCCCTCGTCACCTGGCAAAAACCAAACCTGCTGCTGCTGGATGAACCGACCAACCACCTGGATCTGGAGATGCGCCACGCCCTGACCATGGCGCTGCAAGGCTTCGAGGGCGCCATGGTGGTGGTCTCCCACGACCGGCACCTGCTGCGCACCACCACGGATGACTTCTATCTGGTGCACGGTGGCCGGGTCGAAGCCTTCGACGGCGATCTGGACGACTACCACAAGTGGCTCGGCGAGCAGGAGAAAGAGGCCAACGCCAAACCAAGTGATGGCATCATCTCCGCCAACTCGGCGCTGGCGCGCAAGGATCAGAAGCGCCGCGAGGCGGAGTTCCGGCAAGCGACCAGGCCCCTGCGCCAGAAGCTGGAGAAGCTCGAAGCCAGCATGGAGAAACTGCAGACCCGGCTGGCTGCGGTGGAAGAGCAGCTGGCCGATCCCGCCATCTACGAAGAGAGCGCCAAGAACAAGCTCTCCGAACTGCTCAAGTCCCAGGGCCCCATCAAGGAGGAGCTGGAAGGGGTGGAGCTGGAGTGGATGAGCCTCTCAGAGGAGCTGGAAACCATGGAGCAGGCCTTCTTTGCGTGACGAACAGCTGATGGCGGCCGAGCGGGTCGCCGTGCACGAACTGCCGACGCCGCTGGGCTTCTGGCACTGGAGTGGCAAGGTCTATGGCGAGCGCAGCCAGGACTGGCTGACCGTGCAGGCGCAGGGCGGCAACGTCAATCTGGCGCTCTTGCTGCACCGGCTGGATCAGACCGATATCCAGGTCGACCTGACCGATCTGCAACCTGCGCTGGTGCAGACCGAGGCGGTACTGACCCCCTGGCGTACCCTGCGCCAGAGCGCCAAGTCACGGCTGGATGAGGAAGAGTATCAGGCCATGCTGGCCCACGAGCTGGAGCTGGAACGGCTGCAGCAGGGCGTCCTGCTGCAGACGCTGCGCAGCCTCACCCTGTTTCGGGGCAAGAGCCACAATTTGTTGAACTATCTATCGTTACTGGGGGCTCAGCAGGGCCCCCTCAGAGATCTAATATGCTGAGTTATCGCCACGCCTTTCACGCCGGCAACCACGCCGACGTGCTGAAACACGCCGTTCAGGCCCTGATCATCGAGTCTCTCAAGAAGAAGGATAAGCCCTTCATAGTGCTGGACACCCATGCCGGTGGCGGTCTCTACGACTTGCGCGGCGACTGGTCCCAGAAGAAGGCGGAATACGCCGACGGCATAGGCCGGCTGTGGGATGAACGGGCCCAGTGGTCTGCCATGGCCCCCTATCTCGGCGTCATCGAAGAGATGAATCCCGGTCAAGAAGGAAACGGTGGCGAGCTGCACTACTACCCCGGCTCCCCCGAACTATCACGCCGCCTCGCCCGCGAGCAGGACAAGCTGGCGCTGATGGAGCTGCACAACAACGAGGTGGAAGACCTGCGCGCCAACATGGGCTACGACCCTCGTGTCGCCGTCCACCACCGTGACGGTTTCGAGGGGCTGGTAGCCCTGCTGCCACCGACCCCGCGTCGTGGACTGGTACTGATCGACCCGCCCTATGAGCTGAAGGAAGACTACTTCGCCGTGGTCGATACCCTGAAAAAGGCGCAGAAACGCTGGGCGACTGGCATCTATGCGCTCTGGTATCCCATCCTGGGTCAGGAGGCGGACAAGTCTCGCGACATGCTCAAGGCGATCAAGCGGGAGAACTTCGGCAACGTCCTGGTGGCCGAGCTGGAAGTGGCCGGTCAGACCGCCGACTGGGGCATGAATGGCTCAGGCATGCTGATAGTGAGCCCCCCCTGGATGCTGGCCGAGCAGATTGAAGCCTTCTTGAAACCCTTGTGCGCCAAACTGGTCCAAGGCGCCGGTGCCCAGTACAGGATCGAGTGGCTGAACAAAGCCGCCGACTGAGGCGAAGCGCGAGCAGATCGAGCATCTACCTCAACCCCCTGTGCGCCAAACTGGCCCAGGGCGCCGGAGCCCAGTACAAGGTCGAGTGGCTGAACAAGGCCGAGGATTGAGCCCTCACAGGCCGCAAGAATGACAAAGCCCCGCAAGGGGCTTTTCTATTTCTGCCGTTACCGGTGGCGCGGGGTAAACGCTCTGCCTCGGCGGGCGGAACGCCCCACCATGGTGGCAGATCCACCCCCCTTGATAGGTTCTCCCTATCCGATCATTAGATGAGAATAGTTTTCATTTAATGTCATTCTGGCGGATACTGCTGTCATCACCAGAGGGAGCCACCATCATGAAAAAGACCATCAGCTTTGCCGCCCTGCACTTCATCGTGGCCTTTACCCTGGCTTACCTGCTGACCGGTGAGCTGCTCACCGCCAGCCTGATCGCCCTGATAGAGCCCGCCGTCAACACGGTCGCCTTCTACTTCCATGATCTGGGCTGGCACAAGTTCAAGCCCAGTCACAGCCTGCAGGCCAAGACCAGCAGCTTCGCCCTGGTGCACTTCTCCGTGGCCTTCGGGGTCGCCTACCTGCTGAGCGGCGAGCTGCTCACCGGCGGCGTGATGGCCATCATAGAGCCTGCCATCAACACAGTCGTCTTCTTCTTCCACGAGCGGCTGTGGCGCGCCCGCCAGCCACTGGCGCTGGCATAAGTCCGGGCCTGCACCGGATCAGCTCTGCCAACCTGGGCCGCCAAGTGTGAAAAAGCGCTCGGCGGCCCTGCAACATTGTGCTCTAGTAGCCGGGTATCCCACTCTTTTTACTGGAGTCTTTCCGATGAACAAGCTGCTTCTTGGCCCTCTTCTCTTTGCCCCTCTGCTGGCCTGTGCCGCTACCCCTTCCTTCGACTGTGCCAAGGCCCACGGCGCCGCCGAACAACTTATCTGCGAGAATACAGGGCTGGCGGCGCTGGATAACGAACTCGCGGCGCTCTACCCCAAGGCGATCGCCAATTTCTCCGCCGAACAGGCGAAGACGGAGAAGGCGATGCAGCGTGGCTGGATCAAGGGCCGCAACGAATGCTGGAAAGACAGGGATCCGCGTCAGTGCATCGACGCCAGCTACCAGATGCGCATCACCGAATTACAGGTGAAAGGTGGCCAGCTGACGGTGCCGACGCCGGTCGATTACCAGTGCGGCAACAAGGTCACCCTCTCCACCTATTTCTACAACGATGCCAAGCTGCCCGCCGCCGTGATCAACCTGAGCGAAGGGGATAGCCAGCAACAGGTGCTCGCCTATGAAGCCCCCAGTGCCAGCGGCGCCCGTTATGAAGGCCAGAACCTCGCGCTCTTCACCAAGAACAACGAGGCCAGCCTGGAGCGTTACGGCCAGCCGACGCTTAGCTGTACCGAGATCCCGACCAAGGGCAACTGACCTCAGTATGGGGGCCGCCTGCAAGCGGCCCCCTTGCCGGCCGCATGGCGCCCCGCTATGCCAGAGAGTGGCATCAGCCATCCAGAGTCACACACTCGCCAGCACCGCCTTTCGAAAACGCCTCCCACAGCTCCCTGCCATCTATCGATCAAACTGCCTTATTTATTAATTTGTTGATCCTGCCCAGAAATCTTCCATCTCGTCCTTCCCCTCTTCACCACACCCGCTAACATACCCGATTGGCAACAGATGCCTCGTCGGAGTCACCCATGAGCCCTGCCAACCCTCACCTCTTGGTCAAAAGCAGCACACTGGAGGCTGAAATTCAGGGGCGGTAGCTATGCTGTTTGGCTGGTCGGTTGTCAGTCTCAGTATCAGTATCAGTATCAGTATCACGACAACAAGCCAATGCAGCTGGCGATTGAAGTGAAATTGCGAAATTAAGCTGTTCATACGGATGACGCACAACTGGGTAAAAATGAAACGGAACAATATGCGATAACCGCAATAACTTTGGCTAATTTCATTGATTAACTAGCTAAAGAGGCTCATAAGAAGTCACTCAAATATAAGCCTGCCCCAAATCAACCTTATCTCCAGCTGTGATGAAATCATTTAAAAATTTAATATACCATAGGGCCTTATGAAAAAAGAATTAACTATCGGTGTTGTCTGCGCTGTATTAGGAAGTGCTTCCACAGTGGGATTTGACATTTTAAAATCAAGATACATACAGAGTGATGACCCATTATCACAAGGTGTTACAGAGTTAACTCATATAAGCAAAGAGTTAATTTTAGAACAAAAATCACTTAACTCTCGTATAGCATCTCTTGTGCAGAACCCAGATATCCCAAGTAGCCTTCACGTTGAGTTTGAAGATGTCATAAGTAGGGTTAACAACATAGTAAAAACTAGTGTTGAATTTGAATCTCGAACACGCGATGTTACTGGTCACGCGTTAGCACTAAGAAGTCGAAACGTAAACCTTAATTATAATTCTAATGCAGACCTCATTCTTTCATATGGACAAGCGGTCACTATTTGTGGAAACGAGAATACCTTAGGTGTTGAAAGAGAGTCTGGTAGGGATACAATTATCTACCTCAATAATAGTAAGCAATACGCAAGTATAGGCCAAGAGTATATATTTCAGTCGCCAAGGGGTACTAGTTTAGTTAGTTACCTTGGGAAACATTCTGAGCAATATCAATTTAGAATCGTGTGTGGAACAGAGGTTAAGAAAGTATAGGTGTATCGATCTAGTTGTCATTAGTCACCAGTCTCAAACCAGCGCCTTGTTTATACGAGTTAATTGGCGAAATGTAATCGCTAAGATAGCTCAATTCGATCTCCAAGGAGATAATGTATGGAAACACAAACACTGCATCGCGGCCGGATGATCGATCATATCCAGCTGGTGGTACAGGATCTTGCCGCCAGCCAGCACTTTTATTCCGCCATCCTTACCTCCCTCGATATTCCGCTAGGGGGTACGGGTGACGGCTACTTCTTGGCAGACGAGTTGTTTGTCACAGCTGTCGACAGCACGGCTGCGCTCGGCGTACTAACCGGCCGCCATCACCTCGCCTTTCAGGCACAGGACAGGGCCATGGTGGAACGTTTCTACCAGGCGGCCCTCGCCCACGGCGGCAAAGATAACGGTGCTCCCGGCGAGCGGGTATATCACCCCGGCTACTACGCCGCTTTTGTGCTCGATCCGGACGGCAACAATATCGAAGCGGTATATCACGGCGAGGCAACACGCAGCGCGGAGTCGGTAGAAATCCGGTTTTAGCACGCTGGTGGAGCGCCCGTGATTTAGGTGCTGATCATGGTGCAGTTTTCAGCTACGGCTCACACGAAATGGTGGAGTCTCAAAATACCCTTGTGGATATATGGCGAATATTCCCGTTACTATATGAAAACTTACCACATGAAAATGGTTATAAATAAAAAATGGACAGCAACTCTATAAAAAGCACAGAACACTGCATGATGTTTCTAGCCACGTTCGCGCGCTCTTATTACACGTTCTATGCAATAGATGAACACTTGAACAGTTTGGATGACAACACAGGAAATCTTTTCCCATTTAGAAGTATTTGCAACGCCCTGCTGTGCGACGCAGCAATTATCTGGTGTAAGGTTTTTGGCTCAAATAAAGAAAAAACACATTGGAAACTCACGGTGGATAATCAAGATGAATTCAGGTCTTTTCTTTTCTCTGAGTTAGGCATCACACAGAAAGAATTTAACTTGTACTGGAAGGACATCACCGAATTCAGAAGTAATATTGTCGCACATTTTAATCCTGAATATTTTGAGACTGGAGAAACCCCTAGTTTCGACATCGCAATGCAGTCAGCTGCGGCTGTGCATAAATATCTTCGCAAGCAATTCCAAAGCAACATTCAATACACAGGCCCTCTCTGCCTAGATGAGTATGGGAAAGCAACTGCAAGAGCGGTCATGAGTAAGCTTCATGTATAACAACATACTCAAAGAGCTCACTCCGTCCACTAGGACCAACAAAGCTACCCCTTAGCTTAATTATTATATTTTCCTAATTAATTTATGGTATTTTTTATTTTCGGACTGTTCACTGCCTTAGATCTTATAGCCTATCTATTCCAGAGAATCTGCCCCCCATCTCGGTAGCAGCAGTGGCTGGCAAGATGAGTGTTCTACCTTACATCGTTTAAATTTAATCTCTCTAGTGGATTAATACCGTATCTATCTAATCTCTGTCCATATAATAAGGAGTGAACTCGTTATGAATTATTGGGTCGTGGGTGCTACTTGGGGTGGTTCAGAAGACGTTCTGCCTCAATTTATAAAGCGTGGGTACTGGTATTGCTGGGATGCAAACAAATTTGAAAATGAAGCATCAGGTGTTGGTAACACTATAAAAAATCAGCAAGATCGTTTTGAGTTAGTCAAACCTGGTGATCGAATTGCAGTTAAAAGGCTTCTGGGTCAGGGTGCTTCAGAAATGGCAATTCTTGCGATTGGAGTGGTCAAAGATGTCGACCTTAAAGAATGGCGTATTTATGTAGATTGGGTTGCATCAGATATCAAGGATAGGAAAGTTCCACTGAAAGGCTGTGCGGCTTCAATTCATGGGCCATTTTCGAAAGAGGGCGGAGATACAGCATGGGTAAATCAAGTATTTTGCCTGTAACCATACCTAGTAAATTACTACACTGGAAAAATAACTCGCTGGCATTCACCCTTTCCTGTGAGTAAGGGGTTAGCATTCATTGGAGGATTTATGTCATCCTTAATATTTTATTCTGATGCAGAGCAGGCTCTCATTGCAACAGATACACTTGCAGTAAAGCCTGAAGGTGAGCCGCTATTATTTTGTTCAAAAGCAATACATCTACCTCATTTAAATATAGTTATTGCAGGAACTGGTCAAGGTGGTTTTTCTACTCGTTGGGCTATGCACGTTAACGATAGAATGGTAATAAATGGAATAAATAACTTAGACTTTCATACGCCTCAAGGTTTACGTGACCTTTGGGGGAATTATTGTGATGAGTTTAAGATTACTGGTTATGCTACAACCACTGTTTATCAATTCGGTTATTGCCAAGAAACAGACAAAATGGTGGCAATTGCTTATCGTTCAAAAAATAACTTTGAGTCTGAGCCTAGACCATATGGATTAGCAGCAAAGCCAGATTGCAAATTCCCGAGTGGGGATTATGCAACTCCCGCTGTATTCGTAGATATGATGAATGAACAACGAGAGATTCAAAGTAATGCAGCTAAAAACAAGAGAATATATATTGGCGGCAGGATTAATGTACTGCACGTAACGAAAAACGGCTGTCACTCTTATAACTTATATGAGTTCCCTGACTACAAAGAACATGAAAATAAGTTGCTCACCAACTATGCAAGCGAACGCCAGTCGTCCGTAGAATAGCACCGCGTCTTCGGACAATCGTAAATAACCCTACCACCATATAAGCTGGATTTATGGATTTTCCGTAGATGACCATATTTTCCCTTATGGGGTCGACCACAAACCCATCAGCGCCTGTTGTGGCCCTATGAGGGGTCAGCAGACACTTATCCTGTCATATCACACTCATGCACCGCGACACACCTCACTGCGCCGCTGACAGGCAGGGTATTGTTTCCCCCTGAAAGCCGCCGAGCCGAGTTTAGCGGGTCAGGAGCGCCGTCATGGACGACGGCGCAGCCGCAGGCGGCACAGGGATGTGCCGTGTGCGGCGATCCGTCCGACCCGATGAAGGAGGCGAGGGAATCCGCGAAGCGGACGGCTTGTCGGGGGAGAAGACCTTTGGTCTTACTTGCAATAAAAAGCGGGTCTTTCCAAAGTCACTCGCCCCGGCCCGAAGGGCGGGCGAAACCCCGTCGAGGACAAGGCCCTCGCATTCTATGGGGCAAAGCCACATCACAGAGCGCCATCGGCGCAATGCACTGCGCCGATGGCGCGCCCCTCCCCCACGGGGATTCTCTCCTGCCCGCCTCTGACCTATAGTGGCCCCTACTCGAACAACCTTTGCGAGCAGCAATATGTATATCGGCGAATTTGCCCGGCTGGCGGGCACTACACCCAAGGCGATCCGCCTCTACGAACAGATGGAGCTGCTGCCGGAACCCAGGCGGCGCGGCAAGTATCGCGTCTACCGGGCAGAAGATCTGGAATGGGTCCAGATCATCCGTCAGGCCCAGCAGTTTGGCTGCAAACTCAGCGAGCTCAGATCCCTGCTGGCCGGCCTGACCGACATGGCGCAGTTTCCCTGGCAGGAGGCCGAACGCCTGATCGCCTGCAAGCTGGCCCAGCTCGCCGCCGAGACGGCTCGCCTGCAACACCAGCATCAGCAGCTGGAACAGTTCGCCGAGCTGCTGCAACAGCATCCCTGTCGCACGCCTGTCCCCCAGCCAGACTAAGCCCGGGCAAACGCCCTTCAATGGCAAGCCGGTTGCACTGACCAGCAATCTCATGAAAGAGGGCAACTACCCCCCTTGACTCTGTCCCATGGGACAGAGGGTCTAATACGGGCTCACCCCATCAGGAGCCCTGACCATGCCACCCCGTCTGCTTGTCATCAACGGCAATCCCAAACCCGACAGTTTCTGCCATGCCCTGGCCCGCGAGTATGCTCGCAGCGCCGAGGAGGCCGGCGCAGAGGTCACCCTGCTGCACGTGGGCGAGCTCGCCTTCGAGCCGGACTTGCGCCATGGCTATGACCTTATGCCGCCGCTGGAGCCGGATCTGCTGGCGTTGCAGCAGAGCCTGACTGCCGCTCATCATCTGGTGATCGTCTCCCCCCTCTGGTGGGGTGGCATGCCGGCCCGTCTCAAGGGCCTGCTGGATCGCACCCTGCTCTCCGGCTTCGCCTTTCAATATGTCAAGGGCAAGGCACAGCCCCTGCGCCTGCTCGCAGGCAAGACGGCACGCCTGCTGCTCACCATGGACAGCCCTGTCTGGTACTACCGCTGGTGGCTGGGGGATCCCGCCTCGCGCATCCTCGACAAGCAGGTACTGGGGTTGTGCGGCATCCGGCTCACCCACCGCCAGTACCTGGGGCCCATGCATACAGCCAACAATCAGGACAGGGCCCGCTGGCTGACGCGCACCAGTGCGGCGGCCCGCGCCGATGTGCGCCGGCTAAGTCGCCGCCCATGAAAAAGCCCCGCATCGCGGGGCTTTTTATTATCAAGGGTGATCGACTCAGTTGACGGCCACCGGCTCGCCCAGCGCATCCGGCGGAGTCTGGAACTCACGCTCGGCTTCGTCGAAGCGATCCAGCATGGCCTTGGAGGGCACCTTGTCCAGCAGGCTGAACACCAGGATCGCCAGAGCGGAGAAGAGGAAGCCCGGGATTATTTCATAGAGCCCCAGCCAGCCAAACTGCTTCCAGACGATGACGGTCAGGGCGCCGACCAGCATGCCCGCCAGGGCGCCGTTGCGGGTCATGCGCGACCAGAGTACGGAGAGCAGCACCACGGGACCGAAGGCGGCACCAAAGCCGGCCCAGGCGTAGCTCACCAGCCCCAGCACCCGGTTCTCCGGGTTCATGGCAACGGCGATGGCGATGAGCGCAATCACCAGCACCATCATGCGACCGACCCACACCAGCTCTTTCTGGGAGGCGTTCTTGCGCAGGAAGGGCTTGTAGAGATCTTCCGTGATGGCGCTGGAACAGACCAGCAGCTGACAGCTCAGGGTACTCATCACAGCCGCCAGTATGGCGGAGAGCAGCACGCCGGCAATCCAGGGGTTGAACAGTATCTTGGACAGCTCGATGAAGACCCGCTCCGGGTTGCCGGTGACGCCGGCGGCCTGCTCGGTGAAGGTGGAGAAGTAGGCCAGGCCGAAGAAGCCGATGGCCACGGCGCCGCCGAGGCAGAGCACCATCCAGGTCATGCTGATGCGGCGGGCATTGGCCATGGAGTGGTGGGAATCCGCCGCCATGAAGCGCGCCAGTATGTGGGGCTGGCCGAAGTAGCCCAGGCCCCAGGCCATCAGCGAGATGATGGCGATGAAGTCCAGGTTCTTGAACATGTCGAGGTTGCTGGCATTCTGCGCCGCCACCTGCACCATGGCGGTGTCGATACCGCCGACCGCTATGATGACGAACACAGGGGTGAGGATCAGGGCGAAGATCATCAGGGTGGCCTGCACCGTATCGGTCCAGCTCACCGCGAGGAAGCCGCCGAAGAAGGTGTAGGTGATGGTGGCCGCGGCACCGACCCAGAGGGCGGTGTCATAGCTCATGCCGAAGGTGCTCTCGAACAGGCGGGCACCAGCCACCACGCCGGAGGCGCAGTAGATGGTGAAGAACAGCAGGATCACCAGGGCGGAGAGGATGCGCAGCACCCGGCTCTTGTCCTCGAAGCGGTAGGTGAAGTAGTCCGGCAGGGTCAGGGCGTTGCGGTTCTTCTCGGTGTGAACCCGCAGCCGACCGGCGACCCAGCGCCAGTTGAGATAGGCCCCCAGGGTGAGGCCGATGGCGATCCAGCTCTCCGAGATGCCGCCGATGAAGACGGCGCCCGGCAGGCCCATCAAGAGCCAGCCGCTCATGTCGGAGGCCCCGGCGGAGAGGGCGGTGACCCAGCTCCCCATGCGGCGGCCGCCGAGTATGTAGTCATCAAAGTTGCGGGTGGCGCGATAGGCGATAAAGCCGATCAGCACCATCCCGAGGATATACACCAGAAAGGTGATAAGCATGGGTGTACTGGCTGTCATTCAAAACTCCGTTATGTGACGTGTGTACCCGTTCTGACGACGGGCTCTTCCTTAAAAAACCGCCCTAGCTTAATCAGCAGATCCCATGACCTCAACCACTTTTAACAAATAAAAAACACAATATAAACGTTTCATCTTTAACTAACGAACCACTCAAGGAGCAATCAGCCGGATTTTATCCTGATGCAGCAACCGCTTATCGGGGCGCCCTCCCCCCTGACCCAGCCCGGCATGGCGGTAAAAAAAGGCTATGTCCCA
>NZ_CDDA01000038.1 GCF_000819745.1 Aeromonas bestiarum | reverse complement strand
TAATTGGGACATAGCCTAAAAAAAGCGGGCCGACAGGCCCGCTTCGTCATTCAGGATCCGGCTCAGACGGGAGGATGGAAGGCGCTGGCCTCCCGGGTCGCCATCTCCTCGTAGGTGGCCCACTTCTGCCAGGCCACTTTTTGCGCCACCTGCATCAGCCGCTCGGCTTCTTCAGGATGACTCTGGGCCAGCACCCGGTAGCGGTTTTCCTCTGCCCTGTACTCGGCGAGCGGAATCGAAGGGCGCAGGCTGTCGAGGCTGAAGGGGTTCTGCCCCGCGTGGCGCAATACCGGGTTGTAGCGCAGCAGCGGCCAATGGCCCGAGTCCACCGCCCGTTTCTGCTGGGTCAGCCCCAGCTCCATGTCGATGCCGTGGGCGATGCAGTGGCTGTAGGCGATGATGAGGGACGGGCCCGGATAGGCCTCAGCTTCGCGCAACGCTTGCAGCGTCTGCTGCGGATTGGCGCCAAAGGCGATGCGGGCGACATAGACATTGCCATAGGAGATGGCCTGCAGCGCTACATCCTTCTTGGCGAGCGTCTTGCCCCCCGCAGCGAACTTGGCGACGGCACCGAGCGGCGTCGATTTCGACATCTGGCCGCCGGTGTTGGAGTAGACCTCGGTATCCATCACCAGCACGTTCACATCCCGCCCGGAGGCGAGCACGTGATCGAGCCCCGCCGAGCCTATGTCATAGGCCCAGCCATCGCCGCCGACGATCCAGACCGAGCGACGCACCAGTTGATCGATGAGGGACAGCAGCTCGCGGGCTTGCCCCGAGTTCACCTCCTCCAGTCGTTCGCGCACTTGGGCCACCCTGCCCCGCTGGGCGCGGATCTGTGACTCCAGCCGCTGCGGGGCGCTGACAAGCGACTCGACCAGCTCTGCGCCAAGCTCCCCCTTCATCGCCTTGAGGGCGGCCACCGCCTGACCGTGATGCTGATCGGCGGTGAGGCGGAAGCCAAAGCCGAACTCGGCGTTGTCCTCGAACAAGGAGTTGGACCAGGCCGGTCCCTTGCCTTCGCCGTTCTTGGCCCAGGGGGTGGTCGGCAGGTTGCCGCCATAGATGGAGGAGCAGCCGGTGGCGTTGGCCACCAGCATGCGATCGCCAAACAGCTGGGTCAGCAGCTTCAGATAAGGGGTCTCGCCACAGCCCGCGCAGGCGCCGGAAAACTCGAACAGGGGCTCCAGGAACTGGGCGCCGCGCACCGTGGAAAAATCCACCCGCTCGCGGGCAGGCCAGGGCAGGCTCTCGAACCAGCGCAGCGCCTGTTTCTGGCCAGCGAGGTGCGGCGCCTTGTCCATCATGGCGATGGCACGCTCGCCCTCATGACTTTCATCCGCTCCAGCCCGCACCGGACAGGCCTGCACGCACTGGCCGCAGCCGGTGCAATCCTCCGGATAGAGCTGCAGGGTGTAGCGGCTGTCGGGGAAACCCCTGGCGGTGACGGGCACCGACTGGGCCGCCTCAGGGGCGGTGGCCAGCCAGTCCTGGTGATAGAACTTGGCCCGCAGCGCCGCATGGGGGCAGACGAAGACGCAGTTGCCGCACTGGATGCAGATATCCGAATGCCAAATCGGGATCTCGCGGGCGATATCCCGCTTCTCGAAGCGACTGGTGGCTGTGGGGTAAGTGCCATCCACCGGCAACATGGAGACGGGGATGAGATCGCCGCGCCCCGCCAGCATCTCGCCGGTCACCCGCTGGACAAACTCGCTGCCGCCGGGGGCCAGTGGCAGCGGATAGTCGCTGATCGGCTCATCACCGGCCGGGATCGCCACCTTGCAGAGGTGAGCCAGGGTATCGTCCACCGCCGCGAAGTTGCGCGCCACCACCTCTGGCCCCTTGCGGGCATAGCTCTTCTCTATGCTCTCCTTGATCAGCGCAATGGCCTCGTCCCGCGGCAGTACTCCGGCCAGCGCGAAGAAGCAGGTCTGCATTATGGTGTTGATGCGATTGCCCATGCCGTTTTGCTCGGCCACCCGATCCCCGTCGATGCAGTAGAGCTGGATGTTGAGGGCGCGGATGCGGGCCCGCAGCCGCTCGGGCAGGCGGGCCCAGACTTGGCTTGCCTCACAGGGGGCGTTGAGCAGCAGTATGGCCCCCTCGGCGGCGTGCTCCAGCAAGTCCACCGACTCGACAAAGCTCCACTGGTGGCAGCCGATGAAGCTCGCCTGCTCGATGAGCCAGGGCGCGTCTATGGGCTCGGGGCCAAAGCGCAGGTGGGAGACAGTGCGCGAGCCCGACTTCTTGGAGTCGTAGACGAAGTAGCCCTGGGCGTGGAAGCCCTCCAGCTCGCCGATGATCTTGATGCTGTTCTTGTTGGCGCCGACCGTGCCGTCGGCGCCCAGGCCGAAGAAGAGCGCCCGCACCCGGCTGGCGGGCTCCAGATCGCCGATGGGGTGCCAGGCCAGACTGAGGCCCGAGACGTCATCGACAATCCCCACGGTGAAACGCGGGCGCGGCGCATCGGATGCCAGCTCCTCGAACACGGCGGCGCACATGGCGGGGGTGAACTCCTTGGAGGAGAGGCCATAGCGGCCGCCACTGAGCCAGGGCAGTCGCTTGAGAAGGCCGCGCTGCAAGCCGTCGATGAGGGCGCTCTGCACATCCAGCAGCAGCGGCTCGCCGCCGGCGCCCGGCTCCTTGGTGCGATCCAGCACAGCCAGGCGGCGCACGCTGGCGGGCAGGGCATCGAGCAACGCCTGCACCGGGAAGGGGCGATAGAGGCGCACCACCAGGACTCCTGTCTTGCGATCCTGCCGGTTGAGCCAGTCGACCGTGGTACGGGCGGTGGCCGCTCCCGAGCCCATCAGCAAGATGACGTCAGTGGCATCCGGGGCACCGTGGTACTCCACCAGCCGGTAGTGGCGGCCGGTGAGGGATCCCAGCTTGTCCATGCACTGCTGCACCCGTGCCGGCACCGCCTCGTAGAAGGGGTTGACGCTCTCGCGGGACTGGAAGTAGGTATCGGGGTTCTGGGCGGTGCCGCGCATCACGGGGTGATCCGGGTTGAGCGCCCTGGCCCTGTGGGCCCGCACCCAGTCGTTGTCGATGAGGGCGCGGATCTCGTCCCTATGCAGGGCCGTGATCTTGTTCACCTCGTGGGAGGTGCGAAAGCCGTCGAAGAAGTGGATGAAGGGCACCCGGCACTGCAGGGTGACGCTGTGGGCAACCAAGGCCAAGTCCTGCGCCTCCTGCACAGAGCCGGAGGCGAGCATGGCAAAGCCGGTGCTGCGCGCCGCCATCACGTCCTGATGGTCGCCAAAAATCGAGAGCCCCTGCGCCGCCAGCGATCTGGCCGCCACATGGAACACAGCAGCGGTCAATTCCCCGGCGATCTTGTACATGTTGGGCAGCATCAGCATCAGCCCCTGACTGGCGGTGAAGGTGGTGGCGAGCGCCCCCGCCTGCAGGGCGCCGTGCACAGTCCCGGCCGCCCCCCCTTCGCTCTGCATCTCCACGACTGTGGGGATGTTGCCCCAGAGGTTGGTCTGCCCCTCGTCCGCCCAAGCGTCAGCCAGCTCGGCCATGGTCGAGGAGGGGGTGATGGGATAGATGGCGCACACTTCGCTCAGCTGGTACGCCACCCGGGCCGCGGCTTCGTTGCCATCGACCATGATCAGTTCATGTTTCATTGGGACTCCTCCGGTTGGCGCAACTCGATGGCGTGGCAGGGGCATTGATCGTGACAGGCACCGCAGCCGGTGCAGCGATCCGCATCCACCCGATAGCCGTGGCCCGGCCCCAGCTTCTCGATGGCCTGCTCGGGGCAGCTGCCGTAGCAGCCGTCGCACTCGAAGCAATTGCCGCAGGAATAGCAGCGCGCCGCCTCGTAGCGGGCCGCCGTCTCGTCCAGCCCACCTATGATCTCGCCAAAGTCGTCCCGCGCCCACGCCGGTTTGACCGGCTGACTGCTGGCGGGCGCATGGGTCTGGAACCAGAGCTGCAGCTGCTCAGGCCCCACCAGCGGGTAGGAGAGCGGTTTGTGGTAGTGGCGACCGCGCAGCCAGGCATCCATGTGGCGCGCCGCCTTCTTGCCGTGGCCGGTGGCTATGGTGACTGTGCGCTCCGAGGGCACCATGTCGCCGCCGGCAAAGAGGCCCGGCACGTCTGTCATGAGGTTGTCTGCCACCTGCACCACCCCCTCCTGGCTGACCCGCACGCCGGGGATGCTCTCCAACACGCTCAAGTCCACCTCCTGACCGAGCGCCAGGATGAGGGAGTCTGCTTCGAGTGTTTCAAACTTGCCGGTGGGCACAGGCTTGCCCTGCTCATCCAGCGCCATCACCTCCACTTCAATGCTGGTGTTGTCGAGCTGGCGAATGCTGCGCAGCCAGTTGATCTTGATCCCCTCCTCCTCGGCCTCAAGGGCCTCGAAGGCGTGGGCCGGCATGTGATCCCGGTCGCGCCGGTAGATGATCATCGCCTCCTCCACCCCGAGGCGACGGGCGGTGCGAGCCGCATCCATGGCGGTGTTGCCGCCGCCATAGATAGCCACCCTGCGTCCCAGTTTGGGGGGCGGCAGACCCTGCTCCTCGGCCAGGCTGGCCTGCTCGAGGAAGCTCACTGCATCGAGGATCTTGCCCGCCTCCCGGGCCGGAATATCGACCCGCTTGGCCAGATGGGCGCCTATGGCCATGAAGACGGCATCAAAGCCCCCCTCGTCACGCGCCTTGAGCACGTCCTCCACCTTGTGATTGAGGGTGAGGGTGACGCCGGCGGCCAGGATGCGGGCCACCTCCCTGTCCAGCACGTCGCGGGGCAAGCGGTAAGCAGGAATGCCAAAGCGCAGCATGCCGCCGGCCAGCGGCCCCGCCTCGCGGATCTCCACCTGATGGCCGAGCCGGTTGAGGTGCCAGGCACAGGACAAACCGGACGGGCCGGCGCCGACGATCAGCACCTTCTTGCCGCTGGCGGGTGCAGGCGGCGCAGGCTGCCAGCCACGGGCCAGCGCCTCGTCGCCGAGGAAGCGTTCGATGGCGTGAATGGAGACGGCGTCATCCACCTGGGCGCGGTTGCAGGCGCTCTCGCAGGGGTGATAACAGACCCGCCCGTGGACCGCAGGCAGGGGATTTTCTTCGATAAGTCGTTGCCAGGCCGCTTCAAAGTGGCCCGCTTCGGCCAGGGCAAGCCAGGCCTGGATGTTCTCGCCGGCCGGGCAGGCGTGGTTGCAAGGTGGCAGGGCCGGCCGCCAAACGGGTAGCCGAGTACGGACCGGGCCTGTTCCCGTTTTCTGGGAGAGATCCGGCTGTGGGGTCATATCCAGTTGTTTGCTCATACATTGCTTTCTTCTTTTTGTGTGACAGGCCCCATCCGATGGCGCTTGATACCGTTTTGCTTGGGCAGACGGTGGCCGGAGGGGGAAGAAGCGAAAGCGTTAGAAACTGGAAGCTGACTCGATAGTGGACTGATTTTTGTACTGAATGGCGGATCAGGATCAAAAAATGTTGCACTTTATGGGGTCTGGAGCGCGGAACGTGACCCCTGTAACATCTTGCCCAATTGCACACGAGATGGCGTTGACCGACTTATCCAACCGAGGCGGTCGGCGCCGGATCGCCATATGAGGACGGCACAGGGCGGCAACCATGCAAGGATTGCTGCACAGGGCGGGAACCGTTATCTTGCCTCCTCTTCATCTGCACAGGCCACTGCACAAGGACTCGGACATGCCAACACTCGACAGCATTCATCTCTACCCCATCAAATCGACGGCAGGCATGCCACTGGCCCGTGCCCGGGTGACCGAAGAGGGCCTGCTGGGGGATCGCCGCTACATGGTGGTCAAGCCGGACGGCAGCTTCATCACGGCCCGCACCCATCCCCAGTTGCAACAGGTAGTGGCCACCCCCATGGCCGGCGGCCTGCAGTTGCGCTATCCGGGTCTTGAGCCACTCACACTGCGAGAGCAGGATTTTTCCCGCACGCCCAAGACCACAGGGGTCTGGGGCGACAGCTTCACTGCCCTGCAGACCCAGCCCCGGGCCGATCACTGGCTGAGCCAGGTGACGAGGGAGCCGGTGCAGCTGCTCTGGCTTGGCGAAACATCAGACCGCTTTCGGGAGAAGACAGGCACCCGGGTCAGCTTTGCCGACGGTTATCCGCTGCTGTTGATCAGCCAGAGCTCGCTCGATGATCTCAACCTGCGCTCCGATGCCCTGCACCAGATGAGCCAGTTTCGCACCAACCTGGTGGCGAGCGGCACCCGTCCGTTCGAGGAGGACAGCTGGGTGCGCATCCGCATCGGCGAGGTGGAGTTTCGGGTCGACAAGCCCTGCAGCCGCTGCATCATGACCACGGTGGAAGCGGGCACGGATCGCTTCAATGCCCTCAAGGAACCGCTCGCCACCCTCACCCGCTATCGCCGGGGCGAGGATGGGGATGTCTATTTCGGCCAGAATCTGGTGGCCCTCAACGAGGGCTGGATTGAGGCAGGCAGCGAGATAGAGGTGCTGGAGACGACCCGTCCCCGGGTCTACCCCAACGCGGCGCCGAAGAAGCGGGCGCTAGTGTGCGTGGCCCGCGAGCCGCTGGCACGGGATCTGGAAACCTTCTGGTTTGAAGCGGCCGATGGCGAACCCCTGCCCGACTACCTGCCGGGACAGCACCTGCCCATCAGCCTCGACCTCAAGGGTGAGCGGCTGCAGCGGCGCTATACCCTGAGCTCAAGCCCGGATCTGCCGGATCGCTACAGCATCAGCGTCAAGCGCCTCGGTGAGGGGCGCATCTCTCCCTGGTTGCACCAGCAACTGCGGGTGGGTGATACCCTGCTGGCATCCGCCCCGGCTGGCGAGTTCCACCTCGGCACAGAGCGCTCGCTGTTGCTGCTCTCGGCCGGCTCAGGTGTCACCCCCATGCTCGCCATCGCCCGCACCCTGGCCCTGCGCGGGGAGCTTGGCGACGTTCACTTCATGCACCTGTGTCGCAGCGAGGCCGACATCCCGGCCGCCGCCGAGCTCTACGCCATGGCGCAGCAGGGGATGGCGCTCACCCTGATCCTGAGCCAGCCCGATGGCCACTGGCAGGGGCTGAAAGGGCGACTCTGCGATACCCATCTGGCCCAGATCAAGGGGCTGCACCAGCGGGAGGTGTTCCTGTGCGGTCCTCACGGCTTTATGGCCGATGCGGCGGCCAGACTGACCGCCCTTGGCGTGCCCGCCAGCCAGATCCGGCAGGAGAGCTTCGGCGGCGCCATCCTCTCGGTGGCGCGCCCCCACAAGGCGATACGGCTGCGCATAGGTGAACAGGCCTTTGCCGGCAACAATCAGGGAACCGTGCTGGATCAGGCCCACAAGCAGGGAGTGGAGCTGCCCTGGAGCTGCCGCGCCGGCATCTGCGGCAGTTGCAAGCAGACCCTGGTCTCGGGAGAGGTGGATCACCCGGATGCCCCGGCCATCACGGCCGCCGAGCGCGCCGAGGGCAAGATCCTCACCTGCTGCGCCGTGCCGCTGACCGATCTGGTGATCGGGCCGCGATAATCCAAGGGGCCGGGAGCATGGCGTCATCCATGCATCCCGGCCCTCCCCCTTTTCTCGGCGCTGCCCGCCAAACTTGCCGAGCCCGGCTCCTATACTCACAGCAACAACAATAAAACCCCACAGAAGTACCGGCCTTCGCCGTGTGACAAAGGGGGTTGCTCTGGTGAGAATAAGGACGCTCAAACCATGGAACAGAACAGACCCACCTTTCAGTTCAACCTCCTGCTCTCCGTTGTCACCCTGATCCTGCTGTCGCTGGTATTTTTTGCCTACAGCTGGTCAGGGACGCGACTCGAACAGAGTTATCAGCAACGCTACCAATCCTATCTGCTGGCCGATGAACTGCGGCAATCCTCCGACGATCTGACCCGGCTCGGTCGCACCTATGTGATCACCAAGGATCCCGCCTACGAACAGCAATACATGCGGATCCTGGCCATTCGCAACGGTGAACAGAACCGGCCACAGGGCTACAACCGCATCTACTGGGACTTCGTCGCCGCCAACGGCCAGAATCCGAGGCCCGACGGCAATCTTCGCCGCGGCCTCATCGATCTGATGAAGGACGCCGGCTTCACCGACGGGGAGCTGGCCAAGCTCAACGAGGCCAAGAACAACTCGGATGCCCTGGTCAACACAGAGGTGGCGGCCTTCAAGCTGGTGCAGCAGACGGATGGTGATCAGGCCGCCAACCAGCAAAAAGCCATCGCCATGATGCATGACAAGGCCTATCACCAGAACAAGGGACGCATCATGTCCCCCATAGATGACTTCTACGTCATGATGGAGAACCGTACCCAGCAGGCGGTGGACGACGCCACCAGCCAGTCCTCCATGCTGCGTTACCTCTTCATCGCCCTGGGTCTGGTGTTGATGTTCTTCCTGTGGCGCACCTACAAGGCCCTGCTCGATCTGGTCGGCACCTCGGTCAGCCAGCTCAGGAGCGATCTCGGCAGCCTGGCGCAGGGGGATTTCTCGCGCCAGATCCATGTGCCGAGCGGCGCCAAGGAGAGCCTGATCGGCCTGCTGGCCACCATGCAGTCCACCCTCAAGGGGATCATTGCCCAGGTCTCCCACTCCACCGAGGAGCTGTCTGGATCGGCCGACAGCATAGCCCAGATAGCGGAGCAGACCGCCCAGTTTGCCACCTCCCAGCAAACCAGCACCCAGACCATGGCGGCGGCCATCGAGGAGCTGGTGGTGAGCATCAGCCACCTCTCCGACAACGCCACCCATGCCGACGAGTTGAGCAAGGTTTCCGCCAATACCCTGGAAGAGGGATCCGGCGTCATCAAGCAGACCCTGGACAGCATACAGAGCATCTCGGACACCGTATCCAACGCGGCCAGCAGCCTCTCCGAGCTCAACAGCCACACCCAGCAGATCTCGGACATCATAGAGGTGATCCGCGGCATCGCCGATCAGACCAACCTGCTGGCCCTCAACGCGGCCATAGAGGCGGCGCGGGCCGGTGAGCAGGGGCGCGGCTTCGCCGTGGTGGCCGACGAGGTGCGCAATCTCGCCAGCCGCTCGGCGGCCTCGACCCAGCAGATCACCGGCATGATCAGCAAGATCCAGAGCGGGGCGGATGCCTCCATCCGCAGCATGGAGAACACGGTCAACAACGTCTCCCGCGGGGTGAGCCTGGCCAACCAGACGGGCGAGGCCATCGCCAGCATCAAGAGCCATGCCTCCAACCTGACCGGCCTGATGGGGGAGATAAGCCACACCCTGCGCGAGCAATCCACCGCTGCCAACGAGGTGGTCTCCACCGTCGGCAACATCACCTCCCTCTCAGAGCAGTCGGGGGACGCGGCCCGTCACGTCTCCCAGGAGGCGGCCAAGCTCAAGCAGCTGTCACGGCTGCTGCGCCAGGAGATGGGCCACTTCAAGCTGTGATCCTATGGCACAAAGCAAAACGGCTGCCCAAAGGCAGCCGTTTTTTATGCGGGTGTGTCACCCTGGCATCACACTCAACCGCGCAGGGCGGCGATGCGCTGCTCGATGGGCGGGTGGCTCATGAACAGCTCGCTCACGGAGCGCTTGCCGTTGATGCCAAAGGCCATCATGGCACCTTCCATCTGCGGCTCGGCACCGCGGGAGAGGCGCTGCAGCGCGGCAATCATCTTGTCGCGGCCGGCCAGCTTGGCGGCGCCGGCGTCGGCGCGAAACTCACGCTGACGGCTGAACCACATGACGATCATGGAAGCCAGCACGCCGAACAGCATCTCCAGCACGAAGACGGTGATCATGTAGGCAAAGCCACCGGAGCTGCTGCTCTCTTCGCTGTTGTTGGAGCTGAAGAAGTTGCTGATGACGCCGGCCACGATACGGGCGAAGAACATCACGAAGGTGTTCACCACCCCCTGGATCAGGGTCAGGGTCACCATATCGCCGTTGGCCACGTGGCTCACCTCGTGGGCCAGCACGGCCTCCGCCTCGTCCCGGCTCATGCTGTAGAGCAGGCCGGAGGAGACGGCAACCAGCGAGTCATCGCGGCGGGCACCGGTGGCGAACGCATTCATCTCGGGGGAGTCGTAGATCCCCACTTCCGGCATCTTGATGCCCGCTTCACGGGCCTGACGAGCCACGGTACTGACCAGCCAGTGCTCGGTCTCGTTGCGGGGTTGCTCGATGACCTGGACGCCATAGCTGCGCTTGGCCATCCACTTGGACATCAGCAAGGAGATAAAGGAACCCCCAAAACCGAACACGGCACAGAACACCAACAGACCGGAAATGCTGGACTTGTTGATCCCCAGAACCGAGAACAGGATATTGAGTACCACCCCCAGCACCAGCATGACGGCCAGGTTGGTCACCAGGAATAGCATAATTCGCTTCATATTGACTCCTTGTGAGATATGGATGCGTGGCCCCGCACAGCGTCACTGCCGGCCGGGACCACACCTGCCCACATAATAGATAGATTCGATGAATGTTCGCTGAATGTCGGCCTCAGAGCAGGGGCGAAATGTCGAGACGCCCGCGCAGATCGGCCTCGAGCGGATTGTTTACAAAGGGTATTTCACCCAAAAACGGGGCGGGCAGCAAGCCCCGCAAGGTGTCCAGGTTCTCCTGGTAGTGACTCATGGAGCCGTGCAGCCGATTGATGACCCAGCCCGCCACCGGCAGGTTGTCATTGCGAATGGCGGCGAAGGTGAGCAGCGCATGGTTGAGGCAACCCAGCTTGGCCCCCACCACCATGATCACCGGCATGTTCTCCTGCTTGACCCAGTCCGACAGCAGGTGCTTGCGATCCAGCGGCAAAAACCAGCCCCCGGCCCCCTCCACGACGATGAGCTCGGCGCCCGCCTGCTCAATCTGGCGCAAGCCATCGGACAAGCCCGTCAGCGTGATGGCCTCACGGGCCTCGCTGGCGGCGATATGGGGCGCGATGGGCGGTTCAAAGGCGAACGGATTGACCAGATCGTAGGGCAGAGGCAGGCTCGCGGCCTCCTGCAACAGCACGGCGTCCAGGTTGCGCAGCCCATCCGGGGTGCGGGCACAACCGGCGGAGACCGGTTTGTAACCGGCGCACTGGATGCCGTGGGCGGCAAATTCCAGCAACAGGGTGCGGGCGACCAGCGTCTTGCCCACATCGGTATCTGTGCCGGTGATAAAGAAGGATTTAACCATGATGACTCCTCAACGCAAATCAGGTGCCTATCCGCATGTGGGGACAGATCACCTGCGTATCAACTCTTTCAGGTCGAGCGGCAGATCCACCGCCTGCTCAACCTCGGACCGGTTTATCGGCGGCTCGCTTGCCCCAGACAGACCTGGTAGCTGGCGGTCAGCCTGCCGTCCGGCTGACGATGGGCTTCATAGGCCAGGCTCAGGCGCTGCAAGCGCTGCCGGCTGCTGAGGCCGGGCTGGCGCTCATCATTGATCTGGCTGGCCCCTATCCCCTTGAGATCGCGCAGCAGACCGCTCAGTTCGGGATAGACGAGCGACCAGGTCAGGCTCTCGAGGCGAGGAGCAGTGAAGCCCCCTGCGGCCATGGCATCCTGCAATTGTGGCAGGCTGAGGAAGCGATTGACATGGGGACTGTCGTCAACCGTGCGCCAGGCCTCACGCAATTGCCAGAGCGAATCCGAGAGCAGGGTCGAGAACAACAGCCGGCCGCCGGGTTTGAGCACCCGATGCAGCTCGGCAAAGGCCTGCGCCGGACGCTCGCACCACTGCAAGGCCAGGCTGGAGAAGACCCAGTCCAGACTCTGATCGGCAAAGGGCAACTGCTCCGCATCGCCGCACACCAGTTGAGCGCCACTGCCGCGCAGGGCCGCCTGCGCCAGCATGCCGGGGGCGAGATCCAGCCCGTGCAGCCGGTGACAACGGCCCGCCAGGTGCGGCAGGAAGAAACCTGTGCCGCAACCCAGATCCAGCCCGCTCACCGTCGGCTCAAGGCCAACCTGCCTGTCCGGCATCCGCTCGAGCAGCGCCAGCCCCACCTCCTGCTGGAAGCTGGCGTGGGCGTCATAGTGGCGGGCGGCCGCCCCGAAGCGGCGGGCGAGCTGGGCCTTGTCGACCGACTGGAAACGCTCATGCATGGCGAGCACCTCTCGGGTCTGCGGCATCCAGATCCCCGCTGGCCAACAGGGTGCAAGGGCCGAGGGCATAGAGCAGGCGATCCACATCCTGTTCACTGTGGGCCGCGCTCAGGGTGATGCGCAGCCGCGCCGTGCCCGCCGGCACAGTGGGCGGGCGAATGGCGCTGACCCAGACGCCGCTATCCCGCAACCGCTGTGCCAGTTGCAAGGCAGCCGCGCTCTCCCCTACCAGCAGCGGTTGTATGGGAGTGTCGCTCGCCCCAAGCTGCCAGCCAAGGGCGGCGGCGCCCTGCCGAAAGCGGGCTATCAGCTGCTGCAAGCGGACTCGGGCGCCGTCGGCGCCGCGCACCAGTTCGATGCTTTTGCTCACGGCGCAAGCCTGGGCGGCGGGCATATGGGTGCTGTAGACGTAGTGACGGGCGAAGTTGACCAGATAGTCCACCAGCTCGCGGCTGCCGCCGACAAAGGCCCCGGCCACCCCGAGCGCCTTGCCAAAGGTGCCCATCTGGATGTGGACGCAAGCGGGATCAACTCCTTGCGCCTCCAGGGTGCCGCGCCCCTCTGACCCCAGCACGCCGAGACCGTGGGCATCGTCGATCATCAGCCAGTTGCCGCTCCGGGCGGCCAATGCCGCAAGCTCGCGCCAGGGGGCCTGATCCCCGTCCATGCTGAACACCCCTTCCGAGACGATCAAGCCCCGATTTGGTTCGAGTTGACGCCCGAGAGCGGCCATATCGTTGTGGCCGAAACGCTTCATCTTGCAGGGCAGCTGGCTGCCCATCTCCTGCAAGGAGGCGTGGTTGAGTTTGTCTTGCCACAGCAAGTGATCCTTGCCGAGCAGGGCCTTGAGCACCGCCTGATTGGCCGAAAAACCGCAGTTGAACAGCAGCACAGCCTCCACCCCCAACCAGTCGGCAAGCGTCTCTTCCAACTGTTGGTGGGCGCGGCTGTAACCGGTCACCAGCGGCGAGGCGCCTGAGCCCGTTCCATAGCGGTCAATCCCCTCCTTGAAGGCGGCCTTGATGGCGGGGTGATCCGCCAGCCCCAGATAGTCGTTGGCGGAGAGGTTGAGGTAGTCGCGCCCATCGACCACCAGCCTGGCTCCCGTGCGGCCATCTGTGGCAGTGCGGCGGCGCAGCAAGGCGGCCTGCTCGCGCCCGGCCAGCGCAGCGCCCAACCCAAAGGGACCCGTTACCACTGGGCTCTTCATGGACGCGCTACGCCTGCACGGGGACGGGTGGCATCGTAAAACATCTCATCCGGCTCGCTCTGGCGACTCACCTCGGCCAGCAGCTCCTCTTCTTGTACCTGGTCCGGCTTCAGGGCCCGCTGGGCGGGGCGGATGCCGAGCCGCTTGAACAGCTGCATGTCGCTGTTCTCGTCGGGGTTCGGCGTGGTCAGCAGCTTGCAGCCGTAGAAGATGGAGTTGGCCCCTGCCATAAAGCACATGGCCTGCATCTGCTCGTTCATCTTCTCCCGCCCGGCCGAGAGGCGCACATGGGAGGTGGGCATCATGATGCGCGCCACGGCTATGGTGCGGATAAATTCGAACGAGTCGAGGTTCTCTTCGTTTTCCAGCGGCGTCCCCTTCACCTTGACCAGCATGTTGATGGGCACGCTCTCCGGGTGGCGCGGCAGGTTGGCCAGCGCCATCAAGAGGCCCGCCCGGTCTTTCGCCTGCTCCCCCATGCCGACGATGCCACCGGAGCAGACCTTCATGCCGGCGCCGCGCACATGCTCCAGGGTATCCAGCCTGTCCTGATAGGTGCGGGTGGAGATGATCTCGCCGTAGAACTCCGGCGAGGTGTCGAGGTTGTGGTTGTAGTAGTCAAGGCCCGCCGCGCCGAGACGGGCGGCCTGATCGGCGGTCAACATCCCTAGGGTCATGCAGGTCTCCATGCCGAGCCCGCGCACCTCCTCGATCATCCGCAGGATATAGGGCATGTCCCGCTCCTTGGGGTTGCGCCAGGCGGCCCCCATGCAGAAGCGGGACGAACCGTTGGCCCTGGCCTCGCGGGCCCGTTCCAGCACCTTCTCCACCTCCATCAGCCGCTCTGTCTCGAGCCCGGTGTGATAGCGGGCGCTCTGGGGGCAATACTTGCAATCCTCCGGGCAGGCGCCTGTCTTGATGGAGAGCAGGGTGCTCACCTGCACCTCGTTGGGATCGAAATGGGCACGGTGTACCGTCTGGGCCTGGAACAGCAGATCGTTGAATGGCAGGGCAAAAAGGGCCTGAACCTCGGACAGGGTCCAGTCGTGGCGAAGGGCGTGGCCGCCCAGGGTGAGAGCATTCATACATGGCTTCCGATTGTTATAAGTGGGATCCTGCGCCGGCCATCCCGGATGAGCGAACACAGAAACCGCCGCTGTGCCTGCACCTTCTCAATGGGCAGAGCCAAGTGGCTGAAATTGTTGGCTAGTGTAGAGAGCGCGCGTAGACTGTCAACACCGACCAGATCAAACCAATTGACAACAGAACACATAATGACCAATCAAGAATTCGACCTGCACCACGTCTGGCACCCCTATACCTCCCTCACCCACCCCCTGCCCTGCTATGAAGTGGCCAGCGCCAAAGGGGTAAAAATCACCCTCAGCGATGGCCGCGAACTGGTGGATGGCATGAGCTCCTGGTGGGCCTGCGTCCACGGCTATCAGGTGCCGGAACTGGACGCGGCCGCCACCGCCCAGCTCGGCAAGATGTCCCACGTGATGTTCGGCGGCCTGACCCATGCCCCGGCCGTCGAGCTGTGTCGCAAGCTGGTGGAGATCACCCCGGCCGGCCTGGACAGAGTCTTCCTTGCCGATTCCGGCTCGGTGGCGGTGGAGGTGGCGCTCAAGATGGCCCAGCAGTACTGGCACGCCAGGGGCACCCCCAGAGCCAAGTTCCTCACCCTGCGCGGCGGTTATCACGGCGACACCTTCGGCGCCATGAGCGTCTGCGACCCGGATGGCGGCATGCACGAGCTCTATAAAGGCTTCCTGCCGGAGCACCATTTCGCCCCGGCACCGAGCTGCCGCTTCCACGCCGAGTGGGACGAGCAGAGCGTGGTGGAGCTGGCCACGCTCATGGCTGACCACCACCAGGAGATCGCGGCCATCATACTCGAGCCCATAGTGCAGGGGGCCGGCGGCATGCGCTTCTACCATCCCCGCTACCTGCAGTGGGTGCGCGCCCTGTGCGACGAGTTCGGCGTGCTCTTGATTGCCGACGAGATCGCCACCGGCTTTGGTCGCACCGGCCAGCTGTTTGCCTGTGACTGGGCGGGGATCAGCCCCGACATCATGTGTCTGGGCAAGGCGCTCACCGGCGGCTACCTGACGCTCTCGGCGACCCTGACTACCGAGCAGGTTGCCCGCACCATCTGCGACGGCAAGGCCGGCGTCTTTATGCACGGCCCCACCTTCATGGGCAACCCATTGGCATGTGCGGTCGCCAACGCCTCCATCGATCTGCTGCTGGCCTCCCCGTGGCAGGAACGGGTGCAGGCCATCGAACACCAGCTGCGTACCGAGCTGGTGGAACTGACCCTCAACCCGGCGGTGGCCGATGTGCGGGTGCTCGGCGCCATCGGCGTGGTGGAGATGAAGGAACGGGTGGACGTGGCGCGCATCCAGCGCAAGTTCGTATCGCTTGGGGCCTGGATCCGGCCGTTTGGCAAGCTTGTCTACCTGATGCCTCCCTTCGTCATCACCTCCGAGGAGCTGAGGGTATTGACTGGCGCCATCAATGAGGCCATCGCCAGCGGCGAATTCTGAGCCTGAATGAACAGGCCCTGCATGAGAATGCAGGGCCTTTTGACTCTTTTTCATCAGAATGTGAGCGAGGCACCAGACCCGGACCGCCGGGGCGAGTAGACTGCGCGGGTTTTACCCAACAGACGTACCTTTCCCATGCGCCTCTCCATTGCTGCCAAAATCAACTTCTTCCTGCTGTTCATCTTCTCCATGGTGCTGGTCTTCTCCGCTGCCTATCAGGCGGTGCGCGAGCGCGACCTCATCCTGACCCTGATCAAGGAGCAGAGTCGCGAGCAGACAGAGGCCTATTTCGACGGTCTCAACATGCTGATGCTGACCGGCAAGATGGATGCCCGCGACACCCTGCGCAGCAAGTTTCTCGATCACGCCCACGTGGAGGATGCCCGCATAGTGCGCGGCGAGTCGGTGAGCAAGCAGTACGGGATCGGCCACGAGAGCGAGCAGCCCAAAGACAGATTCGACGAGCTGGCGCTGGCGGGCAAAGGCAGCCTGGAGGTGGTGCACGACGGCATGCACAGCAAGCTGGTGGTAACCCGGCCGCTGCTGGCCAAGAAGGATTTTCGCGGCACCGACTGCACCAGCTGCCATCAGGTGGCGGAAAATACCGTGCTGGGGGCGGTGCGCTTTGACTACTCCCTCGATACCCTCTTTACCCGGGTCGAGCAAAACATTCTCACCTCGGCGCTGAGCCTCACCGTCATCTTCGGGCTGGGTCTGCTGCTGACCCTCTGGGTCATCCGCACCTGGATAGTGCGCCCCCTCAACCAGCTGACCCGCTCCATGGAAGAGGCCACCGATCTGCACGACTTCGGTCATCGACTGGAAGGGGATGAAGGGGACGAGATAGGTCGGGTCGCGCTGGCCTACAACCAGATGCTCGACAGCGTGGAGCGCCAGCTGGGCAAGCGCCCCGCACCTCGCCCGGAGAGGGACGAGAAAAAGCAAGATTAGCCCCTGTAGTAGAACAGCAGGCTGGCGATGAGGATCAGCAACAAGATGGCCAGATGCACCAGGCCGACATCCTCCCGACGACGGCAACGTTGCCGCTCGAACAGCAAGACCACCAGGGTCAGCACAGAGCAACCCCAAAGCCCGTGCACCAGCCAGGGAGTCAGCACGGGATCCCAGCTCTGGCGCACCTTGACCCCGCCATAGACCAGAAAACCGTAGGCCGTCTGTGGCCGCGCGAAGTGATAGAGGGAGAGCAAGGCGATGAAGCCGCCCCAGCAGAGGATCACCAAGCCCTGCAGCACCCGGGTCAGCCGGTCAGGTCCATGTCGCCGCTCTTTCATGCCCATCCCTCACCCAAGTGGCCCGGTCATGAAGTGATCCGGACACAAAACCCCTCCAGAGTCCGACATTTTTGCTTGTTTATCAAACCCGCGCGGGTAAGATTGACGGCTTAGTCTGCCATGATGGGTCTATCAATGCCCGGGCAAGACCCATAGCGCTGCAAGAACAAGCTGGAGACAATATTTCGATGACGCACGCATCCGTAGTAGATGTGCTGACCGGTAAATATGCGGTTGGCACCACCCAGACAGTCAAAGGGTGGATCCGGACTCGCCGTGATTCCAAGGCGGGGATCTCATTTTTGGCCGTATCCGATGGCTCCTGTTTCCATCCGGTACAGGCGGTTGTCCCCAATACCCTGGCCAATTATGAGAATGAAGTGCTGCGTCTGACCACAGCTTGCTCCGTGGAAGTCACCGGTGTGGTTGCCGCCTCCCAGGGCAACGGTCAGGCTTTCGAACTGCAAGCCACCGACGTCAAGGTCGTAGGCTGGGTCGAAGATCCGGACACCTACCCCATGGCCGCCAAGCGCCACAGCATAGAGTACCTGCGTGAACAGGCCCACCTGCGTCCGCGTACCAACATAGTCGGTGCCGTGACCCGGGTGCGCAACTGCCTGGCCCAGGCCATCCACCGCTTCTTCCATGAAGAGGGTTACCTGTGGATTGCGGCTCCGCTCATCACCGCCTCTGACACCGAAGGTGCCGGCGAGATGTTCCGCGTCTCCACCCTGGATCTGGAAAACCTGCCGCGCACCGACGCCGGCAAGGTCGATTACGACAAGGACTTCTTCGGCAAGGAGACCTTCCTGACCGTGTCCGGTCAGCTCAACGTCGAAACCTACGCCTGTGCCCTCTCCAAGGTCTACACCTTCGGGCCCACCTTCCGCGCCGAAAACTCCAACACCAGCCGCCATCTGGCCGAGTTCTGGATGGTTGAGCCGGAAATTGCCTTCGCCAACCTGGACGATAACGCCGCCCTGGCCGAAGCCATGCTCAAATACGTCTTCAACGCCGTGCTGAGTGAGCGCCGCGACGATCTGGAGTTCTTTGCCCAGCACGTCGACAAGGATGCCATCGGTCGTCTGGAACGCTTCGTCTCCTCCGACTTCGCCCAGATCGACTACACAGATGCCATCGAAGTGCTGAAAAACTGTGGCAAGACCTTCGAGTTCCCTGTCTCCTGGGGCATCGACTTGTCCTCCGAGCACGAGCGCTATCTGGCCGAGGAGCACTTCAAGTCTCCTGTGGTGGTGAAGAACTACCCGAAAGACATCAAGGCCTTCTACATGCGTCTCAACGATGACGGCAAAACCGTTGCCGCCATGGACGTACTGGCCCCGGGGATCGGCGAGATCATCGGCGGTGCCCAGCGTGAAGAGCGCCTCGAAGTACTCGATCAGCGCATGGCCGAGATGGGTCTGAACAAGGAAGATTACTGGTGGTATCGCGATCTGCGCCGCTTCGGCACAGTCCCGCACGCCGGTTTCGGCCTCGGTTTCGAGCGTCTGGTGGTCTATGTGACCGGTATGGGCAACGTCCGCGACGTCATCCCCTTCCCGCGTACCCCGCGTACCGCCGAGTTCTGATTACTACCACTTGCCGACAAAGCCGACCCCGGGGTCGGCTTTTTGTTATTCGGGCAGCGCCATTCCGCCCTGCAGACCACCACAATTAATCACCCACTCCACTCCCCCACAGCCCACCTGCCACTCCCCTCACCCCCTGCAGCACATAGAGCCCCGTACGGTGCCGTTTATTGGCACAACAAATAACAATGATGTTAATACGTGGTTTTTATGCAGTTAAATCAAAAAGCGATGAGTTATTGAAGTACCTCAAATTTTTACCCCTTTTAGGAGGGCACAATACCCACTAACCCTTTAGGGCTAAATAAAAAACAGACAATCCCGGTCCATGAACCCAACACAACACTGACATGGATTAAATCACGCGAGGTAATGGAATGATCTTGATGGAATTTTTTGTGGTGCTCGGCTGCTTGCTGCTGGGTACCCGGTTTGGGGGCATGGGACTGGGTCTCATCAGCGGCATAGGTCTGTTCCTGCTGACCTTCGTGTTCGGCCTGACCCCGGGTGAACCGCCGGTACAGGTGATGCTGACCATACTCGCCGTGATCGGCTGCGCCGCCACCCTGCAGACTGCGGGCGGCCTCAACCTGATGATGCAGATTGCCGAGCGCCTGCTGCGCCGCCACCCCCAATACATCACAATCCTGGCACCGCTCACTACCTGGACCCTCACCTTCCTGTGCGGCACCGGCCACGTGGTCTACACCATGTTCCCCATCATCGCCGACATAGCGCTGCAGAAGAACATCCGCCCGGAGCGCCCCATGGCGGTGGCGTCCGTTGCCTCCCAGATGGCGATCTGTGCCTCCCCGGTCTCGGTGGCCGTGGTCTCCATGGTCTCCATCCTGGCGGCCGGTCATGGCATAGGTCAGGCTTACGGCCTGCTCGACATCCTGATGATCGCCATCCCCTCCTCCCTGACCGGCGTGATCATGGCGGCCCTGTGGAGCCTGCGCCGCGGCAAGGATCTGGACCAAGACGAGGAGTTCCAGGCCAAGATCAAGGATCCGGAACAGCGCACCTTCGTCTATGGCGGTGGTGAAACCCTGCTCAACACCAAGTTCCCGAAAGAGGCCTACTGGTCGACCTGGATCTTCTTCGCCGCCATCGCCGCCGTGGTCTTGCTCGGTGCCAACGAAGGGCTGCGCCCCGTGTTCACCATCAAGGACAAGACGGGCCCGCTCTCCATGAACCTGGTGATCCAGATGATGATGCTGATCGCCGGCGCCATCATTCTGATGCGCTGCAAGGTCAAGCCGGGCGAGATCTCCAACGGCCCCGTGTTCAAGGCCGGCATGGTCGCCATCTTCTCCGTGTTCGGGGTTGCATGGATGAGTGAGACCTTCTTCCAGGCTCACATGCCGCTGCTGAAAGAAACCCTGGCTCACGTGGTACAGGCCCAGCCCTGGACCTACGCCCTGGTGCTCTTCCTTATCTCCAAGCTGGTGAACAGCCAGGCCGCCGCCCTCACCGCCATCGCCCCCATGGGTCTGGCGCTGGGGGTGGAACCGAAACTGCTGATCGCCTTCCTGCCGGCGAGCTATGGCTACTTCGTGCTGCCGACCTACCCGAGCGATCTGGCCTGTATCGGTTTCGACCGCTCCGGCACCACCCGCATCGGCAAGTTCATCATCAACCACAGCTTCATCATTCCGGGGCTGATCGGGGTCAGCAGCTCCTGCGCCCTGGGGTATGTGCTGACCACCATTCTGCTCTAATCGCAGCGGCGTTTATCACGCTCTTGCCAGGCAGGCCCCCGCACGGGGGCCTGCTCTTTTCTCCCCGGTCAATTCCTGCCACGATTTCCCGCTGCGGCTTTACCTGCGCCCCCGCCACTGGGTAGCATGCCCCCTCGTTCACCATAGGAATCTTCCCCATGTCTCGCGTCATCCTACTCTGGAGCGGTGGCAAGGATGCCATGCTGGCCCTCTGCCATGCCCGCGATGCGGGCCATCAGGTGGTGGCACTGGCCACCTTTGCACCGCCAGAGCCCCGGTTTCTGGCTCACCCCTTGCCGCTGGTGCGCAGTCAGGCGGCGGCCCTCGGGCTGCCTCATCTGCTGGTCACCATAGAAGCGCCGTTCGAGCAGAGCTACGAAACCGCGCTGAGCCGCTTGCAGCAGGAGTGGGCGCTCGATGGGGTAGTGACCGGCGATATCGACAGCGTGGGGGGCGCACCAAACTGGATCCGCGAGCGCAGCCAGCCGCTCGGGCTCGTCGTCCACACCCCGCTCTGGCAGCAATCTCGCCAAACCTTGCTGGCGGATATGCTGGCGCGCGGCATAGTCGCTCACCTCTCCTGCGTCGATACCCGGATGCTGGCTCCCGAGTGGGCCGGGCGCTCGCTCAATGCAGCCACCCTCGCCGAGTTGCAACAGCTGGCCGAGCGCCAGGGATTTGATGCCTGCGGCGAGCAGGGGGAGTACCACACAATGGTGACCGATGGCCCCGGCTTTGCCGCTCCCTTATACCTCGATGGCTGGCAGGTGGCACGGCAGGATCATCTGGCCTATCTGGCGGAAGAGGGCGCGAGCCATCTAGTCAGTTAGGCATTAGTCAGTTAGGCGCTAGCCATCTAATCAGTTAGGGCTGCGCCAGACCATCCAATTTCCATAAAAAACAGGAGGCCTGAGCCTCCCGTTTGCACTGCTTTTATTCGATATGTCAGCGTGCCAGCTTGCCCAGTACCCGCTGCAACAGGCGGATGCGCGACTCTATGCTCTCCAGCAGCAGGAATTCCGCCTCCGAGTGGAAGCCGCCACCCATGGGGCCGAAGCCATCCAGCGACGGCACCCCGGCCGCGGCGGTGAAGTTCGCATCCGAGCCGCCACCTGCCTCCAGCCAGTTGAAGGGGATCCCCTCCTCCAGGCCTGCCGCTTCCACCAGCGCCATCAGCGCTTCGGTATCGCCACTCGGGCGCATCGCCGGTTTGAAGGCCTGGCGATCCACCTCGACCCGGCAGCCAGCGAGGAAGGGATTGTTGGCCATGAAGCCGAGCCGCTCATGCACAGCCGCCGCCTCTTCGTTGCGCCAGAAGCGCAAGTCCACGATCGCCTCGGCAAAGTCCGGCACCACGTTGACGCCAGTGCCGCCCTGCACCACCCCCACGTTCATTGTGGTGCCCGTCTCAAGATTGACCTGATCGTTGATGGCCAGCACCCAATGAGCCAGCTCTGTGATGGCCGAGATCCCCTCGCTCAGCGCCGAACCGGCGTGGGAGGCCTTGCCGTGGAAGCGGATGCGGTACTTGGCATTGCCCTTGCGGGCGCTGATGAGATCCCCGTTGGGGCGAGCCGCCTCGGCCACCAGCACGCAACCGCTCTGCTTGGCCTTCTCCACCAGCCAATCTTTGGACCAGGGGGAGCCCACCTCCTCATCGCAGTTGCAGCAGACCAGCACCTTGAGTTTGGCCAGTTGCGCCGGATCCATCTCTTTCAGGGCATACCAGATAGAGAGCAGGCCGCTCTTCATGTCCGACACGCCGGGGCCAAAGGCCTGATTGCCTTCGATGGAGAGCGGACGCTTGGCCGCCGTCCCCTCGGGGAAGACGGTATCCATGTGGCCGCACAGCATCACGTCGTAGTGATCGGCGCCCGGCGCATTGGTTGCCTCGAGGCAGGGGCCGCACTCAGGAGCGAACTGGTGGCGGGTCACCTGCCAGCCGATCGCCTGATACTTTTCGGTCATGATGTCGGCCACCCGAGCCACCCCGGCCGGGGTGCGGGTGCCGCAATCGAGATTGATGAGCGGGGCCAAGTCGGCCAGATAGCTATCGAGGGAAAACGGGCTCTTTACATCTGTCATCATCTTCTCCATGCAAGCCTTGCCACTCGCGGCCAAGGCCTGTCAGCAACAGGATGAGGGCGGGCAGCCGCGCTGCCCGCCCCGTCATTACATACACAGCAGACCATCACATAAACAGCAGATAGTTGAGCCCCAGCGCCGTCACCAGGGCGCCCGCCATGGGCACGCTGGTGCGCTTGACCACCACGAAGGGCGACACCCTGGCGATCCCCGCGCAGGCGATCAGCACGGCCGCTATGGGGGATATGGTGCGACCAATGCTGGAGGCGAGCTGCATCGGCAGCAGCATGGTCACCGCGGGCACCCCGAACTTGGCCGCCACCGCCGGCGCCAGGGTCGAGAAGCTGAGGAAAGCCGCGTTACCCGAGCCCATGATGACAGCCGCCACCATGATCAGCGCCACTATCACCAGCGTCATCAGCGCGCTGCCAATGCCGGCATTGCTGGCCGAGTGCAGCAGGGTGTCGATGGCACCTATGGCCTTGAGGGATTCGGCGAACAGCTCGGCGCAGACGATCAGCGCCACGACCGGGCCGAACACCTTGCCCATGCCATCGAGGAAGCTCGACAGTCCGGCCATGGCGGTGCGCAGCGAGCGGCTGCGCAGCAGCTCGCACAGCATGCCGATAAAGACCGACAGCAGCATAGCCACCTCCACGCTGACGCTGATGGTGGTCACCAGCAACTTGGAGAAGGTCATCATCAGCACGAAGGGAATGATGGGCAGCAGGGCATACCAGATCGGCGCCTGCACGGCCTCAGTGCCCTGCTCGTCCAGCTCGGCGTGCTCGCCGCGATGCTGGGCCGGATCCCAGCCATCCTGGCGATCGCAGTGACGCTGCCAGAAGAAGTGCAACACCATGGTTACCAGCAGCATGGGGGCCACCAGCCAGATCTGGTAGTCAACGAAGTAGCTGGTCGGGTCCATGCCGGATTGACCGGCGGAGAAGATGGCATTGGTCTGGGTCGGGCCAATTTCAAACGCCTGGGAGGTGGCGATGACGCCACAGGCGGAGGCCGGGCTGATGCCGAGGTTGCGCATCACAGGATACATGGTGACCATCAACAGCAGGCCAAGGCCGGTGGCGGAGGTGACGAACAGGGAGACGAATACCGCCACCAGATAGCAGATTGAAAGCATCAGGTAGCTGGACTGGATGCCCGCCACCGGCTTGACCGCCACCCGCACCAGCGCCTGGGAGGCACCGATATGGGACATGTAGGTGGCAAAGCCCGCCACCGCCATTATGGTGAGGCCGAGCCCGGCCGCGCGGTAGGAGAAGATCCCCTTGAACACCTCGAACAGGTCGAACAGGGCGAAGCCGGTGCTCTTGTCCGCGGGCAGAATGGGGTGCAGCCCCAACCAGTAGGCCACCGCAAAAATGGCCATGCCCGCCAGCGCCAGCACCGCCTGCGGGTTGTAATCCTTGATGATGCCGTAGACCACGGCGATCAGTACGAGCAAGACAAATAAGAGTTCCAATATTCGCTCCTGATAAATTTATCGAGGAGCGGAATCTAGTGGTCGGGCCTCGCTTTCCCCTTGATCCCTGTCAATAAAGGTGGCTTCGCCTCCCTTTGGCGGAATAAAGTGCTACATACTTAACAAAAAACGGCCGTTTAAACTAAAGGCAAACCTTTAGAATCCCTTTGCCATCCGTTCTGGCGGATAACCTCAGGCTTTTTTGCTTTGGATCAACGTCAGGGGCCAGTGAACTGGCCAAGATGCGCATCAATACAGCGACCATTTCGCGCCGGAGAGAGTTATGACAAACCAAGCAACCGCGGGTATGACCACCAGCGACTACCAGCTATGGGACATCCTCGTCGAGTCTGCAAAGGAACGCACCACCATTCGTTACTCCAAACTGGCCAGGCAGGCCGGGCTGGAGAATAGCCAGGATGAGCTGCGCACCCTGCTGCAACGCATCCGCATGTACTGCACCGAGCACCAGCTGCCGATCCTCTCCACCATAGTGGTGGACGATGTGGGCAAATATACCGGCCTCTCCTCCAGCCTGCCGGACGCCCCCTGGGAGCGTGCCAGGGTGTTTGACTACCAGTGGCCGGTAGCGCCCTGAGTCATAGCCTCATCACAACAACGCGCCCGGTGGCGCGTTTTGTACTTCTTCGGGCCAGCTCACCTGAACCGCAGGCAAAAAAAACCCGCCTCGAAGGCGGGTACTAAGCAAGCAACGCTCTGGATGACCAGAGTAAAGAGTTCAGGCTGTCGAATCTTGCCACCCCCGGCACCACGCGAAAGAGGTAACAGGACAACATGGGTTTGTATAAATCGCTGATTTATTCAAGCTTCATGCTGACCATCGACGGGGAATGAGACTAAAGTGAAGGCCCTGCTTAAGGAAATGATTTATTAGTATTCCATTATGCACAGAATGAATTTACGAGGCGTAGACCTCAACCTGCTGGTGGTGCTCAAGGCGCTGCTGGAGGAACGCAACACCACCAAGGCCGCCGAGCGGCTCGCCATGAGCCAGCCGGCCGTCAGTCGTGCCCTGGCTCGCCTGCGGCTGCTCTATGACGATCCCTTGCTGATCCGCACGCCCCAGGGCATGGAACCCACCGCCAGGGCACAGGCGCTGCTGCTGCCGCTGCGGGAGATACTGCACGACATAGAACAGACCTTCAGCCAGCCGGAGCAGCTCGATCCGGGCAAGTTCGAGGGCGTCCTGCGCATCGGTGCCCACACCTATGTGGAGTACGTGATGATGCCGAGCCTGCTGGCGCGCCTGCAGCAGCAGGCGCCCAACCTGCGCATCCACATGGTGCCCCTCAATGCGGACTACGAGCGTCAGCTCGACGAGGGGGTGATCAGCATGGTGATCAGCAAGCAGGACGAGGTGCCCGGCCGTTTTCGTCGCATCCCGCTGTTTGAAGACAAACTGATCTGCACCGCCCACCGCAGCCACCCGTTCCAGGGCCAGGTGCTCTGCATCGAATCCTTCGCCAAGGCCCAGCACCTGCTGGTCGCCCCCCGTGGCAGCGAAGGGGGCATAGTCGACGACTTGCTGGCCGCCCACGGTATGACCCGGCATACCCCCTTGATAGTGCAAAGCTTTCTGGCTGCGCCCTTCATCCTGCCCTACGCGCCCCTGCTGCTGACCTCCCCCGCCAGGGTGTTGCGACCGCTGATGCCGCTGCTGGATCTGGTGGAGTACGAAACCCGCTTCGCCCTGCCGACCTTTGAAGTCAGCCTGATCCGCCATCGCCGCGACGACAACCACGCCATGCTCAACTGGTTCGAGTCCGAGCTGCACCTCTGGTGCCAATCCCAGCGCGAGCTTTGATCCCGCCGGCGCTCCAGGCGCCGGGCTCTTTTCTCCCCCGCCCCTTCCTGTTGCCCGTTCGCCTTTGGAAAATCACCCAAGGTGCGGCTCCGCCGTTGCCATGGGATAGTCACAATGCCAGAATCGGGCCTTTGCTTGATGTCGCGTTCAGATCTCAAGTTGCCGATTTCACGTTTCAGCTCCAAGGGCCCGCGCCCGCAGACAAGGACTCCCCATGGCCACCACCCTCTATGGCATCAAAAACTGCGACACCATCAAGAAAGCCCGCAAGTGGCTGGATGAGGCCGGCATCGACTACCGTTTTCACGACCATCGCGCCGATGGGCTGGATCCCGCTGCGCTGGACAGCTGGCTGGCAAAGCTTGGCTGGGAAGCCTTGCTCAACAGCCGTGGTACCACCTTCCGTGCCCTGCCGGATGAGGCCAAACAGGGGCTCGACACCGCAAAGGCCCGCGCCCTGCTGCTGGAACACCCGGCCATGATCAAGCGCCCCTTGCTCGAGCGGGACGGCGAGCTGACCCTGGGCTTTAAAGCCGATCACTACCAATCCCTCTTCTCTCGTTAAACTTTTCTGTTAAGGAACGCCGATGTCGGATGTCATCGCACTGGCCAAGGATCTGATCCGCCGCCCCTCAGTCACCCCGCTCGATGAAGGGTGCCAGACCCTGATGGCGGAGCGCCTCGCACGCCTGGGTTTCGTCATCGAACCCATGGTGTTTGAAGACACCACCAACCTCTGGGCCCGCCGTGGTAGCGAAGGCCCCCTGTTCTGCTTCGCCGGCCACACAGACGTGGTGCCCGCCGGGCCGCTGGACAAGTGGCACACGCCGCCGTTCGAGCCGACCATACAGGATGGCGTGCTCTACGGTCGCGGCGCCGCCGACATGAAGGGGTCGCTGGCATCCATGGTGGTGGCCACCGAGCGTTTCGTCGCGGCCAATCCGGACCACAAGGGGTCCATCGCCTTTCTCATCACCTCGGATGAGGAGGGACCCTTCATCAATGGCACCACCCGGGTGATAGATACCCTGGAGGCGCGCCACGAGAAGATCCGCTGGTGCATCGTCGGCGAGCCCTCCTCCACCGCCGTGGTGGGAGACGTGGTGAAGAACGGCCGACGCGGCTCCATCACCGGCGATCTGCTGGTGCGCGGGGTGCAGGGCCACGTCGCCTATCCCCATCTGGCGGACAACCCCATCCACAAGGCGGCGCCGGCGCTGACCGAGCTGGCGGCGACGGTATGGGATCAGGGCAATGCCTACTTCCCGCCCACCAGCTTCCAGATTGCCAACATTCAGGGGGGCACTGGCGCCTCCAACGTCATTCCCGGCGAGCTGCAGGTTCAGTTCAACTTCCGTTTCAGCACCCAGCTGACCGACATGGATATTCGCGAGCGGGTCGAGGCGCTGCTGGACAGACATGGGCTGGATTACCAGCTCGACTGGACCCTCTCCGGCCAGCCCTTCCTGACCGACACCGGCGATCTGCTCGATGCCGCCGTCGCGGCCATCGAACAGGTCAATGGCCAGCAACCGGCCCTGCTCACCACCGGCGGCACCTCCGACGGGCGCTTTATCGCCCCCACCGGCGCCGAGGTGATCGAGCTGGGCCCGGTCAACGCCACCATCCACAAGGTGAACGAGTGCGTGAAGGCGGACGATCTGGATCTGCTGGCGGACATGTACCAGGGCATACTGGATCGGTTGCTGGCATGACGCCTATCCAGTGCAGGCTTGCGGGTATTCCACTCAACAACACACAGGATTCGGGATGGGCATGACACAGGATCAACTGTTGGGGCGAGACGAGCACCACCTCATCCTGGTGGGGCGCGGGCCCCATCGTCTGACCGCAGCCACGGCGGCGGCCTTCAACGACATGCAGGTGGCCGCCGCCCATGAGGGGCACAACCTGCAGGCGGCCTCCAGCTGGCGCGGGTTCGACCGTCAGCTCGCCATCTGGAATGGCAAGTGGCGTGGCGAGCGGCCCCTGCTGGATGCCAACAACCAGCCGCTGGATGCCCTGCAACTGAGCGACACAGAGCGGCTGCACGCCATCCTGCGCTGGAGCGCCCTGCCCGGCACCAGTCGTCATCACTGGGGGACGGATCTGGACATCTATGATCCCGACTGCCTGCCTGCAGGCACCAAGCTGGCGCTGGAGCCCTGGGAGTATGAGGAGGGAGGCTGGTTTGCCGATCTGGGCGCCTGGCTTGAGGATCACATGAACGACTTCGGCTTCTTCCTGCCTTATGCCAAACCGGCGGGGGCCGAGAACGGGGTCGCCTACGAACCCTGGCATATCAGCTTCGCGCTGGAGTCCCGCGAACAGCGGCTGGATCCGGATGCGCTGGCGCTTTGCCTGCAACAGGCGGATATTGAAGGCAAGTCGACCATACTGGCCCAGCTTGACGAGATCCTGGCCCGTTATGTCACCCTCTGTCCCGACGCGAGGAATCACTCATGAAGACGGGGCATATTGCAGGAAAATTGACCATGCTGACCCGGCTCGACGAGCTCCTGGTCAGTTATGACGTCACCCTCTGTCTCGATGAAAGGAAAAGCTCATGAGTCTGTGGTTATGGATAGGCCTGCCGCTGTTGTTCCTGCTCGGCCTGTTTCTCAATGCCATCAAGGACATGAAACAGCTTGAGAAACAGCTGCCCAACTACAAGGACAAGATCCGGGAAGTCAAGGACGACGAGGACGACTGACCGCCCTCCCAGCCCGCCAGGGGCGCCACTGTGGCGCCCCTGCTGCTTGTGGGGAGCATGGCCGGCAGGCCGCCCTCAGGCCGTGTCGATTGTGTGAACCGATTCACATTAAGCGGCCCTTTTCTTCACTTGCCCCCCGCTGTTTTCGGCGTAAATGCTCCCGCCACCCGCGCACCGAAAATGTAAAAAACTGCAAATTAATGCACAATTAAGCCACACGGCGCCCAACAAACTGCATATAATGTGCCTGATTTGCATTTTGACAGAAGGAGTTCGCCATTGGATGCCGTCACCATCAACAGTTTCTTTTTAATCGCGGCCTTGTTGGTGGGAGCCAGTGTCCTGTTAAGCGCGCTCTCCTCTCGTCTCGGCATCCCCATTCTGGTGATCTTCCTCGCCGTCGGCATGCTGGCCGGGGAAGATGGCCCGGGCGGCATTCACTTCGCTGACTACTCGGTCGCCTATCTGGTGGGCAACCTGGCGCTCGCCATCATATTGCTCGATGGCGGCATGCGCACCCGGGTCTCCTCGTTTCGGGTGGCGCTCTGGCCGGCACTCTCGCTGGCGACCGTGGGGGTAGCCATCACCACGGGCCTGACCGGCCTCATCGCCGCCTGGCTGTTCGATCTCAGCCTGATGCAGGGCATGCTGATCGGCGCCATCGTCGGCTCCACCGACGCTGCGGCCGTCTTCTCCCTGCTCGGCGGGCGCAGCCTGAACGAGCGGGTCAGCGCCACCCTGGAGATAGAGTCGGGCAGCAACGACCCCATGGCGGTGTTTCTCACCGTGACCCTGATTGAGATCCTCGCCACCCAGCAGCAAGGGCTGGACTGGGGCTTCCTGCTGTTGCAGCTCGGCAAGCAGTTTGGCCTGGGCGCCGGCATAGGTCTTGGCGGCGGCTGGCTGCTGTGGCGCCTCATCAACAGCGCCAGGCTGGCCCCCGGCCTCTATCCGCTGCTCACCGTCAGCGGCGGCCTGCTGATTTTCGCCCTCACCACGGCGGTAGGTGGCAGCGGCATCCTCGCCATCTATCTCACCGGCCTCCTGCTCGGCAACCTCTCCCTGCGCAGCCGCAGCACCACCTTGTCGGTGCTGGATGGCCTGACCTGGCTCAGCCAGATCGGCATGTTCCTGGTGCTGGGACTGCTGGCCACCCCGAGCAACCTGCTGCCCATCGCCCTGCCGGCGCTGGCGCTGGCCATGTGGATGATACTGTTCGCCCGCCCCGTCTCGGTCTGGATTGGCCTGCTGCCGTTCAAGAACTTCGCCCCCCGCGAGCGCTGGTTCATCTCCTGGGTAGGCCTGCGCGGCGCCGTGCCCATCATACTGGCGGTCTTCCCCATGATGGCGGGGCTACCCAACGCCCAGCTCTACTTCAATGTGGCCTTCTTCGTGGTGCTGGTCTCCCTCATATTGCAGGGCAGTTCGCTGCCGCTGGCCTCAAAGCTGGCGCGGGTGGAGGTGCCGGCACCGCCGTCGCCCATCAACCGCTCCGGGCTCGAGATAGATTTGGACAGCCAGTGGGAGACCTTCGTCTATCGCCTCAGCGCCGAAAAGTGGTGCATAGGCTCGCCCCTGCGGGATCTGCGCATGCCCAAAGGGACCCGCATCTGCGCCCTGTTCCGGGATCAGGAGCTGCTGCATCCCTCGGGCAGTACCTGCCTGCAATCCGATGACATCCTCTGCGTCATCGGCCACGAACGGGATCTTCCCGCCCTCGGCCAGCTGTTCAGCCAGGCACCGGAGCAGGATCTGGGCCCCCGCTTCTTCGGCGACTTTCTGCTGGAAGCCGCCGCCAATCTGGTGGATCTGGCCCCGCTCTACGGGCTGGATGTGAGCGAGATGGCGGATCAGACACTTGGCCATTTTATTGCCAACCAGTTGGGCGATAATCTGGTGGTAGGCGACCATTTTGAATGGCAGGGCCTGATCTGGACCGTGGCCGAAATGGAAGAGGGTGAACCCCGCAAGATAGGGGTGCGCTTTCAGGAAGAAGACCCGGTCTGACGCCGCTCGTCCGACCCGTCCTCAGCGAGAAGGGAGTTATCTATGCCTTACCAAACCCTGTTGTCTGGCCTGCAACCCCCTTCGCCCCAGCTGGGATTGATAGAGGGATTCTTCGGCAAGGGCTGGAGCTGGGAAGCCCGCGCCCGCTACGCCCAGTGGCTGCCCCGCCACGGTTACGGCTTCTACATCTATGCCCCGAAAGAAGATGGCTATCTGCGCAAGCACTGGACCCAGCCCTGGCCTGCGGCCCAGCTCGAGGCCCTGCGTCAGCTGGCCCGTCAGTGCCGTGAAAACGGCCTCGCCTTCGGCATAGGCCTGAGCCCCATGGGCGCCCATCACGACTATGCCCGCAAGCGCCCGGCCCTGCTGGAGAAGGTGCGGCTCATCGACGAGGCGCTCCAGCCCGATATACTGGCGGTGCTGTTTGACGACATGAAGGGGGATACCCCGGATCTCGCCCACTGGCAGCTCACCATGGCCCACGACATAGCGGCCCACACCCGCGCCAGCCGCTTGCTGTTCTGTCCCAGCTACTACTCGACGGATCCCGTGCTGGAGAAGGTGTTCGGCGCCATGCCGCCCCACTATCTGACCGATCTGGGCCAGGGGCTGGATCGGCGCATCGACATCTTCTGGACCGGCCCCAAAGTCTGCTCCGGCGAGTACCCGGCCCCGCACCTCAGGCAAGTCACCGACTGGCTGCACCGCAAACCCTTCCTGTGGGACAACTACCCGGTCAACGACGGCAGCAAGGCCAGCAGCTTCCTGCACCTGCGCGCCTTCGAGAACCGCCCCGCCGAGCTGGCAGAACTGGTGGCGGGCCACGCGGTCAACCCCATGAAGCAGGCTGCACTCTCCGTGTTGCCACTGGCCACCCTGCCCATGAGCTACAAGCTCGGCAAGCAGTACGATCCGGACAAGGCGCTGCACGCCTCCCTCAACGCCACCTGCGGCCCGCAGATCTCCGCCATGATCCAGGCCGACCTGCCGCTGTTTCAGGACATAGGGCTGGCCCAGCTCACCCCGGAGCAGATCATCCACCTCAAGACCCGTTACCTGCCGTTCCAGGATCAGGCCTGCGTGCACGAAATCATGCGCTGGCTGGCCGGTGAATATGTGTTCGATCCAGATTGCCTGACTGACTGACGCGGCCCTCCGGGGCCTTGAGGAGATTGCATGGACGCATCCCTGATTTACCAGAACCTGGCGGTGCTCGCCGCCTTCCTGCTGATCTACAGCCTGATCGCGGGCCGATTCGAATCAAAGCTGGTCAACGGCCCGCTGCTGTTTCTGCTGATGGGCTGGCTGCTGGGATCCGGCGGACTGGGTCTGCTCTCCCTCTCCATCAACAGCGACGGCATCAAGCTGCTGGCGGAGCTGACCCTGGTCATAGTGCTGTTCAGCGATGCGGCCAACACCAACTGGCAGGTGCTGGCGGCCCACCGCGCCCTGCCCATGCGGCTGCTGCTCATCGGCCTGCCGCTGACCCTGATCGGCGGCACCCTGTTCGGCCTCTGGCTCTACCCCGACTTGCCGCTGCTGGAGATGGCCATCCTCTCCACCATACTCGCCCCCACAGATGCGGCGCTCGGCAAGGCGGTGGTCAGCAACCCGGCGGTGCCCGCCCCCATACGGGAGGGGCTCAACCAGGAGAGCGGCCTCAACGACGGCATCTGCGTGCCCGTGCTCTTGCTGCTGCTCGCCCTCATAGCCCCCACAGAACAACACGCCGGTACCGGCATGCTGGCGGTCACCTTGCTGCTGGAAGAGATAGGCATAGGTCTGCTGGTGGCCCTGGTGCTCGCCGGCCTCACCATCCGTCTGATCAAGACCTCCTATCTCAATGGCTGGCAGTTGCCACTCTGGCGTCAGCTCACCATGCCGGGGCTGGCCCTGCTCTGTTTCGCGCTGGCCCAGACTCTGGGGGGCAGCGGCTTCATCGCCGCCTTCGTGGGTGGCCTCTTGATCGGCCGCCGGCTGGGGGAGCACAAGCACGCCTACATGGACAGCTGCGAGGGGTATGGGGATCTGCTCTCAGTGGTGATCTGGATGGTGTTCGGCGCCACCCTGATGCCCATGCTGCCGGAGCTGCTGCACTGGCAATACTGGCTCTATGCCGCCGCCAGCCTCACCCTGCTGCGCATGCTGCCGGTCTGGCTAAGCCTGCTGGGCACGGACCTCAAGCCCGAGCTCAAGCTCTTTATCGGCTGGTTCGGACCAAGGGGGCTGGCCAGCATAGTGTTCGCCGTCATGGTGCTGCAGCACGAGCCCGCCCTGTTGGGACAAAAGCCCATCATAGCCACAGTGCTCTGCACCATCATCCTCAGCGTCATACTGCACGGCATCAGCGCCAACCCCTGGGTCAGGCGCTTCAAAGCCACATAACTCCCCGGGCCCGGCACCACGGCGAGACCGGCGCCATCGGGCCGAGCAGCAGTGCAGGGTGCAGGGTGCAGGGTGCAGGGTGCAGGGTGCAGGGTGCAGCAGAATACGATGGCTCGCTTGAATCGCCCGCCCCCACAACATAAAAACCCCCGGCACTGGCCGGGGGTTTTTATGTTGTTGTCACAGCAGGAAGAGAGCCGGCTCACCAAGCCCGTATGTTCACACCCGTCGTTGCCAACAGGTTAAAACGCCACCCTCATACCCGGCCCTATCACGACTGGCCATTGTCATCCGTGGCCCGGTAAACCAGGATGCCCGGCTTGCTCTTCACATATTCGAGGAAGGGCGAATCCACCACCTTCATATTCGTCGAGACAGACGAGGCATTGCGCAGGACGGGGCCATTCTCACCGCGAATGAAGATGCCGGTATGGGTCACATCCAGACCGGCAATATTGGTATAGATGCCGATATAATCGCCATCCTCCAGCAGACTCAAGGTATCTTCATCCACGCGATCACCCGGAATATAGCTGATGTCGCGGTTCTTCACTCCCAACCCGGGAATATAGTGGCCACCATCCTCTTTCTGATTCAGTATTTTGGGGGCCGTCACGACATAATTTCCCACCAGATGGGTCACGTCGCTGACCTTATTGCCACCATGTACCCAGTCAGAAAAAAAGTGCTTTCTAGTCAGATAGTTGACTTCACCATTTACGTAACGAGTGTACATGACGTTCTCAATGAAATTATGCACACTCGTTGAGTGCCGCAGTGACTCAACGTAATCCAGATAGGTGAAGCAATCCAGCTCACCAAAATCCACCACCAGTTTCTCTTGTGTATCACTCGATCCCACCAGCCGATTGGCAACATAGGGATTCTCCAGAAACAGGCGGGAGAAATCCTTTATTGACTGGCCTGGGGTGCCGCCCTGATGCTGAGCAAACATGTCAATGAGTTGCTGTTCCTCTATATTGTAAAAATCCAGGTTTTTTCCATTGTCGGCCGCTGCCACACCCGAAAAAGTGAGTAACGCGGCGCCTATTAACATCATCATCCATTACCATCCTTGACCAAAAATATAAAACTTGGATTGCCCGGATCATCATCACATGTAAAGCACATGCATCTAATGCCATTCGAGACTGATGAAATAGTCGCCGATTGAAAACAAAAAAAATGTAAGCAAATGTACCTGCTCCCCACCTGACAGGACCCTTGCCCACCAAATGACACAGCCCCGGCACTGCCGGGGCTGCTTTATTTCCGTCTGGGCGGTGTCTGCGGCTCGGTCTCTACAAGAGGGGCCTCATATCAACCCAGTGCCAGCCAGACACCGACACCAAACATCAGGGAGCCGGCGATCCGGTTCATCAGGGTGACGTTGCCGCTCTTGGCAAGGAAGTGGCGCAGGGTGCGGCCACCGCTGGCGTAGAGCAGCAGGCAGGAGAACTCTATGACCAGGATCAGCGCCACCAGGGCGCTGATCTGGGGGGCCATCGGCTTGGCCGCATTGATGAAGGGGGGCAGCAGGGAGACCATGAAGGCCCAGCCCTTGGGGTTGGCAATGGCGGTGACGAAACCCTGCATGGCCAGCCCCAGGGGGCGCGTCTCCTGCCCGGCCGAGAGATCCGCCGGTATGGCCATCTTGCCTTTGGCCTGCCACATCTGGATGCCGAGCCAGATGAGGTAGGCGCCACCCACGTATTTGAAGGCGGAGAAGAGCGCCGGATAGTTGAGCATGACGGCCGCCACCCCGATCACCGACAGCACTGAGACCAGCCCCACCCCGATGAGCTCCCCCCACATCATGTGCAAGGTGCGACGCACCCCCAGGCTCATGCCGAGGGTCATCGCCAGGGTCATGCACATGCCGGGGGTGACGGAGACAAAGAAAAACGTGGGAATAAACAGCGCCAGAATAGCGGGATCAATCCAGTCGGACACGCGACACCTCCATGGTAACAATCTTGTGATCTTGCCTATCACACTCTTTTCACACAAGAAAAACCTTTTCGTTCAGCACGATTTCAGCCATAAAAACCCTGTGACAACCTTTGTCGCGTCTGTGTAAGATGCCGCCTCACTCCTCTTTTGGGTTAGGACCTTTCATGTCATTGAATAACCTGTCTATCCGTTTTCAAGTTCTCATACCGCTTCTGCTCGCCAGCCTGTTGATGATCCTCATGGCCGGGATCAGCAAGCAGGAGATAGACGGCGCCATTGCGGACATGAACCAGACCACAGCCAGCGTGACTCGCCACAAGGACGACATCGCCACCCTGATCCACGCCACCTACCGGATGCGTACCAACGCCATCTATGGCCTCTACGATCAGCAGCGCTTCGCCCAGTTGCCGAGCGTTCTGACGGCGGCCGAGCAGGAGATAGGGGCCATACTGGCCCGACTGGCGATCGCCGGCGCCGAGCAGGACAACAGCCAGGTGACCGCCGCCCTGCAGGCCTATCTCGGCCACACCCGCAACAACATGCTGCCGCTGCTGGCCCAGAAATATCAGGGGGCTGGCGATCCCGCCGCCTACGAGCAGTCCCGGCTGCGCTTTCGCGAGCTGGGTGAACAGCTGATCAAGCAGATAGATACCATGTCGGCCCACGTCAACCAGCTGATCCAGGCCGAAATCGCCGAGGAGGAGGCGCACTACCACGCCACCCTGCTGCGTACCCTGCTGTTGATGAGCGCTACCCTGATCGCGGCCCTGCTCGGCGGCTGGTGGTTGTCCGGCCGGATAGTGCGTCCCATAGGCCAGCTGCAGGAGGTGATGCGCGCCGTCGCCCAGGGCCGTTTCAACGTTCGGGCCGCCGCCGAGGGCGACAACGAGCTGAGCCAGCTGGCCAGGGACATCAACCAGACCCTGACTCAGCTGGGCAGCACACTGCATACCCTGACCGGCATCAGCGGCAACGTGGCCTCCGCCGCCACCGAGCTGGCCGCCGTCATGACCCAGTCAGAGGCCAATGCCCAGCAGCAGCGCAGCGAAACCGAACAGGTGGCCTCCGCCGTGACCGAGCTGGCCAGCACGGCCGACAACGTCAATCACAACGCGGCCCTGGCCGACGAACTGGCGCGGGATGCCAACGACAGGGTCGAGCAGGGCTTGGCACTGTTTGCCGAGAGCATCCAGGCCAACAGCCGCATGGCGGGCAGTCTGGAGAACGCCGCCGCCGTGGTGGCACGGCTCAAGTCCCAGTCCGAGCAGATCGGCAAGGTGATCGAGGTCATTCAGAGCATCTCGGAGCAGACCAATCTGCTGGCGCTGAATGCCGCCATCGAGGCCGCTCGCGCCGGTGAAACTGGCCGTGGCTTTGCGGTGGTGGCCGACGAGGTACGCCTGCTGGCGGCCCGTACCCAGGACTCCACCAAGGAGATCCAGGCCATCATAGAGCAGTTGCAGAGCCAGTCCCTGTCAGCCAACAGCGGCATGCAGGAGACCCTCTCCATACTGGCGCACAACCAGCAGCTTTCCGGCGAGGTACAGGCGCTGCTCGGCGGCATCACGGAGGCGGTCAACCAGATCAACGGCGCCAATGCCCAGGTCGCCACCGCCGCCGAGGAGCAGTCCTGCGTCACCGCCGACATCAATCGCAACATCACCAACATCCACGAGATAGTGAACCAGAGTGCGGCCGGCATCAGCCAGAGCGCCGCCGCCAGTCACGAACTGTCACAGCTCGCCGAACAGCAGCGCAAGCAGCTGACCCAGTTCCAGTTGTAATGGCTGAGTTATCACGTCAAACGAAGGCTCCGCTCGCGGGGCCTTAGTGTTAATGGCGCTGCCGACTTGTTATTGTTTTAAACGGTCTTTTTTATGAAGTGGCTTCATTAGGGGCTGGGCTACCCCACCAAATGTGAGTATGGTAGAGGCACGTCACTCCCCCTCACATGAGATCACCATGAAGCTGAAATTCAAGAAACCGGCCTTCATCGGCCTGGGCCTCATCGCCCTCGTCTCCGCCATCTGGCTCGACTTCTATCTGCCGGAACACACCATAGCCACCATCACGGGCGTCGAGGTGAAACGCACCGACAAGGATGGCCCCATCAGCCAGAAAAACCCGGCCGACGGTCCCACCACAGACGTCTACTACATCTATACCGAGCGGCCCGGCGAGAAGATCCGCGTGTTTCGCAACGAGGACACAGAGTGGGGCTGGCCCTTCTACTTCAAGTTCAATGCCGCCGACGTGCAGGCCAAGGCCAAGTCCATGGAGTTCGAGAAGCGTCTGGCCATCATCACCTCCTACGGCTGGCGCGTGAACATGTTCTCCATGTTCCCCAACGTCACCAAGATCGAGAGCACTCAGCCTGACGCCTCCACCTGGAGCTTCTTCCGCTGGTTCTGGTTCGGCCTCTGGGCACTGGTGATGGGCAAGGCGGCGCTGGCGACCTGGCGCTACTTCGACCGGCTTGAGGACGAGATATGACAGAGCCGAGCAAGACTCGCACCAGCTTCTACCGACGACTCTACGTGGCCTGGCTGATAAGTCAGGGCACAGACACAATCCCGGCCATCATGGCCGCCACCGGCATGCCCAGGCGCACGGCCCAGGACACGCTCAGTGCCCTAGCGGAGCTGGACATCAGCTGCGGTTTCGAGCAGACCGAGGGGGCGCGTCACCTGCAGGGGCACTATCGCATCGGCGACTGGGGGCCCATCAATCCTGCCTGGATCGAGGCGCAACTGCCCGTGATCAAGCAGACCCTGGGTTATCCATAAATACTGACGGGGCACTATCGCTCGGCGACTGGGGGATGCCCGTGATCAAGCAGACGCCGGGTTATCCCGGATCCCGACGAGGGGACGATGAACAGGGGCCAGCCGATGAGGCTGGCCCCTGCTTTTTTATGTCGGAAGGACGGTCAAGACTCTGGAGATGGCGGGAGGCTTATTCCGGGAAGGGCTCTTCCGGCATCGGCTCCTGGGTCTCACCCTGGGTGCAGTCTATGATGGATCGCTTGGGGTTGTTGGGGTCGCGCAGCAGCAAGGGGGCCAGCCCCTCGTTGTGCTTCTGCTCGTCGGAGAACTCGCTGCCATAGGCGTTGTGGGTCAGCCTTCGCGCATTGGCGATGGGGGTGTCCACGAACAGGGCATGCACCTCGAAGGTGGACGAGGGGATGAGAAAGCCGCTGATGGGCAGGCCATGCAGCTCCTGGCGGGTCTTGTACCAGGCAAACCCGTCCGTCACCTTGTAGGGGGTGAAGTTTTTGAGCTGAGGGTGGGCCGGCTCGCCGGTCTCGCTGTCGAGATAGAGATCATCGAGCTCGCAGGTCGCCAGCCCCTGCCACATAGATTCAAACGGCGTGGAGCAGGCCGTCAGTTGCAACCCGGCCAGCAGTGCCAGCGACGCTTTGTACATTTCCCGTCCCTTCTCTCAATAGTGCAATGGCGGTCAGCCAAACGCCCGCAGTCGCTCGACCAGCAGGTCGATGAAACCCGAACGATCCAGTCCCAGCAGCACCAGCGCATTGGCCGCTTTGCCGGTCAAGCCATAGCGATCCACCACCGTCATGCCGGTGGTATGGGTGCCACTGGTTTCGATATCGACCCGGCACTCGACCCCGTGGAACAGCTCGGGGGCCAGCAACCAGGCAATGGTACAGGGGTCGTGCAGCGGCGCGCCAGCAAATCCCCACTTGGGATCCCTGTGGTAGATCATGAAGAAGTCGAGCAGACCGGCCACGCACTGGGCCACCGGATTGGCGATGGCGCGCACCCGCGCTATGTCCTCGTCCATCACCTGAGCCTCGTGGGTCACATCCAGCCCGCACATAGTGATGGGGATGCCGGACTTGAACACCATATCGGCCGCTTGTGGGTCCACATAAATATTGAATTCCGCCGCCGGGGTCCAGTTGCCCGCCCCCGCCGCGCCGCCCATCAGCACGATGCGGGCAATCCTGGATTTCAACTCAGGATGGGCCGCCAACAGCAGGGCGATATTGGTCAGCGGCCCGGTCGGCACCAGCGTCACCGGCTCCGGGCTCTCGCGCAGGCACTTGGCCATCAATTCGAGACCCGTCATGGCTTGCGGGGCAAAGGCAGGATCCGGCAGCTTGGGGCCATCGAGGCCCGACTCGCCGTGGACGTTGTCGGCTATAATAAGCTCGCGCATCAGCGGTTTGGGTGCCCCCGCCGCTACCGGGATGTCGTCACGCCCGAGCAGGGTCAGGATGCGCAGGGCATTGTTGAGGGTCTTGTCCGGCGTCTGGTTGCCCGCACTGGTGGTGACCGCCAGCACCTTGAGCTCGGGACTGGCCAGCGCCAGTATGAGGGCGATGGCATCATCGTGGCCGGGATCACAATCGAGAATAACGGGCAACGCCATGGACAGACTCCTTACAACATGACAGGGAGCCATACCTTAACAAGCAAGCCCCGGATGAACTCGGGAAGGGGTCACAAAACGGTGCCCTTCTCGCGTTTCAAACCATTGCGTCATCAAGCTGTTGAACGAATGACCCCCTCCCATCACACGGCGCAAGCAGCCGATTCGCCCCGCGCAGCCGGTTCGAGTATGATCGCCCCCCGTTTCCAGCCCGTGTGCCCTATGTCCGTCATCGTCGATACCTTCATCGCCCCGCCCTGCGAGGCTGTCATCGAGATCCTGTTTGAGGATGAGCACCTGTTGCTGATCAACAAGCCGAGCGGCCTGCTCAGCCTGTCGGGCAAGAACCCGCAGAACCTCGACTCGGTCCATTACCGGCTGGTGCAGGACTATCCCGGCTGCACCCTGGTGCACCGCCTCGATTTTGGCACTTCTGGCATCATGGTGGTGGCCAGAAACAAGGCCATCAACGCCCTGCTGTGCCAGCAGTTCAGCCAGCGGGCGGTAAGCAAGGCCTACAGCGCCCTGCTGTGCGGCCATCTGGTCGACGATGAGGGGGTGATCGATGCCCCCATCGCCAAGGATCCGGCTCTCTTCCCGCTGATGACCATCTGCGCCGCCAGCGGCAAGCCCGCCCGCTCCCGCTATCGGGTCATTGAGCGGCTGGCGCAGCAGATGCAAGGTCAGGCAGTGCCTTTGACCCGCGTGCGACTGGTGCCGGAAACCGGCCGTACCCATCAGCTGCGGATCCACTGCCAGCTGCTGGGCCACCCCATACTCGGCTGCGATCTCTACGGCGGTCTTGCGTTGCCAGGCACAGCGCAGGCGCCACGGCTGATGCTGCATGCCAGCGAGCTGGATTTGCTGCATCCGGTGAGCGGCGAGCCGATGGCGGTCAGATGTGCCAGCCCCTTCTAGCGAGACGTGGCATCAAGCTGTGGTGTGATAACAGGCGAAGGGAACAACAGAGGGAACAGAGGCACAACAGGGGAAAACGGGGCAAACGGCAGATAAAAGATAGGGGCCGTGCTTTCGCAACGGCCCCCACCCCCCACTCGGTGTGGCTATCAGATCAGCTTGCGGGCGGCGCCCAGCACGATCTTGATGGCATCAGATTCGGTTTTCGCCATGGTTTCGGCGTTCGGGATTTCCTGCTGGGTACGGTTGACTATGACACCGGCAACCATGCCGGCACGCAGGCCCTGGCTGGTGCACATGGTCAGCAGGGTTGCAGATTCCATCTCATAGTTCAGCACGCCCATGGCTTGCCACTCTTTCATGGAACCCTGGAAACGGCTCACTACGCGGCCGGATACTGTGTCGTAACGCTCTTGACCCGGGTAGAAAGTATCGGAAGAGGCAGTTACACCGATGTGCAGCTTGGAGCCCATCTCTTTGGCCGTGTTGACCAGCGCTGTGGTGCAGTCGAAGTCGGCTACGGCCGGGAACTCCATCGGTGCAAAGTGCAGGCTGGCACCGTCAAGGCGCACGGAACCGGTAGTGACGATCACGTCGCCCACGTTCAGGTGCGGCTGGATAGCGCCCGTGGTGCCGATGCGCAGGAAGGTGCGGATGCCCAGCTGGGCCAGCTCTTCTACCGCGATGGAGGTGGACGGGCCACCGATACCGGTAGAGCAGATGATCACGGCCTTGCCGTCCATCTCGCCGCGCCAGGTAGTGAACTCACGATGGCTGGCCAGGTGCACCGGGTTATCCAACAGCTCTGCGATACGCTTTACACGCTCGGGGTCACCGGGGACGATCGCCAAGGTGGCGCCTTGCAGATCCGCTTTCTTCAAACCCAAGTGAAATACATCAGACATAGTGGACTCCTGGTTGCCCCCTGCCAGCATGGTCAGGGCGCAAGTTAAGATGATTCTTTATGATACTTTCAAGCCTTTACCCCCCTCTCTGGGGAGGCGCCAACTATGGTCGAAAGCGCTTTCCAATTCCTTGAAGCTCCTCACACTTCCACGCATTGACAGTGACAAATCCCGTGCAAAACGTTTGCTAACTTGATGAATTTCTTGAAAAACGTTTTTCTGCCAAAGGAGTGGTATCCGGCCTTGTCAATCCCTGTCACGCCCCGGTTTATCGGTACGTGATCGAGTCCATAAAGTTGCAAACAGGATACCCTTGACCCCTTTTCATCCCCACTGACGATGCTATGTTGGCGCCCGTATACCACTTAATGGCTAATAATACGGAGTCCATCATGGCGACATTCAAGTTCTACATTCCCGCAATCAACCTGATGGGAGCTGGCTGCCTGCAAGAAGCGGCAGCCGATATCCAGGGTTATGGCTATCGCAAGGCGCTGATCGTCACCGACAAGATCCTGGGCCAGATCGGCGTGGTCGCCAGGCTCACCACCCTCTTGGCAGAACATGGCATTGAAAGCGTGGTTTTCGATGAAACCAGGCCCAACCCCACCATGACCAACGTCGAATCGGGTCTGGGGATGATCAAGGCCAACGGCTGCGACTGCGTCATCTCGCTGGGGGGCGGCTCGCCCCACGACTGCGCCAAGGGCATAGCCCTGGTGGCTGCCAACGGCGGCAACATCCAGGATTACGAAGGGGTGGATCGCTCCGCCAAGCCGCAGCTGCCGCTCATCGCCATCAACACCACAGCCGGCACCGCCTCCGAGATGACACGTTTTTGCATCATCACAGACGAGGCCCGCCAGGTGAAGATGGCCATCATAGACAAGCACGTCACCCCGCTGATGTCGGTCAACGATCCCGAGCTGATGCTGGCCAAGCCGGCCGGCCTCACCGCCGCTACCGGCATGGATGCCCTGACCCACGCCATCGAGGCCTATGTCTCCACCATCGCCACCCCGGTGACCGATGCCAGCGCCATCATGGCCATCCAGCTCATCGCCAGGCACCTGCGTACCGCGGTCAATCAGGGCGATGACCTGCACGCCCGCGAGCAGATGGCCTATGCCCAGTTCCTGGCCGGCATGGCCTTCAACAACGCAAGCCTGGGTTATGTGCACGCCATGGCGCACCAGCTGGGCGGCTTCTATGACCTGCCCCACGGGGTGTGCAACGCCGTGCTGCTGCCCCACGTACAGGCCTACAACGCCCAGGTGTGCGCCGGCCGGCTCAAGGATGTGGCCCGTCACATGGGGGTGGACGTGAGCGCCATGAATGACGAGCAAGGGGCCGCCGCCGCCATTGCCGCCATCCAGCAGCTGGCGCGCGACGTCAAGATCCCGGCCGGGCTGGAGCAACTCGGCGTCAAGGCCGACGACTTCAACCTGCTGGCCGAGAACGCCCTGAAAGACGCCTGCGGCTTCACCAACCCGAAACAGGCGAGCCACGACGAGATAGTCGCCATCTTCCGCGCCGCCATGTAAACCGCCACCAGGCAGAAAGGGTCGCACGGCGGCCCTTTTTATTGGCTGATGGATCAATGGCTTTTTACTTCCGCAGAGGGAGCCGGTATGATTTGCCGAGCTTAAAAAGACTTGAATGGATGATCTGAACTCGATATGCGGATGAAACACCTGATTGCCGCGGCCCTGACCGCCCTCACCCTGTCCGGTTGCAGCCTGGTCTATCGCATCGATATTCCCCAGGGCAACTATGTGGAACAAAAACAGGTCGACAAACTGCGCCAGGGCATGACCCGCGAACAGGTCGAGTTCGTGCTGGGTTCCGCCATGCTGCGCGATGGCTTTGACCCGAACACCTGGTATTACCTCTATGAATTCCAGCCGGGTCGCGGCGAGAAGGAGCGCAAGGAGCTCACCCTGACCTTTACCAACGACAGATTGGCCACGGTCACCGGCGACTTTCCGTTGCCAGCGGCCTTCCACACCCCGCTCTGATCGCATTCACAAAACCGGCCCCGCGCCGGTTTTGTTTTATTTGGCCACCGCCATCCCATCTTAGCGAGGAAGCCTCCATGCACCAGCCCAAGAATCCCCATACCCACGGACGACTCGCTGGCAAGATCTTGGCGGCCCTCGTTGAACTGGGGAGGCACGCATGAGCCAGATCCTGATCGCCGGGGCCAGCGGGTTGATCGGCCGGGAGCTGCTCCGTCAGCTCGACCCCGCCCACTCACTGACCCTGCTCTGTCGCAAGGCAGGTGATCCCCGGCCCCAGCATCACTGGCTGCCGGCCGACTTCGAACGCCTCGACGAGGTTTCGCTGCCCGGCCCCATCGACATCGCCTTCTGCTGCCTAGGCACCACCCGCAAGCAGGCGGGGTCCGACGAGGCGTTTCGCCGGGTCGATCACGACTATGTGCTGGCCTTCGCGGCACTCGCTCGCCGCCACGGCTGCCAACGTCTGATCGTCGTCTCGAGTCTGGGGGCCAATCCAGGCTCGCCGGCTCTCTATCCGCGCACCAAGGGGCAGATGGAGCAGGCATTGCTGGCGCAAGCCTGGCCACGGCTCGCCATAGTGCGCCCTGCCATGCTGCTCGGCAATCGCCAGCCACCGCGCCTGTCGGAGCAGTGTTTCCAGGCTGTCTATCCGCTGCTGCGCCCCCTGCTGGTTGGCAAGTTACGCCGCTGGCGCGCCATCGAGGCCGGCCAGGTGGCCCATGCCATGATAGTGCTCAGCCAGCAGGAGAGTGGCGTCGAGGTGGTGGAAAACGAGCGGCTGCACGGGATCTGACAGCGCTTTGCCGCTGAAACGAGCTGACGGCGGCTCAACAGAAAAGCAGATCAAAAAAGGCGCCAAGGCGCCTTTTTCATTCCAGAGTGTGGCATCAGGCCGGCTCTGTGTCCCCTCGCTTGCGGTTGGCATTGGGCCGGCCGCCGGTCACCACATCGGCACGCCCCTCCTCCTTGGCCTTCTCGGCCCGCTTCTTGCGCATCTCTTTCGGATCGGCGATGAGCGGACGGTAGATCTCGATGCGATCCCCGTCCTGCAGCAGTTCGGTCCCCTTGACCGGCCGGCTGTAGATGCCGAACTTGTTGACCGACAGATCGATCTCCGGGTGCTTCTGCACTATGCCGGACTGCTCGATGGCAGCCAGCACGCTGGTGGCGGGAGCAACCCGGATGCGCAGCACAGTCTGGCGCTCGGGCAGGGCATACACAACTTCGATATTGAGCAGATCAGACACCGTACACCACCTTGGCGCGGTTGGAGAAGGCGAGCACCATGGAGCCCACCAGATCGCGGAAAATCTGGCCAAACGCCAGCTCAATCAGCTTGGAGGTGAACTCGAAATCGAGGTCGAACTCGACCTTGCAGGCATCCACATCCAGCGGCGTAAAGGTCCACCAGCCTGCCAGCTTGCTGAAGGGTCCCTCCACCAGCTCCATCTTGATCTGCCGGTTGGCATCGAGCAGGTTGCGGGTGGTAAACGTCTTGGCAATCCCCGCCTTGGCCACATCGACCGAGGCAGTCATATAGTCATCGCCTGTCTCGTGGACACGGCTACCGACACAACCGGGCAGAAACTCCGGATAAGCGTGAACATCATTGACCAGCCTGAACATTTGTTCTGCGCTGAACATCACCAGGGCACTGCGAGTAATACGGGGCATGGGCTTTCCTCATCCAATCGGGCCGATTTTATCACCTTGTCAGCCAAGATCATCCCCAAAACCGCTCACAAAGCCGCCACTCGAGCAGTTGCGCGTTTTACAGCCGCCGCCACCCACGTATAATGCGCCTTCCTAATCATTGCCAAAGGCGCCCGTCATGAGCAAAAAGAACAGTAAAAACAAAGCCGGGTCCAGCACCATTGCACTCAACAGAACCGCCCGCCACGAGTACTTCATCGAAGAGCGCGTGGAAGCCGGTCTGTCCCTGCAAGGGTGGGAAGTCAAATCCCTGCGGGCGGGCAAGGCCAACATCAGCGAAGCCTATGTCATCTTCTTGCAGGGCGAGGCCTTCCTGTTCGGCTCCACCTTCCTGCCACTGAACGCCGCCTCCAGCCACGTGGTGTGTGATCCGACCCGCACCCGCAAGCTCCTGCTGAGCCGCCGTGAACTCGACAAGCTGGAGAGCCTGACCGCCCGTCAGGGTTACACCATAGTGCCGCTGGCGCTCTACTGGAAAGAGTGCTGGGTCAAGGTCGAGATCGGTCTGGTCAAAGGCAAGAAAGAGCACGACAAACGGGAAGACACCAAGGCCCGCGAATGGGATCGGGAGAAAGCCCGCATCATGAAGAACAAGCATCGCGGCTGATTGTGCGCCGCATGCAGCCGTGCGGCGTCCAATAAACCAGCAATCGACCGGCCTAGGCCGGTCGATTGCCATCAACGCCTTGCCATGACAGGATTTTTGCGTACAATCGGCTTTGACAACTTGGGGCTGATTCTGGATTCGACAAGATTCACGAAACCCAAGGTGCATGCCGAGGTGCGGTAGGCCTCGTTAACAAACCGCAAAAAAATAGTCGCAAACGACGAAAACTACGCACTCGCAGCTTAATAACCTGCGCTGAGCCCTTCTACCCTAGCTTGCCTGTGTCCTAGGGAATCGGAAGGTCATCCTTCACAGGATCGTGTGGAAGTCCTGCTCGGGGCGGAAGCATTAAAACCAATCGAGCTAGTCAATTCGTGGCGTGTCTCTCCGCAGCGGGTTGGCGAATGTAAAGAGTGACTAAGCATGTAGTACCGAGGATGTAGTAATTTTGGACGGGGGTTCAAATCCCCCCAGCTCCACCAAACAATGTTCCGGCCGGGAACGAAGAAGACCGAAAACCCGCAAGATTCAACGTCTTGCGGGTTTTTTGTTGTCCTGTGAAATCCGAGGAAGTCGATTTAATCCAGCTATAAAGGTAACATCTATGGTAACACGACTCTGGTAACACCGTTTATGGTGTTACGTTTGACAGGTAACACCATGAGCAACGACAAACTTAGTGATTCAAAGGTAAGAACTGCAAAGCCCGGAGTGCCACCGAAGGCCAAGCCGGGTGCTCCGCTGGTCAAAGAGTACAATTTGGCAGATGGGGACGGGCTTTACCTGAGAGTAAAGCTGAATGGCTCTAAACTGTGGCTATTCAACTACTACAGGCCAAGTGACAAGAAGCGTTCAAACATTAGTTTCGGTGCTTACCCTGATGTAACTCTTTCGGCGGCCCGAGAGCGGCGGCGAGAGGCCCGCGCTCTGCTGGCCCAAGGCATTGATCCCAAGCTCCACAAAGAAGAGCAGATCGCCACCGCCCAAGCCGAGCAAGAAGCCAGTGCCAACTCCTTTGAGCGCATGGCTGGCAAGTGGCTGGAGCTGAAACGGCACGACGTATCAGAAGCCTATGCCGCTGATTCGTGGCGTTCTCTTGAGCTGTATGTACTGCCCTTCATTGGCTCCATGCCAATCGACCAGATCCGCGCCCCCAAGGTGATCGAACTACTGCGCCCCCTGGAGGCGGATGGCAAGCTGGAGACAGTGCGCAGGCTGTGCCAACGAATAAACGAGATCCTCGACTACAGCGTTAATCACGGCCTGCTCGATGCCAATCCCTGCTCTGCCATTCGCAAGGTATTCAAGAAGCCAACCAAGAAGCACATGCCCACTCTCAAGCCGACTGAGTTGCCACTGCTGATGGCAGACATTGCCAACGGCAGGCTCGACCCCACCACCCGCTGCCAGATTGAATGGAGCCTTCATACATTGGTACGACCCGGCGAATCAGCGGGAACACGCTGGGACGAGATCGACTTGGAGGCCAAGGTGTGGAACATCCCCGCCGAGCGAATGAAGATGGATCGTCCCCACCGCGTCCCCCTGAGTCCGCAAGCTATTGCTCTGCTGGAGCGCATGAAGCCGATCAGTGGACACCGCCCCTTTGTCTTCCCCGGTTACCGTGATCCGCTTGGCCATATTAATGACCAAAGTGCCAATGCCGCCTTGAAGCGGTTGGGATATGGCGGGCGGTTAGTGGCTCATGGTTTGCGATCCTTGGGGAGTACCACCCTCAACGAACAAGGCAGCTTCAACCCTGACGCTATCGAGGCGGCCCTATCCCACGCCGATGACAACGAGATCCGCCGCGCCTACAACCGATCAGACTACTTCGAGCAACGGATTATCATGATGTGCTGGTGGAGTGACCATATTGAGATGGCCAGCCAGGGTAATCTGTCTCTGGCGAGCGGTTTTAAAGCACTGAAGGTGGTGGGTGAGTGACCAGAGTAAAAAATATCAAAACAACCAAAAAAAAACAGGGGACCACAAGGTGAGCTTGCTGTTATTCAGCCAGCTTTAAACCGACAGTCATTACCGAGGGCGGTAAAGTAACCGTTGGTCAGTAAGTAGCCTTTGATGCTGGTGGATTAAACAAGGAGCAGCACTATGCAAACTCTCACATTTGAATGGATGACAAAACCTGCGGTCATCACCCTGAACGTAGACTCCTGCGATCAACGCGCCGCTATTAACGTATCGCCTTTGGCATGCCAAAAGATTGTCGAATCCCTCTGTGAACATGAGGATGACGGACGTGGTGAACCGATGGGCAATGGAGCTTTTACTGCCATGGGTATTGCCAGAGCATTAACTCGCGTTGGGTTTGTAGTTGAGGGATTGGTTGCACCAGAGGCAGACCTTGTATGGACGCGAGTTGAGCCCACCGGTTGGACCGTCACTGATATTAACTTCATCGAAGTTGATGACGCTGATTTCCAAGAATAAGACACAGCCACCGATAACCAGTGGAAGGAAGAAGATCCCAAGGCCCTTGAAGCCCTGGAGGCTCTGGAAGCACTGAAAGACGAGACCAATACAACGGTGTTCCACGCCAAGATGGAGGCGGCAGTTTTGACGCTCGAAGCCCTTGCGTTGATCGAGAAACATGAACCGTATTTGCATAAGGTCAATAACCGTTTCACAGAACTGATGAACAAGTAAATGAAGACATGGGTCACAGGCGCGCAGGTCAGATTGCCCGTTCATCAGGGTAACCGCTCAGATTACTTCGAGCATCGAGTAAAAATGATGGGCTGGTGGAGCGACCATATCGAACAGGCCAGCCAGGGGAACCTCTCTCTGGCGAGAGGCTTTAAAGCATTAACGGTTGTGAGCTAGTAAAGGCCACCAGCCGGATAAATTGCTGGGTCCAGACCGATTGGGTCGCCCCTTCCATTAGCCTAGAGCGACCAGCTCGAGTGTGGGGCCCCTTGTTCATCTGATCAAGCATCAATTCAAAAAAGCGTTAAGGTGTCGCTAACTATGAATAAAAATGTTAATCGAAAATTTCCAGCTCCCGATTGTCTCCATGTAACTTGGGCTGCTAAGTATCTTGACTGTACTGTGGAAGACATTATTCGCTATGGTGCGAAAGGAGATATTGACCTACTAGTGAATTTTGATGAGTGTGACAAGCCTGTATATGGCTTAGTTACCGACTATACCGGGCAAAACCCTGACAATAATTGGTTAATTATGCTAAGTGGCGGGTTGGCTTGCTATGGTGAAGCTGAGCCAACAAATGAGCCCGATGTGGTAACAGCTCGTCTTGGAGGTGTGTGGTGTGTATATGGCTTAGATCTAAACGAAAATCGACTTGGGCATCCGAGGGCAAACCCGCGCCTTTTCGCTCGAAAAGATATCTCGGATAGGGGCAGCAGCCTTGATGGTGAAGGTAAGGTCACTGAAATGGAAAGCCCATTTCCAGATTATTGGATTACTCGCAATGATTTTTACCTTCTAGAGTCACTTTTTTATGTTGAAAATGACCTCTCTGCTGAAAAGGTCGGACCAGTTATCGAGCCTGTGAAAATACTTATTGAACAAGTCTCTTCGTTGGTCGAGAAACTACGCCATGCAACCGACCAGTCTGAAATCCTGATCAATCTACTACAGCAAGCTGAGGATGAAATTGCGACACTCAGAGTTAAAGTTTGCAAACCTGGGTATATGGACCCATTGCACCCACGCTATACCCCGAAACTCGCAGCATTGATTCATGCATGGCTAGTTTATGAACCTAACCCAAGAAAATCCCCTAAGAAGGTTTTATCCGATTGGCTACGTGATCATGCCGAAGAATTTACCAACAATGATGGTAAACCATTGTCTGGTTTTGATGATTTAGCGGCTGTAGCCAATTGGAATACTAGAGGTGGAGCACCAAAAACACTGGCTATAAAATAACCTCCTCTACGTTCTCAATAAACCTCCCCCATATTGCAACCCGCACTACACCTCGCTTCCAAGCGATGCGGGTTATGACATTCCCCAAGGCTTCGATAACCTCCCCATAGGTTTTTTGATAACGTTCCCCCTGCTTCTCGTTGTTTAAATTGGATGTAATTCCTCGGTCGATAATGACTTTCTCGAACCAGAAGGGTTATACCAATATGGAAAATCGCACTGCACCCCATCCCACTCAGCACTACCTTATTCGGGTACGTGAGGTCTGCCAACGCACTGGTCTTAGCAAATCCAGCATCTACGATCTCATGTCCCAAGGCAGCTTCCCGCATACCGTTCGCCTCGGGGGGCGCTCAGTGGCTTTCGTTGAGTCCGAGATCGACGAGTGGATTGCTGAGCGCATCGCCGCTCGCAACGTGGCGGTATAGGGGGCGATATGTCGACAAAAGTAAAGACTGCACCACCTCAAGCCCAGGCCCAAGTAATTCATGCTCAGTTCAAACAGGCATTTAATCTCACTGTTGCGCTACGTCACGCTTGTAACACCGATAGTAAGTGCCTGCCCTATTCCAACTTAGTCGAGTTGCTGTATCCGCTGGCTGAGCAACTGTCCAACTTGGATGTGATTTGCGTCCATACCCGTTGGTCGGGAATGGCTAATCGTATGAAGCGTTATTCAAATGTGCTGGTGGAGCTGCTCAGAGGCAACCAGGCAGACGTTCCTCCGAGCGACCTAACGGCATTGCTTGGCCCACTTCTGGCCGACCTAAAGTTGGTCAAACTGGCATACGCCAAGATGACATCTGCCCATAAGGCAGCCAACAGCAAGCCCAAAGACGCCAACCAGAATGATGACGAAGGTAAACTGGCCGATCTGCTGCCAGTTCAAGAGCCCCCTATCCGTGACGGGCTAGTGATCACAGCACCACAGGAAAACATCCTTGAACTGATCAAAGCCAGCCTCGCTGACAAGCCGGACGACATTTGGGCGAAGTATCAAGCATGCCTGCCCGCCAACCTGACACCGGAAGAGGTGAAGATCGCGCATGACTCGTTCATGGCGGTATTCAAGGAGTACTTCATCTGATGGCTACTGCAACCATGGGGGCTACCAGCCCCCAATTTGTCGCAGATGTTGCAGGCGCAAAGCACCCTGGTTCGGGTTTTATCAAGTTTGCTGACCTAAAACGCCATGATGTCGTCGTGATCCATATCGGCGAACAAGTCGCCCGTGGCGCCGAACATCGTAAAGTGTGGCAGCGAGCTCATAATCTAGCAATTGAGGCTGACAACCCCATTGATGCGGAGCCTGAACCGGAAGAGGCTTTGAGCGTCTATCCACGTCAGCTTGATAAACCCGTAAAGCTTTGGCCAATGGCTGATAAGGACACAACTAATAAGATAATTGTCCACCAGATGGGCCCGCTCGCACCCGAGAAGGCGAAGCGGCTAGTTATCGAACTGATGATGCAAGCCCCCAATGCTGTGATCTATCGGGGTATCCAAGGCCAAAACGCCGAGCCGTGGCAGTTGGTGGACATTGTGAAACTTGAACAGTGCATCGCTGCAGAGTTAGAAGCTGAGGTTGTCCCCTCTCAACAAGACGGTAAAGGCAAGATAGCAGAGGGGCACGTGCTCCCGGAAGGGTTTGAGATCCAGGGGAATCGTCTTTGCGCTTCCATGATGGCGGGCCGTGGTGACAATGCTCGTCATGAATTGGTGCCGATTGCCAGCCCGATCCGCGTATTAGCTGATACATCTAATGAGCAGGGGCGAGACTGGGGTCGCTTGCTGGAATGGCATGATCGCAAGGGCCGGGCCTGCCTGTGGGCTATGCCGATGGAAGCGCTTGTCTCTCGTGGTGGTGATGATGCTCTCAAGGCCCTGCTGAGGGGGGGCTTGCCGTTCATCGACTTCGGCAACAAGCGGAAGCTGATCGAATACCTGATGTTCTGCGAACCGGGCAAACAGGTGGCTTGCGTGGGACGTATCGGCTGGCATGGCCGTGCCTATGTATTGCCGAAGAGTGCTATCGGGCCGGATGCCGAGGGGGTGATCCTTCAATCTGCAGAATACGCATTAAATGACTTTACCGAGTCCGGCAGTCTGGCCGAGTGGCAACAGGGGGTGGCGGCGCTGGCGATGGGAAACTCTCGCCTCTGCTTTGCGTTTTCTCTGGCGTTTGCGGCCCCTCTACTTTCTCTGGTCGGCATGGAAGGAGGCGGCTTTCATCTCAAAGGGGAGAGTACAGACGGCAAGACTACCATCATGCTGGCGGCTGCCAGCATCTATGGAGGTAAGCGTTTCTGCCACACTTGGCGAGCTACAGGTAACGCCATTGAGGGGATTGCCAGTCGTCGTAATGATGCTTTGCTCTGTTTGGATGAAATCGGCGAGCTGGACGGAAAGGAAGCGGGCGAAGTGGCCTACATGCTGGCAAACGGCCAGGGCAAAGGCCGGGCACAACAGAGCGGCGAGTTGAGAGAGCGTAAGACTTGGCGTTTGCTGTTTCTGAGCACCGGAGAGCTGTCGCTAGAAGACCATGTGGCTAGTAGTGGAAAGCGTACCCAAGCAGGTATGGAGGTTCGCGTTATCCAAGTTCCAAGTGATACCGGTCGGCATGGCGCGTTTGAACAACTGCATGACATGGGCAACGGGCGAGTCTTTGCCGATACGCTCAAGGCCAACGCCGACCTTTTCCATGGCACTGCCATTCGCGCCTTTCTTGAGCCTCTGACCACCAATATGGAACTGTACTGCGAACACCTGACGGGCGAGATCAAGCGTCTTGCTGACAAATGGGACCCGAAGGATGCCGGCAGTCAGGTTGGGCGAGCCATCAACCGGTTTGCGTTGGTGGCAGCTGCCGGTGAGTTGGCCACAAGGCTGGGGGTGACAGGCTGGCCGGAGGGTGAAGCGATCAAAGCAACCAGTGTCTGCCTCAAGGCGTGGCTAGCCGAGCGTGGCCACCTTGGCAATCAAGAGGATGCCGCGACCCTGCGCCAGATCCGCGAGTTTTTCACCCTGAATCAAAGCCGCTTTGCCGATTGGAACACTCCCAATTTACTGCCCCCGAACATGGTCGGTTTTCGCAAGGTTGAAGGCATCGGTGAAGATTCAGCAATGTCTTTCTATGTACTCCCGGAAGGGTGGAAAGTGATCACCAAGGGCCGGGATCCCAGAAAGGCTGCCAAACTGGCAAAAGATAAGGGCTGGATCTCCAAGTTTGATAAGGACAAGACCCAAGCCACCATCAAGGTCCCAGGCTCCCGCAAGCCGATCAAGGTGTATGTCTTTGGTTATGGCGTAATCGCTGCCGAAGAGGATGACACTGAGGCCCATTAAGTGCACAGCTAGGGAGAGAACCGATAGTTCGCCCCATCATGCGGCCTTTCCTAAGTTCAAATGCATGATACATGGCTGAATTGAACACCACGCCAGCTAGAAATGATGCCCAAATATCTAGGCCTATCCACATGTGCGGGCGCAGAGAAAAACAAAGGTAACCGAGGTAACTAGGTAATCATGCTTTCTAATCCTTAAAGCGTCAGGGCTTCTTGGTTACCGCTGAAAATATAGCCAGAGGTAACCTAGGTAACCAGAGAGGTAATGTTTAGTGGCAAATTACCTCTGGATGACTGGTAACCGCTGAAATCGACACAAAGCCAATCAGAGGTAACCGTATTAAGCCCAGTGCTGACAAGAGCTATAGCGGTGCAGCTACCTAGTTACCCCGGTCACCTCTGCTTTTAGCGTTATATGAGGCGCAAATCATGTAGAGGAGGGCATTGAGATGGCACAACAAGTAACAGATGCCGGTGATCACACTGCCTGCCACTATTTACTGGGAAGTATGCCTTTGCTAGCTGGCCTATTTGTCGTTTACCAGTAAGGCGCAAACTGATTTATGACCCACGTTTCTGGGCATATGAAACACGAATGCAGGTAAACGGGATATGACCGCGACAAAACATCCAAGGCTCATAGCAACGCCACTGATACAGAAGGGAGTCATAAACGAGTGACTAGCAAGACTAAGACTGATTGGGTGTTTCACCGTGCTAATTATGCGGTCAATTATCCTAGCCTATCGGTGGCAGGGTACGCCCGACAGTTTGATTTGAACCCGAATACGGCAAAGGCTGGGTTAAGGGGCGCACTGACTGATCCTGAAAATGAGCAAATCAACCTGTCCGAGTACGATCCGAGGACCGGTGAGCGACTTGCCAACAAAGCTAAGGACAAGAACACGGATCGAACCGTGGATCAGTCTATGGATCGGTTCACACCAGATACCCCAATTCGAATCACTACCGATGAAGATCAAAAAAACAAAAATAAAGCTAAATCAAATGGATACAAGCATTGCATTCAGGGAGGAAAAGGCACAGCAGAGTCCTCGCTAGAAAAAAAAGTAAAAAACCTAAAAACGGATCGATCCAAGGTTGGTCGATCCGGTGAGAAGCTAAGGGTAGTCGAGGAGTTTACTCTCCCCGCACTGGGTGAGAGCTGGGCTAATTATAATGCTGGTGGCTATACGTCCATGTTCAACATCCCTCCAGAGATACAAATGATGGCTGTAGCGCCGTCTAGTGGTATCGGCGACTTACTGGTTCTGGCTAAAAGCCGCTATTTCCTGATGTGGAAACAGCAGGGCGATATGGTAGCGAGGATAGAAGCACTGTATTCAGTAGGCGGAACACATTACATGGCTGACAGTGAGCCTATGCCTAAAGAAATGGCTTTATCACAAGCTCTATTTGGCCCTAGCCAAAGGATGTCAGAGCTAGAGTCCGTCATTACTCGAATGGAAGTTCAAGCCGCCAGCGCACAAGCAAAGGCACAACAGATCGCTTTCCAGAAGGCGGCATTTGCATTACGAAATGAGGAAAATCTATCTGCCATTGAGACGGCTAACTTGATCGAGGCTAACGGGTTCGAGGTTCCCAAGGCACTCTTACTCGAAGTTAAGCAAGAGGTTGCCCTAATTGAGCAAGTATACGACGACAATGAGGGTGGTATCACTGATGAGGAATTGGAAGCAGAATCACGGGCCTATCAGGCAAAGCAGGAATATCAACGGGAAATCTGGCTACCAGCGCGTAAAAAGCAGATAGAGAAAATGCTTGCAGAGGAAGCGATGAAACAACAAGACGAAATGCCGATAACCGAGGAATAGTTCATAGCTCAAATGGCCGCCTTGGATGCTACATGCACTACGTCGACATAGACGGCAACCCTGGCCAGAGAGTAATGATCGGTCATCAATTTACCACATGTTCATCCTGCCGCCACGAAAGGGCGGCAGCATCGTCTCTATTGAGCCTTGGATCAATCAACTCGTAGGGGAGCCCATGAGATGATCTAGGCCAACACAGCTTTGCATACAGGCATTGTCAGACGAGCCAGTTATCAACCCAAGCTTTCAACGTGTGTTCCAAAATGCGACATGTTCATGCAACCAGTATCGTCATGAGTATACGGGCGACATATAGTGCGTGACAGCAATGCCAAAACCGATGTTCGGTTTACTTGGCGTAAAGATAGTCTCGGAAATCTGCGACCCTCCGATGGACCCACTTGCGACCAGGACTCGTTTGATGCGCCACGCTGGCAACAGCATGCCACCAGCCGTGCTTCAGGAAAAGTGATCATTTTTTCAGCTTCCATCCTACTCGTCCCAGATCGGTCTGGCTTGTCGCGCCGCTGCTTGGCTTACTACCGCAAGTGGAAGTACGTGACAGCAACACCAACAGAGGCGAGTTCATCCTATAGGCATTTTGGGGTTAATAAGTGAGATCTATGGGCGGTTGCATTGCAGACGGAGTGAATGATGTAGTGGCGCGTTGTGGTGGCGATTCAGACGCGAAAGCCTCATTTAAATCCACCAGTACAACTCAGTGACGTTGGGAACTGGTCTGGATGAAGCATCTGGTATCGATGCCTTCAGTAATAATCGGCTTTAATCGGTAAAGAGCGTTTGATACCAAGCGGCTAACTAGTGTATTTTCAAGTAATTAAATCGCGGGGGAACTTCACCTCTGGCGAGTGCATGGCTTAACCCAAATCGCCAGCGAGGAGTTTGAAAAATGGCAGATATGGAAGACCGCTGGTTATCGATAAGTGAGATCTGCAAGTACCTCGGGGTCAGCAATGACACCGTCTACAAGTGGATTGATAAACATGGAATGCCTGCCCATCGAATGGGCCGCCTCTGGAAGTTCAAGAAAGACGAGGTGGACGAGTGGGTGAAGGCTGGTGGAGCTGCTGAATATAACAAAAAAGGAGCCCTGACCAAAAATGAGTAACGACAGATACAGCATGTCATTTACAACGGGCTGCCTCTTTCACCGCGAGTCGATAGAGCTAGCTGCGATGTACCTTGATCTTGGTAATTGGAACGCTGTCCGTGACAAAGTCATCACAGAAAATTTACTTCAGACAAGGACACTGAATACACTCCAGCGAATCTGCCGCGAGGTCATCTCCCGCCTTAGGCTATTGAGCCAAAGTGAACTTGAATTTCTGGTCGAGGCAAGTCGCCAAGAGCAGGCTTATCTCCTGTGGTTCGCCGTTTGCCGTCGCTATAGATTTATCGCTGATTTTGCTGTCGAAGTGCTTCGGGAGCGCTACATCACGCTGAAAAGTGACCTGAACTACGAGGATTTTGACTCTTTCTTCAACCGAAAATCCGAGTGGCATTCAGAGCTGGATGACATCTCCTCAGCAACCCGAGGTAAATTGCGGCAGGTTCTGTTCAAGATGTTACGAGATGCCGATCTTCTAACGGCCAACAACGTGATACACGCGGCCATGCTTAGCCCGAGAATGGTGGACTTACTCAATCAAGTTAGCCCCATGGGGGTTATGTACTTACCTGTATTTGAATCAGAACTAAAGGGGAGCGTGTAGTGGCAGCTGATATAGCCATAATGCCGATGCAGGAAAGATTTCAGCATCTCTTTGCTGTGATCACGGGCCAACGTTTTCTCAACATGCAAGGTCTCGGTAACGAGGTCCCGTTCTTCATCTGCCCCTTCAAGCCGGAGGAGTCCGTCGAAATGGAGCGGCTCCAGCGTCAGTTGATTAATCGTCTCGAGCAGGCAGGAGTCCTCATTCTGGAGATCAATCTGTATGACCTTTCGGTAGAAATCCTCAAAGAACGTGAAATCTGGGACCAGATCATCGACATGGAGCAGTCTGTATCGAAAGAACAGCTTAAAGAGCTCTTGCAAGGTGTGCTGGATCCCGAAACGCATCTTGTCCCGGCTATTGCGGACCAGCTGGCAAACAGTGATTTCCAGGTTCTTTTTCTGACCGGTGTGGGCGAAGTGTTCCCCTACATTCGCTCACATAACGTCTTGAACAATTTGCAGAGCACGGCGAAAGAAAAACCGACCGTCATGTTTTTTCCTGGAGCCTACACCCATTCGATCGAGTCTGGAGCATCGCTCGATCTCTTTGGAAGGCTGCATGATGACAAGTACTACCGGGCATTCAATATCTTTCACTGCGAAGCATAAACGAGGGAAGCGTGATGACTCTTAAGACCATTTTTAACAAGCCCGTTGATCGCCCGATTGAAGGGGTCATCAAAGCTGACGATGGAGCAAGCCTTCGCCTCGAAATCGAAGAATACGTACTGACCAACGAAGTCGAGAAGCGGCTTGAGTCCTTTCTGGACGCCTACAACAACTATGAAGGTGCCAATGGCGTTTGGGTTTCCGGCTTCTTCGGGTCAGGTAAATCCCACCTGTTGAAGATGCTGGCGCTATTGCTCGAAAACCGGCAGATCGAAGGCGCCTGCGCGCTTGACCTGTTCTTGCCAAAGTGTGGCGATAACGAAATCCTGCGCGGCGATCTCAAACGAGCGGTTGCCATCCCATCGAAAAGCATTTTGTTCAACATTGACCAAAAAGCGGACGTTATTAGCAAGACACAGATTGATGCGCTCCTTGCAGTATTCGTCAAGGTATTTGACGAGATGTGCGGTTACTACGGTAAGCATGGCCACATCGCCCAGTTTGAACGTGACCTCGATAGCCGTGACCTCTATGACCAGTTTAAATCGGCCTATGAATCGACGGCGGGCAGAACATGGCAAAAGGGGCGCGAGCAGGCGTTGCTGGAGGCAAAAAACATTGCCAAAGCCTATGCCCTGGTGACCGGTAGTGATGAGACATTGGCCATGGGGATACTTGATAAATACCGTAGCCAATACCGAGTCTCCATCGAGGATTTTGCCGAACAGGTGAATGCCTATATCGAGAGTCAATCTCCCGACTTTCGTCTGAATTTCTTTGTTGATGAGGTCGGTCAGTACATCGCTGAAAACGTCAAGCTGATGACCAACCTCCAGACCATTGCCGAGAGCTTGGCTACCAAATGCCGAGGTCGCGCATGGGTCATTGTGACTGCCCAGGAGGAGATGGGAACGGTTGTCGGCGAGATGGGCAAACAGCAAGGAAACGACTTCTCGAAAATCCAGGCCCGGTTCGCCAACCGGATGAAGCTGACCAGTGCCGACGTGGCAGAGGTTATCCAAAAGCGTTTGCTGATGAAAACTGAAGACGGCGTGCGTCTTCTTTCGGACATTTATCACGCAGAAGCCAACAATTTTAAGACCCTGTTCGACTTTGCCGATGGTTCGCAAACCTACCGGAATTATCAGGACCGGGATCACTTCATTCACAGCTATCCATTTATTCCGTACCAGTTCGCATTGTTTCAGTCGGCTATTCAGAATCTGTCACAACATAACGCCTTTGAGGGTAAGCACAGCTCGGTGGGTGAACGCTCCATGCTCGGAGTGTTCCAGCAGGTGGCGATCCAGATTGGGGATCATGAAATCGGCCAGCTGGCAACCTTCGACCTGATGTTCGAAGGCATCCGCACCGCGCTCAAATCGAATATTCAGCGGGCTATTATCCAGGCGGAAAATCATCTGGATGGTCCCTTTGCGATCCGGCTGTTGAAAACACTCTTCCTAGTCAAGTACGTCAAAGAGTTCAAGCCGACGGTTCGTAACCTGTGTGTCTTGATGCTGGGCAGCTTCAATCGGGACCTACCTCAACTTCGAAAACGTGTCGAAGAAGCCCTCAGTCTCTTGGAGCAGCAGACCTATGTGCAACGCAATGGTGAGCTCTATGAATTTCTGACCGATGAAGAAAAAGACGTCGAGCAGGAAATCAAGATCACCGAGGTGGAGTCATCGGATGTTGCCGCCGAACTGGAGAAAATCATCTTTGACTACGTGATCAAACACCGGAAGATCCGTTACGACGCCTCTTCATCGAACGGTCAGGGCCAAGACTACCCTTTTTCCAGAAAGCTCGATGACAGGTTGCACGGACGCGAGTACGAGCTGGCCATCCATGTCATCAGCCCATTTCATGAGCATGCAGAAAGTGAACAGATGCTCAGAACCAGCTCGGCTTACAAAACAGATGAGCTATTTGTTCTCATGCCCGCTGATGAACGCCTCATACGCGACATCTTGATGTACAAACGGACGGAGAAATACATCCGTCATAATATCACGATCACCCAACAGGAGGCGGTGAAGCGCATCCTGACCGACAAGGGCTTCCAGAACCGGGAACGGTATGCCGAGCTGCAGCAGCGCGTTCAAAACTTGATGGGCAAGGCCAAGCTGTTCGTGGCAGGAGCCGACATCGAGATTGGTTCTGAGGATGCACAAACCCGCGTACTGCGCGGTTTTCATGAGCTGATTGCGCGAATCTATCCAAATCTGCGCATGCTGCGCGGCATTGCCTACACCGAGAACGACATCAGTCAGTGCCTTAAAGCTTCGGGTGAAGGGCTTTTTGGCAACGATGTCACGTCACTGGCCGAATCCGAGCAGGAACTATTGGCGTTCATCCAGAGCAATAATCGAGGCGGAGTGCGTACCACTCTGAAAAACCTGTTGGAGAAATTCGAGCGCAAACCCTACGGCTGGTACTACGCCGCCGTGCTTTGTACCCTGGCTAACTTGTGTGCTCGCGGCAAGGTCGAGGTGCGTGTTGATGGCAACTTGCTGGAAGAGGACGACCTGGAACGGGCGCTGCGCAACACCCATGGCCACGGCAATGTGGTGCTGGAGCCTCAAGTCGAGTTTACCCAATCTCAGGTTCGTGTCCTCAAGGAGTTCTATGAAGATTTCTTCGATGCCCCGCCCGGTGCGAGTGAAGCGAAGGCGCTCGGCAAGGAAACCAATACTGCATTGCAGGAGCTTATGCATCAGCTCACCCCACTGGCGGCCCAAGCATCTCAGTATCCGTTCCTCAATGCACTGAAACCGGTACTTGAGAAGCTCAAGGAGTTAACCGGCAAGCCCTATACCTGGTACCTGACCGAACTTGCCCGCCAGGAAGATGCGCTGCTCGAGATGAAGGAAGGTATCATCGATCCGGTCCGCAAATTTATGAGCGGCCCACAGAAAGAGATCTTCGATAACGCCCATAAGTTCGTTCAAACCCAGGAGCCCAACTTCACCTATGTGCAAGGGGGCGAGGTCACCGAGATCAGCGAGAAGTTGCACGACCCACGCTGCTTTACAGGCAACCGGATCCAACAGGTCAAAATGCTGGTGGACTCCCTGGCTGAGAAAGTCAGTCAAGTGGTGCAGCAAACGCGTGCGCACGCCAAGGACACCCTGCAAACCATGCAGACGCGCATGCAGGGGATGGGTGAGTACCAAAAGCTACCGCAAGAGCGTCAGGCAGAGTTGGATAAGCCCTATCAGGAGCTGATCTGCCATATCGAGCAGCAGCCGCTGATCGCCGTGATCAACGACCGTCTCCGCTACTTTGAAGAGCAAGGTTATCAAAAGCTCCTCTCCCGCATGGTCGATTTGGCGACCCCACGACCGGTAGTGACACCAACCGCCTCACCTGCCAAGCCGGGTGATAAAGCGCCTCCTGCACCACAACCGCCCAAGGTCGAATACGTCAATGTTCGCCAAGTAAGGGCAACCTATGACAAAGCCTGGCTGGCCGATGAAACCGACGTGGAACACTACCTGGAATCCATGCGTGAGGCACTGCTAGATGAAATTCGTAAAGGAAAAAGGGTGCAGATATGATCGAGCGTATTGCGTTAAAGAACTTTACGGCCTTTAACGATTTGAAGCTGGAGCTATCCCCCAAGCTCAACGTGATCATTGGTGAAAATGGCACTGGCAAGACTCAGATCCTGAAGGCCCTGTACTTTGCCAATAAATCTCTTGCACAGCAGGAAGTTAAAGCGGATGAGCTATTGCGCTTATTCCGCCCTTTGAGTGGTTCTCTCAAAGGGCTGGTTGGAGAAGACGGCAAGTCCAAAGCGGAACTCAAGTGTGAACTTGCTCTGGGCCAGACTATCTCAATCAATTTTTCTGCCAACTCCCAAAAGCTGGCTCAAGAGAAGTTTGTTGTCACTCCCACCGTAGGCTCGCCAAACCTGATTCCGGTGAAGGAAGTGCTCTCCCTGATGAAAGGGATCTTGGCGATAAAATCGCATCCGGAAACGCTCGCTCTGTTGTTTGACCAAAGCTATCTGGATGTCGCAAAAAGCTTGGCTACGGCGCCTGACGCGGCAGCGGGGGAAAAAATAGACCAAGACCCCAGGTTCTCAGCAATTTACCTGAAGTTGGTTGAGCTTCTAGGCGGTAGATTTGACGTTACCGAGGCTGCAAGTGAGCCGGTTGTTGCCTTTAAGGCAGGTCATTACGAGCGTGTCAAAGACATTCAGAGCGAAAATCATGGTCAGCTGACATTTCGGGTCAAGCGCAGCGACTCTGCCGATATGACCGCTGAGGGTCTGCGCAAGCTTGGAACTTTGCAGTTGCTCTTGGAGAATCACGAACTGAATCCAGGTCGCAGTGGCGTTCTAATTTGGGACGAACCCGAAGCCAACCTCAACCCCAAGTTGATGAAACTTGTGGTTGAGCTGTTACTTGAACTAACCAGAAATGGCCAACAAGTTGTAGTTGCCACCCACGACTATGTGTTGCTCAAGTGGTTTGATCTCCTTATGGAGGAAGGCAAGGGTGACCACGTGCGTTTCCATAGCTTGTACCGTGATGCCGAAACTTCCGAGATCAACGTTGCCTCCACCGATGACTATTTGGAAATCACGCCGAACCCGATTGACGAAGCCTTTGGCTTTCTGATTAACCAAGAGATAGAAAACGACATGGGAGGCCTAGGCAAGTGAGGATTGTAGAGGCTGATGGTTTCGAATTTCGATTTGAGGATGCTTTGGACGCTTTCGTCTTCGACGAGAAGGACAGCACCAAACCCACATTTCACGGGGCGCCTATGAAAGGCGTCGACATCGTCGCCGAATTCGAGGAGGCCTATGTCTACGTGGAACTGAAGGACTACGACGACCCGTCGATTTACGACATCCTTGGCACGGCGACTGACGATGAAAAGAAATTGCGGCAAGCCAGCTTTAAGTGGCTGAAAAACTACCTGAAATACAAGTTTCGGGATTCTTATCTTTACCGGCACGCCGAGCAGAAGGTGGATAAGCCAATCCACTATATCTGCCTACTCACCTTTGACAACGCGTTGAACAGCCGGATGCAGAAATCCCTGAAAAAGGAACTGCCAGTGGGGAAAGCGTCGCGTCGCTGGACTCATGCCTTGGCTACAAGTTGCCAAGTCGTCAATCTAAACAAATGGAATGAAAACTTCCCGAAGTGGCCGGTTACCCGTCTGGCCGCTGCTGTAGCCGCAGGAGCCTAAAGTGATGGAAACCACAAAACTCAAAAAATTCGCCCAGTTCGCCCGGCGCAGCCTGCTCGAACAAGTTAGCAGCAAGTTAAAGCTGGTATTGGCGAGTGAAAGCTCAGTCCGTCGAGAGCATCCGGCGGCAGTGAAAAAACTGGAAGCAGCGATTCAAGAAAGCAGCCAGGAGCACGTTATTGATCGTGTTGCTTACATCTGGTTCAACCGCTTCTGCGCCCTGCGTTTCATGGATATAAACCGCTACAACCGGGTGAATATTGTCTCACCTGCCGATGCAGGTCAGTTCCAGCCCGAGATCCTGGCCGAAGCCAAGATGGGACATATCGATGATGATATGGTACCGGAGAAAGTCAGGCAGCAGATCTTTGATCTGCTCAATGGCAAAGTGCCCAGTCGCGATCCGCAAGGTGAGGCCTATCGCCTGCTGGTGGTGGCCGCCTGCAATTTCTGGAACAGGGCGATGCCGTTTCTGTTCCAGCGTATCGATGACTACACCGAACTGTTGATGCCCGACGACCTGCTCTCGGGCAACTCTATTCTTGCCTATACCCGCGAGGCGATGACGCCGGAAACTTGTGAGGATGTCGAGGTGATCGGCTGGCTCTACCAGTTCTACATCTCCGAGAAAAAAGATGCCGTTTTTGAAGGATTGAAAAAAGGCAAGAAGATCACGTCCGAGAACATTCCCGCAGCTACCCAGCTGTTTACCCCACACTGGATCGTCCGTTATCTGGTGGAAAACTCCCTCGGCCGCCTGTGGCTGCTCAATCGTCCGGGCTCGAAATTAGTCGAGCAGATGGAGTATTACATCGAACCGGAACAGCCAGAGAGTGACTTCCTGCGCATAGCCAAGCCGGAAGAGATCAAGATCTGTGATCCGGCCTGCGGCTCCGGTCATATGCTCACCTACGCCTTCGATCTGCTCTATGCCATCTACGAAGAGGAAGGCTACGAGCCAGCCGAGATCCCTGCGCTGATCCTCATCCATAACCTGTACGGCATCGAGATTGATGAGCGGGCCGGGGAGCTGGCGGCCTTTGCGCTGACCATGAAAGCCCGTGCCAAGCAGCGTCGTTTCTTTAACAAAAGCGTCAAGCCGAATATTTGCGTGCTGGAGAACGTACGCTTCGATGAGGGTGAGCTAAACGAGTATATGGATTTTGTTGGGCGTGACCTGCTCACCGCCCCTCTGCAATCCACCCTGCGGCAGTTTGAAGAGGCCAACAACTTCGGCTCTTTGATCCGGCCAGAACTCACCGACGTGGCGAGAGTGATGCAAGTATTGGAGGCTAAGGATGTCTCCGGACAGCTGTTCCTGAAAGCCTCCCACGACAAGGTGCTACTGGCCCTGCGGCAGGCTGACTACCTCAGTCAAAAATACCATGTGGTAATCGCGAATCCGCCATACATGAATGCTGGTGGTATGAATTCTCGTCTGAAAACGTGGCTGAGAGAAGAATATCCAGAAGAAAAATCTGATTTAATGACCTGTTTCATGCGTTCTGCAAAACAGCTTTCTGTACCTTTAGGTTATTACAGTATCATCAATCTTCCATCATGGATGTTCCTAAACTCATTTGAAAAACTCCGAAAGAGATTAGTACAAAGTCAGATGTTGATGTCAATGCTTCACCTTGGGCGGGGTATTTTTGGTTCCGATTTTGGAAGTGTTGCCTTTGTAGTAAAAAACAAAAAACCAGAACCAGGATTTAGAGGTATATTTAGACGGTTATTTGAAAAGCACGTCCAAGTTCGTGCCCCTGAGGCAATTGAAAAATTATTTCTAGATAAAAATTTTGGTCGTTTTGTTGCGGCGCAAACCGATTTCAAGGAAATTCCGAGTGTACCAATCGCCTATTGGTTGACCAAGGAAATGCTAAGTAATTTCAAAAGGCTGCCTAAGCTGGGAACTATATCTGATGTTTTAGTTGGATTGCAAACAGGTGATAACAATAGATTTATCAGATCTTGGAGTGAAGTAAACCTATCTTCACTTAAAAATCAAGATAATTTAGACTGGCGCTGGGTTCCCTATTCGAAAGGCGGAGAATTTCGTAAGTGGTATGGTAATAATGACTTGGTCGTTGACTGGTTGGATGATGGGATACATATTATTCAGCACCCAAGCGCTGTTATTCGAAATAGGGATAGATATTTCAAAAATGGGATAACCTATACGAATTTGAGCTCGGGCTCTTTTTCTGCACGGATGAAAGATGATAATGGTATATTCGACCAAAAAGGGAGTATGTTTTTTCTTCAAGATGAAAGAGAAACTCCTGGTCTATTGTCTCTTTTGTTAAGCAAAGCATGTTCGAAAATATTGGAAATCATATGTCCGACAATGGACTTCAATCCTGGAAGTTTGGTGAACTTACCAGTTCCTAGTGAATATAGGCAAAGTTCTATTGTTAAAGTAGCTCAGGTAGCAATCGGACTCTCAAGGTTTGACTGGAACTCCCAAGAGTCATCGATGGGATTCATTAGAACCCCAATACTGAATCTTGACTACAGCCAGCCAACCCTAAAGGCTACCTACCAGAAGCTTCGCACCCACTGGTGGGAGATGACGCAGGAGATGCAGCGGCTAGAGGAGGAGAACAACCGCATCTTTATCGAGGCCTACGGTCTACAGGCTGAGCTGACGCCCGAGGTGCCGCTGGCTGAGATCACGCTTACTTGCAACCCGCACTACCGCTATGGCAACGGCAAGAGTGAGGAAGAACTCGAGGCGCTGCTGCTGGCCGATACGATGCGCGAGCTGGTCTCCTATGCCGTGGGTTGCATGTTTGGCCGCTATAGCCTGGATAAGCCGGGGCTGATCTTGGCCAACCAGGGCGAGACCCTTGCTGATTACCTGAAGCAGGTACCGCAGCCGAGCTTCCCGGCCGATGCCGACAATGTCATCCCCATGCTCGATGGTGACTGGTTTACCGACGATATCGCCGAGCGTTTCTGCAAGTTCCTGCGTATGGCCTTTGGCGAGGAGCACTACGAGGAGAATCTGCGCTTTGTCGAGCAGGGGCTGAACATCAAGGGCAAGCGTAACTACAGCATCCGCGACTACTTCGTTAACGAGTTCTACAGCGACCATGTGAGGCGCTATAAAAAGCGTCCCATTTACTGGCTGTTTTCGAGCGCCAAGGGTAGCTTCAATGCCCTGATCTACATGCATCGCTATCGTCCGGATACGGTCAGCGTGGTGCTCAACGACTACCTGCGCGAGTTCCGCACCAAGCTGACCGCCCACAAGAACCACCTGCAGGCGGTCAGCATCAGCGCCAATGCCTCCCAGGGTGAGAAGACCAAGGCCCTGAAGGAGATAGAAAAGATCAACAAAATGATCGCCGAGCTGGAGGAGTATGAGCGCGAGGTGCTCTACCCGCTGGCCACCGAGCAGGTGGCGATCGACCTTGACGATGGCGTCAAGGTCAATTACCCCAAACTCGGCGCAGCCTTAAAGAAGATCGTCGGCCTGGATTCGAAAGAGGACTAAGCATGGCGGGTGAATATGAAAAGGCGATTACCATTCAGGAGGCGATTGCTGCTATTAATGGCGGGGACTATCTGTTGCCTGCCATTCAGCGCAAGTTTGTGTGGAGTAGTCAGCAGATCTGTGTTCTGTTCGATTCCATCATGCGAGGCTACCCGATTAACTCCTTCATGATGTGGGAAGTAAACAGTGCAGAGATCAAAAATGACTACAAGTTTTATGAGTTTTTGAGGTCGTACTGTGAGCGATTTTGTGAGGAAAATCCTCACAAGCCAACTCATGCCAGTTACAAAAACTTTAAAGCGATTATTGATGGGCAGCAGCGGCTAACGTCTTTGTATATCGGCTTGTGTGGTACCTATGCCTACAAACAGCCTCGTGTATGGTGGCCGACAACCAAGGATGACAAGGTGCTGCCACCACGCAAGTTGTACCTTGATCTGGCTCAGCCTGTTGACTCGCAAGACAACGAGTCACTGATGCAGTACAACTTCCGGTTTCTGACCGATGCTCAGTACCAAAGCGCTTGCGCCTCTGATGATGCAAAACACCACTGGTTTTGCCTGCATGAGATCCTGAAATTCCCTCATTATGAGAGTGCCGATGATGTGCTGCTGGAGGTGGTGATACCTCAACTACAGCTGCGGGGGCTTTCAGGCAACGCGTTTGCCCGAAAAACTCTGCTCAAACTGTATGATGCCATCAGGGGACAGCGCCTTATTCATTATTTCAATGAAGGCAGCCAGGAGATTGACCATGTGCTGGATGTATTTATCCGCACCAACAGTGGCGGCACAAAACTGCATTTTTCTGATCTGCTGATGTCGATTGCTGTCGCCAATTGGGATGGTGACTTCAGGCATGACTTGGATGAATTGATTCGCCAGATCCACCAAAGCGCTGATATGGGATTTTACATGGAACGCGATTGGGTGCTGAAAACCTGTCTGGTTCTTATCGGGGCAGATGTCCGATTCAAGGTGAAAAATTTCAGTGCCGAGCAGGTTCGGCAGATCCAGTTATCCTGGTCTGACATCAAGGACTGCATTGTGCAAACACTGCGGCTTGTCCGTCGGTTTGGTATTAGCTCTCAGTCACTAACATCCAAAAATGCGGTCATACCGGTTTGTTATTACCTATATAAAAAACAAGTTGGGCATGAGCCCCTCTTCAAGAGTATCAATAACCTCGTACGTCATAAAGAGCAGAGAGACTTGATCGGCCGCTGGTTTTATATGGCTCTGTTGAAAGGGGTGTTTGGTGGGCAGGCGGACACCATCTTGAAATCTATGCGCGAGCTACTGGATCTGCATCTTGACCAAGAGCATTTCCCTTTGCAGGCAGTGATGGAGCGGTACACTGCAACCAATAAGGATCTTAGGTTTGATGACGAGTACATCGAGAGCTTGTTGAATATTGAGCACGGGGAAGGGCGCTGCCGAGCACTATTGCATTTGTTGTTCCCGGAAATGAATGCAACGGAGGTTTTCCATATTGATCATCTGCACCCTCGCAGCCATTTTGAAATGAAATACCTGAAAAAAATGGATTTTCTGGTCGATGACCATGACAAAATGGCTTTTTATGCAAATTCACGTCACTGGAACACCATCGCCAACCTGCATTTGCTGAATGATTCCCAGAACATAGGCAAGTCTGATCGCCCGCTGAAAGATTGGCTGGAGGATTCATCGGTTAACCTGACCGCAGCAAGTTTATTGGTGGAAGGGATCGATCTTGGATTTGAGGCTTTCCCAGAATTTATTGCCAAGCGTAGGGCCGCGCTTAAAGCGCGGCTCAAAAGTCGAGTTTTTATTGCTCAGGCGATCCCGGTAGAACCAGAGCCTGAGGATCAGGATGAGGAAATGGTTGAGGATGTTTTGGAATGAGTAGTCAGATTGAACGGGCCTTGATAAAACTCTTCGATCGGTACCGGATCGTTTTCTGGTATGACGCCAAGCAGGAATTGCGCGATGACTTCGAGGCGCTTGTACTACCCGGCATCGAAAAGCTGACGCTTTCCAACAACGAGTTCGGTATCAAGTACAGGTTGCTCCGTGAGCAACCTGTACAGAAATTTCTGCTCTACCGCGAATGTGCGCAGCCCGACGATCTAAATAACTGGTTGCTGGATGTCCAGTTGGCTCACGGTGAGTTTCGCACCGATCAGGCGGCTATCTGGCTGTCCGAGCTGGAACTCGGCCTGGAATTTACGGATGTAGTACAGGCCCATGGGTCATTCTTTGAGGCGATAAAGCGTAAGGATGCTCTGAAGAAGCTGTTAAAGCCTGACGACACCGCAGGACAGATCCGCCTGAAGATGCTGGCGGTATGCGCCAGTAGCGAGCCACGCATGGATGCGGTAATGGAGAACCTGTTGCATGAGCTGGCAGAGGGTCGCGACGAGAAAATCAAGCTGGTCGAACGGTGCAATCTGGGCAGTTTCTTTTGGGAGCAGATGACCCGTTGTTATGGTTACAAGTCCGATGATCCGGGTATCCGTGATTTTGCTATTGAGCTGTTCAAGTCCTGCTACGCGATGACGGTGGGCACAGGGGACACCAACGGTAAGGTGAAACTGACTGGTGATGCGCTAGTGTTTCTCAAGCGCTGGAAGGATAGCCGTCAGTTCGAAGGCTGCTTTGAGACCCTCTCGGGGGAATGTGCCGAGGTCCTTGGCATTGAGCAGGACCTGACCAAGCGGGATTTCCGTGAGTTGATCGAACTGGACTACTTCCGCCTGATCGACCAGAAGATCATCAGCGACTTGGTGCGGGCAGTCGAGGCCCGAACGGCCTCCAGCGGTGATGTGGCGATCTGGGTTCGTCAGCGGCGGCAAGGTCACTGGTATCTCGCATACCGCCATCTTTACGAGGCGCTCGATTACGCTGCTCAGTTCAGCCACGCCTTGGGTGAGGCCAAGCTTGCCATGGATAGCCTGGCCGACGGTGTGCAGCGCTACAGCCGCAATTGGTATCAGCTCGACCAGCTCTACCGCAAGTTCACCTACAATGTGCGCATGTCGGGGCAGGCGTCCTTGATGGGCAGCCTGACCGAGCAGATCGAAAACCTCTACACCAACAACTTCCTGCTGAAACTGGGTGACCGTTTCCAAACCTTTGTGGATGCGACATCGAAGTGGGAAGCCTTCCCGGTACGTCAACAGAATGCGTTTTTCGAATATTGGGTCCGACCGTTTCTACGTAAGGACAATAAGGTTTGCGTAATTATCTCCGACGCTATGCGCTACGAGGTCGGCGATGAGTTGCTGAGCCTGATCCGTAAGGAAGATCGCTACAGCGCTGAACTGGAACCCGCGCTTTCGATGCTGCCCAGCTATACCCAACTTGGTATGGCGGCGCTTCTGCCCAACAAGTCACTGGCGATTGCCGACAATGGAACTGGCACTGTGTTGGTAGATGGCCAAAGTTCCCAAGGAACTGCAAATCGTACCAAAATCTTGCAGTCTGCCTTGGATGGGCGGGGTGAGGCGATCACAGCTGAAGACTTTATGCAGCTGGACCGCGATGGCAGCCGCGAATTGCTCAAAAGTAATGACGTGCTCTACATCTACCATAACCGGATCGATCACACCGGCGACAAGATGCACTCAGAGGGGCAGGCCTTCGAAGCGGCTGAGCAGACGCTGGACGATATTATCCGATTGATCAAGAAGCTAACTGCCGCCAATGCCAATAACATTTTGGTGACGGCTGACCATGGTTTTATCTATCAACATCGCCCGCTGGATGAGAGTGATTTTGCCTCCGTTGAGTCAAGTGGTGATGTCGTTCTGTACCGCGACCGGCGTTTCGTGCTCGGTAAGGGGTTGGCTGAAGCATCCAGTTTGCACACATTCACCTCGCAGCAGCTCGGCTTAACTGGTGAAGTGGAGGTGCAAATTCCCAAGTCGATTAACCGCCTGCGTCTTAAGGGCTCCGGCAGCCGCTTTGTGCATGGCGGCGCGTCGTTGCAGGAGGTGGTCATCCCGGTGATCAAGATCAATAAAAAGCGCCAGAGCGATATCACCGCCGTTGAAGTGGACATCCTACGTGGAGCCAGCTCAGTGATTACCTCCGGACAATTGGCCGTGACCCTCTACCAAGCCGGGCCGGTGACGGAAAAGGTCCAGCCGCGTATGCTGCGGGCGGGCATCTATACCGAGGCGGGCGAGTTGATATCCGATAGCCACGATCTAACCTTCGACCTTAGTTCGACCAGCCCACGGGAGCGGGAACTACAGGTGCGCTTTGTATTGGCCCGCAAGGCTGATGAGGCTAATGGCCAAGAGGTTATTCTCCGGCTGGATGAGAAACACGCCGGGACTTCACATTACAAAGAATACAAGTCGCTGCGTTACTTGATACGGCGCTCATTTACCAGCGATTTTGATTTCTAAGCCAGCGACATTAAGGCAACGAGTGACCGATGAACGAACTTGACCAGAAAATCAACACACACTTCCCAGGGCTCGTGGTCCGCAAGGATCTCGTCAAGACGGTCAAGGGCAACGCTATTGTTCCCTCCTACGTGCTGGAGTACCTGCTGGGCCAATATTGTGCCACCAGCGATGAGCCGACCATCCAGACCGGTATCGAGACGGTCAAGGAGATCCTTGCCAAGCATTATGTTCACCGGAATGAAGCAGGGTTAGTCCGCTCAAATATCAAAGAAAAGGGGCGCTATAAGGTCATCGATAAAATCAGTGTCGATTTGAATGACAAGAAGGATGTCTACCATGCGCAGTTTTCAAACTTGGGCATCAAAGAAATCCTTGTTGATTCTGGAACGGTGAAAAAGCACCCCAAGCTACTTGTCGGCGGAGTCTGGTGTATTGCAGATCTGGAATATGAGTTTACCGAAGATAAAAGCACTAGCCCTTGGATATTGTCGACCCTCAAGCCGATCCAACTCTCCCATTTCGATTTCGACGGTTATGTTGAGGCTAGAGCGCAATTCACCACCGACGAGTGGATTGACCTACTGGTGCAAAGTATCGGCTTCAACCCGCAGATGTTTGGCAAGCGCAGCAAGCTGACCCAGTTGGTCCGACTGATCCCATTTTGCGAGCGCAACTACAACCTGATCGAACTCGGCCCCAAAGGGACCGGGAAATCTCACATTTACTCGGAGTTCTCGCCGCACGGCATCCTGATCTCCGGCGGTGAGGTTACGGTTCCCAAACTGTTTGTGAGCAACTCTTCCGGAAAGATTGGCTTGGTCGGCTACTGGGATTGTGTCGCCTTCGATGAGTTTGCCGGCAAGCAAAAGCGTGTGGACAAGGCCTTGGTTGACATAATGAAGAACTACATGGCTAACAAGTCCTTCTCGCGGGGCATTGAGACCTTGGGGGCGGAGGCCTCCATGGTGTTCGTGGGCAACACCCAGCACACAGTGCCTTACATGCTCAAGCATTCAGATTTGTTTTGCGAGCTGCCTGATAAGTTCTACGATTCTGCGTTTCTTGACCGCATCCATTTTTACATTCCCGGCTGGGAGGTAGACATCATCCGGGGTGAGATGTTCTCCAGCGGTTACGGCTTTGTGGTTGATTATTTGGCCGAGATCCTTCGCTCGCTGCGTAATCACGATTACTCCGATCGCTACAAGGAACACTTTACCCTCTCCTCCGATATCTCAACACGGGACCGCGATGGCATCAACAAAACATTCTCAGGTTTGATGAAGATCCTCTTTCCGCAGGGGGGGGCAACCAAAGAGGAAGTGGAAGAGTTGCTGCGGTTCGCGATTGAGGGCCGCAAGCGTGTAAAAGATCAATTAATGCGAATCGACTCCACCTACGGAAACGTCCGCTTTACCTATCAGGGTTCAGATGGCCAGACTAGGTTTGTCACGACGCTCGAAGAGGAGGAATACCCCGACTACTACCACAAGACCATCGCCGAGGTGGAAGACGGGGAAGTCGTAGAATCTGCGCAACCAGGCACACACAAAGATCCATACGAACCGCCCCATCCTGTCGAGCCAGTCCTCAAGGAAAAGCATCTCACATTCAAGGAGAACCAGAAGGGTCTCTCCTTCGATACGCTGCTCGGCCCTTATCTCAAGGGTGCGACAGTAATCACCATCACCGATCCGTACATCCGCCTGTTTTACCAAATGCGCAACTTCATGGAGTTTTTGGAGACCGTGGTCAGGCACAAGACTCCGGATGATGAGATATCTGTTCATCTGGTGACGGTGGAAGATGAGTTCAAAGGTGAGCAGCAGAAGGAAAACTTCGAGAAGATGAAGGAGTCCGCCTGCGCGGTGGGAGTGAACTTCACCTGGGAGTTCGACGGCACTGGCACGATCCACGCCCGCCACATCGTTACCGACCACGGCTGGAAAATCTCCCTAGATCGTGGCCTCGACATCTTTCAGCAATACGATATGCATGATGCATTCACATTCGCCAATCGACTACAGCAATACCGCCCATGCAAGGCATTCGAGGTGACGTTCATTAAACACCGAATGGAGCTGAGTTCCTCAAAGAGGAAATGCGATGAATGATCACTCTGCTTTTACAGGGAGATCCTTGCCGATGGAACACTTGTACCCTTCCATCCTGATCAAGGTGAACCTATCGATTTGAGAGAGTGATCTTTGGCTGGGCTAGTCGAGGGGGATAACGCGGGTAGATAGGGATTTGAACCCGCATCCTGTAAAAGTGACTCTACCAACCAATAGTCAAATGTTGGGCACTTATGTCGTGGTATTGGGAAGTGATCTACTGAGTAGTAACACTAAAGGTAACACCTCACGAGACACACTAATCACAAAACCATTATATATCAGTTATTTGTTCTTCCAATTCAGACTCCCCCAGCCCAAACGTTTGGAAAGGGCCACTTCGCAAGAAGTGGCCCTTTTTATTTGCGTCAGGTTTCCATCCTATGTCGAACGATTGAGCCTTTACTGACAGTGTATTCGGCTAACTCGCTGAGACGCTAGACGAATGTCCCCCGCTCTTCGGCGTCTCTCCTGCCATTTTGTAGCCCGCCGCGAAAAATGAAAAATCTGTCTGCCTAAAACGAAAAACCGTGCCCTTGGTACTTTTATCAAACTTGGTGGCACAGGAATCGCCGAGTTTGATAAGCCCGTTAAACCGGCATTAAACCTCTATCTCATAGGTCGGTAAGTCCGGCGCCTCCCCTGCCAGCTCCCCTCACCTGTAAAATGCCTTCTTGCCGATGGCTACCCCGACACCGTGCACTGTGACGGTGCCCCCCGCCAACGTATCCAGGGGGCGTGGTACTGGTCATGGCTGTCACGGTACCGACCAGCAGCGGGTCGGCACCGGGTACCAGTTCCAGGAATCGCTTGAACAGGTTCATACAAATCGCTCCACGCTCAGTTGCTGGCGCACCGTCATGGCCTTGTTCTGCAGTGCAGCGGAAACCCTGACGCCCCGGTTGTAGCTCTTCCAACCATCCACCGCGAGCAACGCCCCCGGCAGAATGAGACCGGTGTCTGCAGATAACGGCAGCTCAATGGTCTGGGTGCGCTTGGGCATGGTCTTGGCCAGCCCCACCACGCCCTGGGCGCGGGCCGCCATCACGTCGTACACCAGCGGATGGGTGATGCTCTGGGCCAGTTGCTCGCCCGCAGTGCCTTGCCGCACTACCCGCGCACTGATGTCTTGATGGCCACCGCTGACCCAGATACCGTTGGCCGCCTGCCCTGGCGGGAAGTCAGTGCCCAGGGTGGTGATGGCGCGGGGGATGGCCACATCGAACGGGCGACCGTCGCGGGCCTTGAAGGGGCTAACCGGCAACAGCTGATACCAGCCATCGCCTTGGGGGGTGAGTTGCGCATCGAGCACCGCCAGCCGCTCCCCGCTGACGGGGTTGGCTTGGAGGATGGCCACGAGGGGCGCTGAGTATGGGATCTTGGATATGTTCATGCCGCCATAGTGCGGCGGCATGAAGGGAGGTGGGGTTTATGGTGGGTTAAAAGAACTATATAGGTGCGTTCAATTATTGAGCCATATCACAAAAAGCTTATTAACCTGGAACTCAGCGTTGAACTTTACTTGGCTACCCCAATGTAGATAGAGCCCGTTTGGGCTCAACATCTCACGAGGTTACAATGCATCAATTTTCATACATGCCAATCTTAAAAGGCAAACGAGCTGAGTTTAAAGCTTTGACACAGCTATCAACAGATATCATTGAACAGATTCGACCACTCATTGAGATCGAACCTGTTCCTCATGACCCTGATACAGAGATGCCGGATAAGAGTTACACCGAACTTCTTACCGGATATGGCGCCAAACTAGCACAAGCATGGCCTAATCAGACACCACTGTTACTAGATGGCAACTTGATTGACGAAGAGGATATTGATGCTGATGAAGCACACCCACTGATTGTGGCTATTCATCAAGCAAGAGAGTCTGGGGTATACATTGTTCCTGTGACGTCACCAACCCGTTCACAACTGTACAAAAATGCAGTACAAAGTGTACTTACTGATGAAGTTTGTTTACGCCTACAGATTGCGGACTTAATGAATCCACAATTAATAAAAAATTACATTGATGAGATTGGCATCTCATTAGAGAAGATAGATATTGTTATTGACCTACATAGTTCGTTAGATGATTCCAACTTACAAACTTCAGCTCTGGTCGCGGTAGGTGGAATAAATAACCTTCCATACCTACAAGATTATCGTAGCATTACTCTAGCTTCTGGCTCATTTCCACGAGACTTATCACTGATTCAAGTTGGTACGGCACAAATTCCTAGGCTTGAGTGGGATCTTTGGAAAAACGTAGCTAAGATGCCAGGGTTAAATAGAAGTGTAGTCTATGGCGACTATGGTGTACAGCATCCAGAATATACTCGTTTAGCGACTAGGTTCCCAAGCGTCACAGCAAGTATTCGATACACTACGGATGATTACTTTCTTATTTTCAGGGGAAAAGTAGCCCGGGTTCATGGTTATGAACAATATGCCGAGCATTGCAAAGAGCTTATTAGCAGGCCCGAGTATCCAGGCCAACATTACTCAGAAGGAGACCTAGATATCTGGAAATATGCTCATGATGAGGTGAAGAAAACTAATGGGGATATAACGTACGGAAGTGCTGAGGTATGGAGAAGAGTTGCAGCTAATCATCACATTACTCTTGTCGTGCGCCAGCTCTCCAGCCAGATCTGGCCTTCAAGGTTATCCTAACTACATCACGTAATTGGGACATATCAAGTTCTGTGGCTAACAACTGCCATAATACTCGGCGAGGCTTATTTCTTAAGCCTCGTTCAAAGCCATACCCTTGCAAGATATTAATTACTTCTTCTTTCCAAAGAAGAGTGGCAAGAGCTAATTTGTCCTGATCTGGGTTTTGACGCTCTTTTCTCAGCGTTTTTAAATGCACTGCCCCCCTGAGACCAAGCGTTGCTAACTTTACTCCCCACCAACTAGGCAGCAAGGGCAAAGCTTTATCGGCATGATTATCCGCAACAACTAAGGTGACCCGATCCATGACGGCTGAATAATGCTGTATTTGAGCAGGCAACCGCTCCAAGGTGTCTGATGCACTCTTCAATTCATAACCGTGAAGCCTGCCATTCAATACTGCAATGTCAACCCTACAAAGCCCCTGGTTTAGCGAGAACTCATCAATAACCAGCGTATCAGGATCCTTATGGTGCTCCATCAGGATTTTTTTGTGAACTGCTCGTCTTACATCTATGTCGCGCATCTAACAACTCACCCTCCTGTGAATAGAGCCGCAGAATGATAGGCCCCATCCGGCCAGTGTCAATACATCATAAGTGTACATCTATGAGTAAGTGAACATAGTCACATCCAAACTGTGATCCCACAATAGGACTATCCACGTTCAAATTCAGTGTTTAACACTGTTTAAATTTGCCTCCCGCAAGCTCCAACGACCAAGCCTAGTCATGCATGCTCCCTAGGGACACACGCAGACATAGCACGTCACACACGCTCGGGGATGACATACCCCTCCAGCGTCTCCAGCACACTTTTCCGGTCCGCTTCCGACAACCCCAGATAAGGGCGCTCTGGCAGGTTGATCTCCTCGCGACCGAACTGGTGGGCGGCACCGTATTCGAACGGAGTGCCGAAATAGAGGGTCTGGGGTTCGGCCTGATAGTTGAGGGTATCGCGCAGGTCGTCGTTGAGGCGTAGCACCTCATCAGCATGGCGTGGCTTGCGGGTGCGGTACTTGTCCGAGAGCGGGGCCCAGGGCTCGCCTTCCGGGCTCTCTTGCGCATCCCAGCGATCCCGGTGGGAGAGTTGCAACCCCTCACCGATATCAGCCAGGGGTTCGCTGAGATCACCTGTGCGTTGGTAGAGGCGGGCCAACAGCTCGTGGGCATCTGCCACCCCATGGTGGCTGATGGCGATAAAGCTGCCCACCATCAGATCTCATCCTCGAAGGTGGTCATATAGTGCAGCGCTTCCTCATCCGCATTCACCATGGCGGCCTCCCAGAGATCCCCCATCAGGTCGGCTTCCGCATCACGGGCTTGCTCGCATAGCGCATCCAGCGCCTTGGCTTGCGCCAAGGTAAAGGGGCCATCCTTTGCCAGCAGGGCACTGGCTTGTTCCAACAAGGTCATCCTCTTTCTCCTTTGCCACTGGCAGCCGTGGCCTGGGCCAACATGGCCTCCACCCGTTTGGCCAGCTCGGGGAAATGCGCCACCATGGCGTCCCTGGCCAATACCCAGGCGGCAAACGCCTCGGCGGCGGCCTCCATCCTGGTCTTGCCGGCATACTCGGTCAGCAAACCAACCCCAGTCAAATTCGGTTCACCGGCCCAAAAGTGGACCTGATGTCCCAGTTCGTGCAGCCAGGTCGATACCCGTTGTGCCGACTCACCTTGCCTGGCCCCCACATTGGCCGACACGCTCCAATGACGGCGCAGGGTCTCACCGCTGGTCCCTCTTGGCTGCCATTGTCGGGGACCGCTGTTGCCCTTGGCATCCGCCACCACCTCGGTGACCGCCGCTTGCACCGCCTTGATATCGACCGCCTTAAAAGTATCGCCCCCCTTTACCTTGATAACCAGATGACCCCAACCTTTGGCGGTAAAGCCATTGGTCATGCTGGCGCGGCGAGAATGATAGAAGGCACGCACCAGGTAAGCATCCTTGCCCAGATACTCGGCAATGGCCGGGGCAACCTTGAGCCCGGCCGCCCCTTTGCCTATCTCGGTATGCTTGATAAACAGGGCCTTGACCGGGTGCGCCTTGAGGAAGGCTGCCAAGGGCTCGCGCTGAAGGGCTGGCAACTGGGCCAGCAGGTCACTCAAGCCCTGCGCATTCACCCCCTTGACACTGGAATAGGCACTCTCCACCAGCCGTTCCGGCAGCCGCTCGGCCAACGCTGGCTTGGCGGCCTCCCGATTGGCAACGGCCTTGGTCAGGGCGGCCGGGGTCTGCGGCCGGTAATCAAAGCCGGGGTCTATGCCTTTGGGGAGCTTGTGCAACTCCCCGGTGGCCTTGTCCACCCACTCATAATCGCCGTCGTCCGGGGCCTTGCCGACCACCAAGCCGCGCCGCTTGAGGTCGGCTGCCGAGAGCAAGAACTTCTTGCACTTGCAGCCATAACCGTTGCTCGGGGAATGGGTATTCCACCAGGGGTGATCCACCGGCAGCACCAGGTTGTTCCACTTGAGGTGCAACTCCCTCGGGTGCTCGGAGTCCCCATGGCGATAGAGGGCATACCTGGTGCTTGAGCCGCGGCTCCAATCCGATGTTGCAGGCCTCCGCCAGCAACACTGCGCAGATACAGACAACCAGCCCCTCGGCTCGGGCATTGGATTCGCTGACATGAGTAAATTCGTTGGCGAAGCCGGTATGAGCATGTATCTCCAGCAACAGCTCAGTGAGATCCACGCTGGGCAGCAAGGACTCTATCTGCTGGGATACGGGGTCAGTATTACTACCTCTATCTGATTGAGGACATTTACAGCCGCAAGGGCATGGGCTGGGAGGTTCATGAGCAAGGGCGCTGTGAGCTGGCGGCAGCCGCTGGGGCGTAGAGGCTAGCCGGTTTTGGCAAGCTGCGAATTCGTTTCGAGCGACGGCTGGATATCCATCTCGCCTTGCTGACGCTGGCTTGTGCCGTTATCTGCCTGCGCTTTGTTGAGCGGTTTTGTTAGTGGCTCCAAATGTTCTCACTCGGCTCGCTGCCGAGGGGCTCCCTCGCGCCTTTTCTCACCCAAACCGTATCGAGTCTCATCTTGTGGTGTAAAACGATGCATTGCCAGGCTAATGGTGCGCATCAAGTTGAACTGGGAGATAAGTCTGGTAGCTCTGTTATGAACAATGCCTGTCCATGCTATTTCCTGATGGTGAAGGGGCGCCCAAATCTTCCTGCATCTGCGGATCCCAATGAGGGGGTGCTACCTGCCCACACCAGATGGCGAAGGCATACCCGGGCGAAGCGTTTTTGGCAAATTGCGCCGTCAAGGCGCAGGGATATGCCAATACGGGCGGGGGGACTCTCTGCCACATTAGGTGTCCCGGACCGGCGCAGGGAGGCGCCAGCAGCGTGACTACACCGGCACGGGCATCTACCCCAACCATGGAGAGTCCTATGCTTGCACTAAAACCCCTGGCGTGTCTGTTGTTGGCTGGCTGGGCCACCGCCCTGGCCGCCACCGAGGCCCCCGTCTCCCTGCCCTCGCCCGCCATGGTGCCGGCAGATCTGGCCGGCGCCGAGCACGGCCAGTCCCTCGCTACCCTGCCGGCGCCGCGGTTGCACCGCCTGCTGCCGCCGCCCGCCGCCCCCGAGCTGGCGCAAGATCCCCACGTCCAGCGCGACCGGGAGCCCGACTGGCGCGCCCAGGCCCAGAGCCTGCTGGTCGAGGGGGGCGATTGCCGCGATCCGGCTGGCTTCCTCGACAAATCCGGTGCTGCCCTGGCCGACTACCTGGAGGGCCTGCCCGAGGTGTCGTGCACCTATGGCCTCTTCTCTCTCACGGCGGACGACGGCGCCCGCATCTATGACACCGCCAACCTGCTGGCGGTGGCCGGACGGTTGCAGGCGCGCGCCGCCGACTATCAGGGCAGCAGCCGTAGCCTCGTCAATCTGGTGCTCTATCTGCGCGCCGGCTATTACAATGCCATCGCCCGCGATCTCTATCCGGAGCCACCGCTCACGGTACGCGACGCGATCCGGGTCGGCCTCGATCGGCTGCTGGACAACCCGGCCCTGTTCATCCCCAACCCGGACGCGGGCAGCACGATCGGGGAGAGCTTCACCCTGATGACCAATCTCCATGATGAGGCCTATTACCTGCCGCGCCTCAAGCCCCTCATCGCTCGCTTCACCAATCGAGACGGGCAGCCGGATGCCGCCGATGCCCTCAAGCACTGGGAGGTGGGGTCGGGTTACACCGGCCTGCTGACCGTCCTGTTCATGTCCCATTACCGCGCTGAGGGGCGCGCCCTGGCCGAGCAAGACGGCAGCTACGCCGAGGCCCTGTTCGCCTTCGTGCAGGGCAACCAGGCCGCCCTGCTCGGCACCAGCTACGCCTACCAGCTCACCGACAGCCTGAACGAGGCCCTGCGCTACATGCAGTATCCGGCCCACTTAGCCGCGTCGCGGGCCAGGATCGAGCAGATCCTGGCAAAGAGCAGTCTGGATGGTCCCGGCGCCGATCTCTGGTTAGTGGCCGCCAGTGCCGTGAAATACTATGACAATGCCCGCTGCGCCGAGTACGGCACCTGTGACTTCGAGCAGCGGCTGGCCGACATAGTGCTGCCGATCAACCACGAGTGCGGGTCGACCCTGCGCATCCGAGCCCAGGGTATGACAGAGCAGCAACTGACCGAGAGCTGCGCAGCCTTGGCCAACGAGGAGCAATACTTCCACCGCATGCTGAAGACCCAGAACCGGCCACTGCCGGGCGACGTCAACGACGCGCTGGAGGTGGTGGTGTTCGACGACTACGCCAACTACAGCCGCTACGCTGGCGTCATCTACGGCATCGCCACCGACAACGGCGGCATGTATCTGGAAGGGGATCCCGACCAACCCGGCAACCAGGCGCGTTTCATCGCCCATGAGGCTTCCTGGCTACGCCCCCGGTTCTCGGTGTGGAATCTGGAGCACGAGTATGTGCACTATCTGGATGGCCGTTTCAACATGGCCGGCGACTTCGCCCGTGCCATCAGCCAGCCCACCGTCTGGTGGATAGAAGGTCTGGCCGAGTATCTGTCCCTTGGCAACGACAACGCCAAGGCGATCGAGACGGCCCAGGCCGGCACCTATCCCCTGTCGACCATCTTCGGCAACACCTATGGCATGAACGACTATGGGACCCGCGCCTACCGCTGGGGCTATATGGCGGTGCGCTACATGTTCGAACACCACAGGGACAGGGTGGACGATACCGTGACCAGATTTCGCGCCGACGACTATGACGGCTACTGGTCGACCATGCAGGATCTGGCCTATGACGACGACTTCGCCGCCTGGGTGCAGACGGCCACCACGGCCGGCCAGCCGCCCGAGCCGGATTGCGGCTATCCCGACGATCAGGTCATCGACGCGACCTGTGCCCGCACCGGTATCGCATCGGATGACATCCGCTACTTCTACGTCTTCGTGCCCCAAGGGACAACGCTGCTGACGGTGCAGACCCGAGGTGGCAGTGGCGACGCCAACCTCTATGTCATGCACCAGGGCTGGCCGAACCGGGACAGCTACGATCAGGACTCGGCCAATGGTGGTAACAACGAGACAGTCACCATCCAGGCCCCCGAGGGCGGCACCTACTACCACATAGCGGTGGACGCTGGTGCACCCTACCGGGATCTGAGCCTCAGTGTGGGGTTGGCTCAATAGGTGAGTACGACGCGCCGCACCGGCGGCGCGTCAATTCCCCCGGCGCAGCAACTGCCGGTACTGGCGTGGAGACAGGCCTGTCAGAGCTCGAAACTGCCGCGACAGGGCGCTCTGATCGCAAAAACCGCACCGCAATGCGATGTCGGCGATGGCCATATCACTGCCCTTTAGCCAGTTGATCGCGATGTCGATGCGAGTCTTGGTGATGAACTGACCGGCGGAGAGCTGGAAGATCCGCCTCATGCGCCGCTCAAACTGGGCGACTGATACTCCGGCCCGTCGTGCCAGCGATTCAATACGCAAGGGGGTGGGATAATGAGTCAGGATGTGATCGACCGCCTCGACGAAGCGATCGTCGATGAAGCCGGCCCGGCTCGGCTCGTGCAGATCGCGTGACATGCATACCAGGCCTACAATAGCGCCACCAGCATCGCGCAGCGGCTCCTTGTTGGTCAGGCACCAGCCGGGGCTGCGGTCGTTAAACAGGGTCAGATCGAGATTGTCCACTACGGGCTCACCGGTGCCAAACAGACGCTCGTCCTGGGCCTGGTAGCGCGCTGCCATGTGGGGTGGGAAGATCTCGTGGGCCGTCTTGCCGATGGCATCATGCCGGCTCGCCAGGCCACAGCGCTCAGTACAGGCCTCGCTGATGCTCACATAGCGGCCGGCCCTGTCCTTGATGGAGAAGACAATGTCCGGAGCCCGATCGAACAGGGCCTCGAGGCACCGCGCGTCGGGTAGCGCCCGAAAAAACTGCTGCCGCCAGGTATCCAGATCGGCGCGCAGATGCCCAGGACTGGGGGGCAGCCACGCCGCGAGGGCGCTGGGAGTCTCTCTCATCGTCAACTTCCTTGTTGGTGTGTCCGTCCGAATCTCTTCGGCCAGTGTAGCAGCCTCCAGTATGGGCTGTTCCGCCCTGTGCCATATCCGGCTCGCACACTCAGGTGCCACCGTCGTCCACGCTCTGTGGCATAGCCATCTACCGGGCCCACCGAGTGCGACCACGCCTTCGCCTGACCCGGTAGGGTCAAGGGCCGGCGGCAAGACTCCACTCCACCCAAGGGGCTCAACATCACGGGCTTGGCAGTAAGCGTCAGGCCAGTACCGATGGCAAGCTGGTGACCGAGTCATTCAAGGATGACACCCGTAACGGAGTATGAATCGTGGGAGCCGGGTCATGGGGATTTGAACCCGCATCCCGAGAAGTGCGTCGCGAGCGCTCGAAGTAGCCGGAGACCTGGCCGGCTTTTTCGCGGGGTAGACAGGTAGGCCTCAATGGCAAAATGTGCGGTGGCTTGTTCGCCAGTAACACCTAAGCTCTTTTCACTAAAAACAAATTATATAAAATCAATAACATGAGTTATGGATTCAGCCTCCCCAGCATTGGAAAGGGCCACTTCGCAAGAAGTGGCCCTTTTATTTGTGTCCGGTTTCCATCCTATGTCGAACGATTGAGCCTTTACTGACGGTGCATTCGGCTAACTCGCTGGGATGTTAGACGAATTCCTCGCTCTTCGGCGCCGCACCTGCCATCTGCACCGTTTTTTGCCGGGAGCTCGCCCTCCATCCTGCACGCCAGACGGGGAATAACACGGCGCTTGGCCCTGCCGCTTATTGTGTCTCCCCTGCCTGGGCGCAGACCCAGTCGACAAAGGCCTGGATCTTGGGGCACTGACGGTTGGGCAAGGTCGCTATGTAGTAACGCTGCTCGCAGCGCACCTCCATGCCAGGGAAGGGGGCCACCAGTTCATGTCTGGCCAGCCGCTTGCTCACCAGATTCTTGCGGCCCATGGCGATCCCGGCGTGGTTCATGGCGGCGATAATGGCGAGATCGGAACGATCGAACCCCATGTTTGACTGGCAGGCGTCGAGGGAGATGCCGCACTGGCGGGCCCAACTGCTCCACTCGTCGCTGTCCGAGTCATGGCCCCAGGCCTGCCTGTCGTGCAGCAGGCGACAGCGAGACAAGTGGTCAGGCTTGTCCAGCAACCCATGCTGCTCGGCATATTCGGGGCTGCACACCGGCACCATGTACTCATCCATCAGCGGGTGGATGGCGAGCCGCTCCGGGGTCTTGTCATCGAAATAGATAGTCAGGTCTATGCCATAGCCGTGCAGATTGATGTTCTCGTTGCCTGTCATGACGTTGAGATCGATCTGGGGATGCAGGCGAGAAAAATCCGCGAGTCTGGGCACCAGCCAGCACTGGGCAATGGAGGGGCGGGAATAGACGGTCAGGGAACCGGACAGTTCCTGATGCCTGATCTCCAGGATCTCTTGGTTGATGAACTCGAGCGAGGACTTGAGCGCCCAGAAGACTCTTTGCCCCTCTGCGGTCAGCATCACCTTGCGGTGAAAGCGCTGGAACAGCTTGAAACCAAGCTCATCTTCCAGCGCACTGATCCTGTGGCTCACTGCACTCGGGCTGAGCGCCAGCTCATCCGCCGCCAGGGCAAACGAGCTGTGACGGGCCGCCGCCTCGAAGGTATGCAGCTTGGATAGCTGATAACCGTTCAGCAGTTTGTTTCTCGATACGTAGTTGTCTTCGGTATACATCTGGCACGCCTCTTCGCCCCCAAAAAACGCACAGATGATAGCCAGAAAACCTGCCTTTGGATGCAACCAAAAAACCCAAATCCCATCAAATCCGATAAATGTGATGGATGTGGCACCTTTGCATCAACACAGATCATCCAAGACGCCATTTTCATCATTTGTCAGCCGCCCGTCATTTTCATTCAATAGGCGCCTAATCATCATTCATGACACATAGAGGCGCAGTATGAATTCTGAAGTGTGGGTCGTCGGTACCTTGCTGACTAGCATCATTCTGATTGTCTTCACCATAGTGAAGGGCAAGGTGCATCCTTTCCTCGCTTTGCTGCTGGCGAGCTTCTATGTGGGCACCATGATGGGGATGAACCCGGTCAAGATGGTCAACGCCATGGAAGAGGGCATAGGCGGCACCCTGGGCTTTCTCGCCGCCGTCATCGGCCTTGGCACCATACTCGGCAAGATGATGGAGGTATCGGGGGCGGCGGAACGCATAGGTCTCGCCCTGCAAAAGTGCCGCTGGCTCTCGCCTCAGGTGATCATGGTGCTGGTTGGTCTGGTGTGCGGCATCACGTTGTTTGTCGAAGTGGGAGTCGTGCTGCTCATTCCGCTCGCCTTCTCCATCGCCCGCAAGACCAAAACCTCGCTGCTGACCCTGGCCATCCCGCTCTGCACCGCCCTGATGGCCGTGCACTGCATAGTGCCGCCCCACCCGGCCGCGCTCTACGTCACCAATCAGCTGGGTGCCGACATAGGTTCCGTCATCATCTATGGCCTCGCGGTCGGGCTCTTTGCCTCCCTGGTGGGCGGCCCGCTGTTTCTGAAGCTGCTCGGTAAACGGGTGCCGTTCAAGGAGGTGCCCGCCGCCTTTGCGAATATAGAGGCGCGCGACGAGGCAAGCCTCCCGACCTTAAGTGCCTCCCTCTTTACCGTGCTGCTGCCCATACTGCTGATGCTGGCCAAGACGGTGGCCGAGCTCAACATGGATCACGCAAGCGGTCTCTATACCCTGCTGGAGTTCATCGGCAACCCCATCACCGCCATGTTCATCGCCGCCTTCACCGCCTACTACGTGCTGGGGATCCGTCAGCAGATGAAGATGGAAGGGCTGCTGAACCAGACCGAACAGTGCTTCTCCTCCATCGCCAATATTCTGCTGATCATAGGGGCAGGCGGTGCCTTCAACGGCGTGCTCAAGGCGAGCGGCCTGGGGGACAGCCTGGCGACCATTCTCTCCCAGCTGGACATGCCCCCCATACTGCTGGCCTGGCTGGTGGCCATAATGCTGCACGCCGCCGTGGGCTCGGCCACCGTCGCCATGATGGGTGCCACCGCCATCGTCTCCCCCATCATGGTGCACTACCCGAACATCAGCCCCGAGATCATGACGCTGGCCATCGGCTCCGGCGCCATCGGCTGCACCATGGTGACCGATTCCCTGTTCTGGCTGGTCAAGCAGTATTGCGGCGCCACCCTGAACGAAACGCTCAAGTACTACACTACCGCCACCTTTGTCGCCTCCCTGATGGCGCTGGCCGGTACTTTCCTGCTCTCCTATATCGTGTAACAAGACCGAGACATCCCATGAAAAACATCGACGTCCAACAACTCATTACCCAATTCCCGCTGGTGCAATCCCTGATCGCACTCGAGCCCGTGACCTGGTTCAACCCCAAGGCCAGCACGCTGGCGGTTGGCCTGCTCCATGTGGGGCTGGATGGCAGCGATGTGGCGGATGCCTCCGCCCGGCTTGCCCGCTTCGCCCCCTACATGTGCGACGCCTTCCCCGAGACCCGCGCCAGCAAGGGCATTCTGGAGTCCGAGATCGCCGCCATCCCGGCCATGCAGGCAACGCTCAATGCGCGTTACGGCGTCGAGGTGACCGGCAAGTTGCTGCTGAAAAAAGACAGCCACCTGCCCATCTCCGGCTCCATCAAGGCCCGTGGCGGCATCTACGAGGTGCTGACCCATGCCGAACAGCTGGCGATCAAGGCCGGGTTGCTCCGCGAAGAAGACGACTATCGCAAGCTGTTCACGGACGAGTTTCGCCAGTTCTTCGGCCAGTACAGCATTGCCGTGGGCTCCACCGGCAACCTCGGCATGTCCATCGGCATCATGAGCGCCAAGCTCGGCTTCACCGTCACAGTCCACATGTCCGCCGATGCGCGGGAGTGGAAGAAGCGCAAATTGCGTGAACACGGGGTCATAGTCGTGGAATACGCAGAGGATTACGGGGTGGCGGTGGAGCAGGGTCGCAAGGAGGCCGAGCGCGACCCCAACTGCTTCTTCATCGACGACGAGAACTCCCGCACCCTGTTCCTCGGCTACTCGGTAGCGGGTGAGCGGGTGAAAAAGCAGTTCGATGATATGGGCATCAAGGTGGATGCCGAGCACCCGCTGTTCGTCTATCTGCCTTGCGGTGTGGGCGGCGGCCCCGGCGGCGTGGCCTTCGGCCTGAAACTATCGTTCGGGGACCACGTCCACTGCCTGTTTGCCGAACCCACTCACTCCCCCTGCATGTTGCTGGGGGTCCACACCGGATTGCACGATGCCATTGCGGTGCAGGATCTGGGCATCGATAACCTCACCGCAGCCGATGGCCTCGCGGTAGGACGCGCCTCCGGCTTCGTCGGCCGCGCCATGGAACGGCTGCTCGATGGCTTCTACACCCTGAGCGATCAGGAGATGTATGACCTGCTGGGGCTGCTGGCACGGGATGAACAGATCAGGCTGGAGCCCTCGGCGCTGGCCGGCATGCCGGGTCCGTGGCGCGTGGCGGCTGATCGCGAGTGGCAGACGGAGCGCGGCATCGATGCCGCTACCCTGGCCCGGGCTACCCATCTGGTATGGGCCACCGGCGGCGGCATGGTGCCCGCCGAGGAGATGGAAAAATACCTGGCCACCGCCAAAATTTGATCTTTTTTCACCCAACAAACCCGCCACCCTGGCGGGTTTTTCTCTTCATGGATCAGCAAGATGGCACACCCTTTGCCCTGAGCGTGAGCACCTCACCTCTCCTCCTTCGGCCGCCAATCCCCCCAAGTTGGTTATTTTGTGATAGGATAGGGACCGTTTTTTGACATCTGCGCCCCGTTAGCACCGTTATCCGGCGAGATCGCTACCCAATCCGGCGATAACAACGAACAGAGGTGCGCAGGAAAACAGTGACCTGGTTGAGTCAGGTCTGGCAGCAGTCGAGAGACTTGTCTGCCAAACGGGCAACCACCAAGGGCACCTTAGATAAGGAGATCGGGCAATGAAACAATATCAAAGCTGGCTGGGACAATATCTGATGAGTCGCCGCGATGGAGATCACGCCATGGCATCCGAGCTCGCCAACTCCATCTGCGAGTTCTGGCAGACGCAGGGCGATGAAGCCGAAAGCAGCAAGTGGCAACAGCTCTATCAACAGCACGTGGAAAAGACCACCTGATCACAGGTGCACCTTCAGGCCAGCGGCCTGTCACCCATAAAAAAACCGGCGCTCATGGCGCCGGTTTTGCATTTCAGTCTCACCGCTTACATCTGATCGACCATGTCCTGGGCGAACTGGGAGCAGGAGCGCAGGGTGGCGCCTTCCATCAGTCGCTCGAAGTCATAAGTCACGGTCTTGTTGGCGATGGCCGCTTCCATGCCCTTGATGATGAGATCGGCCGCTTCGACCCAGCCCATGTGGCGCAGCATCATCTCGGCGGAAAGGATCAGCGAACCCGGGTTGACCTTGTCCTGACCGGCGTATTTCGGCGCGGTGCCGTGAGTCGCCTCGAACAGGGCCACGCCGTCACCTATGTTGGCGCCAGGGGCGATACCGATGCCACCAACCTGGGCGGCCAGGGCGTCGGAGATGTAGTCACCGTTGAGGTTCATACAGGCGATGACGTCATACTCGGCCGGGCGCAGCAGGATCTGTTGCAGGAAGGCGTCGGCGATGACGTCCTTGACCACGATGGTCTTGCCGGTTTTCGGGTTCTTGAAGGAGCACCAGGGGCCGCCGTCGATGAGCTGGGCATCGTACTCTTTCTGGGCCAGGGCATAGCCCCAATCCTTGAAGGCACCTTCGGTGAACTTCATGATGTTGCCCTTGTGCACCAGGGTCACGGAGTCGCGATCGTTGTCGATGGCATACTCGATGGCGGCACGCACCAGACGCTCGGTACCGGCCTTGGACATGGGCTTGATGCCGATGCCGCAGGACTCGGGGAAGCGAATTTTCTTCACGCCCATCTCGTTCTGCAGGAAGGCGATGACCTTCTTGGCTTCGTCGCTGTCCGCCTTCCACTCGATACCGGCGTAGATGTCTTCGGCGTTCTCGCGGAAGATCACCATGTCGGTCAGGTCGGGACGCTTGACCGGGCTCGGAGTGCCTTCGTAGTAACGGACCGGGCGCAGGCAGATGTAGAGATCCAGCTCCTGACGCAGGGCCACGTTGAGGGAGCGAATACCGCCACCGACCGGAGTGGTCAGCGGGCCCTTGATGGCCACGCAGTATTCACGAATGAAATCCAGGGTTTCGGCCGGCAGCCAGGCACCTTCGCCATAGATATGAGTCGACTTCTCGCCGGTATAGATCTCCATCCAGGCGATCTTGCGCTCGCCTTTGTAGGCTTTCTCGACCGCGGCATTGACCACATTCAACATGGCCGGGGTCACGTCCACACCTATGCCATCCCCTTCAATAAACGGAATGATCGGATGGTTGGGAACCTGCAGCTTGCCGTTGGCATCGACTGTGATTTTCTGGCCCTGGGTCGGGATAACTACTTTGCTTTCCATCGGCATCTCCTAACTTCCGTTTGTTATCAATCTGTAAGTTGCGCGCGGCCATCTTAGCCCATTCGTTTTCATAATCAAATGGCGAGCACGCATGTCAGACCATAGTCGAGTACTGGATCACAATGCGTCCAGCCTGCCTACCCCGGATCCACAGCGGCCCCGCCAACGCCTGACTCACGCAGGTTCCAGCGGCATCCCAGCTTATCCCACCAGCCCCTCGCCCTGCCCCTGTGGCTGACTCAGGGAGCGGTACTGGGAAGGGGTCAGCCCGGTCTTTTGTTTGAACACCCGGCAAAAATAGTTCACATCGCCGTAACCGCAGCGGCTCGCCACCTCTTCCAGCCGAAACCGGTACTTTTTCAGCATGAACTTGGCCCGATCGATCCGCACCCAGCTGATGTAATCGGCCAGGCGCATATGACCCTGCTCGCGAAACAGATGGGAGAGATGGCTGGCCGAGACGTTGAAACGGTGGGCGATGGAGTCGCGGGTGATGGGGCGGTGAAAATTTTCCTGGATATAGATGCAGATCCCGTGAAACAGGTCCGCCCCTCTTGGCCGCTCGGCGGCGGACTCCGCCAGCAGCTGGCGGGCACTGGTGAGCAGCGCCTGCAACAAGTGGTTGTCGGTGGGGGAGCGGCCGGGATCCTCGGTCAGCACGTTGAGCGCCGCCAATATGTGTTCGATCACATGGCCGGCCCGCGCCATTATGCTGTGCTTTTGCACGTCGAAAAAATCGGGGTCTTCCCGCCGCTTGCTCACCAGGCTGAACCCCAGCTGGCGCTTGCCAAACAGCAGGCTCAGCACAGAGCAATCCGTGGTCCACAGCGGCTTGTTCCAGCCATTGGGAGGTATGTAGAGCGCCTGCCCCGGCAGCACGCTTATCTCCTTGCAGCCCTGCTCCTTGTCCCAGATCTGGTTGAGGTATTCGCCGCTGAACACCAGTTCGAGGCGGGGAAAGTTGACCTGATAGCTGAAACCGGGCGGCACCCCCTGATCCTGGGCAAACCAGATCTGCTCGAAGGGGGCCTGCTCATGAAGGGCGCCATCGAGCAGTTGGCTGAAGATAAGTGACATGCTGATCCTGATCAAAAGTAGAGAGGCAAGCGGTTGCGGCGGCAAAGGCCGCCCATGTTATAGTCCGGTCCGCAGCAGCAATGCCACCCTTTTCTTCACCCGACTTTCTTCACACCAAATGAGGCGTCCCTTATGAGCAGTCGCGATCTGTCCTCCTTTCTGCCCTCTTTTTTGTTAATGCAAAATCCGATTCAAGGTTACGACTGGGGCAGCCATGACGCCCTCACCACCCTGTTCGGCATCCCAAATCCGGCGGGCAAACCCCAGGCCGAGCTGTGGATGGGCGCCCACCCCAACGGCTGTTCAGAGGTGATGCTGGCGGGCAGTGCCCAGAAGCTCTCGGCGGTGATCGACGCGGCCCCGGCCGCCGCGCTGGGTGAGGCTACCGTCACCCGTTTCGGCAGCCTGCCCTTCCTGTTCAAGGTGCTGTGCGCCGAGAAGGCCCTCTCCATCCAGGTACACCCAAGCAAGGCTCAGGCCGAAGCCGGCTTTGCCAAGGAAGAAGCCGCCGGCATCGACCCCAAGGCAGCCAATCGCAACTACAAAGACCCCAATCACAAGCCGGAGCTGGTGTTTGCCCTCACCCCCTATCAGGCGATGAACGGCTTTCGCGCCATTCCCGCCATACTGGCGCTGTTCGAGCGGGTCAAGCTGGCAGCCATCGCCGATCTGGTCGCGGCCCTTGCCGCCAACCAGAACGAAGCGGGCCTGCAGCACTTCTTCCACCAGCTGCTGATTTTACAAGGGGCGCGCAAGGAAGAGGCCCTGGCGGGCCTGCTGGCCTATGCCGCCGCGCACCAGGATGAGGAGACCTTTGCGCTGATCACCAGCCTGGCCGCCCAGTACCCTGGGGATGTGGGACTCTTCTCGCCGCTGCTCTTGAACGTGGTGACCCTGCAACCGGGTCAGGCCATGTTCCTCGATGCCTGCACCCCCCACGCCTATGTGCGCGGCACCGGCCTCGAGATCATGGCCAACTCGGACAACGTGCTGCGCGCGGGTCTCACCCCCAAATACATAGACGTGGCAGAGCTGCTGGACTGCACTCGCTGCCTGCCCAAGCCGGACGACCAGATCCTGCTGGCCCCCCGCGTAGAGGGTGCGGTGCAGCACTTCGACGTGCCGGTGCCGGACTTCACCTTCAGCGTCTATCCGGCGGGCGAGCATACGCTCACCACCGCCAGCGCCGAGATCCTGTTTGCCATCGATGGCACTGTGACGCTCAAGCAGGGCGACGAGACGCTGCGCCTCGAGAAGGGCCAGTCCGCCTTTGTCCCTGCCGCCACCGGCCACTACCAGCTGCTGGCCGAAGGCCGGGTCGCCCGCGCCGGCAACCGCTGCTAAGGCGTGAACCCGGCACGGGTTCAATGACTGGATAAACCAACAAGGGCACCATCGCCCGGCCAATAAAAATCCCCCACCTCCCTTGCGGGCTGTGGGGGTTTTTATTATCTGCTTGACCGATGGCCATCACGATAGTGGCCGTCGGCGGGCTAGTGTTCTGCCGCTTCCGGCTGGGGCGCTTCTGAACGCTCCCGTTCCCGTTGCAGTTCATCGACCCTGGCTTGCCATTTGTCGTGGGCCTGTTTCTGGCCTTGTGACTCAAACTCCTGGCGCATGGTGTCGATCTCTTGGTCAAGTTTTTCCATCAGGATGTCTCCTTACATCATAGGGTTACACACTGGCTGACGGCACTGTTGGCCAACCTGCTCCCTGATTGGACACCGATCCCGCCTGGATTGTCCAACTAAATAAACGATTGATTATGCAAAAGCTAATCTAAAAATCAGCTAAAAGCCTCTTGTGAGGCCATGTGAAACCATCCGGACCCGGCGTGATGAAATCATAAATTTCCTTTTATTATCAGTATATTGAAATCAAGCACATCAGTTTTCTCACCGCCCTCATCGAGGGCAGCAGGTTATGCACATTTTTTTCACGCGGCTCGGCCAGGCCGGTCTCTCTCCCCTTGCTGATGTGCACTTTGGCTCCCGGGCCGCACTTTTGCCAAGCGGCTCACATTTCAAGAGGTGACAAGGGCGCACAAATCTCCATCCATGCTTGCCGGTTCAGGGGGATCCTGTCCCGCCATCTCTTTATTCTCATCTAGCTGACAAACCCAAGCGTCTGTTTTTAAACAGCTTTAATCAAACATTGGCCAATACCATGGCATAAACAAAAATGCGAACCGGCTCACAGGGTGAGGGGACTGACACAAAAATCCAGTAAAGGGCACATATATCCGATTTCGGTGACATGGCTTGGGAGAAACAATAGGCAGGTCAATCATTTGCTCCATTCGTTACTCATATCACCAGGGCTCGCAGAGCCAGGAGACACCTATGCTCACCACCTTGATAGATGAAGGACTGATCTGCCTCGACATAGCGGCCAACGACAAGCAGGGACTGTTTGTCGAACTGGCCGCCCGGCTCAAAGCCTGCGGCAAGATAGGCAATCAGGATCAGTTCGTGCGCGACCTCTGGGCACGGGAAAACCTCGACAACACGGGTTTTGAACAGGGGGTTGCCCTGCCCCACGCCAAAAGCGAAGCCGTGTTGCAGCCCGCCATCGTCATCGGCATCAGCCGGCAGGGGATCGACTATGGCGCCGAAGATGGACTGCCCTCCAAACTGTTCTTCATGATTGCCTCCCCGGCGGGCGGCGCCAATCACCATATCGAGGTGCTGGCCGAGCTCTCCACCAAGCTGCTGGAACCCGGCTTTATCCCCCGGATGCAGGCGGCCACCAGCAAGGCCGAGGTGCTCAAGCTGCTGGCAGCCACGGCGCCTGTCGGCCTAGCCGGCAAGCAGCCGGTGCGCGCCGAGGCAGCAGCTCAACCGAAAGCCAGTGCACCTGAACCCCAGGATCGCAACATCAAGGCCCAGCTCAACACCCTCAAACAGCACCTGCTGTTTGGCACCTCCCACATGATCCCCTTCATAGTGGCAGGGGGCGTCTTGCTGTCGCTCTCCGTGATGATGAGCGGCAAGGGCGCCGTGCCCGAGGCGGGCGTGCTCAAGGACATGGCCGACATGGGGATAGCAGGGCTCACCCTGTTTACCGCCGTACTCGGCGGCTACATAGCCTACTCAATGGCGGACAAACCGGGCCTGGCGCCCGGCATGATCGGCTCCTGGATAGCGGTGCAGCAGTTCCACACAGGTTTTCTCGGCGCCATCCTGGTGGGTTTCATCGCCGGGCTCATCGTCAATCAGCTCAAACGCATCAAGCTACCGGACTCCATGAGTTCGCTGGGCTCCATCTTCATCTACCCGCTGATCGGCACCTTCCTGGTGTGCGGCATCGTCATGTGGGTGATAGGTGCGCCCATCGCCGCCATGATGGAGGGGATGAACCACTGGCTCTCCAGCATGGCGGGCTCCGGCAAGGTGATGCTGGGCGCCATCCTGGGCGGCATGACCGCCTTTGACATGGGCGGCCCGGTCAACAAGGTGGCGACCCTGTTCGCCCAGACCCAGGTCAACACCCAGCCCTGGCTGATGGGCGGGGTCGGCATCGCCATCTGCGTGCCACCGCTCGGCATGGCGCTGGCAACTTTGCTCTCACCACGTCGCTACAAGAAGGAAGAGCGTGAAGCGGGCAAGGCGGCCGCCATCATGGGCATGATCGGCATCAGCGAGGGGGCCATTCCCTTTGCCGCCGCCGACCCTGTGCGCGTCATCCCAGCCATAGTCGCGGGTGGGATCGTCGGCAACATCACCGGCTTCATGATGCACAGCATCAACCATGCCCCCTGGGGCGGCTGGATAGTGCTGCCTGTGGTGGAAGGCAAGATGGGTTATATCCTGGGAACCGTGCTCGGCGCCCTGACCACGGCCCTTATCGTCAACCTGCTGAAAAAGCCGGTGACCGAGGATGAGACAGTGACAGCCGACGATAGCGGTTATCAGATCATCGAAGCGGAAGGGGAAGCGGACGTGCTCGCCATCACCGCCTGCCCGTCCGGCGTGGCCCACACCTTCCTCGCCGCCAAGAGCCTGCAAAAGGCGGCGGCCAAGGCCGGGATCAAGCTGAAAGTGGAGACACAAGGCGCCAACGGCATCATCAACCGCATCAGCGCCAAGGACGTGGCCAACGCCCGCTGCGTCATACTGGCCCACGATGTGGCCATCAAGAACCGGGAGCGCTTCGCCAATATCGAGGTCATCGATGTGAAGACCAAGGAGGCCATCCACAACCCGGAAGGGCTGCTGGCCCGCACCCAGCCGGGCAGCAAGGTGGCCTGACGAGGGCACTTTATCTGATGTACAACAGGAGGGGCCCAAGGCCCCTTCGTTTATTTCCATCCATAGATTCTCAATGCCAGGCAGGAGCCAAGCACCAACCCGCTAGCCGTTACCCGGACGGGGATAGCGCCCTCACCCTAAGGATCGATAAGATAGGAGCCATATTGTGCCTTCGCCTGCCAGCCGGCCTTGCGACCGCACATGGACGGAGCCTTGCACAACATGGAATTGACGGACGTACTGCTCACCCTGGCGGGTCTGGTGACCGCCGGCATCATCCTCAAGAATCGCGCGGTAACCCAGCCTGACTGGGACAAATTGCCCACCCTGCCCGAGTACCTCGCCCGCCATCCAGAATGCGCCACCGACGATAGTGAAAACGCCAGCTGCTGTGCCTGCGGTTCCCACAAGGTGCTGTTCAGCCCGCTGACCGGCGTCGGTGATGACCGCCTGCGTCACACCTGTCTTGCCTGCGGCAAGGTGCTGTTTCGCAGTCGCGCCATTCTCTGACAAATTGAGGTATCAAGTAGATAGGTGAAGGAACGTCCAGTGAGTGACCGAACAGCCGCAGCCCGTTGGCGCTGGCTTCGCCAACATGTGAAGACATTGCGCACTTCTGAGCAGGAAGCCGAAGACAAGGGGACGACTTGGCGCTTCGCGGGATTAGTCATGGCGGCCATTCCTGCCCTGACAGCAGCGACCTACCTCTTGGGTATGGCCTATCACTATGGCTATACCCTGGCGTTTGGGCTCGACTATGCCGAGTTTTCTCCGCCGGCAGATTATCTTCTGGCCTTTGGCCTCCTCTCTACTCTCAATATGCTTAAACCCTGGATGTGGCCTGTATTGGGTAGCATATTCACAATTTTTTCAGTGGCCATCGCCCTTATCATCTGCCCCCGCTGGCGAATTCATCTCACATGGCTGTGGCAAAGCTCAATGTTCTATCGTTGGCTGATCAAAAGAGCGAAAAAAATTGGGCGCTACCCAGCACCCTTTCTTTTCCGAACACTTGTCTGGCTAGGAGACAACTACAACAAGTTCGCCTTCCTGTTTTTAGCAGTGCTGTTACCTATTTGGCTAGCTCTGGCCTTTTTCCTTCGAGGTGCCTCAGAAGCACAAAGCCAAACAACCCGCCTCGAACAAGGCAAGTGGCCGCTTACCGAGGCCCATAGTCAGTCTCCTCTGCTGGGGGATGAGCCCCATATCCGCATTGCCTGCAACGGCTCTCACTGCGCCTACCGCCTCAAGGGGGGCGATACCCTGATCCTGCGCTTCGATCAGATAGAGCAGACCCGTTACAAGCCCGAAAAGGCGGCCTCGAAATAACAACCGCCGCCCGAGGGCGGCGGTTCTCTATCCGGCAAGCAGCTCCTGCAGCGCCCCAATCAGGGCATCGAGTCCCTGATCCACCTTCCCAGCGGCTGCTGACCCGGATGCAGCAACCGGAACTTGCCCCCAAGCGCCATATCATCACCCCCAATCTGCAAAAACGAGAGTCGGCCTGAGGTCACGATTTTTCCCGTCCATATCCTTGCAGCCCTTGCAGGCCTCCTGTCGTTAAAGGGAGCAAGGGAAGATTATTGGGCTGCGTGTGTCCGCTGCAGGCTGAGGGTCATACCTATGCTCATGCGATCGCCGCGGCCGAGCAAGCGCAAACCGGGGTGACCGGCCACGTGATGTGCATTGGCGGCGTGACTCTGGGGCTCCAGACAGATGAAGCCACTCGCTTCATCGGGCTGATAGAGCATCAGGAAGGCGCACTCGCTTGAAACCAGCAGGTGCTGCTGGCGGGCCGGATGATCGATCTCGGCCTGACCGCGCCAACCACCGTAACAGTGGTTGAGCCACCCTCGCGGCGGCTGCCACTGGCGAAAATCGAGCTGGGGCGCCAGTCTACTCGTCCAGTCGGTCGGCAGATGATCCGGCCCCTCCTGCCAAACGCCGCTCGCTAGAAAGCGAATGCGGGTCTGCTCGTCGCGCCAGAAGAAGGGGTGGAAACCCGCGCCGTAAAGGCAGGGGCTCTCCCCAAGATGGGTCAGGCTGATCCGTGCCACCAGGCTCGATCCCTGCAGGCGGTAATCGATCTCGGCCAGATAGAGAAAAGGGCCATTCTGGCTGGTGAGCTGCAAGGTCACCGAGCTGTCGGTCAACGCTACCGGTTGCCATGGCTGTAGCCAGCCATCTCCATGCAAAAAGAAGTCGGGATCGAGCTCGCTCGCAGGCAACGCACATACCTCTCCCCATAGTTCAAACCGGTTACCCGCCACCCGATTGGCCAGCGGCAACATGGGAAACAGGGCGCTCTGCCCGGGATGCCAGGGCTGCGCAGGGTCAGTGTCTCGCAGCAACGGGCGTCCTTTGTCATCCTCCAGGCCCAGCAGGCAGGCCCCTTGTGCAGAGACCCGCATCCGAAGATGCGGGTTGCTTAATGTGTATACCGTCATGCCGAGGCGCTCGCCTTGGTCGGAGTCAGTTCAACCTTGCCTTGGGCCAGCTGGGCTTCCAGCGCTTCCAGCGTCACCCCCTTGGTCTCGGGCACCTTGCGATAGATAAAGATGAGACCGGCGAAGCAGATGAAGCCGTAGAGCAGGAAGCTGCCTGCAGCACCCAATCCGGCATTGAGCAGCGGGAAAGTGTAGGTCAGTACGAAACAGGCAATCCAGAGCGCCAGGGTACCGGCCGACATCGCCAGCCCGCGCACCCGGTTGGGGAAGATCTCCGAGAGCAGCACCCAGGTGACTGGCGCCAGGGTCAGGGCATAGATGGCGATCGCCGCCAGCACCAGCAGCAACACCGGCAGCCCCAGCATACCGCTGGCATAGGCAGCCGCCATCATGCCGTAGATGATGGTCAGCCCCGCCGAGCCAATCAGCATCAGTTTACGACGACCGATCTTGTCCACCATGGGCAGCGCAATCAGGGTAAACAGCAGGTTGATAAGACCTGTGGCGACGATGGATTTGAGGGTGCTGTTGATGTCAAACCCTGCGGAGGCGAAGATCTCCTGCGCATAGTTGAAGATGACGTTGATGCCGCACCACTGCTGGAAGACCGCCAGCACAATCCCGATGATGAGGATGGGGCGCACTGAGGGTTTGCCCAGCTCCGCCAGCGACACCTTGTGGCTCTCTCCCACCAGGGTCTGACGGATATCGGCCAGAGTCTGTCTGGCATAGGCATCACCGCCAATCTTGCCGAGCATGCGGGAGGCCTTCTCATACTGACCATCTTTGGCCAACCAGCGCGGCGACTCCGGCACGAAGAACATCAGCACCAGAAACGCCAGGGCGGGTACCAGTTCGGCACCGAACATCCAGCGCCAGCCGGACTGCCCATTCCAGGTAGCCAGAATATCGGCCTGAGTGGCGTTGCTCGCCACCGGATCGGCGATCATCAGGTTGACCAGCTGGGCCGCCAGCACCCCGAGGACTATGGTGAGCTGGTTGATGGCAACGAACTTGCCCCGCTTGTCGGCCGGGCTTATCTCGGCGATGTACATGGGGGAGAGTGCCGAAGCCAGACCGATGCCGATCCCGCCGATGATGCGATAAACCACAAACAGATCGAAGTTGCTGGCCGCAGCCGTGCCCCACGCCGAGATGGTGAAGAGGATGGCGGCCAGGATCAGCGGCTTCTTGCGACCGAAGCGGTCGGCTGACCAGCCGGAGATGGCGGCCCCCAGCACGCAGCCCACCAGCGCCGAGCTCATGGCCCAGCCGGACTGGGCCGGATCCGTGATGGCAAAATAGGCCTCATAGAAGGGCTTGGCCCCGCCAATCACGACCCAGTCATAACCAAACAGCAGGCCACCGCAGGCGGCCACCAAACAGATCATCCAGATGTAGCTCATATTGAGCCCATTCGTATCCAATTGATTTTTCGTGCGTTCCATGACTCATCCTTATCATCTTGTCGATTGTAGGGTGCAGTGGCGCCCCTCACCGTGGCGGGGCGCCGGTTTTTGTTATGAGAGTTATGAGGTGAGTGACAGCTCGCGGCAGATCAGGGCAAAGAGGTGCCCCTTGTCGTGGGCCGGGTTGAGGGCGAGCAGCTCTCGCAAGGTCTGTTCACAACCATCCCGCTGACCCAGCCCCAACAGGCCGAGCGCCCTGACCAGCAGGCAGTGCTGGCGATGTTTGTGCTGCGGGTCGTCATCCAGCACTATGAGGTCGGGCAGTGAGACGGCGAAGAAATCCGCCTCAACCCGCTCGCCCATTGCCTGCTCGGCCCAGGCCACCATTCCCTCGAACAGACGCTGCGCCTCCGCAACCCGGCCAAGTCGTGCCAGTGCCATGCCCTGATAGAAGAGGTAATCCACCGGCTGATCGTTGTAGTAACGGCTGGCCCCCAGCGACCCCTGACCGAGACAGGCCTGTTGCAGGCACTGGGCGGCCAGACTCTGGTTGTCACGGGCAAGGTGGCAGAGCGCCAGCAGGTAGTGGATATCGTTGTCGGTTTGTCCCACCAGACGCCCCTCCCCCAGATTGAGGGGGTAGTGCAGCGCCTGTTGCAGCAACGGGATAGCCTGCTCGTGGCGTCCCTGAGTCATCAATGCCAACGCCCGGCGCTGCTGGTTGATGAGGTACTGACCGGTCACCTTGCCCTCGCCCCCCTCCCAGGGGTGGAATTCGCGCAGCCGCAAGATCTCGGCCGCCGCATCCAGTTGTCCCGTGATGTGATAGAGGCTGAGCAGTTCGGCGGTCAGGTCGTCGCGCTTGAGGGCTACCTCACGATGCGCCTCCAGCAGCGCCAACCGCTCTGCGGGGGCCATGGCGCAGCGCTTGTGCAGCTGATCCAGTTCAAACAGCAGACGGGCATCATCCGGCTTGAGGGCAAAGGCCCGGCTCAGACACTGCTCGGCCGCCACCGGATCGCCGCTCTTGTTGAAGTGATAGATGCCGAGGTTGCGCCAGGCCGGGGCAAACCCGGGCGCCAGCTCGCACACCCGCTGCCACAGGGCGATGGCTTGCGGGTAGCTGCGCTTGCTGTAGTGGAAGCAACCCAGCAGATAGCTGGCAAACCAGCTGTGGGGCAGCTGCGCCAGCATGGCCACCTCGCCAAGGGTATTGGGGAAGCGCACCTTGCGGCCAAATGCCTGCTCGGCCCGAGCCAGCAGGGTATCTTGCGCCTCACCTTCCGGCAGCAGCGCGGCCTGGAACAGCAGCGGCAGGGTCTCTTCCACCGGTATTTTTGAGAGCAGTTGCTGCGTCAACTCGGGGCGCCCCAGCGCCAGCAGATTGCTCGCCAGGAAACAGAGGTTCACCCCGCGCCCGTTGCACAGGGTGCGCAGCGCCTCGAGATCGTTCGGCTGCTCGCTTGCCAGCCAGCGCAGGAAGGCCAGCTGATAGTGGAGTGGATAACGGACTCGCTGCTTGTCGATATAGGCGAGGGCCGCCGCCCGCTGGCCAGACTCCAGCAGCGCCAACCCTTTGAGGGCGATGGCACCGTAGTGGGTGCCGTTAACCGCAAGACTCTTCTCGACAAAGGGCAGTGCCTGCAGCGGATCACGGCGCACCATGGCGATGCGGGCCAGCCCAAGGAAGCCACTGTCGCGGCAGTTGCCGCTCCAGGTCGCCTTGTAGAAGTCATCGAAGGCGGCATCGAACTGCCCCAAACGCTCCTCGATATGGGCCCGCAGCAAGCTCGCCTTGCCACACTGGGGGTTCTTGTTGAGCCGATGGGCACGGACCAGCGCCTGATTGACGTAGGCCAGCGCCTGCTCATAGTTGGCGCGGTTGTACTCCAGGGTTGCCAGCGCCAGGTTGCAGCGATAGTCGCCACTGTCTAGCTCCAGAGCCCGCAGGTAGTAATCAAAGGGCGAGCGGCTGGCGTGCAGATACTGCTCAAGATGCTGGCCGATGAAGTAGAGCTCATCGACCGAATCGAGATTGACGGCTGGCTCCGGTGCCGTGGCCGGATCTGGCAGTGCCTCGCCCTCGGGCTGATGCTCGAGATAACTCAAGATCGACTGGCCCTGCTCATCCAGCAGGCGTACCTGCAAGCGTCCCTCGCTGGTGATGGCCTGCGGCTCAAGCCAGGCCTGACCCGGTTGCAACTCCAGCGTCTGGGTGAACAGCACGCCCCCCTCGTCGCTCACCTCGAAGCTGGCGTGGCACAGCGGCGCAATCGCGTAGGCGCCGCACAGCAGACCCTCATCGGTGCGCTCCAGCTTGATGGCGGCGCGGGTGTTGGCATTTTGCAGGGTGCCGAGGGTGTTGTAGGGAAGGAAGTTCTGCACGAACACCTTCTCCTCCCCCGCATCCAGCCAGGTGAAGTCGGGCTGGTTGTCGGTGTAGACCCCGGTCATCAGCTCGATGTAGGGGCCGTTGTGGTCGGTCAGGTTGCGATCCCAGGCCAGACCGAAGTCGCAGTTGCCCCAGCTCCACTGCTTCTTGCCAGGGGATACATGGTGATCCGCCACGTGCAACAGGCCGCCCTGCTCGTCATGGCAGTAGGCGCCGACGAAGTCGTAGTCAGACTTGTCCGCCATGTAGGAGGTGGGCACCGGAATGTTGCGGTAACGGGAGATATCGACCCCGGCTGAGTAGTCCACCTTGTAGTAGGTGCCGCGAGCGATAGGGAAGGCGCTGACATCGCGTTTGCCGTGGTCATAGACGGCGGTGACATCGGGCGGGAAGACGCTCTGATGGGCATCGCCCCCCTTCACCGCCGGGTTGGACCACCAGAGGAAGTGGCGCGGCGTGTCGTTGCCGTTGAACACCTTGCCGGTGATCTCGATGAGCGCCTTGTCGGGATAGAGGGTAAAGCCCGCCATCACCTGCAGACCGCGCATCGGCTCCACCTCGCCAAGCCAGACGGTCTTGGCACCACCCTCGTGATCCGCAATGGTGAAATCCACCGGCATAAAGGTGGTAGGCCTGTGGTGCTGCGGCCAGTTGAACTCGATGCCGCCGGAGATCCAGGGCCCCACCAGCCCCACCAGCGCCGGTTTGATCACTTCGTTGTAATAGACGAAATCCCGCTGCATCACCTTGTCGTAGGCACGATGGATGCGGCCACCCAATTCCGGCAGCAGCATCACCTTGATAAAGTCGTTCTCCAGCCAGACCGCCTGATAAGACTTCATCTGCTTCTGGCCGGTCAGGGTGTCGATCACCCCATAGGGATAGACGGCCCCCGAGGAGCCCTGATAGACCCGCTTCTCGAGAAACATGGGGTTGGGATCTTCGGCGCCCACCTCATAGGTCGGCAGGGTGACGGCCTCTACCCAGACTCTTACATCAGCTCTCATCAATCTCGCCTCATTCAACATTTATTAGTAAACGTTTCGATGAGGCCAGTTTAGAATGGCGATGACAGCGATTTTCGCTTAAAGATCACGCAATACAGTAAGCGGAGTTTAGTAAACTGATGATCATCGGCCTGAACAACCAGAAGGTACGCCACCACAACAAGCAGGTGCTGCTGGCGCTGCTCTACCAACTCAAGGAGGCAAGCAAGTCCACCCTGGCCCGCCACTGCGAGCTCTCCATTCCGGCGGTCAGCAAGATCCTCGACGAACTGGTGGCCGACGGTGCCATCAGTCACAGCGAACAGAACCTCTCATTACGCGGCATCAATGGCGGCAGTTACCGCATCGCCAGCGGCCAGGGGGCCATTCTCTGCCTCAATATCAGTCCCACCAGCCTGGAGAGCATATTGGTGGACAACCTGATCACCCCGCTGGATGAATTCATCGGCCAGAAGATAGCCCCGCAGACTCCGGATGAGCTGCTGCGCCTGATCGAGGCGCACTACTACCAGCACAAACGCCGCCACAAGGGGCTGGCGATCCGGTTGGCTCTGGCGGTACACGGGCAGGTCAACCCGGCCACCGGGGTGTCGCAAACCATGCCACAAGCCCCCTGGCACGCGCCGGTCGAGCTCAAGTACCTGCTGGAAGAGCGTCTCGGCTGCGAGGTGATGGTGGATAACGACTGCATCATGCTGGCGCTGGCCCAGAAGTGGCAGGGCCGGGAAGGAAACGGGGATTTTTGCGTCATCAACGTCGACTACGGCATAGGGTCAGCCTTTATCATCAACGGCCAGATCTACCGGGGTGCTCTCTTTGGCAGCGGCCAGATAGGCCACACCATCATCAATCCGGACGGCAGCGCCTGTGCCTGCGGCCGCTACGGCTGCCTGGAGACGGTCGCCTCGCTGTTTGCCATCAAAAAACGGGCCCGGGTGTTTCTCAAGCAACAAACCAGTGCCGACAACCCGGCGCTGGCGGGGGTGGAGCTGGATACGGCCCAGCTGCTCGCACTCTACCATCAGGGAGATGCCATGATCCGCGCCCTGGTGGACGAAGGGGCCCGCGCCATTGGCCTGAGCCTCTACAACTTCCTCAATATCCTCAACATCAACCGCATCTGGCTCTATGGCCGCAGCTGTGGCTTTGGTGAAACCTGGCTGCAGACCATCATCCACCAGACCGGCGCCAATCCGTTCGATTGCAGCGATGCGGTCAATGCAACCCAACTGCGCGTCGGCACGCTCAACCGCGCCCAACAGGTGATGGGCATCGGCTATCTCTATGTGGAGCGGGCACTGGAACGGCGCAGCGATGCCAGTGTCCCTGGCTGACAAGCAGAGATAGGACGCAGTCCCCTGACTGGCCCCGGTCGCCGGAAAGGTGATCCCGATCCCGATCGGCAAACTCCCTCTGGCGCGGGGGTTGAGAGCCAAGTGGGGAGGAATATGATGGGCGCCCCACTATCTTCACAAGCCTGCACGAGCGCCATCATGACCAGCCAGCACGACCAGAACCCGCCAAGTGAAATCCATCGCTGTGACAAATGCAGGGAGCGCACCCGCCATATAGTGGTACTGGTGCCACGGGATCACAGCCAGGATGTGATGCCCAAAGACCCGCGCAAAGCCTTCTGGCAAGCCTTTCGCTCCAGCAGCCTGACCAATGCGGTATTCGGCCAGACCCTCGCCTATCAGGCCACCCATGTAAAACATCTTATCTGCGAACGCTGCGGCGAGAAGTTTCTTGAGTATTGAGGCCCAGAGGGCGGCGCCCCCGGACAGTCACCTGCACAGAGCAAGATAAAAGCGAGATAAAGATGAAGTTTGTCGAGATGGACCCCGATCAACTGCCGCTGGCGCTGCTGCTGGAAGCAGATCACGCAGAGCAGCGCATTGCCGCCTATCTGCCCGGCGCCTGGGGCTTTGCCGCCCTGGCAGGCAATGAAATGAACGAGGTGGTGGGAGCCTGTGTGGCCGGTCTGGTGGGGGAGCAAGCGGCCGAGATCTTCAATATCGCCGTTGCCCCCAACCGCCAGCAGCAAGGCATCGGCTCTGGTCTGCTGCGCTTCGTGCTGACCAACCTGGCCGGGAAAGGGGTACACCGTGTCGAGCTCGGCACCGGCAGCTTCGGCCATCAGCTCACCTATTACCAGCGCCACGGCTTTCGCGTGGATGGCGTCATCAAGGATCACTTCCTTATCCACTACCCGGAGCCCCTGATGGAGCAAGGCATCCAGCACAGGGATATGCTGCGGCTTTCGCTGGCGCTGGATCCTAATACCCCACTCTTCAACGGCTAGTCACCCGCTGGCACAGGGGCCACCTGACAGCAGCTAATCCATCTTTCTTATCAAGCAATTTGTTGATCTGTGGCTGGTTTTTATCAGCCTCTTGTTTTGCCACCAAATCACCTCGGTTAAGATGCCCACTTGGCAACCATTCTTGCAGAGACACATCTGTGCAGCCGTTTCGCCATCCACCACATCGCCGGATAACCGCAGCAGGCTGGAGGCTGTAATCCACGGGCGGTAGCGTGGGGTTTGTAGGTTGGCGCAGAGCGCAGCGAAGCCCAACAAGCGAGATATTGAAAAACATCGCGAACGTCCGATTACGCTGCACTAATCGAACCTACAGTTCTGCATCGATTTTGGCAACAACGCCAATAACAGCCGAAGATAACTTTCAACAACTGCTGGTGTGGGCATCAGAATATAGGCAGCGAGCCAGTAAAAGCTCCCGCCAATTCTATCACGAGCTGTTTGATCGATTCCCAAACAACAAGCGCCGTTTCACGACTCACGCAGAGGTAAATCTCTATCTTAACCAACTAGTACTAACCATAGAGTTTGAGCGCTGGTCACAACTACAGTGATTAGTTCTTGTGGAGGATAAATATGGGGCACAGAACAGAGTTAATATGTGTAGCATCAGGAATAATCAATTTTTTTGCAAGTAGAAACAATGATATAGATGGATACTGGGGATTAGGAAAGCTGTACAAAGCTCTTGAATCTGAAGAGTCAAAAATCGTTTCTATAGAGTTGATTACCAAAGTCGTAACTCCAGATATAGATGAATTGAAGATCATGTCTCTATCATATTCGGAAATGCTTACTAAATTAGTGTGCAATAAGAAAATACCTATTCACTGGATAATGTCTGTCACAATAATATCTGAATTTGAAGCAGAATATCAACACCACTACCATTTCTGGCGTCGTGATCTTGGTAAGCCTTGCAACCTGACTTGCACTATTGTTGATGATATGGGGAATAATCATACGGCTAAGGCATACGTTAACTGCTTACCACACAATCCACATAAAGAGTTGAGAAGCACAAGAGTTAAATTATTTTTAAAAAGTTAGTGTGAATAAAAAGTTAAAAACCAAGACAAAACATTATTAAAGCACGCGTAATTTACTTATTGTTTTTCCTCGGGTTATCCAGCCAACTCTCATTTTCTAATGAAGCCGGATCTCAAGTGCTACCGCGGAAAGAGGACTATCCGGCACCAGCCGTCTATAAAGGCGAGCCAGCCAAACTTTCTCTAGACTCCGAATTGGCCAGAACATTCCGCACCCGACTTACCGCAGCATTGTCGCAGAAGCCAGTATATGCTGGTGAATATGTACTAACAGGTTGGGGATGCGGTTCATCCGGTTGTTATAATCAGGTCCTTGTCAACAAGCGCACGGGTAAGGTACTGGATACGGTATTTAACGCTTATAGCTCATATGATGTAAGTAATGATTCTGATACCCGTGTGGGAGAATGGATAGAGTCTCCCAAAATTGATAGCAACCTTCTTACTACGACCAAAGTTGAAAATAGCCAAGACGGAGAGTCATTTATTTATTACACCAATTATTATATCGTTGATAAAAACAAGCTCATACTCATAAAAACGGTCCAAGACAGTAAATAAACTACGCAAACAAAATTTTACAAAAATTCAAGTGGCTGAATAAATCAACATGAAAATTATTATCATCATTACCACTTTATTACTATGCTTCTCCATCTCTGCAAGAGCAGAGTCCACATTTATAACTGACGGAGTGAAAATAGAAATTAAAAAAATAGGTGAATGTTTTTACTTGCTAACGGCAGGAAAAGAAAAGCAGCAACTTAAATGTATTGATGATAATTTGGAGTCTGATGTTATCATACAGGACTTCAACTTTGATGGTTATAAGGACATTGCCATTACCAACTATCTTGGCATGGTAAATAATATTTTTTATGTATTCTTATATGACCATGTGAATACAGCATTTAAAGAGCTAAAAATTGCAGACTCGAAGACGCCGACATCTGCCTGTGGCGATCTCTATAACCTTGTGGTTCAACTAGATTCTCTTTCTTTAGTCAGCTCTTGCCGCTCTGGTCCTGTATGGTATTACGACACTTACCGACATAACGCTCAAGGTGAACTCTGGCTATATAAAACAACAGAGTATCAGATCCAAAACTCCGAGATTGATACCTTCCCTCTTTACGAGCACACATTTAATCAGAAGGGAGAGAAACTGGACACCGTTGCGATTGACTTTGATGGCAAGAAAATCCTCTGGTCAGTCACATCCGAGAAAATCTTTCTCTACTCATCACCTGAAGAAACATCAAAGACCAAAGCCTATCTTATTCATAATGACAAAGTAGAAATTCTCGCGCAGAAAGATGATTGGATTAAAATTCGCTTTGCATCTAGAAAAGGCCCTCTTATCCGATGGCTTTATCTTCCAGAAGCAATAGCCAAAAGTTAACCTAGAAATTTTAATATCCAAGCGCATTCAGACATTCGCGTCATCAATTCGGTAGGGTGCAATAAGCGCAGCGCTTTGCACCTCTACCTTTTCTGCCTCCAAAAAAACAAGCGGTGCAATTCACTTCGTTCATTGCACCCTACGGAGCCTTGCCTGTGGTTTCACTGGCCCGTTATGGTGAGCTGTCTGGCTCCAATGGTTCAACCTATTTCTCCACTTTTCCCCTCGCCTGCCTCCCCTTATCAAGCGCCCCACCACCGCCATTTATGTGCGACAGCTCACACCTGACCCCCTCTTTTCACCTCACAAATTTACAGGTTCTCACCTGCTGCGGGCTGGATAACAGCACGCGCCATCACAAAAGTACGTTGGAGGATGGCGTCACAACAGCATGATTTTTAAAAACAAAAAATCACTTCACGATTCAACTTAGACCCATTTTATCAACTGGTCTGCTGTGCGATCGGGGTCACACTCAGGTCAATAGCACACAAAAATCCAGTCATTCGCACATTTGTCCGATAGGGTGGCTTGCTCCCCGGCGCGATAATAGTCGGGTCAATTTTGTCTGCATGCCGTGCCAGCACGGGCGGCATGCCAACAGGCTCCCTCACGGGAGCGGGAGAGCGCCATGATCACCACACTGATCAACGAACATCTGATCAATCTCGATTTGAACGCAACGAGCAAGGAGGAGGTCTTCAGCGAGATGGCCCGCTTGCTGGTCGCGCAGGGCAAGGTCAGCGATGAGCAGCAGTTCATCAAGGACCTGTGGGCCCGGGAAGAGCTGGACAACACTGGCTTCGAGGAGGGCGTTGCCCTGCCCCACGCCAAGAGTGCGGCTGTGAGCACACCGGCGGTGGCCATCGGCATCAGCCGCAACGGCATCGAGTACGGCGCCGAGGATGGCAAGCCGTCCCAGCTGTTCTTCATGATTGCCTCCCCGGCCGGTGGCGCCAACCACCATATCGAGGTGCTGGCCGAGCTCTCCGCCAAGCTGATTGAAGAAGGTTTCATTGCCAAGTTGCTGGCTGCCAAGAGCTCGGCTGCTGCGCTGGCGCTGCTGCTGGAGCGCAAGGAGGAGCAAACCGCTGCCCCGACCACCAACAAGGGCTTCATCATTGGTGTCACCGGTTGCCCGGCCGGCATCGCCCACACCTATCTGGCGGCAGAATCCCTGGAGCGCGCAGCCAAGGAGCTGGGTTACGAGGTGAAGGTGGAGACCAACGGCTCCATCGGCGTCAAGAACAGCCCGACCGCGGCCGAGATCGCCCGCGCCAGCGCCATCGTCGTGGCCTGCGACAAGCAGGTGGACATGGCCCGCTTCAACGGCAAGCCGCTCATCAAGACTGGGGTGAAAGCCCCCATCAAGGATGGCAAGGGTCTCATTGAGCAGGCGCTGAAGGCGCCAGCCTATGTGGCAGGCAAAGAGGACAAGAAGGGAGAGGATAAAAGCACGGGCGGCAGTTCCGATCTCTATCGCTACCTGATGAACGGCGTCTCCCACATGATCCCGTTCGTGGTGACCGGTGGTCTGCTGATCGCGCTGGCGCTGGCCATCGGCGGCAACCCGACCCCGAGCGGCATGCAGATCCCGGAAGGGAGCATGTGGAATCAGATCCTCAACGTGGGCGTGGCCGCCTTCACCCTGATGATCCCCATTCTGGCGGGCTATATCGCCTACGCCATCGGTGACCGTCCGGCACTGGCCCCGGGCTTTATCGGCGGCTGGATCGCCAACAACGGCAGCTTCTACGGCGCTGACGCCGGTACCGGCTTTATCGGTGCCATCATAGCGGGCCTGCTGGTCGGTTATCTGGTGCGCTGGATTGCCACCCGTCACTACCACAAGATGGTGCAACCGCTGGTGCCTATCCTGATCGCGCCCATCGTCGGATCGCTGTTTATCGCCGCCGTCTTCATCTTCATCATAGGTGCGCCCATTGCCGACATGATGACGGGTCTGAACGCCATGCTGCTCTCCATGAGCGGTGGCAGTCTGGTGCTGCTGGGCATAGTGCTGGGGGGCATGGCCGGCTTTGATATGGGCGGCCCGGTCAACAAGGTGGCCTTCCTGTTCTCGGTGGGCATGATAGCCTCCGGCCAGACCCAGTTCATGGGAGCCATGGCCTGCGCCATCCCGGCCGCGCCACTCGGCATGTCGCTGGCGACCGTGCTCGGTCGCAAGCTGGGCATCTTCGATGCCTCTGAAATCGAAGCGGGCAAAGCCGCCGGTGCCATGGGTCTGGTGGGTATCTCTGAAGGTGCGATCCCGTTCGCCGCCCGTGACCCGCTCGCCGTCATCCCCGCCAACGTGCTGGGCAGCATGACAGCCGCGGTGATGGCCTTCCTGTTCGGCATCACCAACAGCGTCGCCCACGGCGGCCCCATCGTTGCCCTGCTGGGTGCGGTCAACAAGCCGCTGCTGGCGCTGCTCTGCATGATCTGCGGCGCCATCGTCACCGGCGTGGTGGCGGTTGCCCTGAAAAAGCTGCGGGTGAAGAAAACCGACGAGGTGGAACTGGCCAAGGCGGCCTGATCACCTTCTTGCTCCCATATGACAAGAGGCCACCTGCGGGTGGCCTCTTTTATTGCACCTGATATTGCGCTGGCACGGCCGTTAATCCGCCGGGCCAACCCACTTTTTGCTCCCTGCCCCCTCATCTCCTGCGCGCCAGATCGCTGCCACAACCAGGCCGCCGTGGGCCACAACCTTGTGATCCCCTTCACGCTTCATGGCCGGATCCCGCCAAACTAGGAAATTTTCCTAATGCCCCTAGGGATGGCTCTCACGCCATTTGCGCCGCGCCTCATTAAAGTCACGCTACCTGATGTAGTTACCCGACCCTCGCAGTGGCGCAGGGAGTGGGCATGGGTTCAATCGACAGGAGAGCGAGGCGCACAGTCCAACCTCTTGCTGTTGTCCTTTCCGTGGCGCGACCTCTAACACCAACCAAAAAGTGAGGGGCGCGGCGGAAATACCGACTATCTCGCAGAGGATGAATATGTTGGATTTTCTCAAGCAGGTGCGGGTCCCGACCCTGGACTTGCCGGTCGCAGCCCGGCGCAAACTCTGGTTCAAGCCCTTTATGCAATCCTATCTGGTTGTATTTATTGGCTATCTGACCATGTATCTGATCCGCAAGAACTTCAACATTGCGCAGAATGACATGATCCAGGAGTACGGTCTCTCCATGACCGAGCTTGGCATGATAGGCCTTGGCTTCTCCATCACCTACGGGGTGGGCAAGACGGTCGTCTCCTACTACGCCGATGGCAAGAACACCAAGCAGTTCCTGCCGCTGATGCTGATCCTCTCAGCCCTCTGCATGCTCGGCTTCAGTGCCAGTATGGGCGGCACCGGTTTCAGCCTCTACTTCATGATCTTCTTCTATGCCCTGAGCGGCTTCTTCCAGAGCTGCGGCGGCTCCTGCAGCTACTCCACCATCACCAAGTGGACCCCTCGCAACAAGCGCGGCACCTACCTCGGCATGTGGAACCTCTCCCACAACGTGGGCGGTGCCGGTGCGGCCGGTGTGGCGCTGTTCGGTGCCAACTACCTGTTCGATGGCAACGTGCTCGGCATGTTCATCTTCCCGTCCATCATAGCGCTGGTGGTCGGCTTCGTTGGCCTGCGTTTCGGCAGCGATTCACCGGAAGCCTATGGCCTGGGCAAGGTGGAAGAGCTGTTTGACGAGGTGGCCAGCGAAGAAGATATCGCCACCGAAGAGCAGAAGCTGACCAAGGGCCAGATCTTCGTCAAGTACGTGCTGATGAACAAGGTGATCTGGCTGCTCTGCTTTGCCAACATCTTCCTCTACGTGGTGCGCATCGGCATCGACCAGTGGTCCACCGTCTACGCTCACCAGGAGCTGGGCTTCTCCAAGGAGATCGCCATCCAGGGCTTCACCTTCTTCGAAGTGGGCGCCCTGGTCGGCACCCTGATGTGGGGCTACCTCTCGGATCTGGCCAACGGTCGTCGTGGTCTGGTGGCTTGCGTGGCACTGGCGCTGATCATCGCGACCCTGGGTCTCTACCAGCACGCGACCACCCAGTTCATGTTCCTGGGCTCACTGTTCACCCTGGGCTTCCTGGTGTTTGGTCCGCAACTGCTGATCGGCGTGGCCGCCGTGGGCTTCGTACCCAAGCAGGGCATAAGCGTGGCCGATGGCGTCAAGGGCACCTTCGCCTACCTCATAGGTGACAGCTTCGCCAAGCTGGGTCTGGGCATGATCGCCGATGGCACCCCCATCTTCGGTCTGACCGGCTGGGCCGGCACCTTCGCGGCGCTGGACATGGCAGCCGCCGCCTGTCTGGTGCTGATGGCCTGCGTGGCCGTGGCCGAGGAGCGCAAGATCCGCCGTATCAAACGGGAACTGAAAGCCGCTACCCTGGCCACTCAATCCGTCTGAACCAGCGTGAACTGAACGCCGCCGAGCTGGCAACCCAGTCAGCCTGAACCCGCGTTAACTGAATGCAACCGGCCCCGCCTTCTGGCGGGGCCGGTTTTTTATTGTCGCTCCCATCGTCAGCAGATGAATCCAGGCTATTGCCATCCCCTGTGCACGCAGGCACCACTGGGCTGCCAAGATCCCATTTTTGCCCCGCAGCTTTGGCAAAGTCCGCCCCTTGGCGCTATCTTGTTGGCCCACTTCTCTTTGCTTCGAGAACCGATGAAGATCCTCGCCGTCACCGCCTGCCCCACCGGCATAGCCCACACCTACATGGCCGCCGAGGCGCTGCAAAAAGCCGCCGACAAGCTGGGGCTGAAGATCAAGGTTGAAACCCAGGGCGCCATGGGACTGGAGAACATTCTCACCGCGCGGGACATCGCCTGCGCCGATCTGGTGCTGATCGCCTCCGACATCGAGATTGAGCAGAAGGATCGCTTCCTCGGCTGCCGGGTTCGCCAGGTATCGCTGGAATCCGTGCTGCTGAACGCCAACGCCGTGCTCAAAACCGCCACCGTCGACGCCTGAATGCTCACCCGCGAGCTCACCTTCTTCTGCCAGCTGGGATTGACCATCACCCAGGCCAAGCAGCTGAGCCGGCTGGCCGGACTGTTCAAGTCCCATATCCAGTTCATCAACGTCAGCCGCCGCCAGACGGTGGAGGCCACCAACCAGCTCTCCCTGCTCACCCTGGCCACCCAGCCCGGCGATCTCTGCCTGCTGCTCATCGAAGGACTGGATGCCGAGCTGGCCCACATGGCCTTTACCTGCTGGTGCGTGGAGCTGGGCCAGCCCCTTGGCCGCCCCGCCACCGCCGCCCAGGCCGAACAGCGTCTCGGCCTCGCCCAGCCCGACTACTGTTTTTCCCTCGCCCAGCTGGGGCACGCGACGGCATCGCTGGACAAATCCCTGGCCCTGAGGGTGCTGGTCGATCTCTTGCCCGTCGAGCTGGTGCGCGACAGGCCCGCGCTTGAGCAGGCCATCGCCACGCGCGAGCAGATCGCCGCCACCATCATCCGGCCCGGCCTCGCCATGCCCCACGTGATCTGCCCCGCCATTCGCCAGCCCGCCCTCTCGCTGCTCAGTTGCGCCGAGCCCATCGAGTGGGGATCGGCGCTCGGGCCTGTGCAGACCATCATATTGCTGGCGATCCCGGCCGGGCTCGCCCCCGAGCAGTTGCGCCCCCTCACCCGGCTGGCCCGCGCCATGATGGACGAGGTGGTCAGCACGGCGCTCTTGCACGCAGGCTCGGCCCCCGCCCGTCAGGCCATCGTCATTGAAGGGTTGCTGAGCTGAGATGCACTGAATCGAGTGCAAATTCACCTCGTTCATTGCCCCCCAGGCCGTTGGCCTGCCGGGTGAGCGCATCCCCATGCCCCATCCACTCGGCCCCCTGTGATACACTGCGCCATCCCCTGTTTTTGGTATGCATGCGATGAAATCTGCCCGCTCCCGTCTCTCCCTCCAAGGCCGCACGACTGCCTCCGGCCGCACCGCACAGGATGACGCCAACCGGCCCGGTCTTGCCCGCTCGCGGGCCGGCACCCGGCACGCACACGAGGCTGAACAGGCCGGGCAGAAACCGCAGGTGGACCCCGCCGATCGCAAGTTGCTGCTGCTGAACAAGCCCTACATGGTGCTGTGCCAGTTCACCGACGAGGCGGGACGGGAGACCCTCAAGGATTACATCAAGGAGCCCGGCATCTATGCCGCGGGCCGGCTGGACAGAGACAGCGAGGGGCTCTTGCTGCTCACCAACGACGGCAAGCTGCAGGCGCACCTCACCCAGCCGGGGGAGAAGACCCCCAAGACCTACTGGGTGCAGGTGGAAGGGATTCCAAGCGAGGAGGCGCTGGCCGCCCTGCGCGCCGGAGTCGAGCTCAACGACGGCATGACCCTGCCCGCCGAGGCAAGGCTCATGGGTGAGCCCGCTGTGTGGCCGCGCACTCCGCCCATTCGCGAGCGCAAGGAGATCCCCACCCGCTGGCTCGAGATCAAAATCATCGAGGGGCGCAACCGTCAGGTGCGGCGGATGACGGCCCATATCGGCCACCCCACCCTGCGCCTTATTCGCTACGCCATCGGCGACTGGACCTTGGGTAACTGGCAAGAAGACGGGCTGGCCCCCGGGCAGAGCCTCAGCCTGCCCGCCCCCGAGTTGGCGCCGGCCCAGCGCCAGCGCAAACCCTCATCACCCCGCCCGGATGGCAGCGCAGCCAAACCGGCAGGCGAGGCGCCACGGCGGGCAAACCAACCGAGACGGGATCAACGGCCCCGCAGCACCGCATCGACCACTAGCCCGACCGGCGGCAAGCCCCGCAGCAGCGGTCGCGGCACGGCCCGCCGTCCCGCCCGTCACACCACAGACAAGGAGTCATCATGATGGATCGCCCGCCGATGGAAGAGAGAATGCAAGCCAGATTGACGGTTGCCGCCCTGGTGCACTGGCAGGGCCGCTTCCTGCTGGTGGAGGAGGAGATCAAGGGCCAGCGCCGCTTCAATCAACCCGCCGGCCATGTGGAACCGGGCGAAAACCTGATTGAAGCGGCCTGCCGCGAGCTGAAAGAGGAGACGGGTCTGACCGCCGCCCCCAGCGCCTGGCTCGGCACCTATCTGTTCAAACCGGCCGACAGCGAGGCCACCTTTGTGCGCACCGCCGTCATCTTCGACCTTGAAAAGGCACCGGGTCAGCACCATCCAGAGGATCCTGACGGCGACGTGCTGGCTTGCCACTGGCTCACCCTGGAGGAGATAGCCGAGTGCAAACCGGCCCTGCGCAGCCCGCTGGTGTGGCAGTGCATCCAGGACTATCTGGGGGGCACCCGCTTGCCACTGTCGGCGCTCAAGGCCTTTATTTGAGGCCATTTGACGCTCTTTTTTGGCCTCAATGGCCAGCAACAGAAAAACGATTTCCTGCCGCTGCGCGCCCGATGGGAGCCAGGGCATGGATATGTGACCGGGGGCGCGAAATTCTGGTAGAATACGCCCCGTTTAAACGAACTGGTAACTTCGACTAATGACAGACAACAGCCAAATCAAGGTGATCGTCGGCATGTCCGGCGGCGTGGATTCTTCCGTCTCGGCCTACCTGCTGCAGCAGCAGGGTTATCAGGTCGAAGGCTTGTTCATGAAGAACTGGGAAGAAGACGACACGGACGAGTATTGCTCTGCCTCCCAGGATTTGGCTGATGCCAAGGCCGTCTGCGACAAGCTGGGTATGAAACTGCATACCATCAATTTCGCCGCCGAGTACTGGGACAATGTGTTCGAGCACTTCCTCGAAGAGTACAAGGCAGGCCGCACGCCGAACCCGGATATCCTGTGCAACAAGGAGATCAAGTTCAAGGCGTTCCTGGAATTTGCCGCCGAAGAGCTGGGTGCCACCTACATAGCCACCGGCCACTACGTGCGCCGTGACGACAGCACCGGCCACCCGCGCCTGCTGCGCGGTCTGGATAGCAACAAGGATCAGAGCTACTTCCTCTACACCCTGAGCGAGAAGCAAGTGGGTCAGAGCCTGTTCCCGGTCGGGGATCTGGAGAAGCCGGAGGTGCGCCGCATCGCCGAGCAGCTGGATCTCATCACCGCCAAGAAGAAAGACTCCACCGGTATCTGCTTTATCGGTGAGCGCAAGTTCAAGGACTTCCTGGCCAAGTTCCTGCCTGCCCAGCCCGGCCCCATCGAAACCGTGGACGGCAAGGTGATCGGCGAGCACCAGGGGCTGATGTATCACACCCTGGGCCAGCGCAAGGGCCTCGGTATCGGTGGTCGCAAAGACGCCACCGAAGAGGCCTGGTACGTGGTCGACAAAGAGGTCGAGCGCAACGTGCTGGTGGTGGCGCAGGGCGAGCATCCCCGCCTCTACTCCGATGGCCTGATCGCGAGCCAATTGCACTGGGTGGATCGCACCCCGGTCCGCGCCCCGCGCCGCTGCACCGTCAAGACCCGCTATCGCCAGCAGGATATTCCCTGCCTCATTCAGCCCATCGACGATGAAACCATCCGGGTCATCTTCGACGAGAAGCAGGCTGCTGTGACCCCGGGCCAGTCCGCCGTCTTCTACGACGGGGAAGAGTGCCTGGGCGGCGGTATCATAGAGCAGCGTTTCAGCCACCCGGTATAAATGAACAACGAGGGCCGCAACGCGCGGCCCTTTGCAGACCGCATTCGGCCCGCAGGCTTGAATGTGTTTTGAATAATTAACAGAAGGCCGCGAACGTGAGCGACAAATTCCAAGACAGAACCATGGCCTTTGCCGGCATCTGCCAGGCAGCCTATCTGGTACAGAAAGTGGCCCGCGACGGCAGCTGCGACGAGGCCTCGCTGCGCGAGAGCCTGCAAAGCGTGCTGGTGACCGACCCCAAGCAGCCGCTGGAGGTGTTCGGCAACCACCTGGCCATTCGTGATGGCTATCGCGCCCTGGTCGAACAGCTGGGCTCCGACGGCAGCCAGAAGAACGCCGAGCTGACCCGCTATGTGGTCAGCCTGATCGCGCTGGAGCGCAAGCTGGCCAAGCGCAAGGACATACTCAACATGCTGGGGGAGCGGATCGGTCAGATCGGCCGCCAGCAACAGCATTTCGATCTGCTCGACGAGCAGATCCTGGCCAACATGGCGAGCATCTACAGCGATCTTATCAGCCCGATTGGCCCCAGGATCCAGGTGGCGGGCACTCCGCTGTTCCTGCAGCAGCCGCTGGTGCAGCACAAGGTGCGTGCCCTGCTGCTGGCGGGCATACGTGCCTGCGTGCTGTGGCGCCAGCTCGGCGGCAGCCGCACCCAGATCATCTTCGCTCGCAAGAAGATGGTGGAATTGGCCAAACGTTTTTAAGAATCGGCTCGGGCTCCGTCGTTAGAGGCCGGAAGCAAGGTGAAGCGCAGCGCAGGTACCGGAGTTTATGTCGATAAATAAGGATGCCGAGCAGCACATGAGCCTTGATAACGGCCTAGCAACAGGCGCGCGAGTTGATGAGAATCCCCCACACCAAACATCAGGAGTTCACCCCATGGAGCTGTCCGCGCTGACTGCTGTTTCCCCGATTGACGGTCGTTATGGCGACAAGGCCGATGCCCTGCGCCCTATCTTCTCCGAATTCGGCCTGCTGCGTTTTCGCGTCGAAGTCGAGGTGCGCTGGTTGCAGAAACTGGCCAGCCACGCCGGGATCCCGGAAGTCCCTGCCCTGAGCGCGGCCGCCAACGCCCTGCTCGACGGCATAGTCCTCAACTTCAACGAGAGTGACGCCGCCCGCATCAAACAGATAGAGCGCACCACCAACCATGATGTGAAAGCGGTGGAGTACTTCCTCAAAGAGAAAGTCGAAGTGAACCCCGAGCTGGCGGCCGTCAGCGAGTTCATTCACTTCGCCTGCACCTCGGAAGACATCAACAACAACTCCCACGGTCTGATGCTGAAAACCGCCCGTGACGAGGTCATCAAGCCTTACTGCGAGAAGCTGATCAGCGAGCTCAAGCGTCTGGCCCATGAGTACCGTGACATGCCGCTGCTGTCGCGCACCCACGGCCAGCCTGCCACCCCGAGCACCATGGGCAAGGAGATGGCCAACGTCGCCTATCGCCTGGAGCGCCAGTTCAAGCAGATCATGGCGGTGGAGATCCTCGGCAAGATCAACGGTGCTGTCGGCAACTACAACGCCCACGTCAGCGCCTATCCGGAAGTGGACTGGCACCAGTTCTCCGCGGAGTTTGTCACTTCGCTGGGCCTGAACTGGAACCCCTACACCACCCAGATCGAGCCGCACGACTACATTGCCGAACTGTTCGACGCCATGGCCCGCTTCAACACCATCCTCATCGACTTCGACCGCGACGTGTGGGGCTATATCTCGCTGGGTCACTTCAAGCAGCGCACTGTGGCGGGCGAAATCGGCTCCTCCACCATGCCGCACAAGGTCAACCCCATCGACTTCGAGAACTCCGAAGGCAACCTGGGTCTGGCCAACGCCGTGTTCCAGCACCTGGCCTCCAAGCTGCCCATCTCCCGCTGGCAGCGTGATCTCACCGATTCGACCGTGCTGCGCAACCTGGGTGTGGCGGTCGGTTACTCCCTGATTGCCTATCAGGCGACCCTGAAGGGCATCTCCAAGCTGGAAGCCAATGCCGGTGCCATGGCCGCCGATCTGGATGCCAACTGGGAAGTGCTGGCCGAGCCGATCCAGACAGTCATGCGCCGTTACGGCATCGAGAAGCCCTACGAGAAGCTCAAAGAGCTGACCCGTGGCCGCCGCGTCGATGCCGAAGGCATGCGTACCTTCATCGACACCCTCGAACTGCCGGAAGCGGTCAAGGTCGAGCTGAAGAAACTGACCCCGGCCAACTATATCGGTCAGGCTCAGCGTCTGGTTGATCTGCTGAAATAAGCGGATAAATGACACTACCGGGGCCCTGTGCATGATCTGCAACAGGGCCCCGGTTATTTTATGTGACACCCTATACACAGTTTGCAAGAGGGCTTGCCCGAGGCCGGCAGCCGCCTCTGGCAAGACCTCTCTTGACCTTTGTCGAACCCTTTGACGAGAAGACCTATGTACGAACTCAATCTGGATATCGCTCACTTCCTCGAGCATCATTGGCAGAAGCGCCCGCTCCTTATCAAGGGCGGCTTCAAGAATTTTCAGGATCCCATCAGCCCGGACGAGCTGGCGGGTCTGGCCATGGAAGAGGTTATCGAGTCCCGTCTGGTGACCCGCTTCGACAACAAGTGGGAAGCGGCCCACGGCCCCTTCGAATCTTACGATCACCTGGGGGAAGAGAACTGGACCATACTGGTGCAGGCCTGCAACCACTGGGCCCCGGAGGTCAATGAGCTGGCACTGCCGTTCCAGTTCATCCCGGGCTGGCGCTTTGACGATGTGATGGTGAGCTTCTCCACCCCTCATGCGGGTGTCGGTCCCCACATCGACAACTACGATGTCTTCATCACCCAGGGCCTGGGCAAGCGTCACTGGCGCGTCGGCGATGCCAAGCCTCTCAACGAGTTTGCCGCCCACGCCGCGCTGCTGCACTGCGAACCGTTCGAGGCGATCATCGACGTCATCATGGAGCCGGGCGACATCCTCTACATTCCGCCTGGATTCCCCCACGAAGGCTACGCCATCGAGCCTTCCATGAACTTCTCCGTGGGCTTCCGGGCGCCGGATGCCAAGGCGCTCATCTCCTCCTTTGCCGATCACCTGATCGACAACGAGGTGCGCACCGAGCGTTATGGCGATGGGGATCTCAAGCCCCGCGCCCGCCACGGCGAGATCCTGCCCCACGAGATGCACCGTCTGCGCGAGCTGATGCAGCAGGCCCTCGATGACGAGACCCTGTTCAAGGAGTGGTTCGGCACCATGATCTCCGAGGCCAAGCACGATCTGGACGTCAATCCGGTCGAGCCTGACTACAGCGCCGAGGAAGTGGCCGACCTGCTGACCCAGGGCGAACCCGCCATCAAGGTGCCAGGCCTGCGCACCGTCTGGTTCAGCGGCGACAGTCAGCAGTGCTATATCGACGGCGAAGCCTGGACCCTGGCAAGCGAAGATGCAGCCGCCATCTCCCTGCTGTGTGACAAGGACATCATCACTCAGGCCGACATGGTTACGCTTACCGATCAGGCCGGTTTCCTGCAACTGCTGACTCGTCTGGTCAACCGTGGTTACTGGTTCTTCAGCTGATTTTTCTGACTGACAGAAACGACAGAGGCGCCTTGATGGCGCCTTTTTTGTTACTCCGCGGCAGTACAATTAACAATCGATTCGCGAAGCTGAACCCACTCTTGACGAACAAACAGATGGTGCTTTCTTGAGCGAAACCGGACCAGTATCATGCGTCCGTCCCTGTTCAGAAGAGAAGCGTCACCATGCAGATCACCTCCCGGCCCATGCCGCTGCCCGATTACAGCAAGTATCCCTCCTACCCCGACGTGACGCCTGAGCAGATCAATCAGGCCCGCAACCAGGCACTGGACAAGAAGGATGAGGTGCAGGCGCAGAGCGAGGAGAAGGCAACCGCCCGCAGAACCATGGCAGTCTCCTATACCGCCCACCAGCAGGATAAAGCCGTGGTGGAGCGTTACCTGCAAGCAAGCGGGCAAGAGAGCAGTGAAACAACCGCCCCCAGCGCCACCGACATCTATCGGATGGAGAATCGCTACCAGCGCCAGCAGGTGCGCATCGACTACCTGCAATACCGGCAGAGCCCGCTTGGAAAACAGCTGGAGGGCATGACGGGTGCCGAGGATCGCAAGGGTAACCTGCTCGATACCAGCGCCTGAGCAAGACCCTGTGCAGAGCGTGGGATGACATAAAAAAGCCCTCGCTGAGGGCTTTTGAGTTTTGCCGATAAGGGCACGGCTTATTTTCGGCACTGTCACGCTCAATACGGGCCCTTCATGGCCCAGGGATTGAGAGGGTACTGGCTGCGTTATTTAGGAATAAATGCATTCTTGTAGAAGGATCTGAATCCATTATCCGGCACCTGAAACTCAACCCCATTGTGCAATGACAATGAGGCATCGCCAGTCTTATTCATAATTGCACCATAGCGCGCATAACCACTTTTGCCATCGTGATACATAAAGTCCATCCGCGAAACCAGATCGTTGGTTTTCTTGAACAACCGGCCAACAATCGGCGAGTCTGAGGACATGGGATTATTGATGGTCCGCAGTAGTTTCATACTGGTATAGTCACCATTGTCATCCCGGGTCAGCAGATAATGGTAGCGGGTCTCGGGAGCCTGCAGACCATTTAACCGATAGATCAAATTCACGTTGGTACCGAGTGCCAGTGCGTTCAGACCATAGGTTATCGGTGCATCGCGCTGACCGACAAAGTCAGATATTATCCTGCGTGCTACACCACCTTTCACCTGATAGATATGTCGGGTAGTAAAGATAAGGAACATGGTCTCATCAAGGCCATTGATGGCAACCACATCCAGCGGATATTCTTGCCACTCCAGATTTAATTGACTCGTCAGCTCATTGCTACTTGTCGGGGCATCTTCCAGGTGAGAGGTCAAGAAAGCGCGTGAAAAGCTTGAGCCGTTGCCCAGCACTACAAATATTGCGGCGCGACTATTATTGCTTGCCTGACTCTCAACGGCATGCCAGCAGGTATGCAAATCACTATCCGGCCACCAGTTATTGATTGGTGTGTTGGCTCCCGCAGTGAAGAAATTCGATATATTACCCTGGCCTGGCTTCTGAATATTGGCAAAGTTATAAATCCTGCCATTTCTTGGGGAGGTTACCAATGCCCCTGGCTGAGTATAAATCGGATTATCATGATCAGCGATACTTGGGACGTAATCCCAATCGGTATTCATGGTCTTTGCATCAAATGCGCATACCAAGGTGCGCTTCCAATGGCTAACTGCACGGCAAATATACGTTCCCAGGTCTTCATACTCAAGCCCCCGAGGTTTAATATACTCGTTGGTATATCTCGCAATCGGGGTGGGTTTGATATCTTCTTTTTTTAGTAACGTGTAGATCCATTGGGCGATGGCCACCACTATGCCTATCACCGCAATAATAATCCCCAGGGGGCCGGCAATGGCAAAGCCCATAAAAGAGGCCACGGCGACGCCCAACGCCACCGTGGCGACCAACATATTGATTGCCGCAAATATAATATCCCCTATATCGCCACCCTCGACAGCCTGATATAGGTTATACGCGGCCAAGGCCGCCCCCAGCGCCGCCAACCCGACAAAGCATATATTGATAATTCGGGTGATATTTTGCGTGGCGAGAAACATCTTGCTGGCTATCTGCCGCTCTAGCACATTCGTGAGATGCTGGCCTTTGGCGGTAAGATTGCTCAAAAATTGACTGAATTTCCCCATGTTGATGGCAATGCTATTGATGATGCCTTCACCATTGCCATAAATAAACATGGTCACTTTATCAAGGAATCGACCGAGTTGGATCAGATTCAATGTCACATCAAACAGGGCCGCCCCCAACTCCATCAAAGGAACAGGGTTGCTCCATTCCTCCCGATCGGTCACCGTCAACCAGGTAAAGTTGCCCACCCCCAGCAACAAGGTGAACACGGAAAGGAATGAATCAATGGGGAAGGCAGCGGGAGCCACACCGGAGAAGGCTGTGGAATCCATACTGCCCGTCGCCCCTGCCAGAGCAGGATATCTTTGAAGAATACGCTGCCGGGCATTCCCATCCTGCAAGGTGCTCGTTCTCAAGCTCATATTATTCAGTTCATTCCAGAAGCTATCCGGGCTATTTTGGTTGAAGAAATTGTTCCAGAAGGTGCGCTGAGTACCACTTTCATTTCTCAACAAGGTCACCACATCATCGAAATTTCTCCTGTTGGCCAGGACTGTGTATTTCTCGCTTTGGTGACCCCAGCTCATGTTCATGGCAAACCCGCTGTAAACAGAACCCGCCATGGTGCGTTCAAATTTTTTCAGCTCATCACTGGAGATGTGACTACCGGATGAGATATTGAGTGCTCTTACTTTATTGATGGTGTTATATACTTTCCACATCGCCTTTTCAAATGATGAGCCTGACCCCACATATTCCTGAACTTTAAAAGAACTGATAAGTTCGTCTAACACCTCATTCTTGGAGTAGTGCCCGATAAGTTGACGAGCCCAGCTTTCTCCCCCTGCTTTGTAGGCGGTTAACTTTCCATTTTGACAATAATGGGTGGCGACAGAGTATAGCTGATCGATAATCTCTTTAAATTGCGCCCCCTTTTCTGCTTGCTTGATATTCGCATTTACCTTCACCATATCCCAAGAGTTATACAGCTTCCGGTCAGCCACTGTGACATCTTTTTGTTTGCTATATGAGTGCTGCAACAAGCCACTCACATATTCAACCATATTATCGGTAAAATAGCGTCGATTGCTGTTGAAAATGGCGTTGACCGAGTTGATGCCATCACTCATTGTCAGCACATTATTATTAGGCTTCATGCCAGCGCCCAAGTCTGCACTTAATGTGCTGTTCTGATACTGGAATTCGAATTTCATCAACTCTTGAAACATCACCTGGGCAAGATATTGAGCCTCATCAGTTTCTTGTACAAAGTTGACCCGATTTGAATCAACGGTGGGCTGGTTAGACGCCATCACGTAAAAGTCGATCGCATCCAGTTCAGAGAAAGTGCCACTATTCAGGATAGAAATGGCGGCCTTCACCGGGGCAGGAAAAACGCTGCTCGCCGCCAAGCCAAGCAATGACATGGAAGAGAAAGTGAGGAAATCGCGACGACCCTGTGAAACTTCACGATGGATTATTTCTGAAAGTTTTTTCATATAATATATCCCTATCAGTGCTCAATGGTTTTTCCAGATTGATCGATATTTTCAGACAATAGCCGGGCAGGCCATATCATCATGACCGAGCATATGGTTGTTGTTTTCCGGTGAGAAAATAAAATAGGTTACCGCATCAGAATGATTGATACGCATATGACAGCAACGCTACCAATATATATAAGACAAGGGAAGATATAGATAATCAAGACCATGGCAATCGCGCCGGGCCTCCTTGTTTATATATTTCACAACCTACCTTTACATCCTCATTTGAGTCAAACATCAATAATGAGGTCAAACCAGAAAGTGTTACCCGTTAGACAAAAACAGATCTTGCCGAGAGCAAAATTGTAACAAGATATTGCAACGAAACACGTCCGGAAAAATGCAACGACGTGCAATCAGACAGCGGGTCAGCACCGTCATATTCAGGGATATGGCGACTTGCTCCGTATATCCCGACACAGGGCCAAGATGTGTTTACTCAATTGCATGGTCGCGGGTACTGCCCAGGATGATGGAGCGAGGGAGAGCAGCGACTCATCGGCTATTCGAGGGGGAAGGCAGAGCACTTGCTGCTCATTCAGATAACAAAACGGCAGCCTCAAGGCTGCCGTTTTGTTGCTCATTGTTCTTCGGGGATCTCGTCAAACAGAGGGTGGTAGAGTACCTCACCAGCCATGCCGGCCAGCCCCCCTTCCTGCAGCTCCATCGCCAGAAAACAGTCGGCGGGCACCTCGTAGATGCAGTGCAGGCCGAACTCGCTGGCGGGACGAAAACCGAAGCGACCGTAATAGGTCGGGTCGCCGAGCACCACCACCGCCTTCCAGTCCATCTCCAGCGCCGTATCCAGCCCTTCACGCACCAGATCCGAGCCTATGCCCTGCCCCTGCCAATCCGGATGCACGGCCACCGGCGCCAAGCCGAGCCAGGGCCCTTCCAGGCCGTTAATGGTGATCGGGCTCAGCATCAGGTGCCCCATGAACTCGTACTCTTCCTCTTCGACCATGGTCACCACGGCGGCGCCACACTCGCGCAGGCGGTTGACCAGTTCGGCCTCATCGGAACGGCCAAAGGCGGCGCTCACCAGTTCATAGACCGGCAACATGTCGCCGGGGCGCTCGGTTCTCAGCATACAGCGTTACTCCTCGTACAGCAGAGAGGGCATTATTCCACAAAGTGCCGGTCAGCCTGAGCACCTTTGTCCAGAAATGGGAGGGTGGGCTCAGGAAAACGAGCCGCAAGTTGCCGCAGCAACCCCAGCAAGGCCGCCGGCGTCAGGGTGTCAATGGCCTCGCGGTAGGCCGCAAACAGCTCGGCATCCTCTCGCTCAAGCCGTGCCAACGCCAGCTCGGGCCCCTGATGCCAATGCCCGGCCAGCTCATCGATGAGGGCAGGCAGCTCCACCAGCAGCCAGAGCTGGCGATAGCGCCCTGCCACCGCGTCCCCGGCACTGGCCCCGGTCGCGGGCAGGCCGGTGCGTCGCGCCATCCTGCCAATCCAGCCGAGCCGCTGCTGTCGCTGCGCGCGGGTGAGCAGGACGGGCCCCTGGCGCCGCAGGCTGGCCAGTTGCAGCAGGCAGGCAAGCCCCTGCTCATCCCTGTCCTTGAGCAGCACACCACCCAGCAAAGGCAGCCGCTCGGGTTCGGCCAGATCCAGCTCACTGAGCGGATAGCAGATGACATCGAACCAGGCCCCATCATCAGAGGCGACCCCCGGCGAGTCGGGGTCATAGCCCAGCTCATCCAGAAACAGGGTGAGCTGCCACGGGCGGCCATGGTCCAACCCTGTCTGTGCATCGGCACCCTGCAGGATAGCCACGGCCACCCGCTCGTCCGCCAGCCAGGGCGCCAATTGCCGATTCACTGGCTCGGGCAGGCTGATGGCCCTGTCCAGTCGCCAATAACTCACCTCGCACGGCTGCTGGGCGGTTCGGCCGCGCAGCCCGCGATAGTGCATGCCGAGCTTGGCCATCACCCGGCCGGAGGCGAGGTTGCCCGGCATGTGGCGCGCGGTCAGCGCCGGCAGCTGCAAGGTGTCGAATGCAAAGGACTTGACCCGCTGCGCCGCCCGGGTGGCCAGCCCCTGGTTCTGCCAGGGGACGCCGACCCACCAGGCCAGCTCGCCGTTCCAGTGCAGCGAGATCACCCCGACCAGCGGGGCCACCTCATCTCCCTGTGGCAGCGTCATGGCCCAGCTCCAGCCCAGCCCCAGTGCCGCCTTGCGCCAGCTGCTGACGAGCCAGTCACGGGCCCCCTCCGGCGGGTAGGGGTGGGGAATGTTGAGGGTATAGCGGGAGAGCGCCTCGTCGCCGCAGTAGCGCACCACTGCGGCCTCGTCGTCGGCCAGCAGCGGCCGCAACACCAACGCAGACAGCGCAGACGAGGAGGACGCAGCAGCGGGCTCGCGCAGCAGGGGCACGGTCAAACGGCGGGCGAGCAGGCGGTTGAGCACGGCGCCCATGTCGTCGTCCGCGGTCAGCACCAGATCGGCCCCGAGCGGACCCAGGGTGAGCAGACCGCTCTCCTTGGCCAGGGTCAGCAGGGAGGCAGAGGCGCTGATGAGGATCTGGCGGCTGGGGTCCGCCTGAACATCCGCGATCAGATCGCCGTCGAGCCAGGCGGCCAGCAGCGACGTCGCCGAGAGGAGACCGTCGGGTCGGCAGGTGGACCAGAGATCCTCCTCCTCTGCCAGATGGGACTCTGCCTCCTTGCTGAGCAACAGTTGCCAGCGATGGCCCTGCCGCTGCCAGGCCTGCAGCACTTGGGCCCAATGGGGTTGCCACAGCGCCCGTTCGATCAGCAGCTCCATCAGCCGGCCTGACAGGCCGCAGGCAGGCTCAGGTGGCGAGGATGGGCTTCTATGCGGGCGATCCAGGCCTGGATGGCGGGCCAGCCCTGCAGCGAGAAGATCCCCTCCTCCGCCACATGGGTGTAGGCATAGAGGGCGATATCGGCGATGGTCGGTGCCTCGCCGCACAGGTAGGGGGTGCGCTTGAGCTGCTGCTCCATCACCGCCAGCGCCCGCTCGCCACCGGCCTTGAGGCCGTCGAGTCGCGCCTCCTGGGACTCGGGGCGGCCCAGATAGTGAACGATAAAGCGCGCCACCGCTATGTAGGGCTCATGGCTGTACTGCTCGAAGAACAGCCACTTGAGCACCTCGGCCTGCTGACGCGGCTCCGCCGGCCAGAGCGCCGAGCCCTGCGCCAGATAGAAGAGGATGGCGTTGGATTCCGCGAGGGTATGGCCGGGGGCCAGCTCCAGCACCGGGATCTTGCCATTGGGATTCATGGCCAGAAAGGCCGGGGTTTGGGTGTCACCGGCCTGGATATCCACAGAGACCCAGTCGAGAGGCAATGCCAGCCAGCGAGCCAGCAGCCACCCCTTGTAGCAGTTGCCGGATCTCAGATCGCCATACAGACGCATACAGACTCCTTGTCAGCACAGGGTTGCAGAGGATAAGCGGGGGATCAGGGGGCCAGCCGCTCTATGTGCCAGCCTTCCCCTTCCCGGCTGTAGTAGAAGCGGTCGTGCAGCCGGTGCTCGCCACCCTGCCAGAATTCGACCGTGTCGATGACCACTCGGAAGCCGCCCCAGAAACTCGGCAAGGGCACCTCGCCCTTGGCGAATTTCTGTTTGAGTTCGAGGAATTTGGCCTCCAGCACGCCGCGGGCCGAGATGCGGGTCGACTGCTGGGAAACCCAGGCGGCTATCTGGCTGTCCTTGGGGCGGCTGTGGAAATACTTCATCACCTCGAAGGTGCTCATCTTCTCCACCCGGCCGGTCACGTGCACCTGGCGGTCCAGGGTATGCCAAGGGAAGAGCAGGCTGATGCGGGGGTTGCCCTCCAGCTGGCGCGCCTTGCGGCTGCCCATGTTGGTGTAGAACACCATGCCCTCTGCATCGTAGTGCTTGAGCAGCACGGTGCGCTGCCAGGGTTGCCCCTCGGCATCCACGGTCGCCACCACCATGGCGGTGGGGTCGGTCAACTTGGCCTCGCAGGCCTGGGCCAGCCACTTCTCGAACAGTGCCAGGGGGTCGGCCGGCAGATCGGCCCGGTGCAATCCGCCCCGGGTGTATTCACGGCGCAGATCAGCCACATCCATCATCTTGATTTTCCTTCTCTCTTGCCGCCGATGCGGCCATGCGTGCTGGCATTGTGCGACGAGCACGCCATGGGTACAAGCCTCAGGGCGGCCAAATGCCAGCGCCCAAAAAAAGAAAGGGGGGCTTGCGCCTCCCCTTTTCTGCCCACACCCGGCTGCGGGCTTATTGCTTGCCGGCGGCCGGTGGACAATGGGCCAGCATGCGCTGGTTATATTCGGCCGCATAGGCCCTCAGCCTGGCCTGAGCCTCTTTCTGATCGGGCTTGATGACATCCCCCAAGCCCTCCAGATAGCGCACGCCACAGCGCGCCTTGGCCGCTTCCTGCTCACCGGTCGCAATGCCGGGCACCACTTCGCCACGCCCGGCTCGCACTATCAGCCGGTAATCCTGCCTGGCAAGGCTGGCGCTGACCGCCTGCTCCAGGGTGTCGGCATCCGCCTGACAGCCCCCGAGCAGCGTGAGCAGCAGCAAGCCGGTGACTCTCATGCCCGCCTCCGTTGCCAGCCGAGCAGGGCCAGCGCCAGGGTCCAGAAACCGAGCGTACCGCCACCACCACCGCCCGAGTTGCCGCCACTTTGCACCACAGGCAACTTGAGCGGGCTGATGGCGAAGAAGATGTTGTCGCTGCAGGCCACTTTCAACCTGACGCTGCTGGTGAGCTTGGCCGGCAGGGTGACGGTGGCCGAGCCGCTGTTGGGCTGGCCGGTGGCCAGGGTCGCCCAGTTTGCTCCCTCATCCTGAGTCACGGACAGGTCTACCTTGCTGCAGTTGATCGGGGCCGCGCTGGTGCCCGCCACATCCCAGCCGACCGCCTGGCTGGCGCCCGGCGTCACCATAACGCCAAGGGGACTGGTCAGGCGGAAGGCGCTGCCGGTGTTGACCACCTGCACCTTCATGTCATCGCTGGCGACGCCGCCCTTGCCGTCACGCGCCGTGAGCCGGAAGTTGAGATCCCGGTTGGTGGTGGGCCAGGCCTCGCCCTTGGCCAGCGAGCCGGAGAGCAGGGATGGCAGGCTCGGCAGGATCCGCTCCGGCGAGCTGGTCGGCGACACGAAGCGGAACAACGGACGGGAGCCGTCATCGATCATGTCGAGGGCGCTGCTGGACGGGTTGCCCAGATCAATCTGCTCCCAGGTGTAGGTCAGGGGATCCGTGTCCAGATCAGCCCCGGCACCCTTGAGCACAAACGGGGTATTGGCGGGAATGATATGGCTGGCCCCGGCAGCCGCCTGGGGAGCATTGTTGGCAAGGGGCAGCGTGGTGCCGCAGGTCGGCACGGTTGCCATGTGCGCCCGCATCTGCTCGATGGATTTGCTGTGGAAATAGGGGTCACTGTGGGGCTGGATGTTCTCGTCACCACAGATACCGGCATAGGCCATGATGGAAGTGCCGCTGCCCGGCTCCCAGGCCTGTGCCGCCTCACGGTTGCCACCGCCACAACTGCCAGTGGTGCCGTTGAAGGTGTGGTCGGCACCGAACTGGTGACCGATCTCGTGGGCCACGTAGTCGATAAAGAAGGCATCCCCCACCGGGGTGGATGAACCCGTCATGCCGTCCGACTTGGTGGCCGTACAGAGCACACCCAATCCGGCCAGACCACCACCGCCCGTGTTGACCACATGGCCTATGTCGAATGGTCCCAGCGCCCCGCTGGGCAAGGTCTGCGCATTGGCCTGCACCGCGCCGTTGACATCGACATCCGTGTCGTCATTGCTGAACGGATCGCTCGCCGGATCGGTAAAGATGATGGCGTCATTGCCGCTGGCCAGCTGGAACTCTGCCCCCACGTCACGCTGGTACACCTCGTTGACCCGGTTGAGCAGGGTGGCGAGGGCGCCCATGGTCAGCACCTTGGAGCCCCCGTGGAACTGGGTGTACTCCCCGGCCGCCGAGATGGCGATGATGTAGCGCTTGCGCTCGTTGCCATCCACTTGCACCTTGCGGGCCAGGGCTTTGGCATCGGCCCCGATCACCTTGTCGGCCTCCTCTTCCAGCCGGCTGTAGGCATCCTGCTGGTAATAGACGGCATAGCCTTCGGCATTGCGCAGCGGGTCGACGAACACCGTCTTGCCCTGGTGGGTGAACATGGCGTGGAAACCTTGCGGGCCCAGGTCGAAGCGACCCGTCTCCACCGGCGCCGCCGGGTTATGGCCCTTGAAGGTCAGGATCTCGGGATACCTGGCGGCGAGATCGGCGGGCAGCAGGTCATAGGCCTGCAGGGTGAAGCTCACCTCACCCCCGTCCGGCAGTGGCAGGGTCAGCTGACGCGCCCCGGCCTGCAGCCCGGCAAAGTAATCGAGGGGCACCTTGGCCACCCGGAACTGGTTGGCCCGCACTTCATAGCCGTCCGCCGCCGTGGCGCGCGCCGCCACCGTGTTCCACTCCTTGGCCGCGAGGCCACCCGAGCTCATCAGGCTGGCCACGACCAGCGCCAAGGGAGAATATTTCATTAACTGCATCTTTTTAGTCCTTTTAAATGCACTCACCTGAACTGCAACCGGCATCATTTTCCTGCTGGTCTGATTAGTCCAGCGCCATCGTCTGTATATTCCCCGAATGGGGAGTGTTGCACCAACCCTGTCTAGCCCCTATCATTGCGCGGATTTATCAGTTTTAGAGCTGCGTCACCATGACGACGGTTCGTCTTTATCTGACCAAGGTTAATCTCATGCTCAAATCCCCACTGTTGCCCCGTTTCGGGGACCTGATCGTTGCCATTGTTGACGATGTGCTGGGCCAGGGTCTCACTCTGGACCGCGCCTATGCCCGTCACTTCTCCGGCATCGAACTCAAACCGCAAGAACAGGCAAGGATTGCTCTGGTCACTGGCGATCTGCTGCGTCGCCTCAGCCTCTATTGCGCCCTGACCGGCATTCAGGTACGTCAGGCCGAGAAGAATGTCTGGCCGCTGCTGCACAGCTGGCACGCTTTTCACAAGATAGCTCAACCCAACCATCCGACCCTGGATCGTTTCAATGAGGAGGCATTCCGTCGCCGCCTGACCGAAGCGAAGAAGAACCCCGTGCTGATGGACGGTTGCCCCAGCTGGCTGGAAAAACTGGGCAGCGAGCAGCTCGGCGAGGCCTGGCCTGCCGAGCGCGCCGCCCTGGCCTGGATGCCCAAGCGTTACCTGCGGGTCAACACCCTCAAGTGCACCCGTGAAGAGCTGCAGGCCATTCTGGCCAAAGAGCATGTCACCACTATTCCCGTTGAGGGCGTGGATACCGCCCTGCAGGTCACCTCGGACGCCGCCCTGTTCCGCACCAAGGCCTTTGCCGATGGCTGCTTCGAGCAGCAGGATGCAGGCTCCCAGCTGGTGGCTGCCGCGCTGGAAGTGGCACCTGGCATGCGCGTCATAGACGCCTGCGCCGGCGCCGGCGGCAAGACGCTGCACATCGCCGCCATGATGAACGGCAAGGGCCGTCTGCTGGCGATGGATGTGGAAGAGTGGAAGCTGGAAAACCTCAAGCAGCGCGTCCGTCGCGCCGGTGCCCACAACGTGGAAACCCGCGTCATCGAGAGCAGCAAAACTGTCAAGCGCCTCAAAGGCACCGCCGATCGCGTGCTGCTGGACGTGCCCTGCTCGGGCCTGGGCGTGCTCAAGCGCAACCCGGATGCCAAGTGGCGCGATACCGCCGAGCGGCTGCCGGTGCTGGTCGCCCTGCAGGAAGAGATACTGCAGCGCTACAGTCAGATGGTGAAGGTCGGCGGCCTGCTGGTCTATGCAACCTGCTCCATCCTGCCCCAGGAAAACCGCCAGCAGGTGGACAAGTTCCTGGCTGCCAACGACAACTATCGTCTGCGGGATGACCACACCGTCAGCCCGTCCGCGACCGGTTTTGACGGCTTCTACATGGCACGGATCGAACGCATCGCCTGATGCCAGTCGTGGAATAAAAAAAGGGGAGCCATTGGCTCCCCTTTTTGCATGATGCAGATACGACCTTATTCGGCGGCAGTGTCATCCTGCTTGTGCTTGGCGGCCGTTTCCTTGATCAGGGTCTGCAGCTCGCCGGCCTGGAACATCTCGATCAGGATATCGCAGCCACCGACCAGCTCACCCTCGACCCACAGCTGCGGGAAGGTGGGCCAGTTGGCAAACTTCGGCAACTCGGCACGGATGTCCGGGTTTTGCAGTATGTCGACGTAAGCAAACGGCTCGCCACAGGACATCAGAGCCTGGGAGGCCTGGGCAGAGAAACCGCAGCTGGGTAGCTTGGGGGAACCCTTCATGTAAAGGATGATGGGATTGTCAGCCAGCTGCTGTTTGATCTTTTCAATAGTTTCCATAGGTGCCTCACTAGAGCGATTTCGGCGGCCATTCTACTGCAATCCGGGCAGACCACAAACTGACAAACCGTCCCGGATGCAAGAAGTGATGAATCAATACGCCGCAGCTTGATCCAAGTCATGGCGAGAATCAAGAGTTGTTAGCCCATCTTTGATGCTGGTACAATCGACGGGCTTTGGGCCGTTTGGCCCCATCATTTCAAGAACAATTCTTTTCAAAATAGAAAAGAGTACGCAATGTCTTGCAACCGTCGCCTTCGCACGGCCAGCCAATGGAGAGTAGAAAATGGCATTCGAACTTCCCGCTCTGCCCTATGCAATCAATGCTCTGGAACCGCACATCTCCCAGGAAACTCTGGAATACCACCACGGCAAGCACCACAACACCTATGTGGTCAACCTGAACAACCTGGTGCCGGGTACCGAGTTTGAAGGCAAGTCCCTGGAAGAGATCATCAAGACCTCCACTGGCGGCATCTTCAACAACGCCGCCCAGATCTGGAACCACACCTTCTACTGGCACTGCCTCTCCCCGAACGGCGGCAACGAGCCGACCGGCGCCCTGGCTGATGCCATCAACAAGGCGTTCGGCTCCTTTGCCGAGTTCAAGGATGCATTCACCAAGTCTGCCATCGGCAACTTCGGTTCCAGCTGGACTTGGCTGGTGAAGAAAGCCGACGGCTCCCTGGCCATCGTCAACACCTCCAACGCCGGCTGCCCGCTGACCGAAGCCGGGACTACCCCGCTGCTGACCGTCGACCTGTGGGAGCACGCCTACTACATCGATTTCCGCAACCTGCGTCCCAAGTACATGGAAACCTTCTGGACCCTGGTCAACTGGGAATTCGTGGCCAAGAACCTGGCTGCCTGATAGCCGCTTCTTGCCAAAACGCCCCGCACTGCGGGGCGTTTTTTTATGGCTCTGTCCCA
>NZ_CDDA01000037.1 GCF_000819745.1 Aeromonas bestiarum | reverse complement strand
CATAACCAACCACAGCTTTTGTACAAACTTATCCACAGAAACACCGTAAAACGGCCCGTTTAGCCTTATTGAGTTACCCGCATTTAGCCTGTAGAAGGGCCATTCCTCGCATGGCGGCCCTCCCGCTCATCTACCTATATAAAGAAGCGCTCACGACAGGCCCGCTTCTTTCACCCATGCTGCGATCAACTCGGCGGCTGGCAGGTCAATGCAGCCGGAGACATTCTGGCCCGCCCACAGTGGCGAGAAGCCACTCTCACCCACCTTTTCGGCTGCCGCACGCAATGGGGCCAGCGCGCTGCTGGCATGGGGGAAGTCAGGTGCCAGATCCGAGAGCGAGCCCAGATCCCGCATCAACCGATTGACTATCCCCCTTGCCGGGCGACCACTGAACACCCTGGTCAGGGCCGTATGCTGGCTCTGGGCAGAATGAATAGCCGCGCGATGCAGGGCAGAGGTCGTCGCCTCATGACAGCAAAGGAAGGCGGTTCCCATCTGCACCGCGCTGGCCCCCAACGCCAGGGCGGCACGGATCCCCTTGCCATCGACTATGCCACCGGCGGCTATGACGGGCAGGTCCACAGCGGCCACTATCTGTGGCAGCAAGGTAAAGGTGCCTTGCTGCAAGGCGAGATCCTCAGCGAGGAAGTGGCCGCGATGGCCGCCCGCCTCCAGCCCCTGCGCTATGATGGCATCGGCGCCATGACGGGCCAGCCACTGTGCTTCTGCGACCGTGGTCGCACTGGCAAAGACTTTTGCCCCCGTGGCTTTCACCCGGACCAGCCGGCTCGGCTCGGGCAGGCCGAAATGGAAGCTGACCACGGCTGGGTTGAACTCGGCCAGGATGGCGGCATGCTCGGCGTTGAACGGGGCGCGACCGGGCGCTGTCACAGTCGCCTCGGCATTCACCCCGAACTCGGCGTAGTAAGGTGCCAGGGTCTGCCGCCAACCTGCGAGGGCGATCGGATCCGGCTCGGTTTGCCGATGGCAGAAGAAGTTGATGTTGAACGGCCCCAGACCGCTGGCGGCAAGTCGAACGAGCTCGCTTCGCAGCCCGGTCGGGCTGAGCATGGCCGCCGGCAGGGAACCCAGACAACCGGCCCCCGTGACGGCCAACGCCAGCCCGCTGTCCTGCACACCCGCCATGGGGGCCTGAATGATGGGATAACGCATCCCCAGTTCGGCGAACAGGCTCATGGCTATGTTCCCTGCTCACAGTCCGAAACGGCGTCGGCTGCAACCTGGCTGCGCGCCAACCCTATGGCACTATCGATGGCGCCGCGGGCCTGCGGGCTGTTCTGCCAGCAGGTCGAGCCCAGCATGCTGGCCACCAGCTGGACTATGTGGCTCGTGTCCGCCCCGGCCAGCTCGCTCAGTGTGTGATAACCCAGCTGTTCGAGCCGGCCGATGACGGTGGGGCCCACTCCTTTCACCCCGAGCAGCAGGCTTCGCTCTCGCGCCAAGAACTGTTTCATGTCGGTCATTGCCAGACTCCTTTCCGATGACGGTATTTGCACATCGGGCCCGCAAGGGGCCCGATGAAGATAAGGAGGGATCAGCGCACGCTGCGCAGCAGGAAGTCCGGCTGACCGCAGGAGCGCAGTTCACGCTTTTGCATCTCGTCGGAGCAGGTGACGGCATCCGTCCCTTCCTTGTTGATACAGATGTAAACTTCCCGCAGGAAGCGGCCCCCGTCGGCGCAGGCGACCGTGATGTTGTCTGGCGCCAGCCAGTCGTTGGCACTGGCCAGATCCGCCTTGAGCTGGAAGCGGCTCTTGCGCAGGGGCTCGGCAGGCGACTGGTACGCGGCCGGGATCTTCACCTTCAGACGCAGGTCGCTGGCCAGCTGATGGAACTGCGGCTGGTCGAGGCCGGAGCAGGTACCGTGCTTCTCCCACTCATGGCGATAGAGAAAACGGCTGGGATAGAGCCCGGCAAACTGCTGCTCCATGGCGGGATCCAGCCGCTCGCGAGAGCAGCTGCTCGGGTAGCCGCGCTGGTACTGGGGCCAGAGGCCGTGCAGCACGAATCCCAGCTGGCGGGAACATTGGTCCCGATCGGCCGGCTTGACGGCGCAATGCTCCGGCGACCAGGAGAGCGCCAGGGCGTAATAGTCAAACTCGCCCGCCTCCCCCTTGGCCTGCACGGCAGAAGAGAACAAGGGGGAGAGCAGCAGGGTGCCGAGCAGCACAACAATCTTCTTCATCTTGGGTATCCAGCCTTATATCAAAAGAGTACCAGGCGGGCCACGCGGCCCGTTCGGCAGAAATCATGCTCCCATAATTTGCGCGTCGGGAACACCCCGAGAAGATGAGCGCACTACCCCAGGGGTCTGACCAGTCAGGGGTTCCCCCTCCCGGCCCACAGGCGTAAGCTGACCCACCGGCAGGCCAGTGGCCTCGCCTTTTCCCCGTCCCGATTTCATCTTCAACAGGATGTAACATGATCCGCAAGAATCCTTCCGGCCACCTGCCGGTCATCGACGAATCAGCCTATATCGACAAGACTGCCATCATCTGTGGCAAGGTGATCATCAAGGAAAACGTGTTTGTCGGCCCCTATGCGGTGATCCGCGCCGACGAGGTGGATGCCAGTGGCGACATGGAGCCCATCATCATAGGCGCCAACTCCAACATTCAGGACGGGGTGGTGATCCACTCCAAGTCCGGCGCCGCCGTCACCATAGGCGAGTACACCTCCATCGCCCACCGCAGCATAGTGCACGGCCCGTGTGAAGTGGGAAACCGGGTCTTCATCGGCTTCAACAGCGTGCTGTTCAACTGCCACATAGGTGAAGGTTCGGTGGTGCGCCACAACTCTGTGGTGGATGGCTGCGATCTGCCGCCCGGCTTCTATGTGCCCTCCACCACTCGCATCAACCAGCAGAGCGATCTGGCCGAGATCCCCAGGGTCACAGTGGATGCCACCGAGTTCTCCGAGGACGTGGCCCACACCAACATAGATCTGGTCAAGGGTTACAAGGCGCTCTCCAACGAGTTTTGAGGCCGACCTCCTCCCATGACACACAACGGGCGCCCAGGCGCCCGTTGTCACAACTGTAAAGGGGGTGAAAAGGGGGTGTAAAAGCGATTGAGCGCAGAGCCATGCTGGCGTTTGATGGGCCATATTCACCCGGACGGAGTCATCCCATGCCATGCAAAACCCTCCTGTTGCCCCTGCTGCTCGGCAGCCTGTCTGTACATGCCAGCGACATGCCGCCCCCCATGCCAGGCCACCACGGCGCTCAGATGCCGGCGCCGCCCCCGGTTCTCTATCAGGCCAGCAAGCAGAGCAAGGATCCCCGGGCCACGGCCCAGGAGCTGTTCAAGAACATCCCCGCCGCCGAGGCCAACAAAGGTTACGAGGTAATGGTCAGCGTGCGGGAGCTGCCACCCCAGCCAATCAGGCTCCAGTCCGCCACAGCCCCGCTCAAGGGCCAATAGGATGAACAGGGATAGCTCCTGGCCCTGGGCACTGGCGCTGCTCTTCACCCTCCCCGCGAGTGCTGGCGGGGGTGGAGCTGGCGGCCCGCCGGGACGGGAGATGTCGCCTCCCGCGACCCGCCATGGCCACTATGCGGGCCCCTGGTCCGCCCCCGCGCCGGGCCATCGCATCGACCTGCTGCCCGGCGGAGTGGAGACAATCATGCTGGCCGGGCTCACCTACTATGTGCTCGGCGGCATCTATTACCAGCAGCAGGAGAGTCACTATGTGGTGGTCACGCCGCCAACCCGGGTGATCGAGGTGCAGACGGACGCGAGCCTCATCCCGCTGGATCTGGATGGCCGTCGCTACTACGTCAGAGCCGGCCACTACTACCAGCGGGAGCTGGACGGGCGCTATATAGAAGTGCCGCCACCCGCCGCGCTGCGATAAGCAGCAACAAAACGGGCGCCGTGGCGCCCGCTGTGAGTGGTGCCAGCTGATGATCATGAGCACTTCTTCAGGCTGATATGCCAGTTGGCACCGGACTGCACCTGATGTTTGGCGGCGAAGCTGTCCATGTTCAGCGCCACCGAGACCTGCAGCAGGCTGTTGAGGTAGACCAGCGGCTGGCCTTCCGGTACATCCCCGAAGCTGCTGACGTAGGGGGCCTTGCCCTCGTACTTGAGCACGTCCCCTTCGCTGATCTTGAGGCAGGCCTGATCCCCCTTGTTGACGCCCGCTTTGGCAAGCAGTGTCTCGTCTATGTTGGTCCAGACGTTGCCGTACTGCACATCCAGGATCGGGATTGTGCCCTTGACGGTGCCGTCTTGCTCGGCCACAGCAGGCTGATAAGGGATCTTCACCACCTCGGCCGGCAGCAGCGAGCCCACCTGCTCATAGCTGATGGCACCGGAGGCCAACCGGGCGCCAGTGTAGGCGTAAACGTCGCGGCCGTGGAAGGTGTAGGACTTCTCGGAGCCCTTGAGGCGATTGCGCTTCTCGTCGATCTGGCGCACCGCCTCGATGCCGAAGTGCTCGGCCACCAGGGTCAGGGTGCCGTTGTCCGGCGAGACTATGTAGTGACCACTCCTGGTCTTGAGCACCACAGAGTGGCGTGCCGTACCCACGCCCGGATCCACCACGCTGACGAAGACTGTGCCCTTGGGCCAGTAGTTGATGGTCTGATAGAGGCGGTAGGAGGCTTCCCAGATGTTGTAGGCCGGGATCTCGTGGGTCAGATCATAGAGCGGCAGGGTGCGGTCCACCCCGAAGGCGACCCCCTTCATGGCCGAGACGGCGCCATCCTTGAGACCAAAGTCGGTCTGGATCACCAGAGCCTCGTTGGCACAGGCGAGGCTGCTGGTCAGCAGGAGGGCGAGCGCGAGAGCGCGGGGAGCGGTGCGAATATCCATATCAGAACTCCTGAAGCGTAGAGATGAAAATAGCCATTTAGACATCTAGAATGCCATCAATAACCAAGTTTGCAAGCCGTATCACCCGGATGGGGGAGCTGAAAGCCCTCGCCAGCAAGCATGGGCGGGTGTATGGATAGGTCTGGTCATCAACACGGCAAGGAGATCCCATGACAAGCAGCCACCCCACCATCATGCTGAAGCTGGAGGAGCAGACCAGCAAGGTGCAGATCACCCAGGCAGACGGCATCACCATCACCTACAAGCTGGCATTTGGTCTCGAGGCCATGACGCCGGGCCCGTTTCGCCAGGATCCGCCGAGCGCACTCGAACTGGAGCGAGCCATCATGGTGGTGGAGGATGTGCTGATGCCGCTGGCGGCCCGCATTCCGGCCCACGAGCTGGTGACGCTGCACAGCCCGCTCCCGCTGGCTGGCGAGCTCGGCAGCCATGAGCTGAGCCGGGAGAGCATAGAGCAGCTGTTCGGCCAGTTTGCCGCTACGGTGGAAGGGGATCCGCTGGCGGCGGCCCACCTGCCCAAGGGGCGACGCTTTGCCGCCGTGCTGCTGATCCTGCGGGAATGGATGCACCATCTGGATGCCAAACGCGTGTTGCTGGCGGATTGATGGGCGAGCCTATCAAGTCGCAGCCCGCTCGAAGCGACTGCGCCATACCCCCCAGGCCAGCCCAAGGCTGATCAGCACGCTGCCGACGGCGAGCAGATCCACCGCCGCCCGCAGGCCGACGCTGTCACTCACCCAGCCCAGCAGCACAGGCACCCAGTTCGCTACATAGGCGATCACATAGAAGAGCGACACCAGCCGGGCGTGGCTGGCGCCGGGGGAGATGCGGTTGACCAGGGTCGCACTGCCGACAAACACGGCGCCCTGGGCATAACCGGCCACCAGCAGCCCAAGCCCCGCCAGCCAGAGCGACTGGACGTGCACGGCGCCGGTAAACAGCAGCACGCAGAGTGCCAGCGCCAGGCAACCGCTCTGCAGAGTATGGCGGGCATCGAGGCGGCGGGCCCAGAGCTGGCACAGGCCGGAGAGCACCATATAAGCCGCGATCAGATAACCGAACAGGCCGAGATCCCGCATCCCCAGCAACTGGCTCACCACCTTGGGGCCGATGGCCAGCAGGCTGGCCGCCACCGCCCAGGCGGTAAACAGGGCCGCTGCGCAGAGAAAGAATGCAATCCCAGTGACCTTGAGCCCCTCCCCCAGGGATCCCTTGCCCTGCCCGTGCGCCGCGGTCGGCGCCCCTTGTGCGCTGGCGGGCCAGCTCAGCACAACACCTGCCATGGCGCAGGCCGCCAGCCCCATGATGAGCAGAAAGGGCAGCTGAGTCGGATAGAAGTCCAGCTGCAACGCCAGCCCGCTGAATACCGGGCCGAGCGCCAGTCCGGCGGTGAAGGAGAGGGTCGCACTGAGGGCCGCCCGCTTGCCGCCGTCGCGGGGGCCGAAACGCAGCAACGCCACATTGGCGGCGCCGGTCAGAGCTCCCGTGCCAATCCCGGCCAGCACCCGTGCCAGCAGCAGCGACCAGAACGAATCGGCCAGGGAAAAGAGCAGGGCGCCCCCCGCGACCGCCAGCAGCGCCGGCAGGATCATGGCGCGCAAGTCCGCCACCCGCCCCGCCAGATTGCCCACCCCGAACAAGGAGATGAGCACCCCGGCCGCATAGCCGCCATAGATCAGGGTGAGGCTGACATCGCTCAGCGCCAGCACCTGCTGGTAGTGGGGATAGAGGGGGGTGGGCACGCTGCTGTTGAGCAGCGCCGACATCAGGGCCAGCGGCAGAAACAGCAGGATGGCGCGATGAGAGGTAGCCGCCGCAGAGGGGGCGGCGGCACAGAGGGATGATGACATGCAAGGCTCCGATGAGGGCGGGCAAGGCCGCTGACGAGAGGCGCCATGATAGCGCCCGTCCATCCCTCCCGACAGCGGCACAAATGCATCATGCTGCTTCAATAATGCATGCCAATGACATCTATTTGCATGCCAGCAAGGCCACACTCGCCTTGTGATCCCGCCTGCGCTGGCTTCTAATGGGCTCGCCCCGAGGGGGCACTTTGAGTGGGAGGCTCGATGATCAACTGGGATGACGCACGTTTTTTTCTGGCATTGGCAAGACAGGGCACACTGCGTGGCGCAGCCGGAGTGCTGGGGGTCGATCAGGCCACCGTCGGGCGGCGCATCACGGCGCTGGAACAGAACCTGGGTTCCAAACTCTTTATCCGCACCCCCAAACTCTATGACCTGAGCCCCCTCGGCGAAACCATGTTGGCGGATGCCAGCGCCATGGAGCAGGCCATCAAGGCCATAGAACGCAAGGCGAGCGCCGGGGATCAGAGCCTGTGTGGCGAGGTGCGCATCGCCACCACAGACACCCTGGCTCAGGCTTTCGTGCTCCCCGCCCTCACCTTGCTGCGCGAGCGCCACCCCGGTATCCGCCTCAGCCTGCAGACGGCGGTCAGCGTCAGCGACATCGCCTACCGGGAGGCCGATCTCGCCATCCGGGGACTGCGTCCCGACAACGACGAGCTGGTGATCAAGCGGCTCACCACCATAGAGATGGGGCTCTACGCCTCTCGCGACTATCTGGTCCACCACGGCACGCCCAAGAGCGGCCACGGGCTGAGTCAGCACGCCCTGCTGCTGTTTGCCAAAGAGCTGGTCTCCCGCCACTGGCACAGCCTGTGCGGGGAGCCGCTGCACGAACCGAACGTGGTGCTGCAGTGCAATGCCCAGCTACTGTTGCTGGCGGCGGCCCGTCAGGGGCTGGGAATAGCCCTGCTCTCCACCTTTCTGGCAGACAAAGAGACCGAGCTGGTGCGGGTGCTGCCCGCCCTCAGCGATCCGGTCGACATCTGGCTGGTGCTCCACCCCGACCTGCAGAAGGCCAGCAGGGTACGAGCCGTGGTGGATGCGCTGGAAGAGGTGTTTCACTGCCGTTAACCAGCACAGGGAGCTGCTCGCCATGGCGCAGCTCCCGAGCACGACCAGCAGGGCGAAGCGCGGGATAGAGGCCAGTCCCCTCGCCCGCCTTCTGCCCATGCCCCCGCTTCTGTTACCATGCCGGCCACTACGATTGTTTCCATCGTGGCTCTGGCCGCGATAACCCCACACTGGTGCCCCTATGTCCATTGCCTCCTTTACCGAACTGGCCCTCTCCCCCCGTTTGCAACAGACCCTGACCGAACTGGGTTATGCCGCGCCGACCCCCATTCAGGCCCGCGCCATCCCCACCATTCTGGCGGGGCGGGATCTGATGGCGGGCGCCCAGACCGGCACCGGCAAGACCGCCGCTTTCGTGCTGCCGCTGCTGGAGCAATTGATGCAGCACCCGGCGAGCGACACCACCCGCCCGATCCGCGCCCTGGTGCTGGTGCCGACCCGCGAGCTGGCGGTGCAGGTACACGAGAGCGTCGCGCGCTACGGGCAAGGTACGGGTCTCACCAGCGCCCTGGTCTATGGCGGGGTCAGCATAGCCGCGCAGGTCGAGGCACTTAAAGCCGGGGTGGATCTGCTGATCGCCACCCCGGGTCGGCTGCTCGACCATCTGCGCCAGGGGGCGCTGAGCCTTGAGCGCCTCAGCCATCTGGTGTTTGACGAGGCGGACCGGATGCTAGACATGGGCTTTATGGATGAGATCAAGGCGCTGCTCAAACAGATACCGGCGGATCGCCAGACCCTGCTGTTTTCGGCCACCTGCGATGACAACCTGTTTGCCTTGAGCCGGGTGCTGCTGCGCGACCCCGAACTGATCGAAGTGGCACCGCGCAACACCACGGCGGCCGAGGTGGAGCAGCGGGTCTATGCGGTGGATGGCGAGCGCAAGCTGGCGTTGCTGGAGCACCTGATCAAGGTGAAGGGCTGGGCGCCTGTGCTTATCTTCAGCCGCACCCGGCAGGGGGCCGACAAGCTGGCCCAGCAGCTTGGCAAGGCGGGCATCAATGCGCTGGCCTTCCACGGCGATCTGTCGCAAGGGGCGCGGGAGAAGGTGCTGCTGGAGTTTCGCGCCGGCACCCTGCAGGCGCTGGTCGCCACCGACGTGGCGGCCCGCGGCCTCGATATCAGCGATCTCAACTACGTGATCAACCTCGAGTTCCCGTTTGTCGCAGAGGATTACGTCCACCGTATCGGTCGCACCGGCCGCGCCGGCAACAAGGGGCTGGCCATCACATTGTTCAGCCCGGAAGATGCGCCTCTGCTGGAAAAGGTGGAAGCCGTGCTCGACACTCGCTTGCCCCAACAGTGGTTCCCGGGCTTTGAGCCCGACCTCACCCGCTTCGAGCCCGAGCCACGCCGCAACGGCAAGGCGGCCCAGAAGCAGAGAGCCAGAAAACAGGCCCTCGGCGGTAACAACAAGAGCGGCAAGCCCAAGCGTTAAGCGGCCTCAACGCCGCCCACAAAAAACGCCCGCATGGGCGTTTTTTGTTGTCCGATACGGGCCAGCGCCACCCTTGGCGACTGACCAGCTAACGGGCCGCCAGCACCAGTGGCAGGGATTTCAGGATCTGCCGCTCCGCCAAGGTGGAGAGGATAAACATCACCATATAGCCCAGCCCCAGCGCCACGATAATGGCCACCACGTTGCTGGTGAACTCGGCCACCAGATAGTAGGCCGCCACCAGCGCCACTATGCCGACCAGGCGGATCAGCAGGCTCTGGGTGAAGTGGCCGTGGGCCTTGATATAGGCGAGCTGGTAGCCGTTGAGCATCATGAAGATGAAGAAGATGGAGAAGTGGAACAGCACGGGCACGGCCCCCACATAGTCGACGGGGAACAACAGCAACACCAGCGGCTTGCCCGCCAGCAGCATCAGCACAAAGAACACCAGGCTGACGATGGCCGAGAGACGGAAGATCCAGCGGCGGATCATCCTGATCTGCCGGTGATCGCCGTTGCGCAGATTGACTGCCAGCTCAGGCAGCACGAAGCGGTAAATCGGGAAGACAAACAGCAGCGTCATATAGGTGAAGATGGGGCGCACCACCACCTGGAAATCCCCCAGCTCGTCGATGCTGAAGTGGCGTATGGTGAGCAGTACCGTGATGTAGATCATCAGGATACTGGCCCCCGCCTCCAGCGAGGCGGTGAAGCTCTTCTTCACATAGCTGCGCATCTCGGGGCCGAGCTCGACTTTGGCCAGCGGCCGGGTGGCGATGGCCCTGCGCCGATAGAGATACATATAACCGGCGATGACCAGCGAAGAGCAGGTCAGCCCGTAGAAGAGCGACGAGAGCGCATCCATCCCCAGCCCGAAGTAACAGGCCATAAACAGCAGGGCGTTGGCGAGCGGCTCCAGCCAGGTGACCCTGTTGGAGATATCGTACATGCGGTACATGGCCACCAGATTGGTGAAATAGACCTTGAGCCCCAGCCCGAAGATGACCCCCACCAGTTGCAGGTACTCCACCCGGATATGGAGCCCGTGCTTGATATAGGGGATCACCAGCCCCCAGGTGAGCAGCACTATGCCGATGAGGAAGTAGCGGAAGATATTGATGATGTCTCTGTCGTTCTTGGTCTGGGAGTAGCTCACCACCATGGAGGAGCGAAAGCCGGTCATCAGGATCAGCGACAAAGAGATCAAATCCACCACGCTGTTGAACAGCGCCAGATCCCCCTTGGCCACCCACTGCGCCAGCCACACCTTGAAGGCGAAGCCGATGATGATGCTGGCAAGCGACGCCCACATGCCGGTGATAAAGGCCTGCTTCAGCCGCTCGAGGGATTTATATTGCATATCAATTGCTTGTTAATGGCTGGCCAGAGAGGAATCCATCTTATGAAAGCGCACCCGGCTTGAACAGCCTTAATGCCGGGGGCCGGCTGCCGATTGGCAAGACTCGGAGATCGGCCACAGGAAATCCGGTGCGCTGAAAACAGGAAAACGCCCATTCGGGCGTTTTCTCTGGCCAGCACCTTTCAAGGGGGCGACACCTCTTGTTACCCCTGCGGCCTGGTTCTCTATACCTGCGGCGCGGCCTTGATCAGCGTCTCGTAGTGATCAATCAGCTCGGGGCCGTGCAGCGGCGAGTCATGGCCGCCTACCACAATCTTGATCGGCAGCTTCATGGCCTTGAGCCGCGCCAGCGTCTGCGGATAGGCCTTCACATCGGCAAAGCTCAGGTTGCCCAGCTTCTCCTTGAGGATGCAGTTGCCATAGAGCACCTGCTCCTCGGGGAAGTAGACAAAGATGCCATCCGGGGTGTGGGCCGGGCCCGCGTAGAAGGCGCGCAGCTTGCCCTCTTGCAGGGTGAAGTCGCCGTCGTGCACTTCGTTTGGCAGCACCAGTGGCAAGTCCGGGTACTCAGGCAGCCCCTTGCGGGTAAAGGCGACAATTTCGGCCCAGTCGCTCTTCATCAGATCCCGGGTCTGGCGCGTCGATACCACCCTGGCGCCGATGGACTTCCAGTAGGCGTTACCCCCCGCCCTGTCGGTGTGATAGTTGGTGTTGATCACCTCCAGCACGGGCTTGCTGCTGACCCGCTTGATCAGCTTGTGCAGCTCGCGGGCGGTATCCGGCGTCCAGGTCGCCCCCACTACCGTCACCCCCTTGGCCCCGAAATAGACCATGGAGTTTTCCTGTACATAGTAGTTATCTTCAACCACATACACGGGGCCGCTCACCTGAGTGAGGGAGATCGCCGCCGCATGCACGCTGCCACCCCAGAAGCTCGCCACCAGCACCAGGGCCCCGGCCAGCCCGCACTTTATCCAACCTTTCATCATCTTGCTCCCTAGATCCAACCGGCCCCTCGCCACCCCTGTGGCAAGCCGGGCCTTTTTAGCAGTGGGCAGAAAATACGGGAGATTTGTGAAGGGGAAATGGGCTTGTGTGAAGAGAAGGTGAAGTCTGAGGAAAGTCCGGAAAAATCGGCTGCAACCTCCTATTCGCGAACGTCCGAATACGCTTCGCAATTCGAACCACAGCACAGATAGCGACCCCTCACCCTAACCCTCTCCCGAGGGAGAGGGGATGGCCCGTGCCAATACCAAGCCACTCATATTCACCCGCACCACAGAGCCAACGCATAATCAGCGGAGCCTGTTTGCCCCCTTCTCCCCTTGCGGGAGAAGGGCTGGGGATGAGGGGGAGGTAACAATAAGCCCCATTATGTAGGGTCGATTAGCGCAGCGTAATCGTCCGTTTACCGCAGCGCACCGAGTCATGGCAAGACAGGCAGGAAACTCCGGATTTCAGCGGCTTCTCAGCCACGACCTATCCGCGATCGTCTGAATACGCTTCGCTATTCGAACCTACGACCTGATATATAAAAACGGGCTTCAATCTAACCCAAAAGAAAGATTATACTAACTAAGAAAGTATTAAACTTATTATTGGAGATTCAAAGTTGAGCATCACTTTTGAACATATTGATGATACCTTGCAGGTCTACTTAGATGGCAACTTACTCACATCCATCAGCAAAAATGAAACAAGTGAATACAGTTATATTTGGGAACCAAGAGATAAAGGATATGTCATAAACAAATTATCAGATATAACTGTAGATTCGTTTCCTGATAATTTAATGATCTCTGACTTCTATAAATCACAGTCATTTAAATATTTAGAAATGGTTGTATTAAACAAAGAGAACAATCACATAGAAGTAGAATATTCGTTTATTTTCAATTACAAAGACTGGTCTGAACTTGTCCCGCCAGCATATATATCGCAACACTATGAGTCAAAGCTCACTGGTTTTTGTGAAAGTGTCGATTTAATTGACGATGATGGCTATGGATTAATTTTTGAAGTTAAGGACGTCATCGAACATGGCAATGTTATTGATGAAATCGAACGTTTTGCACATGCAGCAAAACTAAAACTAATAGAGCTAAAAAAAGAACTATTAATGAACGTAAAATCAGAGTTAATAGTTAAAATCTTCAAATTCCCAACCGGTTATGAAGTGATCTGCTCCCAATATGTTTTATGGTTCGGCGAACTTCTGAAACAAATTGGGATTAATGCTGACGTATCGACTGAAAACAAAGAAGGATACACTTTTCTAACCATTACTAAAAACGACGAAAGTGCATTTAAGGAAAACATAGAAAAAGCTTTATATTTATACCTATCCCTTCCTTATTCAGATCATATTCCAGTAAGCCAAACAAAAAATGATATTGAATCAAAAATATTTATTCAATCTCTACAGCAACAGGTAATGTTTTTTACTCAGCAATGTGATATTAAGAGTTCTATAATAGAGCTTCAAAATATCTCTAATGGTAAATTACAAGAGCAATTGCAATCAGCGAAAGCAAAAATATCTTTATTGGAAAGTTTACAAAATGACAGATTGGATTTATTCGATGGTGCAATATCATTAGTGGAATATAAAATAGGTCCTCTAGTATTCCACCCTAAGCGGATACTAAAAAAATTAATAAATGAGCAATAAAAAACTTATACATCAAAATTAATAGGTATGAAATATCTATATAAAAAACCACCCGTATAACGGGTGGTTTTTTATCTCAGAAAGAACCCGAGAGATTTAACTCACAACAGCAATCACCCCAGCGGCGGCGTCCGTGGCGGCACCCTGCGCTTGCTGCCGGTGGACTCGAAGGCCGAGGCGAAGCGCAGCAGCTTGTTGTCGTCATAGGCGCGACCGGCGAAGGTCAGCCCCACCGGCATACCGATATCGGCCATGACGCCCATGGGGACTGTGACGGTCGGCACGCCGAGGTGGCGAATGGCTAGGTTGCCGTTGGCAACCCAGATGCCGTTGCTCCAGGCGATATCGGCGGAGGCCGGATTCACATCCGCGTCAGCCGGGCCGACATCGGCGACGGTGGGGAAGAGCACGGCATCGAGCTTGAGCCCGTCCATCCAGTCTTCCAGATCCAGCTTGCGGGTCTTTTCAAGGCCGCGCAGGCCGTCCGGCACGGAGGCAATCTCGTCAAAGCGTTTGAGGCCGCGCTTGGCCATCTTGACGTACTCGTCCATGCCCGCCGCCAGATCGCCCTCGCGGTTCGGCAAGGTGCCCGGATCGTGGGGGAAGATCTTGGGGCCATCCACATCGGCCAATTTATTGAGTTTGGGATCGCCGTTGGCGCGCAGGAAGTCGTCGAACGCCCAGCCGGATAGCTCCCACAGCTCGTCGTTGAGGAACTCGGGGGTGACTATGCCGCGATTGAACACGGTCGGCGCGCCGGGTCTGTCCCCTTCGCAGTTGGAGACCAGCGGGAAGTCCACTTCGACAACGATCGCGCCTGCGGCTTCCAGCGCCTTGCGGGCTTCTTCCCACAGAGCAATCACGGTCGGACGGGTATGGATGCGCTGACCGGTCGGACCGCCGATGCCGGGGTTTTCGCTGGTGCCCGCCAGTTCATCCTTGTTGATAAACATGCGCGGCACGCCGAAGCGCTTGCCCTTGAGGGCATCGGGCTTTGCGGCCAGCTCAAGGTAGGAGGCCGGGCGCACCTCGGAGGCCTTGGGGATCTTGACCCAGGGCTGCATACGCCAGAGATCGCCACGGGTCTCGCTATCGTCAGCCACCACCACATCCAGCACTTCCAGCAGATCTGCTATCGTCCGGGCGTAGGGCACCACAACATCCATGGTCGGGGTCAGCGGCCAGTTGCCGCGCACCGAGATGACGCCACGGGACGGTGTATAGGCACACAGGCCGTTGTTGGAGGCAGGGCCACGGCCGCTCGACCAGGTCTCTTCCGCCAGACCGAAGGCGGAGAAGCTGGCGGCGGTGCCGGTGCCGGCACCGTTGGAGGAACCGGAAGCAAACGGCGCAGTCAGGTAGTCGGCGTTGTAGGGGCTCTCGGCACGGCCATAGACGCCGCGCTGCATGCCGCCATTGGCCATGGGCGGCATATTGGTCTTGCCAAGGCAGATGGCACCGGCGGCGCGCAGCCGCTCAACGGTAAAGGCATCGCGCTGGGCGACCAGATCCTTGAAGGCCGGGCTGCCGGAGGCGGCAGTCAGCCCCTTGACCAGATAGCTGTCTTTGGCGGTGTAGGGGATGCCGTCAAGCGGGCTCAGGGGCTCGCCACGGGCGCGGCGGGCATCGGAGGCTTGCGCTTCTTTCAGTGCATCGGGGTTGGCGACCACCAGGGCGTTCAGCTTGGTGGCAGTCTCGGGGCCGTTGTAGGCTTTGATCCGGGCCAGATAGGCCTTGACCAGTTCGACCGCTGTGGTGCGGCCTGCTTCGAGCGCACCGCGCAGCTCGGCAATGGAAACCTCTGTCACTTCGATCATGGGGATCTCCTGTAAAAGGGTGACTGTTTGTGATGGTGGTCGCCGCATCAGCGCTTGCGACCATCACATCATCAAGAGATAAAACCCCACCAGCGTGGGGTTTTGAATACCAACTGGAACCGGTTCTTACTTGCCGGAGGGGATCTGCTGGGTGATGCAGTGGATATTGCCACCGCCCAGCAGGATCTCGCGGGCCGGTACGCCGACCACTGTGTGCTCCGGGAAGATCTCTTCCAGAATGCGCTGGGCTTCGCCATCGGTGGCGGCATCCAGCAGCGGATAGACGATGCGATCGTTGGTGATAAGGAAGTTCACATAGGAGCCGGCCAGACGACCTTCTGCCTCGCGCGGCACACCGGTACCGCTCTCGACACCGGCAGACTCTTCCTCGGTGCAGAACAGCGGGCCCGGCTGGGGCAGCTTCCACACTTTCAGCTTGCGACCCTTGGCGTCCACCGCAGCTTCCAGCACCTTGAGGGCGGCCAGGGAGCGGGCGAACTGGGGATCGTTTTGATCGTCGGTCCAGTGCAGGGCCACTTCGCCCGGGCGCACGAAGCAGCAGATGTTGTCGATGTGGCCGTCGGTCTCGTCCATATAGACGCCCTCGCCCAGCCAGATAAAGCTCTTCACGCCCAGATAGTCACGCAGATAAGCTTCGATCTGCTCCTTGCTCAGGTGCGGGTTGCGGTTTTCGTTGAGCAGGCACTCGGCTGTGGTCATGCAGGTGCCTTCGCCATCGACGTGGATGGAGCCCCCTTCCAGAATGAGCGGCGCATCGTAACGATCCATGCCGTGCTGGGCCAGCATCTGGGCCGCCACTTTTTCATCCTGATCCCAGGGGTAGTAGAGACCGCCCTTGTGGCCGCCCCAGGCGTTGAAGCCCCAGTCCACCCCACGGCACTCGCCGGCCGCGCTGGTGACCACGGTCGGGCCTGTGTCGCGAGCCCAGCAGTCATCGCTAGCCATTTCTACCAGGGTAACGTGGGCGGGCATAATGGCGCGGGCCTGCTCCATAAACTCGGCCGGCACCCCCATAAAGACAGGAGTGGCCTGGCCTATGGCATCGGCCACCTTGGCAAAAGTCTGTTGGGCGAAACGACCGGCCTCACGCCAGTTGTCCGGACGGAACGGCCAGATCATCCAGACGGCCTGCTGATGCGCCCACTCGGCGGGCATGGTGAAGCCGTCGGCGACTGGGGTGGAGTTGATCGTCTTGATGCTCATCGCAATATCCTTGCGGGCCTGTGATGGCGATGCACGCCTCACGGGGCCGGTAATGGGGAAAACGGGCGGGCCCCCGCCCCGGCAGCGTGCCGGACGGGCGCCCCCTGGAAAAAATAAGCGTGGCCCGCAGTGTAAGAAGTTGCGCACCCATCCATCAAATGAATAGGATGGATTGTCCCATAAGCACGGCAAATTATCTCACCATGAAACTGCACCAGCTCGACCTCAATCTGCTGCTCGCCTTTGACGCCCTGATGACGCAAGGCAGCGTCACCCGCGCCGCCGAGACACTCTTTATCAGCCAGCCCGCCATGAGCCACGCTCTAGGTCGGTTGCGCACCTTCTTTGGCGATCCGCTGCTGGTGCGCACCCCGCAGGGGATGCTGCCCACCCCGCGCGCCCAACGGCTGCATCTTGGCGTGCAGCAGGCGCTGCGACTGCTGGAGCAGCAGCTCTCCGACGAGGAGGTATTTGAGCCGAGCCAGTCGAAGCGGCGCTTTGTGCTCTGCACCACGGATTACGTGGAGTGCGTGCTGATCCCGCCGCTCATTCAGCGCCTCAAGGGGCTGGCGCCCGGGGTCACCATAGAGATCCGCATACTGCGCGACACCCTGCCCGAAGCCGAGCTGGCGAGCGGCGAAATCGATCTGGTGCTGGGCTTTGACGAGTACATGCAGGTGCCTGGGTATCTGGGCAAGGAGACCTGGCTCACAGAGCCGCTGGCCGGGCTGGTGCGCGCCGATCTGCCCATTGCCAAATCGGCAACCACCGGGGCCGAGAGCGATCCCTCCCAATGGCAGGAGCGCATCACGCTTGAGCAGCTGATCGCCATGCCCCACGTGTTCCACTCGCCGCTCGGCACCTCGGAGGCGAGCCTGGATCGCTATCTGAAGACGCTGGGCTTTAGTCGCACCATCTCGGTCAACAGTCAGAGCTATATGTCCGCCGCCGCCATCGTCAGCCAGAGCGACCACCTTCTGGTGCTGCCCAGCATGGTGGCCGAACTGCTCGCCAGCCACTGGCCACTCAAGAGCCTGCCGCTGCCTGCGGACGTGCCCGACTATCACCTCAACTGCGTCTGGCACCCGGTGCATGCGCAGCAACCGGCACTGGTATGGCTCAAGGGTCTGATGAAGGAGCTGGTTGGCCCGAGGTAAGCCCGCTGCGTCTGGCATCTCACGTACCATGCCCGGCAGCCCGCATTGGTATGGCTCAAGGATCTGATGAAGGAGCTGGTTGGCCCGAATAAAGCTCTCTCGAGCCCCTTCTCTTCCGCTGTAAATGCCCCCCCTCATCCCCAACCCTTCTCCCGCAAGGGGAGAAGGGAGCACACAGTGCCCGCAGATAACCTTGAGTCATCGTTAGCTTTGCTGCTCTGCCCGCTAGTTTGGTTTCGCTCTCCATGCCTCCAAAGCGGGGCTCTTGTCCCCGGCTCGCAACGATGCCTCGAGCTGTCCCCTCTCCCTCTGGGAGAGGGCCAGGGTGAGGGGAAGGAACCCACTCAGCCACCAGACGAGGGAATGGCTATATCTAATAGGGTCGAATACCTCTGGATAGGCACCATGAAGACCCATCCGTTTGCCAAGCACATGAGGCGAGAAGCCACCCTTGCCGAGCAGAAGCTGTGGCTGCAATTGCACGATCGCCGTCTGGCGGGAGTGAAATTTCGTCGTCAGATGCCCATCGGGCCCTACATTGTCGATTTCATCTCTCTTGAGCAAAGGCTGATCATCGAGGTAGATGGGTCGCAGCACAATGAACCGGCAGGGCAGCATCATGATGACGCAAGAACGGCCTACCTCAATGAGCAGGGCTTTCAGGTGATCAGGGTGTGGAATAACGATGTATTGAGTCGGATGGAGGCCGTACTGGGACTTCTTTTGCTCTCATTGCGCTGAGCAGAGACTGCCCCTCATCCACAACCCTTCTCCCGTGAGGGGAGAAGGGAGCAAACAACCCAGCTGCGTGTAACATCCCCAGAAACAACAGTGGCTCCCGCGGGAGCCACTGTTGTTTCTCTGCCTGTCATCATGCCCGCAGGGCCGTCATCAGCTGGGTGACGACGCCATCGAGCAGGGCGTGGTCGGGGCGACACTGGGCAAAGGTGACCAGACCCTGGATATTGATGAGCAGGAAGGCGGTCAGGGTCGGGATGTCGCGGTCGGCCATCAGCTCGCCGCGCTGCTGGGCGAGACTCAGGATCTGCGCCAGATCGGCGTCCAGCTCGGCATAGATGGCCTTGAGCCGCAGGTGCAGCTCTTCGTCCTGCTCCGCCAGCTCCATCAGGGTGCGCGTCACCAGACAGGTGCCGCACAGGGCATCGTTCACTATCTGGCTGAGGTAGGCCTGCACCCCCGCCAGCGGGCTCTGGCCGGCAAAGAAGCCACGGCGCAGCGCGCTTTTCTCCTGCACATAGTGATCGACCGCCGCCAGCAGCAGGCCACGCTTGTTGCCAAACGCAGCGTAGAGGCTGCCCGGATGCAACCCGGTCGCCGCCACCAGCTCCTGCATGGTGGTCTTGGCGTAACCCTTGGCCCGAAATGCCTCCATGGCATTTCGCAAGACGTCGTCCCGGTTGAACTCGGCGCTGCGCATGGTTTCTCCGTTGAAAAAGCGATCACCGGCGCAGAGCCGATGAGGGGGAACAAAAAGGGCGGCAAGTTTACCCCAGCGGGCAGGCAAGACCAACCCATCTTGAATGCTCGTTCAAAAAAAGACTTGCACACAAAACAAAAAACGTCTTGAATGCACGTTCAAGAATCACTCCCTCAGGACAGACGATCATGAATACCCTGTTTCAGCCCTATCGCCTCAACGACACCCTCACCCTCGCGAATCGCTTCATGATGGCACCGCTTACCCGTTGCATGGCCGGCCCGGGCCTGGTGCCTACCGAGCAGATGGCCGCCTATTACGCCCGTCGTGCCGACATCGGCCTCATCATCTCCGAAGCCACCATCATTCGTCCGGACGGCCAGGGCTATCCCAACACCCCGGGGATCTACAGCCCGGAGCAGATCGCCGGCTGGAAAAACGTCACCAGCGCCGTGCACGCCAATGGCGGCAAGATCTTCGCCCAGCTGTGGCACGTGGGTCGCCTCTCCCACCCCTTCTTCCACCATGGCGAGGTGCTGGCACCGTCTGCCGTCGCCCATGAAGGCACGGTACCGCGCATGCGCGAGCTGGTCTATCAGGTGCCGCGCGCCCTGACCGAGAGCGAAATCGCCCAGCTGGCTGAGGATTACGCCCAGGCCGCCGCCAACGCCATCGAAGCGGGCTTTGACGGGGTGGAGATCCACGGCGCCAACGGCTACCTCATCGATCAGTTCCTGCACCATTCGAGCAACCTGCGCAGCGATCAGTACGGTGGCAGCCCGGAGAACATGAGCCGCTTCGCACTGGAAGTGGTGGATGCGGTCAACGCCCGCATCGGATCCGAGCGGGTTGGCCTGCGCCTCTCCCCCGGCGCCTATGTGCACCTTGAGGGTGACCAGCGGGATCGCGCCGTGTTCGACCATCTGCTGAGCGAACTGAACCGGCGCGCCCTGGCCTATGTGCATCTGGGCATCTTCGATGACAGCCTCACCTTCGACTATCTGGATGGCCGTGCCTCCGACTACCTGCGCGCCCACTACGACGGTCATCTGGTGGGGGTGGGCAACTACAGCGCCGACACAGCGCTGGATGCCATCAAGGCCAACCGCTTCGACCTCGTCGCCATCGGCCGCCCGCTGATCGCCAACCCGGATTACATCGCCAGGGTGCAGAAGGGCGAGACGCTGGTTCCCTATGCCGACGCCATGCTGGCCGAGCTGGTGTAAGCACGCCGGTTCATGACCGACCAAGGATGGGATCCGCGCTTCCGGGCGCGGGTTTCCAATGTTTGGGCCCCTTACGGGCCCTTTTTTTATGTCCATCTTCTCCTTGCCCGCCTCCTGCTCCACCACTCAAGCCCCATAAAAAGGTTGCTAGTGACAACTTGTTGACTATATTGGTTGTTGACGACAACCAAATAGGAAGCCCTGATATGGATCCCCGTCCCCTGCGCGCCCTGTCGCGCGATCTGGTTCGCGAACTCGGCATGCTCTCCCAGCAGTGCGGCGAACTGGCGCTCACCCCGCTAGAAGCCCATCTGCTGATCGAGCTGGAGAACGGCCCCGCCACCAACCAGCAGCTGGCAGAGCGGCTGCGCATCGACAAATCCAACGCCAGCCGTCCGCTGGCGCGGCTCGCCGAGCGCGAGCTCATCAGCTGGCACCCCCATCCGTCCGATGGCCGCAGCAAGGAGGCGCGCCTCACCATCGCCGGCCAGGCCCAGCTGCTGGATCTGCATCAGGAGATGGACAACGCCATGGAAGAGACCCTGGCCCAGCTCACCCTGAGCGAGCGCGAGCAGCTGTGGGCCGGCCTGCGTCTCTACCGCAGCGCCCTCTCCCGCGCCCGCCGTCAGCAGGGCTACCGCATCCGTCCCATCACAGCCGCCGACAACCCCCATATCGCCGCCGTGGTGCGCGCCGTCTCCGCCGAATATGGCCTCACCGCCGACAAGGGCTATGGCGTGGCCGACCCCAACCTGGATCGGCTGCACGAGACCTACCAAGGGGAGAAGAGCCGCTACTGGGTGATCGAGGGACCCGATGGCACCATCCTCGGTGGCGGTGGCATAGCGCCGCTGGCGGGGGAAGAGGATCGGGTCTGCGAGCTGCAGAAGATGTACTTCATGCCCTCCCTGCGCGGGCTGGGACTGGGGCGGAGACTCGTGTTGCAGGCGCTGGACGAGGCGAGAATCCTGGGTTACCAGCGCTGCTATCTGGAAACCACCGAGGTGTTGCGCGAGGCGACCACGCTCTACGAGTCGCTGGGTTTCGAGCACCTGCCGGGGCCGCTCGGCTGCACCGGCCACGATGCCTGCGAGATCTGCATGGTGCTGGCGCTTGGCACCGGCGATGGCCAGACGCTCGCCTGAGGCATGGGGTCGAGGATGAGAAAAGGGCGGCACTGGTGCCGCCCTTTTCTTCTGCTTAAAGCTGAGCGGCGGGCGGTACGAAGCGCAGCGCCACCCCGAGCCGGTTCCAGCTGTTGATGGTGGCAACCGTCACCGACAGCTGCACTATCTCGGCTTCGCTGAAGTGCTCGCGCAGCTCCCCATAGAGCGCATCGGGCACCCCGGCCTCGGGCAAACGGGTCAGGCACTCGGTCCAGGCCAGGGCCGCCCGCTCAGGCGCTGTGAAGACGGTGGCATCGCGCCAGGCAGCTAGCTGATCCAGCCTGGCCTGCCCCACCCCGCTGCGACGGGCGATGTTGAGATGATATTGCAGGCAGAAGCTGCAGCCGTTGAGCTGGGAGGCGCGCAGCTTCATCAGCTCGCTCAGCTCCTTGTCGAGGCCGGCGTCGTCCACCGCCTTGCCGGCGGCGATCAGGGCATCGTGGGCTGCCGGCAGCAGCTGGCGAAAGTGGGGGTAATCGATGCGGGTGCTCATTCTGGTGTTCTCCTTCGTCATGGCTTAATATCAGGACACGAACAACATATCAGCACCCTGACATGATAGACAAGCCCCCTGTTGAGACTGGATTGAAACCAGAGACTCCCGCCCCCGGCGAAGGCAAGCGTGGCGAGGCGGGCCACCTCGGCTACCTGCTGCGCCAGGCCGCCGCCGCCCAGCGCCTGCGCATGGAGCGGGCACTGGCGGACTTGCCCGTCACGGCCCCCCAGTTTGCCCTGCTGACCATGCTGGATGCCTACCCCGGCGGCTCCAACGCCGAGCTGGCCCGGCTGACCCTGCTCACCCCCCAGACGATAAGCCCCATGGTGACCAGCCTGGAGCGCAGCGGCCTGCTGGCCCGCACCCCTCACGCGGTTCATGGCCGTATCCAGCAGCTCAGCCTCAGTCCCGCCGGGGCTGAACTGCTGGCGCAGGCCAAGGCCAGGGTCGCCCTGCTGGAGCTGGCGCTGGCGGCCCCCCTCGATGAAACCGAGCTGCGGCTGGTCAAACGCTGGCTGGCGAGCCTCGCCAGCGGCATGGAGGACGAGGCCTGACGCCATCCAGGCCGGTCTCCAGCTGGCCCTTCCCCCCATCAGATCCTTGATCGCCATGCAAAAAAAGACCCCGCCTGGGCGGGGTCTTCTTTTATCTTGTCAGCCTATCGGGCAAGCGCTTATCAGTGCTCGCGAGTCTGACGGAAGTGAACGTCCGGGTGACGCTCCTGAGACAGACGCAGGTTGACCATGGTCGGGGCTATGTAGGTGAGGTTGTCACCGCCATCCAGCGCCAGGTTCAACTCGTTCTTGCGCTTGAACTCCTCGAACTTCTTGACGTCGGTCCCTTCCACCCAGCGGGCGGTGGAGACGTTGACCGCCTCGTACAGGGCCTCGACGTTGTATTCGCTCTTCAGACGCGAAACCACAACATCGAACTGCAGCACACCGACGGCGCCGACGATGAGATCGTTGCTGATGAGCGGACGGAACACCTGCACGGCGCCCTCTTCGGAGAGCTGCACCAGCCCCTTGAGCAGCTGCTTCTGCTTGAGCGGATCGCGCAGGCGGATGCGGCGGAACAGCTCGGGGGCAAAGTTCGGGATGCCGGTGAACTTGAGATCCTCACCCTGGGTAAAGGTGTCGCCTATCTGTATGGTGCCGTGGTTGTGCAGACCTATGATATCGCCCGCGACGGCCTCGATCGCCTGCTCCCGGTCACCGGCCATGAAGGTGACGGCGTCTGAGATGTTGACGTCCTTGCCGATGCGCACGTGGCGCATCTTCATGCCCTTGGAGTAGGTGCCGGACACCACGCGCATGAAGGCGATACGGTCGCGGTGTTTCGGATCCATGTTCGCCTGGATCTTGAACACGAAGCCGGAGAATTTCTCCTCGGTCGCCTCGACCAGACGGCTCTCGGCCTTGCGCGGCATGGGCGCAGGCGCCCAGTCGGTCAGGCCATCCAGCATATGGTCGACGCCGAAGTTGCCGAGCGCGGTACCGAAGAAGACCGGGGTCATCTCGCCGGCGATGAAGGCCTCGTGATCGAACTCGGGGGAGGCACCTTGCACCAGCTCCAGTTCACCGCGCAGCTGGGCCGCCAGATCCTCGCCGATGGCGGCGTCCAGATCCGGGTTGTGCAGGCCCTTGACCACCCGCTTCTCCTGGATGGTGTGGCCCTGACCTGTCTGGTACAGATAGACCTCATCCTTGTAGAGGTGATAGACACCCTTGAAGGACTTGCCGCAGCCGATGGGCCAGGTGATGGGGGCGCACATGATCTTCAGCTCGCGCTCCACCTCGTCCATCACTTCCATGGGATCGCGCACTTCGCGGTCCAGCTTGTTCATGAAGGTGAGTATGGGGGTGTCCCGCAGACGGGTGACTTCCATCAGCTTGCGGGTTCTGTCTTCAACACCCTTGGCGGCATCGATGACCATCAGGCAACAGTCGACCGCGGTGAGGGTACGGTAGGTATCTTCGGAGAAGTCCTCGTGACCCGGGGTATCGAGCAGGTTGACCAGGCAGTTGGCATAGGGGAACTGCATCACAGAGGTGGTGATGGAGATACCGCGCTGCTTCTCCATCTCCATCCAGTCGGATTTGGCATGCTGGCCTGAGCCACGGCCCTTGACGGTACCGGCGCGCTGAATGGCCTGTCCGAACAGCAGGACTTTTTCGGTGATGGTGGTTTTACCCGCATCCGGGTGCGAGATGATCGCAAAAGTGCGTCTCTTGGAGACTTCACTCAGAAATTCAGCTGACATAATTCAACGTTCTTCTATTGAGCGATGGCCTTGGCCACCGTGGGAATAAATCCGGGATGCCGCATTCGACTCACGGCACATTTGCATGTATGCGGCCTCGGGTCCGCCGGCATACACAGGACTGCATGCAACTAACGCCACACGGGCCGGCACCGAGGCCAACCGGGTGGGACAGGGGAAACGGGTTGCATTACATGGGTCTTCTCGCCTGAGTCAAAGCAAAATTGCGCGACATTATACCCGCGCGAGTGAAAAATACCCAGCCCGGCTTAGGGCCGTTCGCGAAGGGCGCCGGAGCGCCCTACTCGGACCGCATCACCCGATTGCGGCCGGCCTGTTTGGCCCTGTACATGGCTTCGTCGGCTCGCTGGATCAGATCCCCCAGGCTGTCGTCGAGAGGGCTGTATTGGGCACAGCCTATGCTGACGTGCACCGGATGCCCCTCCGGCATCCCCTCGATGTGCAGCTGGGAGACCCGATGGCGGATCCGCTCCGCCACCTCGACCGCCTCCGCCATGCAGGTGTCGGGCAACAGCACCAGAAACTCCTCGCCGCCGTTGCGCCCCACCCTGTCCAGGGTGCGCAGCTGGGCGGCTATGCTCCTGGCGACGGCCGCCAGCACCTGATCCCCCATGTGGTGGCCCAGCCTGTCGTTGACCTGCTTGAAGTGGTCTATGTCCAGGATCAGCACGCACAGGGACTTGCCCTGCTCCCTCGCCTGCTTGAACCAGGCCTGCCCCTGGGCCTGGATCTGGCGGCGGTTGTGGATGCCGGTGAGGTCATCTGTCATGGCGAGCCGGCGCAGCTTGCGGGAGCGGTTGAACTGGTACAGCGCCAGCATGCCCATCACCACCAGCAGCAGGATCACCACCACGTATTGCCATTGCCGCCGCTCCTGCAACTGCTTGAGCTTGGCCTCCTGCAACAGTTGCTTGGTCTTGAGGGCCTGGTTCTCCAGCTCCTTGCGGGCCAGATCGAACTCGAAGCGCATCTGCAGGGAGCGCTGCTCCCTGAGCACCAGTTCGAGGGCGTGCCGGGTCTGCACGTACAGCTTGAGGCTGGCCAGGGCCGCATTGACCTGGCCCTGCTGTTCGAGAATGCGGGCCCGCACCTCGTAGACCCGTGCCAGGAAGCGCTGGTTCTTCTCCCTGGCAAATATGGGTTCGGCGTGCGTCAGGTAGTAGAGTGCCTTGGTCGGATGGCCCAGCGCGTCCTCCGCCATGCCCATCACCAGTTGCCAGTGGGCCAGGGTCACACTGTCGACATCCTCGCGGCTGCGCAGTATGACATCGGCCTGCTGCAGTCTGGCCATGGCCTCGGCCACCTTGCCCTGGTTGATCAGGATGGTGGCCATTTCGATCTGGATCCAGGCCAGCAAGCCCTCCTTGTGTTGCGAACGATAGAGCTGCTCGGCCTGCGCCATCAGCGGCAGGGCGCGGTTGAACTCCCCCATCTCGGCATAGAGCAGCCCCTGCTGGGAGCGAATGTCCACCAGCCGCTCCTGATCCCCCAGGGTGCTGTAGTCGCGCTCCAGCTCCTGAAAGTAGCCTTCGGCCCGTGCATAGAGCCCCATGCGCCGGTAGGCGTTGGCGATCTGGGACAACACCTCCCGCGCCTTGCCATCCTGCCCCAGCGCCTCGAAGCGCTTGTGTGCCTCGATGAGCTCCATCAGCCCCTCGGCCAGCTCCCCCTGATAGGCTTTCATGTCGCCACGGTAGCTGAGGATGTCGGCCTCCTGCACCCTATCCCCCAGCCTGCGCGCCAGCGCCAGCGCCTGCTCGTAATCGGCCCCGGCCTGCTCCATCTTGCCCAGCATCTGCTGGTGAAAACCGCGACAGGTGAGCAGGCCGCTCTCGGTGATCCTGTCCTTGCGCTCACGGGCAAGGGCCAGCTCCTGGTCGGCAAAGGCCACCACGGCCCGATATTCGCTGTCCCGCTCGGCTGACATGGCCCAGCACTGCAGCCGGACTATGCGGCCCTGCACCTCGGGCGGGTAAGCGGCGCGGCTCGCCACCAGGGCGGCGATGCGCAAGCGGAACATGCGGTCTGGCTGGAATCCCTCCTCCAGCAGTTTCAACTCTCGGGACAGTTGCGGCTCGACGAGCGGCACCCTGGCCGCCCACGCGGGGGCGCCACACAGGCTGGTCAGCAGGATCAAGGTCATGATGCGTTTCATGCCGGTTCGGTTTCCCCATTCGATGGTGCTGGCACTCGGATGCCCCATCATATCTCTCCTTGCCCATGGGCACAGCAACCAGAGTGAGGGAGATAAAAACCACAGGTTCAGGCTGGCCCTCACACTGGCGATCTCATCCCCTTTACAGGAGGAAAATCAGCATCGACTATAGCGACATTCACCACAGGGAAGAGTGCCTTCATGACACACGAGGAGCTGCAGGCCGCCTATGACAGGCTGCTGCAGGAGAATGAGCGGCTGAAGCGGGTGGCCGAGGATGCACGGGAGAAGCTGGAGGCCGCCATGGACGGCACAGGCCTGTGCATCTGGCAGAATCACGTCCCCACCGGCAAACTCATCATCTTCAACCGGCGCTGGGGCGCCATGCTCGGCTACCAGCCCAAGGAGCTGTCGGCCCACTTTGATGTGTGGCGTGAACACCTGCATCCGGAAGACAGGGAGCGGGTGTTGCAGGCCTTCTTCGATCACCTGAGCGGCAAGAGCCCGTTTTATCAGGCGATGCACCGCATGATCGCCAAGGATGGCAAGATAACCTGGGTGCTGGATCGGGGCCGGGTGGTGGAGTGGGATGAAGAGGGCAAGCCGCTGCGGGTGATGGGCACCCACATCGACATCACCCACGAGAAGGAGTACGAGCAGCAGCTGGCCCAGCTGGCCCACCGGGACCCCCTCACGGGCCTGCTCAACCGCACAGCGCTGCAACGCCAGTTCCCGCAGACGTTCGAGGCCATCTGCTTCATCGATCTCGACGACTTCAAGCAGGTCAACGACAACCTGGGCCACAGGGCCGGGGACGAGCTGCTGATTGCCCTCACCCGGCGACTCAAGGCCTGCTGCGAGGAGGGGGTCAGGATCGGCCGCCTCGGCGGCGACGAGTTCGTGTTGCTGCTGCCCTGGCAGAGCGAGGATCCCCGCACCAGCCACCTGGCCCGCCGCTGCATAGATGCCATCTCGACCCCGTTCGAGCTGCCCAACGGCGACGCCGCCGTGGGGCTGAGCATGGGGATAGCGGCGATCCGGCCACAGGATGACTTCAGCACGGCGCTGGCCCGGGCCGATCAGGCCATGTACAGGGTCAAGCGCAGCGGCAAGCGGGGCTTTTACGTCTCCCAGCCGAGCGGTCAGCCGCTGCTGGATCAGGAGCAGGTGAACGAGCGCGGGCTCGGCCACCAGCCCTGTACCTGAATCTGGTCAAATGGGCAGCGGCCCCATCACCTTGACCGCGCGAATGGCGAAGTGGCTGCTGATGTCGTTGACCATGTCCTGGGACTGCAACCGCCGGATCCACTGCTCGTAGGCGGGCAGGTCGGGCACCACCACCTCCAGCAGGTAGTCGTAGTTGCCGGAGACTGTGTGACAGCTGATCACCTCCGCCATGGCCGCCACCGCCTGCTCGAAGGCCTCCACCAGCGGCTCCCTGTGCTGGCTGAGCCGCACGTTGACGAAGATGGTGATGCCAAGGCCGAGCTTCTCCCGCGCCAGCACGGCGCGATACCCCCGTATGTGGCCCTCCCCCTCCAGCCGCTTCAGACGCCGGGCACAAGGGGAGGCAGACAAGCCGACCCGCTCTGCCAGCTCCACGGTCGTTAGGCGCCCATCCTGTTGCAGCAAGCGCAGCAGATGTAAATCAATCCTGTCGAGCATCTTGGTGATATCCGGTAAAAATCCCTTTTGGATTGGCTGAAACTAGCAATTACACCCGAATTTCTCAAACAGTTTGCCCTGCAACACCCGCCCCCCTGGCGAGATAATGACCCGGGACACGCCATGGAGGGAGCCCGATGTCATTCACACTGTCACCCCGTTGCAGCGGCTGGGCCGCCGCCCTCGCCACCGTGCTGCTCTGGTCCGGTTTCTTTCTCTCCCTGCGCCTCGGCGCCGAGGAAAAACTCCCGCCACAGGCGCTGGCGCTGCTGCGCTTTGGCATCCCGGCCCTGCTACTGCTCCCCTATTACTGGCGTCACCGCATCCGCCTGCGCCGCACACCCCTGCGCTGGCAGCTGGCCATGCTGGCGGGGGCCGGCCTGCCCTTCTTCTGGCTCGGCGCCACCGGCATGCAGCTGGCCCCTGTGGCCCAGGGCAGCGCCCTGATCCCGGGCACAGTGCCTCTCATGGTCAGCCTGCTGAGCCTGCTGCTGTGGCGCGCCCCCTGCCCCGCGCAGCGGCGCTGGGGGCTCGCCCTCATAGCGCTGGCCACCGCTACCCTGTTGCTGGGCGGAAAGCCGGGATTGTGGCAGGGACAAGTCTGCTTTCTGGGGGCGGCCCTGCTGTGGGCCCTGTTTACCCTGGCGGTCAGACGCAGCGGACTGGCGGCGCTGGATGCGGCCGCGCTGGTGGCGGTGCCGTCGGCCCTGTTGCTGCTGCCAACGCTCCTGTGGAGCCCCTTGCCCGCAGTGAGTCATGCCAGCGTCTGGCTATGGCAGGGCTTGCTGCAAGGGATAGGCGCCGGCCTGCTGGCGGCGCTCTGTTACGCCCACGCCATCCGCACCCTGGGCGCCGAGATCAGTTCGGCGCTGGGCTCGCTCACGCCCGTGATGGCAGCCATGCTGGCCTGGTGGCTACTGGGAGAAGCCGTCACGCCGCCGGTGTGGCTGGCGCTTGGCCTCTTGTGTGTCGGGGTTGTGCTGGCCAGTCTGCCGGCACGGCGCGTTTCAACTGCGCTGCCAGCGGCGCAACAGGCGACCGCGCAGGCCGCAGTCGAGTAGCCAGCTGTTGTCGAACACCCGCAGCAGCGCCGGCTTGGCGTGGCGGGACATGGCGACGGCGTGGAAGCGGGTCTGCTGCTTGCGCTGGCGGTTCATCCGATCCAGCAGGGCGTGGGGCAGGCTCTGGGCGATGAAGTCGGAAACCACCAGCACGTCGGCCCTGGCGAAGGCGGGATCATCGAGCTTGATCAACGCCTTCTCGAGGCAGGGCACCAGATCGGTGCCGCCGTGAAAACTCATGGAGAGGAAGCGCTCCGCCTTGTCCAGACCCGTGTCTGCGGTGATCTCCAGGGTCGCCACCTCGGTAGAAAACAGCATCAGATAGCAGCCCCGCTTCTCGTCCATCGCCACCTTTAGCAACGCCAGAAACAGCGCCTTGGCGCACTCCTCCGGATAACCGCCCATGGAGCCCGAGGTATCGATGCAGACGATGAAAGGGCCCCGCTGCTGCAGCTGATGGCCCCCCAGCTCGGGGGTGCGCAGCAGGAGGCGCTGGCGCGGCAAGGTGCCCCGCGACTGGTAGCTGAGCAGGCGCCGCTCCAGATAGCGGCGATAGAACTCCAGCTCCAGCTCGGGCAGGGCCAGCATCACGGCCTCGCTCGGCAACAGCCGCATCAGATCGCTGGCGGGGTGTATGCCCACCAGATCGTCCGGCACGTCGTCGGTCTGCACCTCTTCCAGCTCGTGTACCTGCACCGGCGGCACCGGGGACTCGTTGGCCCGGTTGTCCTGCTCGCTGCGCCCCAGCAGGTTGGCTATCTCGGCCAGCAGGGGTTCGCGCTGCAGCATGCGGGCGTACTGCTTGATCAGCACCAGGCTGCGCTTGTGCCAACTGCCCTGGGCCAGATCCCAGAGGCCGCCCGCCGAGATCTGGTTCGGATCCAGCGCATCGGCCAGGGTGCGGCTCGCCAGCAGCTGATCTTCTATCTCCTGGCGCTGCTTCTCCCGCTCCGCCTCGGCGATCTGCTGCTGCAGCTGCAGCAGGCTGCCCACCAGGCTGGTGCGCCACTTCTCCATCAGCAACAGCCGCTGACTGTCGGTGGGGTGGGCCATGATCTGGCGCACCAGGCTGCGCGCCTCGCCGGCGAAGGGGCTGAACTGTTCCAGCCCGTCCAGCAGGGTCGGCAGGCGCCCCATCAACTCGGCCAGCGGCAGGCCCTTGTGCGCCTGATACAAGCGGTACTCCTGCTCCAGCGCCACCGGCACCGGCTTGTGGCGCATCTCCTCGCCGAGCTGCTCGCTCCAGCGCCGGATACGCTTTTGCAGCAGCTTGCCCTGCAGCGGGGAGCGCTTGATGAACTCGGAGATCTTGGGCGCCGAGGCGAGCAGCAGCGCCATCTCCCCCGCCAGCTCCCCCTCGCCGATGAGCAGCCCCAAGTCCATCATGCCGATCTCAAGCATGGCGACCTCCGCCGACATGGCTCATGGCTACCCCACTCACGCTCCCCATGGCTCAGGCGTCCAGCTTTGGCAGACGATCGTGCCAGTGGCTGATGTCGCTGCGCAGCTGCTCCAGATCCCGGTTCAGCACGAAGAAGCTGTCTTCCACCTGCTGCAGCCAGTGACGGCCGATGAAGAGGTGCTGCTGATGGCGCTCGAACAGGCCGCGCTGACGCTTGAGCTCCTGTTGCAGCAGGCCGCTCTCGGCCAGCAGTCCGGTGAGCGCCGCCTGCCAGGGGGCTATCACCACCTCGGGGATGGCCGTGCGCTCCACCAGCACCAGGGGGATCTGCTGGCGTTGCAGGTCCAGCACCTGCAGCCGCAGCTCGTCGTCCAGCACCAGCTCGTAGTGCCCCTCCTTGGGGTTGCCGAGCGGCCAGCCCACCAGCGCCTCGCCGGTGGGGTGCCAGTGCGACAGCAGGGTGCGATCGAACACCAGAGTCTCGATCAGCCGCTCCGGATCATCGCCATCCAGCGCCGCCGGGGTGAGCAGGTTGAAGTGCACCAGCTTGCCAAACGGACGGGCATTGGCCAGCGGGATCTGGATGCCGCGGGCGCGGCGTCCGAACCACTGCTGGCGCTGCTTCGCCTTGCAGCACAGGCGCTGGGCCACAGCGCTCCTGAGCTGCTTGAACTGATCCCGCAGCCCCATCAGCTGGCGGGTCATGGCCAGTTGCTGGTAGCCGTAGAGGCGGGAAAATTCGGTCATCATTTCCAGCAGGGCGGTGCGGGAGGCATCGTCGTGCCAGAGGCAATCCTTGAACAGCAGCAGATCCAGGGGGGCCACCTCGTCGCGGCCGTTGAAGAAGGCGCTCGCCTTGATGAGCCTGACCGCCTTCTTCCAGCGCCGATCCGACACGTAGCAGCTGTGGGCCAGCTGGCTGTCGAGCTGCTGGCGCAGCTGATAGATGAGCTCGAAGCAGTCGTCGGGCAGCCGCACCTGGTCGATCTGCACCTGCCAGGCCTCATACTCTTCGCTGTGGATCTGCACCGAGGGCGGCAGGTTCTGATGGGACTGGCCGTCGCTCGCCAGCATGGCCTGGAAGTTGGCCTTCTCCTGCACCCTGTCCATCCAGATCCGCACCAGCATGCGATCGTAAAGCGCCTCCAGCCCGCTGTCCGGCGCCGGCAGCTCGTTGGAGGCGGTCACCAGCAGCCGCATGGGGATGGGGTGCTGGCTGTCGCCGTTGCGAAACTGTCGCTCGTTGATGGCGGTGAGCAGGGTGTTGAGGATGGCGGGGCCCGCCTTCCAGATCTCGTCGAGGAACACCACCTCGGCCTCCGGCAGGTAGCCCGTGGTGAGCCGCAGGTACTTGCCATCCTCCTTCAGCGCCTGAATGGAGAGGGGGCCGAACACCTCCTCCGGCGTGCTGAAGCGGGTCATCAGGTACTCGAAGTGCCGCGCCTCATGGAAGGCCAGCTTGAGGCGGCGGGCGATCAGGCTCTTGGCGATGCCGGGCGGGCCCAGCAGGAAGACGCTCTCACCGCTGAGGGCGGCCAGCAGACCGAGCCGCAGGGCATCCTGGCGCTCATACAATCCCTCGCCGAGGGCCGACAGCAGGCGTGGCAAGCGTTCATGAATGGGGGCAAGGCGAAGATTCTGTGATGCTAAAGGTGGCATAAGCGCACTTCCGATACTGGGGTTGTCTGGAACCGGCACACCCGCGACTCGGTCGAATGTTCCCTGTTCTGCTTATTGTATTGTGTCGAGGCCACCTGCGGGAAAAACCGGCGGGCGCATGGGCGCTGGGCCACCACTCCTGGCTAAAACATACCGCAAAAGATGCAGCAAAACGCGTTCGAGTGTACCCTGCGCAGAGCTTTTTTCACCAATGCAGATCAAGACAGAGCCACAGCCATGCAAGATCCCGAGCGTCAGAGCACCCATCAGGCGCCATCCCTTGAGCAAAGCGGCCTCACGCCCGACCTGATGCGTCAAACCCTGTTGGCCCGCATGGGCATACAGAGCTGGCAACTGCGCCGCCCGACCCTGCTGGGGGCCCATGCCGCCCCAGGCGACCAGGAGGCCGCCGAGCCAGCCCCTGCTCGGGATCTGCCCTCCGTCGAACTGGCCCAGCCTGAACTCGACACGCCGCCGGCCGGCAAGCTCTGGATCCTGGCCCCTCGCCTGCCCGCCCCGACCCTGCTGGCGGATCTGTGCCAGCTGCTCGGCATAGGCGTCGACGAGGTGACGCTGCTGACCACGCTGCCCGCCGGGCACAAGCCCCCCCAGCTCTGGCTGGAACGGGCCGACCCCGCCTGGCCCGATGCGCTGGTCTGCCCGCTCACGCCGACACCGGCCCAGAAACGGGCGCTGTGGCAGCAACTCAGATCGCGCCTCGGTTAAGCGATCGTGTTGCCCGGATCTGCCCCCTTTCCTTCCGCCGCCCCGACCCGGAGCCACCATGCCTGAGTTTCGTCCACTGCTCGAGACAGATTTCGAGCTGATTTACCCCATTGAACAGGCCGCCCACAAGGAGCCCTGGAGCCAGGCCAACCTGATCTCCTGCTTCGGGCCACGCTATCTCAATGGCTTGATGCTGCTGGATGGCCGCCCCGCCGGTTTCTACATCTCGGATCTGGTGGCGGGCGACAGCTCGCTGATGAACATCTGCGTGCACCCCGACTGTCAGGGCAAGGGGCTGGGACGGGCGCTGCTGAAGGAATATCTGACGCGCAGCAAGGCGAAGGGGGCCGAGGCCTGGTTCCTGGAGGTGCGCGACAGCAACAAGACAGCCATCGGTCTCTACGAGAGCGAGGGATTTGCCGAGTATTGCCGCCGGGCCGACTACTATGGCACAGGCCAGGATCGGGAAGACGCCGTGCTCATGTCCCGCCTGTTCGATTTCGGCTAGACCGCCGCCCTACAGCAGCGGCGCATTGTCGAGAGCCGGATCCTGCAGGCTCTGGGTGGTGTGCAGTACGGCTTCAAAGCCGGCCGCCGACAACGGCATGAAGAAGCCGCGCCGCCAGGTGACGCCCGGCATCCAGATCTGCTGCAGGTCCACCACTATCTTGATGGGCTTTAGCGGTTCCCCCGGCTGCTGCACATAGATGCCGGGCGGGGTCGCCACCTGCGGGAAGCGGCGCAGTATGTGCTCGCTGCCATCCCCCGCATCCGGGTTGAGCCGCACCTTGACCAGCCTGGCCAGCACGGGCGCCATCTCCTGTGACTGCCACAATGTGGCGTCCAGCACCTTGCAGCGTCGGCACTTGGCGCGCTCGATCACATAGAGCAGCGGATAGCCCTTGTGCAGTGCCAGCTGCTGCGCCTTGGCGTACCCATCGGCGCCGATGAGCCAGGGGTTGTCTTGCTCGCTGGCCATATCCCCCAGCGCAAACCAGAGCCCGCCAGCCCCGGCCAACAACAGCAATGCCCCTGTGACCATCCCCTTGATCCCGATACTCATTGTTCACCCTCCCTGAATGGCTCCTCTTGGTCATCGACCATCATGCCCCAAGCTTGCCCAGATTGCTGACTTTGTGATCCAAGACAAACAGCGCACACTTGTAAGCTGTAATCTTAGAGTTTAAACTCCAGCGCGATTTTTAGTGCCCCTGCGGGCGTACAACTGTTACTTGAGGATGTTTGACTGATGCCGAAACTCCATCTGGTTCGACTGATGCGTGAACGTATCGCCCGGCTTGGCAACAAGGCCGCCCTGCGCGTACAACAGGATGGCCAGTGGCGTGCCATCGGCTGGCGTACCCTGGGACAGGCCATGGACTACTGCGCCCAGGCGCTGATCCGCGCCGGCCACCAGCCCACCGAAATGGTCGGCCTCTACGCCCGCAACATGCCGGAGTGGACCCAGGCCGATCTCGGTATCCTCGCCGCCCGCGGTGTCAGCGTGCCCATCTACCCCACCAGCACCCTTGAGCAACTGCGCTATATAGTGCGCGATGCCAACATAGGCCTGCTGTTCGTCGGTGAACAGGCCCAGTTCGATCAGGCACTCACGCTGTTGAAGGATGGCGAGATCCGCCAGATAGTCGCCCTCGATGGCAAGGTCAACCTGCGTGACTGCCCGGCGGCCAGCCACTTCCAGGCCTTTCTGGTCTCCGGCAACCATCAGGCCAGCGAGCAGGAGTTGCGGGTACGGGAAACCCAGTACCGGATGGACGACCTGCTGACCCTGATCTACACCTCCGGCACCACGGGTGAACCCAAGGGGGTCATGCTCGATTTTGCCAACATCGCCGCCTGCTTCGAGATGCACAACAGCCGCCTCGATCTGAACGAGCAGGATGTGTCGCTGTGCATGCTGCCGCTCAGCCACGTGTTCGAGCGCGCCTGGACCTACTATGTGCTCTACTGCGGCGCCGAAAACGTCTATATCCGCGATCCGCAGAAGGTGATGGATGTCATCGGCGAGGTGCAGCCGACCGTGATGTGCGCCGTGCCGCGCCTCTACGAGAAGGCCTACGCCATGATCCAGGCCAAGGTGGCTCAGGCGCCACGCCTGCGCCGTGCCCTGTTTGGCTGGGCCACCGGCGTCGGCAAGCAGCTGGTCGCCAGCCGTCAGGCCGGCAAGGCGACCTCGCCGCTGCTCTACGCCCAGCTCTGGCTGGCGGAGCGACTGGTGTTTCGCAAGCTGCGCGCCCGCTTCGGTGGTCGCACTCGCTTTCTGCCGGTGGCGGGTGCCCGCCTCGCCGACGACGTGAACTTCTTCTTCCAGGCCATGGGGCTCAACCTCAAGTACGGCTACGGCATGACAGAAACCACGGCCACCGTCTGCTGCTACGAGGACCACCAGTTCAAGCTGGGCTCCATCGGCACGGCCCTCAGCGGCATAGAAGTGAAGCTGGGTGAGAGCAACGAGCTGCTGGTGCGCTCCCCGACCGTGATGCGCGGCTACTACAACAAGCCAGACGCCACCGCCGAGGTGATGACCGAAGACGGCTTCCTGCGCACCGGCGATGCGGGCGAGCTCGACGGCGACGGCAACATCTACTTCACCGAGCGCCTCAAGGAGCTGATGAAGACCTCCAACGGCAAGTACGTGGCACCGCAACTGGTGGAAGGGACCATAGGCAAGGATCGCTTCATCGAGCAGATCGCCATCGTCGCCGATGCCCGCCACTTCGTGTCGGCGCTGATCGTGCCCTGCTTCGAGTCGCTGGAGGAGTACGCCCGCTCCATCAACCTGCAATACCAGTGCAAGACCGAGCTGCTGCGCAACTCCCGGGTGATGGAGTTCTTCGATGCCCGCATCCAGGATCTGCAAAAGGAGCTGGCCAAGTTCGAGCAGGTGAAGAAGTTCACCCTGCTGCCGAGCGCCTTCTCCATGGAGCTGGGGGAGATCACCCCCACCATGAAGCTGCGCCGCAAGATCATCGAATCCAAGTACCAGAACGAGATCGAGGCCATGTACAACCACGTCTAAGACCGCTCGGGTTCAGGGAAATAAAAAAGCCGCTTCAAGAGCGGCTTTTTGCTGTGTGCTTGCCACTCAGGGCAGCTTGACCAGCGGCTGCTCGCGCAGCTCTGTGGGACGGCCGGCCTGGATCTTATCCACCTGGGCCAGCGCCTGCTTCACCTCCTCCCCATTGCGCAGCAGGCGATAGGTCAGATCGAAGGTCTTGGTCTCCCCCGGCTGGATCTTGGGTACCAGCCCCAGCGGACGCTGGTACTTGGTGCTGTAGGCATAGCTGGTGCCGGGCTCGATACCCGTCACATAGCCCTGGGCCCGGGTGTCGGTGTTCTTCCACAGAGTCAGCACGGGCAACTGGTGCGTGTTGTAACCCACAGCCACACCGGCGCTGCCCTGCCGGTTGTTCAGCACCGCCAGGGTATTGCCCTCGGCGTCGCTGTAGGGCACCAGATTGAACACCATCTCATCGAAGCCCTTGGTCGGCCCCAGATAGGTTTGCCAGCTCTTCAGCCCCGCCTTGGCGTAGTCGTTGAACGGGGAGATCTGCTTCACCGGGGTGCTGACGCGCGCCCCCTCCTCCAGGATCGGCGCCCCGAAGTTGCTGTGATAGATGATCTGGTACTCGTTCTCGTAGTCGGCGTGGTTGGTCAGCTTGTCCTGCAGGGCAAACTCCGCCTGACCGGGCACTACGCTCAGCTGGGTCCAGGTGACCAGTTCGCTCATCTTGAAGGTGCGCTCGTCCACCCGGCCCAGCACGTGAATGGCATAGGGCGGCTCCTCGTCTATGGTCACGCTGACCACGGACGCCGGTATGTTCTGCACCCGGCCGTGCAAGCTCTTGAGGCGGCCGTCGTCGTCGACTCCGGGGTGACCGGTCCACTCGTAGCCGCAACGCACCAGCATCTCGTTGAAGCCATCGAGCCAGCCCAGACCGGCGCGGCTCTCCAGATCGATGAAGGCCGGGTTGACCACCTCCTTGACGGGAGAATCCCAACCGAGGCGCACATCGGCCCCCTTGACCTCCTTGATCCCCATGCCGCGGGTCGGCACCAGGGTAATCTTCATCACGCCGTTGTCGACGATCAGCAGATCCACCCCCTCCTGACGCCCGCCGTGCAGCCGCTTCTTCTCGACGGAGAAGGGTACCGGGCTCTTGATCCCCAGCTTGTCGCTGCTGATCTTCCAGTCCCCCACATCCAGCCCCTGCTGGGAGTCGGTCAGCAGAAATTCGGCGGCCTGGCCCGAGCTCGCGCCCAGGGCGAGCAGTACGGCAATGGAGAGTCTCTTCAACATGGATTTATCCTCGTGTCTCTTGTTCTTGTGAATGGTTTTTGTGAAAGCTGAATCGTTTCAGTTGCCGTGACGTTAGGCGCCCACGGCGCAAGACTCAAGCCGCAAAAGGAGGAAATGTGAGCGGATTGACAATAAAAGCCCCACCCGCCCTGCTGAAGTGAAGGCTGACTCACACTTATTTTCGGGCGCCATTTTCGAACGCTCGGGGCCACGGAAATACGCAGGGGAGAGGCGGGAGAGGCGGGAGAGGCGCAATAAAAAAGCCGCTCCAGGAGCGGCTTGCGGATCGAAAGGCGGACGGATCAGGTCGTGGTCTGGCGGGTACCGAAGTAGTCGGCCAGGAAGTCGTCGAACGACAGGCTGTCGCTGCGCTCCCGCTCCCGCTGCTTGGCCAGCGATTCCCGTGCCTCGCCCGCGAAGTAGGCCTGGTCCCAGTACTGCAGCTCGCCAGCCAGCATCTCTTCCCGATAGCGGCTCGCCAGCTCGTCACCGAAGCAGCCGTTGTCCTGGCCGCTTTCCAACAACTGCTTGAGCAGGCGGGCCGAGTAGGTCAGCTCGGGATTGAGCAGCTTCTCGCGGTGCATGGCCAGGGTCTCGCGGTAGCGGTTGCGGCCACAGCAGCGATCCAGCAGGGAGGCCACCTGAGCCAGCTCGTCGAACAGCTTGAGACCGAACTCCTTGAGGCCGATGGCGTTGCCTTGCTCGTCTTCAAGCTCCAGGCCGGGGCGACGCCCTTCCAGCACCACCTTGTTCTGGTTGCGGCGATTGCGGGCAATCTCCTCGTCACCCAGCACGGGAGACGGGCGCAGCAGGCACCAGACCAGGAACAGATCGAAGAAGCGGATCTGATCCACATCTATGCCGAACGGGGTGAAGGGGTTCACGTCCACGGTGCGCAGCTCTATGTATTCGATGCCGCGCTGCTCCAGCGCATCCGAGGGTTTCTCGCCGCTGCGCGGGGTGCGCTTGGGCCGGATCGGTGCGTACAGCTCGTTCTCCAGCTGCAGCACGTTGTCGTTGAGCTGACGGTACTCGCCGTTCACCTTGACCCCTATCTTGGCAAACTCGGGGTCATGGGTGCTGATGGCGCGGCGCAGGCTGGCCACATAGGCGGGCAGGTTGTCGTGGCTGATGTTGAGCTTGCTCTGGGAGCTGCTGGTGTAGCCGAGATCAGACAGGCGCAGGGCAGTGGCATAGGGCAGATAGAGGGTACCCTTGCCGGTCTTCTGGAACGGCAGGCTGCTCTTGCGTCCCTTCAAGAAAGAATCGCAGATGGCCGGTGAAGCACCGAACAGGTAAGGCACCAGCCAGCCGAAGCGGTAGACGTTGCGAATCAACCCCATGTACTTGTCGGAGATGAAGCGCTGGCTGCAACAGCCTTCGCATACCAGATCCTGCCACTCGCTCCAGAAGCTGTCCGGCATGGAGAAGTTGAAGTGCACCCCGGCGATCACCTGCATCAGGCTGCCGTAGCGGTTCTTCAGCCCCTGCCGGTAGAGGGTCTTCATCCGCCCTATGTTGGAGCTGCCGTACTGGGCCAGCCGTATGCTCTCCTCGTCGCCGACGAAGCAGGGCATGGAGAGCGGCCAGATGCGCTCGTCACCGAGATGATGGATGGCGTGGCGATGGATGTCGCCCAGCTGTTCGATCAGGCTGTCGATGGAGTCGGTGGCCGGGGTGATGAACTCCAGCAGGCTCTCCGAGTAGTCGGTGGTGATGTTGGCATGGGTCAGGGCCGAGCCCAGACTCCTGGGGTGATCCGTCTGGGAGAGGGTCCCTTCCGGCGTGATGCGCAGACATTCACGTTCGATCCCGCGCCGGATCCCCTTGAGGGCCGTCAGCCGTTCCGGTGAACCCAGGGCGGTCAACAACTCGGTGAGTGACAAGCTAGTAGTAGTCATATTCACGGCTCATGTGTGGCCGCCCCACAGGGGGGCGGCGCTATTTTTATGAAGCGCCCTCAGGGCAGCTGCAGCGGATAGATGGGAAGATGAAGCTCCTTCAGGGGTTTTTCAAGCTTTTGCTTGTCACCCACCACCACAATCACCATGTCGGCCGGATCGAGCCAGCGGGCGGCGCTGGCTTTGAGCGCCTCGGGTGACACCGTTTTGATCAGCTGGTTCTGGGCCTGCACATAGTCCGGCTTCAGGTCATACATGATCATCTGCAGCAGGAAGCCTGCCTTCTGGCCCAGGGTTTCGTAAGAGAGCGCATCCTGCTGGGAGACGGCGCTGCGCATGTAGGCCAGCTCCACCGGGGTCGGGCCGGTCGCGCGGTAGCTGTCCATCTCCTTGAGGAACTGACGGATGGCATCCACGGTCGCATCGGCCCGCACATTGGCGCCGGTGGCGAAGGTACCCACCTCGCGGTTGGCGGAGAAGCCCGAGCTGGCCCCGTAGGTGTAGCCCTTGTCTTCGCGCAGGTTGAGGTTGATGCGGCTGTTGAAGTTGCCCCCCAGGTTGAAGTTCATCAGCCCGGCGGTGAAGTAATCCCCCGTGGTATCAAACGCCATGGCACGACGACCGATGCGGATCACCGACTGGGGTGCCCCCGGCTTGTCCACCAGATAGATGCCCGGCTTGGCCTGCTCACCCTTGGGTTTGAGGCTGCCGAGTACCGGCGTGGCGCCCTTCCACTGGGTCAGGAAGCCGAGTTGATCCTCCACCTGCTGCTGAGCCACATCCCCGACTACCACCACCTTGGCGTTGGTCGGGTTGTAGTAGTTCTGATAGAAGCGCTTCACGTCCGCCAGGGTCAGCTTCTCGACGTCGGCCAGCACACCGTCACCCGGTTGACCGAGGCGGTTCTGCTTGCCATAGACCAGCTCGCGGAACGCCTGGCCTGCCAGCCACTCCGGCTGCTGTTCGCTCTGCTTCATGCCTTGCAGCATCTGCGCCTTGACCCGTTCGAAGTCCGCCTCCCGCATGCCGGGCCGCTCAAACACCTCGCGCACCAGCGCCAGTGTCTGGGGCAGCTTGTCGGTCAGGCTGCTGATGGTGACCAGGTTGCTGTACTGGGCACTGGAGACGCTGACGCTGGAGCCGAGCTTTTGCAGCTCATCGCTGAGCTGGGCCTCGGTCAGGCGTACCGAGCCCTGTCCCATCATGCTGGCGGTGAGGCTGGCGAGCCCCAGCTCCCCCTTGCCTTCGGCCCGCATGCCGCCCGGCAGGGCGACCATGATGGAAACGGCCGGGATCTCGTCACTCTGGGTGCCGATGATCTCGATCCCCTTGTCGAGCTTGCCGTGCCAGATGGCGGGCACCTTGACACTGACCGCATCCGCCGCCTTGGGCTGCACGCTGCGATCGAAGTTGTCCTTGACCGGGCGCAGTGCCAGCGGCTCCCCATGCTGGCTGTAATCGGGCAGCTCGCGCTTGGCGGGGGTAAAGTTCGGCTTGGTCACCTGCCAATCCGTCTTGCCCTTGGGCACCACGCTCAGCACCACGGCCGGCTTGTCCACGATGAACTTGTCATAGGCCGCCTTGACCTGCTCAGGGATCACCTTGCCGATGGCATCCAGGCTCTTGAACACATAGTTGGGATCCTGGGCGAACACCTGGCCCATGGCGAGCTGGCTCACCTTGCCGGAGACGCTGTCCAGACCCCAGATGGCCGAGGCGCGATAGCTGCTGATGGCCTTTTCCAGATCCTCCGGCTTGAGGCCGCGACCGGCAAACTCGCCGATCACCTTGTCCACTTCCCCCTTGAGGGTCTTGAGGCTGCCATCCACCGCCGGGTTGGGATAGGCATAGACGGTCAGGGTGCAGGCCAGCTCCTCGCAGTAGTGGGAGGCGCCCACGTCTATGGCCTTGCCGGTTTTCACCAGCGACTGGTAGAGCATGGAGCTGGCGGAGCCGCCGAGCACGTCGGCAAACATGTCCAGCGCCGGCTCCTGCGGATCGCCGAGAGCGACGGTCGGGTAGCTGATGTAGAGCAGCGGCAGATGGACCTTGTCCTCCAGCGTCACGTAGCGGGTCTCGGGCAAGCTCACCGGCTCCGGGGTCGGCTCGGCCACGTCAGGACCGCGCGGGATGGAACCGAAGTACTGCTCGATCCAGGCCAGCGCCTGTTTGGTATCGAAGTCGCCGCCCAGGGTCAGGGTGGCGTTGTTCGGGCCGTACCAGCGCAGGAAGAACTGCTTGAGGTCATCCACCCCGACCCGGTCCAGATCCTCCACATAGCCGATGGGCTGCCAGGAGTAGGGATGGGTGCGCGGGTAGAGCGCCTCCCCCACCTTCTCGCTCACCAGGCCATAGGGCTGGTTGTCGATGCGCTGGGCGCGCTCGTTCTTGACGGTGGCGCGCTGGATCTCGAACTTCTTCTGGCTCACCGCATCGAGCAGGAAGCCCATGCGATCCGCTTCCAGCCAGAGCACCTTCTCCAGCTGATTGGCCGGCACAGTCTCGTAGTAATTGGTGCGATCCTTGTTGGTGGTGCCGTTCATGTCGCCACCCGCCTCGTTGATGATCCGCATATGCTCCTGATCGCCAACGTGTTTCGAGCCCTGGAACATCATGTGTTCGAAGAAGTGGGCAAACCCGGACTTGCCCACCTGCTCGCGGGCCGAACCCACGTGATAGGTGACGTCGAGGTGCACCAGGGGATCTGACTTGTCGGGCGCCAGGATCACGGTCAGACCGTTGTCCAGCTTGTACATCTGGTAAGGGATGCCGAGCTTGCCCTCTTCCTTGACCTGCTCCGACACCAGGGTGGGGGCTGCCAGCACGGGCAGGGTGAAGCCCAGAAGAAGACTTAATGGAATGAGTTTGTTCACGGTTACCTCGTGAGTGAAGAAAGGGGCTAGAAAATGTGACTGGCCAACAGAAAAACCAGGGCATAACGCAATAATTTGCCAAGCCCGATCAGGATGAGAGAGCGCCAGAAGGAGAGACGCAGCCAACCGGCCAGCAGACAGAGGCCATCGCCGACCACGGGCGTCCAGGCCAGCAGCAGACACCAGTGACCATGTTGTTTGAGCCAGCCGAGGGCTTTTTGTTCCCCACGGCCTTGAAAATCTTCCGGTTTTTTCTTGAAGGTGGCGAGCCAGCCGAGCCACCAGGTGGTCATGGAGCCGAGGGTATTGCCAAGCGTCGCCCACAGCAGCAGGCTGGTCATGCTCCACTCGCCCTTGGCCGCCATGGCCCCCAGCAGCACTTCCGAGCTGCCGGGCAGCAGGGTGGCGGAGGTGAAGGCGCTCAGAAACAGCCAGCCCAGCCCCATCTCGGCAATGCCAGTCATCCGGGCTGACCATCGGCGGCAGGCATGCGCAGCACCAGCTTGCCACGCACATGACCCTGTTCGATGGCCTGATGGGCCAGCGCCCCCTCGGCCAGAGCAAACTCGCCACCGACCGTGATGTGTACATCCCCCTGGCGCAGCAGGATCAGCATCTGGGCCAGCTGTTTGCTGTCGGGGTGCACCAGCATGCCGAGCACCTCTATGCCGGCATCGACCGCCGCATCCTTGATCTGCTGGGCCGTGATGGTGGGCACAGTCACCAGACGGCCACCGGGCTTGACGCAAGCCATCGCCGCCTTGCCGCTCTCGCCGCCCACCAGATCCAGCACCAGATCGACCTGCCCACCCAGGGCCAGGATCTGCGCGACCCAGTCGGCGTCGTGGTAATCCACAAGATGACCGGCCCCCAGGCCATGGAGAAAACCGTGATTGTCACGACTGGCCGTGGCGACCACCTCGGCGCCGTAAGCGCTGGCAAACTGCACCGCCAGATGGCCAACCCCGCCGGCACCGGCCAGGATCAGCACCCGCTGCCCGGCCTTGAGGGCACCATGTTCAAACAGCCCCTGCCAGGCGGTGAGACCGGCCAGCGGCAGGGCTGCGCCCTGTTTGAGGCTGATGCCATCTAGCTTGACCAGCGCCTCTGCGTTCACCACAGTGCTGTCGGCATAGGCGCCGCCCGCCAGCGGAAAGCCCACCATGCCGCACACTTGATCTCCCTCTGCCAGCGAGGTCACGCCTGGGCCCACCTTCTCAATCACGCCAGCCACATCATAACCCGGCGTCCAGGGCAGCTTGTCCTTGTTCTGGGCCGCCGCCCAGCCAAGGCCGGCCCGGGTCTTGGCATCGATGGGATTGACTCCCGCAAAGCAGATGCGCACCCGGACTTCCCCCTCGGCGGGCACCTTGCCCTGCGAAGGGTTGAGCTTGAGTACCGAGGGGTCGCCGAATGCGGTAATCTGTAGCTGCGTCATTGCACAATCCATCCTGTTGACTGATCAAGGGTCAACAGAATAACAGCGAGGACACCATGGCTCGAATGTTTCTTATTCCTCTGTTGCTGGCCCTGGGGTGGTGGGCGTTTCTGCTCTACTTCCGCATCCCGCTCAAACAGGGGGCCAAGGGGTTTTACTGGATCATCGGCATAGGTGGGGGGCTGGCCGCCTTCCTCAGCCTGATGATGGTGCTGACTCACTAGCGCCGCCCGCACGCGGCAACAAAAAGGCCACCTCTAGGTGGCCAGATCATCAACCCGCTTGCGCGCTGAGGTGGTAGTGGCGATTGCTGCCCTGCCCCAGCACCCCCTGGGCCAGCAGATGCTGAAATACCCTGTCCACCTCTTCCAGCGACAGCGACAACGCCTCGGCTACCCCGCGCTTGCTGCACTTGAGCTCGCCGCTCTCCAGCACGGAGCGCACCTGGGCCACCACGGCGGGCTCGGGTTCCGGCTTGCTCGCCACCGGGGGCGCAGTGATCGCCGCCTCCGCCTGCCGCGCCGCGGCCTGCTCCCGCGCCTGCTGCCACAGCCAGATGCGACGAAAGCGGTTCTCCTCGCCGATCAGGCTGACGAAGAAGGCGCCAAACACATCCAGCAGCACCGAGAGGAAACAGACCAGCAGAAACTGCACCTGGCTGATACTCATGCCCACCCCGTCCGCCAGACTGCTCATCAGCCCCAGCATGGAGGACTGCTCGTTGAGCGGCTTGGCGTCCCGCTCCTGGCGCAACTCATCCTGCTTCAACCTGAGCTTGGTGTTGGCCTGCTGCAAGCCGCTGACGCCGCTGGAGATACGCGCCATCTCTATGTACTTGCGGGCCGCCTCTTCGTTGAGCTGGATCTGGCGCTCTATGCTGGCGATCTGCTCGTCGAAACGGGCCAGCTCCCGCTCGTGGCGCGCCTGCTGGCTCAAGATGGTGTTGGTGGCACTGTTGATGCCACCTATGCTGCCGCCGATGGAGATGGCGGCCAGCACGCTGTAGAACAGCAGCGACCAGAAGGCACCGCCGAGATCGCGGCGCGCCTTGCACTCGCCGTACTCGTACCAGACGTAGAACTTGCCCAGTTCGAAGATGATGGCCAGACCGCCGAACAACCACTTCATCAGGGGGTTGTCGTCGATGGAGAGAAACAGCAACAGGGAGAAGACGATGGAGGCCAGAATGGCCAGCCCGGTAAAACTGTACACCGTGGTCAGAGCGAACCACCCCTTGGGGTAGCGCAATATGGCGGAAGCCTGTGTATTCATGATGAAGTGGGGATACTGTGCAGGAAAAGTTGGCTGCCGATTATAGTCCCCCCATCGACAGAATGAAGGCTAATCGTTTGAATTCAATCAGATACGGCCCTGAATGGACAGGCTGCGACCAGATTGGGCAAATAGCCGCCACCGGCATGATGACGGGCCGAACCCAAGCTGCCAGCCTCGACGCAATGACAAGCGGGCCCGTCGAACCGCAGAAGCGGCGCAGCCCCCCTGGCAAGGTGAGGTGCCAAGCCGCAAAGCCGGCGCAGCCACAATGATGGCTGGTTCCGTTCAGGTTAAGCCTGCACCTTCTAGACTGATAGCAATCACCCTGAATCCGAGGTCATCATGAATAAAACCGCCCTGCTGCTCTCCCTCCTGCTGGTCCATGGTGTGGCCTTTGCGGCGCCGCCCTCCAAGAACAACGATGGCGTCAAGCTCTCCACCGACGACATCAAGCTGGACATCAACTGGGATCAGAAAGAGTACGACTGGTGGCAGAACAACTGCCTGGATCTCGGCATAGGCGACAGCCGGATCCAGCTCAACTGCGACAAGGTGGATGGCAAGTATCGCGATCACTACAACCGCAGCATCCACAGCGGCAACAATCCGGGTCAGGGCCACAACAAGCAGAAGGGCAACGGCAACGGCAAGAAGAACTAGCCGAAACCACAGCAGCCATAACACGGGGGCCCATGGCCCCTGTGTTCATTGGACTACCAGTAATTCTCCGCACTGATGTTGCCCGGCGCCCGCCGCAGGTTCTTGGCCAGCCCCAATGCCAGCAAGGTCTGTTGCGTCTCCTTCACCATGGCCGGATTGCCACAGATCAGCACCTGGCTCAGCTCGGGTGAAAATGCGAGCCCGACTCGCTCCTGCAGTCGCCCGTCGGCGATGGCCGCCGGGATCCGCCCTTCCATCGCATCGGGCCAGGCCTCGCGGCTGACGAAGGGCACGTAGCGAAAACGCTCGCCGTGGCGCTCGGAAAAACCATCGATCAGTGCTCGGTAGCTCAGCTCCTCCCCCTTGCGTACCCCGTGCACCAACACCAGGTTCTCGAAGCGCTCGAACGCCTCGCCGTCCGCCAGCATGGAGAGGAAGGGGCCTATGGCGGTACCTGTGGAGAGCAGCCAGAGATCGTGGCCTGGTGGAAGCTCATCCAGGGTCAGAAAGCCGGTCGCCTGGGATTGCACCAGCAGAGTGTCGCCCGTTTGCAGGGAACCGAGGGAAGGCGTCAGCTCACCGCCCTGGATCTCGACGAAGTAAAACTCGTGGTAAGGCGCAGAGGGGGGATTGACGAAAGAGTAGGCCCGCTGGATGCGGCGCTCACCCTGCTCGAGGGCCAGCTTGGTAAATTGACCTGCCTTGTAGGGGGCGAGTTCGGCCTCCACACGCAGGGAAAACAGGGTGGGGGTCCATTCGATGCGCTCGATGACCCTACCTTCGACCCAGGCTGCCATAAGGATCTCCTCCAGAGGAACAGAACCTCACTTTACCCTTTGATCCCAAAATAAAAAACCCGCGCAAATGCGCGGGTTTTTCTGCAAAAGCGAAACGCTATTACAGGGCAACAACCTGAACTTGTACGGTTGCTTTGACGTCAGCGTGCAGCTGAACAACAACTTCGTACTCGCCGGTGTTACGCAGAACGTTGCCCATGCGGACCTCGCTCTTGGCAACAGCAACGCCGGCAGCAGTGATGGCTTCAGCCACGTCACGGGTACCGATGGAACCGAACAGCTTGCCTTCGTCGCCAGATTTGGAGGCGATGACAACAGCAGCCAGTTCACCCAGCTTGGCAGCGCGCTCTTCAGCGGCAGCTTTACCGGCAGCCAGTTTGGCTTCCAGTTCAGCACGGCGAGCATCGAAAGTCTCGATGTTGGCCTTGGTAGCCATAACGGCTTTGCCTTGCGGGATCAGATAGTTACGGGCGTAGCCAGCTTTAACAGCGACTTGATCACCCAGACCGCCCAGTTTGGCGATTTTGTCGAGCAGGATAACTTGCATTACCTTTCCTCTATAAAAGTTGAGTTAGGCTTAAGTGCCGGGCCGATTCTTACTTGTTGTGCAGATCGGTGTACGGCAGCAGAGCCAGGTAACGAGCACGCTTGATGGCGCGTGCCAGCTGACGCTGATACTTGGCGCGGGTACCGGTGATACGGCTCGGTACGATCTTGCCAGATTCAGTGACGTAGTTTTTCAGAGTAACGATATCTTTGTAGTCGATCTCGGTAACGTTCTCGGCAGTGAAGCGGCAGAACTTACGACGACGGAAATAACGTGCCATGGCCTTTATCCTCTATTCAGTGATCCAGAATTACTCTTCGGAAGACGCTGCTTCAACAGTATCTTCGCGGCGCTCGTCGTCACGACGGACGAAGCGCTCTTCCTTGGCCTTGGCCATCGGAGAAACTTCAGTCACGGCGTGCTTGGTGCGCATGATCATGTTGCGGATAACGGCATCGTTGAAACGGAAGTTGGTTTCCAGTTCATCGATAACGGCTTGCTCTGCTTCCACGTTCATCAGAACGTAGTGAGCTTTGTGCAGCTTGTCGATCGGGTAAGCCAGTTGACGACGGCCCCAATCTTCCATGCGATGGATAGTACCACCTGCGGTGGTGATAGCGCCGGTGTAACGCTCGATCATGCCGGGTACTTGCTCGCTCTGGTCCGGATGAACCATGAAGACGATTTCGTAATGACGCATTTTAGCTCCTTACGGATTAATTCAGCCTCCGCCCAGGTGCAGCCAGACCTCGGAGGCAAGGAACGTATGGTGTGTTTAGACACTGCTTTCTAGGGCGGCGTATTGTACGAAATCACATCCCTCACTGCAACTGGCCGCCACAGATGTTTTTATCTATGGGTATGATACAAAACATCAATTGATAATAATTATCATTTAGATCTATTCTATCTCCATAATCTTATGGAGGGTGATTCCATGCAACCCGCGCTGACCACGGCCATCCCGGCCCGCAAATTCAAACTGACCCTGCTTGGCCCCGCCTTTATCGCCGCCATCGGCTATATAGACCCGGGCAACTTCGCCACCAATATCCAGGCCGGCTCCACCTTCGGTTATCAGCTGCTGTGGGTGGTGGTATGGGCGAATCTGATGGCCATGCTGGTGCAGACCCTCTCAGCCAAGCTCGGCATAGTCACCGGCAAGAACCTGGCGGAGCACATCCGCGATCGGCTGCCCAAACCAGCGGTCTGGGCCTACTGGGTACAGGCGGAGATCATCGCCATGGCCACGGATCTTGCCGAGTTCATCGGTGCGGCCGTGGGTTTCAAGCTGCTGCTCGGCGTCACCCTGCTGGAAGGCGCCGGCATCACGGCCGTGGTCACCTGGGGCATTCTGATGCTGCAATCCCGCGGTCAGAAGCCGCTGGAGTTCGTGGTTGGCGGTCTGTTACTGTTCGTGGCGGCGGCCTATATCGTCGAGCTGGTGTTCTCCCGCCCCCACCTGCCCAGCCTGCTGGAAGGCGCCCTCTTCCCCGGTCTGCCCAACAGCGACGCCGTCTATCTGGCCGCTGGCGTGCTCGGTGCAACCGTCATGCCTCACGTCATCTACCTGCACTCGGCGCTGACCCAGCACACCCAGGATCAGGGCACAGTACCTCAGCGACTGCACACCACCCGGGTGGACGTCGCGATCGCCATGACCATAGCCGGCTTCGTCAACCTGGCCATGATGGCCATGGCGGCGGCCGCCTTCCACGGCGCCGGCAACCAGCCCGTGGCCGAACTCGAAACCGCCTACCAGACGCTCACTCCCTTGCTGGGTCAGGCCGCCGCCACCCTGTTCGGCCTGTCACTGGTGGCCTCAGGCATCTCCTCCACGGTAGTGGGTACACTCGCCGGTCAGGTGGTGATGCAAGGCTTCGTGCGCTTCACCATACCGCTCTGGCTGCGCCGCGCCATCACCATGGCCCCCGCCTTCGTGGTGATCGCCATGGGGCTCAACACCACCGAAATATTGGTGCTGAGCCAGGTGGTGCTGAGCTTCGGTATCGCGCTGGCGCTCATTCCGCTGCTGATCCTGACCGGCGATAGGGCGCTGATGGGCGAGTATCGCAACCACCCGGTGACCCAGGCAGTCGGCCGCCTCATAGTCGCGCTGGTGATCGGGCTCAACGCCTACCTGCTGGTCGCCATGATCTAGCGCTCACAACCCGCGATTCAGGCCGGCTCATTAACCCAGGTTAATGAGCCGGCCTGCACTTTGGCGTATGCTGCGGCTCTCTCTTCCTCTTCGATTCGCAGGAGCCATCCATGGAACATACCCGAGCCAGCTTCGTGCTGGGCCACCATCATGAACAGGCCAGCGTGCTCTTCTGCCAGAGCGGCGACACCAGCCTGCTGGTCACCGACCTCACCCCTTTCCACCCCCAGAGCCACCTCTGGCCCGATCAGCCAGGCGATGTGGGCACGGTTTGCTGGGATGGCGGCGATGCCAGTGTGGGCCCCTGCCGCATGGGCGCCATCAGCCCGGAAGGCGAACTGTTCGTGGACACAGAGATTCCGGTCAAGCGTGGCGCCGAAGGCTGGGCCTTCGTGGTGGTGCATCCCCTGGCAGGCCGGCACTCTCTGGCGGTGGGCTCACGGGTTGAACTGAAGGTAGATGCCACAGTCCGCCACGCCCTGAGCCTGGGCCACAGCGGCTGCCATCTGGCAGCGCTGGCCCTCAACCGGATGCTGGTTCCCTACTGGCGCAAAGAGGTGAGCGAGCGCGACGCGCTGGATCAGCCCGACTTTGACCGCCTCGCCATCCAGACCTCGCGGGTCGAGCCCATGGGTTCCCTGGAGCAGTACCGCATCGGCAAGAGCCTGCGCAAGAAGGGGGTCAATAGTGACGCTTTGTTGGCGGAACTGGCGCAGATCGAGACCAGCGTAAACCAGCAGTTGGCAGACTGGCTGTCGGCCGGTGGCGAGATCCGCCGCAGCCGGGCCGGCGAGGCCATCATAGCTTCGCGCTACTGGCACTGCATGCTTGAAGGTAAAGAGGTCACCATCCCCTGCGGCGGCACCCATGTCGGCACCTTGGCCGAGCTGGGCCAGGTGCGGGTGCAGCTCGCCCCCTGCGAGGAGGGCTTCACCCTGACGACCCGGGTCACTCCCTGAGCCAACCGTCAGGCCGGGGCTATCCCGGCCTGACGTCGTCACCCATCAGCCGAGGCGGATCAGCAAGATACCGCAGAGGATCACCAACGCGGCCCACAGCCGTACCCGCCCCAGCTTCTCCCCCAGCCAGCCCCAGGAGAGCAGCATGGCAAACAGCACGCTGCTCTCGCGCAGCGCCGCCACCAGTCCGATGGGCGCCAGGGTCATGGCCCAGATGACGATGCCGTAGGCAAGCAGTGACAGAGCACCGCCGAGGGCACCGGTACGCCATGCCGCGAGATCGAGCGCACGCCAGGCGGTGCGACTCTGCCAGCGCATCAGCAGCGGCATCATCAGCGCAGTCAGGGCAAACAGCCAGAGGGTGTAGCGCACAGGCGCCCCGGCCGAGCGGGCGCCAGCGCCGTCGGACAGGGTATAGGCGGCGGTGAACAGCGCCGTGATCAGCACGGCACGCAGGGCAGCAGGCGCCAGCCTGATACCGCCGCGCCAGGCCATCAACAGCACCCCGCTCACCAGCACCAGGGCACCCGCTACCGCCAGCCCACCGGGCACCTCCCCCAGCAGCAGGGCCCCGAGCAAGAGGGTCACCAGGGGGGCACTGCCACGGGCCAGCGGATAGATCTGGCCGAACTCCCCCAGTCGATAGGCCCGACCGAGAAACAGGCAATAGCCGCAATGCAGCAGGATGGAGAGCGCCAGCCAGGGGTATTCGGCAGCCACAGGCAACCCCACCAGCGGCAAGAAGGGGGCGGCAAACAGCCCGGAGCAGAGGGAGACCAGCAAGACGCTGACGCGCCCCTCGGCCTGGCGCTTGGCCAGCGCATTCCAGAGGGCGTGCAGCAGCGCGGCCAGCAGGATGGCCGCAAAGAGGGTGGGTGTCACGATGGGGTTCCTGTCACTGAGAGCGGGACAGGCTAGCCTATTTTCGGTGCCACAACCGGGATCGGCTTCATAAGCTGCTCATATGACAAACCGGCAAGCAGCCGGTTTGTCATATGGAGGAGAGCGCGCTAGCGCAGGCGACGCTGCCAATGGATGGCCAGCAGGATAAAGCCCACCCCGACCCAGAGGTTCCAGGCAGGGATCTCGCCAAACAGCCAGACCCCCAGCAGCACCACGAACATCAGGCCGGAATACTCGGTCGTCGCGATGCGGTTGGCCTCGACCTGCCGATAGGCATAGATGCAACTGGCATGGTAGAGCAGTTGCATCACGCCGCTGCCACCGATCAGCGCCAGCAGACGCCAGTCCACCGGCTGCCATTGATTCACCGCCAAGCCCGCCGTCAGTGGCAATGCCAGCAGGTTGGCCCAGAACAGGGTCGCCACCACAGAGATACCCGCTGGCAGCTTGCGGCCGGTCACGTTGAACAGCGCCAGGGTGAAGGCGGTCACCAGGGCACCCAGCCCCGCCAGATGAAAATCCCCCGGCTTGAGCACGAACACGACCCCGATCAGCCCCATGCCTCCCAGCAACCAGACCCGGGAATTGATCTTCTCCTTGAGCAGCCAGGCCGCTAGCGGCAGGGTCAGCAGCGGAGAGACGTAGAAGATGGCGTTGGCCGTGGCCAGCGGCAGCTGGGTCAGGGCCAGCATCATGCCGCCCCCGCCGAGCAGGCAGAGGTGACCGCGCAGCAGGTGCCATTTCCAGGCGCCCAGTCCCCAGGCCGCTCTCGGCACCCGCAGCATGAAAGGCAGCAGCACCAGCAGGGTCAGCAGCTGGCGCAGGAACATGTATTGGAAGGGGCTGAAACCGGGGCCGATCAGCTTGACCAGCACATCGGAGAAGGCCTGGGCCAGATTGCCCAGCACCAGGGTGATGATGGCGAAGGTTTGCAGGTCCAGAGCGAACCGCTTGCGCAACAGCTCCATCAGCGACAGCCGCTCGTGTGGCGAACGCAGATAAAATGGCTCAACGGCTCAATCGCTGAATCTTGTTCTGTATTAATGGGGTAAAAAACCATTTTTAAACCTATCCATCAACGGTTGCCGATTAATCACTCAGAGGGTACCCAGTAACATGGCGGCGAGCACCCGTTTTCTTTACTACCTCAAGACATAATAATTTCATTGTTATGCCTAAAAGATATTAAGAGGAGGTCATGCCGATATGGGGAATGTCATCTTCCAGATAGGGCTCACCCACGGCGGTGAAGCCATGACGACCATAGAAACCCTGCAGGTGCGCCTGAGCGCCCAGATAGATGCTGACCTTGGGCCACAGTTGTTCGCATTCCAGCAGCGCCTGCTGCATCAACTGGTGACCCAGACCGTCGCCTCTGGCCTCGGGCGCCGTCACCACCCGGCCGATCACCACCTGATTCGCCTTGGCCACGCCGGGCGCCATCAGTCTGGCGTAGGCCACCAGCACGCCATCCTGCCAACCGAGCAAGTGCTGCACATCGGGGTGCTTGTCGACCCCGTCCAGATCGAGGAAAACGCAGGTCTGCTCCACCACGAAGACTCGGGATCTCAGGGTGAGCAGTTCATACAGTTCGTTGACGTCGAGTTGTTCAAAAGACTTGAGGGACCAGTTCATGGGGATTCCTTGCTCATGATGAGAAAGGCAGCATAGCCAGCCAGCAACGGGCTGGCATTAACCTTTGTTAAGATCCTTCAGCCGTTTGCGAATGCGGCTCAGGCTGATGGGGGTGATGCCCAGATAAGCGGCTATCTGGTGATCCGGCACCCTGGCGTCCAGCTCGGGGAAGCATTGCAGGAAGTGCTGATAACGGGCCTGGGGGCTCTCGGTCAACAGCAGCAACTCTTTCTCTTCCTTGATACGCAACTGTACCGCCAGCAAGTGGTGATACCAGGCGGACCAGCAAGGGAGCTGACGCAAATCGCTCAGGTTGAAGAGTTGCAGGCGGCAGGGCTCCAGCGCCTCAACACTGTAGCGGGCGGGTTCCCCACTGAGCAGATGGTGGAAGTCGATAAACTCGTCCCCCTCCCAATAGAACTCCTTGATGTACTCGCGCCCATCCGCCAGCACCACCTTGGCTCGCAGCAACCCCTGCTCCACCTTGACCAGCAGATCGGGCTGGTCACCGGCATGCCAGAGGCAGGAACGAGGGCTCAGGGTCAAAGGCCGGGCAAAAGAGAGGAGGCGCGTGGCCTCCTGCTCATTCATGACCCGATCCCGGCTAAACGGGGGTCTGTCCATCCCGTTCGCCTCAGGCGCGACGCTGACGCACGGCTTCGAACAGGCAGACGCCCGTTGCCACCGAGACATTGAGGCTGGAGACGGCCCCGGCCATAGGGATGCTCACCAGTTCGTCGCAATGCTCGCGAGTCAGGCGGCGCATGCCCTTGCCTTCGGCGCCCATGACCAGTGCCATGGGGCCGGTCAGCTTGGCCTGATAGAGGTCGTGATCTGCCTCACCGGCGGTACCGACCAGCCAGATGCCGCGCTCCTGCAACTCGCGCAGGCTGCGGGCCAGGTTGGTGACCTGGATCAGCGGCACCACTTCGGCGGCACCACAGGCGACCTTGCGCACCACAGAGGTCAGGCCGCTGGCCTTGTCCCGCGGCACTATCACCGCATGGACCCCGGCCGCATCGGCGCTGCGCAGGCAGGCACCCAGGTTGTGCGGATCAGTCACCCCGTCCAGCACCAGCAGGAAGGGGGCGGTCTCTTGCACCGCCAAGCTGTCCAGCAGGCTGGCCAGATCGTGCTCGGCCAGCTTGGGCGCCTCTATCACCTTGGCCATGATGCCCTGGTGATTGCTGCCTTCGGCTTTGTCATCGAGCGTCTTGCGGTTCACGCTCTGCACCTTGAGACCGAGGGATTCAAGCTCGGTCAGCAGGGGTTGCAGCCGGTCGTCATCCCGGCCCTTGAGGGCCCACACTTCGATGAAACGCTCCGGGGTACGCTCAAGCAGCGCAGATACAGCGTGAATGCCGTAGATCAGTTCAGTACTCATTTCGTGCTCTTGACCTTATCACGAGCCTTTTTGCTCGGTCGTCTGTTGCTGGGCTTGGCGCGGCCACCCTTGTCGGATTTACCGGTATCCTTGCCCTCTTTGCGTTTATCGTGACGCTGGCCACCCTTGGCAGGCTTGCGCACTACCTCTTTGCCATCCTTGCCGGTGAGTGGCGCTTCCACCATCACGAAGTCGATCTTGCGATCGTCCAGGTTCACGCCCATCACCTTGACGCGTACCTTGTCGCCCAGACGGTAGCGACGGCGGAAGTTCTCGCCGATCAGCTGCATGTGCAGGGGATCAAACTGGTAGTAGTCATTGGTGAGGGTGCTGACGTGCACCAGACCGTCGATGTGGATCTCCGCCAGACGGACGAAGAAACCAAAGCCGGTGACGCTGGCGATGACGCCGTCGAACTCGTCACCCACGTGGTCCAGCATGTACTCGCACTTGAGCCAGTCGGCCACGTCGCGGGTCGCATCGTCGGCACGGCGCTCTGTCATGGAGCAGTGCTCGCCCATGGGATCCACTTCTTCCAGCTGGTAGTGGTAACCACCGCTCGGAGTCCACTTGTGGCGCAGATTGCCCTGTTGCTCCTTGGCCGTCTGGTACTTGATGGCGCGGTGCAGGATGAGGTCGGGGTAACGACGGATCGGCGAGGTGAAGTGCGCATAGGACTTCAGGGCCAGACCGAAGTGACCTATGTTGTCGGCCTGATAGACGGCCTGACGCATGGAGCGCAGCAGCATGGTGGAGAGCAGCTCCGCATCCGGACGCCCTTCAAACTTGGCGGCCAGCTCGGCAAAGTCTTTCGGCTCTGGCTCGAGGCCCCCCTTGAGCTCCAGACCCAGTTCGGCCAGGAAGTCACGGAAACCGGTCAGACGCTCTTCGCCCGGACGGTCGTGCACCCGGAACAGGGCAAAGGCTTCGTTCTTCTCGATGTAACGGGCTGCGGCCACGTTCGCCTGGATCATGCACTCTTCGATGATCTTGTGGGCATCGTTGCGCACCAGCGGCACTATCTGGTCGATCTTGCGCTGGGCGTTGAAGATGAAGCGGGTCTCTTCGCTCTCGAATTCCACGGCGCCACGCTGGTGACGAGCGTGCTTGAGCGCCTTGTAGAGGTTGTTGAGCTCCTCGATGTGACCCACCAGCGGCTCGTACTGCTGACGCAGCTTGGGCTCGCCATCCAGGATCGCAGCCACCTTGCTGTAGGTCATGCGCGCGTGGGAGTTCATCACGGCTTCGTAGAACTTGTAACCGGACATGCGGCCGGCTGCTGAGATGGTCATCTCGCATACCATGCACAGACGGTCGACCTGCGGGTTCAGGGAGCAGAGGCCGTTGGAGAGCACCTCCGGCAGCATGGGCACCACGAACTCGGGGAAGTAGACGGAGTTGCCACGCTGATACGCTTCGGCATCCAGCGCAGTACCGGGCTTCACGTAGGAGGAGACATCCGCGATGGCCACCCACAAGCGCCAGCCGCCACCGCGCTTGGCTTCACAGAAGACGGCATCATCGAAGTCACGAGCATCTTCCCCGTCTATGGTGACCAACGGCAGAGCTCGCAGGTCGATACGACCCTCTTTGGCCTTCTCCGGTACCTGTTCGCCCAGACCGGCAACCTCCTTGGTCACCTCTTCCGGCCAGGTATGCGGGATGCCGTGGGTACGCAGGGCGATTTCGATCTCCATGCCCGGCGCCATGTTCTCGCCCAGTACGTCCAGCACGGTACCGACCGCGTTGATGCGGGAGGTGGCACGCTGATTGATGCGCACCACTACCACCTGGCTCTGGCGGGCACCCTTGTTTTCCCCTTCGGGGATGATGATGTCCTGGCCGATGCGGCTGTCATCCGGCACCACGAAACCAACGCCATTCTCGACGAAGTAACGGCCGACGATATCCGCCTCGCGGGACTTGAGCAGACGCACCAGACGCGCTTCCTGACGACCCTTGCGGTCAATCTCGGTCGGCTGCACCAGCACGTAGTCGCCATGCATCAGGCGCTGCATCTCGCGGTTGTTCAAATAGAGATCCGGTCCACCACCTTCCGGGCGCAGAAAACCGAAACCATCTTTGTGGCCGAGTACATACCCTTTCACCAGATTCAGACGATCCGGCAGGGCATAACATTGGTTGCGAGTGAACACGAGTTGCCCATCACGCTCCATGGCGCGCAGACGACGGCGCAAGGCTTCCAACGGCTCTTCGTCGGTCAGTTTGAGAGCCTTGGCCAGCTCTTCCCGGGACATGGGTTTTTCATGGCCCTTGATGAGCTCCAGCAGCATCTCGCGACTGGCGATGGGGTTTTCGTATTTTTCGGCCTCGCGTTGGAGGAAAGGATCTTTTTGAGACATAAGCAGGCCTTAGGGTAGGTAATAACGCAGACATTATATCGAAGGGGGGAGCTAATGGCATCCATCGGCTGCCTTTTGGCCAATCTCTCTGTCATACTATGCAAAGTTTGCAGGCATGATGAGACACGGAACTCATGAGCAAGGACTCGTTCGCCCAATCCGCCGCCTATCTGAAGCAGGCGGTTCCCCTGATGATCAAGTATCAAATTCCCACGACGCCGGATAATTACACCCTTTGGTATAACTATGTGGCCGCCAGCATGCCCGAGCTCAATCAGGCCATCGATCAGGCCATCAAGCTGCAGGGCACCTGCTCTCTCACCACTTGCGAACGCCTCTATCACCAGCATCTCGCCGCCGAGGACGAGCAGCAGATGGAGGCGATGAAGCTCACTCTGGCTGCCATGGCCAACGAGCTCGGCCATAGCATGCAGGATGCCATCTCCGACACCGGCATGTTCCAGGAGATGCTCGACAAGAGCTTCGATCGGCTGAGCCTCATCGACGATGAGGGGCTGAGCCTGGAGGATACCATGGGTATCCTGCGGGATCTGGTACGCGAGTCGCGGGATGTTCGCATGTCGACCATGCATTTTCGCAATCAGCTCAGCAGCGCCGAGAAGGAGATCAAGGAGCTGCGCGAGGCGCTGAATGAGACTCGCAAGTTGGCCAACGAGGATGCCCTCACCTCCCTGCTCAACCGACGCGCCTTCGATCTGGAGATAGACGGCCTGATCCGCGGCAAGCGCCCCTTCTCTCTCATTTTGTCGGACATAGACCGCTTCAAGAACTTCAACGATGAATATGGCCATCTGCTGGGGGATCAGGTATTGCGCGCCTTCAGCAAGCGGCTGCGGGAAACCTGCAAGGAGGGCATCACCGCCTACCGGCTCGGTGGCGAGGAGTTTGCCCTGCTGGTGCCCATGCGCAGCCTGGCCCTGAGCCGCCAGATGGCCGAGAGCCTGCGCCGGGCCATCGAGAAGATGTCCATTCTGGATCGCAAGTCTGGCCGCCGCATCGACCACATCACGGCTTCGTTCGGGGTGGGCGAGTACAATGGCCAGGAGACGGGCGATGCCCTGGTCGAACGTACCGACAAGCTGCTCTACAAAGCCAAGGAACTGGGCCGAAACCGGGTGATGCCGCTGCCATCCTGATCCTTCCAGACAACAAAAAGGCCGGTCAATGACCGGCCTTTTTCATGCTGGCGATACCAGGCTCAGAGGCTTTTCAGCTTCTCTTCCGGCAGGGCCAGCTCGTCGTTGTGGTTGACGCCAATGCCGCGCTCCAGCACGTGACGGGCGATGGCATGGGCCTCTTCCAGCGAATGCATGCTGAAGGTGCCACACTGGTATTCGTTCAACTCCGGGATTTTGGCCTGATCCTGCACTGTCAGCACATCGCTCATGGCCGCTTGCCAGGCTGCGCCGACACGGGCCTCGTCCGGTGCGCCGATCAGGCTCATGTAGAAGCCGGTACGGCAACCCATGGGGGAGATGTCTATGATCTCCACCCCATTGCCGTTCAGGTGATCACGCATGAAACCGGCAAACAGGTGCTCGAGGGTGTGGATGCCACGCTCGGAGAGGATCTCCTGGTTCGGCACGCAGAAACGCAGATCGAACACGGTAATGGTGTCCTTGTTCGGGGTCTGCATTGTCTTGGCCACGCGTACCGCAGGGGCTTCCATGCGGGTGTGGTCAACGGTAAAACTGTCCAATAACGGCATTTCTGACTCCTGATTTGGTTACCAGAACCAGCCCCCGCTGGAGAGCTGATCCTTGCATTGTCGATACTGGGCGCCGTAGCGCTGGGCGCGAGCCTCTACCTTGCGGGAGGTCTTCATCAACCACCCCTTGCTGCGGTAGCTGCCACGCCGGTAGCCACCCCACCCTTCGTGATAGTTGAGATACTGGCCATAGGCATCCCACTTGGAGGTGCCGTTCAGCCGCTGGGCCTTGTTAGTGTACCAGCCCATGAAATCGATGGCGTCGGCAAAGTCGTCGCGACTGCTCCAGCCGTTGCCGGTTTCCCGCTGGTAATCGTCCCAGGTTTCGTCTTTCACCTGGGCATAACCATAAGCGGAGCTGGCCCGCCCGGTCGGGATGAAGAGGAAGTACCCCATCGGCGGCTGGGCGTCGTGTACGAAGGAGGACTCCTGGTACATCATGGCCATCACCACCTGGATCGGTGTACCCCACTTCTCGTTCATCTTGAGTGCCGCCTTGTGCCACTCGGGTTTCTCCCGAAAGATCTGGCACAGGTTCTCCGGCTGGGCCGGCGGCCGGGTACTGCAAGCGGTCAGGCCGGCCAGCAGGCCTGCCACCGCAGCGAGGCGCATCCATGACATCAGCCGTGTTGCATCTTCGTTCTCTTGATCGTTACGAGGCACATGCATCACATCAAATCGCGTCTTCGTTCTCTTCGCCGGTACGAATACGAATGACCCGTTCCACCTCGCAGACGAAAATCTTGCCGTCACCTATCTTGCCGGTGCGGGCTGTGTTCTGGATGGCTTCCAGGCAGGCATCGAGATCCTCGTCCTGCACCACCAGCTCCACCTTTACCTTCGGCAGGAAATCCACCATGTATTCGGCACCGCGATAGAGCTCGGTGTGCCCCTTCTGGCGGCCGAAGCCTTTGACTTCGGATACCGTCATGCCGTTGATGCCGATCTCGGCCAGGGCCTCGCGCACATCGTCCAGCTTGAACGGTTTGATGATGGCTTCAATCTTCTTCATGGTGACTCCTTACCAGTTCTGTTTGCCAAACCCGGATGTGATGGGGTAACGGCGATCCTTACCAAAGTTGCGGGCCGTGATACGGGGCCCGACGGCGGCCTGACGGCGCTTGTATTCGTTGAGATCCACCAGCCGGATCACCTTGCGCACCACGGCCTCCTCGAATCCCTCTGCCACCAGATCGGCGACCGAGGCATCCTCTTCCACGTAGCGCTTGAGGATGGCATCCAGGATGTCGTAGGGGGGCAGGCTGTCCTGATCCACCTGGTCTGGTGCAAGCTCTGCCGAGGGGGGACGGTCGATGACCCGCTGCGGGATCACGTAATCGACCGAGTTGCGATATTCGCACAATTTGAAGACCAGCGTCTTGGGCACGTCCTTGAGCACGTCGAAACCGCCCGCCATGTCACCATACAGGGTGGCATAGCCCACGGCCATCTCGCTCTTGTTGCCGGTGGTCAGCACTATGCGCCGACGCTTGTTGGAGAGTGCCATCAAGAGCACGCCACGGCAGCGAGCCTGCAGGTTCTCTTCCGTGGTATCCCGGGCTGTGCCGGCAAACAGCGGTGCCAGCTGGGTCATGAAACCTTCGAACATGGGCTCGATGGAGATGATGTCGAACTCGACCCCCATCCGCTCGGCCTGCTCCTTGGCATCCTCCACACTCATCTGGGCTGTGTAGCGGAACGGCATCATCACCGCCTGCACCTTGTCCGCCCCTATGGCATCGGCCGCTATGACCAGGGTCAGGGCGGAATCGATACCGCCGGAGAGACCCAGCACAGCCCCCTGGAAACCGTTTTTGGTGATGTAGTCACGCACCGCCAGCACCAGTGCCTGATAGGTCTCGGCCAAAGGGTCGAGCGACGCGGCAGGCTCCCGTTCTTTCAGCGGCTGCCCGGCGGCAAAGCGCACCAGGGCCAGCTCTTCGGCAAACGGAGCCAATTTATGGGTCAGCTCGCCCCGACCATTGAACACCTTGGAACAACCGTCGAAGATCAGCTCGTCCTGGCCACACACCTGATTGAGATAGACCAGCGGCAAACCTGTCTGGTGGCAGCGGGTCGTCATCAGCTCATGGCGGATCCAGGGTTTCTCCTGATCGTAGGGCGAGGCGTTGATGGTGAGCAGCAGCTCAGCTCCCGCCGCCTTGGCGGCCAGCGCCGGGCCCGGTTGCCACAGATCTTCGCAGATGAGCAGTCCCAGCTGATGACCACGGAAGGGCACCACGCAGCTATCCGTGCCAGCGGTGAAGTAGCGCTTCTCGTCAAATACCCCGTAGTTGGGCAGATCCTGCTTGAAGTAACGGGCGATAAGCTTGCCCTGCTCATAGAGAGAGGCCGCATTATGGAGCGCAGCCCCCTCACGCCAGGGGTGACCCACCAGAATGGCACACTTGCCCTGCCAGGCCGTGATGCGAGCCAGAGCAGCGTCGACCCGGATCATCAGATCGGCACGCAACAGCAGATCTTCCGGCGGGTAGCCGGTCAGGGCCAGCTCGGAGCACACCAGCAGATCAGCACCTTGCTGCTCGGCCTGGGTGGCCGCAGCCAGCACCTTGTCACAGTTATCTTCGATGGCGCCTACCGTCAGATTCAACTGGGCAAGCATCAGAGAGAGGGCTTTTGCCATGGCGATGCATCTTAAAATCGAAAATGATGGGGAATGATAAAGAAAAGGCGCTGGCTGTGCCAGCGCCCAAGGCTCAAGGGGTGCAAGTCAGGTTGGCAGCGTTGGTGACGCCATTGTCCACCAGCAGGGAACAGGGCCCGCTCAACACCTGATTGTTGGGCTGTGGCGTCATCTGCACGCTGAAAGAGGGCGGCTGCAGCATGTAGGTTGTGCTGCCCTGATTGGTGTAGGAAAGATTGATGGCCAGCGTCGCATTTTCCGGGGCCTCGCACAGATAGGCTGCGGGCTGGTTGTTCGCCTGCGGTTTGTCGATACGGCAGGTCGCCCCCGAGTTTGGCGTGCTGATGCTCAGGTTGTTGAAGGTGTTCTTGCTGCAGGCCTCTGGCGGCGGATTATTGTTCCCCTTGCCACGATCCAAGCATTGGATTCGGCCACTGACTTTGATGGTCGGTACCGTCTGCTGGCTTGCATCAATTTTCACCAGCATGTCGGCGCTCAATGCCAATGATTGATCCTGCGGGGAGATCAGGGAGGCGGTGATCCCCGAGTTCCCCTGATAGGCGGCGACCCGGATAATGACGTCCCGCAGTATCTGGCCGCTGTCTTTGGTCGATTTTTTCGCCGTCATGTAGCCGCGACTGTAACTGCCAAAATAGTAGTTATTGAGGTCCACCACGGTTTTCACCGCTTCATTGGTGACGGTTGCATAATCGGTGGCGCTGCCGGTCAACAGGGTCAGTGGTCCCATGGTCCATTCTGCCAGCATGGTCAGGTTGATATCCTGAAACGGCACCTTGGTCAGATAGTCAGTCGCGCTGGTGTCGATGCCAACCAGATAGACAGGGTCAAGCACGTCCACATAGATGCCGCGAGCGATGAGCTGCGCCGTGCCGGTACTGACTGTGATGCCTGTCGTGGTATCTCCCCCAGTCTCTGCATTGGAGGCCAGCCAGGCCGAAAAGTCGGTGATCGTCGGGAGTGTGGCGGAGGCGCCTTGCGTCCAGTTCAGGGTCGACTTCTGCCAGTCGATGTAAGTCTTGACCACGTACTTGATGTATTTCTGATAGCTGGCCTGATTGGCCGGCTTGGCCAGAAAATCGGCCGTGGTCACCACTACCTTGACCAGGTTCCAGTCTGGCAAGGGGCGATAGAAACCGTCCAGCCGGACAAAACGACAGGCGTCCACATATTTGCCACTGGTGACAGTGCTCAAGGCACTGTTGTAACGCACCCGGCTGGTGTTGAGCGGAGCATAGAAGTTAGTAAAGCTGGAGCCACTGCCATCGAAGTGATCCTTGCAGCAGCTGGTACACAGCGTGGGCTGGCCATTGACGCTGCTGTCGAGCGTCCCGGTCGGCTTGCTCTGCATGGCACCGGCTTTCCAGTAAAGTTGCTTGCTCGCCGAACTGTAGACCTGCCCCGGCAAATAGGCGGTCAGGCTGGAGCCATAACTGCATGAGCAGGAGACTGAGGCCATGTCCTGCAACACCTGCTGGGTGTTGCCTCCGGCCTCAGGCTTGTAAGTCACGGTTTCAAACTGCACCAACTTGCCGACCTGACCATCTTTGGACGTGACTGTGGGCAGGGGCTTGCTGGTCTCCTGCTTGTTGCCATCGCCCAGCTCAACCGAGATGACATCCGGGGCAACCCCAGGCGTATAGTTGACCTTGGGTCCCTGCCTTGCGGTGTTCAAGCCCCCGTTCAACTGATCTGTGCTCAAGGACTCTATCGGCGATACATTACCGACAAGCTGCAGCGTATGGGATTGCCCTTCGCTATCCGACCAGCCGACATTGACTGCCACCGCCTTTCGCCCCGGATAGCTGAGGCGATAGCCGACTGGCGCCGTGCCTTGCCAGGTTGAGCCATTCAGATACTGATTGGTCACGGTCCAGGCCAGAGAATAGGGCTCCCCCGACAGGGTAACGGCGGCACTGGCCGAGGTGATCTGGTTGTAGGCCGTGAGCGGTGCCGTTGCCGTCATCACGCCATTGAAGTTGCGGAACTCATCGAGTTTTGACTCAGCCAGGCGCATCGCCGTCTCATAGCGACGGCCATCCTGCGAGACAGTCAGCGCCGACTTTGACATGGCGACCAGGCCGACAACCCCGACCCCCAGTACGACCAGCGTGATCAAAATCTCAAGCAGGCCAAATCCTTTTTGCCTATTCATCCTCATCTTCCTCTACCAGTCCCGCCAACTGCCGGGCACCTGATTGACGACCTGAAAAGCGGCGCCATTCGAGATGTTACTCAATACATTGGCATCGAACTTTGCATCGTAGGTGCCGTTGGCATTTCCCAGCTGATAATTGGATACCATGGCGCCATGCACTATGGCCCCGCCGGTCAGCTTCACATCCGTGCCGGCCGCGGCCGGGTTGGACGAGTAGGCAAAGACCAGACCGTACAGCACAGTGTTGCCATTGACCGCCAGATCACCGTTGCGCACTATCAGGATCACGGGGGCGGCCTCTGAGCCGACGTTGGCAGAAGGCTTGCAGTCGCCATCTACTATGATGAGCCCGGTCGAGGCAGGGCCGAGGGAGCTGCAATCGGTCAGTCGCAGTGTGGCTCTGGCCTCCAGATTGGTCCAACCGGCAGCATCATCCTTTTCATTGAACAGATACCAGACCAGATCGGTCGGAAAGGCGGCATCGTTGTCCTTGATATCCGACTGCTTGTCCCCTTTCTGGCTGATATTGGCCGAGCAGCCGCCGCTGTAATCCCCCTGATGGCACGTTTGCCCCGTACCCGTAATGAGGTCGACGTCGCCACTGGTCCAGACCGACAGGGGCACACCCAGCCCACCGCCATTGGGATTGGCCACTATGGTGAAGTTGCCGCCGACCGCCATGCCGCCAGCCACGGTCAAGGGGGCCGCAGGCGATCCCGCCAACACGCTGAAGCGAACCACCTTGGTCTCTACCGCTGCCTGCGCCTGATCGTTGCTCAGCGTTGCCTGGGAGCGCACCCGGATCGGAGTCACCACCACGGACCCCACGGTAATGGCCGTGTCATCCACTGACGAGAGCGTGTAACTGCCCGTGGTCAGCGTGGTCGTCGCCGAACTGGTGCGCCAACCCGGATCCAGCGTCAGTCGCCCCAATCCATCCGCCATGCCCTGCTCTGCCATCGCCATGGCTTGACGATAGAGCACCTCATTGAGGGTTACCCGGCGATCGGCCACCAGCATCTTGCCGACCAGCAGTGAGATACCCAACAAGATCAGCACCAGCAGCAACGTGATGGTGAAGGTGGTAAAACCCGACTGTCGGCTCATATCAGTACCCATCATTACGCAGTTTGATGTCTCGCTGCAGATTCAGGGTCAGTGCGGGCGCAGACTTGAAACGACCGCTCATCATCAACTGCAGTGCCCGCGCCCCGCTGACCTGGCTGCTCGGCAGCAACCTGAGGGTCATGGCGGTTATCTCTATGGTGTCATCGGTAGAAACAAGGCTGCCGTTGCCACATGTCGTCGCACCAGTCCCCTGCTTGATCCCCTTGTCAGCACTGCTGTAGCTGTAGACCAGGGTGTCGTCCGTGTTCAGTACACCGTTCTCATCATTGTCATAGCGCACCCTGATACAGGTATAGAGGCCGGAGCCCGTCGCCGTTTCATTCATCAGATCCGTTGCCGTATCAAAATAGAAACTGGAGCGGCTGCCGGATGCTGCGGCAAGAAATTGAGTCGCATTGGTGTCATACCCGGTTCGCTGGATATCGCGCGCTATCATGTCCGTCAGCAGCTGGATCTCCTGATTCAGGCGACTGGTCTGCATGGCGGTATGATTGGCCTTGAGGATGGTGGCGAACAGCGAGGTGACAGCCGCGACCAGCAGCAGCCCGGCCACCATGGCGACCATCAGTTCGACCAGGTTGAAACCATGAGCCCTCAATCGCATGTCACCTCCCCGACCAGGTTGCTGACGGCACAGGTGCGTACCCGCCCGAGGTTGCTGGTCACCACCTTCATGCTGGCAACGGACGAGGCAACCGTGATGCTGCCGCTGGGCAGGGTGCCGCGACGGGGAGAAAACGTGATAGGGCGCACCTGGCTCGATGATTCGGTATAGGTCGCCGTCAGGACAATGCCCGGAAACTCGCTGGCATCGGCCCCCTTGCGACCCTCGATACTGGAGCAGGCATCGCTGCAACTGCCGCAGGTTCCGTCGATGCTGATGCGATAGCACCAGTTGTTGGTACCACTGTTGAACAGGATCATCTGCAAGTTGCGATTGCGCTTGAGTGCTTCGGACTTGAGCAACATCACATCCGTATAGACGGCCTGAGTCGCCGCCTTGACCATCTGGTCCTGGCGCAATGATTGATAGCTGGGAATGGCCACGGTCAACAGCAGGGCGACCAGGGCCAGGGCAACCATCAGTTCGATCAGGGTAAAACCGGCGGATCTGCCCTCTGTGCATTCCATTAGCTCAAGACTCCTTTCTTTTTGCTCATGCCAGTAGAGCGTACTGTCAGTACTATCCTATAGTATCAACCTGTTTCACGAACCATGCCGCCCATGAGAATCAAACAATCAGGTATCACACTGCTGGAGTTGATGGTCGTGATCGCCATCGTCGCCATCATTGCCTCTGTCGCCTACCCCAGCTTCACCGATGGTTTGCGCAAATCCCGCCGGGCCGAAGCCTTCAAGGGATTGCTCAGCATGCAGCTCAAGCAGGAGGAGTTTCGGGTCTCCAACACCAGCTACAGCGCAACCCCCTCCCAGGTGGGTAACCCTGCCAGCGATTACTACACCTTCACCATTTCAGGGGCGACCGCGACCACCTATACCCTGATCGCCACCACCAAAGGGGCTCAGGTCGGAGACAAGGCCGGCAGCACTGCCTGCGATACCCTGACACTCAACAAGGCCGACACCAAGACCCCAGCCGATTGCTGGTAACAGGCGACCGTTATCGATGCCCTACCAACACTCTGCCGCCGTCATGGTGGCGCCTGACACCCCTTGCTGCCCGCCCTGATCCAGGGTCAGCAGGCCGCAGGGGTCACCATTCATGGCTCCGGTTGGAATCGCCGTCAGGGTATAACGACCCCCGCTGGCATTGAGCGCCAGGTTGTAATAAGCCTCTCCCCCCTCCTTTGGCAGGGTCGCCAGTCCGGCAGAAGCCAGATTCCCACCATCATAGTTGCCCTCGGCGGTAAACTGCCGCTCCAGATATTGCGCGGCCTCCAGCAAGGTCGCCTTGGCTTCGGCCCGCTTGGCCGAGGCGATGTAGTTGTTGTAACTGGGGTAGGCGATCACGGTCAGGATGGCCATCACGGCCACCGCAATCATCAACTCCATCAGGGAAAATCCACGCACCATGCCAGCCTCTAGTCCAGTTGCAACCAGGATTGACGACCACCCAGATCGCCCGCCCCCTCTTCCAGCGTGACCGAGATGTTGCCACTGGATCCGCTGATGTATTTACGCTCCATGTCCGCATCCTCCACCACGCTCGGGGTCGTGGTGAGTTCGTCAAATTGCTTGCCACTGACCGGCACCTTGACGTCATTGCCGGCATCATCCTTGATCCCCACATAGTCATCATCGTTGACGGCACCGTCACCATTGACGTCAAACACCGAATAGGTCAAACGGGCCCCCGACACGGGATCCAGCTCCATCAACCAGGAACGACCGCCGAAGTCACAAGCATCTGCCGAGGGGATCAGGGTGTTGAAGATAAGCCGCTTGTTCCGAAACAGCATCTCGGAGACGGCGCGCTCCCCCACTCCTTTGCTCAGCCCGGGTGACTTCAATACCAGGTACCAGCCCTTCTGACTGGTGTAGTTGACTGCCTTGCTGGACACCACCCGGACGTTGAACTTGATGGTGGTGCCATTGGCCGAATACTCGTGGGTGATGCTCTGTTGCAGCAACTGGCTGCTGCTCACCTCGGCCCCCGTGTCCCAGATACCATAGACGGCCTCCAGCCTCGGAGTTGCAGGCAACAGCTTGTCATCGTTGGTGAAATAGCTCCCCGTCCCCATCAGCACCATGATGCCCCCCTTGGGATGGCGGATCGCCAGTGGCCGCATGGTAATGGGTTGGCGCGTACTGGCCGAGCAGGTGCCATTGCAGGCCTGGAACAGCGGCTTTGGCTTGTTGCCGGTCTTGAAGGCGCTGCCCCACTGGGCGCTGTTGTTGTCGGTCAGATCGAACTTCCACAGGTTGCCCTGCAGATCGCCGGCATAGACATAATCAGCCACCCGATCGCCGTCCTCATCCACCGGCAAGGGAGATGAGAGACCGTTCGGTTCGCTGGCCGAGCCCACCTGGGTATCTATCTCCTTGATCACGGCGCCGGTCGCCAGATCCAGCACGAACAAGCGCGCCGTCTGGCTGGTGCTGTTGTAACCGTTGGCCACCAGCGCCACCCACTTGCTGCCGGACTTGACCCGAACCAGGGTCGGCGCAGCCAGTGCCACCCCCATCTCGGCGTTCGTGAACTCCCACAGCATCTTGTCGGCGGTGAAGCTGTCCGGCGCCGTCACGTCGATGGCGAATACGGCCTTGCCACCGGCCCCCGTCGACCCCAGCAGCACCGTCTTCCAGCTGCTGCCAAGGTAGGCATCACCGACCTTGGGTGTCCCGTCCACATAGTAACGATGACTGTAATCCGGCTTGGTCAGCAGGCTCAGATCTCCCAGCAGGCTGGCGGGAATATAGGCCAGCTTCTCGACCCCGTTGGCGACGCGAAACCCATGCAGCATGCCATCATTGGCTCCTACATAGAGCATGGGTGTACGGCGACTGATCGCCGTCGAGCCGAGGAACGTCTGGTAGCTGTCCCGCTCCGTCTGGCTCAGCCCGGTGGCGCTGGCATAGCCGTAGTCCCTGACACCGACATAGACGGGATCCGAGTTGATGATGTCCCCCAGCAGATCGCTGCGACTGCGAAACAGGCCGCCATTGCTCTGTTCACGGCTGCGATCACCGCGCAGATAGGTGACCCGGTTCTCCCCCTGGTTGTCGCCGGCGATGTTGAACAGGGCGCGGTTGGTGGCATTGAGATCGGTCCAGGTGAAAGGGATGCCGACCCCGTTTTGCCGGGTGAAAATAGTGCGGGCCGAATGCGCCGGGATCAGGGTCGCCGCATCCCAGGCCATGGAGCCCAATGATCCATCGCTGTTGAGCGGAATGGAAACCAGTTGTCCCGACCAGTCCCCGCTGTTGTAACGGGCCTGATAGATGTGGGTATTGCTGTCCAGCCGGGTCGCATTGGCGGTCACCGAACTGGCTGAGCTGTTGCGGGCCGCGATCTGGGCAAGGGTACTGCTCAGGGCCGCGGCAAAGGTGTCGGGGTCGGCCGCACTGAAGAAGCTGCCCTTGCTGTTGAGTGCCGCATGCCAGAGATCATCGATCTTGTACTCCGGAATGTAGGTCGGGTTCTTGTACTCCTTGTCATCCGGATCATGGGGATTGGGCCAGTTGCTCGGGATGCCGTTGGCCGGATTGAGCGAGCCATTCACCCCCAGCCCGACGGTGAAATTGACCAGATGCTGCCAGTTGGCGGGATCTGCCGTGCTGGTCGGTACCTTGTTGGCCAGATCGGTGCGCAGATCCGCCTTCCAATACTGGTAGGCCACATCGGCCAGGGTATTGCTGTAACCGTCCTTGTCCTGATCCCCCACCGAAGGGGTGTCTCCGTTCCAGTAGCCGTCCGTCATCAGTATGTTGTAACTCTGACGGCAGGTGAGGTGCGGCAGAGTGCTGCCCGCACTGGTGGCCCAGGGGCCATTGTTGTCCGTGCGGGAGAAGTACTCCCCCACATCCTTCAGACTGGTGCGCAGCGGTGTGCCGGACGCCAGAATGTCGCGGCTGTAGAGGTCACTGAAAAATGCGCTGCGATCGGTGCCGGAGAAGGGGGCCACACCACGGATCACGCTGCCACTGGCGTTGATGGTGGCAAAGCCGACCCGGATGGCTTGCCCCTGACTGGCAAAGGCCCGCCCAACCCCGGCCCTGGCCGCCAGGATCCTGGAGCGATAGTAGGTATACCAGTTGGCGAAGTTCTGGATCTCCTCGTCATAGGTGCAGACGGGGGCGCTCTTGCAGTCGCTGCGGTTGGGGCGTCCGCCATAGGTGCTGCCCGACTTGATCTCGACCCGGGTGTAGCTGCCCACCTTCTTCACATCGCCACTGCCCTTGTAGGCAAAGTAGACGGCGGGCCAGAACGTCTCGTCATCGTTGTAGTCGCTGGAGGAGAATCCGGTGTAGTAACGCAGCGATCTAGACCGGTTGTTCTTGGTCAGGTCACGGCAACCGGCGGCCGTATTGAACGGATTGTGCGGCGCACAGCTGATGCTGGCGTTCGCCATCAGGGTGCCATCCGCCTTGGCCCAGGGACGGTAGCTCTGCAGCGGGTTGTAGTAGAGCTTGTTGTTGTTGCTTGAGCGGGTATAGGCGTTGCGGTCGTTGTTGCTGGTGAAGGTGACGGTCCGGTTGTCATAGTCCTCGCTGCCATACACGTTGTCGACGCGGGGATAGACGTAGCGGGCGCTGTTCTCGATCAGCCCCTCCGGCATCAGCTCGAAGTGCATGGAGCCGGAATCATCGAGGCTGAACATGATGTTGGGCTCGGCCCGGGTACCGAGATAGAGGGGAACCTGGGCAATATCGAGCGCGGCCTGCACCGACGAGCAGAGCAGCAGGGCCGAGAGTCCGTAGCCAGATGTGCGCATGGGTTGCCCTCCTAGCGGCTGTAGGTCGATTGCAACAGCACCCGGCTCTCATCCGAGAGACCGAATCCCCTTGCCGTGATGCGATAGAGGCGACGCTCGCCTATGGGTTCGTCGACCGCCAGACTCTCATTGCCAGCCTGGGTGTAGGGCAGTCGCTCGATGAAGTACTCGGGGGCGCGCCCCGCCAGACCGCTGTTGGCATAGGTACGCCAGGCCGTGGAGGGAGACGCGGGATCCACCGCCACGCTGACGAACTCGTACAAACCGGCGCTGTTGTCATAGGGGCCTGAATTACCGGCTTCCAGATAGCGCTCGGCGGCACGCAAACCGGCCTCCGCCGCCTGCAGCGCCTGCTGTGACTCCTTCTGGTTGCCCGCCATCTTCTCCTGCAGCAGTGCGCCCTGCATGCTGGCCATCGCCAGCAGGCTCACCATGGCCAGAAAAATCAGGCTGATCACCAGTGCCATTCCCTGTTGTCGAGGCATCATGGATTCCATCCTCATGGCAGCCGGTTGCGCAGGGCGACCGTGGTTTCGGCCACCCAGTACCAGTGATTGTCGCCAGCCTGGAAGGTCGAGCCCGCAAAGCTCAAGGACTGGGGCGCGGAGACCAGATTGCCCTGAGCGCTGCGCATCAGGAGCTGGACACCAATCCCCAGCACGTTGTCCCAGTTCGGATTGCTGGCGGCGCTCACGTAACGATCCGCCGCCCGATCCCGGTTCTGATCCTCGCCGAAGGTCAGCTGGATGTCGGTCACCCCCTCGACCAGCGGCATGCCAGCGGCGAGACCGCTCTTGCGATAGAGGGTGTAGGGGGCGCTGGCCGAGGCCCGGGCAATGTAGTAGATCCGGGTCTCCATCCGGCTCAGTATCGAACCGGCACCAAAGCGCTCCTCGACCGGGCTGCTGGCCCCGCCCCAGGAGCTGATTGCATTGCCTGGGGTGTATTTGTTGTCATTGGAGTGACCTATGTTGACCTCGGTCCCCGCTCCCACCACCTGGGTCTGGGTGATCTGGAAGATCCGGGCCTTCTGGCAATCGGAGACCATGACTATGTCCCCTTCGCACAGGTCGCTGTAGCCCTGCTTGCCGGTGCCGCAGTAGTTCGCCTTGCTGGATATCTGCTGCACGAACAGCTGGGCGGCGCTGTTGTTGCGTGTCACCGGCACCCCGGCCCCGGTCGGCCCCTGGATCAACAAGACGTCGCTACCCGGCCTGGGTTTGGGCTCGCCTGCGGTGAACAGGGCCGACAAGGCGGCGGGCAGAGTGGCGGTGACATTGTCATAGCCACGCAGATAGACGGTGAAGTTGTAGGGCAGTGCAGTCCCGCCGGTGAGGGTATTGGTGATGTTGACCCCCTGCTTGCTCAGACACCCCTGATAACCCACCATTCGCAGCTCTTTTTGCAGCAGGTTGACGGCAAATCGGCTGTCTTCCTGCACCCGGGCTATGGCCTCGCCGGTCAGATAGGTCTTATGGTTGCCGAGAAAAACCTGAATGATGATGCCCACCGTCAGCAGAGACAGCACCAGAGCTATCATGACCTCCACCAGACCGACCCCGGCCTGCCGTCGCAGTGACGGGCGCCCGCTCACAGATCCGTCCTCAGCGTCATGCTGCGCAACGAAGGCTCGGTCGGCAGCCGGCTGGCATCCCACTGTATGGTGATGGTGGCCTGCCCCGCGCTGATCACAATGGCGCCATCGCCGCTCGGCAGACCGGTCAGCGCCTGTTTCCAGTACTGCAGATCCAACATGGCCATCGAACTGCCTGAGACGGCCTCCCCCAGCCCCACGTTGTACTGGCCGAGCAGGGCCGCGCTGCGATTGGCCCGCATCATGTCGGTGATCATGTAGGCGTACTGGGTCGCCTCGGTGCGGGTCAGCGCCGACTGGTTGCTCTTGAGTGCCTGCAGTTGCAAGGTTGCCATGCCGAGGATGCCGATCGACAGCACCAGCACGGAGATCAGGATTTCGAGCAGTGACAGTCCTTGTTGACGCTTCATATGCAGCTGGTCTCCTGGATGGAGGGACGGCCGGCGGGGGTGATCATGATGTCCCGTGCCGGCTCGGCGGCACAGTCAGGTGGTTGCAGGGAAAACACCAGCGTCACCTGCTGGCGGCCATCGAGAAAGCCGTTGCCACTGAAACGCAAGAGCGAGGTGTTGCTGACCAGAGTGCCTGACCCCATGTCGGGGAAGAGGCGCAGCAGCTCACCATTATCCAGGGTGCCATTGCCGTTGCTGTCGACCCAGATCTGCCAGCCCGACTCCCAGTGATGCTGGGTAATGTTGCTGGCTGTGGCGGAGAGGGTCACAGCCGTATTGCGGCGAATGGCTTCGGAGCGGGCAAGGTTGATGGCGGCCACGAAATTGTTGGCCTGGGTGGTCAGCGTGATGTTGCGCAATACCGCGCTAAAGGAGGGGACTCCCAGGGTCAAAAGGATCGACACGATCGCTATGGTGACCATCAGCTCGATAAGGCTAAAACCTGAACGCAAAAACATCCTGTTTCGCTCTGATTTCGTTGGGGGCTTGCCTGCATATCCATGTGCCATCAAGCCAGATGAGAAGATCATCAGCAGTCTAGACTGCGGCTCTTCGCTTGCAATTCAATCTACTCAAATCTTGGACATACATCATCAATTTTCGCTGGGTTCCTGCGGCATCCGGCTAAACAAGATTCATAAGAATCGTGCATAAAAAAGCCACCTCGCAGGAGGTGGCTCGGGGACCCATCATCTCATCCCGACCAACAGGATGCGGATCAGAGGATCCGCAGCTCGGGCGGCACTTCAAACACCACGTTCTCTTCGCGACCCGGGTGCTCGACGACCATATTGCCGCCCAGCTCGCGCAGACGGGCGATGACGTTCTGCACCAGCACGTCCGGTGCCGAGGCGCCGGCCGTCACCCCGATGCGCTCGACCCCCTCCAGCCAGCCGGTTTCGATCATGGAGGCATCGTCGATCAGGTAGGCGCGAGCCCCCACCTTCTCGGCCAGCTCGCGCAGACGGTTGGAGTTGGAAGAGTTGCGTGACCCGACCACCAGCATGGCGTCCACCAGCCCCGCCATCTCCCGCACCGCATCCTGGCGGTTCTGGGTGGCGTAACAGATATCGTCCTTGCGTGGCCCCTGGATCTTGGGGAACTGCTTGCGCAGGGCGTCGATCACATCCGAGGTTTCATCCACACTCAGGGTAGTCTGGGTGACGAAGCAGAGATCATCCGGATTCTTCACCTGGAGTTTGGCCACATCGTCCGGCGTTTCCACCAGATACATGCCGCCTTCGCGGTTCTCGTACTGGCCCATGGTGCCGATCACCTCGGGGTGACCCGCGTGACCGATGAGCACGGCTTCGGAGCCCTTGCGACTGGCGCGATGGACTTCCATGTGTACCTTGGTCACCAGCGGGCAGGTGGCATCAAACACCTTGAGGGCTCGGGATTTGGCCATCTCGCGCACCGTCTTGGCCACGCCGTGGGCGGAGAAGATGACGATACTGTCGTCCGGCACCTCGTCCAGCTCCTCGACGAACACAGCGCCCGCCTCTTTCAGCTTGTTCACCACATAGCGGTTGTGCACCACTTCGTGACGGACATAGATGGGAGCACCGAACTTCTCCAGCGCGCTCTCGACTATGCTGATGGCACGATCGACACCGGCGCAGAAACCGCGAGGATTCGCGAGCAGAATATCCATCAGGTCACCTTCTCCTCGTCATCAACGCCCAGGATCTCCACCTCGAAGGTGACGGTATGACCGGCCAGGGGGTGGTTGAAATCGACAGTCACCGACATGCCTTCCACCGCCCGTATGATGCCGGGCAGCTCGCTGCCATTGGGCTGGTCGAAGAGGATGATGGTGCCGACCTTGGGGTCCACATCGGCACCGAACTTGGCTCGGTCCAGATGGTAGATGTTGTCGGGATTGGCGAGGCCGAACGCCTGCTCCGGCGCCAGCGTGAAGCTCTTGGCATCGCCCTGTTGCAGGCCCAGCAGGCACTGCTCGAAGGTGTTGGTCAGGCTGCCATCCCCCATCCGCAGGCGGGCCGGTTTGCCGTGCAGCGCAGTGCTGTCTGCAACGGAACCATCCTCCAGCTTGATGGCGAAGTGAAACAGCACGCTGCTGTTGGCCGTAATTTCGGCGGCGATAGGCTGATTCATGCCACCTCCCTCTTCTTCTCGGAACGGAAGCCTTCCAGCACTATCATGGCGGCGCCGATGAAGATGAAGCTATCGGCCAGGTTGAACGCCGGCCAATGGGAACGCTGCCAGTAGAAATCGAGGAAATCGACCACGTGGCCAAGCACCAGCCGATCAAACACGTTGCCAAGGGCCCCGCCGATGATGAGCGAATAGGCGATGCCGCTCCAGCGCTGGGTGACCGACTGCTTGCGCAGCCAGTGGATCAGCAGCCCGCAGATGGCAAACGCCAGCACCGCGAAGAACCAGCGCTGCCAGCCCCCCTGATCGGCCAGGAAGCTGAACGCCGCGCCCTTGTTGTAGACGTGCACCAGATTGAAGAAGGGGGTGATCTCCACCCCCGGATAGCCAAACGGCAGCAGCTTGACCACGGCGAGCTTGCTCGCCTGGTCCAGTACGAATGCCAGCACCGCCAGCCACAGCCAACGCAGGCCGCTCTTGTTATGAGTCATGTTCATCAGGCAAATTGACGTGTTTCGCCGTCACCCTCGACGTTGGTGACGCAGCGGCCACAGATCTCTTCGTGACCGGCTATGGTGCCCACGTCTTCCACATGGTGCCAGCAGCGGTCGCACTTGGCGGCGGCGGACTGGGCCACGCTCAGCCAGAGGTCATCGCGCTCGGTCGCAACGGAACCTTCCGGTGCACTGTCAGCGATCACGACCTTGGCCTTGGAGGTGAGCAGCACGAAGCGCAGCTCGTCAGCCAGGGCATTCAGACGCTCGGCCAGCGCAGGCTTGGCGAACAGGGTCAGTTCGGCCTGCAGGGAGCCGCCGATGCGCTTCTCGCCACGGGCCGCTTCCAGCGCCTTGTTCACTTCACCGCGCACGGTCAGGATCTCGGCCCAGAAGGCATCGCCCATCTGCTCGCCGGCATCCAGCCCGAACAGGCCGTCATACCACTCCTCGGTGAACACGAACTCGCTGCGCTCACCCGGCAGCAGGGCCCAGATTTCATCGGCGGTGAAGCTCATGATGGGCGCCATCCAGCGCACCATGGCTTCCACGATGTGATACAGGGCGGTCTGGCAGGAGCGACGAGCCAGGCTGTCTGCCTTGGCGGTGTACTGACGGTCCTTGATGACGTCCAGATAGAAGGAGCCCATCTCGATGGAGCAGAACTGCATCAGCTTCTGGGTCACGCCGTGGAAATTGTACTCGTCGAATGCCGCCACTATCTCGGCCTGTACCGCCTTGGCACGACCCACGGCCCAGCGATCCACCACCACCATGTCAGCCGGAGCCACCATGTCGGTTGCCGGATTGAAGCCGTTCAGGTTGGCCAGCAGGAAACGGGCTGTGTTGCGGATGCGGCGATAGGCATCGGCAGAGCGCTTGAGGATCTCGTCGGAGACCGTCATCTCGCCGGTGTAATCGGTACTGGCGACCCACAGACGCAGGATGTCGGCACCCAGCTTGTTCATCACGTCCTGCGGGCTGACCACGTTGCCGATGGACTTGGACATCTTGCGACCCTGACCATCCACGGTGAAGCCGTGAGTCAGCACCTGGTTGTAGGGCGCCTTGTCTTTCATGGCCACGCCGATCATCAGGGAGGACATGAACCAGCCACGGTGCTGGTCGGAACCTTCCAGATAGAGGTCGGCGGAGTGACCGTTGAACTCGGGACGGGCATCGACCACTGAGGAGTGGGTCGAACCTGAGTCAAACCAGACGTCCAGGGTGTCAGGCACCTTGTCGTACAGGTCGGCGTCGCTGCCCAGCAGCTCGGCCTTGTCCAGATCCCACCAGGCCTGGATCCCGGCCTGCTCGACCCGCTTGGCCACTTCATGCATCAGGCGCACGGATTCCGGGTGCAGTTGCTGAGTCTCCTTATGAACGAACAGGGAGATGGGCACGCCCCAGGTACGCTGACGGGAGATGCACCAGTCAGGACGGTTCTCGACCATGGCCTGGATGCGGTTCTTGCCCCAGGCCGGTACCCAGCCGCTCTGGCCGTGCTGGGTGATCCCGTCTTTCTCGATGCGCTCGATCTCTTCCAGCGCGCGCTTGCGCAGACCCTTCTGTTCCATGCTGATGAACCACTGCGGAGTGGCACGGAAGATGATAGGGGTCTTGTGACGCCAGCAGTGCGGGTAGGAGTGGTTGAACACCATGTGGTGCAGCAGGGCGCCACGCTCGTTCAGCACCTCGACCACGGCCGCATTGGCCTTGAACACGTGCTGGCCGGCAAACAGTTCGGTATCCGGCAGGTAAACGCCGTTGCTGCCAACCGGGTTGGCCACTTCCAGACCGTACTTCTGACCGACCACAAAGTCTTCCTGACCGTGGCCAGGGGCTGTGTGAACGGCGCCGGTACCGGCATCCAGGGTGACGTGATCACCCAGCACCACAGGCACGTCGAAGCTGTAGAAGGGGTGGTTGAAGCGCAGCAGCTCGAGCGCCGCACCCTTGGCATAACCCAGGTTGTGGAACTGCTCGATGCCGGCGCGGTCCATCACGTCCTTGACCAGGTCGGCCGCCAGGATCAGGCGCTCCGGATGCTCGCCATCCACCTGCACCAGGGCATAGTCCAGATCGGCGTGCATGGCGACGCCACGGTTGGCCGGCAGGGTCCAGGGGGTAGTGGTCCAGATCACCACGGAGAGCGGGCCCTTGCCGGTGTGGCCTTCGGCGCAGTCAAACTTGGCGGTAACGGCAGCCTCGTCGACGGCCTTGAAACGCACGTCGATGGAGGGGGAATTCTTGTCGTAGTACTCAACCTCGGCTTCAGCCAGGGCGGAGCCACAGTCGGTACACCAGTGCACCGGCTTGGAACCTTTGTGCAGGTGGCCATTTTCGACGATCTTGGCCATGGAGCGGATGATGTTGGCTTCGGTGCCAAAATCCATGGTCAGGTAGGGATGTTCCCAGTCACCCAGCACGCCCAGACGGATGAAGTCGGTCTTCTGCGCTTCGATCTGGGTCTTGGCATATTTGCGGCACTCGGCGCGGAATTCGGCAGCGGAAACCTTCTCGCCCGGCTTGCCGACCATGCCTTCCACTTTCAGCTCTATGGGCAGACCGTGGCAATCCCAGCCGGGCACATAGGGAGAATCGAAGCCGGAGAGGCCCTTGGACTTGATGATGACATCTTTCAGGATCTTGTTGACCGAGTGACCGATATGAATGCTGCCGTTCGCGTAGGGAGGGCCATCATGCAGAATGAAGGAGGGCTTGCCCGCTTTGGCGCGGCGAATGGCGCCGTAAAGATCCTGATCGTACCAACGTTTCAGCATGTTGGGTTCGCGTTTGGCCAGATCGCCACGCATCGGAAACTCGGTTTCCGGAAGATTCAGGGTATGTTTATAGTCGCTCATCAGTCCTGGGTTCCCTTCTTTTCTAAAAGAGTGCTGGGTAAATTGAATGGTGGCAGCCCGAACCAGGCTCGGGCCGCCAGGGCATCTCGTTCGATCTGCTCTTTCAAGGCGGTGAAAGAGGCAAACTTCTGCTCTTCGCGCAGCTTGTGGCGAAGCAGCACCTTGACCTGTTGACCATATAGATCGCCAGAAAAATCAAATAGATGTACTTCCAATCTGGCTTGTGTACCGCTCAAGGTCGGCCGTACACCCACATTGGCGACACCGGGGAAGGTCTTGCCGGAACATACCACTTCCACCGCGAACACGCCACCAACCGGGATCACCTGGCGTTTGAGCGCCAGATTGGCGGTCGGAAAACCTATGGTGCGGCCCAGCTTGTCACCGTGGGCCACCCGGCCGCTGATGGTATAAGGGCGGCCGAGCATCAGCTCCACCTCCGCCATCCGGCCGGCTTTGAGGGCTTCGCGCACTAGCGTGCTGCTGACCCGCTGGCGTTCGAGCTGGAAACTCTGGGTGCTGATCACCTCGAAACCGAAGCGCTGCCCCGCCGCCTCCAGCAGCTGGAAGTCCCCTTCCCGCCCCTTGCCGAAGCGAAAATCATCGCCGACCACCAGATAGTGCACGCCGAGCTTATCTACCAGCAGTTGCTCGATAAAGGTGGCGGCGGACTGTTCGGCGAAGCGATGGTTGAAGCGCACGCAGAGCATGCGATCGAGCTGCATGCCCCTGAGTGCCTCGTACTTCTCCCGCAGCCGACTGAGGCGGGCAGGCGCTTCGCTACCTGCAAACAGCTCAAGGGGCTGGGGTTCGAACAGCATGACGCAGGCGGGCAGGCCGAGTTGGACGGCTTTTTCCTGCAGGCGTGCCAGCACGGCATGGTGACCCTGATGGACCCCATCAAAGTTGCCTATGGTCAATACACACCCCCGGTGACGGGGCTTGATATTGTGAATACCGCGAATAAGCTCCATCAGTGCCTTGTGCGTTGCTGCCATGGAAATCGGCGGATTATATATCAGCCAGCAGGCAGGGTCAGCCCTCATGGCCCGATTTCAGGCATCCTGGTCAAATTCCGAATGCCGAGCGCCATCAGAGCCACCCCTTGCAAGTTTCACCCGCCCATGGCAGCAGTGTCACTGCGGCTACTGACCCGATCTCAGGTGTCTTGGCCGAATGCCCAGCGCCAGCAGTATGACGCCATACAGGGCCCCGCCCAGACAGAGCAACATGGTCAGCTGCATGCTGGCCTTGCCCATGCCCCAGGCGCCCCATTGCGCGAGATCCGGCGACAGGTAGCCAAGCAGCCCCCCCATCAGCACGGTCGCCACCAGCAGCTTGAGGCAGAAGATCCCGGTATGGCGGGACGGACGGTAGACCGACTGCTGATACAAACCCTTGAACAGCAAGGCCGCATTCAAGGTACCCGAGCAGGCGGTCGACAGCGCCAGCCCCACATAGCCGAGCGGGAAGATGAAGATGAGGTTGCACACCATGTTGGCAACCATGGACATCACCCCGATCCGCACCGGGGTCTTGGTATCCTGGCGGGCGTAGTAGCCCGGCGCCAACACCTTGATCAGCATCAGGGAGAGCAGGCCCGTGGTAGAAGCCAGCAGGCTGGCACTGGACATGCTCACCTCGTGCATGCCGAACTCGCCGCGCATGAAGAGCACTCGCAGTATGGGCTCGCGCAACACGGCTATGCCCACCATGGCCGGCAGGCCGAGCAGCATCACCATGCGAACCCCCCAGTCCATGGTGCGGGCGAAGTCGGCCGGATCCTCATCCACGTGCTTCTTGGCCAGCGCAGGCAGGATCACGGTACTGATGGCCACAGCAAACAGGCCGAGGGGAAACTCCAGCAGCCGATCCGAGTAATAGAGATAGCTGATGGCGCCGGTGGCGAGGAAGGAGGCAAGCATGGTGTTGATCAGCAAGTTGATCTGGCTGACCGAGACGCCAAACAGCGCCGGGATCATCAGGGTGCGGATCTTGATCACCCCGGGATGATGCCAACCCCACTTGGGCCACACCAGCATGTTGATCTGGCGCAGGAAGGGATACTGGAACAGGAACTGCACCAGACCGCCGAGAAAGACACCGATGGCGAGGGCTATCTCTGGCCGCTCCATCAAGGGCGCTATCCACCAGGCCGCCGCTATCATGGTGAGGTTGAGAAACACGGGTGTAAACGAGGAGACGGCAAAGCGGCCAAAGGTATTGAGTATGGCCCCCGCCATGGCGGTGAAGGTGATGAACCAGAGGTAGGGGAAGGTGATTTTGAGCATCAGGCTGGCCAGCTCGAACTTCTCGGCCGCCGGCCCGCCATGCAGCCAGTCCCAGAACCAGCCCCAGCCGAACAGGGCCGTCAGCACGCCCGAGCCCAGCACCCCGAGCAGGGTAACGACGGTGACTATGCCACCGAGCGTACCCGCCACGGCGGCCAGCAATTCGCGCACCTCGCGCTCGTCGCCCTTTTTCTTGTACTCCGTCATTACGGGAACAAACGCCTGGTTGAAGGCCCCTTCGGCGAACAGCCGGCGCAGGAAGTTGGGAATGCGGTTGGCAAAGAAGAAGACGTCTGCGGCCACCCCGGCGCCGAGCAGATTGGCGATGACCACATCGCGAACCAAGCCCATCACACGGGACGCCAGCGTCATTGCGGACACTATCATGCCGGATTTGATCAATTTCTTACTCAAGACGAAGCCTCTGGAACTGTCAGAATGGAAAGAATGCTGGTAGAATCGGCCGACAGTTTAACCGCCTCCCAACAGACACACCACCGGGGGGCGGTGTTTATTTGCACAAATCATTTGACAATATGTGGTTGAGAAGGCATATTTCCGGGCCTTTTCAATACACTCGCTAAGACAGTTTTAGGAGTTTTACCTTGGCTAATATCAAATCTGCTAAGAAGCGCGCGATTCAGTCAGAGAAACGTCGTCAACACAACGCCAGCCGTCGTTCAATGACCCGTACCTATCTGAAGAAAGTAATTGCTGCCATCGCTTCTGGCGACAAAGCTGCTGCCGTTGCTGCTTTTGCTACCGCTCAGCCGATCATGGATCGCATGGCTACCAAAGGCCTGATCCACAAGAACAAAGCTGCTCGTCACAAGAGCCGCCTGTCTGCCCAGATCAAAGCTATGGCTTAATCAGCTTCGGCTGTATAAAGCTAAAAAAACCGGCCTCAGTGCCGGTTTTTATTTATCTGCGCTGCAGTAAAGCTTGTGCAGCAGGGCAATCATTTCGCGCACCTCGTGGCTGCGCAGCGAATAGTAGACCGTCTGGGCCTCTTTTCGCGTCTCCACCAACTCATCCCGCCGAAGCACGGCCAGGTGCTGCGACAAGGCTGACTGGCTCAATCCGAGCACCTCGTTGAGCTCCCCCACCGACAGTTCCCGATCCTGCAGCTGACACAGAATAAACAGTCGTCGTTCATTGGCCAGAGCCTTGAGCAGCGCCACAGCCCGGCTCGCATTCGCCTCCATCTCTTCCAGTTGCATCTCATCCCCTCTCGTCCGAGGCAAGAATCATACTCTGTGACCCGCTGATTTAAAATGCCAGGGTTGCCGGTTGAATCATGGTGAAGTCCTCCCGCCCGGCGAACAGGAAGGAGAAATCACTCTCGCATACCCGTTTTACCGCCGGATGCTGGATCATCCGCTCGGCGAAGATGACGTAATACTCCTCCATCAGATCCTGGGTCTCCCCGATCAGCATCACCTCCTCCCCTTCCAGGATCTCCTCCCGGTAGATGGTGGGGGCCATGAAGATGCCCTGATTGAAGAAACCGAAGGCCTTCATCAGGGCCGCATCGTCGAACTCGCCGAGGATGCTGGGGGAGATGCCCTGCTGCTCGAACCACTGGGTCAGCTGGCGGCCCATGGCGGTACGACGTCCCGGGATCAGCAGCTTGCGCTCCTCCAGACAGGCGGGAAAGGGCTTCTCGGGCAGCGGCGCCTTGCAGAAGAAGCTGACGCCACAACCGCCGAGCCGCTTGGAGAGCAGGCCCGCATGCTGGCTGGAGTCCACCGGGCAGTCGGAGAGGATCATGTCGAGCTTGTGCTCGCTCAGCTGTTCCAGCAGCAGCTCGTGGGTCGATTCGAAGCAGCGCAGGTGGATGGAGCCATCGTTGGGAATGACCGAGAGCAGTACCCGGCTGGCGAGGCGTTTGGAGAGTGCATCGGCGATGCCGACGTCGAACAGTATCTGGCTCTCCTTGCGGTAGTTGACGATATCCAGCATCTCGTAGGAGAGGCTGAACATCTTGTCGGCATAACGGAATACCAACTGGCCCAGCTCGGTGGCCTCGAGGGAGCGCCCCTTGCGCATCAGCAGCTTGCCGCCCAGGCGCTGCTCCAGCAGCTTGATCTGGCCGGTGACTGTCTGCGGGGTCAAGAAGAGGGCTTCCGCCGCCTGGGTGACGGAGCCCTTCTTCTGAGTCATCCAAAAATAGTAGAGGTGATTGTAATTAAGGTGTGACATCCGATGGGGTTCCCGCGGTACGCGGACTCCGGTAGCAGCTGAGTTCAGCCGCCAGAATGTCATACATGTCGCTGATCGAGTCAACCTTGTTTGCGGTGAACTGCGCCTGCAAGTTGGCCTTGAGGCTCACCTTGTCAGGCATCCGCTCGCCGCAGTAGCGCTTGTTGGACTGCTTGACCCGCTCACCGGCCCGGCTGCTCAGGGCCCGCTCGGCGAAGGTCTCACCGAATTGGGCCTTGGCCTGCTTGTCCCCCAGCATAACGGCGCTGTCGACCACCCCGTTGAGATAGGCGGAGCAGCTGCTTGATGCCGCATCCTGCTGACAATCTTCCAGACTGGCCGCCCAGAGCCCCGGGCTCGCCAGCATGACCAAGCCTATCACTCTTCTCATAACCCCTCCGTGCTTTGATCCGCCTCCCGGTTGGGGAGCGACATCCGCAGGGCGAGATAACCGACCACTGCCGCCAGGGTGGATCCCACCAGGATCCCGAGGCGCGAATAGCTGCCGTAATCCAATCCGCCGTGCTCGAACGCCAGCGATGCGATGAACATCGACATGGTAAAGCCGATGCCACACAGTATGCTGACCGCAAAAATCTGCTTGAAGTTGACCCCGCCCGGCAACTGGGCGATGCCCAGCTTGACCGCCAGCCAGCTGATGGTGAACACCCCGAGCGGCTTGCCCACGAACAACCCCAGCATGATGCCAAGAGGGACAGGGCTCAGCAGGGACGACAGGCCTATCCCGTCCAGCGAGACCCCCGCATTGGCAAAGGCGAATAGCGGCAGTATCAGGTAGGCGCTCCAGGGGTGCAGCGAGTGCTCCAGATGCTTGAGCGGCGAGGCATAACGCTTGCCGTTGAGCGGTATCATGAAGCCCACTATGACGCCAGCCAGGGTCGCATGGACGCCGGACTTGAGCACAGCCACCCAGAGCACCAGCCCCACCAGCATGTAAAGGCCGATCCTGTCCTCCCCACGGCGATTCATCCACAGCAGGGTGAGGGTCGCCAGTATGCCGACCGCCAGCGCCGTCAGCGACAGCTGCTGGGTATAGAAGAGCGCTATGATGATGATGACACCCAGGTCGTCCATGATGGCCAGCGCCAGCAGGAACACCTTGAGGCTGACCGGCACCCGCTTGCCCAGCAGCGCCATCACCCCGAGGGCAAAGGCGATGTCGGTCGCGGCGGGGATAGCCCAGCCGGCGCGCGCCACTTCATCCGAGTAGTTGAAGAAGGCGTAGATGAGCGCGGGGGCCAGCATGCCGCCGACCGCGGCTATGGCCGGGAAGGTCGCCTGCACCCGGGAAGAGAGGGCCCCTTCCAGCATCTCGCGCTTGACCTCAAGCCCGACCAGCAGGAAGAAGATCGCCATGAAACCGTCGTTGATCCAGAGCAGCAGCGGCTTGTTGATGTCGAGCGCGGCGATGCGCACCTGCACCGGCGTATCGAGGAATGCCTGATAGCCACCGGCCAGACCCGTGTTGGCCAATACCATCGCCAGTATGGCTGCCATGATCAGAATTATTCCGGAGGCGGCCTCCAGCTGCAGAAACTTCTTTATTACGTTGCTCATGGTTAAATTATCCACAGTATTACTTTGATTTGAGTCTATATCCCATAACAATTAATGGAAAATCGTTTCTTACTGCTGAATACAACGAGAAAACCGAAGGCAAAACAGAAGGTGCCTGCTATAAGCAGGTTTTACTGCCCTCAGGCCCCCTTGATGATGCAATCAATAAAATGAATTTTCAGTTATTTTTATGCATAAAAAAGGCGCCTCAAGGCGCCTTTGACATTAGATGGCGACGGGCGCCTTGATGCCGGGATGGGGGTCGTACCCCAGGATCTCGAAATCCTCGAACCTGTAGTCGAAGAGGGAATCCGGCTTGCGCTTGATCGCCAGCTGCGGCAAGGGCCGTGGCTCGCGGGAGAGCTGCAGCGCGGTCTGCTCCATGTGATTGGAGTAGAGGTGCACATCACCACCGGTCCAGACGAAATCGCCCACTTCCAGATCGCACTGCTGGGCCATCATGTGGGTCAGCAGGGCATAGCTGGCGATGTTGAACGGCAGGCCGAGGAACACATCACAGCTGCGCTGGTAGAGCTGGCAGGAGAGTTTGCCGTCCGCCACATAGAACTGGAAGAAGGCGTGGCAGGGAGCCAGCGCCATCTTGTCCAGCTCGCCCACGTTCCAGGCGGAGACTATGATGCGGCGCGAATCCGGGTTGTGCTTGATGTCATCCACAGCCCGCTGGATCTGATCGATGACGGTGCCATCGGCCGCCGGCCAGGAGCGCCACTGGGAGCCATAGACAGGCCCCAGATCGCCATTCTCGTCGGCCCACTCATCCCAGATGCTGACGCCGTGTTCTTTCAGATAGGCTGTGTTGGTGTCGCCGTTGAGGAACCAGAGCAGCTCATGAATGATGGAGCGCAGGTGGCACTTCTTGGTGGTGACCAGCGGAAAGCCATCCGCCAGGTTGAAGCGCATCTGATGACCGAACAGGGAGACGGTACCGGTGCCGGTGCGGTCGGACTTGACCGTGCCCTCATCCAGGATCTTCTGCATCAGGTCGAGATAAGCCCTCATTGCTTGGCCTCCTTCGCGGCGTTGCCGAACAGCTGAGGACGCTTGTAGGCGACCCAAATCATGATGGCACCGACGATGATCATCGGCATGGAGAGGATCTGGCCCATGCTGATCTCCTGGAAGTAGAGACCCAGCTGGCTGTCCGGCTGGCGCACAAACTCCACCAGGAAGCGGAACAGGCCGTAGCAGAACAGGAACAGGCCTGAGATGGCGCCACGGGGCGGGTTCTTGCGCCAGAACAGGTTGAGGATGATAAACAACACCACACCTTCCAATGCGAACTGGTAGAGCTGGGAGGGATGGCGCGGCTCCGGGCCAGCCTCAGGGAATATGATGGCCCAAGGCACATCGGTGACCCGGCCCCACAGCTCGCCGTTCAGGAAGTTGCCGATGCGACCCACGCCGAGGCCAAACGGGATCAGCGGTGCCACGAAGTCGGCCACGGTGAAGAAGTGGCGCTTGGTCTTGTGAGCGAACCAGATCATGGCGGTGATGACCCCGATCAGGCCACCGTGGAACGACATGCCGCCGGTCCAGATCTTGAACAGGTAGAGGGGATCGGCCAGGAACATGTCGAAGTTGTAGAACAGCACGTAACCGACCCGGCCACCCAGGATCACCCCGAGGAAGCCGTAAAACAGCAGATCGGAGACCTCGTTGCGGGTCCAGCCGCTGTTCGGTGTATCGGCGCGACGCCCCGCCAACCACATGGCGAAGGCGAAACCAAACAGATACATGAGACCGTACCAGCGTACCGATAGTGGCCCCAAACTGAATGCTACAGGATCAACCTGCGAGAAAACCCAATATCCATCGTGCTGCATATGCGGCCCCAGTCATAAGAAAAGCCGCATTTTCCGATCATTCGTCAGCAGGGACAAGGCATGATTATCAATCAGTCTGTTTCGTTTTGTGACCGGCCCGCAGCAAGCCGCCCAGACCGTGCTCTTCCAGGTAACGGGCGAACAGGCCGCGCAGCACGTGAGGATTGTCGTGCTTGAGGCCGTCGGCCATCAGCGCGGTCAGCTCGCTCAGGGTGGATTGACGCAGCACGTACTTGATGCGGGCAATGTTGTGGGTGTTCATGCTGAAGCGCCGATAGCCCATGGCCAGCAGCAAGAGCACACCGACCGGATCGCCGGCCAGCTCGCCGCACACGGAGACAGGTTTCTGGTAGCGATGGGAGGCATCGACCAGCAGTTGCAGGGCGCGGATCACCGCGGGATGGAAGGCATCGTAGATGTTGGCGACGCGGGCATTGTTGCGATCCACCGCCAGCAGGTATTGCGTCAGGTCATTGCTGCCCACCGACCAGAAGTCGATGAGCGGCGCCATCTCGGGCAGTATATAGAGAGCGGACGGCACCTCTATCATCACCCCCAGGCTGGGGTAGCGGATCACCGCATCGCGGCTGGCCGCCTCTTCCGACACCTCTCGCCAGGCCTGATCCAGCAGCCGACGGGAGGCCCTGATTTCGCTGACGCTGCTGATCATCGGCAGCATGATGGCCAGGTTGTCCAGCCCCTCACTGGCCCGCAGCATGGCCTTGAGCTGGACCAGGAACAGTTCGGGGTGATCCAGGGTGAGCCGGATCCCCCGCCAGCCAAGGAAGGGATTTTCCTCGACGATGGGGAAATAGGGCAGCTGCTTGTCGCCCCCCACGTCCAGCGTGCGCATGCAGACAGGACGATTGCGATAGGTTTCCAGGATGCCGCGATAGCGCGCCGTCTGCTCCCACTCGGAGGGGAAGCTGTCCTGCAGCATGAAGGGGATCTCGGTGCGATAGAGTCCGACCCCGTCCGCCAGATGATTGAGGGAGATCTCGGTGTCGGCGCTCAGACCCGCGTTGAGCAGCAAGGAGACAGGAGTGCCGTCGGCGGTTTCCGATGGCTGGTTGTCGACGCTGCGCACCAGGGTATCGAGCGCCCGCTCCTCGTTGAGCAGTTGCCGATACTCGGTCAGGATCACCTGATTGGGCTCGATGAAGAGATCGCCGCTGTAGCCGTCGACGACCAGCATGCGACCGCCTATGTCGCCGAGCGGCAGATCCACCCCCATGATGGCCGCCACCCCCATGGCACGGGCCAAAATGGCGGCGTGGGAGTTGGTGCCCCCCTTGAGGGAGACCACCCCGGTCAGGAATTCCCGCGGCACCTCGGCGAGTATGGTGGCCGTCACCTCGTCGGCGACCAGCACCACGGGCTCGCCGACCGTGATGTGTTCCGGTTCATTCTGCACCAGCCGGCTGATGAGCCGCTGGGCTATGTCCTTCACATCGGTGGAGCGCTCCTGCAGGTAGGGATCCTTCATCCCCTTGAACTGATCGATCAGCCGGTCGCTGATGAGCTTGACCGCCGACACGGCCGTCCAGTGCTCCTTGCTCACCTTGTTGCGAATGGGCTTGATGTAACCGGGATCGTTGAGCAGATGCAGATAGATGTCGAAGATGGCGACAGAATCCTGGCTGTAGCTCTCGCGAAACCGCAGCGCCAGACTCTCCAGATCGTGGCGAACCTCTTCCACCGCCACATTCAGTCGCTCCAGCTGCTTGGCGTGCTCCTCGTCCTTGCGCGGAGTGATAGAGCTGAGCTCCTTGCGGGGCCGCCACACCCAGGCCTTGGCCATGGCAATGCCGCTGGCTCCGGCGATACCGCGCAGCGGCTTGCTCCAGTCGGTCTTCTGCAACCACCCCTTGGCCTGCGCCTGGGCGATGCGGGCCGCCAGCTGGGCCGCCAGCGTGACCATGAAGGACTCCTCCCCCTCATCGAAGAGGCGACTTTCCTTCTGCTGCACCACCAGAATGCCCACCACCTGGCGCTGATGCATGATGGGGGCGCCAAGGAAGGAGCGAAATGCCTCTTCGGCAACATCGGGCAGGAATTTGAAACTGGGATGGGAGGGGGCATCGGCCAGGTTGATCAGCTCTTCGCGCTGACCCACCAGACCGACTATGCCCTGCTCGAATGGCAGGGTCGCCTTGCCCACCGCCGACTCGGCCAGACCATCGGTCGCGGCAAGCCGGTAGCGGCGCATGTCCGGTTCAGAGACATAAACGGAACAGCAGTCCACCATCATGGCCAGCCGGGTCTGGCTGACCAATGCCTGCAAGGCCAGCTCCAGGGTGTTGGCTTCGGCCATGCTTTCGACGATGCGTCTGAGTTCCGTCAGCAACTAGGTGTGCTCCTTAGCGAGAGCGGTTGCGCCGCCCATCTTTCCGATTAACTTGCACCACAGGCACTGGCATCGCCAGCGGAGCAAACTCCTTCATCACCCGTCGATAGACTTCTCGTTTGAAGGAGACAACCTGGCGTACCGGATACCAGAAGCTGACCCAACGCCAATCATCAAACTCGGGGTGGCCATGACAGCCGAACTGGATCCTGGACTCCCTGCCCGGATCCAGCTGTAGCAAGAACCATTTTTGTTTTTGGCCAATACAGACCGGTGAACTGTCCCAACGAACAAGACGTTTTGGCAAGCGGTACTTCAGCCAGTTGCGACTGGTGGCCATGATGGTCACATCCTCGGGCTTGAGGCCTATCTCCTCATACAGCTCACGATACATGGCCTGCTCAGGCGTCTCACCGTCATCAACCCCCCCCTGCGGAAACTGCCAGGAGTGCTGCCCATAGCGCTTAGCCCACAATACTTGCCCGTCACGGTTACAGATCACGATTCCGACATTGGGACGAAACCCGTCGCCATCTATCACGTGATCACCTTATAAAGGCTGAATCTATAAGGAGATTGTTCCACATTCACCCCGTGGCAGCAAACAAGGACTGCAATCCCTCACTCATGAATAACTTTCAATTTCAAGCCGACTTATAAACAAACCCGAGGATCAAGCCTCGCAAGTTGCCCACCCAGACTGTGCATAAGCCTGTGAGCAAGCGGGTATATACAGTAGTTTTGTTTATCTTCTCTACTCAGGACATCAGCATACAGCATGGTGATAAAAACTAAATATGTATTTAAATACATGATGTTAAATGCAGAGTGCTGGATCAAGATCCATGTCTTTCCCGGCCGGAGATCCGGGATCCCGATTGTGAACAAGTTCGGCTGCTCAAAGATCCACCACGACTAATTTATCCACAGGAGTGGCACACTATCTGCCCTGTCATCACAGTAAAAATCGGTGTAGTTTCACATTTTTTTGTAACAACACCCCGACTATCACCACTTTGAGCCAGTTATCCAAGATTTCTGTGGATAACTGTGTGCAACAGCATGAGCAAACCCTTGGACAACTATTTCAAGTCGGGATCCTGCGTGGGAATGATCGGTACAACAAAGACAAATCCGTTAAAAATCATTATGATAAGTGCTTACACACAAAAACGCCCACCCCGTGCAACCCCTCGGCAGGATCGGTTATAAAAACAGCGATCCTCACCAGGGATCAGACTTGCTAGAATAATCCCCCTTTGTAGGAGTCATTCATGCCCACCCAGCCCCAGTCCGAGCAGGAGTTATTGAGCCGAGCCCATGCCATGGCGGGCTTCACGCTGGCACAGCTGGCTGCCGATGCCGGCCTCGCCGTCCCGCGGGATCTGAGGCGGGACAAGGGCTGGGTCGGTCAGCTGATCGAATGGCAACTGGGCGCCAGCGCCGGCAGCAAGCCGGAGCAGGACTTCCCCGAACTTGGCATAGAGCTCAAGACGATCCCCATAGATCCTCATGGCAAACCGCTGGAGACCACCTTCGTCTGCGTGGCGCCGCTGATCGGCGTCAGCGGCCAGCGCTGGGAGCAGTCGAATGTGCGCAACAAGCTCTCGCGGGTGCTCTGGATCCCGGTGGAGGGCAGCCGCGACATCCCGATAGGCGAGCGCCGGATCGGCATGCCGCTGATGTGGAGCCCGAATGAGGAGGAGGATCGGCTGCTGCGTCAGGACTGGGAGGAGCTGATGGACATGATAGTGCTGGGCGAGGTGGAGCAGATCAGTGCTCGCCACGGCCAGGTGATGCAACTGCGCCCCAAGGCCGCCAACAACAAGGCGCTGACCCGTGCCATCGGTCGCAATGGCCAGCCGATCCTGACCCTGCCACGGGGCTTTTACCTCAAGACAGGCTTCACCCACGACCTGCTGCAACGCCACTTTGCCCTGCCCCTTTGATCTCCGTTATAAACATCCTTGTCATAAAGTGATATAAAAATAGCCAGAAGCTATTTCTTCGCAATCAATGACAAGGAGGCGTCATGCCGATCAACAAGCAATTCCTCAAGTCCCGTCCCGAGGTCAAGGTGACCTTCGCAGTGGAAAAAGTGGCCGCAGGTGAGGCTGAACAGGTACTGCTGCTGGGGGAATTCAGCCAGTGGCAACCCATAGAGCTCAAACGGATGAAGAGCGGGGAGTTCAGAACCACCCTCAACCTGCCCACCGATGGCCCCAGCCATTTCGAATACTGCTACCAGCTGGTGCAACCGAACGGGGAGACTCACTACGATAACGACTGGGAAGCGGACGACTATGTGCCCGGCCCCTTCGGACGTGACAACTCAGTGGTGCGGGTCAGTCAGTAGGCGACCAGAACACTGACACGTCTGGCCGGCACCCGAATTGCAGACACAAAAAAGGCTCGCCATTGGCGAGCCTTTTCACTACCTGTCGAGCTTTTCGCCGACATACCGACACCAATTCGAATCGAATTAGTTGAGCTTCTCTTTGATACGAGCAGCTTTGCCGGACAGGTTGCGCAGGTAGTACAGTTTGGCGCGGCGAACATCACCACGACGCTTCAGTTCTACACTGTGGATCAGCGGAGAGTGAGTCTGGAATACACGCTCAACACCTTCGCCGTTGGAGATCTTGCGAACGGTGAAAGCAGAGTGCAGACCGCGGTTACGCTTGGCAATAACGATGCCTTCGAAAGCCTGCAGACGCTCTTTGCCACCTTCTTTAACACGAACTTGAACACGTACGGTGTCGCCCTGGGCAAATGCCGGGATGTCGGTACGCAGTTGCTCTTGTTCAAGCTGCTGAATAATCTTGCTCATTGTCTTTCCTTACCTAGGATAAACTGAAAACTCTACTTAACGCTGTCACGCACTTCGCGGACATACTCGGCAAGAAGTGATTCTTGCTCGTCAGTCAGAGCTAGGTTGTTAATAAGTTCCGGCCTTCTTTGCCAGGTTCGTCCGAGCGACTGTTTGAGACGCCAGCGTCGAATCACTTCGTGATTGCCGCTTGTCAGCGCCTCTGGCACCGCCAATCCATCCAACAACTCCGGCCGAGTGTAGTGGGGATGATCCAGCAAGCCATCCGTGAAGGAGTCCTGCTCGGCACTGGCCTGATCGCCCAAAACCCCGGGGACCAGACGCGAAACCGCATCGATCAGGGTCATGGCAGGCAACTCGCCACCACTTAACACGTAATCACCGATAGACCACTCTTCGTCGACTTCGGTTTGTATCACGCGTTCATCGATACCTTCGTATCGACCGGCTACCAGAATCAGTTTCTGACTCGTCGCCAACTCGGTTACGCCAGCTTGAGTCAGCTTGCGTCCCTGAGGAGAGAGATAGATGACTTTCGCCCCGTCTCCCGCCGCTTGCTTGGCTGCATGAATCGCGTCACGCAGCGGCTGAACCATCATCAACATGCCGGGCCCACCACCATAAGGACGATCGTCGACCGTACGGTGTTTGTCGTGGGTAAAGTCCCGGGGGTTCCAGCACTCAATCTGCAGCAGGCCACTCTTGACGGCCCGACCCGTTACCCCGTGCTCGGTAATGGCTCGGAACATTTCCGGGAAGAGGCTAATCACCCCAATCCACATAAGAAACCTCCGGCACTCGTGTTACCGCGGGAAACTAGAAACCAGGATCCCAATCAACTTCGATTGTTCGAGCAGTCAGATCAATATGCTTGATCACCTGCTCTTCCAGGAACGGAATCAACCGCTCCTTTGCACCAAAGGCATCTTTTACATTGGCCTCAACCACCAACACATCGTTGGAGCCGGTTTCCATCAATTCGGTCACCTTGCCCAGGTCGTATCCCTTGGTGGTCGATACCGAGCAACCAATCAGGTCACGCCAGTAGAACTCACCTTCAGGCAACGCAGGCAACAGATCGGCGGGAACGCCAATCTCGACATTGGTCAATACCAGGGCATCTTCACGCAGATCGATACCATCGATCTTGCAAATCAGACCCTTGTTGTGACGCTTCCAGGCCGAAACCTTGAGTTCACGCCACGCCCCGTTCTGATTGATCAGCCAGGGGTTGTAATCGAAAATCGCTTCGGCAACATCGGTGAAGGAGTTCACTTTAAGCCAGCCCTTGATGCCATAAACGGTACCCAGGGTGCCCAGAACTATAGGTTTTTCCACCTTAACTCCTTACCGTTGGGCTGATTAAGCAGCTTTGGCAGCGTCTTTGATCAGCTTGGCAACGCGGTCAGAAACAGCGGCACCAGTAGCAACCCAATGCTCGATACGAGCCAGGTCCAGGTTCAGCTTTTCGGCAGAACCAGAAGCAACCGGGTTGAAGAAACCAACGCGCTCGATGAAGCGACCGTCACGGGCGCAACGGCTGTCAGAAACTACTACCTGGTAAAACGGACGCTTTTTCGCGCCACCACGTTGTAAACGAATGGTTACCATATCGTCCTCATTAACATCTAATGAACAAGGCCCGCAAACACGCGGACCCTAGCTTAAAATAAGCCGCGTAATTTTACTTGGATTCGTAATAATTGCAACCAAGCCAGCCATTTTTTGCACAAGGCTCACAATGAAAAGGGCCCACCTCTGGTGAGCCCCTGGCCTGGCTGAAACGGTCAGGATCAGAAGGGACCGCGACCGCCACCGAATCCTGGCGGCAACATGTTCTTCATCTGCCCCATCATCTTGCGCATGCCGCCCTTGCCGGACATCTTCTTCATCATGCGCTGCATCTCGGTGAACTGCTTGAGCAGCTTGTTCACGTCCTGCACCTGCATGCCGGACCCTGCGGCGATACGGCGCTTGCGGGAGCCCTTGATGAGGTCGGGATGGGCACGCTCCCTGGGCGTCATGGAGCTGATGATGGCCTCCATCCGCACGGTCAGCTTGTCATCCATCTGATCCTTGACGTTGTCCGGCAGACCGGACATGCCCGGCAGCTTGTCGAGCATGCCCATCATGCCGCCCATGTTGCGCATCTGGGCCAGCTGTTCGCGGAAGTCTTCCAGATCGAAGCCCTTGCCACTCTTGACCTTGTTGGCCAGCTTGGCGGCTTTTTCCTTGTCGACATTGCGCTCCACTTCCTCGATAAGCGACAGCACGTCGCCCATGCCGAGGATGCGGGAGGCGAGACGATCCGGATGGAACGGCTCCAGCGCATCTGTCTTCTCGCCCATACCGATGAACTTGACCGGCTTGCCGGTGATGTGGCGCACGGAAAGCGCGGCACCACCGCGAGCGTCGCCGTCCGCCTTGGTGAGGATCACGCCGGTGAGCGGCAGCGCCTCGTTGAACGCCTTGGCGGTGTTGGCGGCATCCTGACCCGTCATTGCGTCCACCACGAACAGGGTCTCGATCGGCTTGATGGTGGCGTGGAGATGGATGATCTCGTCCATCATGTCGCTGTCGACGTGCAGACGACCGGCGGTATCCACTATCACAACGTCATAGAACTTCTTGCGCGCCTGATCGATGGCGGCGGTGGCGATGTCGACCGGTTTCTGGCTGGCATCGCTCGGGAAGAAATCGACGCCTATGTCACTCGCCAGCGTCTCCAGCTGCTTGATCGCCGCGGGGCGATAGACGTCGGCACTGACGACCAGCACCTTCTTCTTGCTGCGCTCTTTGAGCAGCTTGGCCAGTTTGCCGACCGTGGTGGTCTTACCGGCCCCCTGCAGACCCGCCATCAGTATGATGGCCGGCGGCTGGGCGGCCAGGTTGAGCTGCTCGTTGGCCTCGCCCATCACCGAGACCAGTTCACCGTGCACTATCTTGATGAAGGCCTGGCCCGGACTCAGAGACTTGGCCACTTCCTGGCCGACCGCCCGCTCCTTGACGCGAGCGACGAAGTCACGCACCACCGGCAGGGCGACGTCCGCCTCGAGCAGCGCCATGCGCACTTCGCGCAAGGTATCCTTGATGTTCTCTTCGGTCAGGCGACCGCGCCCACTGACATTGCGCAAGGTGCGCGAGAGTCGTTCAGTCAAATTCTCAAACATGACGGATTCCGGTTCTTGGCGTAATAAATTGGGGGCATTATAACCCAGAGCGGACGCGAGGACGATTATTCACCGCACGGTAGCAATGGGGACCTGCTCCCTATATATGGGCAGATCGGCGGTAGCACAACTGGCGAGCACATCTTGTGCAAGGTATACTGCCTCTCCTATTCCCAACTGCCTGTTCAACAACGACCTGGTTATGATCGTGATCTCTGTTCTGGCCCTGGCCTTCTATCTGCTGGCCATCATCGCCTCGCTGCACCTGCTGCTCAGTGCCAAACCTGTGGGGCAAGCTCCCCTGTTTGCCTGTATCGGACTGGCCCTGATCGGGCACGGCACCGCCGTGGCCGGCGAAGTGCTGGTGACCCATTCAGGCCAGAACCTGAGCATGCTCAACGTCGCGTCCCTGGTCAGCCTCATCATCAGCTGCTTCATGACCTGCGTCACCCGCCGCTTCAACGGCTGGATCCTGCTGCCCGTGGTCTACAGCTTCTCCGCCCTGCTGCTGGCCGCCAGCGCCCTGATCCCGGGTCGCTATATCACCCATCTGGAGGCCCATCCCCAGCTGCTGCTGCACATAGGGCTCGCGCTGATGGCCTATTCGGTGCTGATGATCGCCTGCCTGTTCGCGCTGCAGCTCGCCTGTCTAGACAGGCAGCTGAAGTCCCGCAAGATCAGTCAGTTGCCTGCCATGCCGCCCTTGATGACGGTGGAGAAACGGCTGTTCCAGCTCATCTCGGCGGGCCTGTTTCTGCTGACCCTCTCCATCGCCTCCGGCCTCTTCTTTCTGGAAGACATGTTCGCCCAGGGCAAATCCCACAAGGCGATCCTCTCGATCCTGGCCTGGTGCGTCTACGTGCTGCTGCTGTGGGGTCATCACACCCGTGGCTGGCGCGGTCGCAAGGTCATCACCCTGAGCCTGATCGGCAGCTTCATCCTGACCCTGGCCTACTTTGGCAGCCGCTTCGTCAAAGAAGTCCTGCTGAGCTGATACTCACCCCCCTTTACTCACCCAGCCCCCACAGGAGCCCTTCTTGGACAGCATATCAACGAGCACATTATTGATTGTTCTCGTTATTTTGATCCTCTTGTCTGCTTTTTTCTCAAGTTCTGAAACCGGCATGATGTCGCTCAACCGCTACAAGCTGCGGCATCTGGCTCAAACCAAGCACAAGGCTGCCCGTCGGGTAGAAAAGCTGCTGTCCCGCCCGGATCGTCTGCTGGGCCTGATCCTGATCGGCAACAACCTGGTCAACATCCTCGCCTCGGCCATCGCCACCATAGTCTGCATCAGGCTGTTTGGCGCCTTTGGGGTGGCCATCGCCACCTTCGGCCTGACCCTGATAGTACTGGTGTTTGGCGAGGTGACCCCCAAGACCCTGGCGGCCATGTACCCGGAGAAGATCGCCTATCCCGCCTCCTGGATCCTCAAGGGGCTGATGGTGCCGCTCTACCCCTTTGTCTGGCTGATCAACGGCATCACCAGCGGTCTGCTCAAGCTGCTCAGGCTCCATCCCAACAAGGATGACTCCCTCAACACCGAGGAGCTGCGCACCATAGTCAACGAGGCGGGCAGCCTGATCCCCCAGCGTCATCAGGAGATGCTGCTCAGCATTCTGGATCTGGACAAGATGACGGTGGAACACATCATGGTGCCGCGCAGCGATATCTACGCCATCGACATCAACGATGACTGGAAGACCATACTGCGTCAGCTGGCCCACTGTGCCCACACCAAGATCCTGCTCTACCGCGACAACATCGACGATGTGGTGGGCTTCCTGCACGCCCGCGATGCGCTGCGGCTGATGGCCAGGGATCAGTTCAACAAGTCGAGCCTGCTGCGGGAAGTGGACGAGATCTACTTCATCCCGGAAGGCACGCCGCTCAACGTGCAACTGGCCAAATTCCAGCGCAACAAGGAGCGGATCGGCCTCATAGTGGATGAGTACGGGGATATTCAGGGGTTGATCACCCTGGATGACATACTGGAAGAGATAGTGGGCGACTTCACTACCTCCATGACACCGGCGCCCAGCGACGAGATCCACCCCCAGCCGGATGGCTCGTTTCTGGTGGAGGGCTCGGCCAGCATTCGCGAGCTGAACAAGGAGATGAGCTGGCGGTTGCCCATCGACGGGCCCAGAACCCTGAACGGTGTCATCCTGGAATACCTGGAGGAGATCCCCCAGCCCAACATCAGCCTGCGGCTCGCCGGCTATCCCATCGAGATTCTGGAAGTGGAGAACAACATGGTGAAGATGGCGCGGATCATGCCGGATTTATACCGCAACGAGTCGGGATTCGAAGATTGAAAAAAGGCTGCCGATGGCAGCCTTTTTTATCTCACTCGCTCTCCTCGTCCGGCTCCAGCACCAGGGTCGGGATCAAGTCGCCGAACACCTTCTGCAGCTCCTCGCGATTGGCCAGCAGGTCTTGCAGGGTATAGCTGTCCATCACTGCCAAAAAGGCGTTCATCGCCTCCTTCAGGGCATTCTTCAACAAGCAGACAGAGACTATGTGGCAGGCGGGCGAGTTGCAGTCGATGCCGTCCAGATTGCCCTCCAGCGCCCGGATCACCTGGCCGATGTTGACTGTCTCCGGCGCGCAGGCCATGCGGATCCCGCCATTCTTGCCACGCTGGGATTGCAGATAGCCCAGCTTCACCAGTTGATTCACCACCTTGACCATGTGGTTGCGGGAGACGCCATACAAGGCGGAGACCTTGGCCACGCTCGACAGTTCGCCCTGTGGCAGGGTCGCCAGATAGAGCAGGGCTCTCAATCCAAAATCGGTATAGCTAGTTAGTCTCATAGTGCCTGTGTCGCATAATGCGGAAAATTGATTATTGATTCAGATCAAATAAACATCTAGGATGCAGCTTATTAAGTGACATTTTAGATGTTCAATTAGCAAGGACCTCCTATGTTAGACCAAGCCACCATCGCCGTCATCAAAAGCACCATCCCTTTGCTCGAATCGGCGGGGCCTGCCCTCACCCAGCATTTCTACCAGCGCATGTTCAGTCACAACCCGGAACTGAAGGATATTTTCAACCTGGCGCACCAGCGCAGTGGCGGTCAACCGCTGGCGCTGTTCAACGCGGTGGCGGCTTACGCCAGGAATATCGACAACCTGGGAGCCCTGGCCGGCGCGGTGGAACGCATTGCCCACAAGCACACGGGTTTCATGATCCAGCCGGAACAATATCACATTGTAGGTAGTCATCTCTTGGCCACGCTCAAAGAATTGGGTGGAAGTGCGGTCACCGAAGAGGTGCTGGATGCCTGGGGCAAGGCCTACGGTGTGCTGGCCAGCATCTTCATCAGCCGGGAGAGCGAGATCTATCAGGAGAAGGCGAGTCAGACCGGTGGCTGGCTGGGTCCCCGCCCCTTCATCATCAAGGAGAAACGGGTCGAGAGCGAGCTCATCACCTCCTTCGTACTGGCACCGCTCGATGGCAAACCGGTACTGCACTTCAAACCGGGTCAGTACCTCAGCATCAAGCTGGCCCACCCCGAGCTGGAGTATCAGGAGATCCGCCAATACTCCCTCTCCGATGCGCCGAACGGTCGCGATTACCGCATCAGCGTCAAGCGCGAGCCCCAGGGCCAGGTCTCCAACCTGCTGCACGACCATCTGCATGCTGGCGATCAGGTGGAGTTGATGCCGCCGACCGGCGACTTCTTCCTGCAGGCCGATGCCAGTACGCCCGTGGTGTTGCTCTCCGCTGGCGTAGGCCTCACCCCCATGCTGAGCATGCTCAACCAGCTGCTGGCCAAGGGCCATGCAGCCGACATCTGCTGGCTGCATGCCTGTGAACAGGGTTCATTGCACGCCTTCAAGGAGGATATCCAGCGCAAGCATGAGCAGCATGACCAGCTGCAGAGCCGGGTCTGGTATCGGGAGCCGGAGGCTCAGGATGAGCAAGGGAAGGACTACGACTTCCACGGCACCATGGACTTGAGCCAGGTAGCCGAGTTGCTGGCGCCGCAGGCCCACTACTACTTCTGCGGTCCGCTTGGCTTCATGCAGGCGATCAAGGCGCAGTTGAGCGCGGCGGGCATACCGGCCGATCAGCTGCACTACGAAGTTTTTGGTCCCCATCAGGATCTTTAAACGGGGCTGCCCCCTATAAAGCAAGGAGGATCCAGCCTGTCATGGCACGGCGGCCGGATCCGGACCCACAGATGCAGATCTGTGGGTCATTTTTTTATTCAGTGCATCGCCTTGGCACGGGCGATGGCATTGGCCGGCATGCGGTTGGCCAGACGGCTCAGCAGGCTGGTCGCCTTCTGGTGCAGCGCATTGTCACCGATCACAGTGCTGTGCAGCCAGTGGTAGGCCTCTTCATAATCCAGCGGGCTGCCCATCCCCTGCAGCAGCATCTCGACCCACTCGACCTGTGCCCGTTGAAACCCCAGACTGGCGGCTTCACGCATCAGGGTCTCGGCCTTGACCAGATCCTTCTGCACCAGAGTGCCCTTCCAGTAGTAGCGGCCCAGCTGTTCCAGCGCCGGCGCCAGCCCTTGATTGGCCGCCTCCCACATGAATTTGACCCCGAGCTCGGCATCGGGCTTGATGCAGACCCCCCAGGCCAGCATGTCGCCCCACAGGAACTGATAGGCCGGCACCTTCATCACCTCGGCCCGCACCTCTATATCCTGGGTAAGCTGGCACCTGTCCTGCTTCACCTGCTGCAAGTGACGACCCTGTTCAATCCAGTTGAGCAGCTCGTCTTGGCGATAGAGGGGGACCGCCTGCAAATTGCTGCTGTCGATGCCCAGACCGCCGCCACCCGATGGCGTGCTGGTCATGGGCCGGCTGGTCGGAGAGAGTCCGCTCTCCGTTGTGGCGGCGGGGGATGGGGTCGCGGGCGCAGATCCCGTTGCTACGGGTGCGGGCTCAGCTGCGGGTGTCGACTCGGACGCCACAGGCAAGGGCGCGGCAGCGGGAACGGCGCCGGATCCGGCAGGCTGGGGGGCGGCAGCAGACACAGCGCTCTGGACTGCAACCGCTGGCGACTCGGCGGCAGACACTTCGCTCTGGGATGCCATCGCCTGCTCGGCAGCGGAAAACGCGCTGCTCGCTGTGGGGGTGGCGGCGGATGCCTGAGGCTCAGCGCCCTGTACCTGGGTGGTCAGCAAACAGACAAGGCCGACAAGGGTAAATGGTTTCATCATAAGGTTCTCCTGCTGCTCTCTGTTATCGGCAGCCGGCCCCATCCCCTTAGCCCGTCGCCATCTGCATCTGTCACCCATGACAAAGGGGAGCCGAAGCTCCCCTTGTTTGTCAGCCATACAGCTTACTTGACGAAGTCGACACCCAGCTGGATATCGGCTTTCAGGGTGGCCAGCATGCCATCCATAGCCGCTTGCTCGAAGGCACTCAGCTTGCCGTAGTCCAGTACGGTTTCGACGCCGTTCTTGCCCAGCAGTATGGGTTGCGCGAAGAAGGTGGCGTGTTTGCCGTCGCCTTCCACATAGGCGCACTCGATGACGTTGGCTTCGCCTTGCAGACCCTTGATCAGCGACAGACCGAAACGGCAGGCCGCCTGGCCCATGGAGAGGGTGGCAGATCCGCCACCGGCCTTGGCTTCCACCACTTCGGTACCGGCGTTCTGGATACGCTTGGTCATGGCAGCCACTTCTTCAGCAGTGAAGGAGGCGCCTTCGATCTGGGACAGCAGCGGCAAAATGGTCACGCCACTGTGGCCACCGATCACGTTGACACGCACCTTGTCGACGTTCAGGCCCTTGGCCTCGGCCACGAAGGTCTCGGCACGGATCACGTCCAGGGTGGTGACACCGAACAGGCGGCGCTTGTCATAGACACCAGCTTTCTTCAACACTTCGGCGGCGATGGCGACCGTGGTGTTGACCGGGTTGGTGATGATGCCGATCAGCGCTTTCGGGCAGGTAGCGGCACATTTTTCCACCAGATTCTTGACGATACCGGCGTTGATATTGAACAGATCGGAACGATCCATGCCGGGCTTGCGCGCCACACCGGCGGAGATCAGCACCACATCGGCGCCGACCAGAGCCGGGCTCGGATCTTCACCGCAGAAACCTTTTACTTTCACGTCAGTCGGGATATGGCTCAGATCGACCGCCACACCCGGAGTGACCGGGGCTATGTCATACAGGCTCAGTTCGGAACCAGCAGGAAGGCGATTTTTCAACAGCAGAGCGAGGGCTTGGCCTATGCCACCGGCGGCACCCAGAACGGCAACTTTCATGATCAACTCCATGTTTAAGCGTAGGTTTAAGGTTGTTTCTTGTTGTGGGCCCAACCTTAATGGATCCCCCCCTAAAAAACAATCTGATAACAGTTGCAATCACGGGTTCTGTGAGCCAAGAAACAGGCGGCGAATAAAAACGGGGGGAAATGCAGAAAATCAGAGGGGAAGCACAGATTTCCTGCACTTCCCCCTACCATAAATAGGTAGATCTACCGAACTCAGGCCTGGAATGCCAGGGCTCGTCGTTCACACCAGCGAAACCCAATTGTTAACAATCCGTTCATGGTCAGATAGAGGCCACCGGCCACGGTGAACACCGCCAGAGTGTCATACGTCTGGGCGTTGAGGCGCTGGGCCAGACCCATCACATCCATGATGGTAATGGTGCTGGCGAGCGAACTCCCCTTGAGTACCAGGATCACCTCGTTGGAATAGGCGGGTACCAGCCGCCGTGCGGCGTGGCGCACCTTCATCCACAGGGTCTGCCCGGCCGAGAAGCCGAGTGCGCGACACGCCTCCACCTCGCCGGAAGGGATGGCATCCAGCGCCCCCTTGAACAACCGGGTGGAGTAAGCCGCCGTGTTGAAGCCAAGGGCCAGCACGGCGCAGAACCAGGGCTGCTTGAGCAGCGGCCAGAGCGGCCCGGACTTGAGCCACTCGAACTGGCCCGGCCCGTAGTAGATGAGGAAGATCTGGATGAGCAGCGGCGTGCCGGTGAAGATCAGCACCCACAGCTGTACCAGCTGGGTCGCCACCGGAATCCGTCGTTCCAGCACCCAGGTCATGGCGGCGGCCAGCAGCACGCCGAGCAGCAAGCTCAGTGCCGTCAGTTGAAGGGTGATCGCCAGACCACCCAGCAGCGTCATGAGATAGTCCTGCATGGTCAACCTCCGTAGCGACGGGTATAGCGGGCTGTCTGCTTAAACCCGAATTCACTCAACTGACTGAAGACGGTCGATTGCAGGGTGATCACCAATCCCCCCAGCAGCGTCATGAGATAGTCCTGCATGGTCAACCTCCGTAGCGGCGGGTATAGCGGGCTGCCTGCTTGAGGCCGAACTCACTCACCAGACTGATGGCCAGATAGATGAGGGCTGCGGCGGCATACCAGGTAAAGGGTTCATAGGTGCTGGCCGAGGCCATCTGGGCCTGACGCATCATCTCGTTCACCCCTATGAGGGAGACCAGCGCCGTGTCCTTGAGCAGCACCAGCCACTGGTTGCCGAGCCCCGGCAGGGCATGACGCCAGGCCTGGGGCAGCACGATGCGAAAGAAGATGTGCCCCTTGCCAAGGCCGAGCGCCAGCGCCGCCAGCCGCTGCCCGGCGGGCACCGCATTGAGCGCGGCCCGCAGGGTCTGGGTGGCATAGCTGGCAAACAGCAGGGAGAGCGCCAGCACGCCGCAGGCGAACGGGCTGAACTCCACATACTCGCCGGTGATGAGGAACAGCACCTGGGTCGAGCCGAAGTAGATGAACAGCACCACCAGCAACTCGGGCAGGCCACGAATGAGCGTGGTGAGTGTGGCCACCGGCCACACCAGCGCGCGCTGCTTGCTCAGTTCGGCGGCGCTGAACGCCAACGCCAGCACCATGCCCCCGACCAGTGATGCCAAGGCCAGCCCCAGGGTCATCCAGGCTGCATCCAACAACAGGCTCAACATGGTTTATGGCTGCGCGAAGTATTTGTCGAAGATTTTCTGATAGGTGCCGTTGGCCTTGATCTCGGCCAGCCCCTTGTTCAGCTGAGTCAGCAGCTCCTGATTGCCCTTGGCGACCGCGATGCCAAAGCCGGTACCGAAATACTTGGCGTCGGTCACGGGGGTGCCGATCACGGCATATTCCTTGTGCTGCTTGAGCCAGTCGGCGGCGACTGCGGTATCGGCAAACACGCCGTCGGTACGGCCGTTCATCATGTCGAGGAAGGCGCTCTGGTAGCTGGCGTAGGGCACGGTCAGCAGGCCCTTGCTGATCCAGTTGTCCACCAGATAGGACTGGTGGGAGGTGCCGTTCTGCACGCCGACCGTCTTGTCCACCAGCTCTTCCGGCCCCTTGAAGGCGCCCTTCTTGGCCACGAACACGGCGGAGTTCTCGTAATAGATGTCGGAGAAGTCGACCTGGGCGGCCCGCTCCGGGGTCACGTCCATGGCGGCGATGGCGGCGTCATAGCGACGGAACTTGAGGCTGGGGATCAGGCTGTCGAAGGCCTGGTTGTGGAAGCTGCACTCCAGCTTGGCCTGGGTGCAGATGGCACGGGCCAGATCGATGTCGAAGCCCTGGAACTCGTTCTTGTCATCCAGGTATTCGAACGGAGCATAAGTGGCCTCGGTGGCGAACTTGATCTCCTTGGCCAGCACCGAGGTGCTCAACAGGCCCATGGCAGCAACCAGCAACAGACTCTTTTTCATGACAGCTTCCTTATCGATTTGAATATCAATGCATCAAGAACTCGGCAAACCGGCTGGTTTGCGGGGATGTGAAAATGGCGGCGGAGCCGGATTCGATGATCCGTCCCTTCTCCAGATAGATCACCTGACTGGCCACCTTGCGGGCGAACTCCACCTCGTGGGTCACCACCACCTGGGTGATGCCGGTCTGGCCCAGATTGCGGATGATCTCCGCCACCTCTTTGGTGATCTCGGGATCGAGGGCCGCCGTCGGCTCGTCAAACAGCAGCACCTGGGGATCCATCATCAGAGTACGGGCGATGGCCACCCGCTGCTGCTGGCCGCCGGAGAGCCGGGCAGGCCAGGCATCGCGCTTGTCGGCCAGTTGCAACTGGGTCAGCAGGTAGGCGCCCTTCTCGGTGGCCGCCGCCTTGCTCATGCCGAGCAGCTTGACGGGGGCCTCGATCAGGTTCTCCATCACGGTCAGATGTGGCCACAGATTGTACTGCTGAAACACCATGCCCACCTTGCGGCGCAGCGCCTGTGCCTGACGGTTGAATTCGGCGGCAGAGAGGCTGGACGGGAAAGAAAATTCACTTTCACCTATGCGCAATACACCGGCATCCGGGGTGTCCAGCAGGTTCATCATGCGCAGCAGCGAACTCTTGCCGGCACCGCTCGGGCCCAGCAGCACCAAGGTCTCACCGGGTGCAGTCCGAAAGCTGACATCTTGCAGTACCGGCACCTTGTGCCAGGATTTTTCGATACCGATTAATTCAATACCCATACAGCCCAATTGAATAAGTTTTCAAAATTTCGTCCCGATTTTAGCCCCAACATGGGTGGATGCAAGCTAATTTTGAATCAATATGCAGAACAAGCGCCGCTTCCTTGCAAAAATAGGCACATGAATGCAAAATGGGCACGCTGTTCATATCTGCCGCCTGAGCGTGACAGGCAGCCACACCTCCTCATTCGTGAGTCCAAGATGAAGCATAACGACAAGCAAGAAAAACTGGCCAAGGCCTTTAAAGCCTTGCTGAAAGAAGAACGATTTGGCTCCCAGGCAGAGATAGTGACTGCCCTGCAAGAGATGGGCTTCGAAAACATCAACCAGTCCAAGGTATCGCGCATGCTGAGCCGCTTCGGCGCCGTTCGCACCCGCAATGCCAAGATGGAGATGGTCTACTGCCTGCCGGTGGAACTGGGCGTGCCCACCACCTCCAGCCCGCTCAAGAACCTGGTACTGGACGTCGACCACAACGGCGCCCTGGTGGTGATCCACACCAGCCCGGGTGCGGCCCAGCTCATCGCCCGCCTGCTCGACTCCCTCGGCAAGGCCGAAGGGATCCTCGGCACCATAGCCGGTGATGACACCATCTTCATCACCCCGACCAGCGACACCGACATCGAAGAGCTCTACCTCTCCGCCCTCGAGCTGTTCGAACAGACCCCTTAATCAGGTTTGGCCGTCCCGCTCTGGTGACGCCCCCTGAACGAAAAATCCCGGCCTTAGCCGGGATTTTTGTTGGTTATCTCAACCGCGCTTATTTACCCTGCGACACCAGATAATCCTCGGACGGCGCAAAGAAGGCGGCCCCGGTCACGGCGCTGGTGAAGCACAGCAGGTGGTCGAAGTGACTGCCCTCCCCCTTGTACATGCTGGCCAGCATGGCGTTGAAGTGCTGCGGCGTGCGGCAGCAGGAGATAAAGTAGAGCCCCTGCTCTGTCATTGTGCCCCAGGGCATGCTCTGGCGCAGTATCTCCATGGACTCGCCCTTCGGGGTCTTGAGGTTGACCCGCTTGATGTGGGCGGTCAGCGGCTTGTCGGCCGACTCATACTCTATGTTGTCGGCCTTGGTGCGACCTATGATGTCTTCCTGCTCCTTCAGGGCCAGCCTCTCCCAGTCGCTCATGGCGTGCACCCAGCGCTGGACGTGGATATAGGAGCCACCGGCAAATTCGCCGCCCTCGAGCAGCGCCACTTCGGCCCTGTGCTCATCCTGCGGGTTTTCGGTGCCGTCGACGAAGCCGGTCAGATCCCGGCAATCCAGATTGCGGAAACCGCGCACCTCTTCGGCCAGCGCCGCCAGCCCCGCCAGCAGGGCCATCACGCGCTGACCGGCATGGTGCAGCACATCGACCCGATCGGCGCGCAGTTGCACGAAGAGATCAAACGGGGTATTCGGCGCCTTATGACCATTGGCTTCCTGAGCCATAAAACCACGGAACTGGGGCGGACGGGCGGCAGGGTAGAGACCATCCCAGGCATCGGCACCGACGGCGACCAGACCGCTGAAACCGGCATCGGGGAAATCGGCGGCAACGGCTTCCCACAGGGCAGGCAAGCTGGCCAGACGGGCCACCAGTTCGGCTCCGTCACCGGTGCGATTGAACATCAGATAGAGGGCGTGCAGATTCGGCTCTGCACAGATCCCGGCTTGGGCTTTCATATATCTCTCCCCTGAACAGGCATTGGCTATGTTGGCGTTGCGTTGCGCGATTATAAACCAGAGTGAATCCAGTTCCTTGATTTCACAACGATATCAGGTCTGTCACGGCAATGGATCAAACAGCACCAGCGCATGCGGGGCAAGGTTGACCCTGGCCCGCATCCCGCCAAGCGGCTCGCCAATGCTGGCCTCGAGCCGCTGGCCGCCACACTCGAACAACACCCGGCAGTGATGGCCGAGGAACTGCTGCTCCAGCACCGCCAGCTCACCGCCGTCGACGGCCTCCAGCAACAGCTGCTGGGGTCTGAGCATCAATTGCAGCAGCTCGCCCACGGCACGGCCGTGAGGCTCGGTGCCGCACACCACCCCCAGCGATGTCTGCACACAGTGGCTGTCCACCACCTCGGCCGCCAGGTAGTTGACCCCGCCGAGAAACTCCGCCACGAAGCGGTTCTGCGGGCGACGATAGAGCTGCTCCGGCTGGCCCACCTGCTCGATGTGACCCGCCCGAAACAACGCCAGCCGGTCGGCGAAGGCAAACGCCTCCTCCTTGCTGTGGCTGACGAAGATGGCGCCTATCCCCTGCTGCTTGAGCAGGGCGCGGATCTCGAGAATAAGCTTCATCCGCACCTGGGTATCTATGTTGGAGAAAGGCTCGTCCAGCAGCATCAGCCTGGGCTTGCACACCAAGGCGCGGGCGATGGCGACCCTCTGCTGCTGGCCGCCGGAGAGCTCATGCGGATAGCGCGCCCCCAGCCCCTGCAGATTGACCAGCGTCAGCGCCTCATCCACCTGCTGCTGGCGAGTGCGGCGATCGAGCCGGGTCAGGCCGAAGCCGACGTTGTCGGCCACCGTCAGGTGCGGAAAGAGGGCGTAATCCTGAAAGATCATGCCGATGTTGCGCGCCTCGGGGGGCACGCAGCCCCCGGGCCCATCCAGCAGGGTATCACCAAGGCGAATAGCGCCCCCGGCCAGCGGCAGCAGACCGGCGATGGCCTTGAGCAGCGTGGTCTTGCCGCAACCGCTCGCACCCAGCAGACAGACGATCTCGTTGTCAGCCACCGTCAGGGAGAGCTGCTCCAGCACATTGCGGCCGTTGTAACGGCAACTGACATTTTCAACCTGCAAGCAAGACACGGCTGGCTTCCCCTTATGTTTTAAATTCGACGCAGCCACTCGCTACCCTCAAACAAGCAGACGATCTCGTTGTCGGCCACCATCAGGGAGAGCTGCTCCAGCACATTGCGGCCGTTGTAACGGCAACTGACATTTTCAACCTGCAAGCAAGACACGGCTGACTTCCTCATATTCTTTTGGTTCGAACCGACCTGCGGCCGGACAAGATTGCAGAGATTCATCTGCCCGTTCAGTGGCCCGGACTATCTAGGCTGCGGTTGACCCAGATCAGCGGCAGCAAGCCCACCAGCACTATGACGATGGCGCCGAGCGCCCCCCGCTCCAGCATCTCGTCCGAGACGAATTGATAGACGTGGGTCGCCAGAGTATCGAAGTTGAAGGGTCGCAGCAGCAGGGCGGCGGGCAGCTCCTTCATGGATTCGATGAACACCAGCATGGCGCCGGCAAACAGGCCGCGCCGCACCAGCGGCAGATGAACCCGCCGCAGCATGCCGCCATCCCCCTGTCCCAGGGAGCGGGCCGCCATGTCGAGGCTGGGGGAGATCTTGCCCATGCTGCTCTCCACCGAGCCGATGGCGATGGCCACGAAGCGCACCAGGTAGCCGAATACGATGGCTGTGATGGTGCCGGTCAGCAGCAGGCCGGGGCCCTGGCGGCCGAGCCACTCGGCCAGATCGTTGATGGCAAAATCGAGGGCCGTCAGCGGCACCAGCACGCCGATGGCCAGCACAGTGCCCGGCATGGCGTACCCCATGGCAGAGATGCGCAGGGGCAGCAGGCTCCTGACTCCGCCATCGAGGCGGCGGAAGAAGCCGAGCAGCAGGGCTATGCCCATGGCGAGCAGGGCGGTCAGCGTCGAGATGAGCAGACTGTTACCGGCGAAGCGGACAAACTCCGGCGTCCAGGAGAGTTCGAAATAGCGCACCCCGTAATCCAGCAGGATGACGAACGGCAGGCCGAAACCGGCCAGTACCAGCCCCCAGCACCAGAGCCCGGCCAGCCAACGACTCATCCCCTTGAGCGGGTAGCGCAGCGGCGGCTCATGACCCATGGATTTCTGGAACACCTGCTGACGGCGACGGGAGCGACGCTCGACGGCGATCAGCAGCACCACAGCCAGCAGCATCAGGCAAGAAAGCTTGGCGGCGGTGGCCAGGCTGCCGTAGCCGAGCCAGGTGTCGTAGACCGCCGTGGTCAGGGTGTTGATGGCAAAGAAGTGGACTGTGGCGAAGTCGGCCAGGGTCTCCATCGCCACCAGGGAGATGGCCACCATGATGGCCGGTCGCGCCAGCGGCAGGCTGAGACGACGAAAACTCTGCCAGGGGGTACAGCCGAGCAAGCGGCTGGAGTGGATCAGGCTGACCGACTGCTCCAGAAACGAGGCTCGGGCCAGCAGATAGACGTAGGGGAAGAGCACCAGCGCCAGCACCCAGGCGGCGCCGCCGAGGGATCGAATGGCCGGGAACCAGTAATCCGTCGGTCTGCTCCACTCAAACAGGGTTCGCAATCCCGCCTGCAGCGGACCCGAGTAGTCGAGCAGGTCGGTATAGACGTAGGCAACGATATAGGAGGGCATGGCCATGGGCAGCATCAGCGCCCACTGCAGGGCGCGGCGCCCCGGCACCTGGCACATGGCGACCAGCCAGGCGGTGGGCACCCCGAACAGCAGGCTGAGCAGCACCACACCCACCACCAGCCCCAGTGTATTGCCGAGGTAGTCGAGCAGCACAGTATCTGCGAGGTGGCGAAACAGGTCCTCCTCTGCCGAGAAGGCGGAGAAGATCAGGGCGAGCACCGGCAAACCCAGCAGCAGGGCGGTGGCCCAGCTGCCGGCAATCCATCCACAATTTTTCATGAGACCACAGAAGTTGATGGGGCCCTTGGCCCCATCTGATTACAAGTCGAATTTCACTTCATCCAGCAGCTGCAAGGCATCCTTGCGGTGCTTGGCATAATCGCTGACCGGCATGGGGTCAGACTTGAAACTGCCCCAGGACTTGACCATGGCGGACGGCTCCACCCCGGCCTTGACCGGATACTCGGCATTCACGTCCGCATACATGTGCTGGGCCGTGTCGCCAGCCAGAAACTCCATCAGCTTGCGGGCTTCATCCTTGTTCTTGGCGTACCTGGTCATGGCCACGCCGCTCACGTTGACGTGGGCACCGCGGTCGGCCTGGTTCGGGAAGTTGATGTAGACCGCATCGGCCCAGGACTTCTGCGCCGGATCTTTCAGCATGGCGCCCAGATAGTAGCTGTTGCCGAGCGACAGGTCACAGATGCCATCCTTGATCGCCTTGACCTGATCCCGGTCGTTGCCCTGCGGTTTGCGCGCCAGGTTGGCCTTGACCCCTTCCAGCCAGGTCTTGGCATCCGCCATGCCGTGATGGGCGATCATGGAGGAAACCAGCGCCACATTGTACTCGTGCTTGCCGCTGCGGGTACAAATTTTCCCTTTGAATTCAGGCTTCACCAGATCTTCATAGCTGATGGTGTCGAGCTTGCCGAGGCGATCCTTGCTGGAATAGATGGCGCGCACCCGGGTGGTCAGGGCAAACCACTTGTTGTCCGGATCGCGATAGATGGCGGGGATATTCTCCTGCAGTATCTTGCTGTCCACCGGCTGCACCCGATCCTTGTCCACCAGATCGGTCAGCCGGCTGATGTCGACGGTCAGCATAAGATCGGCCGGGGAGAGCTTGCCTTCCCGCTCCAGACGCTCGTTCAGCCCCTCTTTGGCGAACACCACGTTGACCTTGATACCCGATTCCTTCTCGAACTGCTGGATGATGGGCTTGATCAGCTCATCCTGCCGGTTGGAGTAGACGTTCACCTCCCCTGCCGCCAACGCTCCCTGAGCAGCCAGAGTCGAGAAAACCAGAGCCAGCATCTTCATTTTCATCATCCATTCCTTGAGTTGCTATATCGAGTGATAACCATTGCTGTTTGTATTTTGCATTGGCCGCGACAGCGGGATCAAGAAAACATCGAGTGCGGGATCACATATTTAAACGCCGTACAAACAAAAGGGCCGGATAGAATCCTATCCAGCCCCACCATGGAGTCCATCCGCGACTTCACATCGGCACTCTGCCCGGTCCGGCCAAGCCGCAACAGAGTGCCCTTGCTCGAACCGGCATCAGGCGCGAGGGATCAGAGCGCCTCGTCGTCGCTCTCGCCGGTGCGAATGCGCACCGCCTGCAGCAGGTCGTAGACGAAGATCTTGCCGTCACCGATCTTGCCGGTGTAGGCCGCCTTGCAGATCGCCTCTATCACACCTTCGACGTTGTCATCGGCCGTCGCTATTTCCAGCTTCACCTTGGGTAAGAAGTCGACCTGGTACTCGGCTCCCCGGTATAATTCGGTGTGCCCCTTCTGGCGGCCAAACCCTTTGACCTCGGACACAGTCAGACCCTCGACCCCCAGGTTGGCGACGGCTTCGCGCACATCGTCCAACTTGAAGGGTTTGATAATCGCAGTAATCAGCTTCATCTGGTTGCTCCCAATCCATGGTATGTCATGAATTGGGAATCAATTCTTGTGCCAAGTCTTTTTATTGTTTAATTTCAAAAGGATAGTGTTTGTGTCCGGGATAGATACCCCCCAACATCACCAAGGGAGCGCATCTCGCCCCATAATGAGGCACCAAGCTGAACCAGCCTCTCCCGATGCACCAAACAAGAGCACAGCAGTATGTTAGTCATCTCCAACAGCGTGACCCTGCCCTGGCATGAGCTGCAGTTTCAAGCCATGCGGGCTCAGGGTGCCGGCGGCCAGCACGTCAACAAGACCGACTCCGCCGTCTGGTTGCGCTTCGATTACCGCAGCTCCCCCAGCCTGCCGGATCTCTACAAGGAGGGACTCGACAAGCTGAGCGACAGCCGGGTACACGATGGCTTTATCCAGATCCGCGTCGAGACCCATCGCAGCCAGGACATGAACCGCAAGGAGGCCATGAGCCGCCTGGTGGAGCTGCTGAAGAAGGCCGCCTGGCGCCCCAAGGCCCGTCATGCCACCAAGCCGACCCGCAGCTCCCAGCGCAAGCGGGTCGACGCCAAGAAGCGCAAGGGCGACATCAAGTCGGCCCGCGGCAAACCCGTGCTGGAGTAATACCGCCAGCCTTACGACTTGCCCACGCCAAGGATGAGAGAAGATGAGATACAGTTTTTGCGACAGCGCCCACGGCCCCCTGCTCATCGCCATCGATAAAGATGGCCTGCGCCACGTGGAGTTCATGCAGGGTGAGCGTCCCATAATGCCAACCCAGCAGTGGCGTCAGGATGATCTGGCGCTGGCGCCCTATGTCGAGCAGTTCGCCGCCTATTTCGCCGGCCGGCTGCAGCGCTTCGAGCTGCCGCTCGCCGCCAAAGGCACCCCGTTCCAGCAATCGGTATGGCGCGCCCTGTGCGACATTCCCTACGGCGAGACCGTCAGCTATCTCGAAATAGCCCAGTCCATCGGCAACCACAAGGCGGTGCGGGCGGTGGGCGCCGCCAATGGCCGCAACCCCCTCAGCATCATAGTACCCTGCCACAGGGTGATAGGGCGCAGTGGCGAGCTGACCGGTTATGCCGGCGGCATACCCATCAAACGCTGGTTGCTGGCACTGGAACAACAGACCGCTGGTTCATTTGAATTGACACCCTGACAACAGCGGCATCCCTGTAAAACACTGGCTGCCGGCGCTGGAGCAGCAGACCGCCGGTTCATTGGAATTGACTCCCTGACAGCAGCGGCATCCCTGTAAAACTCTGGCTTCAGCCGCTGGTTTGGCCCCGTTTTGCGTTTAGCAAAATGAACACAGTATGAAGAATCGCCTCAGAAGGGCTTCAGACAGGGTCAGGCATCATGGCTTCACACTTGGATGGCATGGCTCATCCCTCATTCAAGTGGCACCCATGTGACGCTTCCAATCTGTCTTTTTTCCCCGCGCCTCCTCTGAGGCGCTTTTTTTTTTGCCCGAACGCGGCCACAAAAAAGCCCGCCGAAGCGGGCTCTGACCGGAAGGTGCTAACTTCAGGGTCAATCAGAGTGCGAGGAACAAGCCTGCCAGCGAGGCACTCATCAGGTTCGCCAGCACACCCGCCAGTATGGCGCGCATACCGTAACGGGCGATGAAGGACTTGCGCTCCGGCACCATGGCACCCAGACCACCGATGAGGATCGCCATGGAGGAGATGTTGGCAAAACCGCACAGGGCGAAGGTGACTATGGCCTTGCTCGATTCGTTCAGGGTCTGATCCTGCACCAGGGCGATGAAGGCGACGAATTCGTTGATGACTATCTTGGTCCCGATCAGGGCGCCGGCCGCCTGGGCCTGATCCCAGGGCACGCCGATCAGCCAGGAGACGGGGGCGAACAGCCAGCCCAGGATGATCTGGAAGCTCAGCTCCAGCCCCACCAGATCGCCGGCCCAGCCCAGCAGGCCGTTGAGCATGGCGATCACCCCGACGAAGGCCAGCAGAGTCGCACCGACCGCGACCGCTATGTTGAGGCCAGCCATGGCACCGTCGGCCGCAGCTTCGATGACATTGGTCGCACGGGGGATCTCCACGTCCTGATGGTGATCCACCTCGCCGATTCCGGGCGGAACCAGGATCTTGGCCATCGCCAGACCGGCCGGGGCCGACATGAAGGCGGCAGCTATCAGGTATTTCAGCTCGACCCCGATACTGGCGTAGCCCACCAGGGTGCCGCCGGCCACGGAGGCGAGACCGCAGCTCATCACGGCGAAGAACTGGGAGTCGGACATCTTGGATAGATAGGGTTTGACCACCAGCGGCGCCTCCACCATGCCGACGAAGATGTTGGCGGTGGCGGAGAGGCTCTCGGCACGGCCGGTACCCAGCAGCTTCTGCAGGCCACCGCCGAGCAGGGCGATCACTTTCGGCATCAGGCCTATGTGGTAGAGGATGGCGATCACCGCAGAGAAGAAGATGATGACCGGCAGCACGTTGAACGCAAAGATGAAGCCCAGCTTGAACTTGGCCAGATCGCCGAACAGGAAGGCGATCCCCTCCTGACCGTAACCGATCACGCTGCTGACACTCTCGCTGACCCCGTTCAGCACGTGCTGACCGGCAGGCAGCCAGAGCACCAGGCCGGCGAAGAGGACTTGCAGGCAGAGGGCGAGACCCACTGTTCGCAACGGGATACGACGACGATTATCAGAGCAGAGCACGGCCAGGGCCAGGATACTCAGTATGCCGAGCAGGGCTATCATAGGGATTCCATCAAGAGGGCAAAAGATGGGCGCGGATTCTGCGCTCCATGCTCCGCCACTGCAAGCCCACTTGGTTACAGTCCTGTTAGCAAAAACGTTTGCACGATACCGGTTGCGCCAACCCGCTGATTTGGTTCAATTTTGGTATCACGCGAAAGCTAGTGTTCGTATATGGAAACGATTATTCCTCTGTGCCGGACAATTTGCCGCCGAGCCAAGGGGCGAGTCGCTGCTCCCAATAGGGATTGGGACCGAAGCTCTCCTTGAGGAAATCGATGAACAGCCGGATCTTGGGATCCAGATGTTCGCGCCGGGCGTAGACGGCGTGCACCGCCATCTTCTGGTTCGGCCGCCACTGGGGCAGCAGGGGGATCAACTGACCGGACTGCAACTCCTTGTCCAGCAAGTAATTGGCGACATAGGCGATACCGAGCCCGGCCAGGGCGGCATCGCGTACCGCCTCCGCCAGATCCACCCGGTAGTTGCCGGCCACCTGCACCGTCTGACGCTCCTTGCCCTGGCGAAACGACCACTCGTGGTAGCGCCGCTCCCTGCTCTGGTAGGTGATGCAGTTGTGCTGGGCCAGATCCCTGGGGTGCAGCGGGGTGCCGTGGCTCAGCAGATAGTCCGGCGAGGCCACCAGCACGAAGTGAATATCCGCCAGCCGCTGCCCCACCAGCGCCTCGGGCTTGTCTTCATAGGTGGTGATCCAGAGATCCAGCCCCTCATCCACCAGATTGGTTCTGTGATCGAACAGCGAGACTTCCAGCTCCAGCTCGGGGTAGCGATCCTGAAACGCCTTGAGGCGCGGGATCACGTGCAGCCGGCCAAATGACTGACCGACCCCGAGATGCAGGATGCCGCTTACCTTGCCACGGCGCTCCGCGACCATGGAGTCCGCCTCCAGCGCCACCGCCACCAGGGCGCGGCAGTGACGGGCATACTCCTGGCCGAGTTCGGTCAGGGAGAAGCGGCGAGTGGTGCGCTGCACCAGCTGGGCACCGAGTTCGGTCTCAAGCTGGGCCAGCTGCTTGCTGATGTGGGACTTGGAGACGCCGAGCCGTCGCGCGGCCGCCGAGATGCCCTGTTCACGGACCAGGGCATCGAAGATCACCATTTGGGGCAGACGTTGCAGCACGGGATTACCAGATAGGAAAGCGGGCCTCCATTATTCCAGAGCCGCCCGCAGCGGGGTAGGCCTAAAGACCGAGCGCCCGTTTGACCTCTTTTTGCAGAGGATCGTCGGCCGGATTCTGGTTCGCCCCATAACTCGCGACCAGCTTGCCGTCGCGCCCGATCAGGTACTTGTGAAAGTTCCAGCCCGGCGCCTCGCCCGCCGCAGCCGCCAGCCCCTTGTAGAGCGGGCTGGCATCGTCACCACGCACCGCCAGCCGGTTGAACATGGGGAAGGTCACCCCGTAGTCACGGCGACAGACGGCGGCTGTCTTGCCCTCATCCCCCGCCTCCTGCCAGAAGTCGTTGGACGGAAAGCCCAGCACTATCAATCCCTTCTCCTTGTAGGTCTGATAGAGCTGCTCCAGATCCCGAAACTGGCCGCGATAGCCGCAGTAGGAGGCGGTATTGACCACCAATACGACCTTGCCCTCGGTCAGCTGGCAGAGGTTGTGGCGCTGGGTGTTGTTGAGCTCTCGCATCTCCACATTGAAGTAGTCGGGACAGGCGGCAGACACGGCTCCCGCACCGAGCAGCAATAACAAAGTGAACCATTTCATCGGGCAACTCCTTTTGAACAGATGAGCGTCATACGCACAGGCGGCGCAGCCGGTTCAACCCTGCCTCAGCGCAGCGGAATGCCGGTCAGCCAGCCATGGCCCCAGAAGATCAGCAGCGCCGTGACCGCGAGCCCGGCCCCCACGCTTATCCCGGTGCCAACCCAGTTCGCCGCAGGACGGGAATGACGCTGCCAGTCACGCACCGAAATCCAGATGATGCTGATCAGCGCCCACAGACCTATGCCACCGAATAGCACCAGGGAGCGGGCCTCGCTGTTGACCGCCAGATGGGCACCGGCCCAGATCAGGGTGCCGAGCAGCTGGGGATGCACCAGCCAGCGCCGCAGGTGATTGGGCCCCTGGCCGGAGAAAAACAGGATCAGCGCGATCGGCATGGCGGCCATCATCAGGGTCGGCCCCCAGGCGGGCAGCAAGTAGAGCGGCATGGGGCTGGCACTGCGCCAGCCGGCAAGAATGAAGCCGATGGCGACAAATACCAGCAGCGAGAAGAGCCCCTTGTAACGATTCTCCCCCAGCCGGTCGCGCAGGCGCTCCCTGTGGGCAGCGGCGAAGCAGGGGTAGAGGTGGATAAGGGTAAACAGCAGTACCCCCAGGGTCAGCAAGATCATGGGTTGCTCCTTGTACTATGGGGGATCACTATGCCGCAAAGTGCGCAACCGGAACACAGAAACCGCAGAAAAGTGGTGGGGATACAGCAGGATAATGAAAAAAGCCGATCGACAGATCGGCAAGGTGTTTCGGGCAGACCGGCAGTGGATGCCGGTCATCACCGCGACACGGGGCAGGGTTTGGCCGGTGCCAGGCACCAGCCAGAAAAGGATTAACTGCGCAGCATATAGAGCGCGGCCACGTTGCGGGCCGTGAGCTGCAGGTTGGTGGTGGCGGTGGCCAACGCCTCCGGCAGGGACATGGCGCGGTTGACCACGGCGAACACCGCATCCAGTCCGTGTTCGTGCACCACACCGTAATCGTCGGTGAGGCAACCCGAAATACCTATCACCGGCTTGCCAAACTGCTTGGCACAGCGTGCGACACCGATTGGCGTCTTGCCATAAATGGTCTGGCTGTCGATACGACCTTCACCGGTAATGACCAGATCCGCATCGGCCACCGCCTCGGCCAGTTTCAGCGCCGCTATGACGATCTGGATGCCGGGCTTGAGCTCGGCACCGAGCAGGCCCACCAGGGCCGCGCCCATGCCACCGGCGGCGCCGGCCCCCGGGATCGCCTTCACCTGGCAGCCGAGGGAATGCTCGATGCGGTCGGCGTAGTGGGAGAGGTTGGCATCCAGCTGGGCCACCATGTCGGCGTTGGCCCCCTTCTGCGGGCCAAACACGGCGGAGGCGCCTTTCGGCCCGCACAGCGGATTGTCCACATCACATGCCACCTCTATGGTGGTCCTGGCCAATCTGGAGTCCAGCCCGCTCAGATCTATGGTGGCCAGCTCCGCCAGCCCGGCGCCGCCCGATGCTATGGGGGTGCCATCACTTCTCAGCAGCTTGCCGCCGAGCGCCTGGATCATGCCGGCACCGCCATCGTTGGTGGCACTGCCGCCTATGCCGAGGATCAGGTGTTTCACGCCCATGTCGAGGGCTGCCAGGATCAGCTCGCCGGTACCGAAGCTGGAGGTGTGCAGCGGATTGCGCAGCTCGGGGGGCACTAGGTGCAGGCCGGAGGCCGCCGCCATCTCGATGACGGCGCGCTCGCCATCCCCCAGCAGGCCGACGAAGCCCTGCACCTGGTTGCCGAGCGGCGCTGTCACATAAAACGGCAGTATGCTGCCGCCCGTGGCATCCACCAGGGATTGCACTGTGCCCTCGCCGCCATCGGCCATGGGCAACTTGATGTAGGTGGCCTCTGGCAACACCTGCTTGAAACCCGCCTCGATGGCATCAGCCACCGCCATGGCGCTCAGGCTCTCCTTGAATGAATCCGGTGCGATAACAATTTTCATATCAGTTCCTCAGGCGAGACCAAACACGCCAAACATCAGGGTGGAGACGGCTGCTATGGTCAGACCGACGGCTGTTTCATAAGGGATGAGCTTGAGGCGCTCCCCCACGCCCATGTGGACGCTGCCACCGGTGGCATGGAAGAAGGAGCCGTGGGGCATGTGGTCAAACACGGTAGCACCGGCATGGATCATGGCGGCCCCCGCCAGACTGCTGATGCCCAGCTCAATCAGGGTGGAACTGAACACGTTGGAAGCCACCACAGTCCCGGCCGTGGTCGAGGCGGTCGCCAGCGACATCAGGGCACCCGAGATGGGGGCCAGCAGGTAGGAGGGCAGACCGGAGGCGGTCAAGCCGCTGATCAGCACATCCTTCAGGCCCGAGTTGGCGATTATGCCCGCCAAGGTACCTGTACCCAGCAGCATGATGGCCACCGGCGCCATGCGGGCCAGACCCGAGACCGCGAACTGGTTCACCTTGCTGAACTTGCCCATCATAAGGGCCCCGACCAGGCCGCCAAGGGGCAGGGCGATGAGCGGATCCACCACTATACCGGCCAGCGGACGCAGGGCCAGCAGCAGTATGGCAACCAGGGGCGCACTGATGGCGGCGGCAAAGCCAGGCAGCTTGCTGCCACTGAAGCTCACCACCTCGTCGGCCGCGACCTTGCTGCCCTTGTTGTTCAGACGCTTGGCCAGCCAGTAGGCCATCACCAGCCCGAACAGGCCAGGTATGATGCCGGCCGCCATGACGGAGGTGAGCGGCAGGTGGAAGGCATCGGCCGCGGCTATGGCGTTCGGGTTGGGGGACATGACGTTGCCCGCCTTGCCGCCGCCTATCATGGCCAGCAGTATGGCCGCCTTGGAGAGGTCGGCACGGCGCGCTATGGCCAGCGCTATGGGGGCAACCGTGATAACGGCCACGTCCACGAAGACGCCGACCGCAGTCAGGATCAGGGTGGCGAGCGCCAGCGCCAGCAGGGCGCGGGTCTCGCCCAGCTTCTTGACTATGGTCTCGGCTATGGTGGTGGCCGCGCCCGATTCGATCAGCACGCCCGCCAGCACACCGGCCGCCAGGATCCGCATCACCGCCGTGGTGATCCCCTGGGCGCCACCTATCATCAGGGCGACCGTCTGGGTCAGATCGGCCCCGCCGATCAGGCCACCGGCCAGGGCGCCGACTATCATGCCGTAGGCGGGCGGCACCTTCTTCAGAATGAGGAAGATGGCGATGGAGAGCGCGGCGAGAGCGCCGAGCGCGGATACAGGGATCATGACGGGCACCTTGAATGGGAGTGAGTGGTGGCCATTATGGTGATCCGGGATCGGAATGCGTTGGCTGAAAAGCCAAATAAGGTCTCTTTAAAGAGAGGTTTTTTGTTCGTTACAACAAATCAGCTGTCGAGATTGAGCCCGAGGTAGAGCAGGAACTTGTCGTCTAACTTGTTGAAATTCAAACCGGTTATCTGCTCGATCCGGGTCAGCCGATAGCGCAGGGTATTGGGGTGAATGAACAGGGCTTCGGCACAGGGATGCAGATCACAATCCTGCAAGAAATATTGGCGCAGCGTCTTTTGCAGCGTTCCTTTTGTGTCCTCCTGCGCCAGCTTGAGCAAGGGGGCCCGCAGCTGATCCGCCTGCCAGGAGTCCGCCAGACTGCCGAGCAGTACCGGCAACCGGTAATCCTCGAAGAAGTAGACCTGCTTGCGCGGAGCCTGCCGCATGCCCCGGCGCAGAGTATCCCGCGCCGTCTGGTAGGAGCGTGCCAGACCATCTATGCCGCCGAAGTAATCACCCACCCCAATCCGTACCTTGAAGTGGGGAATGCGGGCCAGCAACTGCTTGATGCGGCTGCGCTCCTGCTCCGATTGCCAGACACCCTCGCTCAGTTGGGCCGGTTTGAGCACCACTATCTCGTCGAGGCCGTTGATGGCCACCAGATTGTCCCGCTCCGGATTTTCCAGCAGATGCACCAGCTCCCGCAGGCGGGCGGGATCCGCCTCCTCCAGCGCTAGCACGGCCACCACCCGAGGCTGGTCCAGATCCAGCTCGAGGAAACGGGCCGCCTGTTGCAGCTGATCGACCCGCCCCTCACCGCGAATGAGCTGCAATACCAGCTCCTCCTTGTGGCGCTTGTCCCACTGCAACTGCTCGGTGAGCGCCGCCTGCTCCAGAATGAGTTCGGCCGTCATCCGCACCAGCTCGGCGTAAGCACGAACGATGTCCGGATCACCCGAGATGCCTATGACCCCGAGCAGTTCCCCCTGATAGGCAATGGGCAAATTGATGCCGGGACGCACCCCCTTGAGCTGCTGGGCGGTCGCCTCGCTTATCTCCACCACCCGGTTCTCGGTCAGCGCCAGCACGGCCCCTTCGTGGCGCTGATGGAGGCGCTCGGGATTGCCGGAGGCGATGATCAAACCGTGTTCATCCATCACGTTGACCGAGAACGACAATATCTTCATCGCCCGGCTCACTATCTGACGGGCCAGGGTATCGTTTAGCTGCATAACATCTCCGGACAACAAGCTGGCATGACGCCTGGTGGCCCACAATCACAGGGGCCGACGTGCAAAGATCCCACATCATCAAGACAAGCGCGGGAGGGATCGCTAGAATAGGTCACTTTACGCTATATGTGCCCCACCATGGATCATGGATCTGGCGTTATGCCGCTGTGTGGCGTGGTGGCTTCATCCTTCCGATATGGACTCCGCTATGGACTATGAATTTCGCCGCGACCCGTTCGGTGGCTATCGCGCTCGGTTCTCCATGGGCCATGAGGCCATCGGTCAGTGGTTGATCGATGAAGTTGGCAAGGATGAGGAGAAGCTCGACGAGCTCTTCTCCATCATCGACCAGCTGTCCAATCGCACCCGCACTGAATACCTGCTGCACGGCGGTGACTATTCACTGCTGCTCACCCATGAGGAGGCCGAGGTGAAAGCCAACGTCCTCAATATCGAGCTGGATGAGGATCTCGACGATCTCGCCTACTACGATGATGAGCAGCTGGCCATGTGCGGACTGGAAGACTTTGCCCAGGTGCTCGGCTCCTGGCGCGCCTTTATCCGCAACGAGGATATGGGCTGAATACCCACATTTCGGGCGAGCATGCCCCTTGCAACCCAACAGGATTGACTATGTCTATTTACGATTTTGACGGCGAACAACCAGAACAGCCGGAAGACGAGCAGGACCAGACCAAACAGGCCGTGCCTGCCAAGAAGAAAGGCAAGCAGGTGATGAACACTCAGGTCAACCTGAGCCCGCGCGATGCCAGCCGTCTGAACGGCCTGCACGTCGAAGCCATCACCACCCTGGACGACGTCAGCCTGCCGAAGAACGTCATCTTCAAGGCCGGCCTCATCGCCCTGGGCGAGCTGGAAGCCACCAAGCGTGCCGACATCATAGCCCGCGTCATCGCCGAATCCGGTCGATAAATCCCGGGTGATTGCCGGGGCGGGCCGCGAAAACGCCCCAAACCTGGCAATGCCGTATCAGAAAAGCCGGAGCCTCAGCTCCGGCTTTTTCATGGCGGCGCCCCGCCGCGGACTCGCCCTTGCAGGGATCCGACCAGCCTATTAAGCCTTGTGTCATGATGTGACGACTTGTTAAGGTGCGGGACTTTTATCGGCCTTGGAGACTCAATGTTACCTCTACCTGATTCGCTCATCTGGGGAGCACTGGCGCTGGCCGTCTTGCTCTGTCTGGCCCGGCAACGCCTGCCCGGCCTGATCCTGCTGGGGGTCGCCCTGCTGGCCGCCCTCTACCTCAACCATCTCAGCCCCTTCGCCCTGCTGATCACGCTGGCGGGCCTGTTGCTGGCCTGGCGCACCCCCAGCCTGCCCCAGCCCTGGCGTGGCGCCGCCCTGACCCTGATGCTGCTGTGGGCCATAGCGCTGATGCTGCACCTCATCCCCGGCTTCAGCAATCTGAAGGTGCTGGATCAGGTGCAGGCCGGCCCCGCCAGCGTGCCCTTCAACATGTACCTCAATCTGGACAAGCCGCTGGTCTTCTTCGGCCTGCTGCTGGCCTGGCCCGCCTTGCTCGGCCAGGGCGGTGCGATCCGCTGGCGAGCGCTGGCCCTGCTGCTGTTGCCGCTGGCGGCCCTGCTGATCACCGCCTGGCAGCTGGGGGCCCTCAAGCCCGAAGCTGGCCTGCCCCACTGGTGGTGGCTGTTTGCCCTCAACAACCTGCTGTTCACCTGCGTGGCGGAAGAGGCGCTGTTTCGCGGCTTCATCCAGCAGGGGGTGGCCGCCCGCAGCCGGCTCTGGCTCGGCATCCTGGTGGCCAGCCTGCTGTTCGGCGCAGCCCACCTGGCCGGCGGCCCGCTGCTGATGCTGTTTGCCGCCCTAGCGGGCGCCTGCTACGGCCTGGCGTTCCAGTTCAGTGGTCGCCTGAGCGTCGCCATCGCGATCCACTTCCTGTTCAACTTCGCCCATCTGGCCCTCTTTACCTACCCCCTGGCCAGCCGCTGATCCCGGGCGCCCCGCCCGGGGCGCCCTTGTTTCCCCTCCTCTGCCCCCTGCCTGCGGCCTGCCCGCTCGATATAGACTTTCTATTTGCACTTTTTTGCCAGGCTCGCGTGTCGATTAATTGACCCAAGCCAAGATAGCGTCATCTTTGCCCCATAAAATGGCCGGTAACCATCACAAAAAATAAAAACAAAACTATCAGTTACTTGGCTCACTCAGGATGCTCACATGACAACAACCCAACGGGAGGGGGAGATACGCTTCCCCGACCATCTATCACTGATCTCGACCACGGATCCCGCCAGCCACATCACCTATGCCAACCAGCACTTCTGCGAGGTGGCCGGTTACAACGCCGACGAGATGGAGGGGGTCCCCCACAATCTGGTGCGTCACCCCGACATGCCCAAGGCCGCCTTTGCCGACATGTGGCAACGACTGCGACAGGGCAAAAGCTGGATGGGGCTGGTAAAGAACCGCGCCAAGAGCGGCAAGTTCTACTGGGTCAACGCCTACGTCACCCCCATTCTCAACGAACAGCGGCAGATCATAGAGTACCAGTCGGTGCGTACCCGCCCGAGCGAGCAGGACATCGCCTGGGCGGAGCAGCTCTACGCCCGCATCCGGGCGGGCAAGGCGCTGCCCTGGCTCAGCCGGCTCACCCTGGAGCCGGGCCAGCTCACCCTGCTCCTCTCCGGCACGGCCCTGCTCGCCCTGCTGGCGGCCCTCGCCACCGGCAATCCCCTGTGGGGAGCGCCCGGCGCGGCGGCGCTGCTGGCCCAGATGATCCACGGCCGCCGGCTGCAACAGAGGCTCAACCGGCTGGCCGTCACGGCTGGCGAGGAGATGGGCACCCCGCTCTGTCAGGTGCTCTACACCAAACGGCGAGACACACTGGCGGCTCTCGAGCTGGCCCTGCGCATGAAGCGGGCCGAGCTCAAGGCGGTGGTGGGGCGCAGCGCCGACACCAACCAGCAGATACTGCAGGCCGCCGAGGATGACAGGGGCAATATCCAGACCATAGACATCCACCTGCAACAGCAGCGGGCCCAGAGCGAGCAGCTGGCCGCCGCCATCACACAACTGAGCCACTCCATTCGCGACGTGGCGAGCAACGCCCATCAGGCCAATGCCCTGGTGGGCGAGGTGCAACAGGTGTCGGCCGAGGGGCTGCAGGCGCTGACGACCACCCAGGCATCGGTCAACCAGCTCCATCAGGAGCTAGACGCCAACCATCAGGTACTGGCGCAGCTGACCGGCGACAGCCAGAAGATCAGCGGGATCCTGGCGGTGATCAGCCAGATCGCCGATCAGACCAACCTGCTCTCCCTCAATGCGGCCATCGAGGCGGCGCGGGCCGGTGAGCAGGGGCGCGGCTTTGCTGTGGTGGCCGACGAGATACGGGCGCTGGCCCAGAAGACCCGCAGCTCCACCGGCGAGATCAACGAGATGATCCAGGCGCTGCAGCAGACCACCCGCCAGCTGGCCGATGGCATGACCCTGGGGGCCCAGACCTCGGAGCGCTGCCAGCAGCATGTGAGCACCACAGCCGAGGTGCTCAACCAGATCAACCGCATGCTGGCTCAGGTCACCCACACCAGCGACGAGATAGCCCAGGCCGTCAGCCAGCAGGCGGATGTCACCAGCACCCTGGATCATGGCATCCACCAGATCCACCAGCTGGCCAGCCACACAGCCGACAACAGCAGACAGGCCCTGGACGGCATCACGCTGCTGGTGGAGCGGCTGCATGCCCTCTCCCGCCTGATCAACCAGTTCCGCCACTGACCCGTAACAAGGGCGCGCATGCCGGCCGGCACGCGCGCCCCTGATTGCCAAGCCTGCTCTGCCCTCCACGTGGGCGGGGCACAGCTCCCTCCCCTCAATGCCCCCTCTCCCCATATGGGGCCTTTCATTTATTTGTAACAAAAATGTAAATGAAATGACCTCTGTGCCCGCCATAACAGTCACTTTCCATCGTGCCTCAACCAAAAGGACTTAATGATGCACAAGCCTCTCAGTTATGCCGCCCTGCTGCTGGCCAGCCAGTTTCCGTTGCAGGCGCTGGCCGATACCGATGTCTACCTCACCAACAACGGCCCAGAGCCCTTGCAGCTGGAGATCCGCCAGAGCGGTAGCGGCCAGTTGCAGGCGGGCAGCCAGTGGATCCAGCACAGAACGGAGCTGGGCCCCTGGGAGAGCGCCATGGTGCTCAGCTTCAACCGCTACGAGGGGGTGAAGGCGGGCAAAAGCTATCTGTTCGAAACCCGTGTCACCACGGCCGGGGGCGACACCTATCGCCTCAACCAGCTGATGGAGGGCACCTGGTGGAACACCACATTGCAGCACGGTGGCGACACCCCGACCGCCAGCTCGGGCTGGCAGAGCGATCGCGCCCTGCATCGCACCCAGGGCCCGCAGGAGCTGGCCTTCGCCGCCAAGTTCACCGGCCGTTACGACGATCTGCACTATATGCTGACGCCGCCACAAAAGCGGGAGCAGCCAGAACCGGCGGAGAGCAAGCTCAAGGTCGCCAGCTACAACGTCTGGGCCCTGCCGGTGATCGCCGCCAGCATAGGCGAGCGGCTGGCCTTGCTGCCCGAGCACCTCAAGGGTTATGACGCCTTGCTGCTGCAGGAGGTGTTCGATGGCCGCCGCGAGGGCTTCCTGCAGGCGCTGGCGAAAGAGTATCCCTATCAGACCAAGGTGCTCGACAAGCCGGGGGTCAACATCCATGACGGCGGCGTAGTGATCGTCAGCCGCTACCCAATCGTGCGCGAGGCCCAGCTGGTCTATCCCCAGTGCACAGGCACCGACTGCTTCGCCGACAAGGGGGTCATGTACGCCGAGGTGATCAAGGGGGGCAAGGCCTGGCACCTGTTCGCCACCCACACCGCCAGCTTCGACACCGACGAGGCGAGACGGCTGCGCCAGATCCAGTTCGGCCAGATGCGCACCCTGGCCGCCAGCCTCAAGATCCCGACCAGCGACACCGTCATCTACGGCGGCGACTTCAACGTCAACAAGCGCAAGTTTGCCGACGACTACGCCGGCATGCTGGCCAACCTGAACGCTCATGAGCCCAGCTATGGCGGCTACACCGAGGCCACCTTCGATCCCAGGCTCAACCCCTACGCCGGCGGGCCCCTCTCCGGCGGCGCCAACGTCGAGTATCTCGACTATCTGGTGGTGAGCCGGGAGTACGGCGCAGCCAGTCACAACCTCAACAGCGTCTGGATCCCGCGCTCCAGCGATGGCAGCCTCTGGCCCGCCAGCAACCTCTCCGATCACTTCCCGGTCAAGGGAGAGATCAGCCGATGAAGCGCCGCTACGGCTTGCTGGCCCTGGCGGTCCTCTCGCTCTTGCTGCTCAACCTCGGCTGGCAGTATGAACCGCCGCAGACGCCGGCCGACGCACAGGCCAGCCTGCACGGGGCACGTCAGCCACAGCAGGCACCAGCCCCCCCTATGACGGCCCTCATGACCCGGCTCACCCCGGCTGCCAGCGGGAGCCAGCCCACAGATCCGCACCCCAGCTGGCGGGAGATGCCGCAGGAGCTGAGCCAGCAGCTCGCCAGCGAGGTGAGCGACAGCGAGCAGCCGCTGGCCGAGCGGCTCGCCAATCTGGAGGCGATAGAGGCCCAATGGTTGAGCGAGGGGGAGAGCCTGTTTCGGCTGCAGGGGCGCTACGCCCTGGCACTCGAGCAGCTGGCGCAGGAGCACGAGCAACTGCCGCTGGCCGAGCGACTGGCCGCCCTGACCCGGCTGCAGGATGAGTGGGCGGCGGATCATCCGGATCTGGCGGCGGATCTGTTCAACCCGGACGCCCGCCTGCAGCAGGCGCGCCAGCTGTGGGGGGACGAGGAGCTGGCGACCCTGGCTCGCCACTTTCTGCCGGCCGGGCAGGCCGAAGCGACCGTGCAGTTTGCTGCCAGCCGACAGCAGCAGCTGGATCAACGCGGCCACTACCAGCAGCAGCTGGCCGAGCTGGAGCAGCAGCTGGCGGCCAGTCAGGGGAACATGGATCCCGAGCGCTGGCAGCAGCACAGGGAGGAGGTGCTCGGCCAGTTTAGGCGCGACTTCTTCGCCCAGGCACAGGGCAAGCCCTGAGCGGGAAACGGCCCGGGGAGCCTGACGTTGGAAAGAAAAAGGGCCCGTCAGGGCCCTTTGCGTTTGCCAGCCCCTCAGGCCAGCGGGTAGCTGGCGGCCAGCCCGTTCTCGCAATGCCAGTTGGCCCACAGCTTGTTGTCGCTGCCCATCAGCAGGGTGGCGAAGTTGCGGGTGCGCAGGTAGACGGGGGCGCCGAACGGCTTGATCAGCTCGGCGCGGATCGAGCGGTTTTCGTCGAGGTACTCTGGATTGTCGTTGGTCATGGCGAGGATCCCCATCCACTGGAACTGGGTGGGACAGGGATGGACTATGCCGGAGGAGACCAGCTGGTGCACATTGGTGACCCCTTCACGCTTGTCCTGAATGACGCCAAGGCAGCCCACGTGCACGTCGCCGGAGAGGATCAGGGTCTTGTGCTGGCGCCGTACTCGGGCGTTGTCCAGCAGCCGCATGATGAGCCGGGCCCGCTCCCCCTGATGGGCCTTGGCCCGCCAATGATCCTTGAGATCGTCGGTCAGCTCCTCCTCCCAGGGGGTGGCATCCAGTGCCGCCTCGGTGAAGGAGAAGTCCCGGTAGACCACGGGCACGCCCGCCATCACCAGCAGGTGGCCCGCGTTGCAGCAGGCCAGCGCGCCGTTGACCTGATCCCACTGGGACTGGCTCATCACCTGGGCCTGGGTGCGATTCGCCCGGTTGTCCAGCGCCAGGATCCGGTAGCCCCGAAAGCTGAGCAGCCAGGAGTAATGGGCCAAGTTGACCGGGTCCAGCAGGGAGGCATTGGCGCCGCTGCGCAGCTGGAACAGCCGGAAATAGCGGGAGGCGGCGGCATAGATGACCCGATAGACATCGCAGCCCTGCAGATCCTCGGGATAGCTGCCCCAGCCATCAAAGATGTCGTGGTCATCCCACATCATGGCGCTTGGCACCCGGGACAGCAGGCGGGCCACCTCGGGCCGTCCCCACTGCTTGCAGTAGAGATCGCAATAGAAGCGATCGAGCTGCTCCTCCATGGTGCGGGTCGCCTTGCGCTTGACCTTCTCCGTCCTGTCCAGCTCGTTCCAGGCCTTGAGGCTGGGCACTGTGGTCCAGAGGGAGTCGGCATAGACCTGATCACCCCCCATCAGCAACAGCGAGAAGGGATGCGCGGTGTGCTCGGCAGCAAGCCGATCCCACATCACATAGGGCTGAGGCGTGGAGGTGAGCAGCTTGAAGTCGGAAAAACCGTTGCAGGAGGCATAACCGATGCGCACCTGCTCCGCCGACCCCGGCAGATGAAACTGCCAGTGGTCGTCCCCGGCCAGATCCCGGGCGGGCTCCCCATCCAGCAGGATCTGGTACTCCACGCTCGCCCCCCCGGCGGCCGGGTTGGCCGTCCAGTTGGCCCGCCAGAAGCCGCCCTTTGGGGTATCCGCCTGCTTGCCGGCAGGCAACAGGCTGCCGTTGATCCTGATGCTGGCGCCCTTGCAGCCGGGCCCTGCCAGAAAACAGATGCTGTATTGCGTCTCAGCTTCGAGCCCCAGCAGGGGCCCCATTACCAGACTCGCCATTGCCTATCCCTCCGTGGTTGAACCCATGGAGCATAGTGAAACCGGCGTCCTTTGGTACTGCCCAAGCGGGCAGTCCATCCTTGAATCAGGCCTTGCCCTTGAACTGCTTGACGCTGCGCTTGTTGGCGGTGCGGCGGTTCGCCTGCTTGTCGCGTGGGGGGCGCTTGCCCTCCCCGCTGGCGGGCAGGTCGGTCACCGGGAAACCGGCGAGTTCCGCCAGCGGCAACTCACGGCCGGTGAGGGTGCGGATCGCCGCCAGGGTATCGCTCTCGCCGTGGCACACCAGCGAAATGGCCAGCCCCTCGCGCCCGGCGCGGGCGGTGCGGCCGATGCGGTGCACATAGACAGGGGCGCTGGCGGGCAGGTCCAGGTTGATCACCAGCGGCAGCGCCTCCACGTGAATGCCCCGCGCCATCAGGTCGGTGGCCACCAGCACCCGTACCTTGCCGGCCTTGAAATCGTCGAGAGCCTGATCCCGCACCGCCTGCTCCTTCTCGCCATGCAGGGCGGCAACCGGGATCCCCGCCCTGGCCAGCTTCCTGGCCACGCCGTCGGCATCGTCCCGCGCGCTGATGAAGACCAGCACCTGCGGCCAGGCCTGCTCCTTGAGCAGGCTGATCAGCGCCGGCACCTTGCTGCTCTTGTTGACCAGATAGAGCCGCTCCTCGATCTCGTTCACCAGGCTGTTGAGGGGATTGGCCTCGATGCGGGCCGGCTCTGTCAGCAGGCCGGTCGCCAGCTCATCCAGCTCGGCAGGCAGGGTGGCGGAGAAGAGCAGGGTCTGACGCTCGGCGGGCATCTCATTCATCAACCACTGGATGTCGGGCCAGAAGCCCATCTCCAGCAGGCGATCTGCCTCATCCAGCACCAGCTGTTGCAGGCCATCCAGCCCCAGCACTTGCTGAGTGAGCAGATCCCGCAGCCGCCCCGGCGTCGCCACCAGCAGCTGCGGCCCCAGCGCCAGTTCGGCCTGTTGCCGCTCCTGCGCCACGCCGCCGCACAGGGTCAAAACGCGCAGCCCCAGCGCCTCGGCGACCCCTTGCAAGGCGGCGCTCACCTGGGTGGCCAGCTCGCGGGTCGGCACCAGCACCAGCCCCTGCACCAGACTGGAGGCGGGATCCAGCCGTTGCAGCAGCGGCAGCCCGAATGCCAGCGTCTTGCCGCTGCCGGTCTGGGCCAGCGCCAGCAGATCCTGCCCCGCCAATACCACGGGTATCGCAAGCTGCTGGATGCGGGTCGGGGTGTGCAGGCTGGCAGGCAGGGCCGCCAGCAGGGCGGGATTGAGGTCGAGTTCGCTAAAGGTCATGGGGCTACGCAGATATCGGCTGAATAAAGAAGTGGGAGGCGAAGTCTAGTGAGCAGGGAGCGATAAGTAAAACCCCATCCATCGCGGCCCTGCAGGCAAGCCCGGTTCGATCTGGCCGAAGCGGCTCTGACTACACTTCTGGAACCATCTCCCAAGGGTGTGACCAGATCATGACCAGACATACCTGCATCTTGCTGTTTCTCCTGCTCGGCCTGCTGGGGGTCACCACCCTGAGCCTCTCCCTGGCAGGCACGCCGTCGGACAAACCGGTTCGCATCCTCAACGCCCATCTTGGCGAGCTGCCGGGCCTCATCAACGCCGACAAGACGGGCCCCTTCGTTGATCTGGTGCGGGCGATTGATGAGCAGTCTCCCGAGGTCAGCATCCGTATCACCATATACCCCATTGCCCGTGCCATGGCCGGTGTCATCGCAGGCAAGGCCGACTTCAGCCTGCCCGCGATCCGCAATCTGCACGATGCGGACATGCTGCCCTATCGCTTCAGCACCCGCAGCTTTGGCAAAGTCACCCATGTCATCTACAGCAATACGGCTCACCCCGTCACCACCGACATGGCCTATGGGGTTGAGCCTACCCAACGGGATCTGCTGATCGAAGCCACTCCGGGCTTTCTGCCCATCCCGCTGCAAAGGTCCATGAGCATAGAGCAGTCGCTGCGCAAGCTCTCACGCGGTCGCATCGATGCCTTCATCTGGGCCCAGGAGGAAGCCGACCTGGTGCTGCGCCAACTGGGGCTGACCAACATCCACCGGGAACACTTCGGTGATTTCGAGGATGTCTTCATCATCGCCAAGGGGGCGGCGGGTGATGATATGGATCACTTCCTCAGCACGGCCATCGACCGGCTGGCCGCATCCGGCAAGTTGGCCGAGATCTACTCCAGGCTGCATCGCCCTTATGAGGTGTGGCAGCCCCATCCAGAACCATTGGCCCCGCCGGCGTCATCCAGCACGCCCTGATGACCAGACGCCATCCATAAAAAATCCCGCCACGGCGTGCCGTGGCGGGATTTTTGCACTCACAAACTTACAGCGCGGCCAGGGCAGCGGCGTAGTTCGGCTCGTCGGCCACTTCGGCCACCAGCTCGCTGTGCAGTACCTTGTTGTCTGCATCCAGCACCACTATGGCGCGGGCGGCCAGGCCAACCAGCGGACCGGAGGAGAAGGCCACGCCGTAGTCCTGCAGGAAGGCAGCACCACGCAGGGTGGAGAGGGTCACCACCTTGTCCAGACCTTCGGCGCCGCAGAAGCGGGACTGGGCAAACGGCAGATCGGCGGAGATGCAGAGCACGACTGTGTTCTCCAGCGCGCTGGCCTGTTCGTTGAATTTGCGCACTGAGGTGGCACAAGTCGGGGTATCGACGCTCGGGAATATGTTCAGGATCTTGCGCTGACCGGCGTAGGCCGCCAGGGTCAGGTCGGACAGATCCTTGGCAACCAGGGAGAAGGGCTTGGCCTGCTCACCGGCAACGGGGAAGTGACCGGCGACGGAGACGGGGTTGCCTTGCAGGGTAACGGAATTGCTCATGTTATGTCCTTGATTATCGAGGGAGGATAGGGCTCCCCAGTATAGGCGCGCCGGGCGGTGACAAACACCCGCCAACCACAAGGATATAAGGGCGCTTCATCCTGACCCGGACAGCTAGCCCCTGCCGGCTCAGTCAGCAAGATAAAGGAGCTTGACCTTGGACTTAACACCAAGGTTTACACTCGGCTCAGTCATCGAAGATCTCGCACCGGCGGGATCCATCCAAGAGGGACTCATCATGAGCAAATCCTGCTGCAGCCATCAAGCTGCCGCCGCCCCCATCAAGGCCGTCAGCAAGTCTGCCACCAGTCAGAACGAGCATCAGCACGACAGCCATTGCTGTGACAGTGCCACGCCGATCAGCAGCTGTGCCAGCAAGGCCCCCCATGATCATCAGGATCAGGGGGTGAGTGAATCGCCGGGGGATGAAGAGCCCCCCAGAGCAGGCTGTCACAGCCAGGGCTGCTGCAGCCCGCAGCCGCCTCATGACCATGACCATGACCATCATGAGCATGATCACCATGAGCAAACCGCCGAGCCGTTAATCGCGCCGGAGCAGGACAGCCGTCGTCACAGCTGGCAGGTGCTGGGGATGGATTGCCCCAGCTGTGCCCGCAAGATCGAGACAGCCGTCAGGCGGGTCGCTGGCGTGCAGCAGGCCCGGGTGCTGTTTGCCACCGAGAAGCTGGTGGTGGATCTGGCCCCCGGCCTCTCCCCCGATCCCGTCACCGCCGCCGTGCTGGCCGCGGGTTTCCGGCTCAAGGGCGCAACTCAGCCCGGGGACGACAACGCCAGACGGCGCAGCCCGCAGATGAGCCTGCTCGCCAAATATTGGCAGCCGCTGTCGCTGGCCGGCCTGATGCTGGTAGCGGCCCTGCTGCCGAAAGAGTTCGGTCAGCCGCTGTTTACCCTGGCCACTCTCTGGGGCCTGTGGCCCATCTCCCGCAAGGCCTGGGCCCTGACCAAGAGCGGCTCCCCCTTCGCCATCGAGACCCTGATGACGGTGGCGGCGCTGGGCGCCCTCTTCCTCGGTGAAACCGCCGAAGCGGCCATGGTGCTGCTGCTGTTCATGCTGGGGGAACATCTGGAGGCCTATGCCGCCGGCCGCGCCCGCGCCGGGGTCACGGCCCTGATGGCGCTGGTGCCCGACAAGGCGCTGCGGATCCGCACCACGGTCGACGGTGACGTGCGGGAAGAGGTGGCGGCCGACCAGCTGCGTCCCAGCGACATCATCGAAATCGCCCCGGGCGCCCGCCTGCCGGCGGATGCCCGTTTGCTCGACGCCCTCGGCGCCTTTGATGAGAGCGCCCTGACCGGTGAATCCATTCCGGTGGAGCGTCGCCAGGGTGACAAGGTGCCCGCCGGCAGTCTGGCGGCGGATCGGGTGCTGCGCCTCGAGGTGGTGTCCGAGCCCGGCAACAACGCCATCGACCGCATACTGCACCTGATCGAGGAGGCCGAGACCCAGCGCGCCCCCATAGAGCGTTTCATCGACCGCTTCAGCCGCTGGTATACCCCGGCCATGATGCTGGTCGCCCTGCTGGTGGTGATAGTGCCGCCGCTGGCCTTCGGTCAGAGCTGGGACGAGTGGGTCTATCGCGGACTGGCGCTGCTGCTCATCGGCTGCCCCTGCGCCCTGGTGATCTCCACCCCGGCGGCTGTCACCTCCGCCCTGGCGGCGGCGACCCGGCAGGGAGCCCTGATCAAGGGCGGCGCCGCGCTGGAGCGACTGGCCCACATAGATACAGTGGCGTTTGACAAGACAGGCACCCTGACCCTGGGCAAGCCGCAGCTGACCGAGCTGGTCAGCCTCAATGGCCGGCCTGAGGCCGAACTGCTGGCACTGGCCGCCGCCATAGAGCAGGGCTCCCACCACCCGCTGGCCCGGGCCGTGGTGGCCAAAGCGACCGAGCAGGGATTGAGTCTGGCCGCGGCTCAGGAGCTGCGCGCCCTGCCTGGTATGGGGGTGGAGGGGCGCATCGACGGCACCCTCTGGCAACTGCTGGCGCCGAGCCGGATTGACTCGCTGAGCCATGCCCTCAACGCCCAGATAGCCACCCTGGAGCAGCAGGGCAAGACGGTAGTGGTGCTCGGCCAGCCGGGTGCCGCGCCGGCGGCCCTGCTGGCGCTGCGGGATCAGATCCGGCCCGAAGCGGCAGCAGCCTTGGCGGAGCTCAAGGGGCTGGGGCTGCGCAGCATAATGCTGACCGGCGACAACCCGCGCGCCGCCGAGGCGATTGCCAACGAACTCGGCATGGGCTGGCGCGCCAGCCTGCTGCCGGAGGGCAAGGTGGAGGAGATAGCCAAGCTGGCCACCAGCCAGAAGGTCGCCATGATAGGGGATGGCATCAACGACGCCCCCGCCATGAAGCGCGCCAGCATCGGCATCGCCATGGGTGGCGGCACAGACGTGGCGCTGGAGACGGCCGATGCCGCCCTGACCCACAACCAGCTCGGCGGCATCGCCGCCATGATCCGCTTGTCGCGGGCGGCGCTGGCCAACATCCACCAGAACATAGCGCTGGCGCTGGGACTGAAAGCCATCTTCCTGGTCACCAGTCTGCTCGGCATCACGGGTCTGTGGATTGCGGTGCTGGCGGATACCGGCGCCACCGCCCTGGTGACGGCCAACGCCCTGCGCCTGCTGCGCAAGCGCTAAACCAGCCGTTAACGGCACAGCCAACAGCCGCCCCAGTGGGGCGGCTTTTTTATTGCCTCGCCCACGACGACAAAGAAAAAGCGCGGCTGCCGGTTGGCAGTCGCGCTTTGCTTACGCTCTCGGCGTTATCCCACCCTTGGCAAGGTGGAATTCAACCCTGGGCTGCCGAGCCAGCCCCGGGCTCGATGGGGCTGCTTACTTGGTCGCAGTGGGTGCGGTAAAGCTGACACTCAAGCTTGGTTTCTCCTTGTTCATGGCGGTAAAGACGAACTTGTAGCTGCCCGCCTTGTCAGCATTGAACGGCAAATCACCGCCATTGGCACAGAGCACACTGATTTGGCCTACCGCCAGCTGGTCGGTGTTGCTGCACTTGCCGTAGTTGATCGAACCGCCCCAGTCACTACCGGCAATCTTCACCTGGGTCATCCCCAGCTTGTCGGCCGTCACTTCTGTGGTGAACTCGTAGGTGAAGTTGCCGCCAAAGATCATCTTGTTGACCGGATCCCATTGGTTCAGGAAACCACGCACGAAGACATCTGTGTCACCAAACGGCGGAACCGTGCTCAGATCTGTCTTCTTGCTCACCGGCAGACCCGCGCCCTGGGCACCGGCCTGCGGCTTGACGAACACGGCAGCGGACCAGGCCCCCAGGGTCAGGGTACCGCCATTGACGGCGGCATCACGGGCTATGCTGCTACCGGCATGGTGGGCCGGGCTCAGTTGCAGCGTGCTCAGATCGATGGGCTGATCATTGCCGTCACGGAAGTCGCCGATGCTCTGGGGCTGGTTAGTGGCGTTGATCATCACCACCAGGCCCTCGATGGCGGGATCCAGATCCGCACCGGCGTTGACGCCATCATCCACCGTCATGACGATAAGCCCCGGCACCTGGTCAGGCCCGGTATTGCGGAAATCAACCCGCTTGATCACTTCGGCACCGCTGCCAAGACGCAGCAGACGGGAGGATTGACGCAGCTCGGCCAGCTCCTGGTAGAAGCCCACCATGGTCGCCATGTCGGCCCCGCTCGGCTTGACGTGCTTGTCGAGCACCTGCTCGATCAGCGGATAGTTGTCGCCATCCTTGTCCTTGCGCGGCAACCCCTTGTTGAAGTTGTTGTCGGCAAGGGTGTAGTCGACTCTGTTGTACCAGTCACCCGAGTCGTAGCTGTCCCGCTCCATGGATTTGGAGCGCAGCAGCTCGACACCGGCGTGGGTAAACGGAATGCCCTGCCCCAGCATGGCGGTGGCCAGCGACACCCCCTGCATCCGCACCAGATCGGCTCCTTCCGGCGCCTTGTAGATCAGGTTGTCGAACAGGGTCTGGTTGTCGTGCTTGTCGACATAGTTCTGGATCTCGGTCGGATCCTGGGCATAACCCGCAGCTTGACCGTTGTAGTCGATGTCGGAGCCCTTCTTCGGCATGCCATCCTTGTCGGTCAGCACGAAATCCTTGAGGTTGCCGGCCATGCCGAGGCGAACCAGGTCGGATTGGTGCAGCGCCGTGGCTAGCTCGACGCCGTCCATCTCGTTGGCATCCACCAGGGCGCCGTTGCCAAAGCCCTGGGTTTTGCGAATGGTGTCGCCGCCGTCAAACGGACTGCCGCCGCGCACCGCATCCCGCAGCCGGTCGGAGAAGGAGCCTATGCCGGTGCCGCCCAGGTGTTTCTGGGTCGCCTGCACGAAGCGCTTGTCATCCTGCACCTCGCCGAAGTTCCAGCCCTCGCCGTAGAAGTACATCTCGGGGTTGACCTGCTTCACCGCGGCCAGCGCCTGCACCATCTGATCTTTCGGGTGGTGGCCCATCAGGTCGAAGCGGAAGGCATCGATCTTGTAGTCGCGGGCCCAGGTGACCAGGGAGTCATCCATCAGCTTGGCGAACATGGCGTGTTCCGGCGCCGTGTTGGAGCAGCAGGTGGAGTTCTCCACCGAGCCGGTCTCCGGATTGAGGCGCTGATAGTACCAGGGCACTATCTTGTCGAGCACCGATTTGGGACCCAGGCCTGCCTCGTTGGTGTGGTTGTAGACCACGTCCATCACCACGTTCATGCCGATGTTCTGCTTGATGGCCTTGACCATCTCGCGGAACTCCAGGATGCGCTGGCTGCCCTCGGCGTTGGTGGCGTAGGAGCCTTCCGGCGCCGTGTAGTGGTAAGGGTCATAACCCCAGTTGAAGGAGTCCACCCCGCGCAGATAGCCGTAAAGCTCCTGCACCTGCAGGTTCTCCTTGCTGTCGGCCCCCTGCAGATCGGTGAGCACGGCCTCTATGGTCTGACCGCCGCCGCAATGGCTGGCGAACTTGGAGTTCTGCACCTCGGGGTTGACCTGACACAGCTTGCTGAAGTCGTCGCTGATGTTGGCCACCTTGGCCGGATCCTCGTTGACGGTGGCGATGTCGAACACGGGCAGCAGATGCAGGTGGCTGACGCCGCTCTTGGCCAGCGCCTGCAGGTGCTTGACCGGCACGCTGTCGCTGTCGGTCAGCCCCAGGAACTTGCCGCGGTGTGCAGGCAAGGTGGAGTCGTCGTTGCCGGTCAGATCGCGGACATGGGCCTCATAGATGGTGATGTCGGCAGGGTTCTGCTGGCTGTGGGGCGCCTTCAGGCTGTCCCACCCTTCCGGCTTGAGGGCCGGATCATTGAGATCCACCACCTGGCTGAACTCTGAGTTCATCGCCAGGCTCAGGGAGTAGGGGTCTGTCACCTGATAGGATTCCAGCTTGCGGCTGACCGGGTGATAAACCTGAATGTCGTAGCGGTAGAACTTGCCTACCAGCTCGCTGCCGCCCTGCACGCTCCAGCTGCCGCTGGCCTCGTCCCGAGTCATGGTGCGCTCGCCCAGCGCCCTGTGCTTGTCATCGAACAGTGCCAGCTTGACCGACTTGGCGGTCGGCGCCCACAGCCGGAAGGTGACATTGCCCCCCTCGACCACGGCGCCATAGGCCAGCTTGGCGGCAGCGTCGGCATAGAGGGCATCGAGGGCACCGGCGCTCTGCACCAGCGTTGCCCCCTGCAGTATGCCGTCGGCATCTGTGCCTATGGCCACCAGCTCGCCCTTGAGCAGGGGCTTGAGGTCCTTGCCTGCCGGCAGGGCGAAGGCGGCGGCATCCTTGAGGTGCGGATACTTGGCCTGCTGTTCGGCGGTCAGGCTGGTCGGGGTAAGGGTGATGTAGGGGAAGTCGAATACCCCTTCCGCATTGGCCTTGATGGTGCCGGACTCTGTGTAATAGAGGCGGACATGGGGCTTGTCCTTGCCCCCTTGCCAGATCAGGGTGTTGCCGTCGATCAGGTGGGCACTGGCCCCCGCCACGCCAAAGGCGGCGGTGAAGGCGTCGGCACGGCTGCCGAAGACCTCGCTCTTGCCCGCGACGATGGCCACTGTGCGATCCGGGTGATCGCTGAAGACCACCTTCATGTCGCTGCCGGTCAGGTTGGCCAGATCGCCGTTGCGGGCGATAAAGTTGATGCAGCCTTCCAGCTTGCTAAGGGGCACCACCCAGCTGGGGCCGAAGCCGTCGGCCGCCGCCGGGGTATTGACCTTGTCATCCCAGCCCGCGTTGAGGCCGCTCTCGGCGGTGGCGCTGCAGGCGTCGTTGTTCCACAGGTGCAGGCTGTAGTTGGCGAAGGGGCCATCCACCCCGCGCGCCGCGCTGGTCTGGGTATCCACCAGGGCGATCACCGCCTGATCGGGCCCGGCCACCAGTTGCTCGGCAGGAGGTTGCACATTGGGCAGACGGGCGACGGGGCCGTCAGTGGGGTCAGGGGTGGGGGAGGAGCTGTTGTCATTGCAGCCGGACAAAAGCGCGAGCAGTGAGGCTGTTACCAGCGCCACTTTGGTCTTTTTCATATCCATTTTTTTATAATTCCCGCTGTAGTTAGTCTCGATAGTCGAGTACCCGGTCATTGCCGAGCGGTGTCATATTAATCAGCGGCAATCGTTTCAAATGTGAGCAGCAGGGCAAAAAAACCAACCATTTTCAACAAGATAACGTTTTCATAACGAAAGTTGGATCGGGCTCACAGACCCGGCCTCACTTTCGGCCCATACCAGCAGACAGACGAGTCCATACCGGAAAAATCAATTTCCGATCAAGTGGATAGAGAAGGAGTCACGGCATATGAAGCGAATTGAGGAACAGGCCAAACGGCTGGATCAGGAGTATCAGGCGATCGCGCAGTTGTTTGACCAATTTTGCCAGCAGGCGGGCGTGCTCGCCGAGCAGTACCACTTCTTCAACTGGCCCGACTATGAAGACACACCGCCCCTCTGCCGGGCCTTCACCCTGCTGGGTGAGCCGCGCGAGCTGCGCCTGCGCTGCCAGCCGGGGGAGCGTGGCACCTTGAGCGGTCTCATCCAGGTGGGCAGCGAAGATGGCACAGTCCACGCCAGCCTGGGCTTTCGGGCCGATGGCCACCTGCAGCTGGAGTCGGGATCCTTGCTGGACAACCCGCCCCAGCTGCTGCTCAAGCTGCTGCTGGGGGCCATCTGGCAGCACAAGCCGGACGATGATCACGGCCAGCACCACTGATTCAAACCACAAGAAGGGGCCTGGGCCCCTTCTTCATGTCTCGTGCGACCAGCCGGGCATGATCAGGGCTGGGCAATCTCTATGGTGACGTGCACCAGCTCCTCGTGGATGGCGAGTCGCTCGCGGATCTCCCGGGCAGGCATGGGGGCCGCCATCAGCAGGGAGAGCACGCAGGCATACTGCTCCTGCCCCACCCGCCAGACGTGCAGATCGCGGATCTCGGCCTCCGGCAACTCGGCTATCACCTCGCGGATCTCCGCCACCAGCGGGGTATCCATCTCGGCATCCAGCAGCACCCGGCCCGAGTCGCGCAGCAGACCCCAGGCCCACACTGCCACCAGCACGGCGCCCGCTATGCCCATCAGGGGATCCAGCCAGTCGGCCCCCCACCACATGCCACCCACCAGCGCCAGTATGGCCAGTACCGAGGTGGCCGCATCCGCCAGCACATGGATGTAGGCGGCACGCAGGTTCAGATCCTGATGGCCCTGGTGGTCGGCATGGTCATGATGATCGTGGCCGTGATGATCATGATGATGGCCATGGTCATGACCGTGGTGATGACCATGATCGTCCTTCAGCAGCCAGGCACAGGCCAGATTCACCAGCAGGCCGACGATGGCGATGACGATGGCCTGCTGATAGTGGATCGGGCTGGGATCCAGCAGCCGGAACACAGATTCGAACAGCATAAGAGCCGCCACTCCCACCAGCAGCAGGGCGCTGGTGAAGCCGCCAAGCACCTCTATCTTCCAGGTGCCGAAGCTGAATCTGTGGTCACGGGCGAAGTGGCGGGCGGCGCGGTAGGCCAGCACCGAGAGACCGAGCGCCAGCGCGTGGGAGCTCATGTGCCAGCCGTCGGCCAGCAGCGCCATTGAGTTGTAGAACCAGCCGCCGCTGATCTCCGCCACCATCATGATGACGGTGAGCAGCACGGCCCAGCGGGTCTTCTGTTCGGCCAGCGGATTGCCCTGGTGTACGACGGGTTGATGGCAATGGGATGAGACGAGGGATGACATGAATTTCTCCTGAGGGCGACAATGCAATATACTATACCCCAGTATAGTTTTATTGATCGAGAGGATCCTGCATGTCACACACCATTCACGGCAAAAAGAAGCTGCTGGCGCGGGTGCGCCGCATCAAGGGCCAGACAGGCGCACTGGAAAGCGCGCTGGAGCAGGAAGGTGACTGCGCCGCCATTTTGCAGCAGATAGCTGCCATCCGCGGCGCCGTCAACGGCCTGATGCTGGAGGTGCTTGAGGGCCATATGCGCGAACATCTGGGCGCCGAGGAGGCCACCCCGGCCGAGCGGCTGGAGGATCTGGATCAGGTGGTGCGGGTGCTGAGATCCTATCTGAAGTAAGGGATCCCCCGCCTGCCCGCTGGCAGCCAGCCTGCATGCCTGCGGTGAAACGCGTCGGCAGCGCGGGCCGCTTGACAGCCGGGCTGGGCCGGCCGGGCATCCCAGGTCCGTTTCAGACTTGAGCCCTCGCCCGCTTTACGCCATCATGACCGCCGATCGTTGATCGCCTTACCCTGGATTCCACTTCGCAAGGACCCCCCATGTTTGAACACGTCGATGCCTACGCTGGCGACCCCATACTGACCCTGGTCGAGACCTTCCACAAAGACACCCGCGAGCAGAAGGTGAACCTGGGGATCGGCCTCTATTACGACGAGCAGGGCCGCATTCCGCTGCTGGCCTCGGTGCAGCAGGCAGAAGCCCAACGCGCCGCCGCGCCGGCGCCGCGCCCCTATCAGCCGATGGAGGGTGCCGCCAACTACCGCACCGCGGTGCAGCACCTGCTGTTTGGCGCCGAGCATGAGGCGGTCAAGGCCGGCCGCATCGCCACCATCCAGACCATAGGCGGCTCGGGCGCGCTCAAGATCGGCGCCGACCTGCTCAAGCGCTACTTCCCGACCTCGGAGGTGTGGGTCAGCAATCCGACCTGGGACAACCACAAGGCCATGTTCGAGGGGGCCGGCATCAAGGTGCACGACTACCCCTACTACGATGAAGCCACCAGCGGCGTCCAGTTCGATGCCATGCTCGACTGCCTGAGCAGCCTGCCGGCGAAAAGCATAGTGCTGCTGCACCCCTGCTGTCACAACCCGACCGGCGTGGATCTCTCCTCTGCCCAGTGGGACAGGGTCATTGCGCTGGTGGTCGAGAAAAATCTCATTCCTTTCATGGACATCGCCTATCAGGGCTTCGGTGACGGCCTGGAAGAGGATGCCTACGCCATCCGCGCCATGGTGGCCGCCGGTGTCAGCTTCTTCGTCAGCAACTCGTTTTCCAAGAACCTCTCCTTCTACGGCGAACGTTGCGGCGGCCTGTCGGTCATCTGCAAGGATGCCGAAGAGGCGAGCCGGGTGCTGGGTCAGATGAAGGCGACCGTGCGTCGCAACTACTCAAGCCCCCCCACCCACGGCGGCCAAATCACCGCGGCCGTGATGAACGATGCCAGTCTGCACGCCCTCTGGGTCGACGAGGTGGGCGAGATGTGCATCCGCATCAAGGCCATGCGCCAGAAGCTGTTCGAGGTGCTGAGCGCCAAGGTGCCTGGCCGCGATTTTGGCTACTTTATCAGCCAGCGCGGCATGTTCAGCTACACCGGCTTCACGCCAGAGCAGGTTGACCGCCTGCGCGAAGAGTTCGCCGTCTACCTGGTGCGCTCAGGTCGCATGTGCGTGGCGGGCCTCAACAGCCGCAACGTCGACTACGTGGCCGATGCCATGGCCGCCGTGCTCAAGGGCTAATCCGCTCAAGCCCCGCCTCGGCGGGGCTTTTTGTTTGTCCCGATTTTATGGAGCCGCCATGGACCTGATTGCACTGTCATGTGTAACTGTGAGGGGTCGCCATCGGGTCAATCGACCGCCCCTGCCCGCACTTGTCTCGCTTGTGGAGTCTCTATGGATCTGATTGCCCTGTCCCGGCTGGGTGGCCGCCATCTGGTCACCCTGCACCTGCTGCTCGACAGCCAGAGCGTCACCCGCACAGCCGAGCGGCTCTGCACCACCCCCTCCACCGTCAGCAAGACCCTCAACCAGTTGCGGGATCTGCTCGCCGATCAGCTGCTCTACCGCCAGGGCAACCAGCTGTTGCTGACCCCGTTTGCCGAGCGACTCGGCCCCACCCTGCATCGGCTGCTGAGCGAGCTGAACAGCCTCACCAGCCAGGGCGGTTTCGACCCCGCCACCTGGCAGGGACAACTGAAATTCGCCCTGCGGGAAAGCGGCATGGTCTGGCCCATGGGCCCTATTCTCGGCCAGCTGATGCGGGAGGTGCCCGGCCTGGTGCCCGACATCTGGAACAAGGATGAACAGGGGCTGGCGGCATTGGCGGCGGGCAAGCTCGACTTCGTGATCCTGCCCCACGATCAGAGCCAGCCCCTGCCCCGCCAACCGGGTCTGGTATGGGAGACGCTGCGGGAAGACAAGCTGGTCTGCCTGTTGCGGGCGGGCCACCCGGCGCTGGACAAGCCCTGGGATCTGGATGCCTACCTGAGCTGGCGCCATATCGCCATTCGCGATCAGGAGCTGGCCAACCCCTTCTTCGAGCAGAGCCTGGCCCAGTTGCAGGTGCGCCGCCAAATCAGCGCCACCCTGCCGGATTTTGGCAGCGCGGCGACCCTGCTGCGCCAGAGCGATCTCATCCTCACCGCCGTCGAAGGCTGGGCCGAGCAGGCCATGAGCCGGGATCTGGTGATCCGCCCGGTCCCGTTCGACTATGGCGCCGTCACCCACAGCCTGGTGTGGTACGGCCCGGCCGGTGAAGAGCCGGCGCGGCGCTGGTTCCGCCAGCGGATCCTGCAACTGGCCCGGGAACTGGGTTAGCGCACCCAGGCATTACCGATCCGAAGAGGAGAGAAAAGAAGAGAGCCTCGCCAGCGGGATCCCCATGGCAAGGCTCGCAGAGAGGAGAAAGCCTCAGGGCTTCTTGGTATAGATGGGGCTGGGAAAGGAAGCGACGTTGTTGCCCAGCTCTGTGATGCGGGCAGCCCCCTGCTTGCGTACCTGATCGACCCGCAGCACATGGTGCATGGGGATCATGGTGCGATTGACGTCGGCAAATTCACTCTTCAATTTCTCGTGGCTGGGATCGACGATCAGCGCCGTGTGGGTGTCCCACACGAAGTTCGCTATCTCGATGAAGCCGAACAGCTGACCCTGGCTCACTTCCCTGACATAGACTTCGTAACGCTCGTTGTGACAAATGAACTGCACTCGGTATAAGGCGTTGGATTCACTCATGTTCGTCTGTTGATGGTGGGCGAATGCCCCATTCTAGCCGCCCCTTCCCAGAGCTCAAATAGACAGCAATCACAGTTACGTCATCTTGAGACTCACAGAGCCCAAAACCCGGAGCCAGGCCACAAACTTGCCGCCTGCTCGCCGGATATCGACCAGGAAACAACACAAAATACCTTTTCGATCAATTGATTAGCATCGATTAGCCATTCAGCAGATCGCAGGCAGGGACACAGGCCCCAGCCCCCTTTCCCTCAGCTCGGCGGCAAGCCGGGTCAAGGCCTCCCTGTCCGCCTCCTGCCAGCTCGTCGCCACCCCGCGCACCCCGTGATGGCGAAAACCGTTGAGGCGAATGGGGACTGGCCCCAGGCTCTGCAGAAAGCTGGCCAGGCCCGCCTCCAGCTTGCCATCGGCATCCAGAAAATCGCTGCGTCCCGGCACATGGAGCAGCCGCAGCTCGGCCAGCTTGCCGTGGCTTGCCAGCAGTTGCAGCGAGGCCAGCACCCGCTCGCGGCCATGGCCGGTCAGCTTATGATGCACAGAGTCGCGCCACCCCTTGAGATCGAGCATGGCGCCGTCGAGTACCGGCAGCAGCCGCTGCCAGCCGAGCTCGGCGAGGGAGCCGTTGCTGTCGAGCAGGCAGCTGAGGTGAGCCAGATCCGGCGCTGCCTTGATGGCCGTGAACAGGGCAATCACGAACGGCAGCTGGGTGGTGGCCTCGCCGCCGGAGACGGTAATGCCGGTCAGCAGCGGGCCGTAGCGGCGCAGCAGGGCCAGCACCTCGGCCACCGACATCTGGCTGGTCTTGGGGCTGGCATGGCGCGGACAGTCGTCGATGCAGCGATCGCAGTCGGTGCAGAGCGCCGCCTGCCAACGTACCCTGCCCTCGACGAGCGTCAGGGCCCCGCTCGGACAGGCCGGCACGCAGTCACCGCAGTGATCGCACATGCCGATAGTGTGCGGGTTGTGGCAGCCGGGGCAGCGAAAGTTGCACCCCTGCAGGAAGAGCACGAGCCGGTTGCCCGGCCCGTCCACGCAGGAGAAGGGCAGCCAGCGGCTGACCGTCGCGGTGCGCGCCGCCGCCTCTGCCCGGCTGCCGTACTCAGTAGTCACACAGGGTCGCCTCGCGCCCCACTACCCGCGGCGCCCGCTGGCGGATCCCGGTCAGCTCGCTCGCCTCGGCGCCGAGGCAAGTGGTCTGCAGCCGCGAGCCCTCGGTCGCGAAACGGGCCACGTCGCTCTTGCGGATCATGTAGCCGGTCACCCGCACCAGATCGCTGTCCGCCACGTTGGCGGTGAACTCGCGCATGCCGATGGCGAGCGCTCCCTTGCAGAGCTGCAACAACGCCTGCGGGTTCTGGCGTATGGTGGGATCCAGGGTCAGGATCTCGCTGATCCCGGAGTGATAGAAGCCGTGGTGCGGCGCCAGCGCCAGCACATGGCTGGCCGGATCCGGCTCCTGGCCGTAAGGGATGCGCACTCCGGGCGTCACGCCGCGATCCACACTGAGCCCGCCCTGGGAGTGGAGCAGGGCGCGACCGCCCCAGGCGTGTACCTGTGGCGTCTCGGTCACATGGCGGGAGAGCTGGGCCGAGATGCGATAGCCAAGCTGGTTGGCCTCCTCGTCACGGCCGTAGCGCTCGGGCAGATTCTCCTTGTCCATCAGCAAATTGACCGCCTCCGCCATGCCATAGATGCCGAACATGGGCACGAAGCGATCCTCATCGAGCAAGCCCTCCTTGACCAGGAAGCTGTCGAAGAAGCCGGACTCCTGATGGAGGAAGGCGGCGCGCGCCTCGATCAGTTGGGAGGCGAGACGGCAGTAGTGGGGCAGCAGACAGCCCATGAAGTCGTCTATGCCATGGGCCTGCTCGGCCACCCGCTTGAGGGAGAGCCGCACCAGGGTATTGGCCCCCCCGGCCTGGGGCAGGGCGTTGTAGCAGCTGACGATGCCAAAGCCGCGCTCATCGAAGGTGTTGCTATGGAGCGGGTAGTTGGCGATGTGCGGCTTGCTGCAGCTGGCTATGTTCTGCACCGCCAGCATCAGCAGGCTGTCCGGGGTCTGCGCCGGATCGTGGAACAGGGTCAGGTTCGGCGCCACCTGCTTGAGCTCGCCGTCGATGCGCAGGATCAGGCGGCAGAGACGGTTGTCATCGGGGCCTATGTTGACGTGCATGAAGGCATCCGGCAGCACCCGATCCAGGTAGATCCAGAACCCCTTCAGCTTGCGATGGAGGGTCTCGTCATCCAGCTCGCCCACAAAGGGCAGCAGCAGATGATCGAGCCGCCCCAGCCAGACCGGCATGCCGGTGACGGAGGGCACATGGTGATAGAGGATGCGCAGGGCATCGAGCGCCTCGTCGAAATCCTGCGGCGGCGCCAGCTCCAGCCAGGCAGATCCCTGACTCAGGAACTTTGCATAATCCGGCAGCACGTAACGCGGCTTGTAGGGGGCATGCCCCTCGAACATGTCACAGAGAAAACCCTGCACCCTAGCCTCGGCGACCGCCGGGGGCAGCTCGGGGTAAGGCAGCGCATTTTCGGCGGCCAGCGCCAGGGCATGACTCTTCTGGGCGGCAGAGAGGTGGTGATCACGCACTATGCGCTGACAGGTTTCGGTGAAAGACATGGGGGAGCTCCTTGGCGGATGGTCCCTAAATCCTCACACTTGGGAGGTGTTTTTTGAAGTGACATTCACAACATGGCGGATATCCATAAAAGACATCCACCATGCGGGATCACGGCTCAGCCAAACCAGGGCAGCAGCGCCGCCAGCACCCCCTGCCAGCGCAGCAGGAAGAAGCCCCCCATGCCCACCACGACCACCAGCAGGGTCGGCAGCCGCAACAGGGTCAGCGCCGTCACCAACAGGGTGGCGGCCAGGTAGTCCGGATCCCACGTCAGTCCCTTGCCCGGCTCATAGCTGAAGACGATGGGCAGCCAGATGGCGGTCAACACCGACTGGGCCGAAAAGCTGAGGAAGGCCCCCATCTCGGCGCCCGGTTGATAGCGGGTCAGCCGCGAGAAGAAGGCAAAGCGGTTGAAGAAGGTAATCAGGGCCAGCAGGCCTATCATCAGCCAGCTCATGGTCATCTCCTCATCCGGTGCAGCACGTAGCCCACCAGCATGCCGGCCAGCGCCGATATGATGATATGGATCTCCGCCAGCAGCGGCTTGGTGAGCAGCGCAGTGCCGCCGCTCACCAGGGTCGCCGCCACCATGGGCAGGTTCTTCATGGCGGGTATGGTCATGGCGATGAAGGTGGCGGCGATGGCAAAGTCCAGCCCCATCTTGTCCAGCCCGTCTATGTACTGACCGGCGGCGATGCCGAGCAGGGTCGCCGCATTCCAGAACAGATAGAAGACGAAGCCGGCAATGAGCGCGTAGGCCGGATCGAAACGGCCGCTGCGCTCCCGGTCTTTGAGCGCCACCGCGAACATCTCGTCGGTCAGGAAGAAGGCCAGACTGGCGCGCCAGCTCAGGGAGAGCGGCAGCACGTCGCGGCGAAAGGTGAAGCCGTAGAGCAGATGCTGGGAGGTGATGACGAAGGTGGAGCCCATGATGGGCAGCAGGGGCGTACCGGCCCCGAACAGGGTGGTGGCCGAGAGCTGGGCGGCGCCGGCATAGACCAGCAGCGACATCAGCTGGGCCTGCAGCGGGCTCAAGCCTACCTGCAGCGCCAGGGCGCCACACAGGATCCCCCAGGGAATGACGGAGATAGAGAGCGGCAGAATATCGATGGAAGCGCGCCACCAGAGCGCGCGGCTACTCTCGGCCCCGACGGGCTGGGAGCTTGTTGCTGACGGCATGGGATCATCCTTGTTGCATCCACGGCGAGCCGGAAAAACTAGCACAGCAGGGGGACAGATACCAAGGGGCTGCGGATAAAGAGAGGATGGAGACAGAACAGGGGGAGCCGAAAAGCAGAACGCCACCCGGAGGTGGCGCGCTGCAGAGGGTCAGGGCTGAATGACGATGGGGGTGCCAGGTTCGATGGCGTTCCACACTTCGTCCAGATCCTTGTTGAGCATGGCGATGCAGCCATTGGTCCAGTTGGACGGCTGCAAGCGGGTGTTGCCTATGCTGTTGCGCTGACCATGGATCATGATCATGCCACCCGGTCGCACACCCAGCTCGTTGGCCGTCTTGATGTCGTCCAGGTTCGGGTAGTTGATGTGGATGGCCTTGTAATAGTTGGAGTTGGTCTTCTTGTAGTCGAGGATATAGCGCCCTTCCGGCGTACGCTGATCCCCTTCCCGCTGCTTGTGACCCTTGGGGGCCGGCCCCAGAGCGATCCAGTAGCGCTTGACCTCCTTGCCATCCTTCATCAGGGTCAGGCTATAGGAAGACTTCTTCACCACTATCATGTCGGCCGACAAGGTGGCAAAACTCAGTGCGGGCCACAGCCCCAGCAAACACAGTAATACGGCTCTCATTCCATCCCTCGACAAGCCTCTGGTAAGGGCTTTTCTTGTTACCAAATCATCTGAACTGCACCGCCCCGAGTGGCGGGCGAGCGCCATCATATTGGATCGCCATCAATACTCAATATATCCAGAGAAACATATCCCGCGCCATCTTTTATAGATTGTTACAATTAACTGCCAAAACAACGGGATACCCCCCCTATCTCGGGATAGTCCCCCGCGGGGGATTGGGGGAAGATAAGGCGCTTTTCACCCCTCAGGAACCTCCACGATGCGATACCGACTCTCCTTGCTGATCCTGCTGATCTGCGCCCCTCTGCAGGCCGCCGAGCCGCGCTGGTTGCGCGAGCCTGCGCTCTCCCCCGATGGCAAGCAGCTTGCGTTCACCTGGCAGAGCCGCATCTACCTGAGTGCGGGGGACGGCGGCCTCGCCACGCCGCTCACCGGCAGCGACTACCTGAGCCAGCGCCCGCTCTGGTCACCGGATGGCAAGCAGATTGCTTTCGCCGCCAACCTCTATGGCAATGAAGACGTGTTCGTGGTGCCGAGCGAGGGGGGCGAGATGGTGCGGCTGACCCGGGATTCGCGCCCCGACCTGCCCCAGGCATTCAGCGCCGATGGCAAACAGCTGCTGCTGAGCAGCCAGCGCCTGACCAGTCCGGAGGCGGATCACTTCGTGGCAGAGGGGCTGCAGGCCAGCGCCCTCTACTGGACCCCCATAGATGGCGGCGCCCTGACTCCGGCCCAGCCCCTGCCCGCGACCCTGGCCCGCCCCCACGGCAGCCAGCTGGCTTATCAGATGCCGGGCATGGATCAGCCGTTTCGCAAGCACCAGCGCTCCTTTGCCGTCTCTCGCCTCTGGCTGTTCGATGGCAAACAGCATCGCCAGCTGACCGAAGACAGGGTCGCCGCCAGCGATCCCGTCTGGGATGACAAGGGCGAGAAGCTCTATTACCTGAGTGAGCGCAGCGGCGATTTCAACGTCTGGCAACGGGATCTGGCCAGCGGTCAGGATCGCCAGCTCACCCACTATCAGGGCCATCCGGTGCGTGGCCTCAGTGCCTCCCGCCACGGCGATCTGGTCTGGTCCTGGCAGGGTGAGCTCTACCGGCTCGATGCCGGCAGCGAGACGCCGCGCAAGCTGACGATCCGGCCGCTCTCGGCCCAGGCTCCCGACGAGCAGAGCGACACCCCGGTCGTCATCGACGAGGCCCTCGTCCGCCAGGATGGGGAGGAGGTGATCCTGGTGAGCCAGGGGGATCTGTTTGCGGTCGACACGCGCCGCGAGCGGGTACGCCAGCTCACCCGCCACCCCAGCGAGCAGTCATCGCCGCGCTACGTGGACAAGGAACAGGGGCTCATTTATCTCTCCGAGCAGCATGGCCCGGCCGCCCTCTATCGCCTGAAGAAGGCGCAGCCGGACCGGCTGTTCAGCGAGCCCGGCCCCCTCATCGAGGAGAAGCTGCTGGCCATGCCGGGCATTGCCATCAGCAAGCCGACCCTCTCCCCCGACGGCAAGCAGCTCGCCTTCGTGGTGGACGGTCAGGCCGTGCACCTGCTGGATCTGGCCAGCGGCAAGCAGCGACCGCTGGTCGCCGCCGAGTTCAACCCCTCCCGCCATGCGGTGGAGCTGGCCTTCGCCCCCGACTCCCGCCATCTGGCGCTGACCCTACAGCCCGACTCGGCCCAGCAGGAGATCGCCGTCATCGACACCTGGGACGCCAAGGCCAAACCGGTCAACGTCAGCCTCAACGGTTATCAGGATGGCAGCCCGGCCTGGAGTCAGGATGGCGGCATCCTCTACTGGCAATCCGCCAAGTACGGCAAGCTCGGCGCCGACGGCGAGCCACTGGATGGCAGCCTGCTCGGCCTCTACAGCAGCCGCGCCGCCAAGAGCGACTTCCTCGCCGAACAGGCGCCCCCCAAGGCGGGTTACGGCTTCGAGAGCGACAAGCTGGCACACAGGGAAGCGCTGCAGTTGCAACCACGCGGCCCCGTCCTCGCCAGCCGCATCGTCGATGATCACCTGATCTATCTGGTGGAGGAGACGGATGCCAATGGCGAGAGCGAGATCAAGGGCTACGCCCAGGAGCTGCGCAAGGGGGAGACCAAGCTGCTGTTCGCCGAGCAGCCTGGCCCGGCGCTGGCCAGCCTCAATGACGACGCCAGCCTCGCCACCCTGGTGCGGGAGGGGGAAGTGACCCTGATAGACATGGCCTCCGGCGAGGCGACCCCTCACCCCTTCGCCCTGTTGCAGAGCGGGCGCTGGCAGGCTCGGATGACGGCCGCCTTTGACCAGATCACCCGGCTCACCCGGGACGAATTCTATCGGGCCGACATGAACGGAGTGGACTGGGATGGCTATGTGGCCGCCTATCGCCGCCAGCTGCCCGGCATCGGCAATGGTCGGGACTTCGGCAACCTGCTGGCGGAGCTGGCCGGCGAGCTGAACGTCTCCCACACCTGGGGCTATGGCCCGGCGCCCTTCCCGCGGCTGCCCGATGACACCGCCAGCCTCGGCGGCTACTGGCGCGAAGACAAACACGGGGTCGAACTGACGGCCCTGCTGGCCGGCGGCCCGCTGGATCAGGAGACGGATCTGGTGCCGGGCGCCCGCCTGCTGGCCATCAACGGCGCAGAGCTGCACAGCCTGAACGAGCTGGATGCCCTGCTCAATCACCAGGCAGGCCAGCGACTGGCCCTCACCCTGCTGCCCAAGGGAAGCAAGGATCCGGTGCAGCTCGATGTCACCGCCATGGACTTGCCGCAGGAGTATCGCCTGCAGCTGGATGGCTGGGTCGCCAAGCGCCGCGCCCAGGTGGCGCAGCTGAGTCAGGGTCGAGTCGGCTACGTCTATCTGCCGGAGATGAGCAGCGCCGTGTATGAGGAGATGGTTGCCGATGCCCTCGGCCGTCAGCGCAATCGCGAGGCACTGATAGTGGACGTGCGCTTCAACAAGGGCGGCTACCTGGCCAACACCCTGGTGGAGTTTCTGACCGGCAACGGCAGCGCCAAGGGGATGGCCCGCAGCTGGCCACGGCTCGGCAAGGGGGAGACGGACGCCGCCACCCGCCAGTGGACCAAGCCCTCCGTGGTGTTGGTCAACGCGGGCAGCTACTCGGAAGGCTCGGCCTTCCCCCAGTACTACCGCACCCTCAAGGTGGGTCCCATCATCGGCGAGCCAGTGCCGGGCACGGGCACCATGGTCTATGGCCACGAATCCAGACTGATCCCGGGGCTTGCCTACGGCATCCCGACCCTGGGACTGCGCAATCCGGACGGCACGCTTTACGAAAATCAGGAGCTGATCCCGGACGTGCAGGTGGCACTGACCCCGGCCGACATGCTGGCGGGGCGCGATCCCCAGCTGGAAGCCGCGGTGCAGGCCGCCCTCGCCCAGTTGTCAGCGAAAGCGAAATAGCTCGCGGTGCAGGCGCCCACCCGGCAACAGCCGGGCCAGGGCGTCTGCCATCCCTTCCGGCCCGCAGAACCAGACGTCTGCGGGCTTGTTCTGCGCAAGGCTGGCCAAGTCCAGCCGCCCCGCCTGCTTGTCCAGATGCAGCTGATAGCGAACCCCGGTACGCTGACACAACTCGGCCAATCGCTGGTGATAGACGGCGCCGGCCAGATCCGGTGCACACTGGATCAAGGTGATCCCCTCCCCTCGTTCACCACGGGCTACCAACCCCTCCAGCCAGGCGACGAAGGGCGTAATGCCGATCCCGGCGCCAAGCCAGAGCGACTGCCCATGTCGAGCGGGACAGACAAAGGCGCCATAAGGCCCTGTCACGGTCACTGCATCCTCGATCCGGGCCGCCTCGACCAGCTGACGGGTATGGTCTCCCAGCGCCCGCACCGCGATCACCAGCTGACGCTTGTCGGGCGACACCCGCACCAGCGTGAAGGGATGAGGGCCCTCACTCGCATCAAACTCGAAGAAGGCAAACTGGCCTGGCCTGTAGTGCGACAACGGCGTCTCCAGCTGCAAGGTGAATTCACGGGTACTGTCCGCCAGGGTGCGCAGCGCCACTATGCGGCCCTGATGACGCTCCCGCTGACCGGTCAAGCCCAGCAGGGAGTAGATGGCAGCCACAGCCCCTGCGCCACCCAGCAGAGTTATTCCGAGCCCCACGGGTGTCAGCAGGCCAACCTGGGGCAACAGGCAAAGACCGTGTATCCACCCAGCCAGATAGATGAGCGGTGCCAGACGGTGGATCAGCCGAAAACGGCCATAACTCACCAGTGACAACAGGCTCACCACCACCAGGGCGATCAGCAGATAGAAGCTCCACTCCCCCAGCGTATTGCCAAGGGCATGCAGGGAGAGGCCATTACCGGCACCCGCTCCGGCCCCGCTGCCAGCCCCCCGACGGGCCGGCCGGGTCAACCAGCCGGCCGTCACTGCCCACTTGGGCGCTTCCACCAGCAACCAGTGACTGGTCAGGGCCAGGGTCGCGGCCATGGCGCTGTGACGATGGAATCGCAACATGCGATCCAGCCCGCCACACCAGACTTCCAGTCTCGGCAGGCGCAGTGCCAGCAACAGGGTCAGCGCCATGTAACCCAGCCCCAGCAAGCCGGTCAGCAGCAACATCTCATGGCGCCAGGGCCAGACGCCGTTGGCATCTCCTGCATATCCCGCCCACCAGATCACTGTCGCCAGCACCGGCAGCAGCCATAACGCCCGCTTGGTCACCATTTGTTGCTCCTTGTCCCGTCATATCATGCATTGCTCATCCGGCTCGCTCGATGGCCACGCCGGTATCCTTGCCCCATTACACGCCAGTGCCATGACAAGACGTTGCCAGCCACAGGCGACTTGGTGACAGAGTGTGACAAGAGAGGAGATACAAAAATGGGGCCTTATGGCCCCATAGTTAACCGCCTTTGCGCAATGCCCGCCTGCGCATCAGGCGATAGAGCAACCGATTGTAGTTGGCCCAGGAGTGGATCAGCAGGAAGATGCCGAGCAGCAGGGCCAGGAACAGTTGCCCCGCGCTCTTCGCATCCAGCGAACCGATAAAGCTCTCGCCTTCCTGGTTGTCCAGATAGTTGAGCACCGGCTGCAACGCCAGAAACAGCCAGCCAATCCAGGTCACCAGCAGGATCAACAGATCCCGAAGCTTGTATTGCCAACTGCGCCGGGCTCCGTTGCGAATGATCATCTCGCGGCCGAGCTTATGTTTTGTCACGGAAGGACTCTCCTCTGTCAGGGCTTTCCCATACGGCAAGCTGGCCACGTCGACGCAGGATCGCCTTGGGCACGGCAACGATCACCGTCACCAGATTGAGCAGCCAGTAGATAAGCGGATACCAGATACACCAGACGAAGCTGCGGGCCATGGTCTTGTCATAGTGGTTGTCGATGAAGATGCTGACCCCGAACTGCAGCAGGCAGATAAGGGTCATCATGACCCCGGTCCACTGGAACAGATGTCCCCCGGCCAATCCGCTCAGATCGGGCCGGGTCAGCCAGATCAGCGCCAGCAGCAAGATGCTGTAACACCAGGCAACGCTGGAGAGATACTCCAGCAGCAACAGCCAGAAGCGGCGGTTGCGCCAGCGCAAGGCTTGCAAACCGTAATGCAAGAACACCTCGGCGCCCCCCTGCGCCCAGCGCAGCCGCTGCTTGTAGAGGCCGCGCACCGTTTCCGGCATCAACACCCAGCAGAGTGCCTGGGGCTGATAATGGATCCGCCAGCCCACCAGTTGCAGCTTCCAGCTGATGTCGATGTCTTCGGTGACCATGTCGGTACTCCAGCCTCCCACCGCCTCGACCGCCGCCTTGCGAAACGCCACCACCACGCCGGAGACGGTGAAGACGGTGCCGTAGATGCGTTGGGCCCGCTTGATCAGGCCTATGATGGAGCTGAACTCGCCGGTCTGGATCTTGCCGATGATGGTGGAGCGGGTGCGCACCCGCGGGTTGCCGGTGACCGCCCCCACCCTGGGGCTTTCGATGAACTGCTTCACCATCCAACGCACAGCGTCATGATCGAGCACCGCATCGCCGTCTATGCCGACCAGTATCTCCCCCGTTGCCACTTTGAGCCCATTGTTGAGCGCCATCGCCTTGCCCTGATTGTGCTGGTGCAGCACGGTCAGCCGCCCGTTCTGGGCCGCCAGCCGATCCAGCCGCTCGCCTGTGTCATCCTTGCTGCCATCGTTGATGGCCAGCACCTCGAAATCGGGATAACGCTGGCGCAGCAGGTGGCTGATGGTCTCCTCCACGTTGGCTCCCTCGTTGTAGCAAGGCACCATCAGGGTCACCTTGGGATAGTGAGGCAGCACCAGCCCGGTTCTGGCAAGGGTGATGTCCCCTTGCTCCCACTGGAAGTAGTAATAGAGGCCGCCACAGATCCACACCAGTGCCATCAGGCTCGGATAGGCCAGGGTGAAGACGGCAATACCTGAGAGAAAGGCGCTCACTGTAACGCCTCCCGTGTGGCCGGGGTGGCGCTCAGGGGCAGCGGATTGACCTGGGCCACTGACTGCTGGGCTGGCTGAGGCTGGGTCTGTACCGAGAAGACGGGTTTCAGCACGGCGGGATCCGGCTGGTTGTTGTGAAAATCATCCGGGTAGTAGCCGAAGTTGGTCACCCCCTTGCGCTGGATGATCTGCATCCAGCGCGCCAGCTCGGCATCAGGGATGGGCTGGTCGGTACGCCAGTTGCGGCTCTGCAACTCGAACACCAGCCGATTAGCTGGCACCTGTGCCAGTGAATCCTCTGCCAGTCTGGCCAGCCACTCATCGGGGTTTTCCGCCTGCTCCATGTAGGGCATGGCCATCACGGCCGTGTAATCATACGCCCTGGCAAACGCCGCCATGCTCTGGGCAAACCACTGCTGGGATTGCGGCTCGGTCACCAGCGCTGCATAGATGTTGCGGGCAGTCTTGAGCTCGCCGGCGCCCCCCTGACGGTAACGGGTAGCGGCATCGCGCAGCGCCATGGTGAAGTCGATCAGCAGATCCGTTTTTTGTTCTCCTTGCGCCTGCAGCGCATCCGGGGTGCGTGCCAGCAGCATGGGCCCCTCGTAGTCGCTGAAGAAGGCGTCGTCGTGGAACAGCAGGCCATCAAACTTGGTGTAGAAGCCGAGATCCTCGTAGATATCCAGTAGCAGCTGACGGCTGGCGGGATCCCAGGGCGAAAGGCGCAGATACTGTCCTCTGGCGGGGGCACCGGTGCGTCTGTCGGTGACATAAGCGTGATTGGGCCCCATGTCGTAGGCCATCACCGGCATCCAGGCATACACCTTGACCCCGGTCCGGGTCTTGAGCTGCCAGGCGACCCGGTTGAAGAGATCCGCCTTGACCGGCATATGGCGGTTGGGGAAGTAGAGCGCCTCCGCCACCCCGTCGCCATTGTCATCGGCATAGGCCTGCAGATAGACGGTGGTGATGCCGTAGCCCTTGATCCGGTCCAGCAGCATGTCGATGTTCTTGTTCATCTGCTGCGGGTCCTGGTCGTAGACATAGTCCAGATCCACGTGCACCAGCCGCTCCACCTGCCGATCCCAGGTATTGCCCCCCATGATCTCATCCAGGGTTTCGAGGCTGGTGTCCTCCTCCAGCAGATAGCGGCGCACAGTGCTGCCCGAGTCACTCAGCTTGTTGAGCCCCTCATCCAGCGTGAAGGTGTAGGGCATCCCTGCCGCATCTGCCAGCTCCAGCGCGGCCTGGTTGAAGGCGCCGTAGGGCCAGACCAGGATCCGTGGCGCCCGACCGGTCTGCTCCCTGAGCTGACTGGCCGATGCATCGAAGTCGGCTTTTATCCGTGCCCGGTAGCCGGCCATGCTCTCGTAGCCATTCTGGCTCCAGCCAGCTGTGGTGACCGCCGGTTGCACGTTGCCCTGAGGGTTGGCGAGCAGCCCGTAATGGGAGGTGAAGGTGTGGGAGGCCAGTTCCACCAGGCCGGAGGCCTGCATCTCGCGGATCTGCGGCCAGCCAACGAAGTAGCTGCGCGGCAGCTTGTCATTGCCGTACGGGACCATCTTGTCATCCGCCACGTCCAGCCAGCTGCCCACCAGCGCAAAGACCGCCGGGTAGTTGTAGAGCTTGAGCAGCGGGTAGACCAGCCGGTAGAAGCTCTCGTAACCGTCATCGAAGCTGAGCAGGATCGCCTTCTCCGGCAGCGGTGTCTTGCCCGCTTTGGCATCCAGGATCTGCTGGAAGCTGACCGGGTGATAGCCCTGCTGCTTGATCCAGTTGAAGTGGCGGATCAGGGTATCGCGCCGGATGGTCTGGGGGTAAAGCTTGAGGTTGGGGGTCAATTTCAGATCGACGATGTCGTGGTAGCAGAGCACCACATAGTCATCGGGTTGCCGGGCCGCCTGCGTCAATGAAGGCAGCAGTGCAAGCAGTAGAACGAAAGAAGCAAGCCAGCGTCTCATTACATGAAACTCCATTGCAGATTGGCGAAGATGAAATTTCCGAACTCGGGGTTGCCGTCATAGATGGCCTGACGGCGGCCAAGGCCATAGCCCAGGCTGAGAGTGGGGGAGAGTATCCAGTCGTGGCGATAGCTGAGCTGCCACCCCTGATCGCTGCCATAACCCTGCTGCCAGTAGTGGTTGCCACTCATGATCAGGCTCTGCAGCAGGGCGCGACGGCCATCCAGCGGTAGCCGGTAACGCCCAGCCAGCTCCAGCTCCAGATTGCGATCCTGCAGGGGATTGAAGTAGTCGACCTCCACCGCCTCGTTGCGGGAGGTGGCGCCGCGCAAGGTGGTATCGAACCACCAGCGATCCCGGCGCCAGAGATCCTGACGCAGCCAGCCGGAGGCCGTCAGCCGCCGGTTGCCGTCGCTGAGATCCATCCGCTCCAGCCGTAGCGCCCCCTCGCGGGTCTCATCCTGACGCCAGCCCAGATCGAGCTGGTATTGATCGGCGTAGTTGCCGCGCGCCAATGCCCGCAATGGGGTGTCGGCACTGTTGAGGTTGATGGCAAAGCCCTGCGTCCAGTGATCGCCCAGCCGCCAGTCGAGGCGACTCCACAGATAGCCTTTGTGGTTGAGCTCGCTGCCCGAGCCCCCCTCCAGCGTCAATTGCAGCGGATAGAAGGAGATCTCGGCCCCCAACCCGGTATAGGCGGCGCGCTCAGGCTGCTGGTCGAACTCGCCAAAGCTGCCCTGACGACGGACAAACAGCCGATCGCCGCCATCGCTGCGCCCGCTGTAAAAACGACTGTCGTACTGCCAGTCACGACTGGCCTGCACCGAGCCCCCTTCGCTTCGGCCATGGGTCAGCTCGGTGACAAACTGGGGAGCCTGCTCCAGGGTCAGCCGCTGCTGCAGCTCCTGACGATCCCGGGTCAGGTTGCCAAGGGCGCGCACGGCCTGTGGCGTGCCCTGCCAATCGCCCTTGTCGAGCCGGGCGTTGAGGCGACCGGGCTCGGCCAGCACTGTGCGTCCGGCAGGCAACCAGCGCACGGCCTGCTGATAGGCCTGCCCGGCACCATCGGGATGGCCACGCCAGCGGCGGATATCCCCCAGTTGCAGCCAGAGCCAGGGGTTGGCTGGCGCGGTTTTCAGCCAGCCTTCCAGCTGCTGCTCTGCCGCGCCCGCCTCACCACGCCAGGCCTGCAGCAGGGTTTTCAGCTGCAACACCTTCTCGTAGTCATCATTCTCCATCCGCATGTTGCCGGTGAAATCCCAGCGAGTCGGCGGCTCCCGCCAACCGGCCAGCAGCCCCTGCGCCGCGCCATAGCGCTCGCCATCCGAATAGGCGTAAAAGCGCTTCTCCAGCAGCCGTTTGTCTTTGGCTCGCGCCGGGGTCGCCAGTTGCCGGTAAATCAGGGAGGCCTCATCCACGCGCCCCAGCCCGGCCAGCGCATCGGCTCGCGCCTCCAGCACATAATCGGGCAGCGGCCCCTCGCCCTGCAGCGCAGCGGACTCCTGTTCGGCCCGGGCAACGTCGCCGAGGGCCACCAGGGTCACTACCAGATCACGGCGGGCGCTGATGTAAAGCACGTGATCGTGAGGCGCGCGAGCCAGGATCCTGTCCTGCAACGCCAGTGTGTGAGTGAGGGAGCGGCGTGCCAGCACAGGATCCTCGGTCTGGGCCGAGATCCGCAGCAGATTGACCGCCTGGTAGTAGTCGAGCCAGAGCCGATCGACCGATTTGAACAGCTTGGGGTAACGGCTCATCAGATCCGCTGCCGCCGGCCCCGCTCCCAGGCTCACCGCCACTCGATAGAGGGCCAGCACCTGCTCATGGTTGTCCGGCTCCAGCGCCAGCCACTGCTGCCGGGCCAGCAGCTCGCCCATGGGATCTTCACCCTGACGAGCGGCATAGATGCGGGCATCAAGGATCGCCTGATCGCGGCCGAAACGGGCGTCATATTCACCCGCTGCGCGGCGAGCCAACTCGCGGTTGCCCTGATCGCTGGCGGTAAGAAACAGCCCGAGCCAGCCATTGGGGTTGGCGGGATCGCGCCCCTGCAAGATACGGTAATAGCTGATCGCCTCGGCATAACGCTTTTCATCGCGGGCGGCACGAGCCACCGCTTCCAGCGTACTGTTGCTGATGGGGCTGAACTCGCACGGTTCACAGGCGGCCAGCGCCCCCTTGCGATCCCCCCGCCACAGCTGCACAGCGATCAGGTCATCGAGCACCTTGCCGTCGCCGGTTTGTCGATAGAGGGCATCCAGTCCTTGCGCAGCAGCGTCAAGCTCCCCCGCTCTCGCCTTGATGACCCAGTTTTCCCGCTCTTGATCCACACTGCCAGCAAGGGCCAGCAACGGGAGCAGAGTGAACAACAACACAATACGATACATTCGCAACATTCCACCTTTGACACCCATCGGGCAGCTCGCTCCTTGAATGCCCCGACGGCTACGCACATGTGTCTGACCCTGCTGCCATGGCAAAGCAGGGTAACTTCCTGACGGATGTGCCGTTGTGATGGTGAAAGGCGAGGGATGAACCGATGCCTTCCTCAATGCGCGGTCCAGCTGTCTCCAAGAGGAGACCTGTGACTTTCCGAACCCGATTCACATCGGGGGTGGCAAGGTGAGCAATAGTGAAGCGGCGAACAAGTTAGTCAATCGAGACAGATGGGAGCCATTCTCGCTAACGCCCTGCCAGAGGCATCACCACTCTGCTCATGACGGCCGCTTTTACATGACAAATAAAGGAGCTGGGCGCCGTTTTGACAGGTCTGCATCAGAGGTCCACCGCAGACTGTGTCCCTCTCCTTGCCAGGCAGGTTCATGCCGCCAACTTTGACGCACCCGGAACCCACTCCCTGCTGACTACGACAAGTAGCGTCACCACCACAAAAAAGATCCATGTGATAACCATCGAAACTTGATCGAACCCACCAGTGCTGACCCACAGACCGGCGGTGAAAGGCAGGCCGGAGCGGGACAATGGAACAATACAGCCTGTACCGTGGGGACAGAGGGGTAGCTCAGGATCAGGAGGGCAGTTTCGCCATGGCAGAATGGCGAAGATATGACAGGTAGGTACACGCCCCTGACATTGTGCAGCCAGGGGCGCGGCTCATATCAGGCCGGCAGCGTCTCGCCCGGTTGGAGGGCCAGCGCCAGCTGATACCTGTGTTCGGCCAGCTCCAGCTCGCGGCGTGCCTCGTTCACCTTGCCTTCGGCGCCCTTCACCGCCGCCGTCAGCTGGTTGTAGCGATCCCAGCTGCCGTTGTACTCGGCCACCTCAGCGTTAAAGCGCCGGCTGATCTCGTTGGACTGGCTGATCAGGGCATTGTTTTCATCGTGCAGCTGATCGATGCGGGTGCTCAGGCTCGCCTGGATGGCGCGGATCCGGCGATACTCGTCCGGACTGTAGCTGCCGTTGTAGCTGTTGTGCTCCTGCACCAGCCGGTTGATCTCCTGCACCGTCTGCCTGTTGCGCTGGTTCAGAGCTCTCAGCTCGCGATCGTAGCGATCAAAGTTGGCCTTGAGCGCCTGCTGCCGATCCTGCAGCGCGGTACTGGCTGTCACTTGCTGGCGGTAGTGGGCCTGGGCCGTCGCCAGATCCTGACGACGCGCCTCGAGCGAGTGTTCCAGCTCGCCCAGATCCGGCATAGCCTCCGTCACCATGGTGGGGTAGAAGCTGGCGATCTGGGGCGTGGTGACCCGCAGCGCCCGCACCGCATCGGCACCGTTGGCCTGATCCCTGTGATCCACGCCGCAGGGCTGCCCCTTGCAGACCAGATCCGGGCTGGAGAACTTGTACTCATGGCTGTAGACCCCGAAGCTGGAGGGATAGGCCATCACGGTGGCGAAGGAGCCCTGCACCCCGTGCCCCAACGCATAGTGGTAGGTGCCGCCCGTACCATCCTGCAGCCGGGAGTGGTTGAGCCCCATGTTGTGGCCCAGCTCGTGTGCCAGCACGACGTCGCCACAGCCGGTGGCGGTGACATGGCTGAACATGTTGCCGGCTTCCTTGGAAACATCCCCGTCGGCATACGCCTTGCGACCATCGGCATAGGTGGCTGAACCGCCCACCCAGGCCAGCCCGCAACTGCCGTGGTCACCCGTGTTGGGCCGCATCAGCACCACCATGTCGGCGCCATAGCGGGTACGCAGGGTCGGCACCGCCTTGAAGGCCTGGTCGCTCTGATGGGTCACCGCATTAAGCGCGGATTCGTCCGTGCCGCCATCCGGATAGTTCACCTGCTGGCTGTGCACGGCCCGCACCGTCAGATCCAGGCCGCTGGCGGCATAGATCTGGTTGGTGACGTTGATCATGTGCTGGATCCGGGTCTGGGCATCCCCCTGATAACGGGCCGCCAGCCCGGGGCTGTGCAGCACCATCAGATCTATGGTTTCCGCCAGCACGGGCGTGGCGCCGAGCAGACCCGCGATCATGATCCCCAAGGTTGTTTTCTGCATGTGATTTTCCTTCTTCTGTTGTTATTGATGAGTCGGGATCAGGGCATCGCTGCCGCCATGACCCAGATCCAGTGGCGGGTTCTTGTAAACCCAGCCCTTGCCCCCCTGGGTCTCGACGGAGTAACTGCCTTGCGGCGTGCCGATGAACCCGAAGGTGGCTTGCTTGCCAACGGTGAAATTGACCGGATAGCTGTCACCGTCGACCCGTATCTCGCCCTGCCAGTTGCGCTCCCCGCCCCGCTGCAGCTCCACCCTGGTCACTCTGGCCTCCAGCGTGCTGCCATCCGGCAGCGGCAGGGTCACGCTGTCGCCGACCTGGGCCTGTCCCAGCTCGCCGCCCTGCAGGGCGATCGGCTGGGGCTGTTCGGCCCCCTCGCCGGGCTCCGCCAGCGGAAAGTCGGCATCCACCTCGGCCGCCTGCCAGGGGGCATCCAGCTGCTGGCTGCCGTCCTCACGCAGCCGGCTCGGCTTGGCGGCTGCCTCTGCCGGCGCAGGCTTGATCTCGGGTGTCGGCATCACGGCAAGCTGAGCCGGCTCTATCTGCCCGGGGGAGTCCGCCAACGGCTCGCCGCTGTGGCCGGCCTCCAGGTCCGGCGCCGCCGGCTGCGGCCACAGGTACCCGCCGATCACCCCGGCCAAGAGGGCGAGCAATCCCAGCCAAAGCCCCCATTTCGCTCTCTTCATACTGATACTCCAGCCAAAAACAATCCTTATAAAACAATTAATTGCATTCAAAGTGAGCGGGCATGCTAGAAACCGACGGGCAGGCTGACACCCCCCTATATGGGGCGTCGAAAAATGGGAGGTAGACGTTCACGCCCTCTGGGCGAGTCGCTGAAACCAGTGCTGGCGGGGGCTGAGAAAGGGTTCGAATGATGCTTTTTTGGCACATGAAAATGGCCCCAAAAAGGACTGGCATGATGCCATTCACCCCATATGGGTTAAGCAGATTTGGCTGTACCGGAGAGCGGACGACGGCGTACCCTGATGCCATCAATCAGGTCAAGGATGTTGAATGAAGGCTTCACAGACAAAGGCGCCAGCACTGGGCTGGCTGCTGATTTCACTGCTGGCGGCGCCGCTGGCCGCCGCCCCCCTGACGCTGCAGGGTGAGACGCAAAGTTATCGCATAGATCCCGACACCCTGGCCATTTCGGTCAACAAGATCCCGGTCAGCGCCGGCCAGCCCGCCCGCCAGGTCGATCAGTTGCAACAAGGCGAACAGCAGGCCAGCTGGCACTGGCCAGCCCAGGACGCCAGGGTGGAGGTCAAGCTGGACGGCAATGACTTGCTGCTGACACTGGTCAGCGACAGTCCCCGTCAGCTGGCCTGGTACAGCCTGCCGAAAAACCAGACCCACCTGTCGCTGGCCTTTGGCGAGGGCAGCCGCTTCTCGGTACGCGACAGCGACTGGCTCGGCTATGTCGGCGACGAGCTGGCCGAGCTCAACACCCATTACGACCTCAAGCTGCCGCTCTGGAGCCAGGACGCGGGCAAGCAGACCTACAGCTGGATCCTGCAGACCCCCTACGACAACCAGCTCAGCTTCACCCGCAAGGGGGGGCGGCTGCAGCTGAGCGCCCGCCACGAGTTCAGCAGCTTCAACCAGCAGGCGCCCATGGTGGTGCGGCTGAGCGCGGGGGATGACTGGCTGGCCGGCGCCCGCCGCTACCGGGAGTGGCTGCAGGGCGAAGGCGCCTGGCAGTCCCTGGCCGACAAGTTTGCCCGCATCCCGGCCGGTCGGCGGCTGATCGGCGCCAGCCATGTCTATCTGTGGGGCGATGCCCTGCTCGATCGGCAGGACGTGACGGATTGGCCCGGCCTGCAGGCCAAACTCGGGCAGAAGCCGGAGTGGCTGCAAAACTTTCACGCCGAGGAGCGGGAGGCGCTGGCCGCCAAGGCACCCGAGCCCTGGCAGCAGGCCCTGATCATGGCCGGCCTCAACCGGCTGATTGCCAGCCAGCTGCCGCTGCCCGCCCAGCAGGGCCCCCTGGCCCAGAGCAAGGTGCTGGCCCTGCGCCAGCAGTGGGCCAAGGGCCGGTTCGGCGAGCAGCTGGTGGCGCAGGAGCGCTGGGGCCAGGGGCTGTCGCTGCCTGTGGTCGAGGCGCTGCAACAGGCGGGGCTGCGCAAGCTCTGGCTCGGCACCCCGCAGTGGACGGCAGCCCTGCAGCAGGGTTATGCCCTCACCGCCGCCCAGCGCCAGGGCTATCTGGTGGGCAGCTATGACTCCTACGATACCGCCATCGCGCCCGGCAGCAACGACAGCTGGCTCACCGCCCAGCTGCCGATCGAGATCGGCAAGCGCTGCGCCATCGTCGAGGCCAATGGCAAACCCAAGCCGGGCTTCGGCGGCGAGGGGGTCTACCTCAACCCGGGCTGCACCCTGCCGTTTGCCAAGAGCCGCATGAGCGAGCTGGCCAAGGCCAGCGGCATCAACAGCCTGTTCCTCGACGTGGACGGCACCGCCATGGCCTCCAACGATTACAACCCGGCCCACCAGCAAGGCAGCCAGGCCATGATCGCCGACCGCAACGCCCGCATGAGCTGGGTAGGGGAGCGGCTCGGGCTGGTGCTGGGCTCGGAGGATGGCAACGCCCTCACCAGCAAGCCGCTGATGTTTGCCCACGGCATCCAGAGCTGGGGCTTCGGCTGGGAGGATGCCGCCATGCGCAAGCAGGCCAAGTCACCCTACTACCTCGGCAAGTGGTGGCCGGACGAGGCGCCGCAGGTCTTCTTCCAGCCCGCCCGGCTCAAGCCGCGCTACCTGAAAACCGTGTTCAACCCGGCGGACCGACTACCTCTCTACCAGGCGGTGTTCCACGACTCTGTGCTCAACAGCCACCACTGGCTGCTGGACAACCTCAAGTTCCCGGGCATCAAGGAGGAGCGCACCCTGCTCGGCCTGCTCTACAACACGCCGCCGCTGGTCAACCTGAGCCGCAGCACGCTGGACAGTCGCCTGCCGGAGCTGGTGAGGCTAAACAGCCAGTTCGGCCCGCTGCACGAGGCGCTGTGGGACAAGGCGCTGGTGGAGTTTCGCTGGCGGGACGGGGTGGGCCGGGTGCAGGAGACCCGCTTCTCCGACGGCAGCCGGCTGGTGGCCAACTTCAGCCACAGCAGCATGATGATCGATGGCCACAAGCTGCCGGGCAGGCAGCTGCTGGTCGCCCTCAAGGGCAAGCCGGTGAGCCTGCTGAAGATGTGACTGACCCGCTCGTCATATAAAGAGAGAGCCCTGCCAATTGGCAGGGCTCTTTTGCAGGCGGGGTTTCCTAACCCAGGGTGGCGGGCTCTGTCTCGCCATGGCGCCGGATCCAGGCCTCGAAGTCGGCCAGCATGGCCGCCTCCGACTGGCTGTTGTCGGCGACCAGCAGATCCCCGTGCACCACCCGGATGCGGGCATTGAGCGGCGTGCCCTCGCCTGCCGGCGGCCGCTGCTGTGCCGCCGTCATGCAGGCCTCTGCCTGCTGCCACGCCTCGGCCACGCTCTGGTTGCATGCCCGTGCCAGGGGGGCGGCACTGAAGCCCTCGCCGGTGAGGCTCTGCAGCGTCTGGTCGTGGGTCATGCCGTTGCCCGGTCCCCAGTAGTGGGCGGCCAGATCCGGCCCGATGCGCGGGTTGTCGGTGAGATAGCCATCGCGCCTGAGGAAGTAGGCGCGGGTCTGCTCCACCGCCATCAGCGCCAGCAGATAACCGTGGTAGGCACAGGCCGACTCCTGATTGAGCAGGTGCGGGATGGCCAGCAGCGGACGCGGGCTCTCTGTCCCCAGGATCTTGCGCTCCCACTGGCGGGCCAGCGCCAGCACGGCGGCCGGGGTGCGATCGCCATCGGCCATGGCGTAGAGATCCCGCTCGAAGTAGGAGACCAGGGCAATTTGGCGCTCGTTGAAGGCACGAAACGGCTGGCGCGCCTCTATCATGGCCTTGATGAGCGAATCGGGGATCGCCTCCCCCGCGGCGTTTCTGGCATAGCGTTTGAGCCAGTCGGCATCGTCCAGCAGGCTGTCGCAGAACATGGACTGGGTCTCGGCATAGGCCATGGAGGTAGGCGGAAACTCCTGGGAGAAGCAGGGGGCGTTGCCGGTCACGTTGGCGAAGTGGGCGGCGTGGCCCCCCTCGTGGAACAGGGTGTTGAGGCCGCTCCAGCCGCTGCCCACCTGAGCCGGATCCGCCAGGCTGGTGAAGTTGACCACAGCGGGCACCCACTGGCCCTCCTGCCAGAAGCTCGGCACCGGGCCGTGGCAGAAGCCGTTCTCGTATTTCCCCTCCCGGGTCAGCAGATCCAGGGTCAGGGTCGCGTCCCGATACTGGATGCCGAGCCGGCGGAAGCTCTCGACCCAGTCCTTCAGCGCCCGTGAAAACGGCACATAAGGGTCGAGCTGGCGGGTCACGTCGCCGCTCACGCTGTAGCGCAGGTTGTGGGGCAGCAGCGCCGCCTCCCCCTTGGCCGCCTTGAGTTCCGCCAGGCTCTGGTGCAGCCGCTGTTCGGTACGGGCGATGAAATCATCCAGCACGCCGAACAGCTGCGCCGGGCTCATCTGCTCGTTCTTGCGCACCTTGTAATCGAAGTAGTCCCGATAGCCCATGGCGCAGGCGAAGCGGTTGCGAAGCCGAACTATCTCCAGATAGCCGTTGTCGACCACCCACTGCTCCAGGGTATGGAACATGGCGAGCGCGCTCTGGCGCACCGCTTCATCGGCGCTGGCAGCCAGTGCCGTGCTGGCGGCGGGCAGGCTGCCGGCCACCTGGCGGCCCTGCTCGTCCAGCAACGTCAGCTTCAGCTCCCGGCGACGGGCGAACAGCGCCGCCTCGGCGGCCACCAGCTCATCCATCAGGGCGGCCGCCGCCGGATCCTCGATGACGTTGCACTCGAAGAAGGCGATCCAGCCCCCCAGACCCCGCTTGAGTTCCGTCTCCTCGGCCAGGGCCTGCATCTCCCGCAGTACCGGCAGGCGCGCAGGATCGGCACAGAAGGCCTTGTAGGCCTGCTCGGCGGCGGTGAAGCCGGCCTGATCGTCGCTGGTGCCCATGTAGGTGGACCAGAACAAGTCCTCCTTGCGCCTGTGTACCTGCAGGTAGTCGGCGTTGAGCTGGTTCAAGTAATTCCTGGCAATGGAACTCATAAATTCCCTCTTGTTATGGGGCTGCCCCCTGGGGCGCCCACTCCTTTTTTGGTGAAATGCCAACTCATTCACATTTTCTGCAAATTGTACGGCAAATGGTGCGCCGGGATGCGCACGACCACGCTACCAAAAGTGAGGGTTTCTGTCTGCTGGCTATACTGGTTGTCAAAATACTCAATTAGCGTTTAGTGACCACAAGTTATTGAAAGTTAATTAAATGTTAATGATGAAATAATCAGGGCCATCGTCATGACTGGCCACCACCAGACCCGCACGGGAAAGAAGGAAGATATTATGTTCAAGCTCGGTGATATCTCCGTGAGCCGCAAATTGATGCTGCTGCTCTCACTGGCACTGGTCGGCTTCATCGCACTGCTGCTCATCTCGGCCAGTGCCTTGAATCGCAATCTGATGAGTGAGCGGGAGGCACGGCTGCAGGCCGTGCTGGATCTCGCCATGAGCCGGATCCAGGCCCTCGCTACCACGCTGCCCGCCCCCCAGGCCCAGGCCGAAGCCAAGGCCATGCTCAACAGCATGCGCTTCGATGGCGACAACTATCTGTTCGTGATCGATGAGACCCGCCACGTGGTGGTACACCCCACCAAGCCTGAGCTGGTCGGTCAGCAGATGGGAGAGAGCGGCGCAACCGCCGGGGCGCACTGGCAACGCATGGTGGATCTTGGCAAGGGGGGCCAGCATGGCCGGCTGGAATATCAATGGATTACCCCCACGGGTGAGGCGGCCCAGAAGATGTCGCTGGTGGCGGGCTACCAGCCCTGGGGCTGGATCCTGGGCTCCGGCGTGCTGCTGCAGGACATAGAGGCCACCATCTGGTCCCAGTACCAGCTGATGGGGGGCGCCACCCTGCTGGTGATCCTGCTGATGGGGCTGCTGGGGTTTGCCATCAGCCGCTCCATCGTCAATCCGCTGGCCGAGATCAAGCGCGCCATGCAGCAGGTGGCGGCCGGGGATCTGGTGGTCAGCATACCGATACGCGGCAAGGATGAGCTGGGGGTCGTCGCCACCTGCACCAACCAGGGGCTCGATGCCATTCGCCACGCCCTGCTGGAGGCCAGCCAGGGTGCCCGCAACGTGGCGGATGCCGCCCTGCGCATCGCCGCCTCTGCCGAGCAGACCAATCAGGCGGTCAACAGCCAGCGGGATCAGCTGGCTCAGCTCGCCACCGCCATGAACGAGATGAGCGCGACCATCTCGGATGTGGCGGGCCACGCGGAAAATACCGCCCGCGATACCCAGGATGCCACCAGCGAGGCCGGGCTCGGCAACCGGGACGTGCATGCCAGCGTGCACGGCATACAGGCGCTGGCCACCGAGGTGGAGCAGGCCACGCTGCAGGTCAATCAACTCAAGGAGGGGGTGATGCAGATAAGCGAGGTGACCGCCGTCATCAGCGCCATCTCGGAGCAGACCAACCTGCTGGCCCTCAACGCCGCCATAGAGGCGGCCCGCGCCGGGGAGCAGGGACGCGGGTTTGCGGTAGTGGCCGACGAGGTGCGCCAGCTGGCGAGCCGTACCCGCCAGTCCACCGAGGAGATCCAGAGCACCATAGCCCAGCTGCAACAGCGGGCCGTCACCGCCGCCAGCGCCATGGATGCCAGCCGCAAGCTGGCGGAGAGCAGCGTCAGCCAGTCGGAGAAGGCGGGGCAGGATCTCTCCCTCATCGTCAACCACATCCAGCACGTGAGCGACATGGCGACCCAGATAGCCACAGCCGCCGAACAGCAGAGCATGGTGGCCGAGGACATGAACCGCAACGTCAGCGGCATCAACGACTCGGCGCTGGAGATGTCCCAATCCGCCTCGCAACTGGCCCGGGAGAGCGAGCTGCTGGCCGGCCTATCCCGCAGCCTGGACGAGCGGCTGGCGGTGTTCAAGCTCGGCAGCGCCATCGACCAACAGCTGGAACAGCGGCTGGCACCGCTGCATCGGCAGAGCCATCAGGCCGAACGCCCCCGCGCTCGCCACTGATCCGTCCCGCCCTGTCGCAACGACCATCCCTGCCAGCCTGGCTGGCAGGGATTTTTTTATTGATAAAAAATGTCGTATTTTTGCATTTTATCGACATAACCAAGGATGTTCAGCAAGGTGCGTAGATTAAATATACATTAAAAAACATAAAGTTAAGTGTTTGCACTACTCCGATGAGGTCAAGCTGTAAACATTTACACTTAATTATTTAATCAAAACTAGTCATGATGGGATTGTCGTCAAACGCGACACCATGACCCTTTATGTAGTCATTTGGCAAACTGGTTGAAAGGCCAGGACGCAAAGCCTCCGGTCTAAAGACACGTCGTCCAGGATAGCGGGGTTGCCACACGCAAGTGTGTATCGGGGAACTCCCCTGCCAACTTGACTGCCCACATCTATCGAACAGAGGAATGTATGGCAGCAAAAATCCAACTCAATCACGTCGCGGCGGCGCTGGCGCTGCTGGCCAGTGGCGGCGTGCTCGCCCACGGCTACATCAGCCAGCCCGAGAGTCGCAACTACCTGTGCAAGACCGGCGGCAACAGCCAGTGTGGTGCTGTGCAGTATGAACCCCAGAGCGTGGAAGGCCCCTCGGGCTTCCCGCAATCCGGCCCCCAGGATGGTCAGATAGCCTCGGCGGGCAGCACCCGCTGGAGCGAGCTGAATGCCCAGACCAGCGATCGCTGGACCCGCCGGGAAGTGCAGGCCGGCCCCTTCGCCATCAGCTGGACCTTCACCGCCAACCACGTGACCAGCAACTGGCGTTACTACCTCACCAAGCAGGACTGGAATCCAAACCAGCCGCTGACCCGCGCCGCCTTCGATCTCACCCCCTTCTGCGTGGTGGATGGCAACATGGTACAGCCGCCCAAGCAGGTCACTCACCAGTGCACCCTGCCAGAGCGCACCGGCTATCAGCTGATCCTCGGCGTGTGGGAAGTGGGTGATACCAGCAACAGCTTCTACAACCTGATCGATGCCAACTTCAAGGGTGGCACCCAGCCACCGCTGAACTGGAGCCAGGGCGGCACCATCTATCCCTCCACCGATCTGGCGGCCGGTGACAAGGCCAGAGCCCTGGTATTCGACGCCAATGGCGTGCGTCCCGATCTGCAGACCGAGCTGACCATCACCACCACGGAGCAGGGCCAGAAGAACAACTGGGCTCATGCCCTGGCCAGCAAGATCAATGCAGAGCAGAGCCAGATCCGCGCCGGTCAGCAGAACGCCGACGGCCAGTTCAACCCCGTTTACGGCCAGAACCCTGTCTACCTCAAGGCAGGCAGCGCGCTGGAGCGGGTCGAGATCCAGCTCGAACAGCTGCAACCGCCGGTGGGCAACGACATCAGCGTGAGCGGTCTGGAGAGCGAATACCTGCTCGACAACGGCAAGGTCACCCTGAACTTCAGCGTCACGGCGCAAGGGGATCTTGCCGTCACCAACACCCTGTATGACCACGGTGGCGTGGCCAAAGGCCAGTCCTCCGCCGACATCAAGGACAGCAGCCAGAGCTTCACCATGCCGCTGACCGGGCTCAGTGCCGGTCATCATCAGCTGGTGATCGAAGGCAAGCCGAAGGCGGGTGGCGAAGCCCTGCAGCAGACCCTGGATCTGATGCTCAAGGATCCGTCCTCTGGTGACTACCAGTTCAGCTTCCCGGAGGGGCTCAAGTCCTACACCAAGGGCACCAAGGTGCTGCAGCCCAAGAACGGCAAGGTCTATCAGTGCAAGCCCTTCCCCTACAGTGGCTGGTGCACCATCTGGTCGAGCACAGCGACCCAGTATGAGCCCGGCGTGGGTTCCAACTGGCAGGATGCCTGGATTGCCGTGAACTGATCCAGAGCCTGTAAACAAAACAGGGAGCCATGGCTCCCTGTTTTTTATCTCGCAGCAGGACTCAGATCTGGAAGTCGAGGGCGGGCTCGCCGCCCATGGCGCGAGCCTGGATGTCTGCCAGCGCCAGCTCGGGGTTGCAGAGCTGGATGAACTGCCAGGCGAAGTTGTGCTGGAACTGCCCCTGCTTGAGGCCGATCCAGGCGGTGTGCGGCGCAAACAGCCGGCTGCCGTCGAGCTGCACCAGCCCCTTGTCGCGCTGGGTGTCGAACGCCATGTCAGCCAGTATGCCGACCCCCATCTCCAGTTCGACATAGGTCTTGATGACGTCGGAATCCTGGGCGGTCAGCAGGATCTGCGGCGCAATTCCCGCCTCGGCAAACGCCTCATCCACCCGTGCCCGTCCGGTCAGTCCGGCCTGATAGGTGATGATGGGCCAGTTCGCCAGCGCCGCCAGGGTCAGCTCCCGTTCGGCGGTGAGAGGATGCTGCTCGGGCACCACTATATTGTGGTGCCAGCGGTAGTAGGGAAACGCCACCACGCCTTCGCTCTTGTCGAGCTGCTCGCTGCTGATGCCGATATCCACCTCGCCGGTCTGCACCAGCCGCACTATCTCCTCCGGGCTGCCCTGGCGCAGCTCCAGCTGCACCTGCGGGAACTGCTCGCGAAACGCCTTCACCACCCTCGGCAGGGCGTAACGGGCCTGGGTGTGAGTAGTCGCCACCAGCAGCCGGCCCGACTCGCGGTTGGCAAAGGTGCTGGCCAGCTTGCGGATGTTGTTGGCGTCGTTGAGGATGCGCTCGGCGATCACCAGCAACTCCTTGCCCGGCTCCGTCATGCCGAGCAGCCGTTTGCCGTAGCGGATGAACAGCTCTATCCCCAGCTCCTCTTCCAGCTCGCGGATATGGCGGCTGACCCCGGACTGGGAGGTAAACAGGGCATTGGCGACCTCGGTCAGGTTGTAATCCCGCCGCGCCGCCTCCCGGATAATACGTAACTGCTGAAAATTCACGTCATCGCCTCCTGCGCTGACTGGCCGGTCGGGGGTTACCCGCCGCCGTTTTCTTGTTATCTGCCTGGCCGGACTCCTCATCGAGTCCGGCAACGGCCTGACACCCTTGTATCCCAGGCGGGCTCACACCGCCATCCTATCTGTTCATTTCAAGCGGCGATGGCCGTCAGATCTGATAGTCCGGATAGAGTTGAGCCTGTTTGGCGACCAGTCGCACCCCCTGCCCCGGCGCGAAGGCTTTGGCCGCCTCCTTGCTCAGTTCGGCCTCGAAGTGTGCACCGTTTGTATCCCCATTGCCACGCAGTTCCACCCGGATGCGCGGCCCCATGGGCAGCAGACGGGTGATGGTGGCGCTGATCCCGCCGGGCGCATCCGCCGGCAGTATCTCCAGCTCGTGGGGGCGCACATAGGCGATGGCCGCACTGCCCTGAGCCAGCTGATGGGAACTGATGGGGCCGCCAAGCAGCTGCTCGCCGATGCCAAAGCCCTGCTCCGCCACCCGGCCGCGAAACAGGTTCACGCTGCCGAGGAAACTGTGGACGAAGGAGCTGGCGGGATGGTCATAGACCTCGGCCGGGGTGCCTATCTGCTCGACCCGGCCGGCGTTCATCAGCACCACCCGATCCGCCACCTCCAGCGCCTCCTCCTGATCGTGAGTCACGAACAGGCTGGTGACGTGCAGCTCGTCGTGCAATTCGCGCAGCCAGCGGCGCAGCTCCTTGCGCACCTGGGCATCGAGGGCGCCGAAAGGCTCGTCCAGCAGCAGCACCTTGGGCTGCACCGCCAATGCGCGGGCCAGGGCGACCCGCTGGCGCTGGCCACCGGAGAGCTGGGTCGGATAGCGCTCGGCCACGTGGCTGAGCTGCACCAGATCCAGCAGCTCCTTGACCCGGGCGCGGATGGTCGCCTCGGCCGGACGCTCGCTGCGCGGCTTGACCCGCAGGCCGAACGCCACGTTCTCGAACACCGTCATGTGGCGAAACAGGGCGTAGTGCTGGAACACGAAGCCGACGTTGCGCTCGCGCACATGCAGATCCGAGGCATCTTCCCCGCGGATGATGACGCTGCCGCTGTCGGCCTGCTCCAGCCCGGCGATGATCCGCAGCAAGGTGGTCTTGCCGCAGCCGGAGGGGCCGAGCAGGGCCACCAGCTCGCCGTCGTGAAAGTCGAGGTTGATGTCGGCCAGGGCCGCGTACTGATTGAAATGCTTGTTGAGTTGTTGAACCTGAATGCTCATGGCTGCCTCTCTGAACCGTTAAATCGGGATGGATGGAGTCTCCGAGCTGGCCAGTCCGTACGGCCGGTCCTGCTCGCCATCACACCCCAATCCATATCAATGGGGTATCCGGATCGGGCTGACTGCGCAGCCAGATCCGTGTCGCAATAACATCAATGGGACTTGGTGGGCTGCCCACGCAGCCGGGCCAGCAGGGTTTCTCCCAGCAGGGTGAAGATCCCGAACAGCGCCAGGAGGCTGGCCACCGCGAAGGCGGCGCCGGTCTGGTACTCGTTGTAGAGGATCTCTATATGCAGCGGCAGGGTATTGGTCTGGCCGCGAATATGGCCGGAGACCACGGAGACGGCACCAAACTCCCCCACGGCCCGGGCGGTACAGAGCAGCAGGCCATACATCAGGCTCCAGCGGATGCCTGGCAAGGTGACCCGCCAGAACATCTGCAAACCGCTCGCCCCCAGCATGATGGCGGCTTCTTCCTCTTCCGGGCCGCGCGCCTCCATCTGGGGCAGCAGCTCGCGTACCACGAAGGGCACGGTAATGAAGGTGGTCGCCAAAATGATGCCAGGTGTGGCGAAGATGACCTTGATGTCGTGCTCGCTCAGCCAGTCGCCAAACCAGCCGCGGCTGCCGAACATCAGCACGAACATCAGCCCCGCGATCACCGGCGAGACCGAGAACGGCAGATCTATGATGGTGATGAGCAGTTGCCGGCCGGGGAAGCGGAAGCGGGCTATGGCCCAGGCCGCCGCTATCCCGAACAGCAGGTTGAGGGGCACAGCGCAGAGCGTGACCAGGGCGGTGAGCCCGAGCGCACTCAGGGCATCCGGCTCGCTGATGGCGTGCCAGAAAAAGGCCAGCCCGGGTCTCAGCGCCTGAATGAAGACGGTGGCCAGCGGCAGCAGCAGCAGGGCGGCAAACCAGCCCAGCCCGAGGGAGATCAGCAGCCACTTGACCCAGACGGGTTCACGGGTCACCGGGGGATGGCGAACCGGGGTGGTCTGTGCCACGTCGAGGGCAAGGTCCAGGCTTGAATGTGAGGCGTTCATATGCGGCTCCCTCCGATACGGGCCCAGCTCCAGGCCTGCAGCTTGTTGATCAGCAATAACAGAATGAAAGAGATGAGCAGCATGACCACGGCGATGGCGGAGGCACCGGCATAGTCGTACTCCTCCAGGTGGCTCATGATCATCAGCGGCGCTATCTCGGAAACCATCGGCAGGTTGCCGGCGATGAAGATGACGGAGCCGTACTCCCCCACGGCGCGGGCAAACGCCAGCGCAAAGCCGGTGATCAGCGCAGGGACCAGGGTCGGCCACAGCACCCGCAGGAAGGTCTGCCAGCGGTCAGCCCCCAGGCTGGCGGCGGCCTCTTCCTGCTCCGTCTCGGCTTCCCGCAGCACGGGCTGCAGGGTGCGCACCACGAAGGGCAGACCGATGAAGGTGAGGGCAATCACCACCCCGATGGGGTTGTAGGCGAGCTCTATGCCAAACGGGGCGACCCACTGCCCGATCCAGCCGTTGGGGGCGAAGATGGCGCACAGGGCGATACCGGAGACGGCGGTGGGCATGGCGAACGGCAGATCGATCAGCGCATCCACCAGCCGGCGACCGGGGAAGGTGTAACGCACCAGCACCCAGGCCAGGATCAGGCCGAACAGGCTGTTGAGCAGCGCCGCGATAAAGGCCGCCCCGAAACTCAGGCGAAAGGAGGCGAGCACCCGCGGGGAGCCTATCACCTGCCAGAATTCGGCGAGGGTGAGGTTGTTCACCGCGAACAGCACCAGCGCCGAGATCGGCAGCAGCACCAGCACGCCCAGGTAGAGCAGGCTGAAGCCGAGGGTCGGGCCAAAGCCCGGCAGGACGGAGTAAGAACCAAATCGCATAACGCTTCCGTTTGTTATGAAAAACATTCGATAGAGCGATTCTGCGCATTCCAGTTAGGGGCAACAAACACCAATAATGCCTTTGCTAAGCACTTTTTTATCTAACAACGGCGGATCAGGCTTTTAGAGCCATAAAATGAAAAAAAGGTCTTTTATATAAATAAAAGACCTAAAAAATGGAGCGTCGTGCAATGTACCAAGCCATCAAAAATCAACTGTTGTGGTGTCGGGTGCTATCTCTCTCCTTGTCGGCGTATTGAACTGGATCAGCGAAAACATCAACGGAAACTGAGGGCCGCGCGCCGCTCCCACACGGCCGGCGCCGGTTCGACCACCATCTCGGCCCGCCGGTAGAGGGTGCCGAGCAGGTTGAGCCCCTGGCTCCACTCCCCATGGCCGGACTGGGCATTGATATGGCCCACCTCGCCGGCATCGAACAGCGGCACCTGCCACTGGCGACTCCAGTATTCGGCCCGCTCGAAGCTCATCCAGGGATCGTTGCGACTGGCGATCAGCTGGGCCGATACCTTGAGCGAGCCCGCCAGCAGCTCGTCAGGCAAGCCGAAACGGGCCGGATCGGCTGGCGCCACGATAAACAGCGAGGCCACCTTGTCGGGCTGCTGGCGCGCCGCCGTGATGGCCGCCAGGGCGCCGAAGGAGTGAGCCACCAGATGGGCCCGGCCGCGCCGGCTGCGCAGCTTGCTCGCCAGCTTGGCGCTCCAGACCGTCAGGTCCGGCTTGTCCCACGGCAGGCCCACCATGCGCTGCCAGTGGGGGAAATATTGATGCCAGCGACTCTGCCAATGATCCGGCCCACTGTTGTGCAGACCGGGAACCAGGAGGATCTTGTTCATCTTGGTGCTCCTATCAGCTGGCACAGGGGCCAGTGCGGGGTGAACATGCCACAAGGAAGCGGGGCGCCTTAGCCGCCCGGCTGGTAAATCTGGTCAAACAGGCCACCCTGGGCGAAGTGTTTCTTCTGGGCCTTGTCCCAATCCCCTTCCAGATCCTTGACGGTAAACAGGGTCAGTTGCGGGAACTGGGCCGCCGTCTCCTTCAGGATCGCCGGATTGCTGGGGCGATAATGGTATTTGGCGATGATGCGCTGTCCCTCGTCGGAGTAGAGGTACTCGAGGTAGGCCTTGGCGACCGCTTCTGTGCCGTGCTTCTTGGCCACCTTGTCCACCACGGCCACCGGCGGCTCTGCCAGGATGGAAACCGACGGCACCACCAGCTCGAACTTGTCGCGGTTGCCGGGCTGATTGAGCACCAGCAGGGCTTCGTTTTCCCACGCCAGCAGCACGTCGCCGAGGCCGCGCTCGATGAAGCTGGTGGTGGCGCCACGGGCGCCGGAATCCAGCACCTTCACGTTCTTGTAGAGATCGCCGACGAACTGTTTGGCGCCCTCCTCACTGCCGCTCTTCTTCAGGGCATAGCCCCAGGCCGCCAGGTAGTTCCAGCGCGCCCCGCCGGAGGTCTTGGGGTTCGGCGTCACTATGGCGATGTCCTTGCGCACCAGATCGCCCCAATCCTTGATCTGCTTGGGATTGTCCTTGCGCACCAGGAAGACGATGGTGGAGGTATAGGGAGAGGCGTTGTTGGCCAGCCGGCTCTGCCAGTCGGCGGCGATCAAGCCCTGCTTGGCGACGGCGTTGACGTCATAGGCCAGCGCCAGCGACACGAGGTCCGCTTCCAGCCCGTCCACCACGGCACGAGCCTGCTTGCCGGAGCCACCGTGAGACTGGCTCACCACCACATCGTCACCCGTCTTGGCTTTCCACTCCTTGGCGAAGGCGCCGTTGTACTCCTGAAACAGCTCGCGAGTCGGATCGTAGGAGACGTTGAGCAGGCGGATCTCGGCGGCGTTGGCCTGGCCGAGGGCCAGCAGAGAGAGCAGGGTGAGGGCGGTCATTCGCAGTTTCATGGTGATACTCCATATCTCGTTGGGTTGAATGCAGCATGCCGTGGGCTTGTTATGCCGAGAACCAAGAAATAACGCTTTGCTTATCTCTTTTGCTCATATCAACCCGCCGACCGGCGCCACTCGCACACTCTGTGAGCCATGCCTCCCTGCCCCCCTGTTGGCTGTGCCATCATGGGATCAAGGCCATGACACAGCGAAAAGGAAGTCGTTATGTGGATCAATGCAGACCCCGTCAATGGTGCCCTGGTGTCGCTGGCCATCGGCCTCATCATAGGACTGGAGCGCGGCTGGCAGGTGCGCCAGCTGGGGGACAACCAGCGCATCGCCGGGATGCGGACCTATGGCCTCATCGGCCTGCTCGGCGGTGTCTGCGCCCTGCTGCTGCCGACCCTGGGGCCCTGGCTGCCGCTGCTCGGCCTGCTGGCGGTGGTGACGGGCTGCGGCCTCTCGGTCTGGCTGGCCCAGCGCTGGCAGGGGGAGTTCGGCCTCACCAGCTCGGTGGCCATGCTGCTCACCTACCTGCTGGGGCTGATGTCCGTGCTGCTGAGTCCGAGCGAGGCGGTGGCCTGCGCCGTGCTGGCGGCCCTCTTGATGGGGCTCAAGGGCAAGATCCAGCAGGGGATGCTGTTTCTGAGCGAGACCGAATTCCACGCAACCCTGCGCTTCCTGCTCATTTCCCTGGTGCTGCTGCCGGTACTGCCCAACGAGGAGATGGGGCCCCTCGATGCCTTCAACCCCTTCAAGATCTGGCTGATGGTGGTGGTGATCGCCGGCATCTCGTTCTCGGGCCACTTCGCGGTACGCCTGCTCGGCACCCGCTCGGGACTGGTGCTCACCAGCATACTGGCGGGGCTCGCCTCCTCCACCGCCCTCACCCTGCAGTTTGCCCGCCTCAACAGGGAACAGGGCGGGCTGGAGCGGCTGCTGGCCACCGGCATACTGATGGCGGGAGCCACCATGTGGCTGCGGCTGCTGGTGCTGGTGCTGCTCATTCACAGCGAGCTGGCGATGCGCCTGGCGGCGCCTCTGCTGCTGCTGGCGGCCACCGTCTACGGCTTCGCCTTCTGGTTCTGGCGTCAGCGCGAGGAGCTGACCGATGGCCCTGTGCAGCCCCAGACCAGCAACCCGCTCGATCTCGCCACCGCCATCAAGTTCGGCCTGCTGCTAGCGCTGATCGGCTTCATGGCCACCCTGCTGCAGAGCAAGGTGGGCAACTCAGGTGTCTATCTGCTGTCGCTGGTCTCGGGGATCACGGACGTGGACGCCATTACCCTGTCGCTCTCCCAACTCTCCCACAAGGAGCTGGCGCTGGAGGTGGCGGCGCGCGGCATCCTGCTCGCCGGGCTGGTCAACTCGCTGGTGAAGGGGCTGCTGGCCTTGGGGATAGGCGGCCGTCGGCTGGGGCTGCGGGTGCTGCTGCCCTACTTCGTTTCTGCCCTTCTGATCCTGCCGCTCATCTGGCCGGGCGCCTGAGGTTGCAGCAAGTGACAGCCTGACGCCGCCGGGTCGCTGGCGTATACTGGCTCCTCTTGGCACATGAGGAGAGGTGAGCATGGCAAGCGATTGGGACAAGGTACTGGCGGGCGGCGCCCTGGACAGCCAGAGCGAGGAGATAGCGAACGACCGGATCCGCGGCCAGGCGCTGCTGGCACAACTCAACGCCTCCCCGGCCGGAGATCAGCCACTGCGCCAGCGCCTGTGCGGCGAGCTGTTCGGCCACTGCCCCGACTCCTGCTGGATCAGTACCCCCTTCACCTGCGAATTCGGCCGCAACATCCACATCGGCGAGAAGACCTTCTTCAACTTCAACATCACCATTCTCGACGTGGGCGAGGTGCACATCGGCAGCCATGTGCTGCTGGCCCCCAACGTGCAGATCTACACAGCCACCCACAGCACGGACTATCTGGAGCGGCGCAACTGGACCGCCTACAACAAGCCGGTTCACATAGGCGATGACTGCTGGATCGGCGGCGGCGCCATCATCTGCCCCGGCGTCACGATCGGGGCGCGATCCATCATAGGCGCCGGCGCCGTGGTCACCCGCGACATACCGGCCGACTCGGTAGCGGTGGGCAACCCCGCTCGCGTGATCCGCACCCTGACCCCGGATGCCCCCCGTGGCTGGGAGCTGGCACTGTGATCTGGCTGGCCCTGTTTCCCCTGCTCTGGACCGCCTGGCTTGGCCTGGCTGACGCCAACTGGTGGCCGCTGGCCATAGTCACCACCATGAGCCTGCTGACGGCGCTGGCCTACGCCCACGACAAGCGGCAGGCCATTCGCGGTGGCTGGCGCATCCCCGAATCCCGCCTCCATCTGCTGGAGCTGTGCGGCGGCTGGCCCGGGGCCCTGGTCGCCCGTCACTGGCTGCGCCACAAAACCCAGAAGGGCAGCTACCGGCTGGTGTTCTGGTTTATCGTGCTGCTGCACCTCACCCTGTGGGGACTCTGGCTCGGCCGGCCGCTCTGGCAAGGGGTCTGAGGATCACCAAGGCGCCAGCACGACGCACCGATCAACGGCGTGACGCGGCTTGCGCATAGGCACTGGCCTGAGCCGAGGGCTCATACTCCTCACCAGCGCGGGCATTGCGACCCCTTTCTGGGTATGAGACAACAGAGGGCCTGCAAGGCGGTTTTCTCGCGTATTTATCGACAAGGAGTCACCCATGACAATGTGGACAGGCATAGTCCTGATCGTCTTTATCAGCATGCTGTTCGGCTATCTCAGCAAACGCGCCCGCTACCAACTGGGGGATATCCGCATCACGGATCGCCTCGGCAAACAGGATGTGCTTATTCAGGAGCTGCGGGAGCGGATCGCCAATCTGGAAGCCATCGTCATCGAGGAGGAGAAGCGCCGCCCGTTCAAGAATCTGTGAGCCGGCGGCCACGGCGGCAAACCGGCCAGCTTCCGGGCTGCAAGGGGTTGCCGCTTTCCCCCACACTTGCCCCTCCCCCCTACGGCCTGCAAAACTAAATTCACAACAGGATCAGCGGCCTGCCCACGACTGCTGCATTTTTCACCAAACTGGCCCAATCCCTGCTCTGTCACTGTCATCAGCCGTACCGGAGAGTGACATCATGATCGCCATCAGCACCCTGCTTCCCCTCGCCTCCCTTGCCCTCAAGCTCGGCAGCAAGCTGCTCGGCGACGGCACGCCACAGGCCAAGGCCGAGTCCCCCGTGCAGGAAGATCGCCTGGCACCCACGGTCCAGAGCCTGTTCCAGCGGCTCGGAGTCAAGGACGCCAATAGCGAGCAGAACCGCCCCGCCATCAACCATTTCATGAGCGAGTTGCTGCAGACCCTGGGTCAGGAGAACAATGGCCAGTCGCTGCCCGAGGCCATAGACACGGCCCGCGGCCAGCTCGCCAGCGGCACCCAGAGCACCCGTCTCGACGCCCTGCAAAGCGAACTCGATGCCCTCAAGGGCACCCTTGGCAGCAGCGATCTGAACCTGGATCAGCTGCTCGGCGCCTTCAAGCAGACCCTGCCCAACGGCAAGGGGGAAGGCGTCGGCAAGCTGCTTAATGCCAGTGCGTGAGCAAGGGTGGATACATTAAAAACGGCAACCTCAGGGTTGCCGTTTTTGTTGGGCCGGATAGCAGGATGCAACGTTATGGTAGTGAAGGCGGTGGGCTCAGCATCGCCTCTGCCAGCGCCGTCTGGCCCTTGGCTTGCAGGGCTTCGATTGCCCCTTGCCGGTCCGCCTCCTCCTTGTTCTGACTCAGTTTGAACTTGCCAACCAGCCCGGTTATCTCGACTTCGATGCCAACCACGGCCTGTACCATGGCCTCGAGATAGTCTCTCGGCGCGTCCGCCATCTTCCAAGGGGTCGGCTCTCCGGCTTCATGATGACGGGTTAGATTTGCCAGCAGGCGACGCACGAAGCGCGCATCATCGTGGATACGAATTCGGCCATGAGCATGCACCACGCTGTAGTTCCAGGTCGGCACCTGCTGGTGATGCACTTGCTTGCTCGGATACCAGTTGGGGGAGACGTAGCCGTCGGCAGCCTTGAAGATCACCAGTACCTCATCGCCATCCCTGGCCTCCTGCCAGAGCGGGTTGTTGCGGGCAACATGAGCGCGCAGGACGCCCTGCTCGCCACTGCCGGCGTCCAGCTCAAACGGCAAATGGTTCGCATCCAGCCCCCGCTCACCGTGGGTGATCAGAGCCCCCAGCGGGTGGGCCAGGATCAACTGGTGCAGCGTCTCGGGATCGGTAACGGCGAAATGGGGTGGCTGATACATAAGGGCTCCTTGGCCGAGGTTTGGCTTCCATACAGAGGTCCATTCTTGCGCAATCGAGGTCGGCAGGCGATGGCACAGATATAAAAAGAGGGCCTGAGCCCTCTTCGTTTCATTCAACTTGGCAATCAGCCGCGCTTGGCCAGCCACTGTTCGGCGGTGGTGAGGGCCGCATCCACCAGCTCGCGGGCGACACCGCCTTTGGCGACCCGCTTGGCCAGGGTCGCTTCCAGCTCCAGATTGGGATAGACATCCTCGCCGATGACAGGGCTGAAGCGCTGGAACTCAGGCAAAGAGAGATCTTCCAGCGGCTTCTTCACCTCAAGCGCATAGACCACTGTCTCGCCGACGATATGGTGCGCCTCACGGAAGGGAATCCCCTTGGCCACCAGATAGTCTGCCAGCTCGGTGGCGTTGGCGTAGCCGCCCTGGGCCGCCGCCTTGGTGCGTTCGACGTTCACTTTCAGATCGATCAGCACCAGCGCCGCCATATCGAGGCAGTCGTGCCAGGTGTCGAGGGCATCGAACAGCCCTTCCTTGTCTTCCTGCATGTCCTTGTTGTAAGCCAGCGGCAGCGCCTTGAGGCTCATCAGCATGCCCATCTGGGCGCCCACTACCCTGCCTGTCTTGCCACGAATGAGCTCAAGCGCATCCGGGTTCTTCTTCTGCGGCATCAGCGACGACCCCGAGGTCACTGCATCGGATAACTCCACGAAACCCGCCTCCCCCGTGTTGTAGAAGATGAGATCCTCGGCAAAGCGCGACAGGTGAGTCATGGAGAGGGACGCCACGTGCATCAGCTCCACCACGTGATCCCGATCGGAGACTGAATCCAGGCTGTTGCGGGTGGCGCCGCCAAAGCCCATGTCCAGCGCCAAGGCTTCGCGGTCGATGGCATAGGCGGTGCCCGCCAGGGCGCCGCAGCCGAGCGGGCTGATGTCGAGGCGCTTCAGCGCATCCTGCAGGCGGGAATGGTCCCGCTCCAGCATCTCCACATAGGCCAGGGCCCAATGGGCGAAGGTGACCGGCTGGGCGCGCTGCAAGTGGGTGTAGCCGGGCAGCACGGCGGCCTGATTGGCGCGGGCGGAGGCGACCAGTCCGGCTTGCAGGGCAGTGATGGAGGCGAGCAGCAGCTCACCCTGCGCCTTACACCAGAGTTTGAGGTCGGTGGCGACCTGATCGTTGCGCGAACGACCTGTGTGCAGCTTCTTGCCCAAGGAGCCGACGGCATCGATCAGCTTCCCTTCGACCCAGGAGTGAATGTCTTCGGCGTCGGAGCTCAGGATCTGCTGGGGATCCTGCTGCACCGAGGCCAGCAGCACCTCCATCGCCTGCTGAAGCTTCCCTTGCTCGGCCGCGGTCAATACGCCCACTTTCACCAGCGCCTTGGCCCAGGCCATGGAGCCCTGGATATCCTGCTCCGCCAGCCGGTAATCAAACCGCAGCGAATCGTTGAACTGCTTGAACCTGCTGTCTGCTCCCTGACTGAAGCGTCCACCCCAAAGTGCCATACTGCTCTCCTTGAATGCGTTGTCGGCAGGCGCCTTGCGCCTGCCGTACTGGCGCGACCCCTTGGCCTGCGCGCTGAAATCTTGCCCTGTATTTTTCTGCATAACAGTGCGGTGGTGATCGATGCTGTTGCCGTTGGTCACGTCACATCCAGCAACTGCGAACCGGTTCCCTCTCCCTCTGGGAGAGGGCCAGGGTGAGGGTATGGTTGGCTACCACCCCCTCATCCCCAACCCTTCTCCCACAAGGGGAGAAGGGAGCAAAACACACCAACATCATTCGGAAACTGGCCCTGTTATCTCACAGAAGCAGCCGAGGTGCTGCCGCTCTTGTCACAGCTCACCAGTTATCCCTGTGAGAACCAGGTCGCCGCTTAGCCGCTTATAAGTGAGGGGGCCAAGCCCCCTCACCGATTTTCTGCGGCTTGAAACCTCAAGGCTTAGCCGTGGGTGTGATCACCGCCGATGGCCTGATGCTGCTCCTTCATGGCGCGGATCCGGCTGGCCAGGGTGTAGAGACGGATAAAGCCTTCGGCATGGCTCTGGTCGTACACCTCGTCGGCACCGAAGGTGGCGAAGTCTTCGGAGTAGAGGCTGTTCGGCGACTTCTTCTGCACTGCTGTGACCTGACCCTTGTACATCTTCAGGATCACTTCGCCGTCGAGATCCTCGGCGATGGCGTTGGCGGAGGCGACAATGGCCTTGCACAGCGGGGTGAACCAGCGACCGTCATAGACCAGGTGGGAGAACTCGGCACCCAGCTTCTCGCGCCAGGCGCGGGTCGGTCTGTCCAGTACCAGCTCTTCCACGGCGCGCAGTGCAGCCACCATGACGGTACCACCCGGAGTCTCGTAGCAGCCACGGGACTTCATGCCCACCATGCGGTTTTCGGTGATGTCGATGCGGCCGACGCCGTGCTTGCCGGCACGCTCGTTCAGGGTCATCAGGATCTGGTGCGGGGTCAGCGGCTGGTCGTCAACGGCGACCACTTCACCCTGAGCCACGGTCAGCTTGACGTATTCCGGCTCGTTCGGTGCCTGCTCGGCGGAGACGGTCCACTGCCAGACCGCTTCGGACGGCTCGTTCCAGGTGCTCTCCAGCTCGCCACCCTCGGTGGAGATGTGCCAGGCGTTGGCATCGCGGCTGTAGATCTTCTTCAGGGTCGCCTTGCAGGGGATGTCGCGGGCTTCCAGATAGGCCAGCAGATCTTCACGGGAGCGCATGTCCCACAGACGCCAGGGGGCGATCACCTTCAGTTGCGGGGCCAGGGCCGCCACGGCGCCTTCGAAACGCACCTGATCGTTGCCCTTGCCGGTGCAACCGTGGGAGATGGCGTCGGCGCCTTCCGCCAGGGCCGCGTCCACCATGGCCTTGGCAATGATGGGACGCGCCATTGAGGTGCCGAGCAGGTAGGTGCCTTCGTAGACGGCCCCTGTCTTCAGGGTCGGATAGACGTACTCCTTGACGAACTCTTCGCGCAGATCCTTGACGATGCACTTGGTGGCGCCGGAGGCGATGGCCTTCTGCTCTATCCCTTCCAGATCGTCGCGCTCCTGACCCACGTCGGCGACGAAGGCGATGATTTCCGCATCATAGTTCTCTTTCAGCCAGGGAATGATGGCCGAGGTATCCAGTCCGCCCGAGTAAGCCAGTACTATCTTGTTGATTCCGCTCATTTTACTTCTCTCCATGATGATTCGATAAAAGGTTGTGCTTCAGGTTCGGTTGCCGCGTTACTTGTGACCCTGTCCAAACAGGGTCAGCAGCACGGCGTTCTGGATATGCATACGGTTCTCGGCCTCGTCCATGATGAGGGAGGCTGGGCCATCCATGACCTGGGAGGTGATCTCCAGCCCCCGGTGCGCCGGCTGGCAGTGCAGCACATGCTGGATGCCGGTGCGGTCGAGCAGAGCCTGGTTGATCTGATAAGGCATAAAGATATCTTTTACCTGCTCCATTGGCGTGTTGTCACCCATGGAGACCCAGGTATCGGTGTAAACCACGTCAAACCCTTCGATATCCCCCACGTCATCGCTGATGTGAATGGTGGCGCCGGAATCGGCCGCCAGCGCCTGGGCCTGCAGGAAGATCTGGGTATCCGGGCCGTGGCCCTTGGGGCAGATCAGGGTCACATCGGTGCCGAGCGTCGCCCCCAGCAGCAGCAGAGAGTGGCTGACGTTGTTGCCATCGCCCAGATACGCCAGTTTCACCTTGGACAGATCCGCGTAATGCTCGGCAATGGTCATAAAGTCGGCCAGCCCCTGGCAGGGGTGGTAGAGGTTGCACAGGCTGTTCACCACGGGCACTGTGCCATGCTCCGCTAATCCAACAAGCGTCTGGTGGTCGAATACCCGCGCGACTATGGCGTCACACCAGCGCGACAGGTTGGCGGCAAAGTCCTGCACCGATTCGCGCTTGCCCAGCGCACCGTTCTGTTGATCCAGATAGACGCTGTGGCCACCGAGTCTGGCGATGCCGATGTCGAAGGTGACCCGGGTACGTAGGGAGGGCTTCTCGAACAAGGTGACCACGCTCTTGCCCGCCAGCGCCTGGCTGTACTTTTTCGGATCTGCCTTGACCGATTTGCCCAGGGCGATCAGCGCCAGGATCTGGGATTTGTTCAAGTCGCTGTCTTTCAGAAGATGTTGCATCGGATGTTCCTTTTTCCGGCCAGGGTTAGAGGGTGACCTGGGTGCCGACGGCACCACCGGCCAGCAGCTTGAGCAGTTGATCCGGGTAACGCCAGCTGGCCACACAGACCGGTTTGCCGAGGGTCTCGGCAGCATGCAGCGCGGCTTTCACCTTGACCGCCATGCCATCGCTGATCACCCCCTTCTCCATCAGATCCAGTGCGGTCGCCTTGTTCAGCTGCGGCACCAGCTTGCCCTTGCCATCCAGGATGCCGCTCACGTCCGACAGCATCACCAGATCGGCGCCGAGCGCCTCGGCAATGGCGGTGGCCGCTTGATCCGCGTTGACGTTCATCAGCTGGCCATCGGCCGTGATGCCGATGGAGCTCACCACCGGCAGGAAGCCCTGCCCCAGTATGCCGGTCACCAGCGCCGGGTTGCCCGGTTTGCAGTCGCCGACCGCACCGAGATCCGGGTCGAGCTGGGTTACCTGACACAGGCCGCCATCGGCGAGGCAGAGCCCCACGGCCGGAATGCCGGTGGCGATGGCCTTGGCCATCATCTGCTTGTTGGCGGTCCCCGCCAGGGCGCCGGCGATAAAGGGGATCTGCTCGAACGGGGTCACCCGCAGGCCGTTCTTCTTGGTGGAAGTCAGACCCAGCCCCTTGAGCAGGTCATCCACCAGGCAGCCGCCGCCGTGCACCAGCACCAGGGGTCTGTGTTGCTCATCCAGAAAGGTTTTGAGGGTGGCGAACAGGGCGGTCAGCGCCTCGTCGTTCTCGATCAGGGCACCACCCAACTTGATTACCAGCGTCTGTTTGTCCATCGTTGCAATCCTTCCTTAAGTCCTTAAATCAGGCCGGTGGCCGGTTCAAATCCGAATTTGATATTTATGCATTGCACAGCCTGGGAGGCGGCGCCCTTGAGCAGATTGTCGATGGCGGAAACCACCACCAGCATGTTGCCCTGCTGTTGCCAGGCGATATCACAGTAAGGGGTGCTTGCCACGCCACGGATGGAGGGCATCTGGCCGGTGAGGCGCACCAGCGGCTTGCCTTCGTAAGCCTTGAGGAAGGCCTGATCCACCTGGGTCGGCGTCACGCCGTCCGCCAGCTGCACATAGATGGTGGCCAGGATGCCGCGCACATAGTTGCCGAGGTGGGGCTGGAACAGCACCTCGCAGCCCAGGTGGTGGCTGATCTCAGGCTGGTGTCTGTGGTTGAAGGTGCCGTAGGGATTCAGGCTCACTTCGCAGAAGCTGGTGTTGATGGCAGCCTTGCGACCGGCGCCGGAGACACCGGACACGGCGTTGATGATGGGCTGCCACCCCTTGGCGATCAGGCCGGCCTGCTGCAGCGGCTTGAGGGCACACAAGGAAGCGGTCGGGTAACAACCCGGCACAGCAATCAGCTGGGCGGCGGCAATGGCATCGGCATTCCACTCCGCCAGACCGTAGACGGCCTGATCCAGCCACTGCTCGCTCTGGTGGGTGAAGCCATAGAAGCTGTCGTAGAAACCTTGATCCTTGACCCGGAAGGCACCGGAGAGATCGAACACCGGCAGACCCTTGGCCAGGAACTTGGGTGCAAGCTCGGCACTCACCTCGTGGGCGGTGGCCAGCAGCACCAGATCGGCCTGGGTCAGGATCCGGGTCATGCCATCCTCGTCCAGCGGCAGCAGCGGCTGATCCAGCGCGCCGACCCACTGGGGATGCAGGGAAGAGAAACGCTTGTGTGCATCCTGGCTGCCGGCCGACACATAGAGGCCGAACAGCTTGAGTTGAGGGTGGTTCTGGACCAGTGCGGCCAGTTCGGCTCCCGCGTAGCCACTGGCACCGACGATAACGGTGTTAAGCATTATTGAGTATTCCAAGTCAGGGTTCGAAATTCACAGCATGGTGCTGCAGATGGTGCAAGGGGTGAGGAACCGCCCCTTTGACGCAACGCGTGCGGAGGGGCAATTCAGGCGGGTGTGTGTCGTCGGTTATAGATCAGGTGACAGAACATTAACTTTCCCTTACAACTAGAAGCCTTGTCGATGAGCCAGATATTCAGGCAAACTCACAGAATATTAATGCACTCACTTTGCATTTGTATTTTCTAACAGAAACATTCCGGGGACGCAAGGAGGAGCTGATGGCCAATCTGGATTTTTTTGCACTTTATAAGAATATTATTGCGATTCCCTCCATCAGCAGCACGGATCCCCGCTGGGATCAGAGCAACGAGGCGGTGATCCGGCTGCTGGCCGACTGGTTCGGCCAGCTCGGTTTTCAGTGCGAGGTGACCGCCCTGCCGGATCTGCCGGGCAAGTTCAATCTGGTGGCGACGATCGGTCAGGGCGAGGGCGGCCTGCTGCTGGCGGGCCATACAGATACAGTCCCGTTCGACGAGGGCGCCTGGAGCAAGGATCCCTTCAAGGTGACCGAAGAGGGCAATCGCCTCTACGGCCTCGGCACCATAGACATGAAGGGTTTCTTCGCCTTTATCGTCGAGGCGCTCAAAGAGATAGATCTCACCACCCTCAGCAAGCCGCTGCGCATCCTGGCCACCGCCGATGAAGAGACCACAATGGCGGGCGCCCGCGCCATCGCAGCGGCGGCCGAGCTGAAACCCGACTACGCGGTGATCGGCGAGCCCACCGGACTGGTGCCCGTGGTGGCCCACAAGGGGCACATGTCGGAGGCGATCCGCATCACGGGCAAGAGCGGTCACAGCTCGGATCCCGCCAACGGCGTCAATGCGCTGGAGATAATGCACCAGGCCATGGGGCGGGTGCTGCGCCTGCAGCTGCGCCTGGAAGAGACCTATGCCGACTACAGGTTCGCGGTGCCGCAGCCCACGCTGAATCTGGGATACATCCAGGGGGGCGACAGCCCGAACCGCATCTGCGGTTGCTGCGAGCTGCACATCGACATGCGCCCCACCCCGCAGGTGGGGCCGGACGAACTGATGGGCATGCTGAAGGAGGCACTCGCCCCCATCGAAATCCACCAGCCGGGCTGCCTGCACCTGCAACACCTGCACGAGCCCATCCCCGCCTATGCCTGCGCGGACGACTCTGTGCTGGTGCGCGAGGCCGAGAAGGCGAGCGGGCACAAGGCGGAGTCGGTGAACTATTGCACCGAGGCGCCCTTTATCCAGCAGCTGGGATGCCAGACAATCGTGCTGGGCCCGGGCCATATCACCCAGGCCCATCAGCCGGACGAATACCTGGATCTCTCCTTCGTCAAACCGACCACGGCTGTGCTGCAACACCTGATCCGCCGGTTTTGCCTCTGAATTGACGGGAATGTAAGTAAGTTACATAACATGCCGCCTCGGGACAGGTGAGGGAAATACATGTTCTGAATCGGCCTGTTATTTGACCTTGCGCAGACAATCTGGGTAGATTGTCACCCTAAGATGACGGAGCATATGTTGTAATCACACAACAATAAGTGAGGCTGTCTCTCACCTCGGATGGAGAGAGACACCAACCAGATAAGGATGTGGAATGAACGAAAAGTACGCCGCGCTACGCGCCAACGTAGGCATGCTGGGTCAACTGCTGGGCAAGTCCATCAAGGATCATCAGGGACAGGCCTTCCTCGACAAGATCGAAACCATTCGCCAGTTGGCCAAATCCTCCCGCAAAGGCAATGAAGCAGACCGGGAACGTCTGCTCGATACCCTGCGCACCCTGAGCGATGACGAGCTGCTGCCGGTGGCCCGCGCCTTCAGCCAGTTCCTCAACCTGGCCAACGTGGCCGAACAGTTCCACACCATCTCCCGCCGCTGCGAAGAGCAGGTCTGCACCCCGGATCCGCTGGAGCAGATGTTCGCCAAGCTCAAGGCCTCCAACCTGTCACAGGAAGCCATCATCCAGGCCGTGCGCGAGCTGGATATCGACCTTGTGCTGACCGCTCACCCGACCGAGGTGACCCGTCGCACCCTGATCCACAAGCACGTGCAGCTCAACGACTGCCTGGAGGCGCTGGAACTCTCCGATCTGCTGCCCCGCGAGCGGGACAAGATCCTCAATCGCATCGAGCAGCTGGTCAATCAGGCCTGGCACACCAACGAGATCCGCGAGCAGCGTCCGACCCCGGTGGACGAAGCCAAGTGGGGCTTCGCCGTGGTGGAAAACAGCCTATGGCCGGCCATTCCCGAATTCATGCGCAACCTGGACGAGCGGCTGCAACAGCACCTGGGTGTGCGGCTGCCGCTGGATGCCGCGCCGGTCAAGTTCACCTCCTGGATGGGCGGTGACCGTGACGGCAACCCCTTCGTCACCGCCAAGGTGACCGCAGAAGTACTGGAGCTGGGCCGCTGGATGGCGGTCAACCTGTTCTACAAGGACATCAAGGAGCTCACCTCCGAGCTCTCCATGTCCGACTGCACAGACGCAGTGCGCGAGCGGGTGGGCGATCACCCAGAGCCCTACCGCGCCCTGGTGCGCGAGCTGCGTGAACAGCTGCGCGAGACCCAGGAATTTCTCACCGCCAAGGTGCAGGGTCAGGCGAGCGAGAGCCGGGATCTGGTCAAGACCACGGCCCAGCTGCGCGAGCCGCTGGAGCTCTGCTACCACTCGCTGCACGCCTGCGGCATGGGCAACATAGCCGACGGCATGCTGCTGGACGTGCTGCGCAAGCTGGCCTGTTTCGGCATCCATCTGGTCAAGCTGGACATACGTCAGGATGGCGAGCGTCACGGTCAGGTCTTCTCCGAGCTGACCCGTTACCTCGGCATGGGTGACTACGCCGAGTGGAGCGAGGACGACAAGCAGGCCTTCCTGCTCAACGAGCTGAACTCCCGCCGTCCGCTGATCCCGACCGACTGGGAACCGAGCGACGAGACCCGCGAGACCATAGACACCTGTCGGGTGATCGCCGGTCACGATCCTGATGCCTTCGGCATCTACATCATCTCCATGGCCGGCGCACCGTCCGACGTGCTGGCGGTGCAGCTGTTGCTCAAAGAGGCCGGTTGCAAGTTCCGCATGCCGGTCGCCCCGCTGTTCGAGACCCAGGAAGACCTGATGGCGGGCACCGCCGTGATGGAGCGCCTGCTGTCGGTGGACTGGTATCGCGGCTACATCCAGGGTCGTCAGTACGTGATGATCGGCTACTCCGACTCCGCCAAGGACGCGGGCATGATGGCCGCCGGCTGGGCCCAGTACGCCGCCATGGAATCCCTGGTGGCACTGGCCGAGGCCAACAAGCTGCGCCTCACCCTGTTCCATGGCCGTGGCGGTACCGTCGGCCGTGGCGGCGCCCCCGCCCATCAGGCGATCCTGTCACAACCACCGGGATCCCTGCGCGGCGGCCTGCGGGTGACCGAACAGGGCGAGATGATCCGCTTCAAGTTCGGCCTGCCGAAAGTGGCCATCCACAGCCTGAACCTCTACACCAGCGCCGTGCTGGAAGGGAACCTGCTGCCACCGCCCAAGCCGAAGGAGTGCTGGCGCGCCGTGATGGAGCAGCTGGCCACCGTCTCCTGCGATCACTACCGCAGCATAGTGCGCGGCCATCCGGACTTCGTGCCCTACTTCCGTGCCGCCACCCCCGAGATGGAACTCGGCAAGCTGCCGCTCGGTTCGCGCCCCTCCAAGCGCAAGCCCAACGGCGGCGTCGAGAGCCTGCGCGCCATCCCCTGGATCTTCGCCTGGACCCAGAACCGGCTGATGCTGCCGGCCTGGCTCGGTGCCCACAAGGGACTGCAGCAGGCCATCACAGACGGTCAGAAGAGCGTGCTGGAAGAGATGAGCCGCCAGTGGCCCTTCTTCCGCACCCGCCTCGAGATGCTGGAGATGGTGTTCCTCAAGGCCGACGTCTGGCTGGCCGAGTACTATGACACCCGTCTGGTACCCAAGGAGCTGTGGGGCCTGGGCAAACAGCTGCGCCAGGAGCTTGCCGACTCCATCCAGGTGGTGCTGGAGCTGCGCCCGCAGGGCGACTTGCTCGACGACCAGCCCTGGATCAAGGAGTCCATCAAGCTGCGCAACCCCTACACTGACCCGCTCAACGTGCTGCAGGTCGAGCTGCTGGGCCGCTCGCGCAACCATGCCGAGATCCTGCACCCCGAGCTGGATCAGGCGCTGATGGTCACCATCGCCGGTATTGCCGCAGGCATGCGCAACACGGGTTGATGGCTGACAGGCCGCAACGCACATAGAACAAAGGGCGCCAGATTGGCGCCCTTTTCGCAGGTATTTAATTGCCGCATAATAACTTCATCTTCAATGGAGGACGCCTGTCCATGCGCCTACTCTATCTGCTGGTTCTCTTCGCCTCTTTCACGGCGGGTGCCAATACCGACGACACCATAATGGTCTGTGATGAGCTGATAACCAAAGCCAAAACCTATTCCACCATGCCGCCGGCCACCCTCAAAAAGCTAAGGGACGCGGCCATGGAGGCAACACTGGAAGATTTTCGCCAGGAGTATGGTTCCGCCGTCGATGATGCTGTGACTCAACTGCTGGCGACCAACCTCTCTCGGGAACAGGTGCAATTCCAGGTGCTTCGTCAGTTGCGCATTTTTCAGGGCATGTTGATCAACATGGGGTTGAACCTGAATGGAGTTGAAGATCCCGCCCCATGGGAAAAGTTTCGTCAGGACTGCATCACCTCGAACGGCCAGTGGCCTGCCATGTGATTGCCTGCCCGGCACTTGGCACACACCTTTGCCTGCCGAACTCCCCCAGTCATTTCTGCTAGCACTCTGCGATTCAGGGAGTTGCGTCGTGCGGTATCAGCCATGACATACCCCATTGTGCGGCAGTTCCCAACTGAAAAGGCTCTGATATGGCACATTTTTACACAGTAGATTTTCAAGTTATTTATATCAATACAACTAAACATATAATTAATTGCATTCTGGATTTTTAAGCTTCATTTAAAATAAAACTTTTAAACAGGTTGAAAATTTCACATGCAGTGATAGTTAGAACATACCCAACCATATATAACACAAAAGATTAAAAATAAACAATGCAATCCTCCATATGGCATGTGTGACAATATACCAAGTTGATATAATATCATTTTTATTTGGAGGGTTACCATGAAGAGCATATTTCTAGCCATTCTGGCGATATCGCTGACCACTCACTATGCGTATGCTAAAGATGGCTATGTTCACGATAGCTTTAGTTCTGGTTCACTGTCAGGCTGGCAGGTTTTTGATAACACCTCTGACAAGGCAAATATTAGTACCGAGAACAGTACGTTACGCATAATTGCTCAAGGCAGCTCACAGAGCTTTGCGTTCGCAGGAGTCGAAAAACTCATCACCCCGACCACAGATCTGTCCTTGAGCGTTGTAATGCAGGGGGATTTCAGTAATCTGTCAGAAAGTAATTCTCGGGCATATGTGGCAATCAACAACGAAGATGGCAGTGACGCTCTTCAGGTCTACATTGGTCGAGATGGCAATGATGTTTGGACATCTCAGGTCTGTACTGGTGGAACATGTACCTCCCCCAAAGGGAAATATATAAATATGTCCAAGGTTCGCGTAACGATTATTAAGATGGACGGAACACTGAAAATATCTGTGAATGGCACACCTATTTACTCAGAGTCAACATCAATACAAAAAGTAGGAAAGATCACTCTTGGTGGTGGCGGGAGAGCTAACAAACAAGCATTCCCTGTGTATTTCAATGAATTCAGCTTGCATGTAATGTAACTACAAATACGCTACTTCTGTAAATATATAGATATGGGTCACTTTCCACTCCATATTTCACTTACAAAGAGGGGAATAAAACCTACATCAACGGAACTGATAGAACCTACATAAAAAAAGGCGCCACTATGGCGCCTTTTTTTATTCGGTTAGATAGGTGGATCACACTCCCCACATGTGCCTTAGAGGGAGGCACAGATCTGCCAGAGATCGTACTGGATGGCGGCGGCCGTCACTTCCCGGCCTGCGCCCGGCCCTTGAATGACCAGCGGGTTGGTGCGGTAGCTGTCGCTCTCGATGGCGAAGATGTTGTCGCACGGCAGCAGGTTGGCGAACGGGTGGTGGGGCTCCAGCGCCTCCAGTCCGACCCGCGCCTTGCCATCGTGCTCGAAACGGGCGACGTAGCGCAGCACCTTGCCGAGGCGCTTGGCTCCTTCGAAGGCTGACTGGATCGGGCCGTCCAGCTCGCTCAGCCTGTCCATGAACTGATCCGTGCTCACCTTGCGCAGAGGCACGGGTACCAGGTTCTCCAGCTCGATATCGGCGGAGTCGAGCTCGAAGCCCGCCTCCCGCGCCAGGATCAGCAGCTTGCGACGCACATCCTGGCCGGAGAGATCCTCGCGAGGATCCGGCTCGGTCAGGCCGTGCTGCCACGCCTCGTCCACCAGTTCGGAGAAGGGGCGGCTGCCGTCATACTGCTGGAACAGCCAGGAGAGGGTGCCGGAGAAAATGCCGGAGACCCCCTGGATGCGGTCGCCGCTCTGGCGCAGCATCTGGATGCTGGACTGGATCGGCAGCCCGGCGCCCACGGTGGCGTTGTAGCGCCACTGCACCTGATGGTCGCGGCAGCTCTGCTTGATGCGCTGGTAGAACTCGCTGTCGGCGGCACCGGCAAACTTGTTGGCCGCTATGATGTGGATGCCGAGCTGGGCGAAGTCCGGGTAGTAGCGACTCACCGTCTCGCTGGCGGTCATGTCGAGCGCAACCAGGGTATCGAAGCTGTGCTGCTCAAGCTGAGAGAGCAACTCCGGCCAGATCAGCGGTTTGGGGTTGAACTTGTCCTGCACCTTGAGGGGATCCAGCCCCTCTTCGTCCAGCAGGCCCCCTTCCGAGCTGAACACCCCGTAGAGAGTCAGCGCCAGATTGAGTTCATGTTCGAGGCGCGCCTTCTCGCGGCCATAGAGGCTCAGCCAGTGGCCGCCTATGTTGCCCTTGCCGAACACCACCAGCCCGACCCGGGTCGGGCGGCTGAACAGGGCGCTGTGCAGAGCGATAAGCAGGGGCTCCAGCACCACCTGGCGCACGACGGCCACCAGACTCAGGCCATCTCTGGCCACCTGCACGAACTCCAGCGGCTGATCCGCCAGCAACTGATAGAAACGGTGACACTGCTCGGCGTTGTCGGTCACCCCGGCACCCACCAGGGCCACCAGACTGAATCCCTCTTTCTGGATCAGGCCGGTGAAGCTGCCCTGCAGCTGGAAGTCGCGCAGCAGCTCGAACGCCCCTTCCGCCACTTCCAGGGTGTAGGCCAGACGCAGCACCCGCCGATCCGGCTGGCGCTGCAGGGTAAGCGGGTTAAGGCGGTGGCGGGCCAGATGGGCCTCGATGGCCGCCACCGTCTGATCAAAATGGGTCTGCGGCAGCACTTTCAGCTCGATCAGGGCGATCTGGTCCACCGAGGAGACGATGCGGGCGCCGCCGGAGCGCGGCGCCCGGCGCAGTATGTGAGTGCAGCCCTCATCCGGGTTGTAGCTGCAGCGCAGGGTGAGGCGCTGGCGACTGTCGGCCACGGGTTGCAGGGTGCGCGAATGCAGCACCGAGGAGCCGAGACGGGCCAGCTCGTTCGCTTCGGCCAGGCTCAGACGCTCCAGCAGGCGCGCCTCCTTGACCCGGCGCGGATCCGCGCTGTAGACACCGGCCACGTCGCTCCAGATGGTGGTGGATTCGCCGTCCGCCAGCAGGGCCAGCAGGCTGGCGCTGTAGTCGGAGCCGTTGCGACCGAGCAGCAGGGAGCGCCCCTCCATGTCGGCGGCGATGAAACCTGTCACCACTATGCGACCGGCATGTTCGGCCAGCCGCGCCTTGAGCAGTTCGCTGGAAAGCGCAGTATCCACCTTGACCAGGGCACCGTCCTCGGCGCGCAGGAAGCTGCGGGCATCGAGCCAGATGGCCTTGTCGCCGCGGCTGGTGAGCAGGGCCGCCAACAGGCGCGCCGACCACACCTCGCCAAAGGCGAGCAGGCCGTTGCGGGCGAAGCGGTCAAACTGCCCCTCCAGGGTCTTGGCGATCAGCTGCATGTCATCGGCCAGCTGCTGGCTCAAGTCGAGCTGCAACTCCCCCTCCAGCAGACCGTCGATCAGGCTCTGCTGATAGGCGTGCAGGGCCGTGATGGCTTCACCGGCGGCCTCGTCCCCCGCCTCGGCCAGCTCCACCAGCTGGATCAACCGGTTGGTGGTCTTGCCAGCGGCAGAAACCACGATCAGTTCATCTCCGCCAACCTGCTGCTCGACGATAGCCGCGACCCGGCGATAGCAGACCGGATCCGCCAGACTGCTGCCACCAAACTTGTGTACATGGCGCCGCTTCAATCCTGCTTCTGTTGCCACCGTGATCTCTCCTTGTTGCTGCTGTTCCATTACTTCGCTACCTGCTCTGCCTGCTGCGCCTGTTCAAAAGCCTGAGCCAGATCGGCCACCAGGTCTTCACCGTGTTCAATGCCGACCGACAGCCGCAACAGCTGGGCGCTGATGCCCGCCGCCTGCTGCGCCGCCGGTGTCATGGCCCTGTGGGTCATGCTGGCCGGATGGGCCACCAGACTCTCCACCCCGCCGAGGGACTCGGCCACCGAGAAGAGGGTGAGGGCCGCGAGGAAGGTGCGCAATCCGGCCTCGCTGCAATCGAGTTCAAAACTTAGCATGGCGCCGAAGCCGGACTGTTGACGGCGCGCAATATCGTGGCCCGGATGGGTCGGCAGGCTGGGGTGATAGATTTTTTTGACCAGCGGCTGTTGCTGCAGGAAGGCAAGGATGCGATCCGTGTTCTCCTGATGGGCACGCAATCTGGGAGCCAGGGTGCGCAGGCCGCGCAGGGTGAGGTAGGAGTCGAACGCCCCGGAGGTGAGCCCCAGGCAGTTGGCCCACCATACCAGCGACTCGGCCAGTGGCTGCTCCTTGGCAATGGCCACGCCGCCCACCACGTCTGAGTGGCCGTTGATGTACTTGGTGGTGGAGTGCACCACCAGGTCGGCACCGAGTGCCAGCGGCTGTTGCAGCAGCGGCGAGAGGAAGGTGTTGTCCACCACCACCTGGGCCCCCACTTCATGGGAGGCGGCGGCGATAGCGGCTATGTCCACCACCCGCAGCAGGGGGTTGGAGGGAGTCTCTACCCACACCAGTGCCGGCTTCTGCGCCAGGGCCTCGGCCAGCGCGGCTTCATCCCCCTGATCGACGAACTGCACCCGGTAGTGGCCCTTGGCCGCCAGATACTCGAACAGGCGCCAGGTGCCGCCGTAACAGTCGTGGGGGGCGATCAGCAGATCCCCCGCCTTGAGCAGGGCCGTCGTCACCAGATGGATGGCGCCCATGCCGGTACCGGTCACCACGGCACCGGCGCCCCCTTCCAGCGCCGCCAGCGCGTCCGCCAGATTGGTGCGGGTCGGGTTGCCGGATCGGGCATAATCGTATTGACGGGGCTCGCCAAAGTCGGCAAAGGTGTAGTTGCTGGAGAGGTAGATGGGCGGCACCACGGCACCGTACTGTGTGTCTGTCTCAATCCCGGTGCGTACCGCCTGGGTGGCCTTGTGGGTCATGTCACTCTCTCCTTGAACTGTCGCTGGGCGATGGCCGCTCTGCCTCTGCCACGGCTATCCTGCCATTGCTGGCCAATGGTGAACCACCTTACGCCAGCATAAAAAAGCCGTCAACACTTCTAGACGTCTAAATGGCTTTGCTGTTGGATTGCCATTAATTTCCACAAGGGTTAAAATCCGCGCTCACGGCCAAACGAGAACAGGTGGATCATGGGTACAGAGTGGAACGGCGACTACGTCAGCCCCTACGCGGAACACGGTAAGAAGAGCGAACAGGTCAAGAAGATTACCGTCTCGATCCCGCTCAAGGTGTTGAAGGTGTTGACCGACGAGCGCACCCGTCGCCAGGTGAACAACCTGCGTCATGCGACCAACAGTGAGCTGCTCTGTGAAGCCTTCCTGCACGCGTTCACCGGCCAGCCGCTGCCCTGCGACGACGATCTGCGCAAGGATCATCCGGACAGCGTCCCCGCCGAGGTGCGCGCCATCATGGAAGCGCTGGGCAAAGAGATCGAAGATTTCGACGCAGAGTAATACCTGCGACCTATGCCAAACAGCAATCCCTCTTTGAAGATGACGCGGCCCAGTGCCGCGTCATTGCTATCCGCGGCCTCCCCCTTCAGCCTGCGCCGCTACCAGAGTGACATCTGCAGCCACAGCCACGACTTCGCCCAGCTGGTGATCCCTCTCGGTGGTCCCATTGAGATCGAGGTGCAGGGCCAGGGGCGTCGCCTCGCCCCCGGTTTTGTCTGCGTGATAGCCCCCGGCGAGCGGCACGACTACGCCGCCGATCCGGCCCTCTCGTTTCTGGTGCAGGAGAGCGACTGGCTGCCCGGCGATCTGGCGGCCCACCCCTTCATCGAGCTGGACGAGCCCCAGCGCCACTACCTCGCCTTCCTGTACCGCATGGTGGCAGCGGGGCGCCAGGTGGCGGGCATGGAGCAGGTGTGGCTCTCCCTGCTGGCACAAGGGCAAGGAGTGCACTCCTCTGCTCTCCCTCGTCTTGCCGCCCGTATCCTCAAGGTGCAGCGCCATATCGAGGCCCACCTCGCCGAGCCCCTCGGCAATGAGCGGCTCGCCGCCATCGCCTGCCTCGGTCAGAGCCAGTTCAAGCACGCCTTTCGCCAGCAGCTGGGGATGAGCGTCTCCCACTACATACGGGCACGGCGCATGACGCTGGCACGCACCCTGCTTGCCCACACCCAACTGCCCATTGGCGAGATCGCCAGTCGCTGCGGCTACCAGAATCAGGGGGCTTTCGCCGAGCGCTTCCTGACCGAGAGCGGGCTGACCCCTTCCCTCTGGCGCCAGCAAAACGGCCTTCTGCCGTAACAGGGCGGCCAGTCACCGAAGACAGCCAGCGCCGTTTCGAGGCATGCTGAGGCCAATGCAAGGTGTGTGAAACGAGGAGCCAAGATGCAGACCATTAGCTGGCAGGATTTCGAGATGGTAGAGCTGAGAGTGGGCACCCTGGTGCGGGTCGAGCCCTTCCCAGAGGCGCGCCGGCCCGCCTACAAGGTGTGGGCGGATTTCGGCCCCGAGCTCGGGGTACGCAAGAGCAGCGCCCAGATAACGGATCTCTATCGCCCGGAGGATCTGGTGGGCCGCCAGATAGTCGCCGTGGTGAACTTTCCCCCCAAACAGATAGGCCCCATCCAGTCGGAGTTTCTGCTGACCGGTTTCTACCGGGCCGACGGCGCCGTTGTGATGGCCATCCCGGAGCAGGCGGTGGAGAACGGCGCCAAGCTGGGCTGATGCCCTTGGCCCCATGAAAAAAGAGAGGCGACCCCGGGGTCGCCTCTCTCATTTTTGCCGCAGCGCGCTGTTACTTCAACAGGCTGAAGATCAGCGCCGAGACCGCCAGCGACCCGGTCAGCAGGATGAAGCCGTTGGTCCAGCCCTGGCGAAAGCGGGCCAGCGCCTCCACCTTGTAGATGGCCACCACCGGCATGATGAAGAGGATCATGGCGATGACGGGGCCGGAGAGGGTCTCCATCAGACCCAGGATGCCCGGGTTGATGACGGCGGCGCCCCAGATGGCAAAGAACATCAGGACTATGCCGAGCCGGTCCGCCTTCGCCAGCGGCAGGCCGGTGGGCTTGGCGATCAGGCTTTTCAGGCTCTCGCGGGCACCGAGGAAGTGGCCGAGGAAAGAAGTGCTGATGGCGATGAAGGCGATGAGCGGCCCCAGCGTCACTATCACGGGGTTGTCTGTGATGTTGGCGAGATAGGAGAGCACGGAGACGTTCTGCGCCTTGGCCTCGGCCAGCTGGGCCGGGGAGAGGCTCAGCACGCAGGAGAAGACGAAGAAGAGCACGAAACCCACCAGCATGATGGTGGTATTGCGCAGGATCAGGCCGCTCTTGGCCTCGGCCTGCTCGCCATATTCCCGCCGCTGCACGTTGGCAAAGCCCGAGATGGCGGCGGCATGGCTGAAGGCGAACACCGTGACCGGCAGCGCCAGCCAGACGGTGTTGAGGAAGCTGCCGCCCTCAAAGGCAGTCATTTGTGGCCACTGCCACTGGGGAATGAGATAGCAGGAAAGCGCCGCCAGAATGGCCGCCAGCGGATAGACCATGAAGGCAAACGCCCGCAGCATCGCCTTCTCCCCCGCCATCATCACGGCGATCATGGCGAACACCAGCAGGCCGGAGAGCATCACCCGGTTCGGGGTGGCCATGCCGAGCTGGTTGACCATGAAGCTCTCCACCGTGTTGGTCAGCCCCACCCCGTAGATCAGCAGGATCGGGAAGATGGAGAGGAAGTAGAGCGCCGAGATGAGGCGACCGGCCATCTTGCCGAAGTGCTCCTCGGCTACCTCGGTGAAATCGGCGTGAGGGCGGGAGGAGGAGAGCACGAAGCGCGCCAGCCCGCGATGAGCCAGAAAGGTCATGGGGCCGGCCAGCACGGCCACTATGACCAGGGGCCAGATCCCGCCCAGACCCAGGTTGATGGGCAGAAACAGTATGCCGGCGCCGACGGCGGTACCAAACAGGCTGATCGCCCAGTGGGTGTCATGGCGACGCCAGCGGCTGGTGCTGGCAACGGCGGGCTGGGAACCGGACAAATCCTTTACAACGTCTACAGATAAACTCATTACTAATCCACATTTTGTCAGTATTTTAATCTGAGCTTATTGTGGTTTATCAGGATTTAATTCTCAAAAAGCGGGACTGAAACATATCACTACCATAACGGGCTTCAACCAGTGATATTGGGAATCCAATCGGGATCACAGAATCGAGTAAAACTACAAAACTCAACTTTAATGGAATATTGAACCAAATTTTCATTCATACTCACTTTTTTATTTTGCCCAATGGATCGTTTGCAGAATTACCTGAAAAATCATGCCAATTACCCAAGAAGGATTGTGATCATCCACTGTCATTCTCGTGATTTGCCAGCGGATATCCCTGCTCATCTGCGATAAAACCAGCGGATCACACCAAGCAAACAGGCGGCCCTGAGGCCGCCTGTTTGTGTCGTCTGGCGACAGCGCATCAACCCGCCTGATGGGCCAGGATCTTGCCCCAGGCGAGATCCGGATCCCCCATGACGATGAAGTCCGGGTTCTCCAGCGACTCGGTTTCATTGTAACTGAGCGGCTGCAGCGCCAGGCTGAGGATGCGGCCACCCGCCGCCTCGACGATGCACTGGGCGGCGGCGGTATCCCACTCGCCGGTAGGACCGAGCCGCACGTAGCAGTCGGCCGCCCCTTCCGCCACCAAGCAGGACTTGAGGGAGCTGGAGCCGAGCGGGATCAGCTCGTAGTTGATGGCCGGATTGAGACGACGGGTCAGGTTCTCCAGCTTCTGGCGACGGCTGATGGCCACCACCAGCGAATCGGGCTGATCGTGTTCGTGGTGCATGGCGCTGATGGGCAAGGTCTCGCCGTTCACCTCCTTGAAGGCGCCGTGGCCGCGCACCGCCCAGTAGAGCACGTCGGATTCGGGGGCATAGATGACGCCGAGCACGGGCACATTATCCCGCACCAGGGCGATCAGGGTGGCGAAGTCGCCGCTGCCGGCGATGAACTCACCCGTGCCGTCGAGGGGATCCACCAGCCAGTACTGCCGCCAGTTGGCTCGCAGACTGAAGGGCACATCGGCCGCCTCTTCGGTCAGCACGGGCACATGGGGGGTGAGCGCCGACAGCGCCTGTTTGAGGTAGGCATCGGCAGCAAGATCGGCACTGGTGACCGGGGTCGCATCCTCCTTCAGCTGACGCTCGAACTGACCGCCGTGATAGATTTCGTGAAGGATACGCCCCGCTTCGCGGGCGATCTCCTTGACCCCAGGAACCCAGGCCAACAACTCCTGCATCTTGTTATCCTCTGTTTTTATTTATTGCCTTTGCCCAGGTTTGGGCTAGTTTTCCTGCTCCGCCAGCCACTTCTGGGCCAGCAGCAGGGCACTGATGCTGCGCGACTCGCTGAAGTCGGGTCGTGCCAGCAATTCGTCGATACGGTTGAGGGGCCAGGGGATCACCTCGAGGGGTTCGGGCTCATCGCCGATCCGTTGCTCCGGGAAGAGATCCCGCGCCAGCAGTATGTCCATCCGGCTGGAGAAGTAACCCGGCGCCAGCGACACCTGCTTGAGGGGGATCAGGCTGTTGGCGCCGAAGCCCGCCTCCTCCATCAGCTCCCGGTTGCCCGCCTCGAAGGCGTTCTCGCCCGGGTCGATCAGCCCTTTGGGGAAGCCCAGCTCGTAAGAGTGGGTGCCCGCCGCGTACTCGCGCACCAACAGCAGGGTGTGGGCATCGAACAGGGGCACCACCATGACGGCGCCCCGGTTGCCACCGCGCATCCGTTCGTAGACCCGCTCTTCCCCATTGCTGAATTTCAGATGCAGGGATTCCACCTTGAACAGCCGGCTCTCGGCCACTATCTCGGCCTTGAGGATCTCCGGTTTGCTCTTGTCATGCGCCATCTTCTCGACACTGAGGATCTCCGGTTTGATCTTGTCATGCGCCATCTTCTCGACACTGAGGTATTCGGGCTTGCTCTTGTGGTGGTCACTCATCGGGCGCTGGCTGCTCGTTAAAAAATCGTGCTTCAAGAGTAAACGACTCCCCGAGCGAACACCACGGGGCAAAGCGGCGAAAGCGGACGGAAAAATCGTTATAATGCCGCCCCGTTTTCCTTCCCCTCATTGACCGCGAGAAGCCCCATGCCGACCCCCTTGCCCTGGCACCAGATAGACACAGTCCTGCTCGATATGGATGGCACCCTGATCGATCTCCATTTTGACAACCACCTCTGGCAGCAACTGGTGCCGGAGCGTTACGCCGAGCGCCTCGGCTTGCCACTGGTGGAGGCCAAGGCGCGGATCGATCGGCACTATCACGCCGTCAGCGGCACCCTCGACTGGTACTGCGTGGATTACTGGAACCAGACCCTGGGGCTGGACATACGCACCCTCAAGCAGGAGCTGCTGGAGAAGATCCGGTGGCGGCCCAACGCCATCCCCTTTCTGGCCGAGCTGCGGGCGGCAGGCAAGCGGCTGGTGCTCTTTACCAACGCCCACCCCGCCAGCCTGTCGGTCAAGGATGCGCAGCTGGGGCTGTCTGATCATCTGGATCTGATGGTGAGCACTCACGAGCTGGGCTGGTCCAAGGAGAGCCAGCACTGCTGGCAGGCGCTGGCGGAACGGCTGGCGTTCGAGCCGGCCCGCACCCTGTTTGTGGATGACAGCGAGCGGATCCTGCGCGCCGCCGCCGACTACGGCATCGGCTATCAGCTCGCCATCCAGAACCCTGACAGCCGCCAGCCCGAGCAGCACATCACCGCCTTCCCGGCGATCCGTGACTATGCCGAACTGCTGCCCCTCACCCTCTGAACATCAAAAAATAAGCCGCTAATCATCTTCTCCGTGATGCCGGGCAACTGCTGCTGGCAGAGCGAGCCTGCTGACTGCCGCACAATGGAAAGGGCTGCCCGGGCAGCCCTTTCTCGTTGCTATGGCGCGACAGGCTACTCTGCCCACGCCACCAGCTGGTACTGCTTCTTGCCCCGGCGCAGCAGCAGGTAGCGCTCAAACAGCCGATCCTCTGCACTCAGCTGCTCATCCTGCTTGATGGCGCCATTGAGACTGATTGCCCCCGCCGCCAGCAGTTCGCGGGCGATGCGCTTGGATCTCGCCAGACCGCTCTCGACCAGCAGGCTGACCAGATCCGTCTCGCCACCGACGGTGCAGCTCGGCATGCCGTCTTGCGCCAGCTGGGCAAGATCGCTCTCGCCAAGGCGCGCCACCTCGCCGCTGAACAGCAGCTCGCTGATGCGACGCGCCGCCGCCAGCGCCGCCTTGCCGTGCACCAGTTCGGTCAGCTCGTCCGCCAGCACCTGCTGGGCCTGCTTGCGCCCCTGCCGCTGGGCATCTTCCGCTTCCAGCTCGGCAATCTCGGCCAGCGACATAAAGCTGTAGTAGCGCAGGAAGCGGTAGACATCCTCATCCGCGGTGCCGAGCCAGAACTGGTAGAAGGCGTAGGGCGAGGTGAGCGCAGGATCCAGCCAGACCGCCCCCCCCTCTGTCTTGCCGAACTTGGTACCGTCCGCCTTGGTGATGAGCGGCAACGTCATGCCGTACACCTGGGCCTGATGCAGACGGCGGGCGAGATCCATGCCGCTGGTGATATTGCCCCACTGATCGTTGCCACCGATCTGCAGGGTGCAACCGAGCCGCTGGTTGAGCACCGCAAAATCCTGGGATTGCAGCAGGGTGTAGGAGAACTCGGTAAAGGAGATGCCCTGATCCGGACGGGCCAGCCGCTGGCGCACCGATTCCCGCGCCAGCATGGCGTTGACCGAGAAGTGCTTGCCGATGTCGCGCAGAAAATCGAGGGCCGACATCTGCCCCATCCAGTCGCCGTTGTTGACCAGCACAGGGGCTGACAGGCCGTCGCCGGCGGGCAGCAGCGCCTTGATCTGGGACGACAGGCTGGCGACCCAGCCCTGCACGGTTTCGCTGCTGTTGAGGCTGCGCTCGGTCGCCTTGAAGCTGGGATCGCCGATAAGGCCTGTGGCTCCGCCCACCAGGGCCACCGGGGTGTGGCCCGCCAACTGGAAGCGCCGCAGCATCAGGAGCGGCACCAGATGACCTATGTGCAGGCTGCCGGCTGTGGGATCGAACCCGCAGTAGAGGGTACGCGGCGTGGCGAGATGATCGGCCAGGGCCGCCGGGTCGGAATTCTGGGCCACAAGGCCGCGCTCGGTCAGCTCATCGAGCAGGTGGGGGTTGATCATGGGTGCTCCAGCAGCAGGGGAAAAGTGGCCATACTCGCCGCTCTGGTGCGCTGCGGATATGTCCCCTGAGGGACAGTTTTGCCACTCTCGTGCTAGCATCCTGTCATAGTGGGGAGCAGCTCCCCACCCCCGAGAGCCCACCACCATGATTCAACGACCATGACCCAGCCATTCGCCACAGATGCCCTGACCCGCAGCATGACCGAGGTGGTCGATGCCCTGCACGGCAGTGCCTTTCCGGCGGCGCTGGTGCGTCTGATCCAGCAGCAGGTGGCGTTCGATTGCGCCCTGCTGCTCGGGGTCGGGCAGCGCCCCGTCTACCTCTACGACAACCTGAGCCACCAGCGGGCCCTGCTGTTTGACCGCTACCTCACCAGCCACTTCAGCCAGGATCCCTTTATGCTGGCGCTGGAACAGGGTCTGGAGGCTGGGGTCTGGACCCTGGCGCAGGTGTCGCGGGGACGGCTGGATCCCGAGTATCGCCACCACTTCTATCAGGCCACAGGCTGGCAGGAGGAGGTGGGGCTTATTCTGCCGGTGCGGGATGGACTGACGCTCATGCTGTTTCTCGGCCGCCTCGACAAGCGCAGCGTCTTGAGCCGCGGCGAGCTGACCCAACTGGAGGCGATCTTTCCGCTGGTGCACTCCCTCTGCCGCCAGCAGTGGCAGCAGAGCCAACCGCTGTTGGCGGAAAGCCCGGCACTGCCTGACAGTGCCAGTCTGAAGGCCGCGGTGGCGCAGGCCATCGCCAGCGTGGGCGGGGATAGACTCACCCGCCGGGAGCGGCAGGTAGCCGGTCTGCTGTTGCAGGGGCTGGATACCGAGGCGATCGCCGCCGAGCTCGGGATTGGCAGCGGCACGGTGAAGAATCACCGCAAGCATCTTTATGGCAAGCTGCGGCTCGGCTCGCGGGCCGAGCTGTTCAGCTTCTTTCTGAATCACCTGATCACGGCGCCGGTTGGCGACATACAAACCCCATAACGACATAACCCCGCCGAAGCGGGGTTATTTTCATCATGCGTCCACAACACCAGACAGTATCGTCAGATACGCCCCTGGTAGCGCAGCGGGAAGCGCCCCTGACCGTCGGGCTGGCCGAGGAAGGGCAGCCCCTGCTTCATCTGATCCGGCAGTTCCGGGCCCGGTTTGAGGGTGCCCTGGAACAGGTACTGGCGATTGGGCTGCAGCTCCAGCTTGCCCAGCACCTGCACCGCCTCCGAGCCCTGCTTGAGCTCGGCCACCAGCCGGGAGTCGATGCAGGTCAGCTTGAGCTCGGGATCCCCTAGCGGCAGCTTGCCGGCCGGGGTATCGGCATCGGCACCATACCAATGGAGGTTGCCGTAGAGATTGTCACACCAGGGATTGCCCTGGGCAAACTGATCGACCTTGAGCTGCAGTTGGCCCGCCACCGTCAGCGGGAACGGCAACCGCATGGGCACCCGATCCAGCACCCAGGGCGCGGGCACGTTGAGGGTGATGTCGCGACCAAAGGCGGCGCCGTTCCAGCCGACCACGCCCTGGCCGTTGAGGCCGCTGCGATCACCGAAACGCAGGGAGACCTCGGGGGCGAAGCGCAACAGCGACCAGCCGTTGAGCTCCCAGCGCAGCTGGGTCAGCGACTCGCTGGCGTATTGCAGCCGGGCGACCTGGCCGCTCCAGAGGGTGCCGCTCACCCCTTCCAGCTGCACCAGGTTGGGCGGCAACGGCAGATGGCGCACCACCAGGGTGGCTGGCAGTTTCACCAGCAGAAAACCGAGATAGGCCACCAGGAACAGGGCGGCGATCAGTACTTTTTGCTTCATAGAAAACGACTCGATTGCAAATATCTGGCCTTGGCCAGGCCCGGCACCATACCGGGACGAGATGCCGGAAACCGGACTGCGCTAGGCACGCCAGGCGTCATTGGGGACGACTCAACTGCAGGCGTCTGACCTTGACCAGACCCGGCGCCAGATTCTCGCGGGCCACCTCGATGACCTGCACCTGGACGCCGTGCTGATCGGCCAGGCTCGCCAGCCAGATCAGCAAATCATCGAACTGGACCGTATCGATCCACACCTGCAGCTCCTGACCCTGGGGTTGCAGACGGGCAATCTTGATCTTCTGGTTGAAGGCGGTGCGGTTCACCACCCCTTCCAGGGTACCGCTGGTGTCGATCTGGCGGCCCTGACCGCCCTGCATCGCCAGCACCTCTTCCCCCTTCTCCTTGAGCCAAGCGAGGGTCTGTTGCTGGCTCAGCACCTGCCGCTCGCGCTCGGCGATGCGGTTGGCGATGGGTTGCCAGACGATCCAGTAGCAGAACCCGATCAGCAGGCAACTGCCCCCCACGGCCACCAGCCGCTGCTCGCGGGCGCTGATGCTGCGCCACCAGCCTTGTAGTTTGTCCATCATGATGATTTACCCTTCAGCACCAGTGCCCCTTCAACCTTGCCCTCTGTGCTGCGCACCTCGCCCTGCTGCACCTCGAAGCGCTTGCCCGCCAGTTCGCGAAAGCGCTCTATCTCGGCGAAACCGGGCGCCGTCACCTGCAATCTCAGCTCGCCCCTGGCGGCGTCGAAACGCAACACCTGCGGTTTGAGACCCGGCACCTCGGCAAAGGTGGGGGCCAGTTCGGTCAGCAGCAAGAGCACGCCATCCTGCGGGGTCTGCCCCAGCAACTTGAGGTGCTGTGCCATCTGGCTGCGCACGTTGACGATGCGGTTCTCCCCCGGGAAGATGCGGGTGTAGACCTGCCGGATCTCGGCCTTGAGGGCCTTGTCCTGCTCCGCCAGCTGATAAAGATGCATACCGCGCTGGGTCAGCGCCACCAGCAGCAAGAGCCCGGCCACTACGGCCACCTTGCGCCACTGCAGCCAGTAGCGGGAATATTCGGTCTGCGGCCGGTAGGGGCCCTGCAACAGGTTGGCCTGGCAGTTCAGCGCCCCTTTGGCCAGCAACAGCATGGGCAGTTCGGGATCCGCCGCCAGCCAGTTGGCCGCCGGGATCGCCGGCAAGGGGGTATGGCTGTGGATGGTGACGGGGTCGGCCTCGGCCGCCAGCAACATGGCCAGCAGCGACTCGTCGGCCACTATGCCCTGACAGGGGCCCTGACGCAGCAGCCACTCCTTGCCAAGTTGCAGGGCAGACCAGCCGTCGGCAGCGGGCGGCAGGGCCAGCACGTCCGGCAACAGCTGCTGGCTCTTGAGGCCCGCCTGCTGCAGCCAGCCCAGCCAGATCTGCATCTTCTCCTTGTCGACCGCCATCAGGTCCACCTCGTGGCCCTCGTGGCCCAGCACCACCAGATGCAGCTCATCCACGTCGGATGCGATCTGCTCCTCCAGCAGGTAGGGCAAGGCGGCCGCAGCCTGGCGACTGTATTTGCCCGGCAGGCTCACCCGCCGGAAGATAAGATCGCTGCCCGGTACCAGGGTCACCACGGGGCGGCCACCGGCACGCTCCCGCAACTCGCCGAGGGCATGGGCCGAGGCCAGGGTGCCGGAGGCAATGATCTCCTCCTCCTTGGCCGACCACACCAGCCACTCGACCGGTTGCTGCGCATTGGTCCCCAGACGGATGACCAGACTCTCGCTCACAAATATCTCTCCTGCCATTCCCGTCCGCATCCCTCTGGATGGGCGGGAGCGCAGCTCTCGGCTGCTGTCCAATACGGGGTCAGGGCGGGTACGGCCAGCGGCCGCCACCCACACCTGTCTGTCATTCGGCGCCGCCGTTGAGGCGGCGCAGCATCACCAGCTTGTTGTCCTTGCCACGCACGAAGACGCTCTCCAGCCTGGCCCGGGTATCACCCACCTCGGCGATCAGCCTGGCCTCGAAGTAGCTGCTCTTGACGTCCAGCACGGCATCCAGCCCGGGGATGGTGCTCAGCGGTACCGGCATCTGATCCGTCATCGCCTTTTTCTCCTTCCACCCCTTCTGGGGGCGGCTGGTCAGCACCCGCTTGGCGTCATCGAGCCCCACCTTGTCCAGATAGAGGGCCACCAGCAGCGCCGCCTGTTCCGGCTTGATGGTGTTGATGTTCACCAGCAGCTTGTCGCTAGGCAGGGCGCAGACATAAGGCGCCAACCGGGCATACAGCCTGGCGCTCACACCGCGCACCGCCCTCAGCTCGTCCGTGCTGAGCATCCACTGGTTCGCGGTCAGATAAGGGGGCGTCAGCCCCTCGTAATAGGCATCCTCGGCGCCGTAGCTGGAGACCAGTGCCGTGTCCTTGTCGGTCCAGTCGCGGATGGCATCGGTCAGCTGCACCGCCTCGTAATCCTCGACCTCGAGCTGCTTGAGCAGGGCGCGAAACGCCTTCACCGGATAAGGCTGCTTCTCGAGGTCGTCGCCGCTGATCCCGTCTTTCAGGGGCACGCTCAGGCTGTTGAGGTTGAAGCAGGATTGCAGATCCCGCACCCGGCCGGTCAGCTTGCCGTCATCCACCGGGAAGACAGCATCCTGCCTGGCCCAGTTCTGCCCCAGGTTCACCACATTGGGGTCATCCTTGAAATCCTGAACCAGCACCTTGCTCACCAGGGCTTCCGCCGACATGGCATACCACCAGGCCTGCTTGCCGGCGGTGAGGTTGCCGGTACGGCGCAACTCCAGCTGCAGGCGGCCACTCATGTTGCTGGCGATGATCACCATCACCGACAAGATGAGCAGCACCACCAGCAGGGCCATGCCCCCCTGGCGACGACAAGACGGCATGCTGCCGGTCCGCTTAGTTCGCATTTTCAGCTCGCTGGCCACCGGCCCCGATGAGGAACTGGCGGCGAAGGGTGCCGTAATCTTCCAGATCCAGCTCCACCGCCAGGCCGTAAGGCAGCACGTTGCGCTGGGTCCACTCCTCCTTCCAGGCCCCCTTGTCGTAAAAATAGAGCCGCAGCGCCGTCACCCGATCCAGCATGGGCTGGATGCGCGGCTCTGTGCCTATCACGGGATCCGGATAGAGATAGCTCAGCCGCTCCAGCTTGTGATCCTTGAGCCGCCAGCCGACCCGCTGCAAACCGGAACGTGGCAGCATGCCATCCGGATTGAGCCAGCCACCGCGGATAAAGGCCATGCCCCAGTCATCGCTCTGCTGGCCGAAGCGGGATGCCGCCAGCAGCACCTTGTTGTTCTCGCCGTCGATACGGCCGCTGCGGGGCACCATCTGGGTGATGTCCCGCTCCATCAGGGTGAAGGCCAGCTGCAACTCGGAGAGGCGGGCCTCCTTCTTCTTGGCCACCTCGTCGCTGGTGAGCACACCTTGCAGCACCTGATAGGCGCCCATGCTGAGGCTGGCGAAGATGGCGATGGCCACCAGCATCTCCAGCAGAGTAAAACCGCCCTGACGCATGCAATGCCGAACTCGCGGCCTTGGTACTGGCGATGGCCGCATCGACGTCTCCAGCAGGGTGAAGCCGCTCTGACGGGACTTCATTTGGGTGTCGTTGGCGGTTGTCATCGGCTGATATAGGTCCGGATGAAGGCCACTGGGCTCTCGGCCTTGGGCGCGGTACGCACTTCCATATCCAGCGCCTTGAAGTTGTTGTCGGCGGTGGCGACGCCGCGATAGCGCCAGTACCAGGTCTGGCCTGCCATCTGCTCGTCCCCTTCCACCCAGCTGTCACCGGGCCACTTGGCCTCCAGCTTCTGCTGCACCAGCTGATTCTCCACCACCCAGGTCGCCAGCGTCTTCTCTTCCAGATAATTGAGCGCAGAGAGGTGCTCGCTGGCGGTTTTCATCACGGCGAGACCCGCGATGGCAAACACCGCCAGTGCGACCATGACTTCCAGCAATGTCATGCCACGGGCGTTCATTCCTCTTCCTCCTCGTCCTGCAGCAGTCGCAAGCGGCCGAATTCATCCGCCTTGACCGTACGCAGGTAGCGCACATCCTCATCCTGCTGGGTCAGCGTCAGCACGAAGGGGCTGAGCTCGCCACCGGGGAAGATCAGCACCTGGGGCGTGCGCGCCTTCTCGTCCCGACCCCGCTCGGTTTTCTTGTCGGACTCGGTTCGCCAGCTGAACCCTTCGAGTTCGATGGCCAGCAACATGGTGTCGGGCAGTTGTACCTGTCCCAGGATCTTGTCGCCGGTCAGCGCCTGCCACTTGCGATCCTTGGCGGCACGCTGCATGAACTGCCAGCCGTGATCCTCGATGCGAAGCCCCACCAGCCGGCCATCCATCACCGAATACTCCTGCGCCTGTTGCAGGGTCGCCATGAAGCGGCGCGCCTGCTTGTCGAGCTCGCGATCGCCTCTGGCGCCCCCCATGCTGAGGGTGACGGCGGTGGCCACCAGCCCCATCAGCATGGCCACCAGCAATACCTCCAGCAGGGTGAAACCCGACTGACGATGACGCCTCATTGGTCCCACCCCACCAAGGTGACGACAGCAGACTCCCGCCTCATCAGCATGGCGCCATGGGGGAAACCCGACTGGCGATGACGCCTCATTGGTCCCACCCCACCAAGGTGACGACAGCAGACTCCAGCTTCATCAGCATGGCGCCACTCAACATCACCTCCCGCAGGGTGAAGCCGGCTTGGCGATGACGAGACGACGAGCCCCTCACGGCAGCCTCATCCACAGCAGCTTGATGGCAGCGCAATCAATCACTTATTGGAAATCCTTCAGATTCCAGTTGCCGATGTCGTCATCGGTACCGGCTTCGCCATCCAGCCCCATGGAGAAGATGTCGATCTTGCCAAACTGGCCCGGGCTCAGCATCTGGTACGGGTTGCCCCAGGGATCCTGCGGCAGGCGCTTGATGTAGCCGCCGTCACGGTAGCTGCGCGGCTCGGGGGCGGCGGTCGGCTTGTTGACCAGTGCATCCAGGCCCTGCTCCGTGGTCGGGTAACGGTTGTTGTCCAGCTTGTACATGTCGAGGGCATTTTCCAGCGCCACTATATCGGAGACGGCTTTCTGCTGGTCAGCCTTCTCCTTGTTGCCCATCAGGTTGGGCACCACCAGGCTGGCCAGGATCCCGAGGATCACTATGACCACCATGACTTCCAGCAGGGTAAAACCGGATTGACGACGCTTTTGCATGACTTACTCCCTAACGAAATGAGATGGCGCGGGCCATCAGAGATTGACCATATTATTGAGTTCGAGCGAATTGACGGCAGGATCGACCGAAGTCACCCTCACGCCAACATCATAAATTCACCATGTTGTTGAGCTCGAGGATCGGCTGCAGGATCGACATCACGATAAACAGCACGACCCCGGCCATGGAGACCACCAGCAGGGGCTCGAACACGCCGAGTGCGATGTTCACCTGGGTTTCAAATTCCCTGTCCTGGTTGTCAGCCGCCCGCTCCAGCATGCTGTCGAGCTCGCCGCTCTGCTCGCCGGAGGCGATCATGTGCAGCATCATGGGCGGGAAAATCTTGGTTTCATCCAGAGCCTTGCGCAGGCTGGTCCCCTCCCGCACCCGTTCGGTGGCCTCACCGATGCGAGTACGGGCGAAGTCATTGGAGAGCACTTCGCCGGCGATCTTCATCCCCTCCAGCAGGGGCACGGCGCTGGCGTTGAGTATGCTGAGGGTGCGGGCGAAGCGGGCGGTATTGAGACCACGGCTGACCCGGCCTATGACCGGCAGGCGCAGCACCAGCTGATGCCAGTGACGGCGACGCTTCTCGTCGGTCAGCCACCAGCGCCAGACAAAACCACCGATAAACAGCAGCAGCAGGAACCAGAGGCCGTAATGCTGCATCAGCTCGCTGGTGCCGATGAGGAAACGGGTCGTCGCAGGCAGTTGCTGGCCCATGTGTTCAAACTGGGCCACCACCTTGGGCACGACTGCGGTGAGCAGGATCGAGATGACCCCGACCGCCACCAGAGTGAGGACTATGGGGTAGATCATCGCCTGCAGCAGCTTGGTGCGCATGTGCTGGCGCTGCTCCGTGTAGTCGGCGAGCCGGTTCAGCACCTTCTCCAGATGGCCCGATTTTTCACCGGCCGCCACCATGGAGCGAAACAGCTGATCGAACACGTGAGGGAAGGCCCCCAGCGAATCGGCCAGCGAGTAACCTTCTACCACCTTGCTGCGTACCGTCGCCACCAGGCTGCGCAGATGGGCCTTCTCGCACTGCTCGGCCACCGCCCTCAGCGCCTCTTCGATGGTCAGCCCTGCGCCCACCAGGGTCGCCAGCTGACGGGTGATGAGAGCCAGCTCGGAAGTGGAGGCGCCACGGCGAAACAGCACGAAGCGATTCGCTTCCCGCTTTGCCTTCTCTGTGGTCTCGTTCACCTCGAGCGGGGTCAGCCCCTGCTCACGCAGTTGCTGGCGCACCTGACGGGCCGAGTCACCCTCGGTCACCCCCTGCTTCTGGCGCCCCTTGCTGTCGAGGGCTTTGTATTCAAATGCTGACAATACTCTTGCTCCTCTGCCCTAGCACTGTGACGTCTCGTTATCCCGATTCAAATCGCTTGCCTGACCAAACATCAATCTTCCCGGGTCACGCGCAATATTTCTTCCAGAGACTTGGCTCTGGCCCTTGAGCAGCTGACTCCATGCCCAGCGGTCAGTCTTCCCGGGTCACGCGCAGCACCTCTTCGAGGCTGGTCTGCCCCTTGAGCACCTTGTCGATGCCGTCGCGGCGTATGCTGGGGGTATGGTCCCGGATCAGCCGCTCTATGGCCAGCTCGCCGCTGGCGCTGTGGATCGCTTCGCGCACCGCCTCGTCGATCACCACCAGCTCGTGAATGCCGGTCCGGCCGCGATAGCCGGTGTGGTTGCACTGCTCGCAGCCCACCGGCCGCCACACCTGCTGATCCGGCGCCAGTTCCATGCCCATGGCCAGACGCTCCTGCTCCGTGATGGGGCGCGGGGCGCGGCAATCCGGGCAGAGGGTCCGCACCAGCCGCTGGGCCAGCACAGCCAACAGGGACGAGGAGAGCAGGAAAGGCTCTATCCCCATGTCCCGCATCCGGGTGATGGCACCTATGGCGGTGTTGGTGTGCAGGGTCGACATCACCAGGTGACCGGTCAGAGACGCCTGCACCGCTATCTGGGCGGTCTCGAGGTCGCGAATTTCCCCCACCATTACCACATCCGGATCCTGACGCAGAATGGCGCGCAGGCCGCGGGCGAAGGTCATGTCCACCTTGGTGTTGACCTGAGTCTGACCCACACCCTCCAGGTCATATTCGATAGGATCTTCCACCGTGAGAATGTTGCGATCCCGCGAGTTGATCTCGGAGAGCGCCGCATACAGGGTGGTGGACTTGCCCGAACCGGTCGGGCCTGTCACCAGAATGATGCCGTGGGGCTTGCGAATGAGTTCGCTGATGATGTTGCGGTTGGCCAGCGTCATGCCGAGCTGCTTGAGCTCGAGGCGCACGTTGTTCTTGTCGAGCAGACGCAACACCACCCGCTCGCCGTAGCTGGACGGCATGGTCGACACCCGCACGTCCACCGCCCGGCCACCGATACGCAGCGAGATGCGGCCATCCTGGGGCACCCGCTTCTCGGCTATGTCCATCCGCGACATGACCTTGATGCGCGACACCAGCAGGGAAGCCAGCTTGCGATGAGGCCGCAGTATCTCCCGCAGCACGCCATCGATGCGGAAGCGAATGACCAGCACCCGCTCGAAGGTCTCGATATGGATGTCAGACGCCTCCTCTTTTATCGCCTCGCTCAACATGGCGTTGATGAGGCGAATGATGGGGGCGTCGTCATCGGCGTCCAGCAGATCCTCGCTTTGCGGCAGCTCCTCGGCCAGGGCGAAGAAGTCCATCTCGTTGCCGAGATCTTCCATCAGCTGACGCGCCTCGGAAGAGTCGCGCTGGTAGTGCGCCATCAGCAGCTCTTCAAACTCGTCACTGCCGAGCTGCTCCACCTCGAAGGCGCAGCCCGCCACCCGCCGCACCTCCAGCAGGGTTTGCGGCGCCACCCCAGGACGACACAGCAGCAGGGGGGTTCCCTGCCGCTCGGTCAGGACGACACCGAAGTTGCGGGCAAAGGCGAACGGCAGCTCGGGCAGGGCTGCAGGCAGACTCGTGTCATCGAGCTGGTACGCTGCCATTACTTGTTACCCACGAACGGCTGCACTCCGTCGGCCGTCGCCTGCTGGCGCGCCTTCATCAGCTCGATCTGCTTCTGTACCTCGGGCGACTGGGCCACATCCTGGCCATATTCAGGCAGCACCTGGCGTTTGGGCGAGGTGAGGTAGTTTTCCTGAGCGGCAGCCTCGATCTGTTCGGCCCGGAACATGGTGTACTTGTTGCTGGAGATGCCTGAGTAGACGTTGGCATCCCGCAATATGGTGGGCCGGATAAAGACCATCAGGTTGCGCTTGGAGGTAGTGTTGGTGGTGGAGCGGAACAGGTAGCCGAGCACGGGTATGTCGCCCAGCAATGGCACCTTGGAGACCTTCTCCTGATTCTGCTCATCCATCAGGCCACCCAGCACCACAGTCTCGCCACTCTTCACCAGCACGGCGTTCTTGATGGTGCGGGTATCGAAGGTGGGGCCCAGATCGGCAGTCCCGGTCGCCTGTTTCTGCGCCACGCTGGAGACCTCCTGCTCGATATTGAGCAGCACTGAGTCCCCTTCGTTGATCTGTGGCGTCACCACCAGCTTGGTGCCCACCGTCTTGCGCTCTATGGTGTTGAACACCTGATCGCTGGTGGTCGAGCTCTGGGAGCCGCTCTGCACCGGCACTTCCTGACCGACGTTGAAGGAGGCTTCCTTGTTGTCCATGGTGACGATACTCGGGGTGGAGAGAATATCGCTCTTGGTATTGGTCGACAGTGCCGTCACCAGCGCGGCCCAGTTGCCATGGTAGAAACCGGCCGCCATGCCGTTGAAACCACCGGCCAGCTTGGACAGCGAGTCGGTATTGCCGTTGTCCTTGTAATCCTTGGCGGCGATGGCCACCGAGCCGATGGGCAGGTTGGTATCGGTAAACTGGGTGCCGCCGCCGTTGGTATTGGCCCACTGCACGCCGAGGTTGAGGCCGTCGCCGTCGGCGATCTCGACTATGATCGCCTCAACCAGTACCTGGGCACGGCGGATATCCAGCTTGGCGACCACCTGCTCCAGCTCGGCCATCACATCCGGCTGGGCCGTGATGACCAGGGCATTGGTGGTCTCGTCGGCGGAGATGGCCAGCTTGCCACCCCCTATGCTGGCGCCGCCACCGGTCGTAGTGGTGCCGCCGCCCTTCTTGTCTGCTTCTATGCTGGAGCTGACGCCCTTGAGCACCTCCACCATGTCCTTGGCCTTGCCATATTTCAGGTAGAAGACCCGGGTGTTGCCCTGGCTCTGCAGATCCCGGTCGAGCTGGCGCACCATCTGTATGATGCGGGCCCGCGCCTTGGGTTCACCACTGACCACCACAGAGTTGGTGCGCTCGTCGGCCACCACCTTGGGGGCCAGCAGCAGGGAGGTGTTGCCGCCCTGACTGTTGCCATCCTTGTTGAGGTTGGTCACCAGACGCACCATCTCGCCGGCGGAGGCATATTTCAGCTTGATGATGTCCACTTCCTGATCGCCCGCCTTGTCGACCCGGCGAACCACTTCCACCAGACGGTTGACCACGGCGGCACGGCCCGTGATGAGCAGCACGTTGGAGGGATCGTAATGGACCACGTTGCCGCCACCGGCGTTGTCATTGAGCTGACGCAGCAGGGGCGCCAGTTCGCGCACCGAGACGTTGCGCACAGGTACCACCCGGGTCACCATCTCGTCGCCTATCCCCGGGTTGGTCTCATCCACCACCGGGATGGCCGAGGTCTTGGCGTCCTTGGAGCGCACCACCTTGAGCACACCGTTATCCATGGGCACCACGGCGAAGCCATAGACGTCGAGCACGCTCAGGAAGAACTGGTAGTACTGCTCCTCGTTGAGCAGGTCGTAACTGCGGACGTTGATCTTGCCGCGCACCGAAGGCTCTATGATGATGGTCTTGCTCAGGTTCTTGCCGACCGTGTTGATGAACTCTTCGATGTCGGCATTCTTGAAGCTGGCAGAATACTCGGTGGCCCAGGCGGAGCCCGCCATCATCAGCGCCGCCGCAACCGTGGCCAGACGCCAGCCCTTCCCTTTATTTATCATTCTTGGTGCTACTCCAAATCATTATTCTGACAAGCCGACATAAACGTCGTAGAGCTGTCCTTGCCGCTCGACGGTGACGGTCATTTCCGTGGCGCCAGCCACCTGCTGCATTGCCTGCATGGCCTGAGCGTTATCCCGCAAATCCAGGCCATTGATGCTGACCGCCATGTCGTTGGCGACCAGACCGAGTTGATTGAACAGTTCTGGATTGCTGCCCGGATTGAGGCGATAGCCGACCATGCGGCCATCTACCCGCACCGGGGAAATATTGAGGTAATCGGTGATCTTGCCGGGGTTGCCCAGCAGTTCGCTGCGCACCGAGGAGAGCTTGCCATCCTGATTGCCCGGTTTGGGCAACGGCTTGCCGTACTCTTCCCCGTCCAGCATCAGGGTCTCGTCCCGCGCATCCCGCTCTATGATGACGCGATCGGCGAACACCTGACGGATCTTGGCCTGGGTGCCATCGATGAAATCACCGATACCATAGGAGTTCTGCACGCCGTTGTGGGCGATGATGGCGATGGATTTGGCCGGATCTGAACTCGCCAGCACACCGTTGAGCTGGGCGTTGAGCTGAGTCTTGGGGGCATCGGCTGCGACAGCATCGGCCGCCTGGGCCTGTTGCTTCGCCTTGCCGAACAGCGACAGCCGGCTGATGCCGCTGAGATCGAGCCGGGCCGAGCCTTGGCCCTGACTGGCGACCATGGCCGGTTGCCAGGGTTGGCTGGCCTGCTGGCTGCCGAGATCCAGCAGACGCCAGGTGAGACCGGCGCACTGGTGGGCCAGCAACAGCAGCAGAAGCCAGAACAGGGGCTGGCTGAAACGGGAGAGCGGCACGGTTTTGCAACGGGCCAGAAGGGAGCTCAACAAGTCATCCCTGAACGGTAGCGTCATGTTTATCAATATATTCTGGCATCCAAATCGGTTGGCTATTGTGTACGGCAATGGACCCAGAGACAACCGACCGGATGGGATGAAGCTGCGAAAATTGACATTCCGTCACACCATAAGCCCCCCCGTTTCTATCCCGAGGCCTGCCTCTGGTATAATCAGGCTCCCCTTTCAGCCATCCCGGAGTCGATTCATGCCGAATCCCGCAGAAACCACAACCCAGGTCCGCCTCGACAAATGGTTGTGGGCGGCGCGTTTTTACAAGACCCGCAGCCTGGCCCGCGAGCAGATTGAAGGGGGCAAGGTGCACTACAACGGCCAGCGCAGCAAGCCGGGCAAGGCCGTCGAAGCCGGTGCCCTCATCCGTGTCTGGCAAGGCCAGGACGAACGGGAGGTGCGGGTGCTGCAAGTGAGCGAACAGCGCAAGTCCGCCCCGCTGGCCCAGCTGCTCTATGAAGAGACGGAGGCCAGCCTGAAAAAACGGGCCGAGAACAGCGAGGCGCGCCGCTTCAACAGCCAGTTTGCCCCGAGCCCCGAGCGTCGTCCCGACAAGCAGGAGCGGCGCCAGCTGATCAAGGTCAAGCAATACTGACTCGCCAACGTGGCCCTTTTATGACGACAGGAAACGGGATTAGTTCCTAACCACCTGTTTAATAATGTTTTTATCTATTTACCTCACCTAAGAACCCAGGAATGCATGATGAGTAACCAAGATCTCCTGTATCGCTATCTGTTTGAAGAGTACGAAGTCCGGGGTGAGCTGGTCCAGCTGGACCATACCTACCGCCACGTGGTGGAAGCCCAGAACTACCCGGTGCAGGTGCAAAAACTCCTGGGTGAGCTGCTGGTTGCCACCAGCCTGCTGACCGCCACCCTCAAGTTTGAAGGCTCCATCACAGTGCAGTTGCAGGGCGATGGCCCGGTGCGCCTCGCCGTCATCAACGGTGACAACAACCAGCAACTGCGCGGCGTGGCCCGTTTTGAGGGCGAGCTGCCGAGTGATGGCAAGCTGCAGAGCCTGATCGGTGAAGGTCAGCTGATCATCACCATCACCCCGGAGCAGGGCGAGCGCTACCAGGGCATCATAGCGCTGGACGCCGACACCCTGGCAGGCTGCCTGGAGCACTACTTCGCCCAGTCTGAACAGCTGGCCACCAAGCTGTGGATCCGTACCGGCTACCACCAGGGTGAGCCCCGCGCCGCCGGTATACTGCTGCAGGCGCTGCCCGCCCAGAGCGAGGATCACAGCGCAGATTTCGATCACCTGACCCAGCTCACCGCCACCATCAAGGATGAAGAGCTGTTCGGCCTGGAAGCGGAAGAGATCCTCTACCGCCTCTACCACCAGGACAAGGTGCGGGTGTTCGATCCGCAGGCGGTCGAGTTCCGCTGCACCTGCTCCCGCGCACGCTGCGAAGGGGCCCTGCTGCAGATAGAAAAGGAAGAAGTCATGGAGATGGTGCAGGAGCTCGGCAAGATCGACATGCATTGTGATTATTGCGGCGCCCAGTACCAATTCGATGGGATCGACGTCGAAACCCTGTTCAGCAGGGCTCCCGATAATGATGCAAACAAGTTACACTAATTGAAGGCGGGCAAAACCCGCCTTTAACTTAAATAACAAAAAAATACCCTATTTTATAAAGTTTGATGGCGATCGCTAAACTCTACCACCTAAGTGATAGGATGAACGCCAGATAGAACCCTACAAACCTCTGAACCCAGGAGAATACAATGACAATCGTGGCAGAACCCACCCTGGCCCAACAATTAGGACTGGACCAGTACGGTATCAAAAACAGCCAAGAAATCGTTCGCAACCCCTCTTACGATCAGCTTTTCGCGGAAGAGACACGTTCTGACCTGGAAGGGTTCGAGCGCGGCGTGGTGACCGAGCTGGGCGCCGTCAACGTAAACACCGGCATCTTCACCGGCCGCTCCCCGAAAGATAAATATATCGTCAAAGACGCTACTACCCAGAATACTGTGTGGTGGTCTGACCAGGGTAAAAACGATAACAAAGCTATTACCCCGGAAGTGTGGTCACATCTGAAATCCCTGGTGACCAAACAGCTCTCGGGCAAGCGCCTGTTTGTGGTTGACGGCTTCTGCGGTGCCAACCCGGATACCCGCCTGGCCGTGCGCGTCATCACAGAGGTGGCCTGGCAGGCTCACTTCGTCAAGAACATGTTCATTCGCCCGAGCGATGAAGAGCTGAAAGCCTTCAAACCTGACTTCGTGGTGATGAACGGTGCCAAGTGCACCAACCCGAACTGGAAGGAGCAGGGTCTCAACTCCGAGAACTTCGTCGCCTTCAACCTGACCGAGAAGATCCAGCTCATCGGCGGCACCTGGTACGGTGGCGAGATGAAGAAGGGGATGTTCTCCATGATGAACTACTTCCTGCCCCTGCGCGGCATTGCCTCCATGCACTGCTCCGCCAACGTGGGTCAGGACGGCGACGTGGCCATCTTCTTCGGCCTCTCCGGCACCGGCAAGACCACGCTCTCCACCGATCCCAAGCGTCAGCTGATCGGCGATGACGAGCACGGCTGGGACGACGACGGCGTGTTCAACTTCGAAGGGGGTTGCTACGCCAAGACCATCAAGCTCTCCAAGGAAGCCGAGCCGGACATCTTCAACGCCATCCGTCGCGATGCGCTGCTGGAGAACGTGACCGTTGCCGCCGATGGAACCATCGACTTCGATGATGGCTCCAAGACCGAGAACACCCGTGTCTCCTACCCCATCTATCACATCGAGAACATCGTCAAGCCGGTCTCCAAGGCGGGTCATGCCAACAAGGTGATCTTCCTGACCGCCGATGCCTTCGGCGTGCTGCCCCCTGTCTCCAAGCTGACCAAGGAGCAGACCAAGTACCACTTCCTGTCCGGCTTCACCGCCAAACTGGCCGGTACCGAGCGTGGCATCACAGAACCGACCCCGACCTTCTCCTCCTGCTTCGGTGCGGCCTTCCTCAGCCTGCACCCGACCAAGTACGGTCAGGAGCTGGTGAAACGGATGGAAGTGGCCGGCGCGGAAGCCTACCTGGTCAACACCGGCTGGAACGGCACCGGCAAGCGCATCTCCATCAAGGATACCCGCGCCATCATAGACGCCATCCTGGACGGTTCCATCGAGAAGGCCGAGACCAAGGTGCTGCCGATCTTCAATCTGGAAGTGCCGACCGCGCTGCACGACGTGAACCCGGCGATCCTCGACCCGCGCGACACTTACGCCAACAAGGCCGAGTGGGATGCCAAGGCCCAGGATCTGGCCCAGCGCTTCATCAAGAACTTCGAGCGCTTCACCGACAACGAAGAGGGCAAGCGCCTGGTTGCTGCGGGTCCGCAGCTGTAACACCAGCCTCCCTTCTCTTGCCGACATCCATACCGGTCAGCCCTGCTGACCGGTATTTTTTTAACCAGAGGACGGCGTTTGATCCCCGCCAAACCTTGCCTTGTGGGCGGTTGCGCGTTAGATTCAGCCCAACTTTATACAATATACAATTTTGTAACGAATCCCCTGTGACCCGACCATGACCCCACCCTACAAGACCCGAACCCAGATGGTGATGGAAAATCTCCGTGGCCGGATCCTGCGTGGCGAATTCCCCGCCGGCGCCCCCCTGCGTCAGGATGCCATCGCCAAGGAGCTGGCGGTGAGCCGCATTCCGGTGCGCGAAGCCCTGATGCAACTGGAGGCCCAGGGGCTGGTGAAGTTCGAGGCCCACCGCGGCGCCGTGGTCACCATGCTGGACGCCTCGGCCATCGAGGAGCTCTTTTATTTGCGAGCCCTGCTGGAAGCCGATACCCTGTTTCACGCCGTGGATATGATGACGGAGGAGACCTTCGTCAAGGCACAGGCCATCCTCGCCCAGTTTGATCAGGCGCTCGAGTCAGGCACCCAGATCGAACACTGGGCCGAATTGAACCACAGTTTTCACGCCACCCTCTATCAGGCTGCCGGCCGCCCCCAGGCGCTGGAGCTGATCGCCCAGATCAATCTGAGCTGTGACCGCTATGTGCGCTTCGAGCTGCTGTTTGCCAGCGACGGAGTGGACAAGGCCGAGCGTGAACACGCCCAATTGCTGGAACTGTGCCGCGCCCGTCGCAAACACGAGGCCGTGGTGCTGCTCAAGCAACATATCGAGGCGGCTGGCCAGTCAGTCAAGCGGATCCTGGACAGCGGCCACCACCAATGAACACTCACATCACAACAATCTGGCATTAACGACATGAATCATTTCGAGATTATTGAAACCCGCGTCGCCCAGGTCAGGGCCACACTGGCCACACAAGAGCTGGACGCCTTAATAGTCCCCCACGATGACGAGCACCTGGGCGAGTACATCCCCGCCTACGCCGAGCGTCTGGACTGGATCACGGGTTTCAACGGCTCCGCCGGGCTCGCCATCATAATGGCGCAGCGGGCGGCCCTGTTCATCGACGGTCGTTACACGGTGCAGGCCCGCATGCAGGCACCGGCCGAGCTGTTTGAGTTTCTCCATCTGAACGAAGATCCCCACGTCCAGTGGCTGGCGGATCAGCTGCCGTCCGGCTCCCGGGTCGGCTTCGACGCCCGCCTGCACAGCCTGGCCTGGTATCAAAACGCCAGGGCCCTGCTGACCGAGCGCGGCATAGAGCTGGTACGCGTGGAGCAGAACCCCATAGACCTGCACTGGAGCGATCGCCCCGCCCCCACCAAGACCCCGGTCATCCTCTACAGCGAGGAACTGGCTGGCCAGTCGAGCCAGGCCAAGCGTGAACTGCTGGCCAGCGATCTGCGCAAACGCGGGCTGGATGCGGTGCTGCTGACCCAGGCCGAGCCCATCAACTGGCTGCTCAACCTGCGTGGTCGCGACGTGGATCGGCTGCCGGTGGTATTGGGCTTTGCCGTGCTCTACGCCAACACCAGCATGGATTTCTTCGTCGACACCGACAAGATCGACTGCTTCGCCTTCAGCCAGCACGTGGGGCAAGATGTCTCCGTCTACCCCATCGACAAGCTGGGTGACGTGCTGCAACGCATAGGGGAAGACCAGCAAAAAGTGCTGGCTGACCCCAACACGGCCAACGCCTGGACCCAGCTCATCATGGAAGAGGCGGGTGCCATCTTGGTGGCGGGTCAGGATCCGACCATGCTGCCGAAGGCGTGCAAGAACGCCGTTGAGCTGGCCGGCATGCAGCGTGCCCACCTGCGCGATGGCGTCGCCGTCACCCGCTTCCTCGCCTGGCTGGATCGGCTGATCGCCGCCGGCGAGTTTGAAGGGGTGGACGAAGGCACCCTGGCCGACCAGCTGGAAGCCTTCCGCCACGAGCAGGAGCACTACGTCGAGCCGAGCTTCGATACCATCTCGGCACTGGGCCCCAACGCCGCCATGTGCCACTACCGTCACACCAACGGCACACCGCGCGCCTTCGGTCAGGACAGCATCTATCTGGTGGACTCCGGCGCCCAGTATCTGGACGGCACCACCGACATCACCCGCACCGTCAAGGTGGGTGAGCTGACCGACGAGCACAAGGCCATGTTCACCCGGGTGCTGCAGGGTCATATCGCGCTGGATCAGGCCCGCTTCCCGCGCGGCACCGCCGGCATCCAGCTCGACGTGCTGGCCCGCATGCCGCTGTGGCAGGCCGGTTACAACTATGACCACGGCACAGGCCACGGGGTCGGCCACTTCCTGAGCGTGCACGAAGGCCCGCAGCGCATCGCCCCCAAGGGCAGCCTGGTGGCCCTGCAGCCGGGCATGGTGCTCTCCAACGAGCCGGGTTACTACCGGGAAGATGCGTTCGGTATCCGCTGCGAGAACCTGGTGGTGGTGACCGAGCAGGAGCAGATCGGCGAGCTGCCGATGCTGGGCTTCGAGCGGCTGACTTACGTGCCGTTCGATACCCGCCTCATCGAGCGCAGCCTGCTGAGCCCGGCCGAGTTCCGCTGGATCAACGAATACCATGTCGAGGTGTTCCGCCGCCTGAGCCCGCTGCTGGAGGGTGAGGATCTCGCCTGGCTGGAACAGGCAACCAGCCTCATCTAATCGCAGACAAGCAGAATTGTCTGATGAAACAGGGCCCGCGGGCCCTGTTTTTTTGCCCGCCGGCTTGACCTGTATCAAGACCCCGCCGGGGCAGGTCAGGACAATGACTCCCATGAAAACCCATCACCCCGATCCCGTGCGCCAGGTCCGTGCCCGCAAGGCACCCGAGCACCCCAGGCTCAAGCGGGAGCAGCAGACGGTCAGCGCCATGATCCGCCTCTACTGCGACCACCATCATCAGGATCCCGCCTGCCGCCACTGCCAGCAGTTGCAAGCCTTCGCCCACCAGCGCCTGCGGCGCTGCCGCTATGGCCACGGCCACAAACCCACCTGTGCCAACTGCAACATCCACTGCTACGCCCCGGCCATGCGCAAACAGATCCAGCTGATCATGAAGTGGAGCGGCCCGCGCATGCTGTGGCATCACCCCTGGCTCGCCCTGCGCCACCTGCTGGACAGCCGCCGCAAGGCCCCCAGATTGCCCAGCAACCGGCCCCTGCCGCCCTGAACCGGGCAAGCTGCGACGCCCGCCCCCATCACCAGACCCGCTTGCATCAGCCCGGATGGCCCACTAACCTGTGACTCCTTTTTGACTGCCGCACGGCAGCACGCACGCAATGACAGGAGCCCGGATGCATCAGCCCCCCGTTTTGAGAGTGGCCCGCCACGCCGACATGCACGCCATCTGGCAGATAGACGTCGACGTCTTCGGGGAGGATGTCTACCCCGGTTTCTTCTTCCGTCAGGCCATGGATCTCTGGCCCGATCTGCTGCTGGTGGCCGAGCTGGACGGCAAACTGCTGGGCTATGCCCTGGGCGGGCTGGGACAGGATCGGTCGCAGGGCTGGCTGCTCTCCCTGGCTGTGTTGCCCGAGGCGCGCGGCTTCGGCCTGGCCGAACGCATGATGCTGCAGGTGGAGCAGGGACTGCTGAAACTGGAGATCGATCGGATCAAACTGACGGTGGATCCCGCCAATCCGGCCCAGCGCCTCTACTTTCGACTCGGTTATCAGCAACTGGCCGAGGAGCGCGACTATTTCGGCCCGGGCGAGGATCGCCTGCTGCTGGAAAAACGGCTCGGCTGAGCCACTGCTGACGGGATTTGCGGCGCCCGGGTCTTATAATTGGTTACACTTTGCTGGTTTCATGCCCAATCCGGTTGGCGTAAAGTTGAACTCACTGACCGAATTAACCAGATCAGATGCCAGCCCAGGAGGCCCATCATGTTGAAACGTATCACCCTTATCGCCTTGTTGGCCGCCACCACAGCCACCACCCTCAGCGGCTGTGCCAACAGCGACGTCTACTCCGGTGATGTCTACACCAAGGATCGCGCCAAGCAGGTCCAGACCGTCAGCTACGGCACCATACTCTCCACCCGCCCGGTCAAGATCCAGGCCGATGAGAACTCCCTGGTCGGCACCATAGGCGGCGCCGTGGTCGGCGGCCTGCTCGGCAGCACCATAGGGGGCGGGCGCGGCAGCGACATCGCCGCCGCCGGTGGCGCCATCGCCGGGGCCGCCGCCGGCAAGGCCGCCGGTGACAAGTTCAATCAGGTCGATGGCGTCGAGCTCGAGATCAAGAAAGAGAACGGCGAATCCATCGTAGTGGTGCAAAAAGCCAGCCCCACCTTCGTGCCGGGCGCCCGGGTACGCATGACCCAGGGCAACGGCAGCATCAACGTGGCCGTGGTGAACTAAGCACAGGCCAGCAGCCGCCCACGAAAAAGCCCTCGCACTGCGAGGGCTTTTTTTATCGCCGGTGTCAGTCAGGCATTACTGACGGATCAGGCGGAAGATGGCGTAACCGGGGTGCTTGGCATCGTCCATCGGCAGGGTGGACTTGTACTCCAGATCCGCACCGGCCAGCTGCCTGGCCTCTTCGCGGGGAGAGGAGTAGAGCCGCACGTCCACGTTGGCCGGCAGTGCCTTCATGTGCCAGTTGTTGTTGGCCGCCGGGCTGAAACCACCCGGGTTGTCGGCAGACTGGGCCTTCAGGTACTGGGCTATGATCTCCCGCGTCTCGGAAGGATCTTCATGCACTATGTTGCTGCCGTCTATACCCGGGAAGTGGCCGCCACCGCTGGCGCGGTAGTTGTTGGTCACCACGTAGAACTTCTGGGCCGGATCCATGGGCTGACCGTTGAAGGTGAGCCCGCTGATGCGCTGACCATCGCTGACCTTGGCCCCTTCCTTGCTGTAACGGGCCGGCTGGGTGATATCCACCTCGTAGTTCACCCCGTCGATCACGTCGAAGTTGTAGGTGGGGAACTTCTCGTTCACCAGCCACTGCACCTCTGTCTTGCCGGTATCTATCTGGTTGAACTGACCGGCGCTCATCTCCAGCCACTCCTTGACGGTGGCCCCGTTCACCTCGACCACCTGCAGGGTGTTCGGGTAGATATAGAGGTCGGAGACGTTGCGCAGGGAGATGTCGCCCTGGGCCACATAGGTGAAGTCGTTGATGCCGTTGCGACCGCCGCGGAAGGGCGCCGCCACCGACAGTATGGGGTAGGACTCCTTGAGCAGACCGTCCTGTTGCAGCTGTTCGGCATAGCGGCGCTGAGCATCGCTCACCAGTTGCACCGAAGGGTCATCCTGCACCAGGGCGAAGAAGCTGTGGATGGAGGAGGTGATCTTGCCGAGCGGCTCGTCCAGCCACTGGTTGGTGGCGTCGTGATCCGCCTGCACCAGGTCCACGACCCGCTGATCCACGGCGCTGCCCTCGCTGGAGTCGATCTTGCGCAGGCTGGCCTGGCTCTGTTTCACCTGCCACTTGCCGTCTACCTGCTGCAGGGTGAGGTCTATGATACCGAGGTGGTTGCCCCAGTAGCCGGGCATCACGGTCGGCACGCCGCTCAGGGTACCGGCCTGGTTGTCCACCTCCGGCAGATCCGGGAAGTCGCCCGGGAAGTTCTTGTGGGCATGACCCAGCATCAGGGCATCCACCCCTTTCACCTTGGCCAGATGCCAGGCGGAGTTCTCCATCATGGCCTCGTAGCTGCTGGCGTTGATGCCGGTATGGGCCACCACCACCACTATATCGGCGCCCTTGGCGCGCAGCTCGGGCACATAGTGGTTGGCGGTCTCGACCATGTCGGCCACCACCACCTTGCCCTCCAGATGACGCTTGTCCCACTGCAGCACCTGCGGCGGGGTCAGCCCCAGTATGCCCACCTTGACGGTCTGCAACTGGCCCTTGTCATCCTTCACCTTGCGCTCCAGCAGCAGGTAAGGCTTGAACTTGTTGCCGCTCCAGTCGATCTGCCCCTTGGCATCGCGCTTGAAGGCTCCCGCCTCGAACACGTTGGCGTTCACATAGGGGAACTTGGCGCCCTGCAGTGTCTTGGTGAGGTAATCCAACCCGTAGTTGAACTCGTGGTTGCCCAGGTTGCCAGCGTCATAGCCGATCTCGTTCATGGCCTTGAACACAGGATGGGCCTGCTTGTCGAGGTAGCCGGCACCGGATTGCTCGAAGATGTAATCCGCCAGCGGCGTGCCCTGGATCAGGTCACCGTTGTCGAGCAGCAGGTTGTTGGGGTTTTCGGCGCGGGCCGCGCGGATCAGCAGCGCGGTGCGGGAGAAGCCAAACTTGCGATCCTCCTTGTTCTGGTAGTAGTCATACCCCAGCACGTTGGAGTGGATATCGGAGGTCTGGATCAGACGCAGGGCAACCGCTCCCGGTTGCGCCTTGCTGTCGTTTTCGTTGCTACAGGCAGACAACAGCACGATGGCTGCAATAGCACCCAGCTTCATGGTTTTATTCACTGTCTTGTCCCTTTTATTATGAGTGTCGCTTTACCAGCGACGGGAATTTAACAGACGAATATGTCAGGGCATGAAGCCGGGATTAATTTTTATGAGGTACGGCACAAAAATAGCCTTATGAGGCCAGCAAAGCCCCGCTCGCCAGTTGCAACGCCAACCCCAGCATGATGAAACCAACAATGGTATCAATAGCTTGCTGAACCCTGCCGCGGGCAAGCCAGGGCGAAAGCGCAGCCGCGCCAAACGCCAGGCTGTAGAACCAGACCAGGGAGGCCAGCATGGCCCCGGCCGCAAAGGCCGGCCGCAACTCCTCGGCAAACTGGCTGCCGAAGGAGCCGAGCAGCATCAGGGTATCCAGATAGACGTGAGGATTGAGCAGGGTCACCCCGAGCGTCATGGCCAGCACGCTCTTGACCCCCATCAACTGCGGCGAGTCCGCAAGCTTGGCCCCCTGCCCGCGCCAGGCGCTGCGCAGGGAACGGATGCCGAACCAGCTGAGAAACAGCACGCCGCCCCAGGTCAGCAGCGCCAGTCCGATAGGGCTGGCCGCCAGCAGGTTGGCCCCGCCGAACACCCCGATCCCGATCAGAACGAGATCGCACAGGCAGCAGAGCGTCGCCGCCAGCAGATGGTGGTTGCGGTGTATGCCCCGGCTCAGCACGAAGGCGTTCTGGGCACCGATGGGAATGATCATGGCAAGGCCGAGGGTGAAGCCTTGCAGGCTAGTTGCGAACATGGATTGAACGTCCAGAAGAGGAATTGGACGGCACTATAAAGGGTGGCGGGGTGTTCAGAGAAATTCATAAATCTGCTGATGGATTCATTTTCCTAATCAGCCAGATTCCTGAGGGCAGGGATGAATTCCATCCGGCACCAACTGTCAATTGCATGATCTGACAATTGTGAGCCTGTCGCTCTGCCCCGAGAATCATTGGGTTTTATTGCATCAGCTTGGGGAAGTTGGTGACAACGACCTGCTCCAGATTGGGCAGCAAAATGCCACTGCTCACCCCCTTGGCGATGGCCTGGTAGCGATTCATCGACCCCGTTTTACGGGTGACCTGATTGAGGTGGTAGTTCACGGTGCGTTCCGTGATCCCCAGGATGCAGGCAATTTCACCCGACGTTTTCCCTTCACTGGCCCAGAACAGGCATTCCGTCTCCCGGTCAGTCAGGGCCTCCTGAGGGTCATCTTCCCGCAGACTGACCCGCACAATCCGGATCGCCGCCTCGAAGATGTAGTTGGACATCCAGGAGAGGATGGGCGAGGACTCCAGCAGCAGATCGCTCGACGCCCGCTCGGCGGTGATGAACGACAGTATGCCGTTTTCCCCCGCCGCACCGTGCAACGGAAACGAAATGCCGTTGCGCAGCCCGAACTCCGCCGCCAACCCCATCACATCCAGACTGCCCTCTTGCAGAAAACGCGCCCGTCCTTCCAGCCGGTTCCAATAAATGGGCAAGGTCTGCTTGCGGGCCAGCTGAATGATGGGATCACAGGCCAGCATATGGTTGGCCGTATAGGCCTGCACCCAGGAGTCGGGGCACTGATTGAACAGCACCACCTTGGGCCTTTGCATCGACATGGGAATGATCAGCGCGAACCGGTAGTAGTCATAGCCCATACCGAGCGTGAACCGACCGATCAACTCGGCCAAACGATCCCCGTCCGTTACCGAAGTGAAATGTTCGAGGTACTCAAGCAGTTGGTCTTGTTTCATATGCTAGCCCCCCTGGCCAGGGCCTCGATTATAGCGCCGAACACTGAAATGGAGACATCTGAATGCTTGTTTTCAAAGGAAAATTAAAAGAACACCCCAGATGGGAGGTAGAAAACGAGCTTTATCGCTTCCGTAATCGCGTCTTCTCCGATCGCCTCGGCTGGGATGTGGAGTCCCACCGTGGTCTGGAGCAGGACAGCTTCGATACCCCGGACACCCACTGGGTGCTGATCGAGGACGAAGAGGGCCTGTGTGGCTGTATCCGGCTGCTCAGTTGTGCCCAGGATTACATGCTGCCCAGCATATTCCCCAGCGCCCTCGCCGGTGAGGCGCCGCCGCGCAGCAACGACGTCTGGGAACTGACCCGCCTCGCCATCGATGCCGAACGGGCTCCCCGGCTCGGCAACGGCATCAGCGAGCTGACCTGCATCATCTTCCGCGAGGTCTATGCCTTCGCCAGGGCGAAGGGGATCCGGGAACTGGTCGCCGTGGTCAGCCTGCCGGTGGAGCGCATCTTCCGCCGTCTCGGCCTGCCCATCGAGCGGCTCGGCCACCGTCAGGCGGTGGATCTGGGCGCCGTGCGCGGGGTCGGTATCCGCTTCCATCTGGATGAGCGCTTCGCCCGTGCCGTCGGCCAGCCCATGCAGGGCGAGTATGCCGATGCCCGCGAGCTGGTCACTGAGTGAGAGTCGCCATAAAAAAATCCCGGGATAAGACCCGGGATTAAAAGTTCTCGCTATGGCCCGTTTCCACCCCATGCAAAAACGGACGCAAAAGAGTATCTCCTGAATATCTTTTGACCACCACTGTCACATCTCACAGTGACAAACCCGCTTTCACCCCGCACACCACGCCAGCCGGGCCTGTCGGCGATCCGGCCAGCGCAGCGTTGTCCTGCGGTCGCCACTCCAGTAGCATCCCTTCTCAATACCTGTACGGATAAGGAATGCTGATGAAGGCCTTGGACTACAAGCTGCTGCTGGCGCTGGATGCCGTGATGCAGGAACAGAACTTCGAGCGGGCCGCCCAGCGCCTGCACATCACCCAGTCCGCCATCTCCCAGCGCATCAAGCAGCTGGAGCAGCAATTCGCCGAGCCGCTGCTCATTCGCAGCCAGCCACTACAGGCGACCCCTCTCGGCCAGAAGCTGCTGGCCCACTACCGCCAGGTGCGCCAGCTGGAACTGGAGCTGGCCGGCGAGATAGCGCCCGACGAACCCCAGGCCCCGATCCGGGTCAGCATAGCGGTCAACGCCGACAGTCTGGCGACCTGGTTCCTGCCAGCCCTCGCACCTCTGCTGGAGCAGCACCCCATAGAGCTGAACCTGCTGGTGGATGACGAGTGCCGCACCCTGGACCGGGTGCGCGAGGGGCAGGCCTTCGGCGCCGTCAGCCTGCACGGCCAGCCACTGGCGGGCTGCTGCGTCGACGAGCTCGGCGAGATGCACTACCTGCTCACCGCCAGTCCCGCCTTCGTCGCTCGCCATTTTCCAAATGGCATGACCCGGGCAGCGTTGGCCAAGGCGCCGGCGGTGGCGTTTGATCAGCGTGACGACATGCACGTCAGTTTCATGGCACGCCACTTCGGGCTGGAGCCCGGCGGCTATCCCTGCCACACGGTGCGCTCGTCGGAGGCCTTCGTCGCCATGGCCGAGCAGGGGCTCGCCTACTGCCTCATCCCCGAACTGCAGATCCGCCAGCAGCTGGCCCAGGGCAGCCTGCTCGATCTCAGCCCGCAGCATCACCTGGTCGAGCGGCTCTACTGGCACCGCTGGGTGCTGGAGCGCGGGCTGCACAAACAGATCTCCCAGCGCCTGATCGATCAGGGGCGCCACGCACTGCACAGGGGCTGACGGGGCCATTCACCTTGGCTTTGGAGGGGTAAAAACGTATAGTGCTGGGCGATCCTTCATCAGGTCTCCACCCAGGTTTTCCACTTCAGGTTCCTCACTTATGTTCCAAGACAATCCGCTGCTGGCCCAGCTCAAGCAACAAATCCGCGAAAACATCCCCAAGAAAGAGGGTGTGATCCGCGCCTCGGACCGGGGCTTCGGCTTTCTGGAAGTCGATGAGAAGACCAGCTATTTCGTGCCGCCTCCCTACATGAAGAAGGTGATGCACGGTGACCGGGTGAGCGCCCTGATCCGTACCGAAAAAGAGAAGGAAGTGGCCGAGCCGGATGCCCTGCTGGAGCAGGCGGTGACCCGCTTCGTCGGTCGCGTGAAGATGTTCCGCGATCGCCTCAACGTGGTGCCGGACCATCCGCTGATCAAGGACGCCATCAAGGCCCGCGCCAAGAAGGGTCTGGATGAGAAGTCCTTCAAGGAAGGGGACTGGGTGGTAGCGACCCTCAAGCGCCACGCCCTGAGTGATGGCAACTTCTCCGCCGAGATCAGCCACAAGATCGCCGATCAGGAAGACCACAACGTGCCCTGGTGGGTGGTGCTGGCGCGCCACAACCTGGCCCAGATTGAACCGGCCGACCTGCCCGAGTGGAACGTCATCGAAGAGGAAGAGCTGCCGCGCACCGACCTGACCGCGACCCCCTTCTTCACCATAGATGGCGCCAAGACCAAGGACATGGATGACGCCCTGGCCATCCGCAAGCTGGACAACGGCTGGGAACTGCTGGTCGCCATCGCCGATCCGACCGCCTATGTGGCCGAAGGCAGCGAGCTGGACAAGGAAGCCGCCCAGCGCGCCTTCACCGTCTACATGCCGGGCCGCAACGTGCCCATGATCCCGCGCACCCTCTCGGACGAGCTCTGCTCCCTGAAAGAGGGCGAGGAGCGCAACACCCTGTGCGCCCGCCTGCTGATCGCCGAAGATGGCCTGCTGCTGGAAGAGACCGAATTCTTCGCCGCCCGCATCTGCTCCCACGCCCGCCTCAACTATGACGAGGTCTCCGACTGGGCCGAGCATGGCAAGGCACTGGACATAGACGCAGACGTCATGGCCCAGCTGCCACTGATGAAGGCGATGACGGAGGCACGCATCGCATGGCGTACCGAGCACGCCCTGGTGTTCCCGGACAGACCCGACTACGACTTCGAGCTGGGTGAGAACGGCGCCGTGCTGGCCATCCACGTGGAGCCGCGCCGCATCGCCAACCGCATGATCGAAGAGTCGATGATCGCCGCCAACATCTGCGCCGGTCGCGTGCTGGGCAAGAGCGTCGGCTACGGCATCTTCAACGTCCACACAGGGTTCGATGAAGAGTCCCTCGACGGCGCCATCGACCTGCTGAAAAGCGCCGAGGCCCCGTTCGAGAAGGAAGAGATCGCCAGCCTGTCCGGCTTCTGCGCCCTGCGCCGCTGGATCGACAGCCTGGATACCCGCTGGCTGGACGGCAAGATCCGCCGCTTCCAGAGCTATGCGCTGATGTCCGCCGAGCCGGGCGCCCACTACGGCCTTGGCCTGGATGCCTACGCCACCTGGACTTCGCCTATTCGCAAGTACGGCGACATGGTCAACCATCGCCTGCTCAAGGCCGTCATCGCTGGCAAGACCCCGGGTGAGCGCCCAAGCCAGGAGCTGACCGAGCACCTGACCGAGTGCCGCCGCCTGCACCGCAGGGTGGAGCGCGACATCGGCGACTGGCTCTATGTTCGTTACCTCAAGGCCGATGCCGGCACCGACAAGGTGTTCAACGCCGAGATCATCGACGTGATGCGTGCCGGTCTCAAACTGCGCCTGCAGGAAAACGGCGCCGTGGTCTTCATGCCCGCCCGCCACATCCTGGACAACAAGGAGCGGCTGGAGTGCAACTGGGACAACGGCCGCGTCTACCTGGACAAGACCGAAGTGGTCTATGAGCTGGGCCAGATCATCGAGGTCAAGCTGACCGAGGCGGTGGAAGATACCCGCTCCCTCATCGCCAAACCGGCGGTGGATCTGGTGCCGGGTCCGGCACCGGAAGCCCCTGTGGCCGACAGCGCAGTGACCGAGAGCACTGCCGCCGAGAGCACTGACGCTCCTGCAGAGGCCGCCCCCAAGGCGGAATAAGCCCGGCGTCAGCAACTGGATATCCATAAAGCCCGCAACCCTGCGGGCTTTTTTTAGGCGCTGTCCCAATTATGT
>NZ_CDDA01000035.1 GCF_000819745.1 Aeromonas bestiarum | reverse complement strand
ATCCCAGTAACGACCACCAGATCGAAAAGCCCGCAACGATGCGGGCTTTTTTTATGGCTGTTTCTCATCAGGTTCTCAACCGATCCAGCTGTGTTGCCAGGGCGCCCGAGGCCTGCTCCAGCTCCTCGCTCAGGCGATGGCTGGCACTGGCCTCCTGTCCCAGGGTGGTGGCGGCATCACCGATGCGCATCAGGTTCTGGTTGATGGTATCGCTGACGGCACTCTGCTGCTCGGCCGCCGTGGCGACCTGGCTGATGTGATCGTGGATCTGCTGGATCTGGGCGACCACCCGGTTGAGCGCCTCGAAGGCCTGCTCCGTACCCTCGACCGTACTGGCCGAGCGGGTGATGCCTGTGCTCATCAATTGCTGGCTGCTGCTCACCTCGGTTTGCAGGCTGCCGATGAGCTGGCCTATCTCGTCGGTGGACTCGCGGGTCTTGGTGGCGAGCGCCCGTACTTCGTCTGCCACCACCGCAAAGCCTCGTCCCATGTCTCCCGCCCGCGCCGCCTCTATGGCTGCATTGAGCGCCAGCAGGTTGGTCTGCTCGGCGATGGCCCTGATCACATCCAGGATGCGGCTGATATTGGTGCTGCGCTGGGCCACCTGGGCCACCGCCTTGTCGGCCTGGTGCATGTCCTCGACCAGGGTATGGATCTCGGTGCGAGCGCGGCTCAGGGTCTGCTGGGCCGTGTTGATGTGATGGGTGGCGGCCTCCGACTCCTGGGCCGCCTGCTCCGCATAACCCGCCACACTGACCGCTGTGGTGCTCATCTGATGCATGGCGCTGACCACGCTCTCCAGCTCTATGCTCTGTTCATCCAGGCTGGTGCGCATGGTATCGGCCGTCTGCTTCATTCCCTGTGCCTGCTGGCGCACTTGCTGTCCAATCTGCTTGCTGCCTTGCACCATGCCGCGCAGCTTGCCAAGAAAGGCGTTGAGCTGGCCGGCCAGTTCGATCAGCTCCTGATGAGTGTCTACCTGCATCTGTTGGGTCAGGTCCCCCTCGTTGCTGGAAAGGTGGGCGACGTGGCGGCTGATGAGCGAGAGCGGGGCCGTGATGGTCTGGATAAACCAGATGAGCAGCCCTAGTGCCAGCAGGGTGATGATGGTGACGGCAATCAGCTGTTGCTGCTGGGCGGCTTGCAGCAGGTCGCCCAGCTGGTTGCTGATGGTGTTGGCCTGGCTCAGTGCCAGCGCCTTGGGTACCTTGATCATCAGCCACCACTGGGTATCGGCCGCCTCGATCCGCACCGGTTGCTGCAAGATGAAATCGGTGTCGGTATCCCGCGTTTGTCCGGTTGGCGCGGTCAGCCCTGCCTCCGTCAACGGGCGGCCCAGCTTGTCGGCGTAACGGTTGCTGCCGACGATGAGCCCCAGCTTGCTGACCAGGGTCACGTCGGCCTGATTGTCATACAGGCTTTTGCCCAGGCTTTCTGCCAGCTGCTGGAAGATGGGCAGATTCATATCGACACCCGTGATCCCGACGAACTTGCCCTCCTTGAGGATGGGGACCGTCAGGCTGGTCATCAACACCTTGTTGCCCGGGCTGATTTCGTAGAGGTAGGGTTCCATCAGGCAGGGGCGGCGGGTATCGCGACCACACAGGTACCACTCGCTGTTGCGAATGCCGAATTCGTTGACCGAGGTATCGTATTTGGCGTCACTGGCCGCGGCATCCACTTGCTGTTGCGACACTTTCCCGCCCTGATCGCGAACGAAGTAGATCTCCAGGCTGCCCTTGCTGGGGACTGAGTGGGATGCGCCGGACGGCCAGGCGGCATCCTGGCCATCGTAGCCATTGGGCTCAAACTGGGCATAGATGGAGCTGATACCGCTCGCCTGCTGCAAGCGACTGCCCAGCAGGGTCTCGACCTGGGGGCGGGAGAGGATACGATCCGGCTGGGCCATGCTGCCCTCAAGCTGGGCGGCTATTCCCAGTGGCACCTGATAGGACTGCTGCAGCAAGGCGGTTATCTGCACCGCGTAGCGCTCGGCCTGGAACTGCAGGGTGCGGGAGACCTCCTGCTCCAGCGCCTGGCGGGTCTGGCTCATGATGTTGCTGCGCAGGGATTGCAGGGAGGAGGATTGTATCAGCGTCATGGCGATGCCGCTGAACAGGAAGAGCCCCATGGTGAGCAGCAGCAGCTTGGTTTTGAGCGAGCGTTGTTTCATTCGACAACTCCTTTTGGCAAGAATGACAACGAATTACTTGAGTATATTCGGACACTTGCGTACCACCCGATTTGTTGATGGGTTTGTGGCCAGCTTCTGGTTATAATTTTTGCCTTTCCGAGCCTTGATGGAACAGTCGCAATGAGCAATGCACTGAGCAATATCCCTCCGGTGGTCGAGATGGACTACCCGTTCCCGGTCAAACCGGCCCCGCTGACCGCCGAGCAGAAAACGACCCTGATCGCAGACATCAAGGCACTGCTTGAAGCGCGTCAGGCCGTGCTGGTTGCCCACTACTACACGGATCCCGAGATCCAGGCGCTGGCCGAGGCCACCGGTGGTTTCGTCGGTGACTCCCTCGAGATGGCCCGTTTCGGTCGGGATCATGCCGCCCAGACCCTGATAGTGGCCGGGGTGCGCTTCATGGGGGAGACCTCCAAGATCCTGAGTCCTCACAAACGGGTGCTGATGCCGACCCTGGAGGCGGAGTGTTCCCTCGATCTGGGCTGCCCCATCGATAAATTCTCGGCCTTCTGCGATGCCCACCCCGACCACATAGTGGTGGTCTACGCCAATACATCGGCGGCGGTGAAGGCGCGGGCCGACTGGGTGGTGACCTCCAGCATCGCGCTTGAGATAGTCGAGCACCTCGACAGCCAGGGTCACAAGATCATCTGGGGCCCGGACAGGCACCTGGGCGCCTATATCGAGAAGAAGACGGGGGCCCAGATGTTGCGCTGGCAGGGCCACTGCATCGTCCATGACGAGTTCAAGGCCCGTGCCCTGCGCGAACTCAAGGAGCAGAATCCGGATGCGGCCGTGCTGGTGCATCCGGAATCCCCGGCTTCCGTCATCGAACTGGCCGATGCGGTGGGCTCCACCAGTCAGCTGATCAAGGCGGCCAAAGAGCTGCCCCAGCAGAAGCTGATAGTGGCGACCGATCGCGGCATCTTCTACAAGATGCAGCAGGCTTGTCCGGACAAGGAGATGGTCGAGGCACCGACCGGTGGCGATGGCGCCACCTGTCGCAGCTGCGCTCACTGTCCCTGGATGGCGATGAACGGTCTGGTGGCGATCAAGGAGGCGTTGACCGATGGCGCCGAGCGTCACGAGATCCTGGTGGATGAAGCCCTGCGGGTGAAGGCGCTGATCCCGCTGGATCGCATGCTGGACTTTGCCGCCGAGCTCAGGCTCAAGACTCAGGGCAATGCCTGATCCATTGGGGCATGAGATGTGAAGAGGGCACCCGTTGGGTGCCCTCTTTCGTTATGGGTGCCGTGCAGATCAGAGGATCACGGTAGAGAGGCTGTGCTCTTCATCCGGCGCTATGACGATACCAGCCTCGGCCGTGATGGCTGCTTCGACGCAGAGCATGGTGCGGTAGCCGTCGTCGCTCATGTCGGCCATGGCGGTGGCGCCTTCCAGCCAGGGGGTCCAGACCACGATACTGTCGTGGTTGCCGCTGACCACCTGAGTGGTGCGATCGCCATCCTGAACCCGGATCATGGCCTCGGGTTGGTGGTAGACCCGATCAATGGCCGCTGTGAGCGTCAGAACGCCCTGCTGCTGCGCATTCTGGCCGGTCAGCTTGTCGGCATAAGGCTCGCCCAGCCCGGTCACGCTGACGGCTTCCGGGGCGCTAATCTGCAGATAGGTGTGCAGGGCGGCGCTGTAGGCGATGGGGGCCTTGCCCGTGTTGCGGGTGGTCAGTACCAGCGAGAGCTCCTTGCCGACCAGGACGTCCAGTTCCAGCTCGAAGGGGTGAGGCCAGAGGGTGCGGGTCGCCTCGTTGTCACGCAGAGACAGATGGACGAGCGTGCCATCGCCGTGATCGGAGACGCCGTCCAGAGTCCAGAGGCTGGTGCGGGCGAAGCCGTGGGACGGTTTGCCGCTGCCGACACGGGCGGGGGCCGGGCCGAACCAGGGCCAGCAGACGGGAATGCCGCCGCGGATGGGCTTGCTGCCATCCAGCACGGCCTTGTCGCTGAGCCAGATCGAGGCGGGTTCGCCGTGGCGCTGGTAGCGCAGCACGTGGGCGCCAAACAGGCTGATCTCCGCCTTGGCATCGCCATTGTCGATGGAGAGCAGGGGCTGGCCAGCCGCATTGTGGCTGAGGGTACAGTGGGCAGTCAGAGAGCGTGTCGGTTGCATGAGGACTCCTGTGCTCGCGCACATTCAGAAGAGAGGATCGGAAAATCCACGATCCAGAATACAAAAAGGCGGCCAATGGCCGCCTTTTTCAAGCTACTTGATTGCGCATCCCAAATTACTTGGAGATGTGAGCGATCAGGTCCAGAACTTTGCTGGAGTAGCCCATTTCGTTGTCGTACCAGGATACAACTTTAACGAACTTGTCGTTCAGTGCGATACCGGCTTTGGCATCGAACACGGAAGTCTGACGCTCGCCCAGGAAGTCAGTGGAAACCACTTGATCTTCGGTGTAGCCCAGCACGCCCTTCATGGAGCCTTCGGAGGCTGCTTTCATGGCTGCACAGATTTCAGCGTAGGTAGCGGCTTTCTTCAGGTTGACGGTCAGGTCAACAACGGATACGTCCGGAGTCGGTACGCGGAAAGCCATACCGGTCAGTTTGCCGTTCAGTTCCGGGATAACAACGCCAACAGCCTTGGCAGCACCGGTAGAGGACGGGATGATGTTCTGAGCCGCACCGCGGCCACCGCGCCAGTCTTTGGCAGACGGACCATCAACGGTCTTCTGGGTAGCTGTGGTAGCGTGGACTGTGGTCATCAGGCCGGATTCGATACCGAAGGTATCGTTCAGAACCTTGGCGATCGGGGCCAGGCAGTTGGTGGTGCAGGAAGCGTTGGAAACGATGTCCTGGCCAGCATAGGTAGCGTCGTTAACACCCATGACGAACATAGGGGTAGCGTCTTTGGACGGGCCAGTCAGAACAACTTTCTTGGCGCCGGCAGCGATGTGCTTGCGAGCAGTCGCGTCGTCCAGGAACAGACCGGTGGCTTCGGCAACAACGTCAACACCGATGGCATCCCATTTCAGGTTGGCCGGGTCACGCTCAGCGGTAACACGTACGGTTTTGCCGTTGACAACTAAGTTGCCGTCTTTGACTTCAACGGTGCCCTTGAAGCGGCCGTGAGTGGAGTCGTACTTCAGCATGTAAGCCATGTAGTCAACGTCGATCAGGTCGTTGATGCCAACCACTTCGATGTCAGCACGCTCAGCGGCCAGACGGAAGACGAAACGGCCGATGCGGCCAAAACCGTTAATACCTACTTTGATAGTCATATTTGGTTACCTAACTGTTCAGTAGTCAAAGAAAATTCCGTTTGTAAATTTACTAGAACTCCCCCGTGAGTCAACCAACAATCTGTCTGAAATTGCGCTATATCATGAAAAACTGTGAAATTTATTTTCGGTTTATGTAACTGACTACCAACTTTTGTCGAAAATGTCATCGGCTGGTTCGCGTCACGGAGATCAACAATAGTGCCTGTTCTGTCACACAACCAGCCAGACAGATGTGTAAAAATGTGCGCGGTTTAGCATGGCCGAAAAGCCACTGTTCAAGTACCACCCATAAAAAATTAATCAAAATAGTATAGATAGAATCCACAGCGGGAATTCTCAAACTATGACCACCCTGATTGAACAGCTGGCTGCCGCCAAAGGCATCGCCAGCGAGTATGTTGATGCCTGGGGCCACCCGGCCCAGGTATCCGAAGAGAGCAAGGCCGCCATGCTGGGCGCCATGGGTTACCACGTCGATGACGAGGTCGCCCTGATGCAGCAGCTGGAGCAGGAGCATCGCCAGCACTGGTTGCGTGCGCTGGATCCCGTGATGGTGGTCCGCAGCGGTGAGCCCATCACCCTCGAAGTCCGTCTGCCCATCGATTTCGTCAATGACGCCCTCACCTGGCAGCTCGTGCTGGAACAGGGGTCTGTGTTGTCCGGCCAGCTCACCCCCATCGAGGGTGAGCTGGTCGGCGTCGCCGAGTTCGAAGAGATGGAGTGCCAGGCCTATCGCGTGGCGCTGGCTGCGCAGCCTGAACTGGGTTATCACCAGCTGACCCTGCTGGAGGAGGGCAACGACGAGCCGCTCGCCAGCATGCGTCTCATAGTCGCGCCCAAATCCTGTTACAAGCAGGAGCCGATTGCCGAAGGCCGCAAGGTGTGGGGCCCGAGCGTGCAGCTCTACTGCCTGCGCAGCCGCCACAACTGGGGCATGGGGGATTTCAGCGATCTTGGACAGCTGGTTGAGAAAGCGGCCGCCTGGGGGGCTCACTTCGTCGGCCTCAACCCCATTCATGCCCTCTATCCTGCCAACCCCGAGAGTGCCAGCCCTTACAGCCCCTCTTCCCGTCGCTGGCTCAATGTGGCCTATATCAACGTGGAGGTCGTGCCCGAGTTTCTGGCCAACGCTCGGCTCAAGGCTGAGGTCGCCAATCCGGCCTTCCAGCAGCACCTGAACGAGCTGCGTGCCAAGAGCAACGTGGATTACACCGGCGTCATCGAGACCAAGATCGGCATGCTGCGCCAGGTGTTCGACCAGGCCAGTTTCAGTGCCGAGCGCCAGGCCGGCTTCGATGCCTTCGTGGCGGCCGGTGGCGACAGTCTGCAACAGCAGGCGGCATTCGATGCCCTGCAGGCCCATTTCTATGGCAAGGGCGAAAACGCCTGGGGCTGGCCGGTATGGCCCGATGCGTACCGCGATTACCACAACCCCGAGGTGGCCACCTGGGTCGCCGCGCACCAGCAGGACGTGAACTTCTATCTCTACCTGCAGTTCCTGGCCGATGAGCAGCTGGCGCAAGCCGATGCCCGCGCCAAGGCCGCCGGCATGGTGATGGGGATCTACCGGGATCTGGCGGTCGGCGTCTCCGAAGGCTCCACCGAGATCTGGGCCAACCGGGATCTCTACTGCCCGAAAGCCTCGGTCGGTGCGCCGCCCGATATTCTGGGCCCGCTCGGCCAGAACTGGGGTCTGCCCCCCATGAACCCGAACCAGCTGTTTGAAGCTGCCTACCAGCCCATGGTGGATCTGTTCCGCGCCAACATGCGCTCCTGCGGCGCGCTGCGCATCGACCACGTGATGGCCTTGCTGCGCCTGTGGTGGGTGCCGCCCGGAGAGTCTGCCGCCAAGGGGGCCTACATCTATTATCCGGTCAACGATCTGCTGGGGATCCTGGCGCTCGAATCCCACCGCAATCAGTGCCTGCTGATCGGTGAAGATCTGGGAACTGTGCCGGAAGGGATAGACGTGACCCTGAAAGAGAACGGCGTCCATTCCTACAAGGTGTTCTTCTTCGAGCGCTCCAAGGCCGACGGCGGCTTCATCTCTCCGGCTCACTACACCGAGCAGGCGATGTCGGCCCTGACCACCCACGACATGCCGACCCTCAAGGGCTTCTGGCACTGTGACGATCTGGCGCTGGGCCGCGAGCTGGGATTGTATCCGGATGAAGACGTGCTCAAGACCCTGTATGCTGATCGCCACCAGGCAAAACAGCGGATCCTCGACAGCCTGCACGCTCATGGGGTTATCTCTGACAGCGTCAGCCATGACGTGAACTGGGTCGGCATGAATACCGAGCTCAACCATGGGCTGCAACTGCATATGTCCCGCGGCAGTTGTGCTCTGTTCAGCACCCAGCTGGAAGACTGGCTGGAGATGGACAAGCCGGTCAACGTGCCGGGCACCAGTTATGAATACCCGAACTGGCGTCGCAAGCTGTCCACCGATCTGGAGGATATTTTTGCCAATGAAGCGCTCAAGGCGCTGGCAGGCAAGATGAGCCAGGCCCGTGATGAGGCCAGTCGTTGAGCCACTGCCGACAAAACGTGACTCACTTACATCCGCTTCGGCCCTGGCCGGAGCGGATGCTCAGCTATGAAAGGAAATCTCGATGCTCGTTGAACGTTTGGTTGCTGCCCGCTGTGCCGATCCCTTCTCTCATTTAGGCCTGCAGGCCAACCCGGATGGGCCTGGCCTCAAACTGACCGCCTGGTTGCCGGATGCCCTCGAGGTGCGCGTCAGGGATCTCAAGTCGGGCAAAATCGTTGCCACCCTGGCGCCCTCCGATGAATCGGGCCTTTTTGAAACTGTTTTCACCCGCCGCAAGAATCCCTTTCCCTACCAGTTGCTTGCCGACTATCCCGATGCCAACGCCGAGTTTGTCGACCCCTACCAGTTTCAGGATGCGGGTTGGGCCGGTCTGGCAGAACTGACCTCCCAGCCAGAAAACATCTACCACACGCTTGGCGCGCAACTGCGCAGCGTTGAGCACCTTGGCGTGCGCGTGGAGGGGGTGCGTTTTGCCGTCTATGCGCCGAGTGCCACCGCCGTGAGCCTGATCGGTGATTTCAACTTCTGGGACGGCCGTCGTCACCCCATGCAGCGCAGCCAGTGTGGTCACTGGGTACTGTTCGTGCCGGGCCTCAAGGCCGGGGATCGCTACAAGTTTGAACTGAAAGATCCGGCCGGACATCGTCTGCCTCACAAGAGCGACCCTGTCGGTTTCTATTGCGAGCAGTATCCGTCGTTCGCCTCCGTGGTGTATGACCACGAGCAGTACCAGTGGCAGGATGCCGCCTGGCGCGAGAGCCAGCAGAATGACAAGCGGGATCAGCCGCTCTCCATCTACGAGCTGCACGTCGGCTCCTGGAAGCGCCACCCCAACGGTGACAGCCTGAGCTGGCGCGAGCTGGCGGTAGATCTGGTGGCCTACATCAAGGAGATGGAGTACACCCACATAGAGTTGCTGCCGGTCTCGGAGCACCCGTTCAGCGGCTCCTGGGGTTATCAGCCGGTGGGCATGTTCTCTCCCACCAGTCGTTACGGCAGTGCTGATGACTTCAAATATTTCGTGGATCAGTGCCACCAGGCCGGCATAGGCGTCATCCTGGACTGGGTGCCGGCTCACTTCCCGTCCGATGCCCACGGCCTGGCCCGCTTCGACGGCACGCCGCTCTATGAGTACGAGGATCCGCGCCGTGGCTGGCACCCGGACTGGAACTCCTACATCTATGACTTCGGCCGCAATACTGTGCGCCAGTTCCTGGTGGCGAGCGCCCTGTTCTGGCTCGACAAGTTCCATATCGACGGCCTGCGGGTGGATGCGGTCGCCTCCATGCTCTATCTGGATTACTCGCGCAACGCCGGCGAGTGGGTGCCGAACGTCGACGGTGGCAACCACAACTACGAGGCGATAAGCCTCTTGAAGTGGACCAACGAAGAGGTGTACGGCAAGTACCCCCACGCCATGACCATAGCCGAAGAGTCCACCGCCTTTGCCGGTGTCTCTCGTCCCACCTTCCTCGGTGGCCTCGGATTTGGCTTCAAGTGGAACATGGGCTGGATGCACGACACCCTCACCTACATGCAGAAAGAGCCTATTCACCGCCGCTATCACCACAACGACATGACCTTCTCCATGGTGTACCACTATGACGAGAACTTCATTTTGTCGCTCTCCCACGACGAGGTGGTGCACGGCAAGCACTCCATGCTCTACAAGATGCCCGGCGACGAGTGGCAGCAATCGGCCAACCTGCGCGCCTACATGGGCTTCATGTATGCCCATCCGGGCAAGAAGCTCAATTTCATGGGCACAGAGATAGCCCAGAGCAACGAGTGGAATCACGACGCCCAGCTGCCTTGGCACCTGCTGCAGTACCCCAAGCACGGTGGCCAGCAGCGGCTGATCCGCGATCTCAACCACCTCTACCGTCATGAGCCTGCCTTGTATCAGGCCGATTATGATCAGACCGGCTTCCGCTGGCTGGATCACAACGATGCCGACAACAGCGTCTTTGCCTGGCTGCGGGCCGACAAGCAGGGGGCCCACCCTGTCATGGTGGCCTGCAACTTCACCCCGGTGCCGCGCCTCGCCTATCGACTCGGCGTGCCGGCCGCCGGCCGCTATCGCGTGGTGCTCAATACCGACAGCGAGCATTACTGGGGCAGCAACTATGATGTGGGTCTGGTCTTCGTCGCCGAGCCGACTCCCTGGCAGGGGATGGGGCACAGCATAGTGCTGGATCTGCCGCCGCTCGCGACCTTGTTCATCAAACAGGAGTCTTGATGTTTGCAATGGAAAAGGGGCAGGACCACCCGCTGGGTGCCCTGCTCGATGAGACGGGTTGTCACTTCTGCGTCTGGGCCCCGCAATCGGACAAGGTGGAGCTCTGCCTGTTCGACGAGCAGGAGCAGGAGCTGGCCCGGCTGGCGCTGCCCGGCCGCCGCGGCCAGTATCGCTTCGGTTACGTGCGCGGCGTCAAGGCCGGTCAGCGTTATGGCTATCGGGTGCATGGCACGCCCCAGGATGGGATGCTGTTCGATCCGCAGAAGCTGCTGATCGACCCCTATGCCAGGGCGCTCAGCCGGGCGACCCATTGGGACGACAAGCTGTATGAGGGGGACAGTGCGGCCATGGTGGCCAAGTCCGTGGTGGTGGATGACGCCTTCGACTGGCAGGGGGTAGGCAAGCCCGACATCCCGTCAGAGCGCACCGTCATCTATGAAACCCACGTCAAGGGCTTCACCCGCCAGCATAAGGGGGTGCCGAGCGAGCTGCGCGGCACCTACCTCGGCATCTGTCACCCGCTCATCCTTGAGCATCTGAAGTCCCTCGGCATCACCTCGGTGCAGCTGATGCCGGTGGCGGCCTTCATGTCCGAGCCCAGGCTGGAGCAGCTGGGGCTCACCAACTACTGGGGCTACAACCCCATCGCCTTCTTCGCCCCCGAGCCGCGTTACGGTGCGGGGGAGGCGGTGACCGAGTTCAAGACCATGGTGCGCGAGCTGCACAGGGCCGGGCTCGAGGTGATACTGGACGTGGTCTACAACCACACAGCCGAATCCGGTTTTGACGGCCCCATGCTGTCGTTCAAGGGGTTCGACAACGCGGGTTACTACGCCTTCGAGGCGGGCGCCCACGGCCCCGACTACGGCCGTCACGCCAACGTCACCGGCTGTGGCAACAGCGTCAACCTGGATCACCCCAACAGCCTGCGGCTGGTGCTGGATGCGCTGCGCTACTGGGTGACCGAGATGCAGGTGGACGGTTTCCGCTTCGATCTGGCGGTGACCCTGGCGCGGGAGGCGGGCGAGTTCGATCCCATGGGGGCCTTCTTCAAGGCCATGATGGCGGATCCCGTGCTGGCGCGAGTGAAACTCATCGCCGAGCCCTGGGACATAGGACCGTTCGGCTATCGGCTCGGCCAGTTCCCGAGCCAGTGGCTGGAGATCAACGACCGCTATCGCGACACGGTACGCGCCTTCTGGCGCGGTGATGCCGGCAAGATGGGGGATTTCGCCACCCGGCTGGTGGGATCGCGGGATCTCTTCCCCAAGAACTGGCGTGCGCCCCACACCAGCGTCAACTACCTCTGCTATCACGATGGCTTCACCCTGGAGGACCTGGTTTCCTACAACCAGCGCCACAACCAGGCCAACGGCGAGGACAACCGGGACGGCCACGGCAACAACCTCTCCAACAACCACGGTGTGGAGGGGCCGACGCTCGATCCCAGAGTGAACAACCTGCGCCAGCAGCAGAAGCGCAACCTGATCGCCACCCTGCTGCTCTCCCAGGGCACGCCGCACTTCCTGGCCGGGGACGAGATGGGCCGCAGCCAGCTGGGCAACAACAACGCCTACTGTCAGGACAACCAGATCAGCTGGGTCAACTGGCAGTGGCGGCCGGAAGACGAGCGGCTGCTCGCCTTCACCCAGCAGATGATGGCGCTGCGGGCGGAATCGACCGTCTTCGCCAATCTGCAGCTGAGCGATGACAGCTGGAACGGGGCGCCCACCAGCTGCCATCAGGTCAACTGGTATCACCCGGATGGTCATCAGCTCACCGATCAGGATTGGCACGCACCCATGGGGCAGGCGTTTGCCATGGATATCGGCATGCAGCTATGCGAGGGGGAGCGCTGGTACGTGCTGTTCAACGCCAGCGACTACGACATCCAGTTCCGCCTGCCACCGCCGGGGGAGGGGCTGGAGTGGATCCAGACCATAGACACGGCCACCAACGACGGCCTGCCGTTCCTGCCCGATGACATCAAGCGTCAGGTGGCGGTTGGCCGGGCCCACTCCCTCAAGTTGCTGGAGCGGGTCGCCCTGACGGCGGTGGCGCTGGCCGAAGAGGGGGTGGTCGCCATGCCGGATGTTGCTGCCGTGTTGCCAACCGGATCACAGTTCCCGCTGGCGGGGTAGAGCAAAGCGGCCTGGCTGGGTATGCTGGGCGCCGTGATAAATGGCAAGGAGTCGATATGAGCAACAAGAATCCTGAGCAGTGGCGCAACAAGCTGAGTGCGGAACAGTTTCGCGTCTGCTGGGAGAAAGGCACCGAGCAGCCCTACAGCGGCGCCCTGCTCCACAACCGCAAGAGTGGCGACTATCTCTGCGTCTGCTGCAAGAGCGTGCTGTTTCACTCAGAGGCCAAGTTTGACTCCGGCTGCGGCTGGCCTTCGTTCGATCGTGCCATCGAGGGGACCGTGACCTACACAGAGGATGGCAGCCACGGCATGAAGCGGGTGGAGATCACCTGCAGTCAGTGCGGCTCCCACCTCGGCCACGTCTTCCCGGACGGACCGACCGAAACCGGTCAGCGCTACTGCGTCAACAGCCTGAGTCTGGATTTCGATCCCGAGGCCTGAGCAACCAGCTTGAACATGAAAAAACGGCGCCCCTGCCAACAGGGGCGCCGTTTTTTATGGCGCCTGGCCCGTCAGGCCAGCAGCATGGCAGCCCCCACCAGCAGTCCGGCGAGCGCCAGTATGGGCAGCCTGATGACGCGCAGCAGATAGAAGCCGACGGCGGCCAGCGCCAGATCGGTGGGAGCCAGCACGGCACTCTGCCACACCGGCTGATAGAGAGCGGCCAGCAGCAGACCCACCACGGCGGCGTTGATGCCGGTCACGGCTCCTGCCAGCCTAGGGCGAGCCAGCCAGCTTTGCCAGCAGGGCCCCAGGGCCCACAACAGCAGAAAGCCGGGCAGGAACAGCGCCAGGGTCGCCAGCAGGGCACCCGCCAGCGGTGTGGCCGGCAGCAGTTGAGCGCCGAGGTAGCTGGCCAGGGTGAACATGGGGCCGGGCACCAGCTGGGCCAGGCTGTAGCCGGTCAGCAATTGCTGCTGGCTGAGGCTGTGGCCCACGCTCTCGGCCAGCAGGGGCAGCACCACGTGGCCGCCGCCAAACACCAGGCTGCCTGCCCGGTAGAAGTCGGCAACCAGCTGGCTGGCGGTGTCGGTGGCCAGCAGCGGCAGGCCGACAAACAACAGGGCAAACAGCAGCAGGGTGGGCCAGTGGGGCTGGCGCAGAGGCATTGGTTGAGCGGGCGAGGGCTGAGAGCCTGGTACTTGCGGCGCCCCCATGCGGGCGCAGAGCAGAGCGGCCCCCGCCAGCATGACGAGCTGGGTCAGCAGGCCGGGTTGCCACCAGAGCGCAGCGGCGGTCGCCACCATGATCCCCTGGGCCTGCACCGTCTTGCAGAACTGGCGGCTCATGGTGAGTACCGCATCCGCGACCACCACCAGAGCCAGCAGCTTGAGGCCGTGCAGGGCGGCATCCAGCCAGACATTGGCCGTGAGTTGCCCTACCCCGATGGCGGCGGCCAGCAACAACAGAAATGAGGGCAGGGTAAAGCCGATAAAGGCGGCCAGTGCGCCGCCCAGGCCTGCCCGCTGGCGGCCGATGGCGAAGCCGAGCTGGCTGGAGGCGGGGCCCGGCAGCAACTGGCACAGCGCCAGCAATTGGGCGAATTCTGCTTGGGTCAGCCAGCCTAGCCGCTCGACGAAGGTGCGCTGGAAATAGCCGATATGGGCGGCGGGTCCGCCGAAGCTGACGCAGCCCAACCACAAAAACTGAATGAATACCTGCCCCACCTGATCACTCCCTCGTTGTCATCATCGACCCCGATGATATGACAAAGCGGTGACTTTTTTATGACAAATCAGGGGGGCTGCTGGCAGGTAGCCGCGCCTTGTCTGCCGGCAGGCAATGATCACTCCGTCGGCTGGCCTGGTTGTGGCAGATAGCAACGACCGGCCAGCCAGCAGGCTATCGATTGGCGACTGGCATCGAAGTGAGGCTCCGGCAGATTGTGCGGGTCACACCAGATCCAGCCTTCACACTTATCCGGCTCCAGCAGTTGCGGCTCTCCTTCCACCTGGGCCAGCAGGGTGACAGAGATGTAATGCAGCCCGCTCTCGCGCCAGGTCTCCAGGTTGTTGGTGACGGCGATGACGCTGGGATTGCTGATCCGAAAACCCGTCTCCTCGGCCACTTCGCGGATCGCCGCCGACTCGAAGCTCTCACCCAGTTCCAGATGGCCGCCGGCGATGGACCAGTAGGGGGCGTGGCTGCCCTTGCGCTTGCCAAGCAGCACCTGGCCCTGACGGTTGGTCAAGATGACGCCGACACCGACGCGGGGATAGGGAGTAGACATATGAGCTCCTTGCAAAGACGAGACAGACCATAAAAAACGGGCCCACCTTAGGGCGGATGGGCCCGTCATGCAAGCAGTCTGCGGCGTGAGGCGCCAGTGCTGCGGATCAGTCCAGCTTGACCAGCATCTTGCCTGTGTTGCGCCCCTCGAACAGACCGATGAAAGCCTGCGGCATGCTGGCCAGCCCCTGATAGACGGTCTCTTCGGCCTGCAGTACACCGGCGTCGAAGGCGGGAGTCACCTCGGCCAGAAACTCGCCGTAGTGCTGCCAGTGTTCGAATACGATGAGCCCCTGCATGGTGAGGCGCTTGCGGATCACCTGGGATAGGTTGCGCGGGCCGCTCGCCTCGCCCTTGCTGTTGTACTGCTCGATGAGGCCGCACATCACGATGCGACCGTGCACCGCCATGTTGTTGAGGGCTGCGTCCAGCATTGCGCCCCCCACGTTCTCGAAGTAGACGTGGATCCCTTCCGGGGCGAGCCGCGCCAGCTCGGCATCGAGATCCTGAATTTCGCGATAGTTGATCACCTCGTCGGCACCGAGCGTTTTGAGATAGGCGACCTTGTCGGCCGAGCCGGTGGAGCCGATGACGCGGGCCCCCGCCCGTTTGGCGAGCTGCACCACCATGGAGCCGACGGCGCCGGAGGCGGCCGACACCAGCACGGTTTCACCGGCCTGCAGTTTGGCGATGCGGTTGAGCCCGGTCCAGGCGGTCATGCCCGGCATGCCGAGGGCGCCGAGAAAGAGTTGGGGTGGCAAGCGTGTGTCGGGCAGGCGGGTCAGCTGGGCGCCGTTGGCGACAAAGCTGTCGCGCCAGCCCAGCATGCTGCTCACCCGGTCGCCCACCGCGAAGTCCGGGTGGCGCGAGGCCTCCACCACGCCGATGGCGCCGCCATCGAGCGGGCCGTTCAGGGCGAAGGGTGGCACATAGCTCTTGGCGTCGCTCATGCGACCGCGCATGTAGGGATCCACCGACAGCCACTGGTTGGTGACCCGCACCTCCCCTTCCTGCAACTCGGGCAGGGCGACCTCGGCCAGGGTGAAATCGGCCAGACTGGGCAGGCCGACCGGGCGACGCAGCAGCTGGATCTGATGGCTAAGCTGATTCATGGTTTTTTCTCCAGTTCGAGGGGGGTTGGCAACCTGCGAGTCGCCAGCATGGCTATTTCCAATGGGTTGAGGCTGAACTCGTTCACGCCGTCTCATTCAGCGGGGCGCCGTTGAGCAGCAACCGGGTGACGACATTGCCCCGCATGGCGTTGGAGAAGGGGCAGGTCTGATGGGCCAGCCGCACTATCTGCTCGGCCTGCGCCGCCTGTTCAGGCTGCGCTGCGGCGAGCGCCACGTCCAGCGTGATGGCGAAGTTGAAGCGGCCATCGGCCAGCGCCAGCAATTCGACGCCGGCGGTGACGGGGGCGCTGGAGAGGGGCGTGCCGAGTTTTTGGGCCACGTGGATCAGTGCATTGGAGAAGCAGGCGGCATAACCGGCGGCCAGCAGTTGCTCCGGGTTGTTGCCCTTGCCGTCGCCGCCGAGGGCGGTCGGCAGGGCCAGTGCCAGCTGCAGGCTGTTGTCCAGGGTGTGAACCTCACCGTTGCGGCCAGCCTGGGCGATGGCTTGAGTGCGATAGAGTGTCTTCATGTCGGGGTCTCTGATTTGTTTTGTGTGCAAGCTAAATTCAGACTAATCCTGAAAGCGGAGGCTGACAACTGTTTTGTGTGCAAATTATTCGACCCCCAATTTTCCTGAGGTATACTGGCCCCAGTCGTCAGCGAGGTGCCCCCATGAGTGAATTGAAAAAGCAGGTCTGTTTTGCCCTCTACAGCGCCTCCAATGCCGTGATGCGGGCCTACCGGCCGCTGCTGGACAAGCTGGATCTCACCTATACCCAGTATCTGGTGATGCTGTCGCTGTGGGCGCGGGATGAGGTCAGTCTCAAGGAGATAGGGCAGGAGACTGGGCTGGATGCGGGGACCCTGACCCCCATCGTCAAGCGACTGGAGAGCAAGGGCTGGCTGACCCGCACCGTCTCCAGCGAGGATGAGCGACAAAAATGCATCGGCCTGACCGAGGCGGGGCGTCAGCTGCAGCAGGAGGTCAAGGAGTGCTGCCTGGCGGACAACTTGCGCAATCAGGTGGATCTGGCCGATGCTGAACTGGCCCAGCTCAAGCAGCTCTGCGATCGCATCTCGGCGCAACTGGGGCGCTGAGTGCAGCCGACCCATACAGCCTGAGGATCCACCCCATGAAAATCCTGTTGCCCCTGTTTGCCCTGTTGCTGACCGCCTGTAGTTCCGGTTCCCGTGCCCCTTCGATGGCCATCGACGACGCCGATGCCTGGCAGGCGATCTGCAAGGACGGTACCCGGGTCAGGGCCGTGGTCGAAGAGGGGATCTGCGCGGATCATCGCGGTGTTGCCATGTGGACGAATAAGCCAAGAGCCGAGCGGATGGCAGAGGAAGCCGCCAAATAGTGTGATCCAGACGCCATAAAATTACACAACCGGCCAGTTGGCCGGTTTTTTTCGCGATCTCGCCTGCACTTTGCCACCTTGTTCATGGTGTACTCAGTTTTCTCTTCCCATACTGGCCCCACAGTTCCAAAAGAGGAGAGACAAGATGCAAACATCCTTGGTCGGGCTCTCCATTCTGTGGGGGCTGGCCAGTTTTGGTGTTCAGGGGGATTTCATCGAGAGCCGTGATTCCGTTGCGCCATCCTGGCAAGCCGAGTCCAGAGTGGAGATGGAAGGTTATCTGATCGAGTCGCTGGGCGAAGATCGCTGGCTGTTTGACAACGGCAGCGAGAGCCTGCTGGTCGCCCTGCCCCAGGGGCAGTGGGTGCCAACCGGCGAGCGGCTGCGGGTCAGCGGCGAGCCCCAGCAGGAGCAGGCCGGTTGGCTCTTGCAGGTGCAGGATGTCAGCCAGGTTGCGGTCTGACAGACGCGCCATCGAGCAAGCAAAAATGAAAAAGAGGAGGCTCAGGCCTCCTCTTTTTGTTGTTATCGGTTTTGTCGTGATGGCAGAGAGGGCGTGCCGCTCTGCCATCAGACCCTACCCCAGATGATTGAGCGGCAGCGCCGTCTTGTGCTTGATGCGGCGCAGCACGAAGCTGGAGCGCACCCCGGTCACCCCCGGAATGTGGGTCAGCTTGTCCAGCAGGAAGTGCTGGTAGTGTTCCATGTCCCGCACCACCACCTTGAGCTGGTAGTCGGCGTCGTTGCCGGTGATGAGGTCGCATTCCAGCACCTCGGGCAGCTCCTTGATGGCCTTGTCGAAATTCTCGAACCGCTCGGGGGTGTGTCTGTCCATGGAGATGTGAATGTAGGCGGTGAGGGTCAGCCCCAGCTGGCGGGCGTTGAGCAGGGTGACGTGGGTATCGATGAGGCCGGCATCCTCCAGCGCCTTGACCCGGCGGGAGCAGGGGGAGGGGGAGAGCCCGACCAGCTCGGCCAGCTCCAGGTTGCTGATGCGGCCATTCTCCTGCATCAACTCCAGAATATGCCTGTCTATGCGATCAAGTTTCAGCATTCTCCGTTCCTCGTTGCAATTACTAATTCACTTTTCCTAGATTAAGGGTGAACTATTGCAAAAACAACTGAAAATACATGCTACTTCGCAACCACTCACCGGGCCGGCAGGGATACCATGGTTACATCTTCCGGTGGCAAGACAGAAACCCAACCCGGTCTCTGTGGTGAAGGACCTTACCGGGTCAAGAACCCCATCAGCCGTCCGACTTTATCGGGAAACGACGGGCTGGAACGAGAGCATCCCCTCCCCGAAGGCAACAAAGCAGGCATCCCGGCGCCTGCTTTGTTGTTTCTGGCATTCGGCGATCAAGGATTCGGCGGCGTGATGCGGTAGAGACAGCGGTGATCCCCGTCCAGCAGGTATTGCTCCCGCTCCACCCCGGCCGGCGCCAGCAACTGGCGAAACATCTCCAGCTCGCTGCGACAAAATCCCCGGCAGGCCCGCGCCGCGGCGCAGATGGGGCAGTGACTCTCCCACAACAGCCAGCTGCCGTCCTCCTCCTGGCGCATGTCCGCCATATAGCCCTCTCGTGTGCGCTGCTCTTTCAGGGCGGCCAGCCTGTCAGCCAGCACCGGCTGGGTCAGCTGTGCCTGATAACGACCCAGCTGTTGCTGCTCCCGTTGCTGGATCAACCGCTCCATGCCGACCTCGCCAAACAACTGCTGGATATTGTCGATAAGCTGCAGCGTCAGCTCGCTGTGGGTATCGGGGAAGCGCTGCCAGGCCTGCTCGGTCAGGTGCCACAGGCGCACGGGACGGCCGCGGCCGCGGGCTTCATCGCTAAAACCCACCCAGCCGTCGGCCTCCAGCGCAATCAGATGCTGGCGGGCGCCCATGGAGGTCATCTGCAACTGCTCTCCCAGCGCGGCGGCGCTCTGGGGCCCGTGGCTCTTGAGCAGAAACAGTATCTTGTCGGTGCTGGCGTTCATTTGGCGGCTCTCGTTATCGGCAGGCGGTGGATCCGGGGGATCCATAGCATCTCGAGCAGAAACGGTATCTTGTCGGTGCTGGCGTTCATTCGGTGGCTCTCGCTATCGACAGGCGTTGGATCCGGGGAGCCATCGCATCTCGAGCAGGCGCGGGAGCTTGTCGTTGCTGGCGTTCATGGGGTCATTATGGATAGCGACCTCCTTTAAATCAATAATTCACTTTACTTAATAATGCACCTTGCTCAGTATAAATAAACCAATAACTTTATTTAATGAGGCTGACATGGATGGGATCAAGGGACGGGCGACCCTCTGGGTATTGGTGATGACGGTGACACTGGCGGTGGCGGGGTTCAGCCTGCCTTCGCCCGTGCTGGCGCCGCTGATGCTGGATCCGGCTCAGGGCATGTTGACGCCACAGGCGTCGGACTGGAGTCGCAAGGTGTGGCTGGGGGTCATTATGGGGCTCTATCCGCTGTTTCAACTGGTGGGAGCCCCCTGGCTGGGCAGACTCTCGGACCGCCACGGCCGCAAGCCGATACTGACGGTCTGTCTGGTCGGCGTGCTGGCCGGTTATGCCCTGATGGCGCTGGGGATCGCCTGGCGATCCCTGCCACTGCTGTTGCTGAGCCGGGTGGTGGAGGGTTTCTTCAATGGCGACATCGCCATAGTGCAGGCCATGGCGGCGGACATGAGCACCACCAAGACCAAGGCGCGCAGTTTCGCCTGGATCAACATAGGCATGAATCTGGGTTGGGTGCTGGGCCCCATGATCGGCGGTTATGCCGCCGTGGTATCGGGGGATTACAGCCTGGCCGCCTGGCTGGCGGTGGCCATGACCCTGGTCAACCTGCTGCTGGTGCTCTGGCTGTTGCCCAATCAGGCGCCGGTTGCCCGCCAGCAGCAGGCGCCTTCGTTCTCCTCTCGTCAGCTGTTGCTGCAACCGGCCCTGCTGCCCTACTTCGTGCTGACCCTGTTCAGCTACGGCGCCGTGCAGCTCTATTTCACCTACTTCAACGTCTGGCTGGTGGAGCGGCTGGCCTGGGGGCCGGTCCAGCTGGCGCAGGCGGCCGTGCTGGTGAGCGTGCCCATGATGCTGGGATCCTGGCTGGGATCCCGTCTCGCCCGCCACTGGCGTGGCAGCAGCTTGGGGATAGTCGGTCATCTGGTGATGGCGGCTGGCATGCTGATGTTCGTGCTGCCGGGCCACTGGTGGGGGCTGGCACTCACCTTCATCCCGGCCGGCATCGGCATGAGCCTGGGGGAGCTGGCGACCTCGGTGGCGGTCTCCAACCGCAGCCATGCCGAGCAGCAGGGGCAGGCGATGGGGATCTACCGAGGCCTGGCGGTGGGCAGCGAGATCCTGGCCGTGCTGGTGGGCAGTTTGGTGCTGCTGGCGGGCACTGAGTGGCCCTTCTACCTGGCCGCGCTCTCTGGCCTGCTCTGTACCCTCGGTTTCTACGGTCTGCGCAAGCGGGCCGATCGGCGCCTGGCGAGTTGTGCCGAGCCTGCTTGAGTGGCGATCAGAGCAGGGAAAAGGCTTGCCCTGGGCCGTGGACAGATCACAGATTGGCCGCATCTCCTGTCGCAGGGCTTGCATCCTGCCGGCGGGTTTGGGACGGTATGGCTCTTTGTATTCGTGTCCGATGTTGGAGGTGATATGAGTAGTTACCAGGCTATTGCGTTAGATATGGACGGTACCCTGCTGACCCGGGATCACAAGATCTCGTCCGCCACCCGGGCCGCGCTGGCCCAGGCGCGGGCCCACGGCATCAAGGTGCTGCTGGTGACGGGGCGCCACTTCATGACGGCCCGTCCCTTCCATCACGAGCTGGCCCTCGACACCCCCATCATCTGCAGCAACGGTGCCTACCTCTATGATCCGGTGCAGGAGAGGATCCTGGCGGGAGATCCGCTGGCGGTGGCCCCGCTCACCGAGCTGTTGGCCCAGGTCGAGGCGCAGCAGATGGGCGCCCTGTTTCACCTGAGCGAAGGGATCGGCTATATCGGCTGTGAGGATCACATCACCCGGATGCGCCACTGGTCGGCCAATCAGCCGGATCATCTCAAGATCTCCCTGCTACCTGCGGACGATCTGGCGAGCTGGCTGAAGAATCCGATCTGGAAGCTGGAGCTGTTCAACCAGGATCCCGCCCGCCTGCATCAGTTCATGGGGGAGGTGGTCGAGGCCATGCCCTTTACCCGTGACTGGGCGGCGCCCTATGCGGTGGAGCTGGTGCAACCCGGTTGCAGCAAGGGCAACCGGCTGGCCCGCTGGGCCCAGAGCGAGGGGATAGCGATGGAAAACGTGGTGGCCTTTGGTGACAACAACAACGACATCAGCATGTTCGAACAGGTAGGGCTGGCGGTCGCCATGGGCAATGCCGCCACCCATGTCCAGGCTCATGCCGACCTGGTGACCGCCGATCACAACGAAGACGGCATAGCGCTGGCGTTGCAGCGCTGGGTGCTGCCGTCGTAAAGGTCCAGCCGGGCCGGCGCAGTGAACTGCGGCCGAGCCCGCTTGCATTAATTGCCGAAGGAGAACTGGATCACCCGGTCCGGGAAACGGATCCGGTTATAGTCGCGGCGCAGCCCCTCGTAATGGCGGATGGCGCGCTCGCGCTGGGCCCGGTAGTAGTCGCGCTGCTTGCTGTCGTTCTCATTGCGGATCTGCCGCTCCAGTGTCTCGATGTCGCGCTCTGTCCGCTCCATGTCGCTCCTGAGGTCGCTGAGCTGCTTCTCCACCAGATATTCCTGGCGGCCGCGATCGTACTGGGTGAGGAAGCTGGCATCGTTGGGGCAGACCCCCAGATACTCGGCGCCTGACTTGCCCTTGCTGTAGGCGAGCTCCGGAATGCAGTAGAGCTCCAGCCCCTTGGCATAACCTCGTTTCCACTCCGCCTCGTCCACCTTGAGGCCGTATTCGCCACAGGTCGAGACATAGTCACGGGTCGCCTGACGGGTCTTGCCCTGCTCTCCATCCTGATAGCCCAGGTTGTACCAGCTCATGGCGCGGCACTCCTCTTCCGACAGCGAGCTGCAACCGGCGAGCAGAAAAGGCAGGGTCAGCAACAGGATCTTGGGGGACATAAACGGGCTCCAGCATGGATGATGGGGGCATTCTAGTGAGGATGCCGGGTCAGGACAAGGGATGAGGGCGGGTCTTGGCTGGCGCCGTTTTCTGACGTTTTTGTCACTATTGGCGACGGGCCGGGGCGGGAGGGGCGGCTCACTTTCCTTGTGGTCATGGGCGAGGTAAACTGCGCCATCTTTTAACTGGCGCGTAACAAAAATAATGAAAGTCCTGACCGTCGATTACCGCTCGCCCGATGCGGCGCAGCGCTTCACCGAATCCCTGCGTACCACCGGCTTTGGCGTGCTGACCCACCACCCCATCCCGAAAGAGCTGGTGCAGTCCATCTATGACAACTGGTATCGCTTCTTCATGAGCGAACAGAAGCAGGATTTCCTGTTCAACCGCGAGACCCAGGATGGCTACTTCCCGCCCTCCGTGTCCGAGGTGGCCAAGGGTCACAGCCAGAAGGACATCAAGGAGTACTTCCATATTTACCCCTGGGGCCAGATGCCGGAAGAGCTGAAGGTGCAGGCGATGGAGTACTATCGCCTCGCCAACGATCTCGCCGCCGAGCTGCTGGGCTGGGTGGAGCAATACACCCCGGCCGACATCGCCGCCCACTACAGCTGCCCGCTCTCCTCCATGATCGAAGAGAGCCAGAAGACCCTGCTGCGGGTGCTGCACTATCCGCCGTTCGACGGCACAGAGGCGCCGGGTGCCATCCGCGCCGCCGCCCATGAAGACATCAACCTGCTGACCATACTGCCCGCCGCCAACGAGCCGGGCCTGCAGGTGAAGGGATCCGACGGGGAGTGGATGGACGTGCCGTGCGATTTTGGCACCCTGATCATCAACATAGGTGACATGCTGCAGGAGGCCTCTCGCGGCTACTACCCCTCCACCACCCACAGGGTCATCAACCCGACCGGCGGCAGCGCCGCTAAGTCCCGCATCTCCCTGCCGCTGTTCCTTCACCCGCGCCCGGACGTGGTGCTCTCCGAGCGTCACACCGCCCACAGCTACCTGATGGAGCGGCTGCGGGAGCTGGGGGTTATCTAGTCCCAAAACGCACACTCATGACAGCCAGAACCGGAGCAAAAATGCTCCGGTTTTTATTTGTTGGCACGATAGCGCGTTAAATCGAACTTAATTAGGCAATGATGCCAATAAATCGTTTTTTAGCCAGATAAGCGGCGTTGTGATTGCGTGGCCCTGACCGTACTCTGAGCGCCATTTCGGGCCCAGGTGGTGGGCACCTGTATTGGAGTTCTTATGAAGCAGTCCCAATGGTCATCCCGGCTCGGTTATATCCTGGCCGCCGCAGGCTCCGCCGTCGGTCTCGGCGCTATCTGGAAGTTTCCCTATGTGACGGCCGCCAACGGTGGCGGTGCCTTCCTGCTGGTGTTCTTGCTGTTCAGCTTCACCCTGGGGGTGGCCGTGCTGATGGGGGAGACGCTGCTCGGCAGCCTGAGCCGCCGTGGTGTGGTGGGGGCGTTTAGCGCCCTGATGGGCAAGCGCTGGCGCTGGGTCGGGGCCATGGGCCTGCTCTGCAGCCTGCTCATCTTCAGCTTCTACAGCGTGGTGGGGGGCTGGACCCTGGGTTACACCGGCATGGCGCTGGCGGGTAGCCTGCAACATGGGGATGGCGCCGCGCTGACCGCCCGTTTCAACGACTATGTCGGCGATCCGCTCTGGCCCGTGCTGACCCACCTGCTGTTTGCCGCTCTCACCTGGTGGTTCGTGCAGGGCGGCGTGCAGCAGGGGGTGGAGCGCACCCTGCGCTGGATGATGCCGGCCCTGTTCATCATGATACTGCTGCTGGTGGCCTTCGGCCTCACCCTGCCCAACGCCATGGCCGGGGTGCGCCACTTCCTGATGCCGGACTTCAGCAAGCTCGGCATGTCCGGGGTGCTCGATGCCATGGGGCTGGCCTTCTTCTCCCTCTCCATTGGCCTGGGCATTCACACCACCTATGGCGCCTACTTGCCTTCCAGCGATGGGGTCGGCCGCTCCAGCCTCTGGGTGGTGCTGCTGGCGAGCCTGATCGCCGTGCTGGCGGGCTTGATGATATTCCCCGTGCTGGCGGCGACCGGCATAGACCCCGCCGCGGGTCCGGGGCTCACCTTCATGACCATGCCGGCCGTGTTCCAGCAGTTGCCGTTCGGCCAGGGGCTGGCGGTGATCTTCTTCTCCTTGCTGGTGGTGGCTGCGCTCTCCTCGGCCATCTCGCTGCTGGAGCATCTGCAGTGCTTTATCTGCGAGAGCCTGGGCTGGTCGCGTCGTGCGGCCTGCGGCCTCATTACTCTGCTGGTGATGGTGAACGGCATCCCGGTCAGCCTGTCGTTCGGCCCCTGGGCTGAGGTGACCCTGTTTGGCAAGAACATCTTCGAGCTGCTCGACTTTGTCACCTCCAACCTGATGATGCCCATGTTCGGGCTGGCGCTCACCCTGTTGCTGGGCTGGAAACTGGGTCAGCAGGCGCTGCCCCGTGGATTGGCACAGCACTGGCGCACCCTGGTGATGGGCTGCTGGCGCTGGCTGGCCCCCTTGCTGATCGGCGGCATCCTGGTGCGGGGATTGGTGTAACTAGGGTTGGCGGACGCTGGCTGGTGCGGCTGCTGATCAGTGGGGCCTGGTGCGGGGGCTGGTGTAAAGGATTCAGGGTTGAGCGGGCGGCTGAGCCTGTCCATCTCTGGCTTTGACCTTGTCGATGGCGGCCTGCCAGCGGGCGATCACGGCGTCATCCTCGCTTTTGGAGAAGGCGATGTAGAGCCAGGACTCGTGCAGCAGCACTTCTGAGCTCACCACGCTGCGCGGGGAGAAGCCCATCTGGTCCAGGGTGGCGCTCATGATCAGATCGCCCATCGGAAAGGCATCTATCTTGCCGAGCACCAGCCGCTCGACGGCCTCCTCGACCGTCTTGTAGCGCACCAGATTGGCATAGCCCTCATGGGTCAGCCGCTCGTCATCGGCACTGCCGAGTAGGACGCCGACCCGCTCCAGCTGGCGCAACTGGGCCAGGTCGGTCAGCGGCTGGCTGCCCCTGGCCTGGTAGATCAGCACCCGGTTCAGAAACAGCGGCCCCACCCACTTGAACTGTGCTTCCCGCTGGGGCGTGCGCAGCACCACGAACATGGCAAAACCCGGCTCGGCCCGGGTCAGGGCCAGCGCCCGCTTCAAGGGATAGAGCTTGATGGGGTAGTTGACCCCCATCTCCTGCTGGGCTTCCCGCACCAGCCGAACGGCCAGCCCGCCGAGCTGGCCATCACGGGACTGGGTGAAGGGGGGCAGCTCATGGCTGAGCAGGGTCAGGGCGGGGTGTGCCGACAGGGTCAGGCTGCCCAGCAGTAGCCAGGGGAGAAGCGTCCATTTCATGCGGTATCCGGTCAGGTGTGTCACGTCAGTGCATCCATGCTGATCAGGGGCACTGGCCTGCCCGCAACGCGGGGGAGGGGCGTGTTGCCCCCTGTTTCGGCGGCTAATGTGCCCACAAAGGCTAAGACTATTATCGTTCAACGGATTGGCCGAGCGAGGCGCGGTGCGCATTTTTCCTGCATGGAGAGCGGGCTGCGCCGATTTTTCAGCCAGATTGAAAAATTTTTATCAACTATGTGTCAATTTTTCTTTCCATGGTTTAGGCTGTGGCTCCTTTTTGGCGTTCAGGTCACCCTATTCATGTCACCGATTTTCGCGCTGTCCGGCCGATTTTTTAGCTCGCAAGAGAGGTGACCTTGCACGCGCAGTTTGTCTGAATGTTCATTGCAAAGGTCGCCACCAGGCGGCCTTTTTTGTTGTTACGTATTGTGTTGTCAGCCATGGAGTATCGATTCGATGTTGTCTTCCCCGGAGGTTGTATGAGCCAGGTTCAGTGGTCTTCCCGTCTCGGTCATGTGTTGGCGGCGGCCGGCACGGCCATCGGCCTCGGCGCCATCTGGAAGTTTCCCTATGTGACGGCCACCAATGGCGGCGGTGCCTTCCTGCTGGTGTTCCTGCTGTTCAGCTTCACCCTGGGGGTGGCCGTGCTGGTGGGGGAGACCCTGCTCGGCAGCCGCAGCCAGCGCGGGGTGCTCGGCGCCTTCAACAAGCTGGTGGGGCCTAACTGGCGCTGGATGGGCTACATGGGGATATTGTGCGGCTTCTTCATCTACAGCTTCTACAGCGTGGTCGGCGGCTGGACCGTGGGCTATGCGGCGCTGGCTGTGGCGGGCAAGCTCAACCTGAGCGAGGGTTCGGCGCTGACCGCCCTGTTCAATGGCTATGTCAGTGACCCCTGGTGGCCCGTGCTGACCCATCTGGTGTTTGCCGGGCTGACCTGGTGGTTCGTGCAGGGGGGCATTCAGAAGGGAGTGGAGCGGGCGCTGCGCTGGATGATGCCGGCCTTGTTCATCATGATGTTGCTGCTGGTGGCGGTGGGGCTCTCCATGCCCGGCTCCATGGCCGGGGTGCGTCAATTGCTGCTGCCGGACTTCTCCATGCTGACCGGCCAGAGCGTGCTGGATGCGCTGGGGCTGGCCTTCTTCTCCCTCTCCATCGGCCTTGGGGTGCACACCACCTATGGCGCCTACCTGCCGAGCAGCGAGGGTGTGCTGCGCTCCGGGGTCTGGGTGGTGACGCTGGCGAGCCTCATCTCTGTGCTGGCGGGGCTGATGATCTTCCCGGCGCTGGCGTCCACGGGTATTGACCCGACCGCCGGGCCAGGGCTCACCTTCATGACCATGCCCGCCGTGTTCAGCCATCTGCCGTTTGGTCAGGGGCTGGGAGTGGTGTTCTTCCTGTTGTTGCTGGTGGCGGCGCTCTCCTCCTCCATCTCCATGCTGGAGCATCTGGTGCGCTTCACCACCGAGGAGTGGGGCTGGTCCCGCCGTGGCGCCTGCCGGGTGCTGACCCTGCTGATCATGGCCTCCGGCATCCCGGTCAGCCTGTCGTTCGGTCCCTGGAGCGAGCTGACCCTGTTTGGCAAGACGATTTTCGATCTGCTGGACTACCTCACCTCCAACCTGATGATGCCGCTGTTCGGCCTGGTGCTGACCCTGCTGCTGGGCTGGCGACTGGGAGACAGCATATTGCCCGCCGGCCTCTCTCCGCTGCTGCGCTTCGGCCTGCTCTGGTGCTGGCGTCTGGTAGCGCCGCTGCTGATCGCCGGTATCTTGGTGCGGGGCCTGCTGTAAGCCGGGCTCTATCTCGGCATCTGAGTGAAGCCCGACCTGTGTCGGGCTCAGTTGGGGGGCGTGCTGGGCAATCTGGGGTTCAGGTGTAACCTGATCTGCTGCAGCGTCTTCTGGTACGCCGCCGCATGGTGCTCCATGAAGGAGGCGCTGTGAGTCAGGCGCCGCTCCAGCCGGTCGACCAGCAGCGCCACCTTGGGGGCCGGCATGCCGGCGGGCCAGCACAGTTGCAGCAACTCAAGCAGTTGCCAGGCATCGCCGGGCAGCGCCGGAAACTCCTCCTGCAGGGTCAGGGCGTACTGTACGGCGAGCTGATGCTGGCCGGCCACTGTCGCTCTCTGCCGCTCCTGGCGCAGATAGGTCAGCCGCTGTTCACGGCGCTCCAGCTGTTGCATCTGGTCTGTGACCACCTGCTTGAACAGCTGCTGGAGCAGGGGGGACGGTGCCACCCTGGCCTGATACTGGCTGAGCTGCGTCAGGTAGCGCTGGGCGTGGTGGGGCAGGCCGCAGAACTGGCTGACGGCAAAACCGAGCAGCTGGTTGAGGTGATTGTCCCGCGCCGTCTCCGGCGGGTGTCTTGCCAGCAGCACCAGGGCCTCGTCGAAGCGGTAATCCAGGCTCAGCATCAAGGCCTGCAGCAAGGCATCCTCATGGGCGCGCAGGGTCACGGCCTGACTGAGGTACTGATACTCCTGCTGCAACGCGCTGATCCGGGCCGCCGTGGGGTAGTGCCAGATCACCGCCAGACTGGCGTTCAGAATGAAATTCTCGATGGATATCCGGAATTTGTGTTCGGAAAAGAAGCGCAGGCTGAGGGCGTTGGCCTGTTCGAGCGCCTTCCCCTCGTCTTTGAGCAGCAGGGCCAAGAGGATGGCGGCCTGGCGCCACTCGGGCTGCCAGGGTTGCTTGTGCAGCAACTGGTTGAGCACCTCCCAGGCAGATTCCCACTGTGACTCGTGCAGCAGGCAGGCCAGCATCAGCTCCAGCTGTATGCTGGGTGGCAGCCGCTCCTGATTGCGGGCCAGATCCTTGCGCGCGCTGTCCAGCTTGTTCAATCCCAGCAGTGAGTGGATCAGGCCCTTGCGCGGCCACCAGGCGTCGTGTTCCGTGGTACACATGGCATAGTGCTGGGTGGCGTGGAAGTGATCCTGCTGCTGCAGCAACATGTAGCCCTTGACCCTGTCCAGCAGCGGGCCCAGCTCCTTGTGCTTCTGTTGCTGATAGAGCAGGTCTTCACACAGGGCGCAGCCGATATGCCACTCCCTCAGCTTCATCGGGGCGGGCAGGGGGCGGGTCAGCCCGGTCAGCAGCACCAGATCGCGCAGGCAGAGCGTCAGCTGCTCTGCGGTGAACGGCATGGGCAGGTGCAGCGGGAAGTAGAGATCCGAGGGGGGATACTGGAGCGGATCGTGATCCTCATCCAGCAACAACAGCACGCAGCCCGGTTCGAGCAAGCCCAGATAGTGCGCCTCCTGCAGCAGGCGGATCCCTTCGCGAGCCTGATGGCGATACTGGCGGCAGATGACGGCATCGAACGACTGCTGACGCAGCAGGGTGGGCAGGGTGGTGAGCTCTTTGCAGTGGATCAGTTGGGATGGCGCAATACCGTGCTCATTCAGCCCCTTGGAGAGGGCCGAGCTGAGCATGGCATCGTCTTCGATCAACAGGATCTGCATCCTTGGCACTCCTTTGCGGGATCACAGTACGAGGAAGTATGGCACGCAACCGGATTCAAAAAGAGCTAATGTTATCGCCCAGCCACGAGCCCGGGTCAATCCCTCCTCCGGTCAAGATAGTGGAGGATTGATGAGAAAGACCACAACCCCCCCATAGGCGGGGGTCTGCGCCAATCTCGTTTCCCAGGCGGGATCCCACTCTCCCCCCTGGGCCAGTCCCAGCTTGAACGGCAGGGTCAGCCGGTGCAGTGCCTGCAGATAGCGGGCGTAGCCGGGTTCTGTCCTGCGACCCCGATAAGTCTGTACCACCATCTCGTCGATCACCCCGGCCAGCGCGTTCAGCTCCCCTATGTCGCCGGTACGGGTCCAGTCCAGCAGGCCAGTGATGCTGATGGCGTAGCGGGCGGGCAGTTGGCGTCGCAGCTGGCGCAGGAACTGGCCATAGTCGTCCAGCCGATGGGTGCGGGCATCGAAATCTATCTGGATGCCGCGCACTTTATTGCCCTTTCGCTGCCAGGCTGCCAGCTGGTTTTCGAGGTTCTGCAGCAGTCTGGCATCCCAGTCGAGCCGCTCCACCCGATAGGCGAGCCACAGCTCGCCGACGGGCAGCTTGCTCGGCGCTATGCCCTGCCCCTGAAAACGCAGGGGCTGGCGCGCATCGAGCGGGCCTATCTCGCCCTGATGCAGATAGAGCCGCTCGGCCTGTTGCAGCACTGGCTGGGGTCTGACCCCGGCCCACAGCCAGAACTGCCGATACTGGCTCGCTTCGACGGCGGCCCCGGCATCCGTGCCGAGCAGGGCCAGCATCACCAGTAATATTTGAGCTGCTTTGCCCACTGGCTGGTCCCGTGTTGCTGCTTGAGGGTATTGAACCAGGCCTTGCGCTGGTTGACGGACACCTGCTGACTGCCACAGCCGTTGCTGCCGCTCGGGGCGTAGCAGTTGATGGCGCGATAGAGGGCGTAGGCCTTCTCTTCCCTGGCGGCCTTGGGATTGGCAATGACCCTCTGATACCAGTCGAGGCGGCTGCTCTGCTTGCCGGCAAACAGATCCGGACTGCCCGCCAGGGTATCGGCCCCGGGGCGTGACAGCAGGGGATCCCAGTCCAGCCCCTGCGCCAGGAAGAACTCGCCCAGGCAGTTGAGCGCCTTGGGCGACCTGGGATTGTCGGCCAGGGTGGTGACCACCGAGGTCAGGGCCGGGCACTGGTAATCCTGGCTGCCTTGCCAGTCGAACGGCGCCGTGGCGGGGCTGCCCGCCAGATCCTGCAGGAAGCCCCGGTAGTCGCCATGGGTCAGCTGTTTGTAGCTCAGGGTATGGCTGGCGCGCTGGCGCAGGGTGTCGGAGGCCTGTTCATCCCGGGCCATGCGGCGCAGCAGAGGTGCGGGCGCCACATATTCCAGCAGCGGAATGCGGTAGTGATCGCTCCTGATGGGGCTCTCCTTGGCGAAGATCTGCTCCAGCTGACCGGCCCGTTCCAGCGTCATGGCCAGGGCCAGCTGCAACAGCTGATCCTGCAAGGGGGTCGGCTGGTTGGCGAGCAGGGCGCGCCACTGTTGTTCGGCGGCGGGCCACGCTTGCCGGGCCGCCAGCGCCATCCCCTTCAACACCTGCTGACTGAAGGCCAGGTTATCCAGAGGGCCTGCGCCGAGCGCGGGGGCGGCCGCCACCACGGCGTCATAGTCCTTGGCGAGGTAGTAACGCTCCGCCTGCTGCAGATAGGCAAGCCAGGCCGGGTTGCTGGCAAACTGGGAGGTCTGCTGCGTCAGCTCGGCGGCTTGCAGCGGCTGCCACTCATCCCAGCTGTCATGGATCCGCAGCCGGCGCAGATCCTGCACCAGGGTCAGCATGGGCATGACCGCCGAGCCGGTGAAGCCGGGCTGCATCAGCAGCTTGAGATCGATCTCGTTGACCAGATCCGGCGCGCTCTGTCGTTGGCTCGCCTGCAGGTAGCGACTCGCCAGCAGCTCCTTGTCTCCCTTGAACCAGGCCAGCCGACGCAGCAGCCCGGTGGCGGAATCCAGATAGCGCCCCTTTGGGTAGCGGGCGCGGTAGTCGCCGATGAGCTGCTCGCTGCGCTGCACGGCGGCCTTGTCAATCTGGTTGCGATCCAGAGTGCCCCAGTCGTCGAAGGCGTTCTGCTGGGACAGGTTGAGGGCGACCCGGATCCGCATGTAATCGGCCGTCTCCTTCAGCCAGGGCTGGTCCTGCCCGGCAAGGGCGGCAAACAGGGCGTCGGCCTGTGCGAACTCCCCCTGATAGAAGTGTTGGCTGGCGGTCAGGTAGTCGGCGAAACCCTGGGCGGCGGGCGACAGCGGCGCTGGCTTGCTTTGGTCTTGAGCCGTGCCCAGATCCGCATCCTGCGGCTGACCGCACTGACCCAGCATGGCCAGCCGCTGGCTTGCCAGCTGGCTGCGATCGTTGGCGGTGAGTGCCGGCGTCTGCGCCAGTGCCTGCAGGAAGGCTTCGGCCGAGACGGGATTGTTGCTGATGCAGCGCCCCTCGCTCCAGCTGTTGGCCCGGGTAACGGCCGCTTCCGTGGTCGCGGTGTCTATACCCAGCGAGGTGGCCAGTACCAGCAGGGGATCCGGCCCGGCGGGCCCTGTGTCGCCGACGGCCGGGCTTATCAGCGCATCGACCGTGAAGGGCAGGGGCAGGGCCCCGTCGGGCAGTGAGAAGGCCTGCTCATCGGCCAGCAGCAGGGCCAGATTGGTGCGGGTGTCGTTATCTGGGGAGAGAAACGGCAGTCCGTTCAGATGGCACTGGGCGGCGGTCAGTTGCAGGGTGAGCGGCGTTTCGCAGCCATCCGGGCCGCAGGCCAGCACGGGCAGGCTGCACAGCGCCAGCCACAGGGGGGGCAGTTTCATGGGGGAGATCTCCGGCCAGGGGCAGGGGGAACGGGATGGGGGCAAGCTACAAGATGTGGCCAGCCCTTTCAACTGACCATAGGGGCAGGTGCCTGGCCTACTGCAGACCCGGGCCTTTGGCGGAGAAGGGACAATCGTTCTGGCGGATCAGGCGGGAACCCTGGCCGTCGCGGCCCTGCCAGCTGAGGGCAAGCTGGCCGAGGCGACCCAGGTGGCGCAGCTCGAATTCGTAACGCAGGCAGGGGTTGTCGATGGGCAGGGTCGTCATGCCATCCGGCAGCCGGTAGTGGTAATTGAGCCGCGGCCCATCCTGCAGTTGGCGCTGCACAGGCTGCAGGCCCTCTTGCGTCTGGGCTGGGGTGGCCAGCGCGCGGCGCAGGCTGAGCGGTGCGTCTATCGCCTTCTGGTAATGGAGGCCGTTCATGGCCGCCAGCTCCTCCTCCAGCCGCTGCAGCTCCCCTTCCAGCCCGGTCAGCGCGGCCCCCAGCTGTTGATGACCGGGCGAGGCACAGCCCCCCAGCATCAGGGTGAGGAGCAGGAGTGAGACGCGGGTCGGGTGCATGGGCTCTCCTTCGAGCGCGCGGATCTGGGCTTATTGGGCCAAACAGTGGCTGACTATAGCAGGGGATTGGGGGGCGGTGAGCCCCGCAGCAGCTGCGCCAGCCGCTCCAGCCCCTCGGCGACGCGGGCATCCGTGGCCGGTTGGCTCAGGCTCAGCCGTACCCCTTGTGGCGCGGCGAACTGGCCGGCGGCGAAGTGTTCCCCGCTCGCCACCCCGACGTCAAGGGCGTTGGCCGCCTCGGCGAACGCCTGGCTGCGCCAGGGCTCCGGCAGCGGCAGCCAGGCGTGCATGGATCCCGCCTGCCAGCGGGCTCCCGGCAGCAGGTGGCGAAGCAGCTCGCCGCGACGTGCCAGGATCTGCCGCTGCTGCTCGACCAATGGCATGATCTGGCGTTGGCTCACCAGCTTGCAGGCCAGCTCGATCAAGAGCGGACTCACCATCCAGCTCGACAGCCGCATCGCCTGGGCGAAGGCGTTGCGCAGGGCGGGCGGCGCCAGCACGAAGCCGACCCGCAGGCCGCCGCAGGCAATCTTGGCCAGGCTGCCGAGATAGATGACCCGCTCCGGCGCCAGGTTGATCAGGGGCGCCACCGGGATACTGGGCAGCAGGCCGTTGACGTCATCCTCGATGATCAGCAGATCGTGGCGGCGGGCGATGGCGACGACGGCCTCGCGCCGCGCCTGGCTCATGATGGCGGTGGTGGGATTTTGCAGCGTGGGGGTGAGGTAGAGCAGCTTGGCTCGCCGCGTGCGGCAGGCGGCCTCCAGCGCGGCGGGGAGCAACCCCTCTTCATCCATCGCCAGTCCCACCACCTGATTCTTCAGCTGGCGGGCATTGCCCAGCATGCCGGGGTAGCTGAGCCCTTCGCACAAAATGGTCTCTCCCACGCAGCCGGTGGCCAGCAGGGAGAGCATGATGCCGTGCTGGGCGCCGTGGCTGAACAGCAGGCGCTCCTCGCTGCCGTGCACCCCCTGCTCGGCCAGCCAGTCGATGAAGAGCTGGCGCTGGCCGGGCTGGCCCGCCTCCTTGTCGTAGCCGAGCAGGGCATTGAGATCCCCGTCGGCCAGCTCCCCCAGCATGGGACGTATGATGGCGGCCCTGTCCAGCTGCACTGGCAGGTTCTGCCACAACTCGATGCGGTGCCCCTCCTCCTTGCGGATCACCCACTCGTTGGCCGGATCCATGCCCGCGCCTTTGACCCAGGTGCCGTGTCCCACCTTGGCGGCCAGCAGGCCGCGTCGCTCCGCCTCCCCATAGGCGCGGGTGATTGTGCCGACCGTGACCCCCAGCCGATCCGCCAGCGCCCTGTGGGTAGGCAGCCGGGTCTGAGGTGGCAGGGAGCCATCGTGAATGGCCTGCTCTATGGCCTTCACCAGCTTGAGATAGAGGGGGCCGTCGAAGGGGGTCAGGTCCGGAGTCCAGATTGTCATGGTGACAATAAATCCATTGATCCAAATTTGTTCGCAATATAGCGTGAATTTACACCCAATAACAATCAAGAATGGCACATTGTATCGATACAATGTGTGCAGTTCAGGAGTCAATGATGACGATAGAATGGTATGCCACCCTGTTTGGCTTCGCCGTGCTCACCTGTGGCACGCCGGGCCCCAACAACCTCATGCTGACCGCCTCCGGCGCCAACTTCGGGGTGCGCCGCACCCTGCCGCACCTGATGGGCGTGGCTGTGGGTCAACCCGTGCTGCAACTTGTGCTGGCGCTGGGGCTCTATCCTCTGTTCGAGCGCTGGCCCCTGCTGCGGCTGGGGCTGCAGATCTTCGGCAGCCTCTATCTGTTGCTGCTGGCGTGGCGCATCGCCGTGGCCGGTGCCCCCGGTGATCCGGCCCGACGCGCCCGTCCGCTGACCCTGCTGGAAGGGCTGGGCTTCCAGTTTCTCAATCCCAAGGCCTGGATGATGGGCATCTCCGCCATCAGTCTGTTCAGCCTGACCGGGGCCAGCTACTGGCCGAGCCAGCTCGCCGTGATGACCATGTTTGTGCTGGTGGCCCTGCCGGTCTGCTTTGTCTGGGTCTTGTTCGGCCATCAGCTGAGCAACTGGATCAGCACGGATCGGGGCTGGCGGCGCCTCAATAGCTCCCTCGGTGTGCTGACGGCGCTCTGTGTGGTCATGCTCTGGTATTGAGCCGCGCCGCGCTGGCGGCTAGCAAGAAAGAGCCATTTCTGACTTGTCGCCGCGGGGCTGGCTCTGCATATTAGAAGGCTTGCCGCCGAGCCGGCGTTTGTATCACCAAGAGGTTGAGATGGATCTGAACTGGTTGTTTCCCCTGGCGGGCTTTGCCCTCATCACCTGCGGTACGCCGGGCCCCAACAACATGCTGCTCACCAGTGCCGGGGCGGCGCAGGGTTTTCGCCGCACCCTTCCCCTGCTGGTGGGGGTAGTCGGGGGGATCAATCTGATGATCCTGGCCACGGCGCTGGGTCTTGGCGTCATGTTTGAAAAGGTGCCGCTGCTGCACGACGGCCTCAAGCTCATCGGTTCGGCCTACCTGCTCTGGCTGGCCTGGAAGGTGGCGACCGCCAGCGGCCCGGCCGAGGGCAACCGGCCGCTCATCCCGGCCCATCAGGGCGCCATGCTGCAACTGCTCAACCCCAAGGCCTGGATGATGGCGCTCTCCGCCATCAGCGGTTTCACCCTGGCGGGAGAGGCCTACTGGCCCTCCGCCATCTGGGTGCTCGGCATCTTCTTCGTGACCGGCCTCTATACCGGTGCCTTCTGGGTGCTGTTCGGTGCCCAGGTGCGCCGCATCATCCGCACCGCCCGTGGCTGGCGTCGTTTCAATCTGGGCATGGGGATCGCCACGGCGGCCTGCGTGCTGATGATCTGGATTTAGTCCGGGCCTGACCTTGAGCCCGGGCCTTTACCGGCTGTCTTGTTGGCCCTGCGGGGCCTTTTTTATTCCATTGGCGACGTGGTGAGCGGCGCCCTCTGTTTGGTTTGTACAAGGAGGTCTCATGAAATGTATCGGTCTGCTGGGTGGCATGAGCTGGGAGTCCACCGTCAGCTACTATCAGGCGCTCAACCGGGGCGTGCGGGCGCGGCTCGGCGGCCTGCACTCGGCGCGGGTGCTGCTGAGCAGCGTCGACTTTGCCGAGATAGAGCGGTTGCAGCACGTCGGCGACTGGCCCGCCACCGCCCGCCTGCTGGCGGCAGAAGCGCGGGCCATCCAGGCCGGCGGCGCCGATTTTCTGCTGATCGGCACCAACACCATGCACAAGGTGGCGCCCGAGATTGAGGCCGCCATCGACATTCCGCTGCTCCATATCGCCGATGCCACCGCCCGTCGCCTGCAAGCGGACGGGATACAAAGGGTCGGGCTGCTCGGCACCCGCTTCACCATGGAGCAGGATTTCTACAAGGGGCGGCTGCAGGACAAGTTCGGGCTGGAGGTGCTGGTGCCCGACGAGGCGCAGCGGGAGCGGGTACACCGCATCATCTATGACGAGCTGTGCCTTGGCGACATTCGCGACGCATCGCAGGCCGAGTACCTGGCCATCATAGCCGGGCTGGCCGAGGCGGGCGCCCAGGCGGTGATCCTGGGCTGCACCGAGATTGCGCTGCTGGTGGGGGAGGCCGAGGCGGCGGTGCCGCTCTACGACACCACCGCAATCCACGCCGAGGCTGCGGTGAGTCTGGCGCTGGCCTGAGGGCATGGCGCCCTCAGGCCAGCGGATCAACGGCCAGCCGGTGGCACAGCACCGTGCCGGCTGGAAGGACATAGTGAAAGTGGAGGGCGGGCGCAGCGAGGTGCTGGTGCGTTTCGATCACCCGGCGCCGAAGGAGCGGGCCTACATGGCCCACTGTCACCTGCTGGAGCACGAGGACACCGGCATGATGATCTCGTTCACGGTGGAAGAGTAAAAAGATGGCCCGAACGGGGCCATTTATTCATTTCACTGGTCAGATCTCACTATCTACGCACATCACATACCCCTTGGCATAAAAGCGTGTAAAATTGCGCCCTGAATTTCCCGGCCAACTCGGTTGGCCGCGACTCCTTACATGCAAGGCTGACACTGTGACAGAAGTAGATAGATTCGCGGACATTCGCCCCTACCGCGATGAAGAAGTGCCGGCAGCCATAGAACGGCTGATCCGGGATGATGAATTCGTTGGCGCCATCGCCAAGTATCGTTTCGGCTCCCTGATGAGCTGGCTGGGCTGGGCCATACGCCCGCTGATCCGTCAGTTCCTGCGCTACAAGTGGTCCAAGGTGACCACCATTCATCAGGTGCAGATGGGCGTGACCCGTTACATGTCCCGCATGATTGCCACTTCCACCAAGGGCGTGACCTTCTCGGGGATCGAGCACCTGAAGAAGGAGCAGGGCTACCTGTTTGTCTCCAACCACAGGGACATCGCCATGGATCCGGCGTTCGTCAACTGGGGACTGCATACCCACGGCTTCGATACGGTGCGCATCGCCATCGGTGACAACCTGCTGCGCAAACCCTGCGCGACCGAGCTGATGAAGCTCAACAAGAGCTTCATCGTCAAGCGCTCCGCCAAGGGGCCGCGGGAGATGATGAAAATGCTCGGCGAGCTGTCTGCCTACATAGGCCAGTCGGTGCACGAGGGTCACTCCATCTGGATCGCCCAGAAGGAAGGGCGTGCCAAGAATGGCGATGACAAGACGGATCCGGCCATCCTCAAGATGTTCTATGTGGACGGCAAGAAGCAGAAAATCGACTTCGTCGACTACATGCGCAGCCTCAACATAGTGCCGGTCAGCATCAGCTACGAGCTGGATCCCACCGACAAAGCCAAGGCGCGCGAGCTGTACGAGAAGTCGGTCAACGGCAGCTACGAGAAGGGCGAGTTCGAGGACATCGAAAGCATAGTCGCCGGCATCGTCGGCCAGAAGGGGCGGGTACACGTCTCCTTCGGCGCCCCCATCACCGAGGGGTTCAGCGATCCGGACGAACTGGCGGCGCTGATCGACAAGGCGATCTGGGGCAACTATCGCCTCTTCCCGGGCAACTACCTGGCCGCAGATGTGTCCGGCAAGGCCAATACCATAGAGCAGGCGGCCTTCCTGACCCGTCAGTCAGAGGTGCCACAAGAGCACAAGAGCATCTGGCGCGCCATGTATGCCAAGCCGGTGGAAAACGCCCGCAAGGCTTGAATGAAACCGGTTGTACGAAAAAAACGGGAGCAGATGCTCCCGTTTTTGCGTCTGGTCAAAGTCGGCGGCGATGGAGTAGTGAATAATATTGTTTCAGCTGGTACGATCACTGGGCGAATACGCTTGCGCCTCTTGGCAAGCTGCGGATGAGTGTGTAACAGTGGCCTCATCACGCTCGGCACGAGCAAATGCTCTACTCCTGTCTGCACGGATTGCAGACGGTGTGACACAAGGACCTGAACAGGGTCCTTTTTCATTTTGCGACAAAGATGTCGCCTGAATACACCTAAGGATCCGCTCGCCATGATCACCGGCAGTCTGAATACCCTGCAGCGCACGCCGCTGCCCGCCCCGCTGGATAGCATCATGGCCGAGGTGGTGAAGAGCGTGGAACAGTGGCTGAATGCGCCGCTCGGCAAGCGCGAGATCGACGGCCTCACGCTGTTCTGTCTGGTGAGCGAAGAGCTGACCGAGCCGGCCGCGGATCGCCGTGGCGAGTTCCATCAGCAGTATCTGGATATCCAGCTGCTGTTGCGCGGTGAAGAGTGGATAGGGGTCGGGCCTCATGCTTATGGCAATGAGGGTGCCGATCATCCCCATCCCGATCTCTGGTTCGTCGACGACGAACAGACCAGTTATCTGGCGTTGCAGCCCGGCGACTTCGCCATCTTCTGGCCGGGAGAACTGCATCGCCCTCTCTGTACCCCCAACCAGCCGGCTCAGGTGAAGAAGCTGGTGGTCAAGGTGCACAGGGATCTGCTGGCCGGCCTGTAACCGCCGGTGCAGCCTGGCCAAGATGAGTGCACGGAATCATCAGGATCCGCACTTAACGTATTGAAAAATTGGGCGCACTTTCCTGCGACCATAAGCCCCCGGCAGGGGAATCCCATCCACTTCTGGATGACACGACACTGTCGGCATAAAGCCGAAGCACAGGAAGATGTAGAACATGAGCAAGTTGGTATTGATCCTTAACTGCGGTAGCTCTTCCCTGAAATTTGCCGTAATGGACGCCGAAACAGGTGAGGACATGCTGTCCGGCCTGGCCGAATGCTTCAATCTGGATGATGCACGTATCAAATGGAAACTCCACGGGGTCAAGGGCGAAGCCATGCTGGGAGCGGGCGCCGCACACCAGGCTGCCCTCGACCATATAGTGGGTCACATCCTGCCCCAGGATCCCTCTCTGGCCGAGCAGCTGGTGGCCATTGGCCATCGCATCGTGCACGGTGGCGAGCAGTTCTCCCGCTCCGTTCGCATCGATGATGGCGTGATTGCCGGCATCGAAGCCGCCATTCCGTTCGCTCCCCTGCACAACCCGGCGCACCTCATCGGCATCCGTGCCGCGCTCAAGGTCTTCCCGGCCCTGGTCGAGAAGAACGTGGCCGTGTTCGACACCGCTTTCCACCAGACCCTGCCGCAGGAAGCCTATCTCTACGCGCTGCCCTACAAGCTCTACAAAGAGAACGGCATCCGTCGTTACGGCGCTCACGGCACCTCCCACCGCTTCATCGCGGAAGAAGCCGCCAAGGCGCTGGGCAAGCCGCTGGCCGAGCTCAACATCATCAACTGCCACCTGGGCAACGGTGCCTCCGTCTGCGCCATCAAGAACGGCGAGTCCGTCGACACCTCCATGGGCCTGACCCCGCTGGAAGGGCTGGCGATGGGCACCCGTTGCGGCGACATAGACCCCGCCGTGGTCTTCTTCATGCACGACCAGCTCGGTTACAGCGTGGACGAGATCAACCACACCCTCACCCGTGAGTCCGGTCTGCTTGGCCTGACCGAGGTGAGCAGTGACTGCCGCTATGTCACCACCAACTATGCGACCGACGCCGGCGCCAAGCGTGCGCTCGATGTGTTCACCTACCGGGTGGCCAAGTATGTCGGTGCCTATGCCGCCGCCATGGAGGGTCGTCTGGACGCTCTGGTGTTCACCGGCGGTATCGGTGAAAACGCCGCCATGGTGCGCGAGATGGTGCTGGATCGTCTGGCCCTGTTCGGCTTCAAGGTAGATAAAGAGGCGAACAATGCCGCCGTGCTCGGTGGCGAGGGTCCCATCACGGCCGAAGGCAGCCGCCTGGCGCTGGTGATGCCCACCAACGAAGAGCTGGTCATCGCCCGCGATGCCCTGAGCCTGGTCGGCTAACGCCACCTCGCCCTGAATCAACGCCCGGCCTGTGCCGGGCGTTGTCGTTTCCGGCCCCTGGTTGAGCGGCTTGTCATTTGACATGGGGTGGCAGATACGTACCCTGACAACTGTTTCACGCATTGGAGGTAGGGATGAAGGAGATGTTTTTTCACTGGCTGACCGGCATGGGGATCGAAGTCAGCGGCCTGATGGCACTGGTGATCGCCCTGGGCTTTATCGTCCTTACCTCGCTGGTGTTGCACATGCTGTTGCACCGGGTACTTCTGGTGCGGTTGGTTGGCATCCTCGGCAAGACCAAGCAGGTGTGGCTGCCGCCTCAGCTGCAACAGCGCTTGTTCTACCGGCTCGCCCTGGTGTTGCAGGGGGCTGTGCTGCTCGGTCAGGCCGAGATCTGGCTGCCGCGCAAATCCGAGAGCCTGCAGTGGATCGAGATGCTGGCCCAGTTCTGGATCCTGCTGTTCCTGCTGCTGGCGCTGTTCGCCCTGCTCGACTGCATGCTGTCGGTGAGCCGCTACACCCGGCTCGGGCGGGATCTGCCGCTGCGCGGCATCTTCCAGGGGGTAAAACTGGTAGGCAGCATACTGGTCGGCATCCTGATGATAGCCCTGCTGCTCGGCAAGTCACCGCTGTTCCTGTTCAGCGGCCTGGGTGCCATGACAGCCGTGCTGATGTTGGTGTTCAAGGATCCCATCCTCGGCCTGGTGGCGGGGATCCAGCTCTCCGCCAACCGCATGCTGAGCGTCGGCGACTGGCTGCAGATGGACAAGTACGGCGCCGACGGCGAGGTGACTGACATAGGTCTCACTACCGTCAAGGTGTCGAACTGGGACAAGACCATCACCACCATACCCACCTATGCCCTCATCTCCGACTCCTTCAAAAACTGGCAGGGGATGACGGAATCCGGCGGTCGCCGCATCAAGCGCAGCGTCAGCATCGACATGACCAGCGTGCGTTTTCTGAGCGCGGATGAGCAGTTGCAGCTCAAGCAGGCCCAGCTGCTGGCGCCTTATCTGAGCCACAAGGAGCAGGAGCTGAGCGTCTACAACCAGCAGCTCAGCGATGCCTTGAGCTGTCCCATCAACGGTCGTCACCTCACCAATCTGGGTACCCTGCGCGCCTATCTGGACGCCTACCTGCGGGCCCATCCCGGCATTCGCAAGGACATGACGCTGATGGTACGCCAGCTGGCGCCGACCACGGACGGTTTGCCGCTGGAGATTTACTGCTTCACCGCGACCACCGCCTGGGCCGATTACGAAGGGATCCAGGCCGATATTTTCGACCATATCTTTGCCATCATTGAGCAATTTCATCTGCGGTTGCACCAATCTCCCACAGGTTACGATATGCGCACCTGGCAACGGGGATCCGTCAGCAACGGCTAAAACTGCCCGGCGGCGCGCGGGGGCATAAAATCCTGCGTCGCCGCCCCATTTGCTTGTTGAATTTTGGCCAAGAGAGGAGAAAAATGGCGGCCTTCTCTCCGCCCCCGGACCGCCCAGCCGATCCCGGGTCAGCCCAGAGTCTTGAACCACGTCATCCATTACAGGAAAGTTATGAAGCTCCTTCACAATACTGCGGCCGCTCTGTGCTGCAGCCTCGTCTTGGCCGCCGCGCCAGTGCTTGCTGTTGAATATGCCCTGCCTGCGGCCAACAGCCGTCTGGTGGGTGAAAATCTGGAATACGTGGTGCCGGCAGAGGAAAATGGCCAGCCGCTGGAAGCCGCGGCCGCCAAATTCCAGCTGGGTCTGACCAACATGCTCGAGGCCAACCCCAAGGCGGATCCCCTGCTGCTGCAGACCGGCGAGAAGCTCATAGTGCCGCATCAGCTGATCCTGCCGGATGCCCCGCGCGAGGGGCTAGTGCTGAACGTGGCCGAGATGCGCCTCTACTACTACCCGAAAGGCAAGAAGGTGGTGGAAGTGCTGCCCATCGGCATCGGCCAGCTCGGCACCGACACCCCGGAAAACTGGGTGACCAGCGTGCAGCGCAAGAAGGCGGGCCCGACCTGGACCCCGACCGCCAAGATGCATGCCGAGTATGCCGCCCGTGGCGAGAGCCTGCCGGCAGTCTGGCCCGCCGGCCCGGACAACCCCATGGGGCTGTTTGCGCTCTACATCGGCAAGATGTACGCCATCCACGGCACCAATGCCCAGTTCGGCATAGGTCTGCGGGTGAGCCACGGTTGCGTGCGTCTGCGCAACGAAGACATCGAATACCTGTTCAAGAAGATACCGGTCGGCACCCGCGTGCAGTTCGTGAACCAGCCGATCAAGGCCTCGGTCGAGCCGGATGGTCGCCGTTATCTGGAAGTGCATCAGCCGCTCTCCCGCAGCCAGGAGGAGTTCAACTCCAGCCTGCCGGCTCCGCTGCCGATGACCCCGGCCGTGACCCGTTTCATCGCCCATGCCGACAGCGATTCCCAGCTGGTCAAGCAGGCGCTGGAACAGCGCAGCGGCATGCCGATCGCGATCAATCGCTGATCCTGGCGCCAATCGTCTCTAGCCCCGGCCACTGGCCGGGGCTTTTTTTAGGCTCTGTCCCAGTTAT
>NZ_CDDA01000034.1 GCF_000819745.1 Aeromonas bestiarum | reverse complement strand
ATAACTGGGACAGAGCCATAGAAAAGGCCCTGCACATGGCAGGGCCTCGCTTTTTCTCTTCTATATATAGCAGCGCTGGCGATCAGAGGCGGTAGTCCGCCGTCAGCTTGAACTCGGTACCCGCCGACGCATAGCCATAGGCCGGGGCATAGTCGCGATCAAACAGGTTGTCGATGCGGCCACCCAGCGTGAACTGAGGCGTCACCCCGTAGCTGGCCCCCAGATTGATCAGGGTGTAGGAACCCAGCTCTACCCGCTCAGCCGGGAAGCTGCTGAAGTTCTTGTCATCCCGCTTGCCCACATACAGCAGTTCGGTTGAGAGATCGACCGGGCCCAGCTGTACCTGGGTCAGCCAGCTGGCCTTCTGCTTGGCACGACGCAGCAGTTGCTGGTCACCATCGTTCTTGTCTTCGGTCTTGGTGTAATCGAAGCTCAGATCATGATGGAGCGGTCCGGTTTCCAGACCCAACGCCACTTCCACACCGCGGATCTCGGCATCCGTGTTGTCCGGCTTGCAGGTGGAGAAGGCACTCTGGCAGGCGATCAGGTTCTGGATCTGATTGCGATACAGGTTCAGCGACCAGTCCCAACCGGTATAACGGCCGGTGAAGCCCAGCTCCAGGTTCTTGCTCTCTTCCGGTTTCAGATCCGGATTCTCATAACCGGGATAGTAAAGGTCGAGGAAGGTCGGCGCCTTGAAGCCGGTGCCATAACTCAACCGCACATTGTGGTTGTCATCTATGTCCAGCCCGCTGGCGGCGGACCAGGTGTTGTGACGGCCATACTGCTCGTTGTCATCGGTACGACCCGAAAGCTCCCAGAGCAGGGCCTGCCAGCGATAGCTGCCCACCGCAAACAGACCCGTGTTGTCGCGATCGGGGGCATTGAACGCCTGACCAGAGCTGCGCGAGTCGGATTTCAACTGCTCCTGCTGCCAGTCGGCACCACCGGTCAGGTTGAGCCCCTCGACGCCACTCCAGCTGTTGATCCAGGAGAAACGGGTCAGGCCGGTGTGGATCGGCTGGGCGCTGGATTCTCCCTTGCTCTCCCACCAGCTCTTCAGCTTGTTCTCGCCATAACTGGCCTCCAGCCGGCTGGTCAGCGTCTCGCTCTGGAACTTGAGACCGCCATCATACTGGAAGGCCTGTACCCGACTCTGATCGGCCGACTGATAGGCATCATCCATCTCGGTCTGATTGTCATAACCCTGAGCGTTGAAGTCCGCACTCCAGGCATCATTGAAGGCATGGTTCAGCCCGATCTGGCCGTTCAGACTGTCGAAGCCATCCCGATCCGGCTGCTGGGCATTGGCCACCACATCGAAACCATCGGTGCGCTCGTAGCCAATCATCATATTCATGTCGGTTTGTTGACCAAGGGCCTGCACGGTACGCACCTGACCCTGGCCGTAACCATTGCTGCCCACGCCCCCCTTCAGGTGGGTCTCGCTGCCATTCTTGGCGGAGGTCTTGGTGATGAGGTTGATGACACCGCCGATGGCATCCGCGCCATAGACAGCAGCACGCGGGCCCCGGATGTACTCGATGCGCTCGATATTGCCCAGCGGGATCTGGCTGAGGTCTGGCGTGCCGGCCACCATGGCGGCGATGGGGCGCCCGTTCATCAGCACCAGCGAATGGTTGGAGTTGGTACCGCGGATGAACAGGCTGCTCATGTGCCCTCGCCCACCCAGCGTGGTGATCTGCACACCCGGCAGCGTCTTCAACAGCGCTGGCAGGCTCTGCACCTGACGGGATTCGATCTCGGCGCGATCGATCACCACAACAGGTGCCAGAACCGTGCTGATGGGTTGTTCCACCCGGTTGGCGGTGATCACCAGGGTAGGATTGACGGGGATGGTCGTCTGGGCGAAGGCCGCCGTTGGCAACAGGGCAGCCACCAATAATTTCTTGGACATGAGAGATCCTTAAGTTCGCGTAAGCATCTACTTCGTGGCCGGTTTCTCTCGGCCCGAAATACGAACTTTGGCAGGTCTTCGGGCTGGGGGGCTGATGGCCTACGGCGACGGCTTCCCACCTGACGGCAGTGCCCTGATGTCGCTTCGTTCCCCCTTACCGCTGCGCGCCAGCTCCGGATTTTCACCGGATTCCCTATTAAGCATGATGCGCCAAAGCGGGGGGATTATAGGAAAGGGCGGCACAAGAGTATAGATATTTAGCCATCTATACGTCTTTTGATGAAAGAAAAACCTGAGCCCATCGGGCTCAGGTTTCATGTCGTCATCGAGCGAAGCGAACCCTCAATCGGTGCAGAGCGGCTTGGGAGCCGGCAGACGTATGGTGAGAGAGAGCACCAGGGCCACCACCATCAGCACCAGAATGAGGTTGAAGGTCGCCATGAAGCCGCCGAACAGGGAGGCCACTATGGAGCCTATGATGCTGCCCAGACCAAAGCCCAGATAGATGACGCCGTAGTTCTTGGTCAGGTTGTTGAGACCGAAGAAGTCGCTCACCAGCGAGGGATAGACTGTGATGGTGCCACCGAAGCTGAAGGCCACGCAGGCTACCGCCACGAAGAAGAGGTTGGCATTGAGCGGCACGAACAGCAGCAACGCCATGCCACACAGGGTGATCAGCTGGGCTATGGTGATGACCCGGATGCGGGACATCTTGTCAGACAGTATGCCCAGCACCAGCCGACCCCCCAGGTTGGCCATGGCGATGATGGCGACCGCATTGGCGGCAACCGCAGTCGACAGACCCACCATATTCTCGCCTATGTCCTTGGCCACGCCGATGACGTAGAGGCCGCTCATGCAGGCGGTGAGGAACATCAGCGCCAGCATCCAGTACTGCGGCTTGCGCATCGCCTCGGCCAGGGTGAAGTCACGGCTCTCGGTCTGCTGCACTGAGGCTGCCTGCTTGGGCGCATCCTTCATCAGCATGCCGCCCACCAGCACCATGGACATGGCGATCAGCCCCCACAGCTGGAAGGTCGCTTCCAGACCGTTGTTGGAGAGCAGCAGCAGGTTGATGTATTTGAAGCCGAGGCTGCCGAGGCCATAGGCACCGATGGAGCAGGCGGAGATGAGCCCCTTGCGCTCCGGGAACCACTTCACGCAGTTGGAGAGGGTCATCAGGTAACCGGTCCCGTCGGCGAAGCCCACCAGTATGCCGGCGCAGAGGTAGAGCATGGCCAGGTTGCTGGCGTGGGCGGTGAGGAAGAAGCCGATGCCAAGCAGCACGCCGGCCCCCAGGGTGACATTGCGCACCCCGAAGCGCTCCTGCAGCTTGCCCGCCATGGAAGAGGCCACCGCCAGCGACAAGCTGAGCAGGCCGAAGGCAAACGCCACCTGACTGACCGGCTCGTCCAGCTTGTCGGAGAGCTGGGCGTTGAACAGGCTCCAGGTGTAGACGGAACCCAGCGCAAACTGGGTGATGATGGTACCTATCAGGGTCAGATAGCGGGTGCGATTCATCTCTTTGGTCATGATGCGTCTCGGTCGATGGCCTTAAGGAAATTAAGGCCACTATAGGCAAGACGCAGCTCGCGCCGACCGATTAAGGCATGAAATGCAGATCGGCGGGAATGAATGACAATCAGAGCCGCATCAGCTGACGGAACGCCTTGATGTTGCTGCGGCTGACCGGCACCTCGAACGGCAGGTCATGGAGCCGGATGAGATAGGTGCTGTTGAACCAGGGCACTATCTCGCGGATCTTGTTGATGTTGACGCAGTAGGAGCGATGGCAGCGGAAGAAGCCCTCCGCCGGCAGCCGGCTGACAAACTCGCTGATGGTCATGGTCATCACGTAGCGATCGGTGCGGGTATAGACATAGGTCAGCTTCTCGTCCGCTTCCGCGTAGTAGATCTGCTCGCAGGGGGTGACTATGATGCGCTCCCCCTTCACCAGATTGACGGTGCGATTCTGCGGGCTGATCACGTCGCCGCTCGCCTCCCCCGTGCCGGCTGGCTGCGACTTGCCCGCGTGCTCGAGTTTTTGCAGCAGATTGATGATGCGCGGCTCGTTGTAGGGCTTGAGGATGTAGTCGAACGCCTCCAGCTCGAACGCCTCCACCGCAAACTCCTTGTAGGCGGTGACGAAGACGATGTGAGGCGGATGGCTCGACTTGTGCAGGTTCTTGGCCAGCAGCAGGCCATCGATGGAGGGGATCTGGATATCCAGAAACACCACGTCCACCTCGTGATCCTGCAGGTATTTGAAGGCCTCGAGCCCGTCCTCGAAGCTCGCCACTATCTCGATCTGGCTGTGCTGGCTCACCAGATAGATGAGTTCCTCACGGGCCAGGTATTCGTCTTCGACAATAATGGCTTTCAGCATTGCGTTGCCCCTAGCTGGGAAGAAGAGCAGGCCAGCACCTCTCGCGTCAGAGGCTCGTCCTCAACAGTGATGTCTCTCAGCATGGCATCGCCTCCTGATCCGGCAGATAGAAGCAGACTTCGGTTCCCGGCTCCAGCCGCTTGAGGTGCAGGCCGTCCCCGTACAGCAGCTTGACCCGCTGATGCACGTTCATCAGGCCGATGCTGCGGCTCTCCACCCGGCCGGCGGCCACCCCGTCGATCACCGCCTGGCTGATGCCGTAACCGGTGTCCCGCACCGCCACCCGAATCCCCCCCGCCAGCTGCTTCACCTCGATAGTGACCCGGCCCGGCGCGCTGCGGGGCTGGATGCCGTGCAGGATGGCGTTTTCCACCAGGGGCTGCAACAGCAGGCTCGGCACCTGGATGTGGACGTCGTCCACCTCGAACACCACCTCCAGCTTGTCCCCGAAGCGGGCCTGCTCGATGGCCACGTAGTCGCGCACCTGCTGCAGCTCCTCCTGGATGTCGATGAGCTCGTCCCCCTTGTTGAGGTTGTAGCGCAGATAGTCCGCCAGATTGGCGATGAGCTGGCGCGCCTGCTGGGGCCGGATGCGGATCAGCGACGAGATGGCGTTGAGGGCATTGAACAGGAAGTGCGGGTTGATCTTGCTCTGCAGCGCGGTGAACTCCGCCTTGCGGGTCATCTCCTTGAGCTGCTCTATGCGCGACACCTCCATCTGGGTGGAGATGAGCTGGGAGAGGCCCACCGCCATCTCCCGCAGCGAGCTGGTGATGCTGTGGGTGCGGCGGTAGTAGATCTTGAGAGTGCCGCTGACGGCGCCGTTTTCCCGCAGCGGAATAATGATGACAGAGTGGAAATCGGAGAGGTGATACTGGCGCAGATCGTTGTTGATGATGATCTGGTCGAGCAGCACCGCCTGCTGGGTCATGCCGCTGATGGCGTGGTGCTCGTCCAGCTCGTAGTAATCCTTGCCCACCCCCACGTAGGCCAGCACGTCCCGGGTATCTGTGATGGCCACCGCATCGGCGTCGATCTCGCGCCGGATCACGGCGCACACCTGACCGAGGGAGTGGCGATCGACCTTCTGGAAGAAGGGCAGCGTCTTGTTGGCGATATCCAGCGCCAGCTTGGCCTGCTTGGCGGCAATCAGCTCCTTCTCGTCATCCAGATCCTGCACCAGCTTGATGATGAGCCCGATGCAGAGCGCCCCGGCGATCATCGGATAGGCGATGTGGCTGACGATCTCCACCCCTACCTCATGGGGTTCGGTCAGCAGCCAGATCAGCAACATGGTCAGCCCCTCGCACAACATGCCCGCCAGTATGCCGTAGAGCCAGAGTCGCGACTTGCGGCAGCGCAGGTGCAACCAGGTAGCGAGCAGACCGGCGATGATGCTGGCGATGAGACAGGGTATCGAGGTGTGGCCATCCATGTCGATGAGGTAACGGTGCAGGCCCGAGATGACCCCGGCCGGGATGCCGACCCAGGGGCCGAACAGGATGCCGCCCGAGATGATGGCGATGATCCGCACGTTGATCAGCGCCCCTTCCACCGGAATGCCGGTGTAGGTACTGAACACGGCGAACAGGCCGAAGATGGAGGCGACCAGCACCAGCTCGGCCGGGGTGTGATCCCGCTTCTGGAACAGCCGCTGGAACGGCCGGGTGCGGGTCAGGAAGAACAGGGTCATCAGCATCAGCGCCGCCCGTTCGAATACCGCCAACAACATCATCTGATTTTCGAGCAAGACAGGGATCCCGTATCAATGAAGAAGATATGTACCAAGGCGCGGGATCATACCCCGTATTCCGTGTCAGCTCATTTCGAATAACTGGATCCATACTAAGCTTCTCGGTTGGAGGGCCGATAAACAAACACTCCTGCCAACGGGAGTAACTTCTATATCTAGGAGAGGATCATATGTCTCAGAAAGGAATTCTGGTGGCGTTACTGCTTGGGTGCTGCGGTTCAGCCGCTCAGGCCGATACTCAGATCCGTCAACTCAACTTGCCGGCCATTGCCAGTAAAGATACCAGGATGGAAATAGCACTCACCCATCCCGGCCTTCAACCCGTCAATTCAAATCAGACGCGGCACCCCACCCATACCTTGGCAGCCAATATCAGTAACACAGATTTCAACACTACCTATCAGCTGCAAGCCCGTAAGCTATATGGCCGCCTGCCACAAGAAGCCGGTGCCGATATACAGCTGACAATCAATGGTCAGCAGTTACCAGCCAATCACACACTGACACTGGAACAAGCCACCCACTACTATCTTGGCTATAAGGCTGCCTCAGCCCGGCCAAACCAGATCGGTGAGGCCGCCTATGAATTGATGGTGTATTGGCATGGTTGAAAATTGTAAAGGCATGCCTGTCATGCCTTTTATCCTCACTCAGCCTCCTGAAGCTGCACAATTGCCAGCCTGACCACCTCATAGCTTCGTTGCAAACATTCCAACGCTAAGGACAAAGCCAATGAATCCAGCTCATCGGACTCAACCTCACCGCAGGTCTTAACCAATTGTGAGGCCCCAATTATCCTGGCACCACCTTTCAAGCGATGAACATAATCCAAAAACTGTGGCACATCTTGCACATCAGCTGCTTGTTCTAATCCCAGCAGATCGTCATCGCTGGCACTGATAAAGGCTGTCAGCAGAGGCACTATCAGTGCTGGTTGATTGCCAGTCAGGGGTCCGAGGCAATGTTTTATTTCCTGCATGCAAGTTGCAATATCCGCTTGCTCCTCACGCAGCATATGCCGACACAGGCAATGACCGAGTTCCTCCAGCCCTACCGGCTTGAACAGACAATCATCCATGCCGGCCGCATAACCTTCATTCACCTGCTCCTGACGCGCATCGGCCGTCAAGCCTAAAACCACACAACGTCGCGTACCATTGAGGTGTTCCCGCGCACGATGCTGACGAGTCAGCTCGAACCCGTTCATACCTGGCATGTTGAAGTCAGTGATAATGACATCAAACGGGTATTTAGCAGAGAGCCTCAATGCCTGCTCACCTGACTCTGCCGCCTTGGCTTTATGCCCCAAATAGGCCAGTTGCTGACTGATAAGCAGCCGATTGGTAGGGTGGTCATCCACAACCATTACCTGCAGCCGCCGACCGCTTTTTGTTGTGTTACCCAGTTCGACCAATAGCGGTTGCTCCACGGCTGCAGTCAGAGGGAGTTTAATTTCTATCGAGACACGAGTACCAGAACCCGGCTCGCTCTCAAGCGCCAGTGACCCACCCATCAATTCACAGAGGGAACGGCTGATCATCAGCCCCAGGCCGGTACCAGATCGCTGAATATGCTTGGGTTGACTGGCCTGACTGAAGGGCTGGAACAACTTTTCCTGCTCCATCGGGTCTATTCCTATCCCGGTATCTCTGACCGCCAGCTGCAAGGTGCACCAGCCATCGCTAACCCGTGACAATAACTCCACCCGTACCGATCCCTTATCCGTGTACTTGATGGCATTGCTGATCAGGTTGGACAGGATCTGCTTGTAGCAGAGTCCGTCTATTTGCACCCAATGGGTCGCTCCGATGACCAGATCCAGTTGCAGACTCTTCTGTCTGGCCAGGGCGTTGAACACGGTAACGACAGACTCGGTTAAGGCCGCCACATCATGGGGTTCAGGTACCAGCTCGAGCCGCCCCGACTCTATCTTGGAGATATCCAGGATATCGCCGATCAAGGACAGCAGATCCGTTGCCGAACCATGGGCGATAGAGAGCGAGGCCTTATCCTCCTCATGTAGACGATCTCGCCGCAGGGTCAGCTCCAGCAGGCCTATGATGGCATTCATGGGAGTACGAATTTCGTGGCTCATGGTGGCCAGAAACGTCGACTTGGCGCGATTGGCCTCTTGCGCCTCCTGGCTTGCCACCGCCAGCTCGTCAAGTAGACGCAAACGCTCGCTCACATCGATCCAGCCGCCAATTCCCCCCTGTACCTCGCCATCCCGATCGTAGTAGGGCTGCACCCAGTGATAAACATCTACTCCCTCTCTCGCCATCACCAGACGATGATCCCCCTCCTGCGCCTGCCGCTCCTCGCGGGCAGCGGCAAGCTCGGCAAACAGGGGGGCGAGAAAAGGCCAACGCTCACCATCAGCTACCAGGTCTGAGCCCAACAAGTCTGCTTTCGGTTCACCAAAGAAGGCCGCATAGCTGCTGTTGCAGAGAATAAGCCGCCCACCCAGGTCTCTGGCATAGATGGGATGGGGTGTCCCGTCTACCAGATCTTCAATGAACTTGAGCTGAGCATTCAACGCCTCCTCCGCGAGTCGGCGTTCACGTATCTGTTTACGCAGGGATAGGCCCCACAGGCTGATCCAGATGGTCAGCAGCAGGATAAGCGAGATAAAGATCCCAAACTCCCGAACAAACTCCTGCCATGTGATGGCCTCTTTCTGAGGGCTGACACGCCAGCGGTTGGAGAGCCCTTCCAATTCATCCGGGGGTATGGTTGCTATCACCTTGTCCAGAATATTGCGTAGCATTTGGTTTTCATAAGAAACCATGAATGAGGCACCAATAGGTACTGACTCAAACAATTCGCCTGTAACAAGCAAGCTATCTGGAAATTTGCTATTGATGTAATACTTGGCAACCCGCAGCGGCAATACAACTACATCGCAAACCTCCATCGCAACACAGCGCAGCGCATCTTCAATGCGATCAAAAGAATGAGTTGTCATTTTGCCATATGCCTTGTCTATGGCCTGTGTCGAGATGAACCCCTTGATGATGGCCACAGTCCCAAACTTGATCAGACTCTCTGGATCTGTCATCTCATGTTTCACGCCAACAACATAAGACAGGGGATCAAGCGCAAAGGCCCTGCTGAATAAATAGCGATGCTTACGTTCCGAAGATGGGCTCATTACCGCAGCATCCACGCTTCCATCATCCAGTAGCTGTAACATTTGTTTGGCCGTCTTGACCGGTACAGCTTCTATTTCGACATCCAGTTTTGCTCTCAACACCTGAATGAGATCGGCAACCACACCATGCAAGGTGCCATTGACATCAAGGAAACTCAGCGGTGGTACACCGCTGTTAACCGCGATCCGGATTGTTCTCTGCTGACCAAGCCATGCCCATTGACTACTGGTCAGCCCGATCCTCTTGGCATCGATGGAAAGCCCCCCACCGCTCCAGCGCTTGGCAATTTCGTCGCGCTTGCCATCCAGAATTTTGCGTAGAGCGACATCGATTATTTTCTTGAGACGCCAATTCTGTTTCTCCAGCGAGAATGAGAAACCATGGGTATCCACATATAAGGGCCTTAATAACTGAATGCTGTCTTGATAAAATTTATTGACGATAAAGTTACCAGAAATCATATCCACCATAACAGCGTCGACCTGACCATATGCTACCGCTGATATAGCACTGTATCGAGAAGGATATGTTTTTATTTTCACATTTGGCAGGTAGCGCTTCACAGCAAGAGCCGGCAAATAATACCTAGGGATGGCTACCGTTTTTATATCTTGCTCTAGGACATGAATGCTTTTATATATTGCGGGATCGTCAGCAATATATCTATCAGTTAACAATAACTGCTGCTCCTCCTCATAGGAATTAGAGGAGCTCAACAGATCTATTTCCCCCCGCTTGAGCGCATCGATGGCATCTGCCCGTGAAGGAAGCGTTTTCACCACTATATCGATATTCAATAGATGGCTTAGCATACCTATCATGTCAGCAGTAACGCCTTCATAAGCATCAGAGCGCAAGGTGATATCCAAAGGGGGGTCATCCGGCCTTGGAACCCCAAGAATCAACTGGTCGCGATTCCGCAACCACAACCAATCATCGGCATGCAAGGGAAGTGTCTGTTGCCCGAGAGACTCACTGTCGTTTCGGGCATATACATGTAACAAATCATCTCCCAGCTCGTGAGCGGAAGTAAAGAATGAACAGAGGCTGACAAGTAATACCTGCAGTAGTTTCATCTTGCTCACATCAATTTTTTCCGCTTGGCAAGACTGATCAGATCGATAATATTGGTTACGTTGAGCTTCTGCATCAAGCGAGTCTTGTAAGTACTTACCGTTTTCTCACTCAGCATCATGTGTTCCGCAATTTTTTTATTGGTATGACCTTGGCATATGCGCATTAGTACACTCATCTCACGATTTGAGAGGGAAGACAGCAGACTATCCTTATCAAGGATATAAGCATCTCTGGCACCAGCAATGACATCCCTAGGAAAACAAGTCTGGCCATTTTCTATGTGCTTGAGCATGCTTTTCAATAGTGAAAGATCATCAAGTTTAGACATGAATCCATCAGCATCAGCCTGCAAACAACGAACCATGACATGATGAGTCGCCTGTGCAGATAGAATTACGACCTTGATTCCAACATTCAAGGATTTTATTCTTTTTATCACTTCTATGCCATCCAGCTTTGGAATGCCAATATCCAGAACAATAATGTCTGGTTGATATTTTTTAGCAGCAACAATGGCATCAACACCATTATCTACCTCAGCAACAATATTATGGCCATCCTGTCCCAGTAGAATATTAACTGCCATGCGTATCGCAGGGTGATCATCGACTATTAATACTCTTGCCATATTCTATCCACCATTGAATAATTTTTATTTGGCGTATGATAACTACAAAATCGCGACATCACCATACGATGGCCCTACGTTAGTAACTGATTAATCAGTTGATGATATCCCAAGATCTACACACCAAATTCATTATGTAAATAACCAATATTAAACATAACTATCAATGAGTTAAGAAATCTTCTTTCCGACCAGACCCTTCCTTCATGCCACGCACTCAAGCTCCCTCAAACTCGGTACCAATACCCTCCTAAGGTAAGCAGCAAAACACTTAAAAAACAAATGTTTAAATTAAAATAATGCTATCGGTAATCGTTGAAGTTTCATTTATTCGAAGTTGTACGTAACAACTACCTTTTAGGATTTTTCCTACGCATGATTAAATCGATTCAAACAGGTCAAGCAGTTATCTTTGTTGGCGAAAAGATAGGCAGGCCAGATGAGCATTTCATTCTGGTGTTCTGCCTCCTCCCTTGACGAAAGCTGATTCGAGGGCGGGATAAATGAATACACCTCGGTGTAGGTAATAAAACAAGTGGTCTAAAGCCGCTTTCATTAAAATACATATGGAATACATCAACATGAAAAAGACTCTGCTTGCACTGACCGTTGTTGGCCTCGGCTTTACTGCCGCCTCTTATGCTGCCGTAGAAGCCTCAGCCGTGGCGACTTGGAAAGCCACAGCGAAAAAAGATACCACCTCTGAACTGGTTGTCACCCCGCTCACCAGCCTCTCCTTCCAATACGCCGAAGGGATCCAGGGTTTCAATACCGTCGATGGCCTGTTCGACGTCGCCATCAAGGGTGATGCCAGTGCGACCGACTTTACCCTGAAGGCCAAGAAGCTGAATGGCACCCTGAATCACCTGGGTGGCGACTCCACCGTCGATGTAGGCGTGCTGTGGGCCGGTGTACCTGTCACCACCACTGCCTACTCGACTCTGATCGATGTGGCAGCCGGCATTAACGGCGGCAACCTCTCCCCCATCGCCCAAGGCTACACCGGGGATGTGACTGCACAAGGTGCCTTCACCTTCATCATCGAAAGTGCAACCAGCGCCGGTGTAGATGCAGCCTTTGACACCCTGCCAGACGGTCTGTGGAGCGGTGAAGTGAACGTTGAGTTCGTTGCCAACTGGTCCTAATTGCTTCGGCACAGGTAATCAGGGGCCCGGGTGGGCCCCTTATAGTCATTGGAGGTCGCATGAACCTGAAAATACTAGTGGCATGGATGCTGTTTATTCCCGGAATAAGCCAGGCAATCAACGTCGGCTCGGTTACCACTTTTATTGATACAGGCAGCCAGGACGTTTCCAAGGAGATCGCGAATGAGAGCGATCAGGCAAGGCTGATCACTATATCTGTGTCTCGCATTTCCTCACCGGAAGAGGGCGGACAGGAGATGCCGATGGAGGTAGACGGTGAACTCATGCTGTCGCCGAGCCGGCTGATGCTCCCCGCCAATGCCAAGAACAACGTGCGCTTCTTTTACAAGGGTCCGCAGGATGGCAAGGAGCGTTACTACCGCATTCGCTGGCTGGACACCGCCTTGTCGATGGACGATCAGCGCAATGAGCGCCGTCAGGCAGTCGCCACCACCTCTGCCCAGATAGGCACCATCCTGGTGGTTACACCCCGCCAGCAGCAATTCGATTACACCCTGCAAGATGGCATCCTGACCAATAAAGGGAATGCCTCATACAGAACCATTGCTTATGGCACTTGCCTGAAACAAAGCCAGGAGCAATGCAAGGAAACCTATTACGACCTGCCGGGCAAAAAACGCCACTTTAAAAAGGTCAACATCCAGCATGACAGGAGTCACGTAGGTCTCTGGCTGGGTCAGGAATTCGTCGTCGTCAAATAACGCTGTTGTTCTGTTACTGCCTCTACCACCTGGTCGAGTGGCGGTGTTGTTTTGCCGAAATTTGGAACCATGGTGCGTGATATGTTGAAAAAAGCCTGCTTGTTGCCAGCCGCACTACTGATCATGATGTCAGCCTCGGCCAGCGCCTCGGCACCACTCAAAATCGCCAATGTCATCATTCCTGCCAGCTTTGCCAACGCACTGGCAGAAGGCATTGCCGTGCCAGTCAGGCTGCAATATCAGGATCAGGCACTGGCGCTCGACACCACCACCGAAGAATCCATCGGCAATGCCACGCTGATCCTGCAGGACGGCGCACTGCACCTGCTCAATCTGGACTTCAATCAGGGCCAAAGCGATGTGGCCCTGCGCAAGGAGCTGGTGGATCTGTTGCAACAGAATCAGCTGCGCACCTTCTCCAGCGACGGGCGGCTGGTCATCAACGACAGCGCCACCATGCAGCTGGATCTGATCGCCATGCTGCTGACCATACAGGTCACCAAGGCTGCCTTTGGCGAGAAGCAAGCCAACACCACAAAAGCTAGTCTGACTCCCTCCGTTGAAGCATTGACCAGCGTCACTCGCTACAACCTGGGATACTCCTTTGCCAACAGTCGCCAGGCAGACAGCACCAGTACCAACTTCGCCCAGCTGAACACTCTGGTGGGGTACAGTGAACACCATCTGGACCTTGATGGTTCTCTCTACAATCTGGGGGAAACGAACCAGAGCGGCGCCCTTTATCGCGCCATGTATGAGCGGGATATCGAGGATCGCCGCTTTGCGACCGGCATGGTATCAACCTGGGACCTCCAGACGCTAGGAGGGATCTCCGCCCTGAATACAGGCCGTATCTACGGGGTTTCTTACGGCAATCAGGCCCGCTCACGTACCGTCAATGAGAGCGAATCGACGACCCCGATCCAGGTCTTCATGCCCTCTGCAGGCGAGGTCAGAGTCTATCGGGATGGCAAACTGATCAGCCTGCAGAACTTCTCGATAGGCAACCACCGCATCGACACCAGCCGCTTCCCTCACGGTTCCTACAGCGTCACGGTCGAGATCCATATCGATGGCCGTCTGACGGAATCCAGCAACCAGCGCGTCACCAAGCTCGGCAACAGCCTGGGCTTCGATCAGGAGTGGGGTTGGCAATCCTGGGGCGGGCTGATGGAAACGAGCCAGGATGGTTCCCGCTCACCCCTGCTGGGGTTGTCGCTGGCACGTACCTTCGAGACCACCAACCTGACCCTGACCGGCTATGGCTTCAAGGATGCCCTGGTCAGCGAGAGCCAGGCCAGCTGGCAGCTGACCGACAGGGTCAGTACCCAGCTGCAGGGCATGTTGGCCTCGGATGCCTCCTGGCGGATCTCGTCCGGCGTGACGGCACAGGTCCATGACAACGTCTCGCTCTGGCTCAGTCAGGAGAAACTCGACACGGGCAGCAAGCTGACCACAGCCACCATGGAACTCTATACCGCCGGCATCAGCATCAACCTGGGGGGCTGGAATGACAAGCTCGGGAATCTCTCGTTCAACACAACGCATGACCGTGAGCAGGAGAGCGACCGCAGTTATATAGACTATTATCAGAGCCTCTACACCGGTCGTTATGGTCAGTTGGGGTTGCGTACCAGCCTGCAGAGCAACAGCGCGACCCTGAGCGGGTTCAACAACAAGAGCATAACGCTGGACTATTCGATCCCATTCGACAACCTGTTCAATCTGGGCATGAGCAGCAATGAGCAGGGCCACACTACGGCCAACCTCAGTTATCAGAAACGCATGGAAGGCTTCATCAATACGGCGTCCTTCAACAGTGCGAAAGTCATCAACGGCATGGGAAACAGTAACCCATCCATCTCCGGTAGCCTGGGTTTTGAAAACAGCATGACGGGTGGCACCCTGACCCTGGGTCGCAGCCAGAGTGGCGATGTAAATGGCAACCTGATGGCCCGCGGCTCGATTATCACCACAGGAGATGAGGTCCTGGCCTCCAGCCAGAACCGATCCGGTTCAGGCTTGCTGATCGACACCGGCATGGGCAAGGAGGGCAAGATGCTCGCCAGGATCAATGGCCAGGAGCACTCGCTCGAAGGCAGCAAGACCTTTGTCGCCCTCTCTCCCTTCCAGGAGTACGAAGTGGAGCTGCTCAACAGCAAGACGACCAAAGACAGCTATGACATCAGTACCGGCAAGCAGCGCTACACCCTGTTTCCCGGTAACGTGGCCAGACTGGATGCCACCCACTCGGTCAAGGAGATGGTCACCGTCTTTGGTGTCATACGCGCCGAAGATGGCAGCGTGATCGCCAACGCCAGGATCGACAACCATATCGGCACCACAGTCACCAATGAGGCCGGTGAGTTTTCGCTGGATGTGGACAAGGCCAATCCGGTACTGAGCTTCAAACATGGCAACGAATTCTGCGAAGCCGAACTGGATCTGGCACAGCAGAGTGGCGCCGTCTGGATGGGCGATGTGATCTGCCGTGGTCTGCAAACCTATGCAATGGCAAGAGGATATCAGTGATGAATACTAACAAAGCGGCACTCATGCTTTTGCTATTGGGAGTGGGCTGGAGTCAAACCAGTGAATCGGCTGTATCCAAAACAGTCTGGCCTGATGCACCACTGAAGAACTTCCTGTTTATCGAAAATCAGGAGGACAACAACCTGTTTGTAGCACCGACTGACGGTTTGGACCCACGCTTGACAGGGAGCAATGCCTGGACATCCCTCAAAGGCAATGGCCAAGTGAGTTTGGCATATGTGGACAATGGCTATAACACAGACATTAATAACTGGAACGTAGATATGTGGGAGACGGGGCCTATTCATCGCCCCTATATTAACCAACGCTGCATCATGACCTATACCCGCTGTGACCCTGAAACAGCAGAAGCCGTCAATAAACCAGCCGTGGTAGATGATCAGGGTTTCTATGGACTGATCGGTGCATCTGCCGGTTGGGGACATGGCAAACTCAGCTCCAGCTTTTTTGATTACCTGCGCACCATGCCGACTGGTGCCACCCTCAACCGCGAAATGAATCTGTGCCTCAGTACCATAAAATATGACGCAACGAGAGGCGCTCGCTGCAAGGACCAAACCAGCGGCTATTGGTACGTACGCAAGATGCAACACAAAAAGGCGGGGCATCTACGCTTCGTACAAACCAACGCCATCAGTGAAGTGATCGTAGACAGCAATGGTAGTCCATATGTCCTGCCCGGTTCGCAAGGATGTGAAAACTATCATTTGGGTACACAAGACGGAATTTTGTGCCGTTTTCTGGATTACAACTTCAATGATGATGGAAGCCAGAGTTATTCAGAACCCTATATGTACACGCACATCAAGGATAGTGCTCTCAATGCAGCCATCGGTGCCGCCGACCTGCAGATGAGCTCTAACCTCACAAACTGGGCATATAAAGAGGGGCGTTATAATGTTAGCTATTTACGGGGGCACACTTCCGTCTATCTATTTTTATCAAGCAATTTCTTCAAACAGGTCGTACGGTTGGGGTTGCAGGATAAACTGACACGCAATCTTATCAACTTCAACATGAAGAACGGATATGCACCGGAGAGCGGCTATTACGAATTCAGTGGCACAACAGAAATTGTCATCAAGCCCCGTGACTTTAGCGTGTCAATTATCTCTTCCGAAGGTGTGACGAATCCCTACCGGGAGGGGGAAGTTGGCAAAGATATTCTCAGCTTTCCCTACAATATTTCGGACAGTGGTCCAACCAGTGCCGATACGCTTAATATCTCGGTAAAGCAAGATAGCGGTAGTCCCTACCAGGGTCACTGCACCTTCTACCCCACCGATCAGATAACAGTAGGAAAAGCCGTACCAGTACCAACCCGGTTGGTGTTTGACTCAGCCCAGAAAGGGAAGAATTATAAACACCCGATCCGTTGTGACAGCACCCCTGTCGATATCCGCTCACTGGGAATTCAGGATAGCCAAGCTCCTCTGGTGTGGACTGATCCCAATGGCGACAAAGGAATTACCCGTTTCCGTACACTGGCACTCGAATTCGATCTCACGGATCCCATGACACAGCACACCACGACTGGCGACATATGGGAAGGAAATGTCCAGCAAAGCGGTACCATTACCATCAATGGGATCTGGCGTTAGGTTGAGGAGTTGAGGATGTGTTATAGAGCTCTGCTGACACTGACGTGTTTACTGGCGTTGCCAGTGAGCGCCATCGATATAGGTCCCATGACTGCCATACTTGAATCCACAAACGAGTTCATGGCTCGTACCGTCACCAACAATGGCACCACGCCCAAAATCTATGAAGTTCGCGCGGCCAAGATCAGCAACCCTACGGCCAGTGGGCAACTGCTGACCATGCCTCCGGGCGAGCTGCTTTATGCACCCAAGCGCTTCGTACTGCATTCACAACAGCAGCAAAACGTCAAATTCTACTATAAGGGGGTTGCCGACGATCAGGAGCGTTACTACCGGGTGACCTTCATCGAGTCGCCAGCAGCCCAAACCGGTGGACATGAAGATAAGGGCCGTAAAAGCAAGCTGGATGTTAAGATAGAGCTGCAATCCATTCTGGTGGCTCGTCCCCGGCAGGAACGGTTCGAATACCGTCTCGATCAGGCGGCGGGCAGCATCACCAATACCGGCAACAGCTTCTTTGAATTCATGGTGAAGCAAGGGTGTGATCAGCCTGACAGCGTGGCAGACAACAAATACCTGCTGCCCGGCGAAACCTATCGTAATCCCAAGATAAGCCAGCCTGGCAACCAGAAGCTGATCGTGCATCAATCGCGTTTTATAGCGGTAGGCAAGGACTGCTGGCCAGAATAAACGAGCTCTCAATTAGAGCGCTTGCTGTCAAAAGAACTCCTTTTCCTACGCCTACCTGACCGTCTCTTTAAACATCCTGCTCGCATGCTCTGGCTCTATATGGTCAACAAGTGCGGGATCGGGGCAATAGAGTCTGCGACTGCGCAAGCGGTGGATGTCCTCACCGGCAAAAGCCAGCTTGTTGGTGACGAAAATGGCGTAAACGTTCTGGTAGATACTGGCCCGATTGCGTTTGGCAAGCTCGGTTGCCACTCGCCACAAGGTATTACCACCTGTGTCGATCAGACATTTACCCAGCTTTTCATATACCAGAACCGGTGGGAGTGGCGGTGGCGCCGAAGGTTTGGTGACACATGACTGGGCAGGAATGGTTGCACTGAGTAGCGGCCGCCCCGGCACAGACCAGTAGATCACACTTTCGCTCGCCATCCACGGGCAGGGAATCACGACTCGCAAGGTAAACAGCTTTTCCAGCATCACATCGGTCAACACTGCCAGTTTGTCACCGCGCCGCAGCTGCACCTCCCCTTCCAGGCTCGGACTTATCAGGGTCATGCGCAGTACACCTTGCTGGTAACTCTGAAACGAGAAGGTGTCAGCGCTCTGCACAAATGGCGTCGCGGTCAATATGGCCAGCAGCAGTAAGGATTGACGAACCATGGCGAAACCGGATCCAAAAACCCTATTGGATCAGGTCGTCAGCAACCTCACAAGTGTTGCTAATCAGTTTCAGAATGACCTTACGCGGGTGACTCCAGCACCACCAGTTCAAGCCATCACAAAAGACTCAGGACGACAGAGTCGCCAGACGGGCGGCGAATCCCATAAAGAAGAGGCCGATGAGGCCATTGCCGAATTTGGCGAGGCGTACCTTGCGCGCAAAGAAGCGGGCCATCAGGGTGCCGCCGAAGATCAACAGGGTGAGATAGACGAAGCTCATGGCCTCCAGCATGCTCGCCAGCACCAGGTAGGAGACCCAGGTGTGGGCATAGTTGAAGTCGACGAACTGCACGAAGAAGGAGACGTAGAACAGGATCGCCTTGGGATTGGTGAGGCTCAGAGTCAGCGCCTTGGAGAAGTAACGCTCGCCGTGCTCGACCACGGGCGCCTGCCCTTCCCGCCTGGCGATGAAGTTGGCGTGGAGGATCTTCACCCCCAGATAGAGCAGGTAGAGGGCACCCAGGTAGCGCACCAGGGTAAACAGCAGGGGGGTGGTGCGGATGAGGGAGGCGATGCCCAGGTAGGCGCAGAAGATCAGGATGGCGTCGCCGACGAAGACCCCGAGGGCCGCCTGGTAGCCCGGGCCGACGCCGCGGCTCGCCCCGGTGCGCAGCACATAAATCGAGTTGGGCCCCGGCGCTATGATGATGAAGAAGAGCCCGACCAGATAGGTCCAGACGTTGATGACCCCCAGGCTCTCAAACATGGCGCGCCCCCCTGGACTTGGAAAAGAGCCCGCTCAGGCAGGTCCAGAAATTGATGACTCCCAGGCTCTCAAACATGATCCCTCCACGGCGGGTGGCGACCCGCATAATGCGACGACGAGGTTTCTATACTAATCCGCCGCCCGCCGAGCACAAGTGCCGATCTATCATCCGCTCGTCCCATCCTCTCACCGCCGCAACCGGCAACCCCGATCACCCCCACTTTGTGGTGTCCAGACGCGCCGGGATCAGGCATGTTAAGCCATACCCAGACTCACAGAACCCGTCCTCATGGAAAAGAGCCTCAGTACCGATCAGCCACTCGCCGCCTCTGCCGCGAACGACGCCCTGAATAGCACCACCTATCCGGTGATCGCCGCCATCAGCTTCTCGCACCTGTTGAACGACATGATGCAGTCTGTGTTGCTGGCCATCTATCCGCTGCTCAAGCTCGGCCTCAATCTGTCGTTCGCCCAGATCGGCCTCATCACCCTCACCTACCAGTTCACGGGTTCCTTGTTGCAGCCGCTGATCGGCCTCTACACCGACCGCAGGCCCATGCCCTATTCATTGCCGTTCGGCATGGGCTTTACGATGATCGGCTTGCTGTCATTGTCGCAGGCGGCCAGCTTCGGCGCCGTGCTGCTGTCGGCCATGCTGATCGGCATAGGCTCGTCTGTGTTCCACCCGGAATCTTCCCGGGTCGCCCGTATGGCGGCCGGCAACCAGCCTGGCTTGGCGCAGTCGCTGTTCCAGATCGGCGGCAACCTGGGGTCGGCCATAGGCCCGCTGCTCGCCGCGCTCATCATAGTGCCGCAGGGCCAGGGCAGCGCAGCCTGGTTCTCGCTGTTCGCACTGGTCGGCGTCATAGTGCTCAGCCTGGTCGGGCGCTGGTCCAGCCACCACGTCGCCAACTTCCATAAACGGATGAAGGCTCACCTCGGCCACGGTCTGAGTCGCCGCCAGATCGGCTGGTCGCTGGCCATCCTCGGCCTGCTGATGTTCTCCAAGTTCTTCTACATGGCCAGCCTGAGCAGCTATTACACCTTCTACCTGATGGACAAGTTCAGCCTGTCGCTGGAGAGCGCCCAGCTCTATCTGTTCGCCTTCCTGTTTGCCGTCGCGGCGGGTACCGTGCTCGGCGGGCCGATCGGCGACCGCATCGGCCGCAAGCGGGTGATCTGGATCTCCATCCTCGGTGTCGCCCCCTTCACCCTGCTGCTGCCCCACGTCGACCTGTTCTGGACCTCGGTACTCTCGGTCATCATAGGCCTGATCCTGGCCTCGGCCTTCTCCGCCATCCTGGTCTACGCCCAGGAGCTGGTCCCCGGCAAGGTCGGCACCATCTCCGGCCTGTTCTTCGGCTTCGCCTTCGGCATGGGGGGCATAGGGGCGGCTCTGCTGGGCCAGCTGGCCGATGCCACCAGCATAGAGACCGTGTACCAGGTCTGTGCCTATCTGCCGCTGATCGGCTTGTTGACCGCTTTCTTGCCGACCATCAGGAAGGATTAATAGATGCCCCACTCGGAAGGCAATCCATAAAAAACGCGGCCTGAGCGGCCGCGTCTGAAGGTGATGAGAACAGGGTAGGTCAGCAGTACTGCCCCGCCACCCAGCCCGATGACCAGGCCCACTGGAAGTTGTAGCCGCCGAGCCAGCCGGTCACGTCCACCACCTCGCCGATGAAGTAGAGACCGGCCACCTTGCGAGCCTCCATGGTCTTGGAGGAGAGCTCGTTGGTATCCACGCCCCCCAGGGTCACCTCGGCGGTGCGATAGCCTTCGGTACCGTTCGGCAGGATCTGCCAATCTCCCAGCAGGGTGGCGATGGCCTCCAGCTCGCGCTCGTTGTACTGACGCATGGGCTTGTTGATGAGCTGACCCAGCTCCACCAGCTTGTCGACGAAACGCTTGGGCAGCTCGCGTCCCAGCACGGTTTTCAGCTCCTGGGCGGGATGGGCCTGCGCCCATGCCTTGAGGGCCGCCGGAATATCCAGCTCGGGCAGCAGGTTGAGGTGGATCTTCTCCCCCGCCAGCCAAAACGAAGAGATCTGCAGTATGGCGGGGCCCGAGAGGCCACGGTGGGTGAACAGCATGGCCTCCTTGAAGCGGGTGCCATCCTCGGCGGTCACGGCCACCGGCAGGCTGACTCCCGCCAGATCGGCGAAGGCCTCCTTGTCGGCCTGATGCAGGGTGAAGGGCACCAGACCGGCGCGGGTGGGCAGCACAGCAAGGCCGAACTGCTCCGCCAGCTTGAAGCCGTAGGGGGTGGCGCCAAGCTTGGGCATGGAGAGGCCGCCGGTGGCCACCACCAGCGAGTGGCAGCTGATCTCCCCCTGGCTGGTGGTCAGCACGAAGCCCTCTTCCGTCTTGCTGACGCTCAGGATCTCGGTCTGGAACTGCAGGGTGACGCCGGCCCAGTCACACTCGGTCAGCAGCACGTCGACTATGTCTTTCGCACTCTCGTCACAGAACAGCTGGCCCAGGGTCTTCTCGTGGTAGTTGACCCCGTGCCGGTCCACCAGATCGATGAAGTCCTGCTGGGTGTAGCGCGCCAGCGCCGACTTGCAGAAGTGGGGATTGCCAGAGAGAAAGGCGTGGGGCCCGGTCTGATGGTTGGTGAAGTTGCAACGACCGCCGCCGCTGATGAGGATCTTGCGGCCCGGCTTCTTGGCGTTGTCGAGCAACAACACGGATCGGCCCCGATAGCCCGCCTGCTGGGCACACATCAAACCGGCCGCACCGGCCCCGATCACCACCACATCAACCTGCTTCATCATCACTCACTCATCCAAAGAAAAACGGCCCCTTTATGCGAAAGACCGTCATTGTACCCAGCAGAAACCACCACAGCGGTTTCTATGGCGTCTGCAATAGAAAACGGCCCCTATACGAGGGGCCGTTATTGTACTGGCTGAACACTAAGTGTCCACGACTATCAGGCGTTGCCATCCATGACGCTGGCAGGGGCGCCCTTGGCCAGCTCGGCCAGCTCCTTGTCGATGAAGTAGAGACCCTTGCCATCCTCGCCCACCAGCGACAGACGGTCGACGATGCTCTTGAACAGCTTCTCCTCTTCATGCTGCTCGGCCACGTACCACTGCAGGAAGTTGAAGGTGGAGTAGTCCTGAGTGGTGAATGCCACATGAGCCAGGCCGTTGATGCACTTGGTGATGTGGTACTCGTGCTCCAGGGTGGTGCGGAAGATGTCACCCAGGGAGTTGAACTCGTGGGGAGGCGCATCTATGGCACCCAGCATCGGCATGGCGCCGGTCTCGCTCACATAGGTGAACAGGCGCTCCATGTGCTGGCGCTCCTCGACTGCGTGCTGGCGCAGGAAATTGGCGGCCCCTTCGAAGCCCTTGTCCTCGCACCAGGCGCTCATCTGCAGGTAGAGATTGGAGGAATAGAATTCAAGATTAATCTGCTCGTTCAACTTCTCGATCATGGCTTTGGCCAACATGCTGATTCTCCACTGTGATTTGGTCACGATTGTCGCCACTGTTTCATCACGAATCAACCAGATACGGAGGCCCGAGCTCTCAGTTGTGACAGCTTTTCACCTCATCCTATCCCCCATACGGTTATAGAGAAGCAAAGAAACATGGTGTAGGTGGATTCAGCCATTATGATGGCGCCAGTGGTCGGGGAAAGGATTCAATGAGATTCATTATGGCACTGGCACTGCTCTGGATAACCCAGTTGCAGGCTGCTCCCTCCTTGCTGGAAGAGGCTGAATTGCAGGCGGCGCGCGATCCCGTCGGCTATCTGCGGCGCCTCGATGCCCACCCGCAGCAGGATATGGAGCTGTTTCATGCCAGAGCCCTGGCCCAGGCCGCGCTGGGGCGCTATCCACAAGCCCTGCTCGACAACGCCCGGGCACGCGGGCTGGCCAGCGCCCAGCAGGAGACCCAGCGCCTGCTCGACTTCAGGTTGCAGCAGATAGCCCTCACCCTGGATACGGAAGCGCCGGATCAGGCCCTCGCCCTGCTGGCCCAGCTCAGGCCAGCCGTCGCCGACCACCCTATGCAGGAATCCGAGTGGCACGCCCTGAACGGGCTCGCCCTCTATCGCACCCAGCAGTTGAAAGAGGCGATCGCCGAACTCAAGACCGCCTTCCAGCTCAAGCGAGCCACCCCGGACAACCCCATCTCCAGCCTGCAGTGCGCCCGCCTGCTGATGACCCTCGGCAACCTCTATGCCGACCTCAATCTGGCGCGGGAGGCTGAAACCTATTACCAGGAAGCCTTGCAGCTGATGGTGAAACTGGACGAGCCCAACAGCCAGACCATCATCCGGGCCAACATGGCGCGGCTCTACATAGATACGGATCGTCCCGTCCAGGCCCGGCAACTGCTCGACGGCCTGCTGGCCACCCCGGATCTGGCGCCGGATTACCGCGCCATCATGCTCGGCTATCAGGCCATGGCGTTCAATGCAGAGCGCGACTGGGCGGGTGCTCTGCGCAGTCTGGACGAGGCACAGGCACTCTATCAGCAACTGGGTTACCCGGAGGCGGGGGTGCGTCTGCTGGAGACCCGGGCCAGGGCGCTGCAAGGCCGCGGCGAGAAGCAGCTCGCGCTGCAGCTGCTGACTTCCCAGGGGCAAGTCAGTGTCAGCAGCAAGGCGCTGCAAGCCAGCCTGCTGGCCGATCAGGGCCGCTATCCCGAGGCCTATCAGGCGCTGACCGACTACATGAGCGACTACAAGCAGCACTTCAACCAGACCCTGAGCCAGCATGCCACCGCCTTCCAGGCCGAGATGGATCTGGCCCGCAGCGAGGCCAGCAACCGGGCGCTGCAACAGGAGAACGAGCGCAAGCGTCAGCAGTTGCTGCATCAACAGAGTGCCCGCAACTACCAGCTGGTGCTGGTCGGCCTGCTGGCCGGCGCCCTGCTGCTGCTGGGGATCACCACCCACAGGCTGCATCGCAGTTCACGCCACCTCTACAAGCTCGCCACCTTCGATCAGCTGACCGAGCTGCCAAACCGCCGCGCCCTGCTGGAACGGCTGGCCACCCAGTGGCAGCAGGAGGGCCCGCTCACCCTGCTCATCATCGACATAGATCACTTCAAGCAGATCAACGACCGCCATGGTCATCAGGCGGGGGACAGGGCGATCCAGCGGCTGGCGCGGGAGCTGAGATCCTGGGCGCCCGACCTGCAACTGGTCGGACGCTGGGGAGGCGAGGAGTTTCTGGTGGCGGTGCCGCTGCCGGCGGAGGATTGCTGGCATCTGGCCGAGCGACTGCGCCAGCGGATTGCCCAGCTGGACAACCCCCGCATGACCATCAGCATAGGGGTTGCCGGGCGCTCACCGGTCGACGAGGGGCTGGGCCAGCTCATTCACCGGGCCGACATGGCCATGTATCAAGCCAAGCGCCAGGGCCGCAACCAGACCATATTGGCGACGACCCCTTCGGCGCAGGATGAACTGGCCAGCAGCGTGGCCTGATGATCAGCCCAGCCACAGGCTCTGAATAAATGGGAAGAATAGAGCTGCAGCCCAATCTGGCTCAGGGCAGCAGCTCGGTCAGCGAGGCCAGATCCACAGGCGCCCCATAATCCACGCCAGGCAGCTCGAAACCGTTGAGCTGCATGAAATCCTGCCGCAGCCCGGCGAAATCCCCCAGGGCATGGAAGTTGTCCGGTGTCACCTTGGACCAGAGGGTTGAGACCGCAGCCTGAACGGCCGGATCCAGCTCGTGGTCATCCATCCGGATCAGCCGGTTGCCGTCGGCCACCACCCCATGGGGCCCGTACATCTTGGCGGCAAACAACCGCTGCATCTGCTCGATGCAGCCTTCGTGCACGCCGCGCTCCTTCATCACCCCCATCAGCAAGCCCAGGTAGACCGGCAGCACGGGGATATAGGCGCTCGCCTTGGTCACCAGCGCCTTGCAGACCGACACCCAGGCGTGGCCGCCGATGTCGGCCAGCTGCAGGTTGATGGTCTCGGCGGTGGCGTGCAGATGCTCCTTGGCATAACCGATGGTGCCGTCCCGGTAGAGGGGATAGGTGGATTCTGGGCCTATGTAGGAGTAGGCCACGGTCCGGGCGCCGGGCGCCAGACAATCGGCCTGCTGCAGCGCCTGCAGCCAGAGCTGCCAATCCTCGCCGCCCATCACTGTGACGGTATCGCGGATCTCCTCCGGGGTAGCGGGCGCCAGCGATTGCTGCACCAGGGCGTCATGCTCCAGATCCAGCCCCCAGCCACTGAACGGCTGGCCCGTGGTCTTGAGCACCGAGCGCACCTGAGTGCCGTCCGGCAGCACCCGAATGCCGCTCGCCAGCGAGTAGATCACCAGATCCACCTGACCCAGCTGCTGGCGTATGCTATCGATGGCCTGCTGGCGCATGAGATCCGAGAAGGCATCGCCGATCAGGTTGACGGCGATGCGCCCCTCCTGCTCCGCCGCCTTGCGAAACCAGATGTTGTTGTACCAGCCCGCACTGCCGAGCCCCTTGTCGGAAGGGCCCCGCTCGAACGAGACGCCGACTGTATCGGCACCGGCGCCAAAGGTGAGCGCGATGCGCGACGCCAGCCCGAATCCGGAGGAGGCCCCCAATACCAGCACCCGCTTGGGCCCGTCGAACGGGCCCGCGGCCCTGACGCTGGCGATCTGTTGCAACACGGCGGCGCGGCAGCCGATGGGGTGACAGTTGCGGGCGACGCAACCCTGGATCTGCGGGTGAATGATCATGAAGGGCTCTCCAAAGGAACTGGCTACAGCATAACCAAGAAGTCGCGGATTACCTTGATGTCGGGCGGGATATCGGCAGTCAGGGGGCAGAAAAACAAGAGGGAGCACTAGGCTCCCCAAAGCGGTATTCAGATGCTTTTTGTTGTTTTGTGTTCATTGCGAAGCACGGGCACATCCTATGCCCGTCACCCCTTGCGGGCAAGCCGGCGGGTGTGACCGGCTTCAAACTCCTGTTCAATTTATAGCCGATTTTTTGCCTGCGGCCGAAAGAGAGCCCCATAAGAAACTCGTTTAAATCCCAAAACTGTGCCGGATACACCATTTTAGTTTCATCAGACATTGGTATAGTGGACTCAGGATCAGTGAGGAGAACTCCCATGAATGGAACCTATTACAAACACATACTGGCCGCGATCGACCTGTCGGAGGACAACCGCAAGGTGATCGAGAAGGCGGTCGACCGGGCCCGCTCCAACGGCGCCAAGCTGTCGGTGATCCATGTGGACGTGGACCTCAAGGATCTCTACACCGAGATGATCGATATCGACATCGACAACGTGCAGGATCAGGTGATCGCCGAAGCGAAAGAGAAGCTGGAGACCTTCCTGGCCTCGGTGGACTACCCCATCGAGAAGAAGCTGGTGATCTGCGGCGATCTGAGCGAACGGGTCAACCAGGCGGTCAAGGATTACCAGATCGATCTGCTGGTGTGCGGTCATCGCCAGAGCTTCTGGAGCCTGCTTACCTCCAGCGCCCGCCAGCTGATGAATACAGTGCCCTGCGATCTGCTGGTGGTGCCCTTGCAGAAGTGATCAAACAGGCGTAGCTTGATTTGCCATGAATATGACCATCTTCAATCACAACTACTGGTGGTGCTGCTTATAAACAGGCGGCACTGCTTTTCTATGTAAAATTTTCCAAAGAAAACACCGTGACCGCCGAGAGGCGGTCATTGTTTTTATCCCTTTGTCGCCTCCCGGCCCACCCCAACTGGAGAGAGTGACATGCACAACCCCATCATACTGACCGGCGACCGTCCCACCGGCAAACTGCACATAGGCCACTACGTCGGTTCACTGCGCCAGCGCGTCGAGGCCCAGCACCATTACCGCCAATTCGTGATGATCGCCGATCTGCAGGCGCTGACCGACAACGGCCACAACCCGGCCAAGGTGACCGACAACGTGCTGGAGGTAATGGCCGACTATCTGGCGGTCGGTCTCGACCCGGCCAAGACCACCTTCTGCCTGCAGAGCGCCCTGCCCGCCCTCGCCGAGCTCACCACCTATTACCTCAATCTGGTCAGCGTCGCCCGACTGGAGCGCAACCCTACCGTCAAGGCGGAGATCCAGCAGAAAGGGTTCGAGCGCAGCCTGCCGGCAGGCTTTCTGGTCTACCCGGTCAGCCAGGCTGCCGACATCACCGCCTTTCGTGCCACCCATGTGCCGGTGGGCGAGGATCAGCTGCCCATGCTGGAGCAGACCAACGAGATAGTGCGCCGCTTCAACGCCCTGGTGGGCAAGGAAGTGCTGACCGAGTGCCAGCCGATCTTGAGCGACACCGGCCGCCTGCCCGGTATAGACGGCAAGGCCAAGATGTCCAAGTCCCTCGGCAACACCATAGAACTCGGCATGTCGAGCGATGAGGTGAAACAGGCGGTGTTCGCCATGTACACGGATCCCAATCACCTCAAGGTGAGCGATCCGGGTCAGGTGGAGGGCAATACTGTGTTCGCCTATCTGGATGCCTTCCACCCGGACAAGGCGCTGGTGGCCGAGATGAAGGCCCATTACCAGCGCGGCGGGCTGGGCGACATGCGTTGCAAACAGGTGTTGAATGACTGCCTGCAGACCCTGCTCGCCCCCATGCGGGAGCGGCGCCAGGCAGCGATTGCCGACAAGCGTCAGCTGCTGCAGCTGTTGCAGCAAGGCACGCTGCAGGCCCGTGCGCTCACCGACGAGGTGCTGGCGGAGGTAAAAAGCGCCATGGGACTGGATTACTTCGCCACACTGACCTGATCCGCCCCGCGCTGCGCCGGGCTGCCCAGCGCATCCGCGCCATAACGTTCGAAGGCGAGCCGGTGCAAGAGTCCCTTGAACCAGCCGATGGCCTCGTCATGGGCGGTGAGCGGGTGGCCCGCCATCAGGTAGACGATGGGAATGTCGGGGTCCAGCTGGTGCAGCCGCAGCGGATAGTAGCGGCAGAAGTGGCGCCCTATCATCTCGGGCACCACCACCAGATAGCGGCCGGTCGCCATCAGGGGCGGCACCGCCATAAAGCTTGGCAGCCGCACCCCCAGCTCACGCTCGACCCCGAAACGGGCCAGCCAGAGATCCACCATGGCCTGGCTGTGGCCCCAGCTGGAGGTATGAATGTGGGGGCGGCTGACCAGCTCGGCCGGCCCCAGCACGTCCGGCAGCTCGCTGCCGAGCGGTGACAAACAGACCAGCGGGTTGTTGAACCAGGGCTCGCGCCACAGCCGGGGCGAGAGGTGGTTGGCATCGGCGAACCCGATCACCAGATCCAGCTCTCCTTTCTCCAGCTCCCGCTCATAGTCGCTGTCCGCCAGCTCGCACACCTCCAGCCGACAGTGGGGCGCCTGCCGGTGCAGCCGCTCCACCAGCACAGGCACCAGGCCATGTTCCACCGAGCCCGGGGTGGCGATGCGAAAGATCCGCCGTGCGCTGGATGGATCGAATCCCTTCGCCTGACGCAGCCCCTGCTCCAGCATGGCCAGCGCCTGGCGCACCGGCCCGGCCAGCGCCTTGGCCCGCTCGGTCGGCATCATCTCGCGCCGGCTCATGACGAACAAGGGATCATCCAGCGCCTGGCGCAACCGCCCCAGCGCATGGCTGACGGTGGACTGGGAGAGGTGCAACCGCTCGGCGGCGCGGGTGACGTTGCGCTCCTGCATCAGCATGTCGAACACGGTCAGCAGGTTGAGGTCGAGGCGGGAAAGCGGGAGTTCCATCGATAATGGCCATAGTTGAATGACGACAATTCATTTTTGGCATAGTAGCAGATTGCATAGAATGCGCTGGTGAATTACATCGGAGATTAAAATGCGTAGCTATCTGTTGTTGCTGGCGATTGGCCTGTTGTGGGGATCCCAGTTCATTTTCATGCATCAGGCCGTGACCGAATTGCCCCCCATCATGGTGGCAGCCGGTCGTGCCTTGTGTGGCAGCCTGACCCTGGGTCTGCTCTGCCTGTTCATGCGCCTCAAGAGCGAGCACACCCCCTGGCGTACCTACATGCTGATCGCCCTGCTCGATGCCACCCTGCCCTTCATCATGGTGGCCTGGGGTCAACAGTATGTGGATAGCGCCATCGCCGCCGTGGTAATGGGTTGTATCCCCTTTGTGACCATTCTGGCTGCACCCCTGTTTATTTCTGGTGAAAGAATCACCAAGGGCGGGTTGATCTCGGTGATCATAGGTTTCGTCGGCGTGCTGGTGCTGTTCTGGCCGAAACTGGCCAGCGGCATGAACGCCGGTCTGCTCGGTGCCATGGCGATCCTGTTCGGCGCCAGCTGCTTTGCCATCGGCCTGCTGATGATCAAGCGCTTCGCCAAGGACCACCCTGTGGTGGTGGCGCGCAACATACTGATCTCGTCCGCCATCCAGCTGATGCTGGCCGCCCCCTTCGTCACCGATCTGAGCGCCCTCACCCTGCCGAGCCAGCAGGTCATAGGCGCAGTGGCAGTACTGGGTGTCTTCTGTACCGGTCTGGTCTACTTCCTCTACATGGCGCTGATCCAGAAGGCGGGCCCGACCTTTGCCTCCTTCAGCAACTACCTGGTGCCGCTGTTTGGCGTCATGCTGGGTGCCCTGTTCCTCGGCGAACAGATCCAGTCTACCACGGGTGTGGCGCTGGCCCTGATCCTGGGTTCGGTCGCCCTGAACCAGTGGGCACAGCAACGCCGCGCCCAGCGGGAGGCCACCCTATGTCAGGCATCCTGACCACCCTGTGTGGCGGCCTGGTGCTGATTGCCGGCTGGCAATACCGCCAGCGGCTGGCCGGCGTGCTCGGCCTGCTGATGGTGCTGCTGCCCTGGTTCTTCGACAGCAAGCTGCAAGCCATGCTGAGCTATGCGTTGAGTGCCTGAAGTCCATCTCTGAATGTGTGACGAGAGTGTATCTCTCCTGTTTTTGGGACCGTTTTTTAAAAAACCTCCGATTTGTCCCCTCTACCGGCGCACTGCGCCGGTTTTTTTATACCGGCCTTTCCCTGCCAGCACAGACGCCAAGCCACCTTGCACATCACTCCCGGTAGCGATAGCTGAGCCGCTCGTTCTTGCGCGGCCCCGTGATCTGCCAGCCGAGCAGAAAGCCGCCCGTGGTCTGCGCCAGCTCGGCACTGTAGTGATCCTGGCCACACAGGTGGGGCTCGGCGGTGAGCCAGCGGCCATCCGCCTGAGGCAGCAATTCGAACAACTCGACCGGCTGCTCGTAACGCAGGTGTGAAAGCAGGATCCCCCGCGCGCCGCGCCGCCACCAGAAACGGTTGTGCATGGTGAGCACCCTGCCATGGGGCGTGGTGTAACGGCCTGTCTCGGCGAACAGCCAGCCCCCCTGATGATCGGTCACCAGCACCTCTCCCTCACCACGACCACACCAGTCGGTCGCGGACCCTTCCCCGTTGCTCGCCTCGAAGGCAAATGCTCCGATCTGTGGCAACTGCTCCCATAAACGCTGGATCGCGCTTTCCAACTCGGCCATCATAGCGCCCTCCAAATTGACAACTGACGACAATTCAATCACATGAACTACTTGATAGGGGTAACCCTGCTCTGGTCATTCTCCTTCAGCCTGATCGGGGTTTATCTCGCCGGCCAGGTAGATGCCTACTTCTCCGTGCTGACCCGCATCGTCCTCGCCAGCCTGGTGTTCCTGCCCTTCCTCCGACGCCGCTGGCTGCGGCCCGATCTGGTGCTCAAGCTGATGAGTCTGGGTGCCATCCAGCTCGGCATCATGTATCTGTTCTACTACCAGTCCTTCCTGCTGCTGACGGTGCCGGAAGTGCTGGTGTTCACCATCTTCACCCCCATCTACGTCACCCTGATCCACGATCTGCTGGAGCGGCGCTTCAAACCCGTCTACCTGTGGGGCGCCCTGCTGGCGGTGCTGGGAGCGGCCGTCATCCGCTTCGATGGGCTGACCGAGAGCTATGTGCTGGGATTCCTGGTGGTGCAGGGGGCCAACATTTGCTTCGCCATCGGCCAGGTCGGCTACAAGGTGTTGCTGGCACGGGAGAAGGAACAGCCCCCCCAGCTCGCGGTGTTCGGCTGCTTCTATCTGGGGGCCCTGGCTGTCGCCCTGCCCGCCTGGTGGCTGCTGGGCAAGCCACAATACCCCACCAGCGGTTTGCAATGGGGCATTCTGCTGTGGCTGGGGATAGGCGCTTCCGGACTGGGTTACTTCCTGTGGAACAAGGGCGCCACCAAGGTCAGCAGCGGTGTGCTGGCCATCATGAACAACGCCCTGATCCCGGCGGGGTTGCTGGTCAACCTGCTGCTATGGGGACGGGAAACCGACCTGCTCCGCCTCGCGCTTGGCGGCCTGTTGATGCTGGCCTCCCTCTGGATTTGCCAGCGCGCCAACGTGAGCAAGTATTAACCAACGACGGTATTGTGCTCCCGTCTGGCCTGACCGTGACAGGTGGCCAGACGGGCCAGCAGGTGATCGATATGTTCGCCGCTCTGGCTCTGCACCAGCCCTATGCTGACGGTCACCGGCCGCTGCGGCAGCAGGCTGGCATCGGCGATCTCCAGGCGCAGCCGCTCGGCAATCTCCAGGCCGCTCAGCCGATCGGTCTGGGAGAGCATCAGGATGAAGCCATCCTGGTCCCAGCGGGCGAAGGGATCTTCCCGCCGCAGTTCGTGGCGCACTATGCGCGCCAGCTTGGCCAGCATGGCATCGCAGGCCGCCTCGCCAAACAGCTGCAGTATCTTGGCACTGTGGTCCACGGTGAACTGCAGCAGGCTGAAGCGGCCGCTCTCGGTCGCCAGCCGCTCGTCGAGCAGTTGTTCGAAGTGGCCGCGACTCTCCAGCCCGGTGAGGGGATCCATGCCGTGGCGCTCTTCCACTATCACGGCCAGCGGGTCGAGCTGGCGTACCACCCCCAGCACCTGGCCGTGCACATCGCGCCGGGCCCGCTCTTCCAGCCGCACATAGTGACCATCGTGATGCAAGATGCGGTATTCGAGCCGGATCTGGGCCACTCGTCCGCTCTGGCAGGCACCGAGCGCATCCTGCAATGCGGCCACATCGTCGGGATGTACCCGTTCAAGCCAGCCGAGATCGTCCAGCCCAGTCTCATCCAATCCCAGCAGGCGCAGGCAGGAGAGATCTCGCTGCACCCCCTGCTGCGGGCTCCAGCTCCAGAGTCCCGCCGCCAGCAGAGCCATGGCATCCGCCATCAGCGCCAGATCAAACCGGGTGATTGCTTCCCTCAGGGGAGCCTTGAGCATGTCCATCAAGCGCCTCGAAACCGAATCTGAATACCTGCCCAATAAGTAACATTGGCTCTCGCGGTGAGCAACAGGGTCAGCCCGCTTTTCCTTGATAACCCTGCATCAAGGCCTGCCAGTTGTCCGGCACGAAGTGGAAACTGGTATGCAATTGGGACTCTTTGGTGAAGGAGCGCAGCAACCGCTCCAGGTTGGCCTGCTGCCAGCTGCCTGGGGAACGGATTGCCCCCTTGTCGAAGTCGATCACCCACACCTTGCCCTCCTTGTCGAGCAGCAGGTTGTGGCTGTTGAGATCCGCATGATAGACACCGGCATCGTGCAGCTGACGCACCGTCTGGCCGACCTTGTGCCACACCTCGCCGGCGATCGGCCCCTGCTTGAGCAGCGCCACCAGATCCTTGGCGCCGCGAATGCGCTCGATCAGGATATCGGCCCGATAGAAGGGGCCCTGCTTGGCCATGCGGGCCGCAAACGGGCGCGGCACCGGCAGGCCCTGCTCGCTCAGCTTGGCCAGCAGGCTGTACTCAGCCATGGCCCGGCTGCTCTCCACCCCCTCGAACCAGAAGCGATCCCGCACCACCTTGCCCACCATGCCCCCGCGATAGTAATGGCGCAGCACCAGATGGCGGGATTCATCCTTCACGAACCAGGTCACCCCGCGACCTATGGAGGAACCCACCACCTGGCGATGGGTCTGCCACCAGGCCGGATCAAACAGCTCGGGGGAAGGGTCATGAAAAATCCCTTCGGCGTACCAGCAGATCTGGTTGTGTTCGGTCTGAATTCGCATCTTGGTGATTCCGGTCGGTCAGTAATCGCAATGGTTCGATTCACGATAAGGCGGCCTGTCGGCATGGACCCGAGCTCCTTGTGAGGATCAGGGCCAGTACCGGCTGCCAGTTGCGCGCAATTTTACAATCCACAGGGGAGTTTGCATAATGCCATCCATCCATTTTGCCACCATTGCGCCACATCATGCCGCTGTTCCAAACGCCGCCCTCTTCCATCTGCATCCTGCGGCTCTCCGCCATCGGGGATTGCTGCCACGCGCTGGCGCTGGTGCGCGTCATCCAGCGGGAGTGGCCAGAGACTCGCATCACCTGGATCACCGGCAAGATAGAGGCGACACTTTTCGCCGATCTCCCCGGGGTCGAGGTCATCGCCTTTGACAAGAGCAAGGGCTGGCGCGGCTATCGTGACCTCTGGCAGACCCTCAAGGGACGCAGGTTCGATGCCCTGCTCCATCTGCAGGCGGCCATGCGCGCCAGCATTGCCACCCTAGGCATCCGGGCGCACATCAAACTCGGCTTCGACAAGGCGCGCGCCAACGACGGTCAGTGGCTGTTCACCAACCACAGGGTGCCGTCCCCCTCATCCCCTCATGTGCTGGATGGCTTTCTCGCCTTCGCCAAAGAGCTGGGCATCCAGGATCTGACCCCGGACTGGCAACTGCCCATCAGCGCCGAGCATCAGGCCTGGGCCCGGGAGAAGATTGGCGGCAAACCGACCCTGCTCATCTGCGCCGCAGCCAGCAAGGCGTTCAAGAACTGGACCGCCAAAGGCTATGCCGCCCTCGCGGATCACGCCGCCGGCAAGGGCTTTCAGGTTTACCTCTGTGGCGGCCCGGCCAAGCTGGAGCGGGATCTGGCGGCAGAGATTGCGCGGCTCAGCCACAGCAAGCCGATGGATCTGGTGGGCCAGACCAACCTCAAACAGCTGCTGGCGCTGATCGCCGAGGCCAGCCTGGTGCTGGCCCCGGATACGGGCCCTACCCACATGGCAACCTTGGTCGGCACACCGGTGATCGGCCTCTACGCCCATCACAATCCGGCCCGTACCGGTCCCTATCTGTGCCGCGACTATGCGGTCAGCGTCTATCAGGAACTGATCGAACAGGAGACCGGCAAGCCGCTGGCCGAGCTGAGCTGGCGCACCCGCCTCAAGGACCCGGATGCCATGAGCAAGATCACGAGTGAACGTGTCATCGCCACCTTTGACAGGCTCTGCGCCGATCGCCATCTGCCAGGCTGAGAGGCAACTCGGAAATTCCGAGCCCTGAGGCAGGGATAACCTGCTGGCCCCTGCCCCGCCCACCGTGCAGAATAGCGGCCGATGTGGGTTACGCTCCCGCAGCAAGCTACGAATACTTTGATCGGCTGGAATATGATTCCGGCCGTTTTTTTATCCGCCGCCTTCTGTTAAAATTCGCCGCCTTTACATCCCCCTGATCCAAGAATTTTCCGCGTTTTGCGTTTGGCTGTCTCCCTTTCGGGCACAAGACGGCGGCCTCTGCTACAACCAAAACACGGGTTTCGATTAAAGGTAATGACATGGCGCAACAAGGCACTCTCTATATCATCTCCTCCCCGAGCGGGGCGGGTAAATCCAGCCTGCTCAATGCCTTGCTGACCAAACACAACGCAGCAGGCAAGATGCAACTGTCGGTCTCCCACACGACTCGAGCCATGCGCCCGGGCGAAGAGCACGGGGTGCATTACCACTTCGTGCCGGTGGAGACATTCAAGGCGTTGATCGCCCGCGGTGATTTTCTGGAGTGGGCCGAAGTGTTCGGCAATTACTACGGCACCTCACGCGCCGCCATCGAAGCCTGCCTGGCCAAGGGGATCGACGTCTTCCTCGACATCGACTGGCAGGGCGCCCGCCAGATCCGCGAGCAGATGCCGACCAAGTCCATCTTCATCCTGCCTCCCAGCCGTGCCGAGCTGGAACAACGCCTGATCGGGCGCGGTCAGGACAGCAGCGAGGTGATCGCCGGCCGGATGGCGAAAGCCATTGCCGAAATGGTGCACTATGACGAGTATGACTATGTCATTATCAACGAAGACTTTGAGCTGGCGCTGTTCCAGCTCAGGGCCATTATTGAGTGCCAACGGCTGGAAATGCATCAGCAACAGCAGGCACAACAAAACTTGCTGCAACAGCTACTGGCAGAATAGGCCAAAAACAAGTAAACTTTTGCGTCATTTTTAAACACCGCTTTTCTAAACACAGAAAGCCCAAACACTGGAGTCCTGCATGGCACGCGTTACTGTAGAAGATGCTGTAAAACAGGTAGGTAACCGTTTTGACCTGGTGCTGGTCGCCGCCCGCCGCGCCCGCCAAATCGCGGTTCAAGGCAAAGATCCCCTGGTTGACGAAGAGAACGACAAGCCGACCGTGATCGCCCTGCGCGAGATCGAGCTGGGTCTGGTGAACAACCAGGTGATGGACACCCAGGACCGCTACGAGCAGCAAGAACAGGAAGCCGCCGAGCTGGCTGCCGTTGCTGCCATCGCCGAAGGCCGCGGTTAAGTCAGTTATTTCTCATAGTCGGCGCCCGCCCGGGTGCCGACTGTTCTTCCCATTTACAACCGCTCGAAAACCTCGCAAACTCAGGACTATTCCTCAATTCCACGGATTGCCGTTTCACCGCTGCGGGGACTGTCTTGTATTTATTTGAAAATCTTAAAGAAATAGCCAGTTCCTACCTGCCACCAGAGCAGGTTGAGAAGCTCAGGCAAGCCTATGTGGTGGCCCGTGATGCCCACCAGGGACAGATGCGTTCCAGTGGCGAGCCCTATATCACCCACCCGGTTGCCGTTGCCCGCATTCTCGGCGACATGCGACTCGATCACGAAACTCTGATGGCCGCCGTGCTGCACGACGTCATCGAAGATACCCCGGTCACCAAGGCCGATCTGGCCGAACTGTTTGGCGATGCCGTCGCCGAGCTGGTAGCGGGCGTCTCCAAACTCGACAAACTGAAATTCCGCGATCGCAAAGAGGCCCAGGCCGAAAACTTCCGCAAGATGGTGATGGCCATGACCCAGGATATCCGGGTCATCCTTATCAAGCTGGCCGACCGCACCCACAACATGCGCACGCTAGGCTCATTACGGCCGGACAAGCGCCGCCGCATCGCCCGTGAGACCCTCGAGATCTTCGCCCCCATCGCCAACCGCCTCGGTATTCATACCATGAAGAACGAGCTGGAAGAGCTGGGCTTCGAGGCGCTCTACCCCATGCGCTCCCGCGTGTTGCGAGAGTCGGTGCGCCGTGCCCGTGGCAACCGCCGCGAAATCATCGACTCCATCCAGAGCGAGATCGAGGGCCGATTGCGGGATGCCGGCATCGACTCCCAGGTGAGCGGCCGCGAGAAGAACCTCTTCTCCATCTACAACAAGATGGAGAAAAAAGAGCTGCAATTTCATGAGGTAATGGATATCTACGCCTTTCGCGTCAGGGTGAAGGACATAGATACCTGTTACCGGGTGCTGGGGCAGATGCACAGCCTCTACAAGCCGCGCCCCGGCCGCTTCAAGGATTACATCGCCATCCCCAAGACCAACGGCTACCAGTCGCTGCACACCTCGCTGGTGGGGCCGCACGGGGTACCGGTCGAGGTGCAGATCCGCACCGAGTTCATGGATCAGATGGCCGACAAGGGGGTTGCCGCCCATTGGGCCTACAAGCAGGATGGCGACAGCTCGGGCACCACGGCCCAGATCCGCGCCCAGCGCTGGATGCAGAGCCTGCTGGAGCTGCAACAGAGCGCCGGCAGCTCGTTTGAATTCATCGAGGGGGTCAAGACCGACCTGTTCCCGGACGAGATCTACGTCTTCACCCCGGAAGGCCGCATCATGGAGCTGCCCACGGGCGCCACGCCGGTGGACTTCGCCTACACGGTGCACACCGACATAGGCCACGCCTGCGTCGGCTCACGGGTCGATCGCCACCCCTATCCGCTGAGCAGCCCGCTGCATTCGGGTCAAACGGTGGAGATCATCACGGCACCGGGCGCCCGCCCCAACGCGGCCTGGCTCAATTTTGTGGTGACCACCAAGGCCCGCTCCAAGATCCGCCAGTTCCTCAAGAACCTGCGTACCGAAGAGTCTGTGGTGCTGGGTCGTCGCCTGCTCAACCATGCGCTCGGCGCCAAGAATATTGAAGACATTCCGGAGCCGCGCATCAAGCAGGTGCTGGCCGACACCAAACACGAGAACCTGCAGGGCCTGCTGGCCGACGTGGGTCTGGGCAACGCCATGAGCGTCATGGTGGCACGCCGCATGCTGGGGGATGAACTGCCGCCGGAAGAGCAGCCCAAGTCCAGCAGCAAGAAGATGCCGATCAAGGGTGCCGACGGCATGCTGGTCACCTTCGCCAACTGCTGCCGCCCCATCCCGGGGGATGCCATCATTGCCCACATCAGCCCGGGCAAGGGGCTGGTGATCCACCAGGAAGCCTGCCGCAACATCAAGGGCTACAGCCGCGAACCGGACAAATACCTGCCGGTACAGTGGGAGGTGGACAAGGATCAGGAGCAGGAATTCCGCACCGGCATCAGCATAGAGATAGTCAACCATCAGGGTGCGCTGGCCGAGCTGGCCAACGTGATTGCCGCCACCGGCGCCAACATTCACGCCATCAGCACCGAAGAGAAGGATGGCCGTGTCTATCTGGTCACCCTGCTCATCACCACCAAGAGCCGTATCCACCTGGCCAACATAATGCGCAAGATCCGCGTGATGCCCAATGTGCTCAAGGTGAGCCGACAAAAGAACTGAATACAGGCGGCGCAAGCCGCCTGCTGCTTTTATAGAGACACGCCATGAGCCCCGAACGCCTCGAGCAAATCCGCACCATACTGACCCGGCGTCAGCCCGACTCAACCCGCTTGCCCGGCACACCCGCCTCACCCGATAGAAACTGATATGACTCCTGAACGCTTTAAACGGATTTCTGACATGCTGGCCCAGCGCCAGCTCGACTTGACCGTCTGTATGGAAGAGGTCCACAAGCCTCACAATCTGGCCGCCATAGTGCGTACCGCCGATGCCATCGGCATCCACAGGGTGCATGCCGTCTGGCCCAAGAGCTGGATCCACAAGCGCAAGGGCACAGCCCGCGGCAGCCAGAACTGGGTGGACGTGAAGCTGCACCCGGACATCGGCAGCGCAGTGGCCGAATTGAAAGCCGCCGGCATGCAGATCCTGGCGACCCACCTCTCCGACAGTTCGGTGGATTTTCGCGCCATAGACTACACCAAGCCCACCGCCATCCTGGTGGGCCAAGAGAAGCACGGTATAGGCGAAGAGGCACTGGCCCTGGCCGATCACCATATCGTCATCCCCATGGTGGGCATGGTGCAGTCCCTCAACGTCTCTGTGGCCGCCGCCGCCATCCTGTATGAGGCCCAGCGCCAGCGCGAGCTGGCCGGCTGCTATCAGCGCGGCTGCCCGCTCGACCTGGAGGAGCAGAACAGCATATTGTTCGAGGGGGGTTACCCCATCTATGCCCAGCTCTGCAAAGAAAAAGAGATGCCCTATCCCCAGCTCGGTCCGGCCGGTGAAATCCTGGCGGACGAGGTCTGGTGGCAACAGATGCAACTGACCCGCAAGGGCTGGGCCGCACAGCAGTCGGACGACACCTCGGAAGAGTACATTGATGAAGCCTAACTATTTGCCCCTGCTGGCCCTGACCCTGTTTTCTGCCGGAGCCCTTGCCGTGACCAATCCCTATCCGCTGACATCCGAAGCCGAGGTTGCCACCCTCCATCAGCAGACCCTGCCCGACTTCTGGCGCGAGCACGCAGCCCCGGGGGAATTCAAGGGCAAGGACGGCGTCACCATCCGCTACGCCGCCCTGCGCCAGGCCAGGGTGGATCGCGCCATTCTCATCGTCAACGGCCGGGTCGAGAGCTATCTCAAGTATCAGGAGCTGGCCTGGGATCTGTGGCGTCAGGGCTACAGCCTCTATCTCATCGATCACCGAGGTCAGGGCCTGTCCGAGCGTCTACTGGACGACCAGGAGAAAGGATATGTCGACCAGTTCGACGATTATGTGCTGGATCTGAAGCAGTTTCACGACCAGGTCATAGTGGCGGACAAGCCCGCCAAGCTGTTCCTGCTGGCCCACTCCATGGGCGGCGCCATCTCGGCGCTCTATCTGGAGCGCTGGCCGGATGACATCAAGGCCGCCGTGCTCTCCTCCCCCATGATGGGCATCAACCTTGGCGGCCTGCCCAAGTGGCTGGCACAGGGGCTGGCGGCCAGCATAGACACGGTCGGCAGCTGGCTGGGCGAACCGCCCTATGGCCCGGGTCAGGGCAGCTACCAGTCCCACGAATTTGCCGAGAATGGCCTGAGCCACAGCGAGCCACGCTATCAGGTGTTTCGCGAGCTCTACGAACAGCGTCCGCAGATCAAGCTGGGCGGGGTGACGGCCCACTGGATCCGCGAGGGGATAGCCGCCGGAGACAGCGCCATCGCCGCCGCCGATCGGATCAAGACACCGCTGCTGCTGCTGCAGGCGGGGGAAGACAGTGTGGTGGACAATGCCGCGCAGGATGCCTTCTGCGCCCGGGCTCGGTGTGAAGGGGGCAAGCCGTTGCGGGTAGAGGGAGCCTGGCACGAGCTGTTCATGGAAGCCGATCCCCAGCGTCAGGTGGCGCTGAATGCCACCCTGGCCTTCTTCGATCGCTTCTGACACTGGTTATTTTTTGGATCCCTAAATAAATGGGGTGACGCAAAACGCTGGGGTACACTGCCCCGGCGTTCAATTGATGCCGAGGTAATGATGTTCAAGGTAGTTGTATCCGATCTCGATGGCACCCTGCTCAACAAGCAGCACCAGATCTCCCCCCGCACCCGTGACACCCTGCACCGTCTGGTGGAACAGGGGATCAAGTTCGTGGTGGCCACAGGCCGGCACCATGTGGACGTGCGCAGCATTCGCGACACGCTCGGGCTGGACATCTACCTCATCACCTCCAACGGTGCCGTGGTGCACGACAAGCAGGATCAACTCATCTTCAATCAGGCGCTGCCAGCCGCCGTGGCCGCCGAGCTGATCGCGCTGGAGCGCGACCCCTCCATTCACCTCAACGTCTACTATGGCGACGAGTGGCTGGTGGAAGAGGAACTGCCCTGGTTGCTGCAATTCCATGACGAATCCGGATTCACCTACCGCCTGACCGACCTCGCCACCCATCCGATGGACAAGGTCAACAAGGTGTTTTACATCGGTGACCACGAGAAGCTGCTGCAGATCGAGGCCCAGCTCAACCAGCATTATGGTGATCGACTCAACGTCACCTTCTCCCTGCCGGACTGTCTCGAGGTGATGCACGCCGGGGTGCACAAGGGCAATGCCGTGCGCGCCGTGCTGGAGCAGCACGGGCTGGAGATGTCCCAGGCCGTTGCCTTCGGGGATGGCATGAATGACTTCGAGATGCTGAACATGGTGGGTCGCGGCGTGGTGATGGGCAATGCCCACGATCGCCTCAAGCTGGCCCTGGCAGACCACGAACAGACTCTGAGCTCGGATGAAGATGGCGTCGCCGTCTATCTGGAACAGCTGTTCGCCATCAGCACCGCCGGCGCAGCCTGATCCCTGCCGTCATGGATACCGCCCGTGCGTGGTATCCATGACGCTCCGGTCGACATCTCAAACCGAGACACGGGCGACACTGCGCATCCCAACTACGATCGCCGCCCATCTCCAAAGCCTTACCAGATGAGGCTTTTCAGGTTCAGCTGGTCCAGCATGCTCGTTTCACTCTTCCACTCGAAGCTCTGGTTGGCGCCACCGTAGCAATCCGCCAGCCGCAGCGGGGTGCCGGGTTTGTGACGGCGCCCGGCGACATCCAGGCATAGCTCGACCTTGCGGTTGAACAGGCGATCCGCCTGCCACTGCCATTGACGACTCTCGTCCTGGCACTCCGTCATGGCGAGCTCACTCCCCCCCTTTGCCACCAGACAACGCTGCTGGAGCTGCAAGGCACCGGCATCCCAGCTGAACTGCTGACGGGCTGTCTGGTCGCAAGGCTGGGTGATCAGCTGATCCTGGGCATTCAATGCCACGCAGAAACCACCGCTGGTCACCAGGGTGGAGGGGGTATCAGCGGCCTGCCTGGGCGCGGCCCCCATCAGGATCTCATCCGGCTTGGGTTTGAACGAGCAGCCGCTGAGGGCCACGACAACAAGCGCCAGCGTGCTGACGCGAACGATATTAGGGTGCATATGACATGTTGGCCTGAAATGTGTTCAATGATGCCCACTTGCTGTGGGTCTGTGGCCCAGCATACCCGAAGCGGTGGCGAGAAAGTGCCAACAGAAGTGTAAACAGACGTGACAAGGTGTGACGACAGGAGAGATGGCAAACGCCAGAAAGCGAAAAACCCCGCCGAAGCGAGGTTTTTCTGAATATGGTCGGTGATAAAGGATTCGAACCTTTGACCCTCTGGTCCCAAACCAGATGCGCTACCGGGCTGCGCTAATCACCGAGACAATTTTCTTTACTAAGTACTCTAAAGCACAAAGACGACCACTTGTGATCATCCTCGTCATACAGCAAGTATGGTGCGAAGAGAGGGACTCGAACCCTCACACCCGGGGGGCACTAACACCTGAAGCTAGCGCGTCTACCAATTCCGCCACCTTCGCATACCTGACAAGCTGTAAAATGGGGTGGCTGATGGGGCTCGAACCCACGACAACCGGAATCACAATCCGGGACTCTACCAACTGAGCTACAGCCACCACAGCTGTTTTCGTTCCACAACAACGCCCGTTTAACTGGCGCACGTTTTATGGTGCGCCCGACAGGATTCGAACCTGTGACCTCTGCCTCCGGAGGGCAGCGCTCTATCCAGCTGAGCTACGGGCGCTACGCTGTCGAACGGGGCGCATTATTGATGATGGGAGCATGCTTGTCTACACTTTTTTGCCAGCACTGAATCAACCGCTTGTTTTTCCATCGTTTATGGCTGTTCTATGCCATTTTCCCTTCATTCAGGCTGGATCCAGTCCTCCCCCGTTACTTTGTCCCCCCACTATGGTGGTCAAGCGCGCAGCAGAACTTGACTTGCCTCAAGGCCCCCCTAAAATGAATGAACGTTCATTCAGCCGTTGTGATAATCGAGTCATGAACAAGAAAGAACGCATTTTCAATGCGGCGCATGAAGTACTCGGCGAGCAGGGTTTCCACGGGCTATCCATTGCCGTGGTGGCCAAGAGAGCCAAGGTCGCGGCGGGCACCATCTATCGCTACTTCAGCGACAAAGATGATCTGATCCGCCAGCTCTATCAGCACACCATACTCCAGTGTCATCCCCTGGTCATGGAAGGGGTGCAGATAGAGGAGGTGTCGTTTCAGCAATTTCGGCGCTTGTGGCTCAACATCCACGCCATTTTTGCCGACGAGCCCAACGCGCTCAAATGCAAGTTGCAGTATGAGAGCTCTCCGCTGGGAGCCGAGCTGGAGAAAGACCCGGTCATCATGGCCGCCTGGGCACCTCTGGATCGCTTCTTCGAACGGGGACGTGAACAAGGTCTGTTTATCGATCTACCAGTCCGGGCACTGCAGGTGCTGAGCCTGGATTGCGTGGGAAGTCTGGCGTTGCAACGCCAGGTTCACCACTTTGAACTGACGCAAGAACAGCTGGAAGCCGTGATCCGGGCCAGCTGGAATGCCATTTTAAACCCCAATTTTTCCACCTCAGGAGCCTGTTCATGAAAAAGTGGATGGCCATCATGTTGCTGATAGCGCTTGCCCTGTTTGGCAGCGTCATCGGCTTCAATATGTTCAAGCAGAAGAAGATTGCAGAGTTCATGGCCAACCGGCCTGAACCCGAGTTCCCGGTGACCGCCATGGTGACCAAGGCGCAGGACTGGGTACCGACCATAGAAGCGATCGGCTTCATCGAACCGAACCAGGGGGTGACGCTGTCCACCGAACTGGCGGGCACCATCGATGCCATCACCTTCGAATCCGGCAAGCCGGTCAAGGCGGAGCAGCTGCTGCTGAGCCTGGACTCCAGTGTGGAGCGAGCCAATCTGCGAGCGTCCCAAGCCAAGCTGCCGGCGGCGCGCGCCAAGTACGAGCGCTTCCAGAACCTCTTCAAGAAGAGCTCCATCTCCAAGGATCAGCTGGATGATGCCGAAGCCAGCTACCGCTCGCTGGAGGCCGACATCGAGAGCCTGAAGGCGACCATAGCCCGTCGTGAAGTCCGCGCCCCCTTCGGCGGTGTGGTCGGCCTGCGCAACGTCTTCCTCGGCCAGTACCTGCAACCGGGTACCGACATAGTGCGGCTGGAAGACACCAGCGTGATGCGCCTGCGCTTCACCGTGCCCCAGACCGACATCTCGAAAATCACCCTGGGCCAGACCATCAAGATCAACGTGGATGCCTATCCCCAGACCCAGTTTGACGGGCACATCACCGCCATCGAACCGGCCGTCAACTACCAGAGCGGCCTGATCCAGGTACAGGCTGACATCCCGAACAACGAGGGTCAGCTTCGTTCCGGCATGTTTGCCCGCGCCAGCATCATACTGCCCACGGTGAAAGAGCAGATGGTGATCCCGCAATCGGCCATCTCCTTCACCCTGTATGGCGAAAACGTCTATGTCATCCACGAGGTGGACGGCATGAAGCGGGCCAAGCAGGTGGTAGTCAAGGCGGGTGAACGTCGCGGCAATGACGTACATGTGCTGTCCGGTATCAAGGCCGGGGACGAGATAGTGCTGTCGGGCCAGGTTCGCCTGAGCAACGACACCAAGGTGCGCGTGGTCGAAAACGATGCACTGGCCGTTCCGGCACAAACCCCGATGCTGTAAGCGCGGAGATCTGCAATGCGATTTACTGACATATTCATAAAACGGCCTGTGCTGGCGATCTCGCTCAGCTTCCTGATCGCCCTGCTGGGCTTTCAGGCCATCTTCAAGATGCAGGTGCGGGAATACCCCGAGGTCACCAATACGGTGATCACGGTCAGCACCAGCTACTACGGTGCCAGTGCCGACCTGATCCAGGGCTTTATCACCCAGCCGCTGGAACAGGCGGTGGCGCAAGCCGACAACATCGACTTCATGACCTCCTCCAGCCAGCTGGGCAGCTCCACCGTCACGGCCTTCATGAAGCTGAACACCGACCCGAACGCCGCGCTGTCTGACATACTGGCCAAGGTCAACTCGGTGCGCTCCCAGTTGCCGAAAGAGGCGGAAGACCCCTCGGTCACCTCCTCCACCGGCTCCACCACGGCGGTGCTCTACCTCGGCTTCACCAGCCCGGAGCTGAACTCCAGCCAGATCACCGACTATCTGGAGCGGGTCATCAAGCCGCAGCTGTTTACCGTGGGCGGCGTGTCCAAGGTTGATCTCTACGGCGGTGTCGAGTTTGCCCTGCGGGTATGGCTGGATCCGGCCAAGATGGCGGCCTTCAACCTGACCTCAAGCGACGTGATGACTGTGCTCAACAGCAACAACTATCAGTCGGCCACAGGTCAGGCGACGGGTTACTTCACCCTGTTCAACGGCAATGCCGAGACTCAGGTCAGCAACACAGAGGAGCTCAAGCGACTGGTGGTGGCCACCCGTGACGGCAAGGTGATCCGCCTCTCCGACATCGCCAAGGTGACGCTGGAGAAGAGCCACGACATCTATCGGGCCAGTGCCAACGGCCGCGAAGCCGTGGTCATGGCGGTCAACGCAGCCCCGACAGCCAACCCCATCAACATTGCCCACGACGTGCTGGAGTTGCTGCCGAGCCTGAAGAGCAACATGCCGAGCACTATGCAGGCCAACGTGCTGTATGACTCAACCATCGCCATCAACGAGTCCATCCACGAGGTCATCAAGACCATACTGGAGGCGGCCGCCATCGTACTGGTGGTGATCACCCTGTTCCTCGGCTCGTTCCGCGCGGTCATCATCCCCATCATCACGATTCCGCTCAGCCTGATCGGTGTAGTGATGATGATGGATCTGTTCGGCTTCTCGATAAACCTGATGACACTGCTGGCCATGGTGCTGGCGATCGGTTTGGTGGTGGATGACGCCATAGTGGTGCTGGAGAACGTCGACCGGCACATCAAGCAGGGGGAGGAGCCCTTCCGGGCCGCCATCATAGGGACCCGCGAGATAGCCGTGCCGGTTATCGCCATGACGGTCACCCTGGCCGCCGTGTATGCGCCGATCGCTTTGATGGGGGGCATCACCGGCTCCCTGTTCAAGGAGTTCGCGCTGACCCTGGCGGGGGCGGTATTCGTCTCCGGCATCATAGCGCTGACCCTGTCACCCATGATGTGCGCCAAGATGCTCAAGGCCAACGAGCAGCCGGGCAAGTTCGAGAGCACGGTACACCACCTGCTGGATAGGATGACGGAACGCTACGACAGCATGCTGCACGCCGTAATGCAGAAGCGCATCGTGGTCGTGGTATTCGCCGTCATCGTATTCGGCAGCCTGCCGCTGCTGTTCAAGTTCATCCCGAGCGAGCTGGCGCCGTCGGAAGACAAGGGCGTCATGGCGGTGCTGGGTACGGCGCCCTCCAACGCCAACCTGGACTACATCGAAAACACCATGGCGGACGTGAACAAGATCCTGGATGAGCAGCCGGAAATCGCCTACTCCCAGGTCTTCTCCGGGGTATTCAACGCCAATCAGGCGTTTGGTATCGCCTCCATGGTGCCCTGGAGCCAGCGTGAAGCGAGCCAGAAAGAGGTGCTGGATCGGGTCGCCGGACTGGTGAAGGACATCCCAGGGATGGCCATCACCACCTTCCAGTTCCCTGAACTGCCGGGTGCATCGAGCGGCTTGCCGATCCAGTTCGTCATCACCACCCCGAACAGCTTCGAGAGCCTGTTCCTGATCGCCAGCGAGATGCTGACGGCCACCCAGGCCAATGGCCAGTTCGTCTATTCGGATCTCGATCTGAACTACGACTCCGCCACCATGAAGATCAAGATCGACAAGGACAAGGCGGGTGCCTACGGCATCACCATGCAGGACATAGGCATCACCATGGGCACCATGATGGCGGACGGTTACGTCAACCGCATCGACCTGGATGGCCGCTCCTACGAGGTGATCCCCCAGGTCGAGCGCAAATACCGTATGAACCCGGAATCCATGAAGGGTTACTACGTGCGTGCGGCCGACGGCAAATCCATCCCGCTGGGCAGCCTGATCAACATCGAAGTCGTGGGCGAGCCCCGTGCCCTGCCCCACTTCAACCAGCTGAACTCCGCCACCATAGGCGCAGTACCGGCACCGGGTGTGGCCATGGGGGACGCGATCAACTGGTTCAAGACCACAGCCGAAGAGAAGCTGCCGCAAGGCTATCGCTACGACTTCATGGGTGAGGCTCGCCAGTTCGTGACCGAAGGCAACGCCCTCTATGCCACCTTCGCACTGGCGCTGGCCATCATCTTCCTGGTGCTGGCCATCCAGTTCGAATCGGTACGTGACCCGCTGGTGATCATGGTATCGGTCCCGCTCGCCATCAGTGGTGCCTTGATTGCACTGGCGTGGGGCATGGCCACCATGAACATCTACTCCCAGGTGGGCCTGATCACGCTCGTCGGCTTGATTACCAAGCACGGGATCCTGATCTGCGAGGTGGCGAAGGAGGAGCAGCTGCTGCACGGTCTGAACCGGACCCAGGCTGTGATGCAGGCGGCCAAGGTGCGGTTGCGCCCCATCCTGATGACCACGGCGGCCATGATCGCGGGTCTGATCCCGCTGCTGTACGCGGCCGGTGCCGGTGCGGCCCAGCGCTTCAGCATAGGCATAGTGATAGTGGCCGGTCTGGCGATCGGTACCATCTTCACCCTGTTCGTGCTGCCGGTGATTTACACCTACCTGGCCTCCGAACACAAACCCTTGCCCGTGTTTGATGAATCCATCCCGCCCAAGGCGAAAGGGAGTCATTGATCACCAATTTGAATGCAAAAGGCCCCGATTCGGGGCCTTTTTTTATCCCGCTAACGAAACACGACATAAGTGCATGAAGCAGTTAAACTAAATGGCAATATATCCAGACCGCAAGGACGCCATGTCAGGACTCTTCTCCAAGACCGCGAGGGCCGTTGGCCGTAACGGGCTCTCATACCGCCTGCTCTCCTACATTCTGGTGTGCAGTACCGTATTGGCGATGATCATTACGGTGTTGCAGCTTGCCTGGGATTACCGCAAGGATGTCGCCGTCATCGAGGACAGCATCGGCCAGATCGAGGCCTCCTTCCTGCAGCCCATCGCCGCCAGCCTGTGGAACCTGGATGAGGAGCAGGTCAAGGTACAGATCGAAGGCATCATGAACCTGCCCAACATGCAGTTCGTGATGGTCAAGGAGATGCTCGGCAACTCGGAAGTGCCGCTGCTGACCCAGGGGGTGGAGCGTGAAAGCTACGACATCTCCCGCGAGTTCAATCTCACCTATCAGGGTGAAGTGGTCGGCAAGCTGTTCGTCGCCGCCTCCCTCGAACAGATCTACCAGCGCCTGATTGAAAAATCCGTGCTCATCATGGTCAGCCAGACCATCAAGACCCTGGTTGTCTCGTTCTGCATCCTGATCATCATTTACTATCTGGTGGTCCGTCACCTCAACCGCATCGCCAACTATGCCCAGAAATTCAATCTGGATAGGCTGGCCATAGAGCTGACGCTGGAGGGGCGCCCCCTGCCCCGCAAGAAACCCGATGAGCTGGATACCCTGGTCGCCACCCTCAACCAGATGCGAACACGGCTGAACGACGAGTTTGCGGCGCGCCATCAGGCGGCAGAACAGCTGCAACAGGAGCGGGACTTCTCCGCCACCCTGATCAACTCGGCCAACATGCTCATCTGCTGCATGGAACCCAACCTCACCATCGCCAGCATCAACCCGGCCGCCATACTGCTGACCGGCTACCACCAGCAGGAGATCTTGCAGCACAGCTGGCTGGATCTGTTCGTCAGCCAGGAACAGCGTGAAGAGCTGGCGCTGATCCTGGCCGATCACGGCTCCATCGAGGACAAAGAGGTCATCATGCATGACCAGCAGGGCCATGAGCTGGTGCTGCAGTGGACCTTTGCCCCCTTCTACGAGGGCCTCAACCTCAAGTATCTCATCGGGTTCGGCTATGACATCACCCGCCTCAAGAAGGTGGAGCGGGAGATCATCTCCCTCAACGAACAGCTGGAAGGCAAGGTGGTGGAGCGAACCCGCAGCCTGAGCGACGCCAACGATCAGCTGGGCAAGGCCTACGACGACCTGAAGCAGGCGCAGCAGACCCTGGTGGAATCGGAGAAGATGGCCTCCCTCGGCTCTCTGGTGGCCGGGGTGGCGCACGAGATCAACACCCCCATCGGCATCAGCGTGACCGCCTCCTCCTATCTGCAGGAGCGGGTGGCCGACTTCAAGCTGCACATCGACTCCAAGCAGCTCTCCCGCTCCTATCTCAACGAGTTCACCGTCAACCTAGACGAGTCCATGCAACTGCTGCAGGGCAACCTGAGACGCGCCTCGGAGCTGATCGCCAGCTTCAAGCAGGTGGCGGTCGATCAGTCGTCCGAGGCACGTTACAACTTCAGCCTCGCCGACAACCTGCATCAGGTGGTGGTCTCCCTCGGCCACAAGCTGAAGAAGGCCCAGTGCGAGGTGGATATCCAGTGCGATCCCAAGCTGTCGATCTTCTCCTTCCCCGGCAGCTTCACCCAGATCTATTCCAACCTGATCCTCAACTCCATCAACCATGGCTTCGACAACTGGGACAAGCCGAAGAAGATCACCATCAAGGTGGAGCAGCAGGGTGAGGAGCTGATGATCGACTACAGCGACAACGGCCGCGGTATCCCGCCCGAGATACTGCCACGCATCTTCGACCCCTTCGTCACCTCCAAGCGGGGCCAGGGCGGCAGCGGGCTCGGCACCCACATCATCTACAACCTGGTGGTACAGCTGCTGCGTGGCCGCATCAACTGCGTCAGTGAACCGGGCAACGGCGCCCAGTTCCATATTCGCCTGCCGATCCAACATAACTGAGCGCTGGCTCTTGTGAGCCAGCCGCTTTATCCCCATCATGCTGTGATTGCATTCTTAATGAGCGGAGAACCTCGCAATGGCACAGCATTTTGACTATATCGCCATCGGTGGCGGCAGCGGCGGCATCGCCTCGGCCAACCGGGCTGCCATGTACGGCAAGAAAGTCGCCCTGATTGAAGCCAAAGAGTTGGGTGGAACCTGCGTCAACGTCGGCTGCGTGCCGAAGAAGGCCATGTGGTATGCGGGCCAGATCGCCGATGCCCTGAAATATGGCGCCGACTACGGCTTCGATACCACACTCAACCACTTCAGCTGGGCCAAGCTGGTCGAGTCCCGCCAGGCCTATATTGGCCGCATTCACCAGTCCTATCAGAACGTACTGGGCAAGAATCAGATCACTGTCGTCAAGGGCTTCGCCCGCTTCGTCAATAGCAACACGATCGAGGTCAACGGCGAGCAGTACAGCGCCGATCACATACTGATCGCCACAGGTGGCCGTCCCGAAGTACCCGCCATTCCCGGTGCAGAGCTGGGTATAGATTCCGATGGTTTCTTCGATCTGCAGGCGCAGCCCAAGCGGGTTGCCGTGGTCGGCGCCGGCTACATAGCCGTGGAGATCGCCGGCGTGATGCAGGCGCTTGGCTCCGAGACCCACCTGGTGGTGCGCAAGCACGCGCCGCTGCGCAACTTCGACCCCATGATCCACGAAACTCTGGTTGAGATCATGGCGCAGGAAGGGCCCAAACTGCACACCCACGCCATCCCCAAGGCTGTGCTCAAGAACGCCGATGAGAGCCTGACCCTGCAGCTGGAAGATGGTCGCCACCTCACCGTCGATTGCCTGATCTGGGCCATAGGCCGCGTGCCGGCCACCGACAACCTCAACCTGGCCGCCACAGGTGTCGAGCTGGACGAGAAGGGCTTCATCCCGACCGACAAGTTCCAGAACACGACCGTCGCCAACCTCTATGCCGTCGGTGACAACACGGGCCGCATCCAGCTCACTCCGGTGGCCGTCGCGGCGGGCCGTCGTCTCTCCGAGCGGCTGTTCAACAACAAGCCGAACGAGCACCTCAACTACGATCTGGTGCCGACCGTGGTGTTCAGCCACCCGCCCATCGGCACCATAGGGCTGACTGAACCGGAAGCCATCGCCGAGTATGGCGAGAGCCAGGTCAAGGTCTACCGCAGCCAGTTCACCGCCATGTATTCGGCCCTGACCCAGCATCGCCAGCCCACCCGGATGAAACTGGTCTGCGTCGGGCCGGAAGAGAAGGTGGTCGGCCTGCACGGCATCGGCTTCGCCATGGACGAGATACTGCAGGGCTTCGGCGTCGCCATGAAGATGGGCGCCACCAAGGCCGACTTCGACAACTGCGTGGCCATTCATCCGACCAGTGCAGAAGAGTTTGTGACCATGCGCTGATGGCCGTGTGAGGAGGGAAACTCGAGGTCTGTCTCGACCACTGCGTTCCCCCTCCCCATCCCACCAGCGCGGAATAGTTTGTGACAATGCGATAAGCACGTTTGAAGCTGGCCTCATCACCATCAGGCTAGCTTCAGCAACTTGCTACCAAACCCGGTCCAGGCCCGGTTTTTTCATATCTGCCCTTCGACAACCCCGACAAACCTGCGCTTTTTACGCCGATTTTACGCCCCCTCGATGCCGCTTTATGGCGCCTTTACGCCGGTTTTACATACCCTTTCAACGTCAATGACACCAACGGAGTCGATAGGATTTTACGTCGACTCTCGCAGCTAATTATCTCAATGGAGTCGATATGAATTGGCTATATCTGCTGCTGGTCCTCGCCCTTATGGGCTATCTGTTGCGTGCGTTAACGCGCAGCCACGAGTGAGGAACTGACTATGTGGCAAGAAGTGATCTATCCGGTGGCCTTTGTGCTGCTGATCCTGCTGCCGGCCCCCCTGCTTGGCGGCTACCTGTATCGGGTATTCGAGGGGCAAAGTCGCTGGCTGTCGCCCATAGAGCGCGCCACCCTGGCCTGCTGTGGCACGGACGGACGGGAGCAGGACTGGAAGTCCTACGCCCTCAGCCTGCTGGCATTCAACGGCGCCGGTTTCGGCCTGCTGTTCCTGATCCTGATGGCGCAAGGCCTGCTGCCCCTCAACCCGCAGCAACTGCCCGGCCTGAGCTGGCAAATGGCCTTCAACACGGCGGTCAGCTTCATGACCAACACCAACTGGCAAGCCTATTCCGGTGAGGCCAGCCTCTCCTACTTCAGTCAGATGGTGGGGCTCACCACCCAGAACTTCGTCTCCGCCGGGACGGGCGCAGCCGTCGCCATCGCCCTGTTCCGCGGCATAGCCCGCCAGCAAACTACCCACATCGGCAACTTCTGGCAGGATCTGGTGCGTTTCTGCCTCTACGTGCTGCTGCCGATGGCGCTGATCATGGCGCTGCTGCTGGTATGGCAGGGCGTGCCCCAGACGCTGTCGGCCTATCTGCCGTTCCACAGCCTGGAAGGTCAGGAACAGCTGCTGCCGCTCGGCCCTGCCGCGTCCCAGATCGCCATCAAGCAGCTCGGCTCCAACGGCGGTGGCTTCTTCGGCATCAACTCGGCCCACCCGTTCGAGAACCCGACCGCCCTCTCCAACTGGCTGGAGATGGTCGCCCTGCTCACCATAGCCGCCGCCATGGTCTGCACCCTGGGCCGCTACGTGAAGGATGTGGCCCACAGTCGCGCCATCCTCGTCGCCATGACCATCATGCTGGTGCTGGGGCTCTGCCTCTCCCTCTCCCAGGAGATGAAGCCGGATCCCAACCTCGCTCACCTCACCACTCAGATGGGCAACTGGGAAGGCAAGGAGAGCCGCTTCGGCCCAGTGCTCTCCAGCATCTGGGAAGTGGCGACCACGGCCGCCTCCAACGGCTCGGTCAACGCCATGCACGACAGCTTTGCCCCCCTCGCCGGTATGGTCGCCATGATCAACATGCTGCTGGGTGAAGTGGTGTTCGGCGGCGTGGGTGCCGGCATCTACGGCATGATGCTGTTCGTGCTGCTGACCGTGTTCCTGTGTGGCCTCATGGTGGGTCGCACCCCGACCTATCTGGGTAAACGCCTCGGCATCACGGAGATGAAGTGGGTGGTCGCCAGCATGCTGGTGATGCCGGTCGGGGTATTGGTGATCGGTGGCGTGACCCTGCTGATGCCGAATGCCGCCACCGTCATAGGTCATGAAGGCCCGCACGGCCTGTCACGGCTGATCTATGCCTACGCCTCGGCTGCCGGCAACAACGGTTCCGCCTTCGCGGGCTTTGCCGCCGCCGATAGCTGGCAGTGCATCGCCATCGCGCTGGCCATGCTGCTCGGCCGCTTCGGTTACATCATCCCCGTGCTGGCCATTGCCGGCCAGCTCGCCCGCGCTCCGCGCCAGGAGACGGGTGAAGGTGACTTCCCGATCCGGGGGCCACTGTTTATTACCTTGCTGATCATCACAGTACTGCTGATTGGCGGCCTCTCCTTCCTGCCACTGCTGGCACTGGGACCCGTGGCCGAACATCTGAGCCTGATACAGGGAGCTTTCTAATGAGCAAGTCCATCTCAATGACGGCCCGCACCGAGAAGGTGAAGGCCAAGAAACAGAGCTCGCAAATTGTGCAAGCCATGGTCGAAGCCCTCTATCGCTTCAACCCCAAGGCACTGTTTGGCAGCCCCATACTGTTCACCCTCTGGCTGGCCGCCGTGATGGCGACAGTGGAATCCCTGCTGGGCCAACCCTTGTCGGGCGTGGCTCCCAGCCTGGCCTGGCAGCTCACCGCCTGGCTCTGGCTGACCCTCTGGTTTGCCAACTTCGCCGAGACCCTGGCCGAAGGACGCGGCAAGGCGAGAGCCGACAGCCTGAAGGCCGGCATGAGCCAGCTCAAGGCGCGCCGGGTCACGGATGCCAAGGATGGACAGGGTGAATGGGTGCCCGCCACCAGCCTGCTGAAAGGCGATCTGGTGCTGGTGCGCAGCGGCGAGATGATCCCGGCCGATGGTGAAGTGGTGGCCGGCATCGCCTCGGTCAACGAGGCGGCCATCACGGGTGAATCCGCCCCCGTCATCCGCGAATCCGGCACCGACCGCAGCGGCGTGACCGGCAACACCACTGTGGTTTCGGACGAGATCTGGGTACGGGTCAGCAACAATCCGGGTGAGAGCACGCTGGACCGGATGATCTCGCTGGTGGAAGGAGCCAAGCGCCAGAAGACCCCGAACGAGATGGCACTCGATGCCCTGCTGGTGGGTCTGACCCTGATCTTCCTGCTGGTGGTGGCTACCCTGCCCTGGTTCCTCAACTACAACGGCACCCAGGTGCCCAGGCTCTACCTGCTCGCCCTCTTCATCACCCTGATCCCGACCACCATAGGCGGCCTGCTCTCCGCCATCGGCATCGCCGGCATGGATCGGCTGGTGAAGCTGAACGTGATTGCCAAGTCGGGCCGCGCCGTGGAGGCCGCCGGTGACGTGCGCACCCTGCTGCTGGACAAGACGGGCACCATCACCTTCGGCAACCGCATGGCCGACGAGCTGATCCCGGCCCCCGGCGTGGATCCCTCCCTGCTGGCCCAGGCAGCCATGCTGGCCTCCCTCGGCGACAATACGCCGGAAGGCAAGTCCATCCTGACTCTGGCAGGCAAGAGCATGGCCAAGCCGAGCCAGCTGGAGAGTGACAAGCTGATCCCGTTCAGCGCCGAGACCCGGTTGAGCGGACTGGATCGCAACGGTCATCAATATCGCAAGGGGGCTGTGGATGCTGTGCTCAACTACCTCTCCCTCGAGCGCAAGGCGGTGCCCGAGCTGATCCTCAAGTCGGTCGACAACATAGCCCGCCAGGGCGGCACCCCGCTGCTGGTCTGTACCCACGAGAAGTTGCTGGGGGTAGTGTTCCTCAAGGACATCATCAAGCCCGGCATCAAGGCCCGCTTCCAGATCCTGCGTCACATGGGGATACGGACAGTGATGATCACAGGGGACAACCCGCTGACCGCCGCCGCCATCGCCGCCGAAGCCGGGGTGGATGACTTCATCGCCGAAGCCACCCCCGAGAAGAAACTGGCCTATATCCGCCAGGAGCAGGCCGATGGCCGCCTGGTCGCCATGTGCGGTGACGGTGCCAACGACGCCCCGGCGCTGGCCCAGGCCGACGTGGGTCTGGCCATGAACGAAGGCACTCAGGCCGCCAAGGAGGCGGGCAATCTGGTGGATCTGGATTCCAATCCCACCAAGCTGCTGGACGTGGTGCTGGTCGGCAAACAGCTGCTGGTGACCCGCGGCGCCCTGACCACCTTCTCCATCGCCAATGACGTGGCCAAGTACTTCGCCATACTGCCGGCCCTGTTCATCGCCGCCTATCCGCAGCTGGGGGCACTGAACCTGATGCAACTGGGCAGCCCGCAGAGCGCCATTCTGTCGGCCATCATCTTCAACGCCCTCATCATAGTGGCGCTGGTACCGCTGGCCCTGCGCGGTGTCAGCCTGAAGGGATCCGCCGCCAGCCTGCTGCGCCGCAACCTGCTGATCTACGGCGTCGGTGGCCTGATAGTGCCCTTCATTGGAATCAAGCTGATCGACCTGGTCATCACCGGCCTGGGGTTGGTGTGATGAAAACGCCGCACGATGGTATCCACGGCCAGATCGTGCCCCCATACATGGGCATCAAGCTGATCGATCTGGTCATCACAGGCCTGGGTCTGGTGTAACGACGACATAGCGGGGTGCAAGCCTGGCCTGCACCCCATCAATCTGTTTGGAGCAAGAGAATCATGATAGCAATCAGAACCCTGCTGACCCTGACCCTGCTGCTGGGTGTCGGCTACCCGCTGGCGGTGACCGGGCTGGCCCAGCTGATGTTCCCCTGGCAGGCCAACGGCAGCCAGCTAACCAACGGCAAACAGCAGCTGATCGGCAGTGCCCTGCTGGCGCAGAAATTCGAGCGGGCCGAGTACTTCCACTCCCGCCCCTCCGCCAGCGACTTCGCCACCATAGGCGGTGGTGCATCCAATCTGGGCATGAGCTCACCGCTGCGGGCCCAGTTTGCCAACACCGAGGCCCAGGCGCCAACCGGTGACGCATCACCCGCCATGCTGACCCGATCCGCCTCCGGCCTGGACCCCCATCTGCCGGTGGATGCCGTGCTGGCTCAGGTGGAAAGAGTGGCCAAACAGCGAGGGCTGGATCCCGCCTTGCTGACGGAGCAGGTCAAGTCCAGTGCACAAGCTGGTATCCTTGGCCCGCAAGTGGTCAACATACTCCAGCTGAACCTGCAGCTCGACAAGGGCGCTTGATAGAGAGGACCGGTATCCCACATTTTCGAACTGAGCCAGCGGTTGCTCGATAAGGATAACAATGCGTGACGAGGTAACGGCTGGCGCCTTGCTGGCAAGCCTGAAGCAGGAGTACGGGAATGCGTGATGAGGTAACGGCTGGCACCTTGCTGGCAAGCTTGGAGCAGGAGTACGGGAATGCGTGATGAGGTGCGGGCCGATGCCTTGTTGGCGAGCCTGGAGCAGGAACACAAGGGCAAGCTGAAGGTCTTTCTCGGCGCCGCCCCCGGCGTAGGCAAGACCTACGCCATGCTGCAAGCTGTGCGGGAACAGGCACGGGAAGGGATCGACATCCTGATCGGCGTGGTGGAAACCCATGGCCGTCAGGAGACCCTGGCCCTGCTCGACAAGCTCGCCATCCAGCCGCGCCAGATCCATCTCCACCGCCAGCAACGGCTGGAGGAGATGGATCTGGATGCGCTGCTCGAACGCAAACCCGCCATAGTGGTGGTGGATGAGCTGGCCCACAGCAACGCCCCGGGCAGCCGTCACGAGAAGCGCTGGCAGGATGTGGAGGAGCTGCTCGGTGCCGGCATCGACGTCTACTCCACCCTCAACGTACAGCACCTAGAGAGCCTCAACGATCTGGTGTGGCAACTTACCGGGGTCAGGGTCAAGGAGACACTGCCGGATCAGGTGCTGCTGGAAGCGGACAGCATCATACTGATAGACCTGCCCCCCAAGGAGCTGCTCGGCCGGCTCAAGGAGGGCAAGGTCTATGTGCCCCATCAGGCCAAGGCCGCCCTGCAATCCTTCTTCTCCCTCAACAACCTGACCGCCCTGCGCGAGCTGGCGATGCAGACCGCCGCCAGCCACGTGGAGGGGGATCTGCAACTGCAGTGGCAGGCTGCGGGCAAGGCCACGCTGCCGCTGCGGGGCAAGCTGATGGTCTGCCTCGGCGATCAGCACGGCTCGGCGCTGGTGCGCTATGGCCACCGCTTCGCCCAGCGCCGCCAGCTGCCCTGGCTGGTGGTGCACATCGACAGCAAGGGGCAACGCTCCGCCGAGCTGGAGCAGGCGCTGGCGCTGGCCTCTCACCTAGGTGCCAAGGTGCTGACCCTCTCCAGCCCGGCGGTGGCCAGCACCTTGCTGGAAACCGCCGAACAGCAACAGGTCTCCCAGCTGCTGCTCGGCAAACCCCACAAGGCCCCCTGGCGCCGCTCCCTGGTGCAGCACCTGCTCAAGCAGGCACAGGGGCTCGAAATCACGCTGGTGGACACGGAGAAACGCAAGCCAGGCCTGGGGCTGCAACCACTCCACCCCAAGGATATTCGCCAGAGCCTGCTGGCCATCACCATAATGGCGGTGACCTCGGCGACCGCCTGGGGACTCTCCCACTGGCTGCCGCCCGCCTCCCTGCCACTGCTGTTCGTGCTGGGGGTGCTGGCCACGGCGCTCACCACCAGTCTGGTGCCCGCCATACTGGCAGCCGTGCTGGGCTTCGTCGCTCACAATCTGCTGTTCACCGCTCCCTACTTCTCCCTGAACGTGGCCAGCCACAGCGACCTGCTCACCCTGTTCGTGCTGCTCATCGTCGGCATGACGGCGGGACGACTCGCCTCCCGCCAGCGGCAACAGCTGATCGGCCTGCGCGAGACCCAGCAGCTCGGCAATGCCCTGCTGTCGCTGAGCCAGGGGCTGGCCACCGCCAGCAGCCCGGAAGAGGTGCTCAGGCAAGGCACCCAGGCCATCTCGCTGGCCCTGACCCAGCCCGTCTTTGCCCTCGATCAGGATTATCAGCACAGGGCGGGATCGGCTCAGCACAGACCCGGGCAGACCGACAAGGCGGCCATCGACTGGTGCCTGGCCCAGAAGCAGAGCGCCGGCGCCCACACGGCCACCCTCAATGCCGCCGAGGCGCAATATCACCATCTCACCGATGATCTGGTGCTCGGCATTCGATTGTCCAACCCGCTCGCCTCCTCGGCCGAACATCAGCTGCAGGCCCTGCTCACCGACATACGCGCCGCCCTGGCCCGGATCGATCTCAACGAGCGGCTGGCCGACAGCCAGCTGCAGGCGGAGACGGATCGGATGCGCGCCGCCCTGCTCTCGTCGGTTTCCCACGATCTGAAGACGCCGCTGGCGACCATAATGGGGGCCGGCAGCACCTTGCTGGAATACGGTGATCGGATAAGTGCAGAGGATCGCAACGAACTGCTACATTCGGTGCAGGACGAGGCGCGCCGCCTGCACAGCTACGTGCAGAACCTGCTGGACATGACTCGCATAGGTTCACCGGACTTCCAGTTGAAACGGGACTGGGTCGACCTGGCGGATCTGGTGGAGAGCGCCCGCAAGCGGCTGGAGTCCTCCTGGCGCCAGCACAAGCTGCTGGTGCACTTCGATCAGCAGATCCCCCAGCTCTACGTGCACGGCGCCCTGATCGAGCAGGTGCTGGTCAATATCCTCGACAACGCCTCCCGCTACTCGCCGGCCGGCACCCCCATAGAGTTCAAGGTGATGCTGGCGGATCCGGATCTCATCATCGACATCATCGACATCGGGGTCGGCATCGCCGAGTCGGATCGGGACAAGATCTTCAATCTGTTCTACACCCAGCCGGTCGGTGATTGCGGCAGTCGCGGCACCGGGCTTGGCCTCGCCATTTCCCGCGCTATGATAGAGGCCCATGGCGGCCGCATCTGGGCATTTTCCGGCCCCAACGGCAACGGCACCTGCATGCGCATCTCACTGCCGCTCACCCTCAACTCACCGGAGGTATGATGGATCCCATCCTTTGTCATGGCGGCAGAGAGTGCATGCTGCCATCGCCAGTTCCCTCCCCAACATTCGCCGCTGGAGGCTAGATGGCTCATATCCTGGTCATTGATGATGAAGCGGCGATCCGCCGCTTTCTGCGGATCAGCCTGATCGCCGAGGGCCATCAGGTCAGCGAGGCGGTGGGCGTCAATGAGGGATTGGAGCAGTATCGCCACCTCAATCCCGATCTGGTGATCCTGGATCTCGGCCTGCCGGACGGAGACGGCATCCAGATACTGCAGACGATTCGTGAGCACCATCAACATCCGGTACTGGTGCTGTCGGCGCGGGATTCGGAGCAGGAGAAGGTGCGGTTGCTGGACGCGGGCGCCAACGACTACATGAGCAAGCCGTTCGGCATTGGGGAGATGATGGCCCGCATCCGCGTCTTGCTGCGCCAGCGAGCCGGGGTCAGCAGCGGCGAATGCCGCCACTTTCCGCAATGCGGCCTGACTCTGGACGCCAGCAGCCACAAGGTGACCATGAAGGAGGAAGAGATCCCCCTGTCTCGCAAGGAGTTCGCCCTGCTGCAGGCCCTGGTGTGCCACCCCGGCAAGCTGGTGATGCAGACCCAGCTGCTCAACGACATCTGGGGACCGAGCCACAAGGAAGATACCCACTACCTGCGCATCGTCATCGCCAGCCTGCGCAAGAAGTTGGGAGATAACCCCCAGCAACCCAGTCTGATCGAAACCGAATCTGGCATCGGCTACCGTTTTATCGGCAGCTGATGTTGCAGCAAGAAGCTGGGCGGCAACATTCCCAGCAACCCAGCCTGATCGGAACCGAATCCGGCATCGGCTACCGTTTTATCGACAGCTGATGTTTCACGTGGAACGCCGGCCGCTGCACAGTACGGCCAACAGGCCGCAGCCAAGGAGCAGCAGACCCAGATCCTGCAAAGCGGCCGCCAGCGCCAATCCCAGGCTGAGCAGCAGGTAGTAGGCCAGTCCGAACAGGGCACCGGCACTGCCAGCCACCTCCCGATAAGACAGCAAGGCCTGACTCAACACATTGGGGATGGCGATGCCAAAGGCCACCACGACTCCCATCATGGGCAGCAGGAACCAGAGCGAATCCTGACCTGCCCACACGGCAACCCCAGCCCCCAGCGCCAGCACAGAGGCCAGCCGGATCAGCGCTGATGGCAACCAGCCCATGCCCAGCAAACGCCGGTTCAGCAGGCTGCCGATCAAGGTCGCCAGCGCCAACGCCAGGCCGGAATAGCCAAACTCGCTGGCATTCAATCCCAATCCGGCAAACAGAAACGGTGCCAGGCTGTAGTAGCCAAACAGCATGGTATTGAACAGGGCGACCAGCAGGGCGCTGCGCCAGAGTCCGCCATCCCGCACCATGCGGCATGCCAATGGCCAGAGGGCAACCCGAGTGGTCATCACGGGACGGGTTTCTGGCAGCCGCCAGCCGGCGATCCCCCCCAGCATCAGGGCCAGCACCAGCAAGCCGCTGAAGACACCGAGATAGCCAAACTGCTCGGCCAACAGGCCGCCGCTCACCAGTCCCAGCACGGGGCTGAGTGATAGCGCGACCCCCATGACCGAGAAGACGCGGGCCAGATCGCTGCCCTGGTAGCTGTCGCGCAGCATGGTCTGGGTCACCACGGATCCCACGGCGGCCCCAAAGGCCGAGATGACCCGGGCCAGCAGCAACACCTCAAACTGGTTGGCCAGCAATGCCAGCAAGGTGCCGAGCCCGTAAGTGAACAGACCCGCCAGCATGGCGGGACGTCGCCCGATCAGATCGCAGAGCCGCCCCCAACAGACCACGCCCACGGCAAACGCCAGAAAATAGACCGACAGGGTCTGGGATGCCTGCCCGTCGCTTACCCTGAACTGGCTCGCGATATGCGTCAGCACAGGGCTGTAGATGGTCTCCACTATCTGGGGAAACATCATCAATCCAACCACCAGCCAGAGCGGTGGCAACTTGTTGTTCATGACAAACCTCCTTCACAAGAGGTCGTTATTCTAGAGAGATGCCGACTGTCCGATTACAATAAGCAGGACTATAAACATCAATAATCGGACACATGGCCTTTATTCTCCCCGATCACCCTTTTGACCCGGACAGCCTGGCTGGCAGCGTGATCGGCATTGCCTCCGCGCTCGGCTGGCACGACTCGGGCCTGCATCAGCATCAGCGCCATCAGTTGCTGTTTGCCCAGGCGGGTTGCATGAGCATAGAGCTGGCGAACCAGGTCTGTCTGCTGCCACCCAGCCGGGCAGCCTGGCTGCCGGCGGGCACTCCCCACAGAGTGCTGATGCGCGGTGTGGTGGCCTATCGCTCCCTCTACTTCCGGCCACAACCCGAGCTGCCAGCCAGTGTGCAGGTGATGGCGGTCAACCCGCTGCTGCGGGAGATCATAGAACGAATGGCACTCTGGCCATGGGAGAAACCGGAGGTGGAGCAGAGCCGGATGCTGGCGCTGTTCATGGAGGAGCTGGCGCAAGCGCCGCGGGAATCCTGGCAACTGCCGCTACCGGCAGATCCGCGCCTGACGGCCTGGTTGCAGGAGGTAAAACGGGGCGACACCCTGCCCGATCGGCTCAACCGGCTGGTCGGACGGGTGGGTGCCAGTGACAAGACCATAGGCCGCATCTTCATGCGAGACACAGGCATGAGCTATCAGGCCTGGCGCCAGCAGTGGCGTCTGCTGCGCGCCATGGAACTGCTGGCCGAGGACGTGCCCATCAGCCGGGTGGCCGCTTCGCTGGAGTTCTCCAGCGACAGCGCCTTCATCAGCTTCTTCAGACAGCATACGGGGCAGACTCCCCTGCGCCATCTCAACTCCCAGGGTGAGTCGCATCGGCCGAACTCACCTCCACCACCAGGGTATCCAGCGCCAGTGGCTTGAGGTTGCTGATGGCATCCAGCACAACGGCATGAGATGCCTCCTGCTGCTGAGCCAGGATAGCCTGATCCAGCTGGGCGGTATCCAGCTCGGGCCTGGGGTTTTCAGTTGCCATCACATTCAGGCTCAGTGTGCTCATTATCAGGGTGGCGATCAGGGTTTTCATCTGGTGTGCTCCGGTATGGTTGAGATGACCTGATAGCTATTCCAATACTTGTGCCATATTTATAACTAGATGATTTTGCTTGAATTAATCAATCAAAAGCCCCCATTTGTGTCTTATCTGGGTAGCAAGGTGGTCATTTTTAAACCCATAAATGGTATTTTTTACCACGGCGTATTCCCGAGTCATGTTCCACGTGGAACGTCCCGTTATTTTGATCGACACCCGCTTTTAAACTGAGCTATGGTGCTACATCCCCGTAACTGACTCTGGATCCGTCACCGAATGGAATTTTCCTTGTTCGGCGAGAAGTTCACTCGCCACGCCGGCATTACCCAACTCATGGATGACCTTAATCAGGGGCTGACCAATCCGGACGCCATCATGCTGGGTGGTGGCAATCCGGCCCCGATCCCCGCCATGCTGGAGCGCTTTCAAACCGAAGCCAAAAACCTGCTCGACAATGGCGAACTGGTCAAAGCCATGGCCAACTACGACGGCCCCCAGGGCAAGGACAGGTTCACCAAGGCGCTGGCCGCCCTGCTCAGCAAGGAGCTCGGCTGGGATATCACCTCTCGCAATATCGCCCTGACCAACGGCAGCCAGAATGCCTTCTTCTACCTGTTCAACCTGCTGGCCGGCGAGTTCGCCGATGGCCGCAAGAAGAAGGTGCTGTTCCCGCTGGCCCCCGAATATATCGGCTACGCCGACTCAGCCCTCACCGATGACTACTTCGTGGCGTACAAACCCACCATGGAGAAGCTGCCCGATGGCCAGTTCAAATACCACGTGGATTTCGAGAGCCTGCAGGTGGGCGACGATATAGGGGTGATCTGCGTCTCCCGTCCGACCAACCCGACTGGCAACGTGCTGACCGATGACGAGATAGAGCATCTGGATCAGATAGCCCGCGACAAGGGCATTCCGCTGCTGATCGACAACGCCTACGGCGTGCCCTTCCCTGGCATCATCTTCAGCGAGGCCAAGCCGTTCTGGAACGCCAACACCATCCTCTGCATGAGCCTCTCCAAGCTGGGACTGCCGGGTACTCGCTGTGGCATCGTCATCGCCGACGAGAAGATCATTCAGGCCATCACCAACCTGAGCGGCATCATCAACCTGGCGCCGGGCAGCCTGGGACCCGCCATCACCATCCCCATGATAGAAAGTGGCGAGATCATCACCCTGAGCGAGCAGGTGGTGAAACCCTTCTACCGGCAGAAGGCCGAGCTGGCGGTACGGCTGCTGCGTGAGGCGATCCCGGATCCGCGCTTCCACATCCACAAGCCGGAAGGCGCCCTCTTCCTCTGGCTCTGGTTCGAAGGTCTGCCCATTCACTGCCAGGAACTTTATGAGCGGTTGAAGGCGAAGAACCTGCTGATAGTGCCGGGTCACTACTTCTTCCCCGGCATCGACGACCCCAAGTGGCGCCACAGCCAGGAGTGTATCCGCCTCAACTACTCCCAGAGCGAGGAGCTGGTGCGCCGTGGCATCGCCATACTGGCGGACGAGATCAACTACCTCTACGGCAGCAACTGACCTGCGAACCAAAAACAAAAAGGCCTGCAATCGCAGGCCTTTTTCATTTCTCATGGCTTAGTTTGGCAGCGCCAGCGGCTCGGCTTTGCCGATGGGGATGGCGCGAGGCTTGAGTGCCTCCGGCAGTTCGCGCGCCAGATCTATGGTCAGCAGACCATGCTCCAGCCTGGCGCCCTGCACCTCCACGTGCTGGCTCAACTTGAAGGCCAGCTCGAAGTCACGCTCGGCAATGCCCTGATGGAGGAACTGGCGTTCATCAGAGGCTGCCTTGCGCCCCTTCACCTTGAGGGTACCGTTTTCGGTCTCCAGTTCCAGCTCTTCGCGCTCGAAACCGGCCACCGCGACCGTGATGCGATAGCCGTCGTGATCGCGCTTTTCGATGTTGTAAGGGGGATAGGCTACCGCCTTCTGGTCAAACAGGCCTTCCAGCTCACGGGCCATCCGCTCGAAGCCGACGGCATTGGAATGGAGATGAGAAAAATCAAGGTTACGCATAATCCTATCCTTCTAATAAGCAACAGGTTTCTATTTCCACGGGCCCGCCATCGGCACCCGGAAAGCTTGGTAAAAATGGATTCAAATCGGGCGTTAGCCGTTGATCTCGATCTTGCGCGGCTTCATCGCCTCCGGCACCTCACGCACCAGCTCGACGTGCAGCAGGCCGTTCTTCAGGTCGGCACCCTTCACCCGCACATAGTCGGCCAGCTGGAAGCGACGCTCGAAACCCCGCTCGGCTATGCCCTGATACAGGTAGTTGCGGTCGGTCTCGGCCTGCTTGCTGCCCTTCACCGTCAGCAGATTTTCCTGAAAGCTCAACTCCAGCTCTTCCTGGGTAAAGCCCGCCACCGCCATGCTGATGCGGTAGTCGTTGTCACCCAGCTGCTCTATGTTGTAGGGGGGATATCCGGCATTGCCATTGCTGGCCGCAGATTCGATGAGATTGGCCAGACGATCGAAACCGATGGCAGAACGATAGAGCGGAGAAAAGTCGATAGAACGCATAGTATTACCCTCTTGTGAGCGATAACGGATGGTTTGCCCTCCTGTCGGACGGGCGTCTGGTCGAAACCTCTGTTGAGCGTTCCGGCCTTGTTATCTATATAGGGTCCGGCTTTTTGCTTTCAAGGGCGAGAATCAAAGAAATTTTTCGAGTTTGTCCGACGCACAACTGTATCGTTCAGCTGGCCCGATAGGATCGATAATCGACCCGCGGGCCACTCATGGCTCCCCGCATCCCCCGTCATACTGGTTGCACACCTCGCCGCTATCACGGAGCTACACAATGCAGATTACCCAGGTTCGCAACGCCACCCTGCTGATCGACTACGCCGGCACCCGCTTTCTGATCGACCCCATGCTGGCAGCAAAGGGCACGCTGCCCGCCTTCGCCGGAACAGCCAACAGCCACCTGCGCAACCCGCTGGTCGAGCTGCCTCTGCCCCTGGCGGAGATACTCGATGTGGATGCGGTGATCGTCACCCACGATCACCTGGACCACTGGGACCCGGTCGCTCAGCAGCAGATCCCCAAGCATCTCCCGCTGTTTGTGCAACATCAGAAAGATGCCGACACCATGTGCGCCAGCGGCTTCAAGGATGTGCGCCTGCTGAGCGAGCAGGCCGAATTTGCCGGCATCCGCCTGCAGCAGACCGAGGGGCAACACGGCAACGATCAGGTCATGGCGGTGTTGGCCGAGCGGCTGGGTGAGGTGTGCGGTGTGGTCTTCTCCCACCCGCAAGAGAAAACCCTCTATCTGGCGGGTGATACCGTCTGGAACGAAATGGTCGCACAGAGCCTGCGACAACACGGGCCTGATGTGATCATCCTCAACTGTGGCGATGCCCAGGTGCCGGGGCTGGGCTCCATCATCATGAGCAAGGAGGATGTGCGGGCCGTCTATCAGGCTGCGCCACAGGCCACCCTGATTGCCAGCCACATGGAGGCGGTCAATCATGCCGTGCTGTCACGCAAGGAGTTGCACGACTATCTGGCCGAGCACGACATGGCGGATCGGGTGCGGGTGCCGGAAGATGGCGACACGCTTTCACTGTGATAACTGGGGCCATGCATCCGCATGGCCCTTCGGCTTTCAGCTGCCAGCGCATATCATGGTTGCTCATCGCGCAAAGAGGAGGCCAGCGTCATGCCCATCCCGATAGTTGCCGTCGTGGCCTTCGACCACTTCAGCCCCTTTCACTGCTCAGTGCCCTGCCTCATCTTCGGCGACATACTGCCGGGTCAGCCCCTGTTCGAACTCAGGCTCTGTGCCGGGGATGGCAAGGCCAGCTCGCATTCGTCACAGGGGTTCAGCATCCAGGCACCTTATGGGCTGGAGGCCCTGGCCGAGGCGGACATCATAGTCATTCCCTTCTGGCGCGACCCGGCCGAGCGCCCGGCCCAGCCACTGCTGGATGCCCTGATGGCGGCTCATGCCAGAGGGGCCCAGGTGGTGGGACTCTGCCTCGGCACCTATGTGCTCGCCTATGCCGGCTTGCTCAATGGACGCAAGGCCTCGACCCATTGGGAGTACGAGCAGGATTTCCTCCGCCGCTTTCCCTGCGTGCGGCTCGATACCAACGCCCTCTATGTGGATGACGATGGGCTGGTCACCTCGGCGGGCACAGCTGCCGGGCTGGATTGTTGCCTCTATCTGGTACGCCAGCACCATGGCAGTGCCATCGCCAACCAGGTGGCACGACGACTGGTGATCCCGCCCCACCGGGAAGGTGGCCAGGCCCAGTTCATCCAGCAGCCGGTCTCCGCCTCTACCCGGGATGCCAGGATGAACCAGCTGCTCGATCACCTGCGAGCCCACCTGTCGGAGCCGCATACCCTCGACAGCCTGGCGGCCCACAGCCTGATGAGTCGGCGCACCTTTACCCGCCGCTTTCATCAGGCCACCGGCCTCTCCGTCGGAGAGTGGCTGCTGATCGAGCGGCTCAGGCGCTGCCAGGAGCTGCTGGAAGCCAGCACCCACCCCATAGAACGCATCGCCGAACTGGTGGGTTTCAAGACAGCCACCTCACTGCGCCAGCACTTTCGGGCCCGCTTCGAGGTTTCGCCGAGCGAATGGCGGCGGTCTTTTCGTGGCAGCAGGGAGTGAGCCTCTCACCTCACCCTGTTCCGGCTCGCCCAAACATGGCACCCTAACCGCAGATCCCAAGGAGCCATGCCATGTCCCGTTCCGAACGTCTGCTGGCCCTGCTCCAGCTGTTGCGTGGTCACCGTTACGCCATCACAGGCACAGAGCTGGCAAGCCGGCTCGGCATCAGCCTGCGCACCCTTTACCGGGACATAGCGACCCTGCAATCCCAGGGGGCGCATATCGAGGGTGAGCCCGGTATCGGCTATGTGCTGCGACCCGGCTTCATGCTGCCACCGCTGATGTTCAGCGAAGAGGAGCTGGAAGCCCTGGTGCTGGGCTCCCGCTGGGTGGCCGAACATGCCGACAGCGCCCTGAGTGCAGGTGCCCGCAGTGCGCTGGCCAAGATCGAAGCCGTGCTGCCCGCCGAGTACCGCCAGCAGCTCCACGCCAATACCCTGCTGATCGGCTCATCCCGCAGCGACGTCTGCACCGATGAGGCCCCCCTGCGCAGTGCCATCCGTCAACAGCGCAAGGTAACCCTGAGCTATCGCGATCTGAGGGAAACGAGTTCCAAGCGCACCGTCTGGCCATTTGCCCTCGGCTATTTCGAGCAGGTGCGGGTCCTGGTGGCCTGGTGCGAGCTGCGGCAGGACTTTCGCCACTTCCGGGTGGATCGCATCAGCCATCTGAAGCTGGAGGAGATCGGCTATCCCAGGAGCCGGACTATCCTGCTCAAGGAGTGGCGCGCCACCCAGCAGATCCCGCAGCCACAATTCATTGCTGACAGAAACTGACAGTGGGTGGCGCCATGCTGACGGGGTCGGCGCAGATGCGCCATCCCCGAAACAAGGAGTGTCACCATGCTTGTTCCCCAGTTCACCATCCTCTATGTCGCTAATCCGGCTCACAGTGCCCGCTTCTATCGCGAGCTGTTTGGTCGCTCGCCGGTGGAGGAATCCCCCACCTTCGCCATGTTCGTGTTCGAGTCGGGCGCCAGGCTGGCGCTCTGGTCCAGTGCCACGGTTGAGCCCAAGGTCACGCAAGGAGCCGGAGCCATGGAGCTGGCCTTCCCTCTGCCAGATGATGCCAGCGTCGATGCCGAGTTTGCGAAATGGCAGGCTCGCGGCCTCACCATCAGCCAGTCGCCGATCCGACTGGAATTTGGTTACACCGGCATGGCGCTTGATCCCGACGGCCATCGACTGCGCCTCTACTGCCCGGCACCCGAACTGGGCACATGATAAACGGCCACAGGTGCGTGGTTGGCAATGGTCGGAGGGCGCGATGTTTCACGTGGAACATCCATGACGAGGCGAGACAATCCAGGGCAGGCCTTCATCCCGAGAGGGAACGGATAATGCTATTCCGCTGACGACAGATGTAAAAAAGCCGCTCACAAGGAGCGGCTTTTTGCTGTCTGACTGACTAGGTCGATTAGACGTCGAGGTTGGCGACCCGCAGGGCGTTGGTCTCGATGAAGTCACGACGAGGCTCGACCGCATCACCCATCAGGGTGGAGAAGAGCTGGTCGGCACCAACGGCGTCGTCTATGGTGACGCGCAGCATGCGACGTGCTTCCGGATCCATGGTGGTTTCCCACAGCTGGTCCGGGTTCATCTCGCCCAGCCCTTTATAGCGCTGGATGTAGATGCCGCGCTTGCCTTCGCTCATCAGCCAGTCGACCGCTTCCACGAAGTTGGCAATCGGCTTGACCTTCTCGCCACGCTTGATGAAACCACCTTCCTCGATCAGGTTGGCGATCTCCTTGCCGAGGGAAACCAGCTGACGGTACTCACCGGACTGCAGGAAGTCGTAGCTGATCGCGTATTCACGGTCGACCCCGTGCTGACGTACCACGGCATGCGGCACAAACAGGCGGCGCTCTTCATCACGACGCACCTGGATCTGGTACTGGATACCGTGGTTGCTCTCGTTGAGCACGGCTTCCATTGCCTGACACCAGGCCAGCAGGTCGCTCTCGCTGGCCAGCAGGGTTTCGTTCAACTCAGGCTGATAGATCAGCTGGGTCAACACGGCATCCGGCGCCCGGCGGGACATGCGGGTGATCAGGTGAGACACGGCACGGTGCTGGTTGACCAGACGCTCCAGCGCCTCGCCACCTATGGCCGGGGCAGACTCGTTGACATGCAGGGTAGCACCATCCAGCGCCATGGCGGTCTGGTACTGCAGCAGCGCATCTTCGTCTTTCAGATACTGCTCCTGCTTGCCCTTCTTGACCTTGTACAAGGGCGGCTGGGCTATGTAGATGTAGCCACGCTCGATGATCTCCGGCATCTGACGATAGAAGAAGGTCAGCAACAGGGTACGGATGTGCGCACCATCGACGTCCGCATCCGTCATGATGATGATGTTGTGGTAGCGCAGCTTGTCCGGGTTGTACTCGTCACGACCTATGCCGCAGCCCAGGGCCGTGATCAGGGTGCCCACCTCTTGCGAGGAGATCATCTTGTCGAAACGGGCCTTCTCCACGTTCAGGATCTTGCCCTTGAGCGGCAGTATGGCCTGGTTCTTGCGGTTGCGACCCTGCTTGGCGGAGCCGCCAGCAGAGTCCCCTTCCACTATGTAGAGTTCGGAGAGGGCCGGGTCTTTCTCCTGGCAGTCTGCCAGCTTGCCTGGCAGGCCGGCGATGTCCAGCGCACCCTTGCGGCGGGTCAGCTCGCGCGCCTTGCGGGCCGCTTCACGGGCACGGGCCGCATCGATGATCTTGTTGACCACTATCTTGGCATCGCCCGGGTTTTCCAGCAGGAACTCGCCGAGCTTCTCACCCATCGCCTGTTCAACGGCGGTCTTCACTTCGGAAGAGACCAGCTTGTCCTTGGTCTGGGAAGAGAACTTGGGATCCGGCACCTTGACCGAGATGACCGCAATCAGACCTTCACGCACGTCGTCGCCACTGGCGGCCGACTTGGCCTTCTTGCTGTAATCCTCTTTGTCCATATAGGTGTTGAGGGTACGGGTCAGCGCGGTGCGGAAACCCACCAGGTGAGTACCACCATCCCGCTGCGGGATGTTGTTGGTGAAGCAGTAAACCCCTTCCTGATAGGCATCGTTCCACTGCATGGCGACTTCGACACCGATGCCGTCCTGCTCTGTGGAGAAGTGGAACACCTTGGGATGGATCGGGGTCTTGTTCTGGTTCAGGTATTCAACGAACGCCTTGATACCGCCCTCGTAGCAGAAATGCACCTCACGGCCATCCCGCTCGTCCTGCAGACGGATGGAGACACCGGAGTTGAGGAAGGAGAGCTCGCGCAGACGCTTGGCCAGGATCTCGTAGTGATACAGGGTATCGGTAAAGATGGTCGGGCTCGGCCAGAAGCGCACCTCGGTACCCGTGCCGCTGCTGCTGTCGCCAATCTGCTTGAGCGGCGCCTGCGGCTCACCCAGGTGATAGGTCTGCTCGTAGACATGGCCGTTGCGACGTATGGTCAGCAACAGCTTGTCAGAGAGGGCATTAACCACTGAGACGCCCACGCCGTGCAGGCCGCCGGACACCTTGTAGGAGTTGTCATCGAACTTACCGCCGGCGTGCAGTACGGTCATGATGACCTCTGCGGCGGAGCGGCCCTCCTCCTCGTGCATGTCTACCGGGATACCCCGGCCATTGTCACGCACGGAAACAGAACCGTCGGAATGGATCTTGACCAGAATATCGGAGCAGTAGCCAGCAAGAGCCTCGTCAATGGAGTTATCGACGACCTCAAACACCATGTGGTGCAGACCTGAGCCATCATCCGTATCGCCGATGTACATCCCCGGGCGCTTGCGGACCGCATCCAGGCCCTTCAGTACCTTGATATTCGAGGAGTCGTAAGTATTTTCACTCATAGCTTACTCTCTGCCTTCTCTAACGTTTCGGAGATCTTGCCTTGTTCCACGTGGAACAACTTGCAGTCATTCGCATCCATCATGTCTGCGAGCTGACCGGTATCGATGGCGGTGATAAACACCTGGGACGCACACTGCTTCAGCCTTGCGGCCAGCAAGCGGCGCTTGTCGACATCCAGTTCAGAGGCAAAATCGTCAATTAAAAAAATACAGCCACGGCTGCTATGTTGATTCAAATAGAGCCCTTGGGCCAGTCGCATGGCACAGACCAACAACTTCAGCTGACCCCTGGACAAAATATCCTGAGCGGGCACACCGTTCGCCTTGAGTCGCACATCGGCCTTCTGTGGGCCTACCCCTGTGTAACCCAGCGAACGATCCCGCTCAAACCCCGCCTCCAGCAAGTCGCCGAGGGGAGTATCTTTCTCCCAGCCCCGATAGAAACCGAGACTGATGTCGAATTCCGGCAGAAAATCTGCCGTCATCTCCTTGATCAGGGGCGTAATGGCCTGACAATAACTGGCGCGAAACTCGGCCAGTTCACCCCCGAGCCGCACCAGCTCCTGATCCCAGAACGCCAGCTGGCGATACTGGGTGCTCTGGCGCAGCAGCGCATTGCGCTGTTTCAGCAGACGCCGCACTCGTCCCCACAGGGAGAAAAAGGTCGGTTCCTGATGGAAGACGCCCCAATCCAGCCAGGCCCGGCGAGCCTGGGGCCCGCCCGTCAGCAGGTTGAAGCCATCGGGATGGATCAACTGCACCGGCAACAGCTCGGCCAGATCGGCCAGTCGCTGGGCCTGGGCCCCCGCTATCTTGAGCTGGGTCTCGCCACTCTTGTCCTTGGCGAGTCCGATGGGCACCTGACGCCCCTCCAGTTCGCACTGGGCAAACAGGGTAAAGGCCCGCTCCCCCTGGCGGATGACCCGCCCGGTCAGGTGAGTACGAAAGGAGCGACCGAGACCAAGGTAGTGAATGGCTTCCAGCACGCTGGTCTTGCCGCTGCCATTGCACCCGACCAGGATGTTGAGGCCGGGGGACAGCTTGAGACTGGCCTGCTGGATATTGCGAAAGTCGCTGAGCTGGAGTTTGACCAGGGCCACGACTAGATCCGCATCGGCATCACCACGTACTGAGCATCCTGATGATCAAAATCCTCAATAATGGCACTGCTGATGGAATCGCTCAGGCTAATCCGAATTTGGTCACATTTTAACGTATTCAGCACGTCCAGCACATAAGAGACGTTGAAACCTATCTCCATCTCGCTGGCCTCGTATTGTACGTCAAGCAGCTCTTCGGCTTCTTCCTGTTCCGGGTTGTTGGCGGTAATGCGCAGCAGGTTTTCCTGCAGATTGAGACGCACCCCACGGAATTTCTCGTTGGAGAGGATGGCCGCGCGGGCAAACGCCTGGCGCAGATCCTCACGACCGGCGATCAGGGCCTTGTCGCTGTTGCGCGGGATAACCCGACGCCAATCCGGGAAGCGGCCATCCACCAGCTTGGAGGTGAAGATGAAGCCGTCCAGCGCCGCGCGCAGGTTGCTGCGACCGATCTGCAGCCGTACCGGCTTGTCTTCCGCTTCCAGCAGGCGCACCAGCTCAAGCACACCTTTGCGGGGCAGGATAACCTGATGATCGGGCAGCGATTCTTCCACTACCTCGCGACGGCAAGTCGCCAGACGGTGACCGTCGGTCGCCACGGTACGCAGGCCGTGGCCCTCGCTCTCGAACAGCATGCCGTTCAGGTAGTAACGCACGTCCTGGCTGGCCATGGAGAACTGGGTGGCATCGATCAGCTTCTTCAGCTCCAGCTGGCCTATGTCGAATTCGAGCACGGATTCCCAATCCTCGATATTCGGGTATTCACTGGCCGGCAGGGTCGACAGGTTGAAGCGGGAACGACCGGAACGGATGATCAGGCGCTCGCCTTCGGTGTTGAGGCGGATGTCCGCCCCTTCCGGCAAGCCGCGGCAGATATCCAGCAGCTTGCGCGCCGGCACTGTGGTGCGGCCATCCTGGCTCTCATTATTGAGATAGACCTGACCTATCATCTCAACTTCCAGGTCGGTGCCGGTCAGCGACAGCAGACCCTGGCTGACATCAAGCAGGACATTGCCGAGGATCGGCAGGGTCGGCCGGCCACCCAGGGCACCGGACACCAGTTGCAGAGGACGTAACAGGGCCTCACGGCTAATTTCGAGCTGCATCTGTGCTCTCCGTTGTTATCGGAACGAAAGGATTCGAATCAGGTTGGAATATTCGCGCTGCATCTGTCCACTCACCGTTGTTATCAGGAGGAAAGGGTTCGGATCAGGTTGGAATAATCTTCCTTGATGTCGTGGCTCTCCTCCTTCAGCTGCTCTATCTTGCGGCAGGCATGAAGAACGGTAGTGTGGTCACGGCCACCAAAGGCATCACCTATCTCCGGCAAACTGTGGTTGGTCAGCTCCTTGGCCAGTGCCATCGCCAGCTGGCGTGGACGGGCAACGGAGCGTGAGCGGCGTTTGGACAGCAGATCCGCCAGCTTGATCTTGTAATACTCCGCCACCGTCTTCTGGATGTTGTCTATGGTGACCAGCTTCTCTTGCAGCGCCAGCAAGTCCCGCAGCGCTTCGCGCACGAAATCTATGTTGATGGCACGACCGGTGAAGTTGGCGTTGGCGATCACCCGGTTGAGGGCGCCTTCCAGTTCACGGACGTTGGATCGCAGACGCTTGGCGATAAAGAAGGCCACTTCGTCCGGCAGGTGGATCTGGTTCTCATCCGCCTTGCGCATCAGGATGGCGACGCGGGTCTCCAGCTCCGGCGGCTCGATCGCCACCGTCAGGCCCCAGCCGAAGCGGGACTTGAGGCGATCCTCGACACCATTGATCTCCTTCGGATAGCGATCCGAGGTCAGGATGATCTGCTGGTTGCCTTCGAGCAGCGCGTTGAAGGTGTGGAAGAACTCCTCCTGGGAGCGCTCCTTGTTGGCAAAAAACTGGATGTCATCGATGAGCAGGGCATCGACGCTACGGTAATAACGCTTGAACTCTTCAATGGCGTTATTCTGCAGCGCCTTCACCATGTCCTGCACAAACCGCTCGGAGTGCATGTAGATGACTTTGGCGTCCTTCTTGCGCTCCTTGATGGCGTTGCCAACGGCGTGCAGCAGGTGGGTCTTGCCCAGGCCGGTGCCGCCATAGAGGAACAGCGGGTTGTAAGCGCCACCCGGGTTGTCGGCTACCTGACGGGCAGCCGCGCGGGCCAACTGGTTAGACTTACCCTCAACGAAGTTCTCGAAGGTATAGTTCACGTTGGTGTTGCTTTTGTGGTTCGGCTCAGGCTTGGCTTCAGCCTTGCTTTCCCAGCTCTTCTGCAAGTTATTCACAGGCGCAGCACCACGCGCCGGCGCTCTTGCGACCGCGACGGGATGGGGACGATTACCTATATCAAAACGCAGGGTGGGGCCATCGACCCCACAGAGTTCATTGATGATGCCGTTAACCCGGATGAGATACTTGTCTCGTACCCAGTCCAGAACAAAGCGATTCGGTGCATACAGGGTCAGAGTATTGTCACTCAACTCCGCTTGAAGCGGCCGGATCCACATGCTGAATTCTGCCGAGGGCAACTCATCTTGCAGCCGGTTAAGGCACTGCTGCCATAGCGAAGCAGTCACTCTAAACTCCCGTCAATTGATTAACTAAAGACCGGCTATTCTACGTTTTTAGCGGCTGGATCTCTAGCCGCCACCTTGCGGATCCGGCAAATAAGATCCTTGACTTTCAAGGATCCAGCACCGCTGGATCTGATTTCATCCCCAAAGTTACCCACAGCCTGATCCATCCTGGATGGCACCAAAGATCCAGACCTGAACCGGTTATTTTATATAACCAAATATCATTTATTCTTTGGCTTTTATTCCAATAACATCAGCGCAAATCCAGTGATTACAACTAAAAATACAGAACAACAGAGAGAGGAATCCCCATGACATCATCCATCAAGCTGGTCTCCGGTGCCGCCATTCTGCTGGCAGCCCTGTCCGGTCAAGCCATCGCCCAGGAAACCATCAAGGTCGGCATGTCCGGCAAGTATTTCCCGTTCACCTTCGTCAAGCAGGACAAGCTGCAGGGCTTCGAGGTGGATATGTGGAACCAGATCGGTGAGCGCACCGGCTACAAGGTCGAGTTCGTGACCGCCAGCTTCTCCGGCCTGTTCGGCATGCTGGAAACCGGCCGCGTCGATACCATCTCCAATCAGATCACCATCACCGACGAGCGCAAGGCCAAGTACGCCTTCTCCCAGCCCTATGTCTATGACGGCGCCCAGATAGTGGTCCGCAAGGGCAACAGCACCATCCACGGCATCAAGGATCTGGAAGGCAAGAAGGTCGCGGTCAACCTCGGCTCCAACTTCGAAGAGCTGCTGCGCAAGAACGACCCGAACAAGAAGATCGATATCCGCACCTACGACTCCAGCTTCGAGCAGGATGTCGCCCTGGGTCGCATCGACGCCTTCGTGATGGACCGCGTCTCCACCGCCCAGCTGATCAAGGAATCCAAGCTGCCGCTGCAACAGGCCGGCGCACCGTTCGAGACCATCGAGAACGCCCTGCCCTTCCTGAAGACGCCGGAGAAACAGGCCGTACTGAAGAAAGTCGACGACGCCCTGACCGCCATGCGCAAGGATGGCTCCCTGCGTCAAATCTCCGAAAAATGGTTCGCTTCCGACATCACCGACAAATAAATGATGGAATTTGACCTCGAGTACACGCTAGGGCTGTTTCCCATCCTGCTCAAATACCTGGGCACCACGATGGAAATGGCTCTGTGGGGATTCGTATTGGCACTCGTACTGTCGCTGACCCTGGCGATAGTGCGGGTGTTTCGCGTCCCCGTGATCCACTGGCTGGCGATGCTCTATATCTCGTTCTTTCGAGGTACTCCCCTGCTCGTCCAGCTGTTCCTGCTCTACTACGGACTGCCGCAACTGTTCCCCGTCTTCGTGGGGATGGATGCCTTTACCGCCGCCATCGTCGGCCTGACCCTGCACTTCGCCGCCTACATGGCCGAGTCGATCCGCGCCGCCATTCTGGGCATTCACAAGAGCCAGATGGAAGCGGCGCTCAGTATCGGCATGAGCCGTTACCAGGCGATGCAGCGGATCATACTGCCGCAGGCGGCCCGCATAGCGACCCCGTCGCTGATGAACTACTTCATCGACATGATCAAGAGCACCTCGCTGGCCTTCACCCTAGGAGTGGCCGAGATCATGGGCAAGGCGCAGATGGAAGCCTCCTCCTCCTTCAAGTTCTTCGAGAGCTTCATGGCGGTGGCCCTGGTCTACTGGGTGGTGGTCATCATCTTCACCCGCTTGCAGCACCTGCTGGAAATTCACCTGAACCGAGCCTATTAAGGGAGGTCTGCGATGATCAAATTAACCGGCCTCTCCAAGGCATTTCACGGCAACAAGGTGCTCAACGGCATAGATCTGGAGGTCAGGAAGGGGGAGATAGTGGTCATCATAGGCCCCTCCGGCACCGGCAAGTCGACCCTGCTGCGCTGCCTCAACCTGCTGGAGACCCCGGATGCAGGCACCCTTGCCATCGACGACCTGCAGCTGGATCTGGCCAACGCCAGCGAGCAGCAGGCCATCGAGCTGCGCAAGCGCGCCTCCTTCGTGTTCCAGAACTATGCCCTGTTCGCCAACAAGACGGCGCTCGACAACATAGCCGAGGGGCTGATCACCGTCTGGAAGCAGCCGAAGGCGGAGGCCCGCGCCACCGCGCTGGGCATCCTCAAGGACATAGGGCTTGCCGACAAGCAGGATGCCTACCCGGCGTCCCTCTCCGGCGGCCAGCAGCAACGGGTCGGCATAGGCCGCGCCATGGCGGCTCACTCCAAGGTCATTCTGTTCGATGAGCCCACCTCGGCCCTGGATCCCGAGTGGGTCGACGAGGTACTCGGGCTGATGAAGGAACTCGCCCGCCAGCACCAGACCATGGTGGTGGTGACCCATGAGATTGAATTTGCTCGTGATGTTGCCGATCGGGTGATCTTCATGGAGGGGGGCCGGATCGTGGAACAGGGCCCGCCGGATCAGATATTGGTCGATCCCAAGGATCCCCGTACCCGGGAGTTCTTGCGAAAAGTGCTTAAATAGCTCTCTCTTTGGCGGCCTTGCCGCCTTTTTTATTGGAGGATCCTTGTTTAACCCCGGGTTGCCAGTATAATCCGGAGCCCTTGATCCTCCGGATCCTGCCAGCTTCTCCTGCTTCTTTATGAGTCAGGGCAAGATGAGAGGGAACGGCGGATTGACTAAAAGCCGAACTCTGTTTAGAATTCGGCCTCTTTTGCTAGTCGTCACACGCTATAGCTGGCGCGTCGGCTAAGTGTGACAATCAAAACTGTACAGAAATACGGAATCGAATCATGAAACGTACTTTTCAACCGTCCAACCTGAAGCGCAAGCGCTCTCACGGTTTCCGCGCCCGCATGGCAACTGCCAACGGTCGTAAAGTTCTGGCCGCTCGTCGTGCCAAGGGTCGTGCCCGTCTGGTAGTTTAATGCCAACGCCGCACACCTTCTCTCGGGAGTTACGTCTGTTAACTCCCGAACACTTCAAACGCGTTTTCGCCGAGCCTGTCCGGGCCGCTTCTCCGCAAATTACTCTTCTCGCCTGTCCCAACACCCTCGAACATCCCCGTCTTGGCCTCGCTGTGCCCAAAAAAGCACTCAAGCGTGCCGTCTGGCGTAATCGTGTCAAACGAGTGGTCCGGGAAAGTTTCCGTCTCAATCAAGCCAACCTGCCCGCTATCGACATAGTCGTGATCGCCAAGGGCGGCGTCAAAGAGATGGATAACGAGGAGCTGTTCAAGTTACTGGAAAAGCTATGGCGCACTCTGTCACGCCGTTGCAATGGGTAGCTGTCAAACTGATACGCCTGTATCAGCTAATCATTAGCCCTCTGCTCGGGCCGCGCTGCCGTTTCACGCCAACTTGTTCCCAATTTGCGATAGAAGCAATCCGACTTCACGGTTTCATAAAAGGCGTTTGGTTAGCCAGCAAACGTCTATTAAAATGCCATCCCTTATCCGAGGGTGGTTATGACCCGGTTCCGCAACCAAAGCGAAGAAACTGAAGACTATGGAATCACAACGCAATCTCATCCTGATCGGTTTGCTGTTCGTGAGCTTTCTGCTCTGGCAACAGTGGGAGTCTGACAAGGCTCCGAAGCCGGCCCCGACTACCGTGGCCCAAACCGAACATTTCGTACCTGAAGCCGGTCAGACCGGTGATATTCCTCAGGTTTCCGAGCAAGCCAACGCGAACGCCGCACGCAAGCTGATCACAGTCTCCTCCGACGTGCTCAAGCTGACCCTGGACACCCAGGGCGGTGACATCGTTTCTGCCGAGCTGCTGGCCCACAAGCTGGAAGAAGGCAAGGATCAATCCTTCGTACTGCTGACCAGTCAACCTGACCGCCTCTATGTCGCCCAGAGCGGCCTGGTGGGTCGCGATGGTCCTGACAGCCAGGCCCAGGGTCGTCCCACCTATGACGCCACCCAGACCAGCTATCAGCTGGCCGATGGTCAGGATCAAGTCGTCGTACCGATGACCTGGACCGACAGCAAGGGTGTGGTCTTCACCAAAGAGTTCGTGCTCAAGCGCGGTGACTATGCGATTGGCGTCGATTACAAGATCGACAACAAATCCGCCGAGCCGGTCCAGGTGCAGTTCTACGGTCAGCTGAAGCAGACCGTGACCACGCCCAAGGATCAGGAAGGTCACGCCATGGTAGCCAGTGCTTACCGTGGTGGCGCCTTCTCCAGCGAAGAGAGCCGTTACAAGAAGTACACCTTCGACGAGATGAAGGATGCCGACCTGAACAAGACCACCAAGGGTGGTTGGGTCGCCATGCTGCAACACTACTTCGTCTCTGCCTGGGCACCGAATGCCGACGATACCAACAGCTTCTACAGCCGCGTGATCCCTGGTAAAGACCAGGCCATCATTGGCTACAAGGCGCCGCTGGTAGACGTGGCTGCCGGCCAGCAGGCCGAAGTGACCAGCAAGCTGTGGGTGGGTCCCAAGCTGCAAGACCAGATGGCCAAGGTGGCAAACCACCTCGACCTGACCGTCGACTACGGCTGGCTCTGGTTCATCGCCCAACCGCTGCACTGGTTGCTGACCGTGTTCCACGGTTTCGTCCAGAACTGGGGTCTGGCCATCATAATGCTGACCCTGCTGGTGCGCGGCATCATGTTCCCGCTGACCAAGGCCCAGTACACCTCCATGGCCAAGATGCGCATGCTGCAGCCCAAGCTGGCCGCACTGCGTGAGCGCTTCGGCGACGATCGCCAGAAGATGTCTCAGGGCATGATGGAGCTGTACAAGAAGGAGAAGGTCAACCCGCTGGGTGGCTGTCTGCCTATTCTGGTGCAGATGCCGATCTTCATCGCCCTGTACTGGGCCCTGATGGAATCCGTTGAGCTGCGTCACGCGCCGTTCACCCTGTGGATCACCGACCTGTCGGTGAAGGACCCCTTCTTCGTGCTGCCAATCCTCATGGGTGCTTCCATGTGGTATCTGCAGAAGATGAGCCCGACCACGGTGACAGACCCGATGCAGCAGAAGGTGATGCAGTTCATGCCGATCATCTTCACCTTCATGTTCCTCTGGTTCCCGGCTGGCCTGACGCTGTACTGGTTGGTGAGCAACGTCATCTCCATTACCCAGCAGACCATCATCTATCGTCAGCTGGAGAAGAAAGGCCTGCACACCCGCAGCTAATCTTCCCCCCTGATGACAAAAGAGGCGGCCTTGGGGCCGCCTTTTTTATTACAATGTCCCCCAATTACCGAGCAAATGAGCCAAGCAAGATGACAACAAATACGATCGTGGCCCAGGCCACCGCGCCCGGCCGTGGCGGCGTTGGCATAGTCCGGGTCTCAGGCCCCGCCGCCGAACAGGTCGCCGAGATAGTGCTCGGCAAGCGCCCCCGGGTGCGCTACGCCGAATATCTGCCGTTCAAGGATGAGCAAGGCCAACCGCTGGATCAGGGCATAGCCCTGCTGTTCAAGGCCCCCAACAGCTTCACCGGCGAAGATGTGCTGGAGCTGCAGGGTCACGGCGGTCCCGTCATCATGGACATGCTGGTGCGCCGTATTCTGCAGATAAAGGGACTGCGCCCTGCCCGTCCCGGCGAGTTCAGCGAGCGCGCCTTCATGAACGACAAACTGGATCTGGCCCAGGCTGAGGCCATCGCCGATCTGATTGAAGCATCCAGCGAGCAGGCCGCCCGCAGCGCCATGCACTCTCTGCAGGGGCAGTTCTCCAGCAAAATCCAGCAACTGGTGGAGAGCCTGATCCGGCTGCGCATCTATGTGGAAGCCGCCATCGACTTCCCGGACGAGGAGATCGACTTTCTCTCCGACGGCAAGGTGGCAGGCGATCTCTACGCCATCATGGCTGAGCTGGACGGCGTGCGCAGCGAAGCCAAACAGGGTGCCCTGCTGCGGGAAGGGATGAAGGTGGTGATCGCCGGTCGTCCCAATGCCGGCAAGTCGAGCCTGCTCAACGCCCTGGCCGGGCGCGAGTCTGCCATCGTCACCGAGATAGCCGGCACCACCCGCGACGTGCTGCGCGAGCACATCCACCTGGATGGTATGCCGCTGCACATCATAGATACCGCCGGTCTGCGCGATACCCAGGATCAGGTGGAAAAGATCGGCATAGAGCGCGCCTGGGCCGAGATAGAACAGGCCGACCGTGTGCTCTTCATGGTGGATGGCACAACGACCGAGGCCATCGACCCGCGGGAGATCTGGCCGGAATTTGTTGATCGGTTGCCAAAAAACATCGGCCTCACGGTCGTGCGCAACAAGGCCGACCTGACCGGCGAAGATCTGGCGCCCAGCCAGGAGCTGGGCCACGCCGTCTACCGCATCTCAGCCAAGACAGAGCTGGGGCTGCCCGCCCTGCGCGAGCACCTGAAAGCCTGCATGGGCTTCCAGGGCAACACAGAAGGGGGCTTTATGGCCCGCCGCCGCCACCTGGATGCGCTGGAGCGCGCCGCCGAGCGGTTGCTGGTGGCCAGGGATCAGCTGGAAATCTATGTCGCCGGTGAACTGGTGGCCGAAGAGCTGCGCCTGGCGCAGGAGTCCCTCTCCGAAATCACCGGCGAGTTCAGCTCCGACGATCTGCTGGGCCGCATCTTCTCCAGCTTCTGCATCGGTAAATAAACCGGTACGACAGACAATGAAAAGCCCGGGTTCATCCCGGGCTTTTTTGTGCATTTTTTATCCTTCAACCTAGAGCCGGCGCAGGCACCACATGAAGTAAGCGCCCCCTAACAGGGTGGAGACCAGCCCGACCGGCACGTCCTGCGGGAACAGGATCTGCTGGCCGATCCAGTCCGCCGACACCATCAGCAGGGCGCCGGACGCGGCGGCACCGAGCAGATGCCAGCGCGCCCGTACCAGCCCCATCAGCTTGGCCATGTGCGGGGCCAGCAGACCAACGAAGGAGAGCGGCCCCACCACCAGGGTGGCGCTGGCGGTGAGCACGGCCACCAGCAGCAGTATGGCGAGCTGGGCGCGGTTGAGGCGAATACCCAATGCGGTCGCCAATGCTGGTCCCATGGGCAACAGATCGAGCCAGCGGCTGATGAGCAGGCAGGCTGCCAGCATCAATACCGCCAGTGCCACCAGCCCATAGGCCACCGGCAGGGTGACGTAATAGGTAGAGCCGGACATCCAGGAGAGCAGCTGCTGCACCCGCATATCGCCGTTGGCCAGCGCTATGGCCTGCAGCGGCTCGAACAGCGCCGTGATGGCGATGCCGGACAGCAGGATCCGCTCCGGCTGGAAGCCGTGCTTGCGGTTGACCAGCACCAGCAGCAAGAGACAAGCGAAGGCGCCGAGCAGGCCACCCAACAGCATAATGGGCAGCGGCAAAGCCGGCAGCAGCAAGGCCGTCGCTATCACCCCCATAAAGGTACCGCCGCTCACCCCCAGCAGCTCAGGGCTCGCCATGGGGTTGTTGCTGACCCGCTGCAGCAGGGTACCCGCCAGCGCCAGCAAGACGCCGGCGGCGCCGGCAGCCAGGGTGCGCGGCAGCCGCCACTCCAGTTGGGCCTGCCACCTGAGCCAGCTCGGCCAGCTCCAGCCAGCCATCCCCTGCCCGACCAGCAGGGAGCCTATGATGGCGAGCCCCAGGCCGAGCAGCAGCAAGGTGAGCAGCCGAGTCGGGGCCGGATGCCGTGCGACCGACAGGCCGCTTGCCCCCTTAGGCGAGCCGGACTTCAGGGCCAGCCGCGGGATCAGCCAGAGCAGCAGCGGCGCCCCCAGCAAGGCCGTCATGGCACCGGTCGGGATCAGCACGGGCCAGACGTTGCTCAGGGTCTGCAGCAGCAGATCGGTGGCCGTCAGCAGCAGAGCCCCCAGGATTGGCCCCCACAACAACCGTTGGCCGAGTTGACGGATCCCCAGCAGCCGCACCATAGCCGGCGCCGCCAGCCCGATGAAACCGATCAGCCCCACCACGCTCACCACGCAGGCGGTGACGAACACCGCCAGCCCGAGTCCGGCCAGTCGCAGCTGCAGCAAGGAGACGCCCAGGCTGCGGGCGCTGGCATCGTCCAGCTCCAGCACCGCCAGCGGGCGCACCAGCACAGCCGCCAGCCCCCCCGCCACCAGCAGCCGTGGCAGCAGGTAGCTCACTCCGCTCCAGCTGTTCTGGGCCAGGGAGCCACTGCCCCACACCAGCAGTCCCTTCAGCTCCTCCTGAAAGAACAGCAGCAGCCCTATACTGATGGCCGCCAGATAGAGGTTGATCACCAGACCCGCGAAGACGATGACTACCGGATTTAGCTGACGGCGCCAGGCCAGGGCGAACACCAGCGCCATGGCGAGGCTGCCACCGGCCATGGCGATCCACTCCCGCCCCAGCAGCAGCCAGGAGGGGGCAAACAGGGTCACCATCATCAGCGCCAGCTGGGCGCCGGAGGCCACCCCCAAGGTGGTCGGCGAGGCGAGCGGGTTGCGCAGCACCTGCTGCATCAGGGTACCGGCCAGACCGAGGGCGGCTCCGGCCAGCAGGGTCACCGTCAGCCGGGGCAACCAGCTGAAGTGCACCACGGCCTGGCGGACATCATCCAGATTCGGCGAGAAGAGGGTCTGCCACCAGAGCGCGCCCGGCACCTGGCGGGCCAGACCCCAGCCAGCCAGCGAAAGTGTCAGCCCCAGCAGGATCAAGGCAGGCCGCAACAGCGGGGATGGGAATATGTGTTTCATTGGCTATCTCCCCTGACATCCTGCTGCAATGCCTCGTTGAGCAGGCTGGCAAAGCGGCGGGCGGCGAGTACGCCACCGAAGCTCCAGACTGCGGGCAGATGCAGCACAGGTGCCTGCTGCACCAGCGGCAGATGCTGCCACAGGCCGGGCTCCTGCAGCCGCTCGCTCACCCCGACGGGGATGGGATCCACCACCACCAGCCGCGCGGCTGGCAGCGCCATGAACTGCTCTATGCTGGCCACCGAGAAACCCCAGGCATTGGTCTCCCCCTGCCAGGCGTTGCGCAGGCCGAGTCGCTGCATCACGGCCTCGAACAGGCTGTGGCGGCCGAACACCCGCACGTGGCGCTCATCGATGAACTGCACCACCAGCAGGGGCGGCAGATCCGCTGGCAACTCGGCCCGCATCTGCGCCAGATCCCGATCCAGCCCGGCCAGCAGCCTCTCGGCCTCGGCCGTTTTGTTCACCAGCGCCGCTATGGTCAGGGTCGCCTCATGGAGCCGCTGCCACAGATCGGTTTGCGGATCATAGAGGGCGATGGACTGCACGGGTGCGATGCGGGAGAGAGTCGGCGCCAGCGGGGCCGCCAACGGCGAGATGAGGATGCGATCGGGTTTCAACTCGGCCAGCAGCTCGCGGTTGGGCTGAGCCCGCAGGCCTATATCCACCACGGCGGCCGGCAGCAACGGCTCGCCGACCCAGGCGCGGTAGGAGCTGACATCCCCCACCGCTAGCGGGGTCACCCCCAGCGCCAGCAGGGTTTCGGCTATGGTCCAGTCGACTGTGGCAATGCGGGGTACCGGCGCGGAGGCGGTCGGAGACATATCGGCCTGCGCCACAAACGGCAGAAACAGGCTAATAAGGCAGGGCGCCATCTTCTTCAATAAACGGTTCAAGAGAGGCCCTCGGTCAGACAATGGCGATGGCGTGGTCATGAGCCGGGTGACGCATGACCTCCATCGGGAGGCCATGGTACATGGAGTGCAGAGTCTCGCCAGTCTGCGGTGATATGGGTACAAATAAACTCATCGGGATAACAAGCCTTATCTAAACGATGGCGATGGCGTGGTCATGGGCCGGGTGACGAATGACCTCCATCGGGATGCCATAGATGGCGTGCAGGGTCTCGCTGGTCATGATCCGCTCTGGCTTGCCATGGGTGAGCAGGCGGCCCGAGTGCAGCGCCACCAGCCGGTCGCAGAAGCGGGAGGCCATGTTGATGTCGTGAATGACTATGATGACCCCGAGGTTGAGCTGCCGGCTCAACTGCTTGACGAGCGTGAGCACCTCCACCTGATGGGCCACGTCCAGCGCGGCCAGCGGCTCGTCCAGCAGGATGAAGCGGCTCTCCTGCGCCAGCAGCATGGCCAGCCAGACCCGTCCTCGCTCGCCGCCGGAGAGAGTATCCACCAGCCGGTCGGCGAAGCCTTCGGTATGAGTGAGGGCGATGGCCCGCTCGACCTGACGCTGATCCTTCTCCCCCATTCGGCCCAGCAGACCGCGCCAGGGATAGCGACCCATCTCCACCAGCTCGCGCCCGAGCAGGTTCTCGGCGCTCGGCAGATGCTGGGGCAGATAGGCCACCTGGCGGGCGAAGTCCCGGTTGCCCCACGCCTGCAGCGGCTTGTCATCGAACAGGATCTCGCCGTCACTCAGGGGCTGCTGGCGCGCCAGCAGCTTGAGCAGGGTGGATTTGCCCGAGCCGTTGTGGCCAATGAGGCCATAGACCCGGCCCTGCTCGAAACGCAGGTCCGTTGGGTGCAACAGCTGGCGGTCGTTTACCGCGAAGCTGGCGGCTTTCATCTCAAACATAAGCAATTCCTGTGCTGGCCTGATGCCAGTCTCATCGGTGCCGGCATCAAGCCGGCACCTCGCAATCCAGATGGGCTACGGCATCCCGGCTGACCTGCTCGCGTCGTTCGCCGGTCAGCTCGGTGAGCTGACCCTGGCGCATCTCCAGCAGGCGATCGGCCAGCGCGAAGTAGTGATCGTCGTGACTGATGGCGATCACCGTCTTGCCCATCGCCTTGAGGCGCGGCAGCAGCAGCTGATAGAAGATACGGCGGAACTGGGGATCCTGATCCGCGGCCCATTCGTCAAACAGCATCACCTCCCGCTGCTCGGCCAGCGCCAGCAGCAGGGCGACCCGCTTGCGCTGCCCCTGGGAAAGGTCGATATCGGCGATGAAGCCATCCTCGATGGCGAGCTTGCTGCCCATCTGCAACCGATCCAGCCACTCGGCCACCAGCTCGGCCTTGGGCTCGGGCCCCAGCAGATGCTGGAACAGGTGGTAGTCGGTGAAGATGGCGGAGAAGAGCGCCAGATAGGCGTTGCGATCCGTGACGGGCTCGCCATCCAGCAGGATCCGGCCAGACACAGGCTGATAGAGGCCGGTCAGCAGCATGGCCAGGGTCGACTTGCCGGAGCCGTTGCCGCCAATGATGAAGACTTGCTCCCCCCGCTCGATCACCAGATTGATGGGGCCCACGGCGAAGCCGCCCTCCCCCTGATAGTGAAAGCTCACCTGCTCCAGCTCGATGCGTTGCCAGGCACGGGGCGCGGGCGGCAGCGGGAAGTCAGGATCCGGCTCGGCCAGCGCCAGTGCGGCAATCTTGTCGAATGCCACCTGGGCGGAGAGCAGGGTCGGCAGGGCGCCAATCCCCTGCAACAAGGGCGTGCGCAGGAACAGAAGAGTCAGCGCGAAGGTGGCGGCCACATTGGTGTTGGCCCAGCCCAGCCCGTTGGCCAGGAAGAAGACCAGGCCGATGGCCCCCAGCATCATGATATTCGACCAGTTCACCGCGCTCAGGTGATAGGTGTCGGCGCGGATGATCTGCTGGCGATAGTCACGGGCGTTCTGCTCATAGAGCTGGTGGTAGACGAAGTGAGCCCGCTCGCGGTTGAGCGCCAGCTCCTTGCTGCCCGCTATGATGGCCTGATAGTTCTGGTAGAGCCTGTCCTCGGCCTGACGCATGTGGGACAGGTGGTGATAGACGCGGTTCACCAGCAGCCAGCCTACCACCATGGTGACAGTGACCCAGAGCGCGGTGACGCCGAGCAGGGCCGGCGAGAGCCAGCCGAGATAGAGGGCCGAGCCCAGGGTGAGCACCAGCCCCTGTACCAGCTCGGGCAGGCGCACGAAGGCTATGGTGATCTGGCCTATGTCGCTGGAGAGGGAAGCCAGCAGCGGCCCCTGGCCAAGCTGGCGAATGCGGGCGACATCGGTATCCAGCAGTTGCTTGAGCAGACGGCCCCGCAACCGGTAGACAAAATGATGACCGAGTGTGGTCAAGGCCAATTGAGAGCCGAGTGTGATCACCAGCAGCAACAGGATCAAGCCAAGCAGTTGGCCAAGTACCGGCAGCGGATCGCCGACGGATTCGACAAGAGAGTGATTGATAAAGGCAATGACGCCGATCCCGCTCACTGCGCTGAGCAGGCTGAGCAGGGTAATGGCGATGAAGGGCCAACGATATTGGCGGTAAACCAGAGACAAGAGTTCCATAACGGACCGGTATTCCAGAGAGATCAGAGCAACTGCAGGTGAAAAGAAGGGCGGGAACCCGGTTCCCGCCCTTCTTCGATTACCAGCGGTAGTTGATGCTGCCCACTACGCTGCGCGGCTCGCCGTAGTAGCAGTAGTAGTCACAGCTCGCCACATAGGTATCACCCAGCAGGTTGTTGACGTTGAGCTGGGCTCGCCAGTTCTTGGCAAAGTCATACCCGATCATCGCATCCCACACGGTATGGGCCGGCACCTGAGCCGAACCATAGATGGGGGTGTAGTCCGCATTCACGGCACCTATGCCGACACTGGAGCCGACATAACGCACGCCGGATCCCAGTTCCAGACCGGAAACCGGGCCCTGCTGTACCTTGTAGTTGCCCCAGAAGGAGGCCTGGTGGCGCGGGATCAGGCTGGCACGGCGATCGCCCTTGCCGGTGTCGTTGGTCTTGGCATCGGTATAGGTGTAAGCGGCGGTCAGACGCAGTGCCTCGGTGGCCTGCACGCTCCCTTCCAGCTCGACGCCCCGGGAGGTCACTTCGCCGGCCTGGGTCTGCTGGCCTGAACCGGTGGAGACCAGCGAGTTGGTCTGCTCCAGATCGAACAGCGCCAGGTTGATGTAGCCGTCGAGGAAGCTCGGCGCGTACTTGACGCCTGTCTCATACAGGGTGCCCTTGAGCGGCTTGTAGGACTCGCTGGTGTTGGGGTCGATCCCGGGCAACACCTCGAACGACTCGGCGTAGGCAATATAAGGAGAAAGACCGTTGTCGGCCAGGTACATCAGGCTGCCGGAGAGGGAGATCTCGTGATCATACTGCTTCTCGTTCTTGCCCTTGGCTTCACTGATGTTGTGGGTCTCCACGTAGTCGAAGCGACCGCCGCCAGTCAGCAACCAGCGATCGTCCCAGCGGACCTGGTGCTGGGCGTAGAGGCCGCTCTGGCCCTTGGTGCTCTTCTGGTGGGTGGCGGTGGATTCGTCAAAACCGGGGAAGCCGCTGTAATCCGGGTTCATGGTGTTGATGGAGCCCATGCCGTAGTTGTCGGCTTCCTGGCCTTCATTGACCTGACGCTGCAGATCCACCCCCAGCAGCAGGGTCTGTTCCGTGCTGTCGGTGTTCCAGTAACCCACCATCTGGTTGTCCATGGTGGCACTCTTGGTGTTGCCATCCCGGTAGACCAGACCGCGGAAGGCGGTGGTGCCTTCATAGGTCGGAAAGATATAGGTCTGACGCAGCAGCAGATCGTTGTAGTTGAAGCGGACGTTCTGCTTGAACTCCCAGGTCTGGTTGAGCTGGTGGGCCAGCTCGTAACCGGTGGAGATCTGGGTGTTGCGGTTGCGATCGTAATCCGGCTGGCTCAGGTTGGTGGAGGGATCGATCTGGCCGCCGCTGGTATTGAGCGTGCCGTAGACGGGGAAGAAGCCGTTGGTCGGCACCCCTTCGTCGTGCAGCAAGCTGGCCAGCAGGGTCAGGCTGGTGCGATCCGAGAGATCAAAGGTCACGCTCGGCGCCAGATAGACGCGATCGTTGTAAGTGCCATCCAGCACGCCATCACGCTCTTTATAGAGGGCAACCATGCGATAGCGGCTGTTGTCGGTCAGCGCATCGGAGACATCCACCCCGATCTGCCGATGATCCCGGCTGCCCAGTTGCAGATCCAGCAGCCCCTGCGGGGTGGCGGTCGGCCGCTTGCTGATGGCATTTATCACGCCGCCGGGAGGCGCCTCGCCGTAGAGGATCGAGGCCGGCCCTTTCAGCACTTCCACGCTCTCCAGGCCGAACGGCTCGGGTGTCCAGACATAGTAACCTGTGCCGAACAGGCGGTTGCCGTCCAGATAGGAGGCGGCATCGAAGCCACGCACCTTGAACCAGTCGGTATTGTTGTCGGAGCCATAGAGGCCGCTGAGCACGCCGGAGCGATAGCGCAGGGACTCGTCAAGCTGCTGCACGGCGTGCTGATCCAGATCCTCGCGGTTGACCACGGAGACGGCGCGAGGCGTCTCGGCCATGGGCACTTCCACCTTCATGGCGGTGCCGGTGACCACCATGGTCTCGCTGGCCTTGGGCAGCTCTTTCGGTTGTTCAGCCAGCACTGGCAGGCTTGCCAGCAGGCAGGAGAGCGGCAGCAGATGCTGGGCCCCTCTCTTTCGCATCGCTGCGATTGGGGTGTTTTTTTGCGCAATCATATAAGTGTCTCAAATATCAATGAGTTGTTTCTGGTTTCTTATTATTGGTGCCCGGTCATGCCGGTCGGCCCGGTTCCTCAGGCGAATAAAGCAGCGTCATGCTACTACAGGAGCCATGATCGAATCGATTCAATAATTGCTAATCATTTGCATCTGCATTGTTACTTAACGTATCAAGCAGGCGACTTTCGGGCAGAAGAGGAAGGGAGCAGACGGAGGCATCTCTGCTAAAAAGATCGGAGGAAAGAAGAAAGCGAGGGATCCTGCTTTATATAAGGAAAGAAAAGAGGATCCATTATCCCCAAGCTTTATCCATATTTATCCACACCCTTTGACGGTAGAATCCGGGTTCCGCATTTTTCAGGATCCATTCCATGGCCAAACTCAATCTCGTCGTCGGCTCCATGCTGGGCGCCGCCGAATATGTCGCAGACCACGTCGCCAACCTGCTGGAACAGGCAGGCCATCAGGCCGAGATCCACAATCCGGCCACGCTGGCCGGGGTGCTGGCCGAGCCTGACGCCATCCTGCTGGTGGTCACGTCCACCCACGGCGCTGGCGACGTGCCCGACAACCTGCAACCCTTCGCCAAGGATCTTGCCGAGCAGCATCCGGATCTTAATGCCTTGAAATATGGCGTGATCGCCCTCGGCGACAGCAGTTATGACACCTTTTGCCAGGGTGGCAAGACGCTGGATCGGCTGCTGGCCGAGTGCGGCGCCAGCCGGATCGGAGATCGTCTCGACATCGACGTGACCCAACACGAGATCCCGGAAGATGCAGCAGAAGCCTGGATCCAGGGCTGGATGCCATTGATCGCCTGATCAGGGCCTGGGAGATCCGGCAGAAAAGCCTTGATCTCCCCGTTTATCCCCAGATCGCTATCCACCAGGTTATTAACAGATTGATCCTGACGACTTGTTCTACATGGTTACCCACAACGACCGGGGGTAATGTGTATAACTACCGTATAAAGCTCTGCAAAACCTATAGTTATCCATGTATGAGATCCAGCCCGCCAGCCGCCTGTGTATAAAAGCACTGGTTATCCCCCTGTTCACGGGGCCAGGATCCAAGCTTTTCCACAAGCTGAGATCGCCTTTAACCAGATGATCTTTATGATCAAAAAGCGCTTATCAACAGAAATGGTGGATCCTAATAAAAGATCCAATAAAAGATCGATCTAAAGATCCTTAAGATCTATTAAGTGGATCCTCCCTCCATACTGACCGTTAAGTAGACGTTCCCCTCAGGACGCGAAACAGATAGAATGTTCCGCCCCTCAGCCCAGGCAAACAACGATCTTCAGGCGTGCAGATCAAGGTGATCCCCAATGCAATACCATGAACAATTTGATGTGATCGTCGTCGGTGGCGGTCATGCAGGAACCGAAGCAGCAACAGCGGCAGCCCGTATGGGTCTGAACACCCTGTTGTTGACCCACAATATCGATACGTTGGGACACATGTCCTGTAATCCAGCGATCGGCGGGATCGGCAAGGGACACCTGGTCAAGGAAGTTGACGCCCTCGGCGGGATCATGGCGCGAGCCATAGATCTTGGCGGGATCCAGTTCCGTACCCTGAACTCCTCCAAGGGGCCAGCGGTACGAGCCACCCGTGCTCAGGCGGATCGACTGCTCTACAAAGCCGTCGTACGCCAGATGCTGGAGAACTACCCGAACCTGAAGATCTTCCAGCAGGCCTGTGACGATCTGATCATGGACGGGGATCGTGTTGCCGGTGTGGTGACCCAGAGCGGGATCCGCATCAGTGGCAAGACGGTAGTGCTGACCGTAGGCACCTTCTTGAATGGCTTGATCCACATAGGGATGGAAAACTACAAGGGCGGCCGCGCCGGGGATCCTCCCTCGATCGCCCTGGCTCAACGGCTGCGCGAGATGCCGCTGCGCATCGATCGCCTCAAGACGGGTACACCGCCGCGGATCGATGCCCGCAGCGTCGATCTCTCCGTGATGCAGGCCCAATACGGCGATGATCCGCGCCCCGTCTTCTCGTTTATCGGCAACGCCAGCCAGCACCCCCGTCAGGTGCCCTGCTACGTCACCCACACCAACGAGCGTACCCACGATGTGATCCGCAACAATCTGGATCGCAGTCCCATGTACGCCGGGGTGATCGAAGGGATAGGCCCGCGCTACTGCCCGTCGATCGAAGACAAGATCACCCGTTTCGCGGACAAGACGGCACACCAGATTTTTGTCGAGCCGGAAGGCCTGACCACCCACGAACTCTATCCGAACGGGATCTCCACCAGCCTGCCATTCGACGTGCAGGTGCAGATAGTGCGTTCCATTCGTGGTTTCGAAAATGCCCACATCACCCGCCCCGGCTACGCCATCGAATATGATTTCTTCGATCCGCGGGATCTCAAGGCCAACATGGAGAGCAAGTGCATCGGCAACCTGTTCTTCGCCGGCCAGATCAACGGCACCACGGGTTACGAAGAGGCCGCAGCCCAGGGCCTGATGGCCGGTTTGAACGCCGGTCTGCGTGCCCAGGACAAGGATCCCTGGCATCCGCGCCGGGATCAGGCCTACATGGGCGTGATGATGGACGATCTCTCCACTCTGGGGACCCGCGAGCCCTACCGCATGTTCACCAGCCGTGCCGAATATCGCCTGCTGCTGCGGGAAGACAACGCCGACCTTCGCCTGACCGCCATCGGCCGCGAGCTGGGTCTGGTGGATGACGAGCGCTGGGGCAAGTTCAACGCCAAGATGGAACAGGTGGAGCTGGAGCAGCAGCGCATGCGGTCGACCTGGATCCACCCGCAACATCCGTCGCTGGAGGCGGTCAACGCCCTGGTCAATGCCCCGCTGACCCGCGAGCAGAGTCTGGAAGAGCTGCTGCGTCGTCCCGAGGTGACCTATGATGCGCTGATGGCCATCGAAGGCGTGGGTCCGGCGCTGAGCGATCGCGCCGCCGCCGATCAGGTGGAGATCCAGATCAAGTACGCCGGTTACATCGAACGTCAGCACGACGAGGTGGAGAAGCAGCTGCGCAACGAGAACACCCTGTTGCCGCTGGACATGAACTACCGCGACGTCAACGGTCTCTCAAACGAGGTGATCGCCAAGCTGAGCGATGCCAGGCCACAGACCATAGGTCAGGCTTCCCGCATCTCCGGCATCACCCCGGCAGCCATCTCCATCCTGCTGGTTCACCTGAAAAAACACGGCCTGCTGCGTAAAACCGCCTGAGGATCCCCATGCTGGAAAGATTGAACGGCCTGCTCATGCAGGCCGGTATTGTTATCACCGACACCCAAAAGACCCAGTTGGTTCAGCTTGTCGAGTTGCTGCACAAGTGGAACAAGGCTTACAATCTCACCTCGGTGCGTGATCCGGACGCCATGCTGGTCAAGCATATCCTCGACAGCCTGGTGGTGAGCCCTCACCTGCACGGTGAACGTTTCATCGATGTGGGCACTGGCCCTGGGCTGCCTGGCTTGCCGCTGGCCATCATCAATCCGGATAAGCAGTTCGTGCTGCTGGACAGTCTGGGCAAGCGGATCAACTTCATCCGCCAGGTGATCCAGGAGCTGGGCTTGACCAATGTGACGCCCGTCAAATCCCGGGTTGAAGAGTATCGACCCGAGGTGGGCTTCGATGGCGTACTCAGTCGGGCCTTTGCCTCGCTGGAGGACATGCTGACCTGGTGTCATCATCTGCCGTCGGCCCAAGGCAGCTTCCTGGCGCTCAAGGGGCAATACCCCGGGCCCGAGCTGGCTCAACTGCCTGCCAACATACGTCTGGTCGCCTCCCATCAACTGGTGGTGCCGGAACTGGAAGGCGAACGTCATCTGCTGGAATTCAAACATGTCCAGCCCGAATAGGGTCGCAGTTTCATTTAGGGGATAGTGTGGGAAAAGTCATCGCCATAGCCAACCAGAAGGGTGGAGTGGGTAAAACCACCACCTGTGTGAATCTGGCCGCCTCCCTGGCCGCCACCCGGCGCAAGGTGCTGGTGATCGATCTGGATCCGCAGGGCAATGCCACCATGGGCAGCGGCGTCGACAAGTACGAAGTCGAGCGCACCGCCTATGAGCTGCTGATCGAAGACGCCCCCATTGGCGAGGTGATCATCCCCGAAACCTCGGGGGGCTATCACCTCATCGCCGCCAACGCCGACGTGACCGCGGCCGAAATACGCCTGATGGAATTCTTTGCCCGCGAGATCCGCCTACGCAATGCGCTGGCCTCGGTACGGGACAAATACGATTACATCTTCATCGACTGCCCGCCTTCTCTCAACATGCTGACCGTGAACGCCATGGCCGCCGCCGATTCCGTGCTGGTGCCCATGCAGTGCGAATATTATGCGCTGGAAGGGCTTACCGCCCTGGTCGACACCATCAGCAAGCTGGCAGCCGTGGTCAATCCGGAGCTGAAGATCGAAGGGGTGCTGCGCACCATGTTCGATCACCGCAACCGGCTGGCCAATGATGTGTCCGATCAGCTGAAACAGCATTTCGGGGACAAGGTCTATCGCACCATAATCCCCCGCAACGTAAGACTGGCGGAGGCGCCGAGCTTCGGTGCCCCGGCCATGCACTATGACAAATCATCGGTGGGCGCCAAGGCCTATCTGGCGCTGGCGGGCGAGATGCTGCGCCGCCAGGAGCAGGAGCGTCAGGTGACCATCGCAGACCGAGAGAGCATATGACGCCGAAAAAACGTGGACTGGGCAAGGGGCTGGACGCCCTGCTCAGCACCAGCACGGCCGCGCGCCAGAAACAGGTGATGAGCGACCAGCGTACCGAGCAGGCCATGGCCCCCACCAATCAGGGGGAGCTGCGCAGGCTGCCGGTGGAGTGGTTGCAGTCCGGCAAGTACCAGCCACGCAAGGACATGTCACAGGATGCACTGGAAGATCTGGCCAATTCCATCCGCGCCCAGGGCGTGATCCAGCCGATCGTGGTGCGTCCCCTCGGCGAGCAATCCTTCGAAATCATCGCCGGTGAGCGACGCTGGCGTGCCTCCCAGCTGGCCCGGCTCGATGTGGTGCCCTGCATCGTCAAGGATGTGCCCGACGAGGCGGCTGTCGCCATCGCGCTGATTGAGAACATCCAGCGTGAAGATCTCAATGCCATCGAAGAGGCTGTCGCCCTGCAGCGGCTGCTGACCGAATTCGAGCTGACCCACCAGCAGGTGGCCGAGGCGGTAGGCAAGTCCCGCACCACAGTCACCAACCTGTTGCGCCTCAACCAGCTCAACGACGACGTCAAGCGTTTCGTCGAGCACGGCGATCTCGACATGGGTCATGCCCGCGCCTTGCTGGCGTTGAGCGGCCAGGCCCAGTCCGAACTGGCCAAGCTGGTCGCCCAGAAGGGGCTGACAGTGCGAGATACCGAGAAGCTGGTTCAAAAAGCGCTGGAACCGGCAAAAGCCAGGGTTGAACCCGTCCGTGATCCCCAGTTTGGTTACCTGGAGCGCCAGATTTCAGAAAAAATTGGCAATCAGGTACAACTTCAGCCGGGAAAACAGGATAGCGGCAAGTTAGTAATAAGTTACGAGAACTTGGCGGATTTGGACCGGGTATTGGGCTATTTTGGCCTGTCAGAAACGTGATTTTTACGCTTTTTGTAGTAATAAAACATCCATTCCTTTTGATATGGACATAACCTTGATTCTGTGCGGAAAGCCGCAAAAATTAAGGATTTTTGCCATGTTGCAATAGCTGTCTTCAAGGGTATAATTTGACCGGCTTTTAGGGCTGTAAACACGGGGTCTTCGGATCCCGATTTTTTACAGTTCTGTAATGTTCAGGGGTAGGTTGGTGAAGCAGAAAATAGCCTTGGAAGGTTTGACGCTGGCCTTGGCTATGCTCGTTTGTCAGCTCGTCCTGATCCTGGCGATCAGTACCGTCTGGTTTTACCAGACCGGTGCGTTTGCCGGACGTTCCTCCCTCTATGGGGGGAGCATGTACTGGGTTCCTCAAGCCCTGTTCACGCTCTGGGTTCTGCGCCGCAAGGTGACGAAGGAGAGTGTGGGCTTGGTTCTGCGGGACTTTTATGGTGGGGCAGGGATTAAGCTCATTACTACAACAGGACTTTTCGCCCTGATGTTTGGCGCCGGGATCGAGGTCGATACCGTCTCGTTCTTTGCCACTTATATCCTCGCCCTCGTTGTACAGTGGATAGTCTCATTCACGCTTAACAACCACTATTAGGAAAACTCATGTCTGCAACCGGAGAAGTCCTGACTCCTCAGGGATATATCTCCCACCATCTGACCCATCTGCAAGTCGGGTCTGGGTTCTGGACAGTCAATGTCGACTCAATGATATTTTCTGTTCTGTTGGGCACTCTGTTTATCTGGTCTTTCCGCCGTGTAGCCGTCAACGCTACCAGTGGTGTCCCCGGTAAGCTGCAGTGCTTTGTGGAGATGCTGGTCGAGTTTGTGAGTGGTAACGTCAAGGACATCTTTCACGGTCGTAACAAGGTCATCGCACCTTTGGGCCTGACGGTGTTTGTGTGGATCTTCCTGATGAACCTCATGGATCTGATCCCCGTTGACTTTATCCCCCACGCTGCACAGTTGATGGGTGTTCCCTATCTGCGTGTGGTTCCCTCTGCTGACGTTAACATCACCATGTCCATGGCTTTGGGCGTGTTCTTCTTGATCCTGTACTACAGCATCAAGGTCAAGGGTATCAGCGGGTTTGTGAAGGAGCTGACGCTTCAGCCTTTCAACCACCCGGCTGCCATCCCGGTTAACTTCATCCTTGAAACCGTCACGTTGATTTCCAAACCTGTTTCTCTGGGTCTACGACTGTTCGGCAACATGTATGCTGGCGAACTGATCTTTATCCTGATTGCGGGTTTGTTACCCTGGTGGTCACAGTGGATCCTGTCCGTGCCTTGGGCAATTTTCCACATCCTGATCATCACTTTGCAGGCGTTTATCTTCATGGTTCTGACCATCGTCTATCTGTCGATGGCACAAGAAGACCATGGTTGATGCAACTCAAATAATCCTTTTTATACAATCAATTACATCTAAATAAATGGAGATCCTCATGGAAAACTTGAACATGGACCTGCTGTACATCGCTGCTGCAATGATGATGGGTCTGGCGGCTATCGGCGCGTCCATCGGTATCGGTATCCTGGGTGGCAAGTTCCTGGAAGGTGCAGCTCGTCAGCCTGACCTGATCCCTGTTCTGCGTACCCAGTTCTTCATCGTGATGGGTCTGGTGGATGCGATCCCGATGATCGCCGTTGGTCTGGGTCTGTACGTGATGTTTGCGGTTGCTGGCTAAGTCTCAACGACTCCCAGGCATAACCCATTAACTAACTAAGAGGACATAGGCTGTGAATATCAACGCCACCCTCCTCGGCCAAGCAATTGCTTTTTTCTTCTTCGTAGTGTTTTGCATGAAGTACGTGTGGCCGCCGCTGATGGCAGCCATCGAAGCCCGTCAGAAAGAAATTGCTGATGGTCTCTCTTCCGCAGAGCGTGCCAAGAAAGATCTGGATTTGGCCAAGGCCAACGCCACCGATCAGCTGAAAGAAGCCAAGCTCCAGGCTGCAGAAATCATTGAACAGGCTAACAAACGTAAAGCCCAGATCATTGATGAGGCTGCTGTCGGAGCCCAGACTGAGCGGGAAAAAATCCTGGCTCAGGGCCGCGCCGAGCTCGAAGCTGAACGTCATCGTGCCAAAGAAGAACTGCGTAAGCAGGTTGCTGCTCTTGCCATTGCTGGTGCAGAGAAGATCCTGGCGCGTCACATCGACCAGGCTGCCAACAGCGACATCGTCGACAAACTGGTAGCAGAACTGTAACGGGAACGGGGCTATGTCTGAACTGACTACAATCGCTCGCCCCTACGCCAAGGCTGCTTTCGAGTTTGCCGTTGAGCACAAGGCGGTTGACCAGTGGCTGGGGATGCTCGGCTTCGCTGCACAAGTAGCGGAGAACGAGACCATTCACAACCTGGTGAACGGCTCTGTCGCTGCCGAAGAACTGGCAAATCTCTTTGTCGGTATCTGTGGTGAGCAACTCGACGAGCATGGCCAGAACCTGATCCGGGTGATGGCTGAGAATGGTCGCTTGGGTGTGCTGCCGGCGGTCGTTGCTGAATTTGTAGCGTTCAAGGCTGAACTGGATAAAGAAGTTCAGGCTGACGTGATTTCGGCGACCGAACTGACCGACCAGCAGAAAGCCGCTATTCAGGCTTCTCTGGAACAACGTCTCGCGCGCAAAGTGAAGCTGAATTGCAGCATGGATGCGTCCTTGATGGCCGGGGTGCTCATCAAGGCCGGTGATCTGGTAATCGACGGCTCTGTCCGCGGTAAGCTGGGTCGCATGGCTGACGCGCTGCAATCTTGATTGGGGTATTAGAGCATGCAACTGAATTCCACTGAAATCGCCGAGCTTATCAAGCAGCGCATCGCGCAGTTTGATGTCAAAAGCGAAGCGCGTAACGAAGGTACCATCGTCTCTGTGAGCGACGGTATCATTCGTATTCACGGCCTGGCCGATGCCATGCAAGGTGAGATGATCGAGCTGCCGGGCAACCGCTTCGCTCTGGCATTGAACCTCGAGCGTGACTCCGTCGGTGCTGTGATCATGGGTTCCTATGACGGTCTGTCAGAAGGAATGAAAGTAAAAGGCACTGGCCGTATTCTGGAAGTGCCGGTCGGTCGTGGTCTGTTGGGCCGGGTGCTGAACACCCTGGGTCAGCCGATCGACGGCAAAGGTCCGGTCGACAACGACGGCTTCTCGCCGATCGAAGTGATCGCCCCGGGCGTTATCGAGCGCAAATCCGTTGACCAGCCGGTCCAGACCGGTCTGAAAGCCATCGATGCCATGATCCCAATCGGTCGTGGCCAGCGTGAGCTGATCATCGGTGACCGTCAGGTGGGCAAGACTGCCATCGCGATCGACACCATCATCAACCAGAAAGACTCCGGCATTAAGTGTGTCTACGTTGCGATTGGCCAGAAGGCCTCCACCATCGCCAACGTGGTGCGCAAGCTGGAAGAGCACGGCGCGCTGGCCAACACCATCGTCGTCGTTGCTTCTGCCTCCGAAGCCGCTGCCCTGCAGTACCTGGCACCCTATGCCGGTTGCTCCATGGGTGAGTACTTCCGTGACCGCGGTGAAGACGCGCTGATCATCTATGATGACCTGTCCAAGCAGGCCGTAGCTTATCGCCAAATCTCCCTGCTGCTGCGCCGTCCGCCAGGACGTGAAGCCTACCCGGGTGACGTTTTCTATCTGCACTCCCGTCTGCTTGAGCGTGCTGCTCGCGTCAACGCCGAGTACGTAGAGAAGTTCACCAATGGTGCCGTGAAAGGCCAGACCGGTTCTCTGACCGCGCTGCCGATCATCGAAACCCAGGCCGGTGACGTATCTGCATTCGTACCGACCAACGTGATCTCCATCACTGATGGTCAGATCTTCCTGACGTCACAGCTGTTCAACTCCGGTATTCGTCCGGCGGTTGACCCGGGTATCTCCGTATCCCGTGTGGGCGGTGCCGCTCAGACCAAGATCGTCAAGAAGCTGTCCGGTGGTATCCGTACCGCACTGGCCCAGTATCGCGAACTGGCGGCATTCGCCCAGTTCTCTTCCGATCTGGACGATGCGACTCGCAAGCAGCTGGACCATGGTCAGAAAGTGACCGAGCTGATGAAGCAGAAACAGTACTCTCCGATGAGCGTGGCCCAGCAGTCGCTGGTGCTGTTCGCCGCCGAGAAAGGCTATCTCTCCGATGTCGAGCTGAACAAGATCGTCGACTTCGAAGCCGCTCTGCTCTCTTACGCCAATACCCAGCATGCTGAGCTGATGGCTGAAATCAATGCCAAAGCAGACTACAACGACGCGATCGTTGGCAAGCTGACTGCGTTGCTGGATGACTTCAAGGCAACCCAGACCTGGTAAGCGTGTGTGGCAGCGCGAGCTGCCACCTGATGGAGAGTAAGAGATGGCCGGCGCAAAAGAGATACGTAACAAGATCGGGAGTGTGAAAAACACTCAGAAGATCACCGGCGCTATGGAAATGGTGGCAGCAAGCAAGATGCGCCGTGCGCAGGAACGCATGTCTGCCAGCCGTCCGTACGCTGAAACCATGCGCAAGGTGATCGGCCATATCGCCCAGGGGAACTTGGAATACAAGCACCCCTACCTCATGGAACGTGAGGTCAAGCGAGTGGGTTACATAGTCGTCTCCACCGACCGTGGCCTGTGTGGCGGTTTGAACATCAACCTGTTCAAGGCTGCCCTCAATGATATGAAGCAATGGAGCGCGAAAGGTGCCAAGGTTGACCTGGCTCTGATCGGCAACAAGGCCTCCAACTTCTTTGAACGGCACGGCGCCAAGGTGAAAGCTCATGTCGCAGGACTGGGTGACAACCCGAGCGTCAATGACCTGATTGGTTCAGTCAAGGTCATGCTGAAGGCTTACGACAACGGTGAGATTGACAAGCTGTACTTGGTGTACAACAAGTTCGTCAACACCATGGTGCAGCAACCACGAGTCGATCAACTGCTGCCTTTGCCCGTAACTGAAGACAGCAAGCTCGCCAAGAAGCAACACTGGGATTACCTCTATGAGCCGGATCCCAAGCAGCTGCTGGATACCCTGTTGATTCGCTACGTCGAATCCCAGGTGTACCAGGGGGTGGTAGAAAACTTGGCAAGTGAACAGGCAGCCCGAATGGTTGCCATGCAAGCCGCGACTGACAACGCCGGTAACCTGATTAACGATCTGCAACTGGTATACAACAAGGCCCGTCAGGCCAGTATTACCCAGGAGCTGACAGAGATCGTATCCGGTGCTGCTGCGGTGTAAGGCAAGGGTTATCAAAGGTTTAGAGGATTTGACATGAGTAACGGTTTCATCGTCCAAATCATCGGCGCTGTGGTGGACATCGAGTTCCCGCAGAATGCCGTGCCCCAGGTGTACGATGCACTGAAGGTCGTCAGCGAAGGTCAAGGCCTGGGTCTGGTGCTGGAAGTGCAGCAACAGATCGGCGGCGGCGTCGTTCGTTGCATCACCATGGGCTCCTCCGACGGTCTGCGTCGTGGGTTGGAAGTAATGAATAGCGGTAAATCCATCCAGGTGCCGGTCGGCGTATCGACTCTGGGTCGGATCATGAACGTACTGGGCGATCCGATCGACGAAAAAGGTCCGATCGGTGAAGAAGAGCGTTGGTCCATCCACCGCGCGGCCCCCAGCTACGAAGATCAGTCCAACAGCAACGACCTGCTGGAGACCGGCATCAAGGTTATCGACCTGGTATGCCCGTTCGCCAAGGGTGGTAAGGTCGGTCTGTTCGGTGGTGCCGGTGTAGGCAAGACCGTCAACATGATGGAGCTGATCCGTAACATCGCCATCGAGCACAGCGGTTATTCCGTGTTCGCCGGTGTAGGTGAGCGTACCCGTGAGGGTAACGACTTCTACCACGAGATGATGGAGTCCAACGTACTGGACAAAGTATCTCTGGTTTACGGTCAGATGAACGAGCCGCCCGGAAACCGTCTGCGCGTGGCGCTGACCGGCCTGACCATGGCCGAGAAGTTCCGTGACGAAGGTCGTGACGTGCTGTTCTTCGTGGACAACATCTACCGTTACACCTTGGCCGGTACTGAAGTATCCGCACTGCTGGGCCGTATGCCGTCCGCAGTAGGTTATCAGCCGACCCTGGCCGAGGAGATGGGTGTTCTGCAAGAGCGCATCACCTCCACCCGGACCGGTTCCATCACTTCAGTCCAGGCCGTTTACGTGCCTGCGGATGACTTGACCGACCCGTCTCCGGCGACCACCTTCGCCCACCTGGATGCGACCGTTGTACTGTCCCGTCAAATTGCGGCACTGGGTATCTACCCGGCCGTTGACCCGCTGGACTCCACCTCCCGTCAGCTGGATCCGCTGGTGGTAGGCAAGGAGCACTACGAGACCGCTCGTGGCGTTCAGACAGTATTGCAGCGCTACAAAGAGCTGAAGGACATCATAGCCATCCTGGGTATGGATGAACTGTCAGAAGAAGACAAACTGACCGTAGCCCGTGCCCGTAAGATTGAGCGTTTCCTGTCCCAGCCGTTCTTCGTGGCAGAAGTGTTTACCGGTTCTCCGGGCAAATACGTGCCGCTGAAAGAGACCATCCGTGGTTTCCAGGGCATCCTGAAAGGCGAGTACGACGATCTGCCTGAGCAGGCGTTTTACATGGTTGGCAGCATCGACGAAGTCGTCGAGAAATCCAAGAAACTGTAAGCCTCGATAGGAGGGCCCATGGCTGAGATGATCTCCTTTCACCTGGATGTGGTGAGCGCCGAAGGGAAACTTTTTTCCGGTCGGGTGCAATCTGCTCAGGTATCAGGCTCCGAAGGTGAGCTGGGTCTCCGTCACGGTCATGCTCCGTTGCTGACTGCCATCAAGCCGGGCCTGGTCCGCTTGATCAAGCAAAATGGTAGCGAAGAGGTGCTGTATATTTCCGGCGGCATGCTGGAAGTGCAACCCGAAGCCGTGACCGTGCTGGCGGATACCGCGATTCGTGCCAACGATTTGGATGAGGCGAAAGCCCAGGAAGCCAAACGTGCGGCCGAAGAGCGGATCCACAGCTCCCATGGTGATATCGACTATGCCCAGGCCGCTACCGAGCTGGCCAAGGCGATGGCCCAACTGCGGGTTATCGATATCGTCAAAAAGAATTACCGTTAAGTTCGGTGATGCAAAAAGCGACCTTCGGGTCGCTTTTTTTTTACTCGTTGGATAGACTCCGCCGAGTATTTATTCATGTTCCAAAGGTCGAGTTATGTCCCTCAATGTCGTGATCCTGGCGGCGGGTAAAGGCACCCGCATGCGCTCAGCCCTGCCCAAAGTGCTGCACCCGGTAGCCAATAAACCCATGGTTTCCCATGTGATCGACACCGCCCGCAAGGTCGGTGCCGAGCAACTGCATCTGGTCTATGGCCACGGTGCCGAGCTGCTGAAGGAGCGGATCCAGGCCGCCGATCTGAACTGGGTACTGCAGGCCCAACAACTGGGTACCGGTCATGCCGTCGCCCAGGCCATCCCGTTCTGGAAAGATGAGGATGACGTGCTGGTGCTGTACGGCGACACCCCGCTGATCCAGCCGGAAACCCTGCAGCGGCTGCTGGCCGCCAAGGCCGACGACGGCATGGCGCTGCTGACAGTGGTGCTGGACAACCCGACTGGTTATGGCCGCATAGTGCGTGCCAACGGCCAGGTGGTCGGCATCGTCGAGCAGAAGGATGCCAACGCCGAGCAGCTCGCCATTCGCGAGGTCAACACAGGCGTGCTGGTGGCCAACGGTGGCCAGTTGCGTCAATGGCTGTCACGTCTGGACAACAAGAATGCCCAGGGCGAGTTCTATCTGACGGATGTGATTGCCATGGCGCACGGGGATACTTGCCCCATAGCCGCCGTGCATCCGGACCATGCCATGGAAGTGGAAGGGGCCAATAATCGGGTTCAACTTGCTCAGTTGGAGCGCAGTTATCAGCAAATGCAGGCCGAGCAGCTGATGATCGCCGGCGTCACCCTGATCGACCCCGCTCGTTTCGATCTGCGTGGATCCCTCGAGATCGGTGAAGAGGTGGTGATCGATGTCAACGTCATCATCGAAGGCAAGGTGACGCTCGGCAACCACGTGCGCATCGGGGCCGGCTGCGTGCTGAAGGATTGCGTGATCGGCGACCACACCGAGGTGAAGCCCTACTCCGTCATCGAGGGTGCCCAGGTCGCGGATCAGTGTTCGGTCGGTCCATTTGCCCGCTTGCGTCCCGGTTCCGTTCTGGAGCAGGATGCGCACGTTGGCAACTTCGTCGAGATGAAGAAATCCCGTCTCGGGGTTGGTTCCAAGTGTGGTCATCTCACCTATCTGGGGGATGCAGAGATCGGCGCCAAGGTGAACATCGGGGCCGGTACCATCACTTGCAACTACGACGGGGTCAACAAGTTCCAGACCATCATCGAGGACGATGTGTTCGTCGGTTCCGATACTCAATTAGTAGCGCCAGTTCGCATCGGCAAGGGAGCAACCCTGGGTGCGGGCTCTACTATTACCAAGGATGTGGGTGAGCATGAACTCGTGATTACCCGGGTACCCCAGCGCCACATCCGCAATTGGGCTCGTCCGGTCAAGAAGAAGTGATGCCCGATCAATAAAATAAAACCGGCGCCTGATGGCGCCGGTTTTGTTATGGCCTGCGGGTTATGGATCCTGATGCTGGGTGGGGCTACCCATCACCCGATACCAGTCCAGCTTGCGGGTCAGCACCATGATCAGCGCCAGTATGGCGAACAGCAGCAGGGCGCCGAGCAGCAGGGCTGTCTCCTGTGCTTGCAGCAGGCCGAACAGGATGGCGTAGACCAGCCCGAGCAGGGCCGCGAAGCCGAGCCCCTGTTTGGGGCCGCCCAGCACATGGCTGAGATAGAAACCGTTGAGGGCCACGCTGGCCAGGCTGGCAATCAGGTAGGCCCAGCCAAAGCCGAGATGCTCGGTCAGCGCCAGCAGCACCAGATAGAAGATGGCCAGCCCCATGCCCACCAGGGCGTACTGGATCGGGTGTACCCGCAATCCCCTGAGCAGTTCGAACATGAAGAAGCTGAGGAAGGTGAGGCCGATGAACAGCAGGGCATACTTGGCCGCCCGCTCGTTGAGCTGGTAGTGATCCACCGGTTGTACCAGGCTGACGCTGAAGGCGGGCAGATCGCCGCCGGCGCCCTTCATCATGCGGTTGAAACGGGTCTCCATGTCGGTGGCGAACCAGTTGCTCTGCCAGCTGGCGTCGAACCCCCGGGCTGTGAGGGTGCGGCTGCCTGGCAGAAAGTCACCGATGAAGTTGGGATGCGGCCAGTTGCCGCTCAGCTGCAGCTTGCTGTCTTGGCCGAGGGGCACCACTTCCAGCTCATTCATTCCCTGCAGATCCAGCTCGATATGAAAGGCGTCTCCCTCACCCGGCAGGGCATTGAGCGGCGCATGGATACCGGCCAGACCGTCACCCAGCAGGGCGCCGGGGGTGAAGGCGATGCGCTGCTCACCCAGCTGCAGTTCCGGCACGCTGTTGATGCCGCGGGCATCGGACAGCACCAGGCTCAGATAGGGAGTACCCGCCACCAGCGCCGGATCGGCGCCATCGACGATCAGGTCTGGTTCACCGCTTATCAGGGCCTTGCCGTTCAGCCCGGTGGGCAGGCGCCCCGAGAGGGAGAGCCGGGTGTGATAGACCTGAGCCTGATAGATGCCGAGCTTGCGGGGGGTGACCTCCATGCTGGCCCGCACATCCAGCTGCTCCGGCAGCAGGTAGCGGTAGAGCTGCAGCTTGCGCTCGAAGCGCTTGCCATCCTGCTCCACCGTGACGGTGCGGGTGTAAGGCTGCACCACGACAGGCCCCAGCAGCCGCTGTGGTCCGCTGCTGCTGGCCATGATGCTGTGGATGGCCTGACTGCGATAGGCCTGACGCTCCCGGTTCAGCTCCATGATGGATTGCACCGGCACCATCAGCAGCAGGCTGAGCAACAGCAGCAGAAAGATTTTGTGGCTGAATATCTGTTTGACCATGACACGTCTCCTTGTTGACGGGAACAAGTGTGTCTGGCTCGGGTGAAGAGGCGATGGGGCCGTGTGAAGTGGGGGTGAAGGGCAGTAAAAAAACCGGCGCCTTGCGCCGGTCTTGGCATCACAGCTTCTTCAGCTGTTCTGGCAGGGCGGCAAACACCTCTTCCTTCGCCTTGATCGAGGCGAATTGCTTGCCGGGCTTTTGCACGACTGTGTGGACGAAGATGAGCTGCTTGCCCGGCTTGCTGGCCCAGCCGACGAACCAGCCGATCTGCTGATCCCGGTTGAGGCTGCCATCCAGCAGCTTGGGGTAGCCCATGCCGGTCTTGCCGTGGATCTGCCAGCCGTCGATGTCGGGCTGACGCAGGATATTGGCCGTGTGCTGCAGGGTCTGGGCGGAGACAGGCAGCTTGCCGCTCACCAGTTTGCCGAGGAAGCGGGCCTGCTCCTGCGGGCTGATGGCGAGGCTGGAGCTGAGCCAGGCCTGGGTCAGACCGTCGTGCTTGCCGGGGTTGCCAGAGAGATCCCGGTTGCCGTAGTCGAAGCGATCGACGTACTGCTGGAAGCGCTCCATCCCCAGCCACTCGGTGAGGCGCTGGGAGTACCAGACCACAGAGTAGGTGAGCCAGCGGCTCGGGGTTGTGGTCTCGCGCCAGGCGGGCAGCCAGTCATCGTCGCCGGGTTTGAATGGCAGGGCCGGCAGCTTTTCATCCACCAGGAAGCCGCTGTCATACCCCATCAGTGCCAGCGGGATCTTGAAGGTGGAGGCGGGAGGCAGCTGGCTTGAGCAATCCCCCTGGCTGCTGATGGGTTTGCCGCTGCCATCGGCAAACAGCATGCAGCCGGAGGCGGCGCTGGCCGGCAACGAGAATAGCAGGCCTGCGGCGAGCAGGCCGGGTAACAGAATGCGGGACATGGGGTCTCCTTGGACAAATGGGGCTGAGGGCCGGGAGGCGGCAGCATAGCGCCGCTTTATGTGGCCAGTGTGAAGTGTCAGCCGGTGGGCAGCCAGAGCTCGGCCAGCACACCGCCATCGGGCTGATTGCCGAGGCTCAGGTGGCCGCCGTGCTGGCGGGCCACCTCGGTGGCAAAGCTGAGCCCCAGGCCGCTGCTCTTGCCCTTGTCGGGCCTGGGCAGGGAGTAGAAACGCTCGAAGATGCGTGGCAGGGCATAGTCCGGAATGCCGGGCCCCTGATCTCGCACCCGGAAACAGTAACCGTCGGTGCTCATCTCGCCGGTCAATCTGACTGTGCTGCCGGCGGGCGAGAAGTCGAGGGCGTTATCCAGCAGGTTGCCGAGGGCCTGCTCCACCAGCAGCGAGTCCCACTTCTGTTTCTGGGCCTCGCCGAGTTCGGCCACCAGCGTCACCTGGCGGCGCTGGGCCAGGATCTGGCGGGCATCGAGCGCCCGCCTGCCCAGTGTGGCGGGGGCTATGGCCTGTCTGTCCAGCCCCTGCCCCGATTCCAGTTTGGCTAGTTGCAGCATGCGTTCTATCAGCTGCTGCATGCGGGCCGTCTCCAGATTGATGTTGCCGATAAAGCGCTTTGCGACGTCCAGCGGCGGCGCTTCCGCCAGCAGCTCCCCTGCCCCGCGAATGGCGGCCAGCGGGCTCTTCAGCTCGTGGGTCAGGCTGTGCACATAGGCTTCGATATAGGCCTTGCCGTCCAGCTGGCGACGCATGGTCTCCAGAGATCGGCCGAGTCGATCCAGCTCGGGGCTGTAGAGGCGCGGCAGGCTGGCCGGCTGGTTGTGGCTGACCGCATCGGCGTAGTGCACCAGCTTGCCGATGGCGCGGTTGAGCCACCACACCAGCAGGGCGCCGATCAGCAGCGAGATGAACAGCAGCAGGGCCGCCCCCTGCAACAGCTGGTGTTCGCTGCGCTCTATCATGGGCAGCAAAGTGCGGTTGGGCTTGGCGACCGTGAGGGATCCCAGGATATCGTCCCCCTCCCGCAACGGCGCGGCCACGTGCATCACTGAACTGGCGGGATCGTCGGGGTCGCTGCGGGTGCTGCGGGCTCCGTATTCGCCGCGCAGGGTGCGATAGACATCGTTCCAGCGCGAGTAGTCCTTGCCCAGATCCACCCCGTCCGAGTCGTAGACCACCTTGCCCCAGCGGTCGACCACATAGATGCGGTACTCCGCCTGCTGCTTGAGGTGGCCGTCGATCAGGGCGTTGATGGGACTCTGGTTGAGGCGGGCGAAGGCGCTGGCCAGCCTGCCATCCGCCATCTTTCCTTCCTGCAGATCATCCAGTGCCAGCGGCGCCAGCATCTGGGCCATGTCGACCAGGGTATCTTCGGTGGCGCTGCGCACCCCGGGTTTTATCTCCTCGACGAAGATCTCCAGCACGAACCAGGCGGCCAGTGCGAAGATCAGCACCAGTCCGCACAGCAGTTGCAGTCCAATTCTCATGTCGGCTCCCGGCCGCTGCACGGCAGCAGCATGCTCATGCCAGCTCCAGGCTGTAGCCCAGCCCGCGATGGGTCAGGATCAGGTTGGCGTCCGGATCGCGCTCCCTCAGCTTGGCGCGGATGGTCTTGATGTGGGTATCGACGGTGCGATCCAGGCTCTCCTCCGCCCCGCTCCACACCAGATCCATCAGCTGCTGGCGGGAGTAGACCCGGCCCGGCGCCTGCATCAGGGTCTTGAGCAGCAGGTATTCGTAACGGGTGAGCGCCAGTGGTTGACCGTGGAAGCTGATGCGGGCCCGCTCCTCATCCAGGGCCAGCAATTGGCTCGGTGGGGGCGTGGTTGGCTGGCTGCGGCGCAGAATGACCCGCACCCTGGCGCACACCTCTCGCGGCGAGAAGGGCTTGGCCACGTAGTCGTCGGCCCCTATCTCCAGCCCGATCAGCCTGTCTATCTCCTCGCTGCGGGCGGTGAGAAACATCAGCGGAGTGTCGCAGCAGGCCCGCACCTGCTTGCACAGCTCGAAGCCGCTGATGTCCGGCAGCCCCACATCCAGGATCAGAAAATCCGGTCGCGTCTGTTCCAGTCGCGCCAGCAGCGGCTGGCCGAGGGGAAACCACTCCACCTCGAAGCCGTCGGTTTGCAGCGCATAGATCAGGGTGTCGGCTATGCTGGCCTCATCTTCCACCAGCCAGATGACTCGTTTTTGCATGGCGTCCTCGTCGTAAATCCGTTGTCCCATTCTGGCATCGAACCAAATCGGATCCTATTTGCTGTTTTATTTTTCCAAAAAAGGCGCTAACATTTCGATATTCTTTCGAATCGAAACTTAAAGATGACCAAACGTAATACCCAGCAGCGCCGCCACACCATAGTGAGCCTGGTGCAGGAGCAGGGGGAAGTGAGCGTCGATACCCTGGCCAAGCACTTCTCCACCTCCGAAGTGACCATCCGCAAAGATCTGGCCGTGCTGGAAACCGGTGGCCTGCTGTTGCGTCGTTACGGTGGTGCCGTGCCCCTGCCCAGCGAGATGGTGGTGGACAGCAATCCCGAGCAAGTTTCGAAACGAAAGCTGGCCATAGCCCGTGCCGCCGCCGAACGGATCCGCGATCACAATCGCGTCATCATCGACAGCGGCAGCACCACCAGCGCCATGATCCCCATGCTGGGCAACAAGCGCGGTCTCATCGTCATGACCAACTCCCTCAACGTGGCCGGCGCCCTGCGCGAGCTGGAGAACGAACCCACCCTGCTGATGACCGGCGGCACCTGGGATCCCCACTCCGAATCCTTCCAGGGTCAGGTGGCGGAGCAGGTGCTGCGCTCCTATGACTTCGACCAGCTGTTCATCGGTGCCGACGGCATAGACCCTGAGCGAGGCACCACCACCTTCAACGAGCTGGTGGGCCTGTCACGGGTGATGGCCGAGGTGTCGCGGGAGGTCATCGTCATGGTCGAGTCGGAGAAGATAGGCCGCAAGATCCCCAACCTCGAGCTGCCCTGGGCAAACATCCAGACCCTGGTGACCGACGAAGGGCTGGCCAGCTCGGCCAGAGAACAGATTCAAGTCCGGGGGATCACGCTGATCTGCGCCCCCGTGGCCGGCTGATATCGCCAATCAAATATCCCGTTATCCAAACCTATTTCTGAATTCAATCGAGGAGAAGTCTATGTGTGGCATCGTCGGGGCCGTCGCCCAACGTGATGTGGCTGAAATCCTGGTAGAAGGCCTGCGCCGTCTGGAATACCGTGGCTATGACTCCGCCGGTGTGGCCGTGTTCAGCGCCAGCCAGCCGCTGCAGCGGGTTCGCCGTCTGGGCAAGGTGGCCGAGCTGGCCAAGGCGCTGGAGGAGCAGTCCGTCCACGGTGGAACCGGTATCGCCCATACCCGCTGGGCTACCCATGGCGAGCCGTCCGAGCGCAATGCCCACCCCCACGTCTCCGAGCATATAGTCGTAGTGCACAACGGCATCATAGAGAACCATGAAGAGCTGCGGGCCGAGCTGCAAGGGCTGGGCTATGTGTTCAGCTCAGACACAGACACCGAGGTGATCGCCCATCTGGTGCATCACGAGCTGAAATCCGCCCCCAGTCTGCTGGTAGCCATGCAGGTGGCGGTGAAGCAGCTGCGCGGTGCCTACGGTACCGTGGTGATGGACAGCCGTGACGACAGCCGTGTAGTCGTGGCCCGCTCAGGTTCCCCGCTGGTGATCGGCCGCGGCATAGGCGAGAACTTCATTGCCTCCGACCAGATGGCGCTGCTGCCGGTGACCCGTCGCTTCATCTTCCTGGAAGAGGGTGACGTGGCCGAGGTGACCCGTCGCGACGTGCACATCTTCGATACCCACGGCGACGCCGTGGTGCGCGAGGAGCTGGAATCCGAGCTCTCCCACGATGCCGGTGACAAGGGCGAATACCGCCACTACATGCTCAAAGAGATCTACGAGCAGCCCAAGGCCATCACCAACACCCTGGAAGGCCGTCTGGGCACGGATCACGTTGTGGTCGAGTCGTTCGGCAACGGCGCCCGCGCCATCTTCGACAAGGTCGAGCACGTCCAGATCGTCGCCTGCGGCACCTCCTACAACTCGGGCATGGTGGCTCGCTACTGGTTTGAAGAGATAGCTGGCGTCTCCTGCGACGTGGAGATCGCCTCCGAGTTCCGCTATCGCAAGTCGGTCGTGCGCCCCAACAGCCTGCTGGTGACCCTGTCCCAGAGCGGCGAAACTGCCGATACCCTGGCCGCCCTGCGGCTGGCCAAGCAGTCCGGCTACATGAGCTCGCTGGCCATCTGCAACGTGCCCGGCTCCTCCCTGGTGCGTGAATCGGATCTGGCCTTCATGACCCGAGCTGGTGCCGAGATCGGTGTGGCCTCCACCAAGGCGTTCACCACCCAGCTGGCCGGCCTGCTGATGCTGGTGGCCTCTGTCGGTCACTGCCGTGGCAACCTGAGCGCTGCCGCCGAGGCCGAGCTGGTCAAGGCGCTGCAAGCCCTGCCGCTGCGCATCAAGGAGAGCCTGGCGCTGGCCAAGGACATCGAAGCCCTGGCCGAAGAGTTCGCCGACAAGCACCACAGCCTGTTCCTCGGCCGTGGCAGCCAGTACCCCATCGCCATGGAGGGGGCGCTCAAGCTCAAAGAGATCTCCTACATCCATGCCGAGGCCTATGCTGCTGGTGAGCTGAAGCATGGCCCGCTGGCGCTGATCGATGCCGAGATGCCCATCATAGTGGTGGCGCCGAACAACGATCTGCTGGAGAAGCTCAAGTCCAACGTGGAAGAGGTGCGTGCCCGTGGCGGTATCCTCTACGTGTTCGCCGATGCCGATGCCGGTTTCAAGAGCGACGAGACCATGCGGGTGATGAGCCTGAACCATGTGGAAGAGATGATAGCCCCCATCGTTTACACTGTGCCGTTGCAGCTGCTCTCCTACCACGTTGCCCTCATCAAGGGCACGGATGTGGATCAGCCACGCAACCTGGCGAAATCCGTGACCGTGGAATAAGCCGTAGTCAGAAATGAAAAAAGAGCCGCATTGCGGCTCTTTTTGTTTGTCTGGTAGGGGCGCTATGACAGCCGCAGGTTGGTGATGGTCACGTCGTCCAGCGAAGGCACTATGATGCCGCTGGAGATGCTCTTGGCGATCGCCTGGTTGCGGTTCTTCGAGTCGGTCTTGTTGGTGACCTGATTGAGGTGGAAGTTCACGGTCCGCTCGCTGATGCCGAGTATGGTGGCTATCTCCCAGGAGGTCTTGCCCTCGCTGGCCCAGAACAGACACTCCTTCTCCCGGTCCGACAGCTCGGTCAGGTACTTCATCAGATCCGGTCTGCTCTTTATCAGCTGCAGCGCCGAGTTGAAGATGTAGCTGGCGCAGAACGACAGCAGGGGAACGTTTTCAAACATCAGATCTGAGTTGGATTTTTCCTTGCTGATAAAGGAGAGGATGCCGTGCTCTCCCTGCGGGGTGTGCAGCGGGAAGGAGACACCGTTCCTCACCCCGAAATCGGCGGCCAGATTCATTACCTCCCGGCTGGCGCTGGGCAGCCAGGGAGAGTCGCAGTCGAGCTTGTTCCAGAAGATGGGCTGGGTCTGCTTCAGGCCCAGGAAGACCACAGGATCCTGGGTCAGGTAGTGCCGCTCCGTGTAGGCATCGAACCAGCTGGTGGGGCAGTTGTTGAACAACGCCACGTGGGATTTCTGCATGCTGATGGGGAAAATAATCAGCAGACGGAAGTAATCAAAGCCCATCTGATGACTGAAGCGCTCCAGTTGCTGCTGGATATCGCTGGTCTTCTTGGCCTTGGTGAACCGATCGATGTGTTCCCAGATCGCATCGTTAAACATGTACATCTCCTTTTTCGATCTCTATCGCATTGATCGAAAAGATATTTTTTATTTATTAATTTGGTGTTGTGACTACCAACGCCAGTGACTCCCGTGCTTGCTTAAAAATTATCCTGTTTTTTCGGCCGAAGGCCAAGAAAATCATCTGATTGCCACTGACCCCACTCTTTGAGACAATGAGAATAGTTATCATTGTTAAGATTTATATCATGAATAAGTTTTGGGGTTTGGCCTTGTTGCCATTGTCAGTCCACTTCGCTGCCAGCGCCGACGAGCTGGTCGCACCGGCACTGAAGAGCAGCATAGCTGCCGGAAAAGTCTCCCAGCAGCGGGTGGAAAAAGCCGCCGATGCGGCCGTTGCCGCCCGGCTGGAGCTGCAAAATGCCCAGCTGCAACTGCGCGATCTGGAAGCCTACAACCGCTACATGCAGTCTCTGGTGGCCGATCAGCAAAATGAGCTGGGCAAGCTGAACCAGCAGCTGGAAGCGGTACAGGAGACCCGGCAGGGCCTGATCCCTCTGATGCTGCAGATGCAGGCCGACCTGGAGCAACTGGTACAAAATGACATCCCGCTGCGCAGGGAAGATCGGCTGGCGCGGGTTGAACAGTTGAAAGCGACCCTGGCCCGAGCGGACGTGAGCGAGGCGGAGAAGTTCCGTCAGCTGCTGCAGGCCTATCAAATCGAAGCCGAATATGGCAGCCGGATGGATAGTTACTCCGCCGAGCTGGCGCTGGACGGTGCACCGCGCCGGGTCGATGTGCTGGCAGTGGGCCGGGTTTCCCTGCTGGCGATGACCGCCGATCGCTCCCAGGCATGGCGTTGGTCTGCGCAGAGCAAGCAGTGGCAGGCCCTCGACAGCCAGTGGCTCTCTCCCATCGCCGAGGCGCTGGAGATGGCTGCCGACAAGAAGGTCCCCCAGTTGTTGAATGTCCCCCTTTCCGTCAGCCGTGGTCAGGAGGCCCAGTCATGAGCGTCACCATGAAGTGGTTCCCCCTCGCTATTGCCCTCTCTCTGGGCACCACTGCCGCCGTTGCCGATGAAGCCTGGCAGCAGCAGGAGCAAGCCCGTGAACAGCAGGCGCAGCAGGATCTGGCCTCCGTCTCCAAGGAGCTGAACGGTGCTCGTGCCAAACTGGCCGCGGCCCAGAGCCTCAGCAAGCAGTTGGCGGCCGAGTTTGCCGGCAACGAGAAGCAGCTGGTGGAGCTCAACGCCCAGTGGGAGCAGGCCTCCGGCGACATGAACGAGATCTTCGCGGTCACCCGTCAGGGGGCAAGCGATGCGGTCAAGCTGCTGGCCGAGTCCGCGGTCGAGGGCCAGTATCCCGAGCGCCTCGCCCCGCTGAAAGCCATGGCGCAGGAGAAGCAGGTGCCGGATCGCGCCGCCCTCGCCCTGTTGCCCGCGACTCTGCTGCAAGAGATCCGCGAGTCTGGCCGAATTGCCCGGTTCGACGGCAAGGTGCTCGATGCCCAGGGGGCAGCCAGCGAGCAGCCGCTGACCCGGGTCGGCAGCTTTGCCCTGCTGGGGGGTGAAGGCTTCCTGCAACCCACAGCCGAGGGTCTGAGCCCTGTGCTGGGTCTGCCGGGTGGCGTGCTCTCCGACGTTGCGGCCTATCAGGGTCAGGAAGGGGAAGCGCTGCCGCTGGATCCCTCCCACGGTACTCTGCTGGAGATGCTGGCGCAGGCCCCCACCTTCTGGCAGCAAGTCCAGCAGGGTGGTCAGGTTGGCGCCATCATAGTGCTGCTGGCCGCCATAGGTCTGGGCATTGCCGCCGCGCGGCTGTGGAGCCTCTCCCGTGAACTGGGCCGGGTGCGTCGTCAGCTCAAGAGCGGCGAATATCACGCCGACAACGCCCTCGGCCGGGTGCTGACGGTGGCGGAGCAGCATCCCGAGCTGAGCATGGAGACCCTCGAACTGAGGCTGGACGAGGCCATACTGCAGGAGACGCCCCGCATGGAGCGTGGCATCGGCATGGTCAAGGTGATCGCGGCCATAGCCCCCATGCTGGGTCTGCTCGGTACTGTGACCGGCATGATCGGCACCTTCCAGGCCATCACCCAGTTCGGTACCGGTGATCCCAAGATCATGGCCGGCGGCATCTCGATGGCGCTGATCACCACGGTACAGGGTCTAGTGGCGGCCATTCCGCTGATCCTGGCTCACAGCCTGCTGCAGTCCCGCTTCACCGAGCTCTCCAATGTGCTGGAGCAGCAAGTCGCCGGCATCCTGGCCGAGCGCGCCGAGAGCACTAACGGCGGGATGGAGCGAGCGGCATGATGCTCGACATCTGGCAACAGTTGCAGAGCTTCATGGGCCGTGGCGGCCCCGTGCTCTGGGTCATTCTGACCCTGCTGGTGCTGATGTGGATTTTGATGATCGAGCGGCTGCTCTACCTTAATCTGGGCTTTGGCCCCTTGCAGCAACAACTGCTGAGCCGCTGGCAGGGGCGCAGCGAGCGCCACAGCTGGCATGCCAGGGCCATTCGCGGTCGCTGGCTGGCCCAGGCCGAGCTGGAGCTGAACCGTCATCTGATCTTCATCCGCACCCTGGTGGTGCTCTGCCCCATGCTGGGGCTGCTGGGCACAGTGACCGGCATGATAGGCGTATTCGATGCGTTGGCCGCGGCCAACCGCTTTAACCCGGAGAGCATGGCTGGCGGTATCTCCCGCGCCACCATCCCCACCATGGCTGGCATGGTGGTCGCTCTCTCCGGCGTGTTGTTACTCAGCCGGCTCGAGAGCCAGGCCAGGCGTGCGCTGGCCAAGACCCGGGACGGCCTGCGAGAAGAGAAGGTAATGCAATGAGACGGCAATCCAAACGCCAGCGTGACGAAGTGCAGATCGACATGACCCCCATGCTGGATATCGTGTTCATCATGCTGATCTTCTTTATTGTCACCACCTCCTTCGTGCGCGAAGCCGGGCTCGAGGTGCACAGACCCCAGGCCAGTCAGGCCAAGGCACAGAAATCCTCCAGCATCATGCTGGCGATCGGTGCCCAGGGTCAGATCTTCCTCGACCGCAAGCAGATAGACGTGGAGCGGGTTCAGGCCAGTATCGCCCGCCTGCTGGCGGAGCAGCCCGATGCCAGCCTGGTGATCCAGGCCGACGAGCGGGTGCCCCACGGCAAGGTGGTACGGGTGATGGATGAGGCCAAGGCGGCGGGCATTGCCAACATCGCCGTGGCGGTGGCGCCGAAATGAAGTTCAAGTTGATGAGCCTGGGACTGGGGATCGCCCTCAGTCTGGCAATCCTGCTGTTCATGGCCACTCTGGTGGAGCCCCCCAAGGGCAAGAAGGTGGCGAGTGAGCAAAAATCCATCGTCATCAACATGCAGAACGAAGTGACCGAGGTGCAGGTGCGTGAACGCCCTGTGCCGCAAGAGCCCGAACCTCTGCCGGAACCTCCCGCCGCCCTGGCGTCGACCCCCATGCCGTTGCCGGCAGCGGCGCCGCTGCCTTCGGTGCAACCCAGCCTGGATCTGGTCTCCAGCCTCAGCGCTGTGCAGGTCTATGCCCCCGGTGTGGCGACCAGCACTTCCCCCGTGCTGAGCGGCAATTTTCATGGTCAGCAGCAGGGTGCCGGCGTCGGTGCCGGCGACATGCTGATGCCGCTGCAACGGATCGAGCCTGTTTACCCCTATCGCGCTCAGCAGGCCGGGATCGAAGGCGCAGTGACCCTGCGCTTCAGCGTCGATGCCGAGGGGCGAGTACAGGATGTGGAAGTGATCGAGGCCAAACCCAAGCGTCAGTTCGAGCGGGCGGCCATTCAGGCCATCAACAAGTGGCGTTATCAGCCCAGGCCCGGCGCCAGTGACAAACTGGTGCAAGTCATCACGCTCAAATTCAAACTGGAGTCATAACTATGTTGAGGATCTGGATCTGCCTGCTGGCCCTGGTCAGCCAAGCCTGTCTGGCGATGGAGGTGAGCCCCCATTTCTCTCGTCAGCTTGAGCCCGTGATGAAGCTCTATCAGTCTGGCCAGTGGCAACAGGCCCAGAGCAAGGCGTCCGGCCTCAAGCCGGGGTCCGATGCAGAGCGCGCCTGGCTGGCCCAGCTGCAGGCGTCCTTGGCAGCCAACCTGCAGCAGACCGCCCAGGCGAGCCGTTATGTGGAGCAGGCGCTGTCCTATAAAGAGTGGCCGGAGCAGCAGCAACTCCAGTTGCTGCGTCTGCGCGGCGATATCCAGGCACAGCAATCCAACTGGACCGGCGCCATCGCCAGCTACAAGGCGGCACTGGCACTCAAACCCGACGATGGCTTGCGCCTGCGTCTGGCCGGTCTCTATTACCACAACAAACAGTATGCCGAGGCCGCCAGCCAGAGCGAACAACTGCTCAAGAAGAGCTGGCAGAAGCAGGCCGCCATCATTCGTCTCTCCGCCCTCACCGCCTTGCAGCGCTACGGTGTAGCTGCCGATCAGGCCGCCGAGTTGATCCGCCACGAGCCGCAAGAGAGCAAATGGTGGCAACAGGCGGTGTCGCTCAACCTCTCTGCCAAACGCGGCGATCAGGCGCTGGCGCTGTTGCAGACCGCCATCGACCGTCAGCTGATGGATGACGCTGCCGCCCGCAACCAGCTGATCCGCCTCTATGCGTGGCAGGGGCTGCCCTATCGCGGTGCCCGTCTGCTGGAAACCGCCATGGCGAAGGGACAGATGAAGCAAAGTACCGAGAACCAGCAACTGCTGGCCCAGCTGTGGGAAGGTGCCCGGGAATGGCCGAAGGCGGTCGATAGCTGGCAACTGCTGGCCAAACAGCATGGTCAGCCCAAAGCCGCCATGCGCGCCGCCGAACTGCTGCTGCAACAGGGCAAGACGGATGCCGCCATGACTCAGCTCGCGGCCATCAAGTCGGTGAAAGGCGAGCAAGGCAATCGCGCCAAAGCGTTGCTGGTGCAAGCGCACCTTAATAAGGAGCAGTATGCACAGGCGCTGGAACTGGCCCGTGAACTGCAGCAACAGGATGATTGGCAACAGCGTGCAACCAGCTGGGTCAACTATATTCAGGCTCAAAGCGAAGAGTTGAGCAAAAAAGCGGCTTGAAAGGGGGCTAAAGCCTTGGTTTCAGGGGCTATAGCCTGCTTTTTGAGCAAGCGAACGCATTTCTTCAAAAAGCCCTTGTCATCCCGGCGCGGCTCCCTATAATGCGCCCCTACCAGCACGGCGGAACACGCCAACCTGATGAGCCAGCTTCCTAGCGAAGTGGGCGCCGAAAGAAAAGCGAAAACAATCGCTTGACTTTCGAAGTGAGGGGCGTAATATGCGCATCCTCAACGCGACAAGCGTGACGCTCTTTAACAATTTGAATCAAGCAATCTGTGTGGGCACTCACAGCATCGAACATCAAACAATTT
>NZ_CDDA01000033.1 GCF_000819745.1 Aeromonas bestiarum | reverse complement strand
TTTAGATAACGCACGCAGTGCGGTCTTTACCGGTTAGTGTGCTGATATGGCTCAGTTGGTAGAGCGCATCCTTGGTAAGGATGAGGTCCCCAGTTCGACTCTGGGTATCAGCACCAGTAAATATTAAAGCCTCCCAATCGGGAGGCTTTTTTGTATTCGTCTTTCTCAGTTTACCGAAATCTGTCTGGCATCGAGATAGAAGCGGGCCTGCCCCGAGGCTTCTATCTGGATAGCCGCGACCAGTCGTTCGTTGCGCTTGTATTCCCACTGTTTGTCGATCGAGGTCAACGGCGGCTTGTTGATACCCAGCGTCTGCAGATATTCGTGAAACAGACCAGCGCTGCCGATCTCGGTCAATCCTGCTTTCATCCCAATTAACTCCCTTTTATTGTTGCTGTTTATCAATAGTAGCAGTCTCATATGTATTCAATATGAACGCTTTTCTATTAAATTGATCCAAGCTAAGTTGTGGATTGGAAAAGGTAATCGGTGTCAGAAAAAGGAAGAAAAACATGCTGATAAAGAATGTGCGTCTGGCTGGCAGAGAGGGGTTGTGGCAGATCCTGTGTCAGGATGGCCTGATCCGGACCATAGCTCCCATGAGCCAGCTTCTCCTGTCTACCCGGGAGCTGGATGGGGAGGAGGGTCTGGCCATGGCCCCCTTTATCGAGCCTCATATTCACCTCGATACTACCCAGACCGCCGGGGAGCCGAGCTGGAACCTGTCCGGTACCCTGTTCGAGGGGATAGAGCGCTGGGCCGAGCGCAAGGCGCTGCTGACCCATGAAGATGTGAAACAGCGCGCCATCCAGACCCTGAAGTGGCAGATCGCCAACGGCATCCAGTTTGTCCGCACCCACGTCGATGTCTCCGATCCCAACCTGGTCGCCTTGAAGGCGATGCTGGAGGTTAAGGAGGAGATGAAGGAGTGGGTCGAGCTGCAGATAGTGGCCTTTCCGCAGGAGGGGATCCTCTCCTACCCCAACGGCAAGGCGTTGCTGGAAGAGGCGATCAGGCTGGGAGCCGACGTGATTGGCGCCATTCCCCACTTCGAGTTCACCCGGGAGTATGGGGTCGAAAGTCTGCACTACGTGTTCGATCTTGCCGAGAAGTATCAGGTTCTGGTGGATGTGCACTGTGACGAGATCGATGACGAGCAGTCCCGCTTCATCGAGACGCTGGCGACGCTCGCTTATGAGCGCGGCATGGGCCAGCGGGTGACAGCCAGCCATACCACCGCCATGCACTCCTACAACGGGGCCTATGCATCCCGCCTGTTCAGGCTGCTGAAGATGGCGGACATCAACTTCGTCGCCAATCCGCTGGTGAATATCCACCTGCAGGGGCGCTTCGATACCTATCCCAGGCGTCGCGGCATCACCCGGGTGAAGGAGATGCTGGAGGCGAACATCAACGTCTGCTTCGGCCACGACGACGTGTTCGATCCCTGGTATCCCATGGGCACGGCCAACATGCTGCAGGTGCTGCACATGGGGCTGCATGTGTGCCAGATCATGGGGTATGAGCAGATCAACGACGGCTTGAAGCTCATCAGCAGCCACAGCGCCCGTACTCTGAACGTGCAGGATCGCTACGGCATCGAGGTCGGCAAGCCGGCCAATCTGCTGATCCTGCCTGCCGAGAACGGGTTTGATGCGGTGCGCCGTCAGGTGCCGGTGCGTTACTCCATCCGCCATGGTCGGGTGATTGCCGAGACCCGGCCGGCCCAGACCTCGCTCCATCTGGATCGGACCGAACCGGTCGACTTTCGCCGGTGAGGCGGTCGATATCGATTAATTGCCCCGCTGTCCCCGCTTGCCGACATTTTGCATAATGTCGGCCTGATACTGTGGAGTCTGCCCTATGCAAACCTGGTTATATGTTGCGGCAGGCGGTGCCATCGGCGCCTGCCTGCGTTTTGGTATCGCCGAGCTGATGGCACTCTTGCTGGGACGCCACTTCCCCTATGGCACCCTGGTGGTCAATGTGGTCGGCTCTTTCATCATGGGTATCGCCTTTGCGCTCATCAGTCAGGGTCATGTGGTGGAACACCCGATGAAACCGCTGCTGATGGTGGGGATCCTCGGAGCTCTCACCACCTTCTCCTCCTTTGCGCTGGATACCGTGGTGCTGGCCCAGCAGGGCGCCTACCTGAAGGCGGTGCTCAATATAGGCCTCAACCTTTTCCTCTGTCTGGCCATGGTGTTGCTGGGCATGCAGTTGGTCGCCAGCCGGGTTTAAGGTGTCCGCACGCCATTGGCTCTGGTAAACTGGCGACCATTCTTTGCTCTATGGGTGTTTAAGGGATGTCAGAACAGACTACGACAACGCATTTTGGCTTTAAAACCGTGGCCGCGACCGAGAAGGAAACCCTGGTCGCCGGCGTCTTTCATTCGGTGGCAGCCAAGTATGATCTGATGAACGATCTGATGTCGTTCGGCATCCACCGCCTGTGGAAGCGCTTCACCATCGACTGCTCAGGTGTGCGCAAGGGCCAGAAGGTGCTGGATCTGGCCGGTGGCACCGGTGATCTGACCGCCAAGTTCTCCCGCATCGTCGGCGAGACCGGTCAGGTGGTGCTGGCGGATATCAATGACTCCATGCTCAAGGTGGGCCGCGACAAGCTGCGCAACCTGGGGGTGGCGAACAACGTCTCCTACGTGCAGGCCAACGCCGAGGCGCTGCCCTTCCCGGACAATCACTTCGATGTCATCACCATCGGCTTCGGTCTGCGCAACGTCACCGACAAGGACAAGGCGCTGGCCTCCATGTTCCGGGTGTTGAAGCCGGGCGGCCGTCTGCTGGTGCTGGAGTTCTCCAAGCCCGCCAGCGAGGTGATCGCCAAGCTGTACGATCTCTACTCCTTCAAACTGCTGCCGAAAATGGGTGAAATCGTCGCGAACGACGGTGAAAGCTACAAATATCTGGCGGAATCCATCCGCATGCACCCGGATCAGCAGACCCTGAAGGGAATGATGGAGAATGTCGGTTTTGAGCAGGTCGAGTTCTACAACCTGACCCAGGGTGTGGTTGCCCTGCACCGTGGTTACAAGTTTTAAGGTCGCCTATGCCGATGGATGCCATGGTCACCGCCGTGATCGAAACCAGCCTCAACCAGTTGCTGACGCTCGACAAGCAGAGTCAGGAGCGGTTGCGCAAGCTGACGGGCAAGGTGCTCAAGCTGGAGCTGCGTGAGCTCAAGCCGCTCTGGTTTGTCTTCTCCGATCGCCGGCTGGATGTGCTGGCCCGCCACGAAGGCGAGGCCGATGCCGTGCTCAGTCTGTCGCTGACGGCGCTGGGCCTGCTGAAAGACCCTTCCGCCCTGACTCGCTACATCCGTGAGGAGAAGCTGGATCTGAGCGGCGATCCCCAGCTGGTGCAGGCGTTCAGCGTCTTGCTGGGTGAGCTGGACATCGACTGGGAAGAGGAGCTGTCGCGCTATACCGGCGACGTGCTGGCCCACACCCTGTTCAGTGGTGCCCGTCAGGCGCGCCGCGTGCTGGGGCGCGAGCTGTGCCGCTCCCGCAGCCAGCTGGCGGAATACCTGACCGAAGAGATCCGCCTCGCACCCGGTCCGCTGGAAGTGGCTAGCTTCAACGACGATGTCGAGCTGCTGGCGCAACGGATGAAAGCGGTCGAGCTGCGGCTGGCCCGCTTCGAACAGCAGGTAGCCTGATGACCCCGAAGGAGTTCAAGCGCCTCTATCGCATCATCAGCATCCTGCTGGAGCAGGGCATAGATGAACTCGTGCCTGCCCGCTATCAGCCCTGGCCGGGTCGTCTGGCCCGCCGCAGCCTGTTCTGGCTCAAGAACAAGCAGCAGGGGCTGAGTCGCGGCGCCCGCATTCGCCTCGCCTTCGAGGCGCTCGGTCCCATCTTCATCAAGTTCGGCCAGATGCTGTCGACCCGGCGCGATCTGCTGCCGCCGGATATCGCCGAAGAGCTGGCCCTGTTGCAGGACAGGGTGCCACCTTTCTGCGGTCAGGCGGCGCGCCTCAAGATCGAGGAGAGCCTGGGCTGCTCTGTCGAGACCCTGTTCGATGACTTCGACGAGACGCCGCTGGCATCGGCCTCCATCGCCCAGGTGCACACGGGCCGATTGAAGGAAAATGGCCGCGAGATCGTCATCAAGGTGATCCGTCCAGACATAGAGCCGGTCATAGAGGCCGATCTGCGCCTGATGCAGACCCTGGCCCGCCTGGTCGCCCGCTTTGTGCCCCAGAGTGCGCGCCTGCGCCCCATCGAGGTGGTGGAAGAGTATCGCAAGACCATACTCGACGAGCTGAACCTGATGCGCGAAGCTGCCAACGCCATCCAGCTGCGCCGCAACTTCACCGGCTCAGATGCCCTCTATGTGCCCGAGGTGTTCACCGAACACTGCCGTGAGCATGTGCTGGTGATGGAGCGCATCTACGGCATACCGGTTTCCGACATTCCGGCGCTGGAAGCCAACGGCACCAACATGAAGTTGCTGGCCGAGCGCGGGGTGGAGGTCTTCTTCACCCAGGTGTTCCGCGACAGCTTCTTCCACGCCGACATGCATCCCGGCAACATCTTCGTCTCCTATGAACATCCCGACAATCCGCTCTGGATCGGCATCGACTGCGGCATAGTCGGCACCCTGAACCGGGAAGACAAACGCTACCTGGCCGAGAACTTCCTCGCCTTCTTCAACCGCGACTATCGCCGGGTGGCCGAGCTGCACGTGGAGTCCGGCTGGGTACCGCCAGACACCAAGGTGGACGAGTTCGAATTCGCCATCCGCACCGTGCTGGAGCCCATCTTCGAGAAGCCGCTATCCGAAATTTCGTTCGGCCACGTGCTGCTCAACCTGTTCAACACCGCCCGTCGCTTCAACATGGCGGTGCAGCCGCAGCTGGTGCTGTTGCAGAAGACATTGCTCTATGTAGAGGGGTTGGGTCGTCAGCTCTATCCCCAGCTGGACCTGTGGCAGACCGCCAAGCCCTATCTGGAAAACTGGATGCACGAGCAGGTCGGGCCGAAAGCCGTGTGGAATGCCATCAAGGAGAAGGCGCCATTCTGGGCGGAAAAACTGCCTGAATTGCCTGAGCTGGTCTATGAGACCCTGCGCCAGACCCGTCACCAGCAGCGCCACTTCGATCAGATGTTTGCCGATTTTCGCTGTCACAGCCGTCGACAGGGACAGGCTCGCTACCTCTTAGGGGTTGGAGCCAGCCTGCTATTGGCGGGTGTATTCTTGCTGACCCAAAAACAATACATTGAGTGGGGACAAATCAGCCTGGCTGGCACCGGTTTATGCTGGCTGTTGGGCTGGTTCAAGGCCCGCTCCCGCCAATAACGCACTCGTGCAGTTTGGCGTCAGTTTTGAAGAAATTACGGGCTGGTATCAGCATCGTGATCGTTAATAACACACTCGCATACCTTAGCGTCAATGTTGGACTTGGAGACATATCATGGGTGGTATCAGTATTTGGCAGTTGTTGATCATCGCAGTCATAGTCGTGCTGCTGTTCGGTACCAAGAAGCTGCGCGGGATCGGCGGCGATCTGGGTGCGGCCGTCAAGGGTTTCAAGAAGGCGTTGTCTGATGAGCCGACCGATGGCAAACCCGAGCAGAAAGATGCCGAGTTTCCTCCCAAGCAGCTGAACGAAGCGGCCAATAGTGCCGAGACCGCCAAGCAGAAAGATAAAGATCAGGCCTAAGCCATGTTCGATATCGGTTTCTGGGAGCTGGTTGTCATCGGTGTCGTCGCCCTGGTGGTGCTCGGTCCCGAGCGGCTGCCCGTGGCGATCCGTACCGCCAGCCACTGGATCAGGCTGATCCGCAGCACTGCCAACTCGGTCAAGTCCGAGCTGGAGCAGGAGCTCAAGTTGCAGGATCTGCACAACGACCTGAAGAAGGCCGAACAGTTGCAGATGAACAACCTGAGCCCCGAGTTGCAGGAGTCTATCGAGCAGCTGAAAGCGGCCGCACAATCGGTGACCCGCCCTTACGAACAGCAAAACACCATCCGCCCCGCCCCGGCCGTTGCCGAGGTGCAGGAAGATACATCCGAGCAACCAGCCGTGACGGTGGCTCATGACGAGGAAACCGCCATGATCCCTGTCCAGGGTGCAGAGCTGCGTGTCGAGCAAGGGGAGGTGAAGCCATGAGTCAGGCCGAACAACCCCTGATCACCCATCTGGTCGAGCTGAGAACCCGCTTGCTGCGGTCCATCTCGGCCGTCCTGCTGGTGTTCATCGCGCTGATCTATTTTTCCAACAACATTTATGACTTCGTGGCCCAGCCGCTGCTCAGTCAGTTGCCGGCAGGCACCAGCATGATAGCGACGGATGTGGCGACCCCCTTCCTGACGCCGATCAAGCTGACCCTGGTGGTCTCCTTCTTCGTGGCGATCCCCTATCTGCTGTATCAGGCCTGGGCCTTCATTGCCCCCGGTCTGTACAAGCATGAGCGGCGTCTCATCATGCCGCTGGTCGTCTCCACTGCCGTGTTGTTCTACAGCGGCATGGCGTTTGCCTACTACGTGGTGTTCCCGCTGGTGTTCGGTTTCTTCACCAGTACCGCGCCCGCCGGGGTGACGGTGGCGACCGACATCGCCAGCTATCTGGACTTCGTGCTCACCCTGTTCTTCGCGTTCGGGGTGGCGTTCGAGATCCCGGTGGCCACCATACTGCTGTGCTGGACCGGGGTGACCACCCCCAAGAGCCTGAGGGAGAAGCGCCCTTACGTCATCGTCGGGGTGTTCGTGGTCGGCATGTTGCTGACTCCGCCCGATGTCTTCTCCCAGACCCTGCTCGCCATCCCCATGTGGGCCTTGTGGGAGATAGGTCTGTTCTTCGCCCGTTTCTACGTGAAGGAAGAGGAGCAACAGGAACAAACGGAAGAGGGGAGCTGAGGCTCCCTTCCTCTTTTCATGCCCTCGTTCGAGGCGTATGGTGATGCCCCATTGAGTAGATGGTTTTCAAATACCTGATATGTATTCCTTTTGTTCGGAACGTCTCATCCCATGATCGACATTGGTCTCAACCTCACCAGCAGCCAGTTTGCCGGTGAACAGCCAGCACTGGTGGCCCGTGCCCGCGCCGCCGGGGTCGAGGCGCTGATCCTGACTGGCACCGATCTGGTCGGTAGCCGAGAAAGTGCTGACCTGGCTGCGCTGTGGCCGGGTTACTGCTTCTCCACCGCGGGTGTGCATCCCCACGATGCCAAGAGCGTCGATGAGCAGACCCTGCCCGCATTGCGTGCGCTGGCGGCCTTGCCGCAGGTGGTGGCCATCGGCGAGTGCGGCCTCGACTACAACCGGGACTTCTCCCCCCGTCCGGTGCAGGATGCGGTATTCGACGCCCAGCTGGCGCTGGCCGCCGAGCTAGGGATGCCGGTGTTTCTGCACTGCCGCGATGCCCACGCCAGGTTCATCGAGATCCTGCGTCCCTGGCTGCCCAGGCTGCCGGGAGCCGTGCTGCACTGCTTCACCGGCTCTGACGAGGAGCTGGACGAGTGTCTGGCGCTCGGGCTGCATATAGGGGTGACCGGCTGGCTTTGCGACGAGCGCCGCGGCCAGCTGCTGCGCGAGCAGGTGGCCCGCATTCCGGCCGGTCGGCTGATGATAGAGACGGATGCCCCCTATCTGGTGCCGCGGGATCTGAAACCCAGACCGAAACGCAACGAACCCGCTTTTTTGCCGCACATCGCCCAGGTGGTGGCGGCTTGCCGTGGTGAAGCGCCCGAGGCCTTGCTGGCCCACACCCGGGCCACCTCCGCCGCGTTCTTCCAACTTCCTCTTTTGGAGTGATTCATGGCTACAACACTTCCTGGCGCCTTTCCGGGTCGCCGCCTGCGCCGGGTGCGCAAACATGATTTCAGCCGTCGTCTGGTGCGCGAGAACGTACTGACCGCCAACGATCTCATCTATCCCGTGTTCGTGCTGGAGGGGGAGAACCGCCGTGAGGCCGTCACCTCCATGCCGGGGGTGGATCGTCTCTCCATCGATCTGCTGCTGGCGGAAGCCGAAGAGCTGGTCGCCCTCGGCGTGCCCGCCATCGCCCTGTTCCCTGTGACTCCGCTTCAGAGCAAGAGCCTGCTGGCGGAAGAGGCTTACAGCCCGGACGGTCTGGCCCAGCGGGCGACCCGCGCCCTCAAGGCTCGCTTCCCCGAGCTGGGTGTCATCACGGACGTGGCGCTCGACCCCTTCACCACCCACGGTCAGGACGGCATCATAGATGACGAAGGCTATGTGCTGAACGACATCACCACGGAAATACTGGTGAAGCAGGCGCTTTCCCACGCCGCCGCCGGGGTCGATATAGTGGCGCCGTCCGACATGATGGATGGCCGTATCGGCGCCATCCGTGCCGCGCTGGAAGAGAACGGCTTCATCAACACCCAGATCATGGCCTACTCCGCCAAGTACGCCTCCTGCTACTACGGCCCGTTCCGCGATGCAGTCGGCTCTGCCGGCAACCTGGGCAAGAGCAACAAGGCCACCTACCAGATGGATCCAGCCAACAGCAACGAAGCCTTGCACGAAGTGGCGCTGGATATCCAGGAAGGGGCCGACAGCGTCATGGTCAAACCGGGCATGCCTTATCTGGATGTGATCCGTCAGGTGAAAGATCAGTTCGGCGTGCCGACCTTCGCCTATCAGGTGAGCGGCGAGTACGCCATGCACATGGCGGCGATCCAGAACGGCTGGCTGAAGGAGAAGGAGAGCATCATGGAGTCCCTGCTCTGCTTCAAGCGGGCCGGTGCCGATGGCATCCTCACCTACTTCGCCAAGCGGGTGGCGCAGTGGCTGCAGGAAGACGCCAGACGCTGATGCCCGCCTTGCGCTTTCGCTGACAATGCCGACCCCCGGGTCGGCATTGTCGTCTCTGGCCTCCTTGTCGCTGATTTAATGAGCAAGTTTTCGCGAAAAGTGGGCAACTGGCCCGCCTCTCGGCGGCAAAGGCTTGATTAATGAGGTTTCTGCCTACATCTTAGATGGTCCAAGCAGGCTTCTGGACGGCAGGGGCTGTAGAGAATTTAGAGGTACCGCAGGATGAACAACCCTTTGCTGACAATGGACTCGCTGCCCCCTTTCAGCCAGATCCAGCCCGACCAGGTGCAAGCTGCCGTGACGCAGGCCATCGCCGATTGCAAACAGAAGATCAGCGATGTGCTGGCCCAGCGGGACCCCCATACCTGGGACAGTCTGATCGCGCCGCTGGAAGAGGTGAATGACCGCCTGGCGCGAGTCTGGTCACCGGTCAGTCATCTCAACTCCGTACTCAACAGCGAAGCGCTGCGCGCGGCCCACGATGCCTGCCTGCCGCTGTTGTCCGAGTTCCAGACCTATGTCGGTCAGCATGAGGGCCTCTATCAGGCCTATCGCGAGCTGGCCGAGAGCGACGACTTCCCGCTGCTGAGCCGTGCCCAGCGCAAGGAGATCCAGAATACCCTGCGCGATTTTCGCCTGTCCGGTATCGGCCTGCCCGCCGAGGCGCAGCAGCGCTACGGTGAAATCCAGGCCCGTCTCTCCGAGCTGGCTTCCCGCTTCAGCAACAACGTGCTGGATGCGACCCAGGGCTGGACCAGGCTGGTGACCGACGAGGCAGACCTGACCGGACTGCCGCAGAGTGCGCAGGCCGCCGCCCGCCAGCTGGCGGAGCAGAAGGGTCAGCAGGGCTGGCTGTTCACTCTGGATATTCCCTCCTACCTGCCGGTGATGATGTATGCCGACAACCGCGCGCTGCGCGCCGAACTGTATGAGGCCTTCACCACCCGCGCCTCGGATCAGGGCCCGAACGCCGGCAAGTGGGACAACTCCGCCATCATGACCGAGCTGCTCTCCCTGCGCCGCGAACTGGCCCTGCTGCTGGGTTTTGGCAACTATGCCGAGTTGTCGCTCGCCACCAAGATGGCGGACAAGACGGAGCAGGTGGTGGGCTTCCTCTCGGATCTCGCGGCCAAATCCCTGCCCCAGGGCAAGGCCGAGCTGGAGGAGATCCGCACCTTCGCCGCCGAGCAGCATGGCCAGAGCGAACTGGCGGCCTGGGATCTGCCCTATTACGCCGAGAAGCTCAAGCAGCACAAGTTCTCCATCTCCGACGAGCAACTGCGCCCCTACTTCCCAGCCAACAAGGTGGTGAAGGGCCTGTTCGAGGTGGTGAGACGGGTGTTTGGCATCAAGGTGCGCGAGCGCCTCGGCATCGACACTTGGCACCAGGACGTGCGCTTCTACGACATCTTCGATGCCGAGGACGAGCTGCGCGGCAGCTTCTACCTCGACCTCTATGCCCGCGAGCACAAGCAGGGCGGGGCCTGGATGGATGTGTGCCTGGGTCGTCGCTACCGTCAGGATGGCTCGCTGCAAAAGCCGGTGGCCTATCTGACCTGCAACTTCAACGGCCCTGTGGATGGCAAACCGGCCCTGTTCACCCACAACGAGGTGGTGACCCTGTTCCACGAGTTCGGCCACGGCATTCACCACATGCTGACCCGGATCGACGTGGCCGGTGTCGCCGGCATCAACGGCGTGGCCTGGGATGCGGTGGAGCTGCCGAGCCAGTTCCTGGAGAACTGGTGCTGGGAGTCCGAGGCGCTGGCCTTCATCTCCGGTCATCATGAAACCGGCGAGCCGCTGCCTGCCGATCTGCTGGAGAAGATGCTGACCGCTCGCAATTTCCAGGCCGCCATGCAGATGCTGCGTCAGCTGGAGTTCGCCCTGTTCGACTTCCGCCTGCACCAGGAGTTTGACCCGGCCAATCCGGATCAGATCCCGGCCCTGCTGACCGAGGTGCGCAGCCAGGTGGCCGTGATGACGCCGCCTGCGTTCAACCGCTTCCAGCACAGCTTCTCCCACATCTTCGCCGGCGGTTATGCGGCGGGTTACTACAGCTACAAGTGGGCCGAGGTGCTCTCTGCCGACGCCTACTCCCGCTTCGAGGAAGAGGGGATCTTCAACCCCGCCACCGGCCAATCCTTCCTGAAGAATATTCTGGAGAAGGGTGGTTCGAAGGAGCCCATGGAGCTGTTCCGTGCCTTCCGTGGCCGCGAACCCAGGGTCGATGCCCTGCTACGCCACAGCGGGATTGCCGCCTGAGGCCCGGCGCCCTTTGCCGCCGTGAGCTTCAAGCAGGTACACTTTTGCGGCATAGTGGGATCCTTGCGTGATTTTTGAGATAAAAAGGGACCTTTTGGTCCCTTTTCTCAAGGCTTTTTAATATCTTGCGGAGTGCATGTTTGCACTGTCCCCGCCTCTTCAGTAGAGTCGGGTTCTACCTTCCAAGGAGAGAAAGAACCTTGCCATGAGGCGAGCACTCGAGTCTGTCTATCAAATCATCTCAAGTCTGTCTCATTCGAGTGGTCAGGGATATTTCGATACCTTTGTGAGTGAAATCGCAGCAGCGGTCAGGGCCGACTTCGTCCTGATTTCAGGTAGGGATCAAGCGGGGCTGTTTTTCAAGGTGCACGCCGCCCATCCCGCATCTCTCGACACCACCAACTTCAGTTTTCCGGTTAGCGCCACCCCGGGGGAAGTCACCCTGCAAGAGGGGGAGGCCTGGTTCAGCGATCGCGTCCAGCAGCTGTTTCCCCATGCCGCCGTGCTACAGGCCTGGCATATTCAGGCCTATGCCGGTGTGGCCCTCAAGAATGCCCAGGGAGAGACCATAGGCATCTGCAGCGTGCTGTTCAAGCAGCCGCTCGCCAACATGGACAAGGTGATGGGCTTGCTGCGGTTGTTGGCACCGCTGGCGGGCCGCGAGCTGGCGCTGATGTGCCAGCAGTTGCCGGTGCAGAGTCAGCCCGAGTATCACCACTTCCTGCACACCATGATGTCCCACGCCCCCGTGGGGATTGGCAAGCTGGATCTGGATGGCAGGATCCTCTGGACCAACCCGGCCATCGAAAAGATGCTGGGTTACAGCCAGAATGAGCTGCTGCACCGTACCGCTGCCGAGCTCAACCATCCGGAAGACTGGCTGCGCAGCGTCTCCTGTTACGCTGAGCTCAAGCGCGGCGAGCGTACCGCCTTCACCCAGGAGAAGCGCTACCTGCACCGGGACGGTCAGGTGCTGTGGGGGAGAGTCACAGTCACCCTGGTGCGGGATGATCAGCAGCAGCCCGACTACCTGATGGTGGTGCTGGAGAATATCGACCCCCTCAAGCGCCATGCCGAGCAGCTCAAGCTCTCCCACCGGGTCTATGACAACCTCTCCGAAGCCATTCTGGTGTGCGATGCGGACAGCCGCATCATCTCGGTCAACCCGGCGTTCGAGCAGATCACGGGCTACAGCGAGACCGAGGTGTGCGGTCAGCGCCCCAGCCTGCTCAAGTCCGGGCTGCACGATCAGGCCTTCTACGCCGACATGTATCACGCGCTGGAGCGGGTAGGGGTCTGGCGTGGCGAGGTGTGGAACAAGCGCAAGAACGGCAAGCTCTACCCCCAGCAGCTGATGATCAGCACCCTGCGGGAAGGGGGCAGGATCAGCCAGTACATCGCCATCTTCAGCGATCTCTCCCAGACCAAGCTGGCGGAGCAGAAGATCGCCGCCCAGGCCAACTACGACAACCTCACCGGCCTGCCCAATCGCTGGTTGTTCGGCCGCTGCCTCAGTCGCTTCTGCGAGCGGGGCGAGCGCTTCGCGCTCATGGTGCTGGATCTCAACAACTTCAAGGCGGTCAACAACAGCATGGATCACCACGCCGGTGACGCCCTGCTGCGGGAGGTCTCGGATCGGCTGGTGAGCCGGGTGCGTACCGAGGATCTGGTGGCCCGCATCGGCGGCGACGAGTTCGCCTTCCTGGTGCCCGGCATAGTCAACCGCCGCCAGGCCGAGGTGTTCGCCAAGCAGGTGATAGGCGGTTTCGCCCGCCCCTTCATGCTGGCCAATCAGCACCTCTATGTGACGGCCACCATAGGCATCACCCTCTGCCCCGGGGATGGCGTCGAGAGTGACGAGCTGCTGCGCAACGCCGAACAGGCGCTGTTTGCCGCCAAGCGACAGGGACGCCTGCTCGGTACCTACTGCGCCTCCATGCGCGAAGAGGTGCGCCAGCGCCACCAGATGCAACAGGATCTGGCGGAGGCCATCAAGCTGGAGCAGCTGACCATGGCCTATCAGCCGATCTGGGACAACCGCAGCGGCCGGGTGGCCAAGCTGGAGGCGCTGGTGCGCTGGTATCACCCGCATTGGGGTCAGGTCTCGCCGGCGGACTTCATTCCGCTGGCGGAGGAGGCGGGGCTCATTCAGGGGCTGGGGGCGCTGGTGCTCTGGCAGTCCTGCCGCGATCTGGCGCGGTTGCAGCAATCCGGCTTCCCGGATCTGCAGATGTCCATCAACCGCTCCACCCTGGAGTTCCAGACCATAGATCCGGAGGCGAGCGAGTGGCTCAAGGTGATTCACCACTTCGGGCTCGACCCCTGTGACATAGTCATCGAGATCACCGAATCCCTGCTGATGGAGACCAGCGATCAGCACAGGGTGCGGATCGATGCCCTGCGCGAGGCGGGCTGCAAGCTGGCCATCGACGACTTCGGCACCGGCTATTCGGCGCTCAACTACCTGCGCAACTTCCCGGTGGATCTGGTCAAGATTGACCGCGCCTTCGTGCGCCACATCCCGTTCAACGAACAGGACAGGCTGCTGCTCGACGGCATCATCAACATAGTGCACAACCTCGGCATGCAGGTGGTGATCGAGGGGGTGGAGACGCGTGAGCAGCTCAACTTCCTTTGTCAGAAGGGGTGTGCCTTCACCCAGGGCTTCCTGCTCAGCCGCCCGCTGGCCTATGACGACCTGATCGAATACCTGCAACTCAACGACAAGAGCATGTTCCTGCAGATCAGCTAGCGGGCGATCACTCCGCCGGTTTCAGCTTGTCCTGCCTGCTTTTCAGCGTCCGATAGTCTTCGCCGAGATAACGCAGGTAGATGCGATCCAGCACACCCTCCTCCAGCATCTGCTGCAGTGCCTTGCTGTATGCGGGCAGCAGCGCGGCCCTTTGCTCGCCAAAGCAGAGGTAGAGCGGGGTCGAGTCGATGAAGGGGGAGAGCGCGCGGATCGGCACGTCCTGCTCCTTCGACAAGATGGGAGCCGAGAAGTAATCCAGGATGATCATGTCGACCCGGCTCTTTTCGAGCAGCAACAGCAGCTGTTTGTCCGAGTGCGCCTTGATCGGCACCCAGCCGTCATAGTGCTTGATCTTGTCCGTGTAGTCATAGCCCCTCACCATGCCGACCTTCATCCCCCTGGCCATCTCCCATGAGAAGTTGTGCAGGGGGCTGTCGGTGCGCACATAGGCGGCCAGGGGATAAAAAGCGGTCGCGAGATCGGGGTGATGACAACCGGGCAGCGGGGCATTGTCGAGAATGCCGTCGGCGAGCCGGGTGCTGACATACTGCTCGCAGCGCCCCCATGGCAGTTCGATCAGGCTGAGCTTCATCCCCAGACGCCGGGCGGCCTCCTGATGGATCTCGATGGAAATCCCCTCGGTCAGGCGCCCCTGCTCCGCATAGGAAAAGGGGGGCCAGTCCACCCCGCATACCTTCAGGTCTGTGCCGCTCTGGGCGGCGAGTAGCAAGGCGATGAGCAGGTGCATGGGGTTTCCTCCCTACAGCGATGGAAAGGGGCTGTGGTACACTCCCTTCACTGAACTTAGAACGCCTCCAAAGACCATGCAAATCCTCCTCGAAGACCCCGCCAAGGCCGCGCTGGCGCAAGCGCTGGCCAGCCAGCTTGACCAGACCGACTACCCCCAGTTCGCCCTGGTGTTTACGCCTGAGCGGCTGGAGCTGCGCAAGCTGGACGAGCCCAAGCTGGGGGCCGTCTACGTGGACTTCGTGGAAGGGGCTGTGGCCCATCGCCGCAAGTTTGGCGGCGGACGGGGCCAGTCCATCGCCAAGGCGGTCGGGCTCAAGGCCGGGGCGACCCCGACCGTGGTGGATGCCACCGCAGGGCTGGGCCGCGACGCCTTCGTGCTGGCCTCCCTCGGCTGCAAGGTGACCCTGATCGAGCGCAGCCCCGTGGTGGCGGCCCTGCTGCAGGATGGGCTGATGCGGGCGGCGCAGGATCCCGAGATAGGCCCCTGGGTCAGCGAGCGGATGCGGCTGCTGCAAGGGCCGGCGGTGGACAACCTGCTGGCGTTGACCGAGCGGCCCGAGGTGGTCTATCTCGACCCCATGTTCCCCCACAAGCAGAAATCGGCGCTGGTGAAGAAGGAGATGCGGGTGTTCCAGTCGCTGGTGGGGCCGGATCTCGATGCGGATGCCCTGTTGCCGGCGGCCCTCAAGATGGCGGACAAGCGGGTGGTGGTGAAGCGGCCCGACTACGCGGGCTGGCTCAATGAGCACAAACCCAGCATGGCCATCGAAACCAAGAGCAACCGCTTCGATGTCTACGTGATGGCGGCGCTGGCGGCGAGTTGACTGCCGGCCTGAGGTCGCGGGATGAAAAAAGGAGGGCCAACAAGGTGTTGGCCCTCCTTTTTTAGGTTTGGCGTTCAGGTGGCGGGGGCGGAGGCGAAGCGGATCAGCTTCTCTTCCCCCTGCCAGACCAGGCTCAGGCTAGCCAGCTCGGCCAGGCTGAGCCGCTCGCCACTCTCCAGCAGCAGATACTCGACGCCCTCGCTGGCTGTTATGGTGCGGATCTTGTCTACCCATTGCCGTCCCGCCCTGGTGGTGAGCGTGACGGATAACTGCCAGCTGGCGGCGATCTCGAGCCAGTCGTAGAGGTCACAGCTGATGGGCTGGTAATCTGCCATGCGTGTCTTGCCTCTCGCTACTGGAAGTTGATGCTGGTGGCGGGGGCGACCACCGCCTGACCCTTCAGCACCTGCTCCAGTTGCAGCGGATCGCCTGCCAGCTCGGGATCATCCTCGTTGCCATTGCAGACCAGGGCCAGATCGTAATTGCCGAGGTCAACAAAGCCCAGCTCGTAGCCAAAGCCACCCGCGGTCAAGGGCTGCACGGGGGCGCTGGCGTAGAAGCCGTTGTCGCTGTCGGCCATATCGGGGTAGTTGTCATCGTTTCTCGGCTGATAGAGATAGACGAAGGCCTTGTCGGTCAGCTGAGCGCCGCAGGCACCGCTCGCCACAGTGCCCTTGACGGTCGCGACCTGGGTATTGTTCACCAGCCGCACCCCTCTGGGCTTGAGCTTGTAGTACTGCTCGTGGCCCGGCAGCACCATGGCGTGGCGCAGATCGAACTCAGTGGTGAAGGCGCTGAGGCCGTTGGCGGCTATGGTGAAGGCGTCCAGCTTGAGCTCGCTGCTGGGCACCTCCAGCGGCTTGATCACCCCATCATCCTGTTTGACGTAGGAGTAGGGGGTGCCACCCAGAAACTGGTTGCTGACCTCCCGTCCATCCAGCACTCGCAGCCGCATCTGGCTGTAGTCACCGGGTACCACGCTCTGGCTGGCCAGCAGGGGACGGCTGGCGGAGCCCTGGTATTGCAGCAGATCTATGTAGGTGAACAGGGGATGTCCCGCGCTGTCGAGGGGAATTGTCTCCCCCGTCGGCGTGCAACCGTCGTCCTGGGCCGAGGTCAGGAAGCTGGCGGTTGTCCAGCCCAGCTCGGTGCCTGTCACTGGGTGAATACTGATGTTGGAGACGGCGATGCAGACCTTGCTGACCGCATCCACGGGGGCATCGGAGAAGGCCAGCGACAGCTGGGTATTCTGCTGGCTGTTGTTGTCACCGCCGCCACCACCACAGGCAGTCAGCAGGGCGGTCAGGCCTATCAGAGTCAAAGGTTTCATGGCGTCCATTCCTGTTTGAGAGACGATCCTACTCTAGCCGAGATGGAGAAACTGGGTGGAATGCAAGACGATCAGGAGGGGCGTGATCGGGCTGAAAAGCCAATGAAATCAAAGGCAAGTCTTGAATGAAGCCATGTGTGGCTGCGAAAGGGATTGTCGGAACAGGTGAGGCGGGGTGAAAAGGGGAGCTGATTGGGCGCGGGCCCAATCAGGCTTCCAGCAAGCGGGTGGGCCAGCCCAGCTTCTGCTGGCGTTCCACTTCGAGTCGCAATTCGCTGGCGCGCAGGTAGTGCTCATCCAGCCAGCCCTTGGGCAGGGTCAGGGTCAGCGCCTCTTCATCGGCCTGCAGGGTGAAGCTGGGGACTGTGCCCTGGGTACGGCGCATGCAGAGGATCAGCGAGATGCGCAGAATGCGGGCCAGCCGGATCGCCTGCCGACCGGTGACGGCGCCCTGCTTCTCCAGGGTTTCCAGCTTTAATTCGTCCCGCTGGTTGAACAGCAGGGCCGACAACAGCTTCTTTTGCGCAGGGGTGAAGCCCGGCATGTCGATGTTGTCGATGATGTAGGCGGCGTGTTGCGGCGCCTTCTTGTACTCGATGCAGAGGCCAATCTCGTGCAGCAGAGCCGCATAACGCAGGATGGGGCGACCGTAACGTTTCGAGAGGCGCCAGCTCGGCTGCAGCTGGGTGAAGGCCTCGATGGCGGTGTCGCGCACCCGCTCGGCATGCTCCTTGTCCAGCTGATAACGGCTGATCAGGCTGTCGGCGGTGCGATCCCGGGCATCACAGTCGTGATTGTTGCCGAGCAGACCGTAGATCAGTCCTTCCCGCAAGGCGCCGCCCGCCAGGGTCATGCTCTCGATGCCGAGAGTCTCGAAGATGGCGATCAGGATGGCGAGGCCGGAGGGGAACACGGTCAGCCGCTCGGCCGCCAGCCCTTCCAGCTGCAGCCGGTCCAGCCTGCCACAGGCGATGGCCTGACCCATCAGCTCCTGCAGTTTCGGCAGTGTGACCCGCTCGCTCTTCCCTTGCGCCAGCATGATCTCCTGCAGCGCCTGCACCGTGCCGGAGGCGCCGACGCAGGTGCGCCAGCCCAGGGTGCGGTAATCTTCCGCCACCTTCTCCAGTACCGCCTTGGCGGCCGCGATGGCCTGCCCGAAGCGGGCTTCACTCAGCTCGCCGTCACCGAAGTGGTTGTTGAGCCAGGTGACGCAGCCCATGTGCAGGCTGTTGAGCAGTTTGGCTTCGCTGTGCTCGCCGATCACCAGCTCTGTGCTGGCGCCGCCTATGTCGATCACCAGCCGGTTGCCTTCCCCGGCTGAGGTCCAGGAGACCCCCTCGTAGATGGTCTTGGCCTCTTCCTCGCCCGAGATGATCTCTATGCTGTGGTTGAGCACCCGTTCCGCTTCGCTGAGGAACTCGTCGACGTTGGTGGCAAGGCGCAGCGTGGCGGTGCCCACCACCCGGATGTTGTCGGCCGGAATGTCCTGCAACTGCTCGGAGAACAGGCGCAGACAGTCCCAGCCCCGCTCCATGGCGGCACGGCTGAGACGAAATTCCGGATCGAGCCCGGCGGCGAGGCGAACCTTGCGCTTGACCTTGGTGACGGTGCGCAGCGCACCGGCGACCTCGCGCACCACCAGCATATGAAAGCTGTTGGAGCCGAGGTCGATGGCGGCATAGAGCGGCGAGTTGTACAACTGGGCCTGTCCTTCAGCTCTTGCGCGGCGGACGACGACGGTTGTTGCTGTTGCCACCGCCCTGGCGATCCCGCATGTTGCGGTTCACCGGCTGACGGTTGCGAACGACCCGTTTCGGTGCGGTCACGTCATCCAGCAGCGCCTCGCGGTCATACTTGCTGACCGGGATCGGGTGGTGGATGTACTCCTCGATGGCCGGCAGGTTGAAGGCATAGTCTTCACAGGCCAGGCTGATGGAGTGACCGCTCTTGCCGGCACGACCGGTACGACCGATACGGTGTACATAGTCCTCGGCGTCGTCGGGCAGGTCGTAGTTGAAGACGTGGGTCACGTCCGGGATGTGCAGACCACGGGCGGCCACGTCGGTGGCGACCAGTATGTCCAGCGTTCCCTTGGTGAAGTCTTCCAGGATCTTCATCCGCTTCTTCTGCGGCACGTCACCGGTCAGCAGACCGACGCGGTGGCCGTCATTCTCCAGCCACGCATGCACGTCTTCACAGACATGCTTGGTGTTGGCGAAGACGATGGCCTTTTCCGGCCACTCTTCTTCCATCAGGGAGAGCAACAGCAGCATCTTGTCTTCGTTGGAGGGGTAGAACAGCTCCTCCTTGATGCGCACGCCCGTCATCTGCTCAGGCTCCACCTGCACGTGTTCCGGGTGGTTCATGTGCTCGTAGGCCAGCTCCTGCACCCGCAGGGAGAGGGTGGCGGAGAACAGCATGCTCAGCCGCTCGGTCGGCGCCGGCATGCGGCGGAACAGGAAGCGGATGTCCTTGATGAAGCCCAGATCGAACATGCGATCCGCTTCATCCAGCACCACGACCTGAATGTTGCTCAGATCGATGACCTTGGACTTGAAGTAGTCGATGATGCGGCCCGTGGTGCCGATCAGGATGTCGACACCCTGCTCCAGCACGGCCAGCTGCTTGTCGTAACCTTCGCCGCCGTAGGCGAGGCCAAGCTTGAGGCCGGTAGAGGCGGCTATGCTGTCGGCATCGTTGTAGATCTGTACTGCCAGTTCCCGGGTGGGCGCCATTATGATGGCTCTGGGTTGGTTAACCAGACGGGGATTGGTCAGCGGGTGGGTCAGCAAATAGTTGAATGTCGCGGCCAGGAAGGCAATGGTCTTGCCGGTTCCTGTCTGGGCCTGACCGGCGAGGTCATGACCTTCTACCAGCAGTGGCAGAGACAGTGCCTGGATGGGCGTGCAATAGTGAAATCCCTTTGATTCCAGACCAGCCAGAACTTCGGGTTCGAGGCCCATTTGGGCGAATTTTTCGGTCGTTAAGTGTGTTTTGCTCATGGCGGTAGGTTATCAGGTTAGGCTTGCAATAATAAACAGGATCATTTCAAATAGGGCAACTATTGCCTTTGTTGATACGTCAATAAAGCCTTAATTACTGACTGGAGTTGGAGATGAGTGACAAGATTGTTCAGCTGAGCGATGCCAGCTTCGAGGCAGATGTAATCAAAGCCGATGGCGCCGTTCTGGTCGACTTCTGGGCCGAATGGTGTGGTCCGTGCAAGATGATTGCCCCGATCCTGAACGAAGTCGCCCAAGAGTATGCCGGTCGTGTGACAGTGGCGAAATTGAACATCGACCATAACGCCGACACTCCGCCCAAGTATGGCATTCGCGGTATTCCGACCCTCTTGCTGTTCAAGAATGGCGAAGTGGCAGCGACCAAGGTCGGTGCCCTGTCCAAGACTCAGCTGAAAGAGTTTCTGGACGGTAACCTGTAATAATCAAAAAGGAGCGCATTGCAATAATGCGCTCCTTGTGTTTTATCACCTAGACGCTCATCCCGATTGGTGCTAGTTTATCGTTCGTTTGCTAACCTTTTTGCCTGACTCTTTGCTTAACAACAGCCCGGCAAATCAAATCCGATCAGCATCAATCCAGCAGACTGTCTCCTCATTTCAATCCTTGCTTACAGACTTTCACCACTATGAATCTGACTGAATTAAAGAACACTCCTGTGTCCGAGCTGGTCAAGCTTGGCGAATCCATGGGGTTAGAAAATCTGGCTCGGGCGCACAAGAAAGATATTATTTTCGCGATCCTCAAGGCGCATGCCAAGGGTGGTGAGGATATCTTTGGCGACGGTGTGCTGGAAATCCTGACCGATGGTTTTGGCTTCCTGCGCAGTGCAGACGGCTCCTATCTGGCAGGCCCGGACGATATCTATGTCTCCCCAAGCCAGATCCGCCGCTTCAACTTGCGTACCGGCGATACCATCTCCGGCAAGATCCGGCCACCGAAAGAGGGCGAACGTTATTTCGCGCTGCTCAAGGTCAACGAGGTCAACTACGACCGTCCGGAAAACGCCCGCAACAAGATCCTGTTCGAAAACCTGACGCCCCTGCATGCCAACGAGCGTCTGCGCATGGAACGGGGCAATGGTTCGACCGAAGATATCACGGCCCGTGTGCTGGACCTGGCTTCCCCCATAGGTAAAGGCCAGCGCGGCCTGATCGTGGCACCGCCCAAGGCCGGTAAGACAATGCTGCTGCAGAATATCGCCCAGAGCATCGCCTACAACCACCCGGACTGTGAACTGATCGTCCTGCTGATCGACGAGCGTCCGGAAGAAGTGACCGAGATGCAGCGCATGGTGAAGGGTGAAGTCATTGCTTCTACCTTCGACGAGCCGGCATCCCGTCACGTCCAGGTCGCCGAGATGGTGATCGAGAAGGCCAAGCGCCTGGTCGAGCACAAGAAGGACGTGGTGATCCTGCTGGACTCCATCACCCGTCTGGCCCGTGCCTACAACACAGTCATACCCTCATCCGGCAAGGTACTGACCGGTGGTGTGGACGCCAACGCCCTGCACAGACCCAAGCGTTTCTTCGGCGCCGCGCGTAATGTTGAGGAAGGCGGCAGCCTGACCATCATAGCGACCGCGCTGGTTGATACCGGTTCCAAGATGGACGAGGTTATCTACGAAGAGTTCAAGGGTACCGGCAACATGGAACTGCACCTCTCGCGCAAGATTGCCGAGAAGCGCGTCTACCCGGCCATCGACATCACCCGCTCCGGCACCCGGAAGGAAGAGTTGCTGACTACCGGTGACGAGCTGCAGAAGATGTGGATCCTGCGCAAGATCATTCACCCCATGGGGGAGATCGACAGCATAGAGTTCCTGATCGACAAGTTGGCTGCCACCAAGACCAACGACGAATTCTTTGACTCCATGCGGCGTCAACAGAAGTAATCCGGTCGGAGAATGACGAAACCGCGGCTCAGGTCGCGGTTTTTGTTTATCTATTTTCCGGTCGCTTGAGTAGTATGAAACCTCGATGTCACAAGGACAGGGACGTCATGAAGCTGGTACTCCTGATATGGCTCGGTTGGCTGATGGGCATGCCGGTGCATGCTGCCCCCTCGGTGGCCAAGTCCGAGCTGGTCGCCGATGAAGGGCTGCAGGGCCATCTCGACTATCTGGGCAGCCGTCTGCAGCAGGGGCAGTTTGCCGCCATGGACTCGCTGCTGGACTCGCTGGCCGTGGGCCAGCGGGAATACCTGCTGTGCCGGCTGCTGGCCACTCTGGATGCCAGCCCCAGAGCGAGTTCCCCCGAACTGCTGGCCTGGGTGCGCGCCCAGTCGGTCAAGGCGCCCCGCTGGCTGGTGGAGAAGGAGGTGGACGGCTTTCTGATCCAGCAGCCCGCCTATGATTTTGCCGCTGCGGCGCGGCTGGTGCTGAGCCGCTGGCAGCAACAGGCCTGGCAGGACAACTACCGTCAGTTGCTGGAGCAGAACAGCTTCGAATTCAAACAGATCTACAACAGCCGCAACCCGGACCTGGCCCAGCAGCAGCAGGCGTTGCTGGCGGTACTCGAGCGGCAGCCGCTCTTTGTCTTGCAGCGCGAGGCGCGCAAGCTGGCCGCAATGAGCATCTTCCTGCCCGACAACCAGCTGCTGCGACAGCTGCTCGAGCGCACCGGCGACAGCGCCCTCTATCAGAAGTTGTGGCACCAGCCGGTGGATCACGACAGCGTTGCCGCCCTTCGGAGCGTGGCCCGTTTTCACCAGGGGCAGGCGGCGAGCGACCTGCTGATCGCCGCCAGCCGCAACGGCCGCCTGAAACTGCCCGCCCTGCAACAACTCAGCCAGCTCTCGCCCCTGCCCGACACGGCGCAGCAGTTCCTGCTGGCCGAGCTCGGCAATCGTCAGTACAGCGGTCAGGTGGCAAGTCTGCTGTTGCAGATGGATGAACCCAGGCTGCTGGCTCAGCTCGCCGATCGACTCACCCGGCAGGAAAAGCGCCATGCAAGTCCTGTGATGCTGCCCGATACGGGTACACCCGTCGCCCCGCCAGGGTTATAATGCGGCATCGCCTGAACACAGGGTACCTGCATGAAATACAAGGATTTGCGTGATTTCATCGCGCAGCTGGAACAAAACGGACAACTCAAGCGCATCACCCGCGAGATAGATCCCTATCTGGAAATGACGGAGATCAGCGATCGCACCCTGCGTGCGGGTGGCCCGGCCCTGCTGTTCGAAAATCCCAAAGGTTACCGCATGCCGGTGCTGACCAACCTGTTCGGTACCCCGGATCGGGTCGCCATGGGCATGGGCCAGCCCAACGTCGGTGCCCTGCGCCAGGTCGGGGTCTGGCTCTCCTATCTGAAGGAGCCCGAGCCGCCGCGCGGCCTCAAGGAGCTGATGGAGAAGCTGCCCATCTTCAAGCAGGTGCTCAACATGCCGACCAAGCGCCTCTCCTCCGCCCCTTGTCAGCAGGTGGTGCTGGAAGGGGAGGCGGTCGATCTGGACCAGATCCCGATCCAGCACTGCTGGCCCGGCGATGTGGCGCCTCTGGTCACCTGGGGCCTCACCATCACCCGCGGTCCCTACAAAAAGCGGCAGAACCTCGGCATCTACCGTCAGCAGAAGATCGGCAAGAACAAGCTGATCATGCGCTGGCTGGATCACCGCGGCGGTGCCATCGATTTTCGCGAGTGGCAGGAAGCCCATCCGGGCGAGCGCTTCCCCGTGGTGGTGGCGCTGGGTGCCGATCCTGCGACCATACTCGGCGCTGTGACGCCTGTGCCTGACTCTCTCTCCGAATATGCGTTTGCCGGTCTGCTGCGTGGCAGCCGCACCGAGGTGGTGAAGGCGCTGAGCTGTGAGCTTGAGGTGCCCGCCAGCGCCGAAATCGTGCTGGAAGGCTATCTGGAGCCGGGGGAGATGGCTCCCGAAGGGCCTTATGGGGATCACACCGGCTACTACAACGAGGTGGACGAGTTCCCTGTTTTCACCATCACCCACATGACCATGCGTCGCGATGCCATCTACCACAGCACTTACACGGGCCGTCCGCCCGATGAGCCGGCGGTGCTCGGGGTGGCATTGAACGAGGTGTTCGTGCCGCTGCTGCAGAAGCAGTTCCCCGAAATTGTGGACTTCTACCTGCCGCCAGAAGGCTGCTCCTACCGGATGGCGGTGGTGACCATCAAGAAGCGTTACCCCGGCCATGCCAAGCGGGTGATGCTGGGAGTCTGGTCCTTCTTGCGCCAGTTCATGTACACCAAGTTCGTGATCGTCTGCGATGACGACATCAACGCCCGCGACTGGAAGGACGTGATCTGGGCCATCACCACCCGGATGGACCCGGCCCGGGATACCACCCTGATCGAGCACACCCCGATCGACTATCTGGACTTCGCCTCGCCCGTCTCCGGCCTTGGCTCCAAGATGGGGCTGGATGCCACCAACAAGTGGCCGGGGGAGACCAACCGCGAGTGGGGGCAACCCATAGTCCAGGACGAGGCGGTGAAGCAGAAGGTGGATGCCATCTGGGACGAGCTGGCTATTCTCGGCTAGGCCCGGCTGCCTGGGATTTATATCACTCGGGCCGGGTCGAACATGCCCGGCCAGCCAGAGGATCCGCGGTGCCACCGCCGTTCTGGTGCAAAAGGTTGATGATCTCCGGGCGGAATTGGGTATGCTCGGGGAACCTGACCAGCTGCACTGGTCGTCAGTCCACAGTGAATCAATGAGCGAAAGCGGGCCGAGCGAGCCCGTCACAAGGATAAGAATGCAACGTATCAAGTGCCGCGTAGAGGAACTGCGCGAATATGTCGACACCATCTGGCACGTGGCCCTGACGCCGCAGCAAGCGGTCAGCTTCAAGCCGGGCCAGTATCTGCTGGTGGTGATGAGCGATTCGGACAAGCGCCCCTTCTCCATCGCCAACTCACCGACCCGCCCCGGCGTGCTGGAGCTGCAGATCGGTGCCACCCCCGAGAACGCTTATGCAGGTCAGGTGCTGGCCCGCATGCGCGAGCAGGGCGAGATAGAGATTGAACTGGCGGCAGGCAAGGCCTTCCTGCGGGAAGAGTCGCCCCGTCCGTTGATCCTGATGGCGGGGGGAACCGGCTTCTCCTATGCCCGCTCCATCCTGGAGTTCCTGATCGATACCGGCAGCAAGCGCCCCGTGTTCTTCTACTGGGGCGTGCGCCAGGCGCACTGGCTCTATGAACAGGAGCAGATGCAGCAGTGGGCGCGCGACTATGCACCGCTGACCTTCATCCCCGTGGTGCAGGAGCCGGAAAGCGACTGGACCGGCAAGACGGGTCTGGTGCACAAGGCCATCATGGATGACTTCGTCAGTCTGCATGACTACGACATCTATGTGGCAGGCCGTTTCGAGATGGCCGGCGCGGCGCGGGAGGAGTTCAAGATCCTCGGCGCAGAGCCTGAGCGCATCTTCGGCGACGCCTACGAGTTTATCTGAGCGCTAGCCGAGGGTCTCTTCGGCTAGCCAGAAACAACAAACCCCAGCCTGGCTGGGGTTTGTTTTATGTGCCGTGCGAGCCGGCGATGTCAGCGTTTGTTACTCGCCTTTGGCGCCGAGCTGCTGTTCCAGCTGCGTCAGCTTGGCCTCGAGGGCTGTCAGCTTCTCGCGGGTGCGCAGCAGCACCTTGGTCTGCACGTCAAACTCCTCGCGACTGACCAGATCCAGCTTGTTGAGCTGGGACTGCAACACCTGACGGATCTTTTTCTCCACCTCTTCACCCATGCTGCGAATGCCGGGCGGCAGGGAGTTGTGCACCTGTTTGGCGATCTCTTCCAGTTTCTTCGGGTCGATCATGTGGTTCTCCTTAAGCAATGGCGACATTCTACCGACAATTCAGCCGCTTTGCCGAGATCGGGGTGGCTTTTTGCCATCAGGAGCAGGGGAGTCGCTGGTCGGGTCTGGTATCCGGAATGAAGCTGTTAACCTATCGAGTCCCGTTTCTATTCCAATTCCTTGATGTTGTACACAAAAAAAGCAGATCAGATGACCGACCAGACGCTTAACAATTGTTGCGTTGCTGTTAAGATGGTTCGGTCGGGTTTTCACCCTCCCCCGTCAGCACATCATGGATAACAACTAAAAAGAGATAAGGATATGAAAAAGAAGCTAATTTATGCCGCAGTTGTCAGTGCCCTGTTGGCTGGCTGTGGTGGCAGTGACGATAACAAAGGCGACACCTCAAGCTATCTCGACTATCTGTTGACCGGTTCCAACGCGGTGCGCCCCAGCGCCCTGGCGGCCCGGGCCAGCGATGGTACCCTGAAATTCTCCACCGAGACTGCGGATCTCTCCAACCCCGTCTCCGCCATGTCGACCCTTGATGGCTGGTCCACGACCCAGGCTATCCAGATCGTGCCCGTCACCTCGTCCGGCATCACGGTTCAGGCACCGACGGCGGCCGAGTTTGGCGCCTCTGTGGCACCGCTCTACCTGCTGGAATTGACCTTCGACAGCACTGCCCTGCGCCCGAGCGGCGTGAAGAAGGTGCTGACCTACGGCGTGGACTTCGTGGTCGCCGCCTCGGCCGGCAAGCTGAACCTGGTTCCGCTCAAGCCGTTGAACCCGTCCTCCTACTACATGATAGTGGCCACAGACTCGCTGAAAGACAGCCGTGGCGATGCCCTCAAGGCAGGCAGTGACTACGGCAACTACAAGAACAACGTCGGCAGCAATGCCCAGGAGCAGACCATCAACGGTCTGATCGCGCTGCAGGAAGGGCTGTTCAAGGCTGCGACCGGCATAGCGACGGATCATGTGATCTTCTCCGACTGGTTCGGCACCCAATCCGGCGCCGATGTGCTGGTGGCGGTGAAGGGCGCGGCCGCTTCCGTACTGAAGAGCCCAACCCTGGACGCTGCCGCCCTGTGGAAGCAGGATGCCCTTGGCAACACCAGCCTGCCCGGCACCTATACCCTGGCCGTGACCGGCAACAATGCCTTCCTGACCCAGCTGGATGCCGAGCAGTTCCTGCCGCAGGAGCAGAAAGATGCGATCGCCACCGCCTTCGGCCCCGGCGCTCCGCTCAACCCCATTGCCCAGGGCACCAAGGTCTACACAGGTACCGTCAAGCTGCCTTACTTCCTCTCCTCGCCGTCCACCGCCGGTTCCTGGAGCAAGGCCAAGACCCAGTCCTGGCACGGTGCCATCCCCAGCCTGTACGCCATCGCCAATGCGCTGAAGGCGTCTGACAGCGAAGTGATCGCCGGGCTGGTGGGGGCGGGTGTGGATCCGGCCCTGCTGGCGACGCTGATTGCCGATCCGACCCGCCAGGCCGAGCTGCTGGCCGAGGCGAGCAAGCTGATCGGGGTGACCCTCACCTCCGGCGGCAAGCCGCTGGACGCCGAGCAGAACATTGGCCGCTTCAACCCGCTGCCGATGCTGGAAGAGGTGCAATCCGTGCCGATGCGTGTCTTCGCCAAGGATGCCCTCAACACCATCACGGATGTCATCATCTATCAGCACGGTGTGACCTCGGTGAAAGAGAACGCCTACGCGCTGGCGCTGGGCCAGATCTATGCCGGCATGCAGGCGGGCAAGAAGGTGGCGCTGGTGGTGATCGATCATCCGCTGCACGGCGAGCGTGGCTTCGCTCTGAGTGGCAGCATGGATACTGTGACCACCTCCGACAATCCGACGCCGTACCTGAACCTGAGCTACCTGACAGTGGCGCGGGACAACCTGAAACAGAGCGTGGCGGACCTGCTGGGTCTGCGTCTGGCGGTTGGCCTGGCCAACGCCAATAGCGCCATCGGGACGCCCGGCAACCTCAAGGTGCACTTCCTGGGTCACTCCCTGGGTGCCATTTCGGGTACCAACCTGCTGGCGGTCGCCAACCAGACCCTGGGCAACGCGCAGGCGGATGCCCTGTTCAAGTTCGACACAGGTGGTCTGGCCATGCCGGGTGGCGGCATAGCGCCGCTGCTGCTGAACTCGCCGACCTTCGGCCCGACCATCAAGATGGGCGTGCTGACCAGCGGCAGTGCCGAGCTGAAGGCCGGTTTCACCGCCTATGCTCCCAACTGCCAGACGGCGGTGCCGACCTGCTTCGTCAACGAGTTCCTGCCGAGCCTGGACGCGGCCACTCAGGCGACCGCAGCCAGCACGCTGCAGAGCTACAGCTTTGCGGCCCAGTCGGTGCTGGATTCGGCTGACCCGATCAACCTCGGCCGTGGCATCAAGGCGGACTTCCCGCTGTTTGCCACCGAGATCGTGGGTGACGGTGCCCTGAGCCTGTCGGATCAGGTGATCCCGAACAGCATAGCGTCCGCCCCGCTGGGTGGTACCGAGCCGCTGTTCAAGGTGCTGGCGCTGCAACCCCTGACCGCCACAGGCGCGGCCAGCCACAATGCGGCCCGCTTCGTGGCCGGTGGTCACAGCTCGCTGCTGGCACCGGACGAGAACTTCGATCCGAGTGGCGACGTCACCACAGAGATGCAGTCTCAGTTCGGCAGCTTCTTCATGAGTGGCGGTACCGCGGTCCAGGTGACCAATGGCGGCCTGCTCAAGCAGTAAGCCAGTCGGCCAATAAAAACGCCGCCCCTTGGGGCGGCGTTTTGTTTTCTGGCGTAAAAACAGTGGCAGCAGGCTGCGGCAACAAACTCAGGCTGGTTTGTGATGGCGATCCAGCCAGCCTTGCAGCAGACCGACCAGCAGACCCACCAGGTGGGCCATGTTGGCAGTGCTGGTGCCGAGCAGGTCGAAGAAACCGAGCACCAGCCAGAACAGCATGAAGCCCATCAGCGCCGGTGGCAGGGTGAGGCCACAGGCCGGTTGCAGCTTGCCGCGCAGCCAGCAGTAGCCGAGCAGGGCATAGACAACGCCGGAGAGGCCGCCAAACAGCGGGCCGCTCGTGAAGAACTCGGCGATGTTGGGCAGGGCTGCCCCCACCAACAGCAGGATCAGCAGCTTGCCGCCGCCGAGGCGCTGCTCTATCTGGCCCCCCAGATACCACCACCACAGCAGGTTGAACACCAGGTGCAGCACCGAGAAGTGGATAAAGGCCGGGGTGAAGTAACGCCACGCCTGCCAGTCGGTGAACTGGGCCAGGGTCGGGTGGAACGCCAGCTCGTCAAAGATCGGCAGGCCTATGGCATTGAGCGCATAGATGGCCAGACAGGCGATGATCACCACCAGGGTCAGCGGCCCCGCCTGATGGAGGAAGTCGGTGACGGGATCCGTCATCCCCTTGCTGTAGTCGATGCGGGCATCCGCCCGACCCGACTGCCAGGAGGCCTCCATGTAGCGCGGGTGGGCCGGCTCTGCCAGGAAGCGTTTCACCTCCAGCTGGGCCTGGGCGAGGCGCTGTTCATCCGCCAGCCAGACCGAGACGCCGAGCTCGGACTGGGTCAGCTCGCACGAGATGCCGAGGGTGGCGAGGTAGTCCACCAGCGCCTGGGCCATGCGGGCGTTGTCGAGCACCAGCAGCTGGATCATGCCGGTTGAGGAGGGCTTGCCTGCCCCTGTCATGCGTCGCCTGCCTGGACGGGGAACTCTTTGCGCCACGCCTCGAAGCCGCCATCCAGGCTGTAGACCTGGTCATAGCCCTGTTGCAGCAGGTACTGGGCCGCGCCCTGGCTGCTGTTGCCGTGATAGCAGATCACTATCACAGGGGTATCGAAATCTACCTCGTCCATGAAGCGAACCAGAGAACCATTCGTAAGGTGGAAGGCGCCGACCGCGTGGGCGGCCTCGAAGGATTGCGGATCGCGAATATCCACGAGGCGGGCTTCACCGGCAGCGATCTTCTGGTGGGCATCATGGGCACTGATATGGGCAAACTGGTCCATTAACATGTCCTGTGAATAGGTGATTGTGGGTCAGTTTACCGCAAGCGTGCGTCCGTGCTAAGCCCGCAATGTGTCGGCTCGTCCCGCCGGAGGAGATCGCAATTTTCTTCAATATCGGCGCCAGGCTCATGGGTAGGGTAAAGGCTCAACACCTTCAACGAGTGTCATCCATGGAAATGAGTCTGCTGTTGTCCATGGCCGGGTTTGCCCTGGCCATGTCCATCTCTCCCGGCCCGGTCAATCTGGTCGCCCTCGGTGCGGGGGCGCAATATGGTTTTCGCGCCAGCCTGCGCCATGTGGTGGGGGCCACCCTGGGCTTCATCCTGCTATTGCTGCTGATGGGGCTGGGCCTGGGGGCAGCCTTGTCGCACTGGCCAGTGGCGCTCAGCGGCATCCGCTGGGGAGGCATCCTCTTTCTCTGCTATCTGACCTGGTTGCTGATGACGGACAAGGGAGAACTGAAGCGTGAGGGCGCCACCCCACCCGCCTTTTTATACGGCGCCCTGATGCAGTGGCTTAATCCCAAGGCCTGGCTGGCGGCCAGCATGGGCATGGGAGCCTATGGGGCCGTGGGCAATGTGGGTCAGACGATATGGTTCACCAGCCTCTATCTGGTGATCTGTCTTGCTTCCATCGCCTGCTGGGCTTATGTCGGCAGCTGTCTGCAGGAAGCCCTGCTCGCACCTCGCCGTCTGCGCTGGTTCAACCGCGGGATGGCGATGCTGCTGTTGCTCAGCGTTGGCTATCTTGTGCTGGAGCGCTGAGGGAGGCACTGGTATTGGCCCGGAGTCGCGGCGACCAGCCGCTTGAACTGGCGCTGGAAGTGGGCCTGATCGGCGAAGCCCGTCGCCAGCGCCACCTCGACCAGGGGGCGCCCCTGAACGAGCAGGGCACGGGCATGGCGAATGCGCTGGTTGAGCAGGTAGGCGTGAGGGGTCATGCCGTAATGGCGGCTGAAGGCGCGCACGAAGTGAGACGGGGTCAGACCGGCGACTGTGCTCAGGTGCTGCAAGGTGAGGGGGCTGGCGTACTCGTCCTGCATCAGCTCGGCGGCGCGCCTCAGATGCAGGGGCGGGCGCGCGTCCCATCTGGCGGGGGTGAGCCTGGCCAGCAGCTGGTGGCTGAACAGATGGCAGGCCACCTCCTTGGCGAGGCGATCCTGGCGGTCATCCTGCAGGGTGCGATAGAGGTGTTGCAAGCGGGCATACAGCAGGGGATCCCGGCTGGCCGTCATGTCGAAGGGGCGAAAATGGGCCCCCAGTCCGGCTTCCTCCTGCTGGCTGCGCAGCCAGTCGGTATCGAGGTAGAACATCAGATAGGACCAGGGCTGGTCTGCGATGGGGTTGCAGGCGTGCACCTCTTCCGGGTTCATCAGCACCAGGGAGCCCGAGCCGACCTCCTGTCTGCTGCGCTGGTTGAGGTAGTGGCTGTGGCCGCCGGTGATGGCGCCGATGGAGAAGTGGGCGTGGCTGTGCTTGTCGTAACAGACGCGGCGGCCATCCTGCACCGCCCGCGCCTCTATGAAGGGCAGGGCCGGATCGCGCCAGAACAGGTGGCGATCCCGCTCGGCACCGGCCCTGCTCATGGGTTAACCACCCAGGTAGGCCTGCCGTACTGCGGGGTTGGCCAGCAGGGCGGCCCCCGTATCTTGCAGCACCACGTGGCCGTTCTCCAGCACATAGCCCCGATCGGCCAGCTTGAGCGCCTGGTTGGCGTTCTGCTCCACCAGGAAGATGGTCATCCCCTTCTGGCGCAGCTGCTCTATGGTGTCGAAGATCTGCTGGATGACGATGGGGGCCAGCCCCAGCGAGGGTTCATCCAGCAGCAGCAGGCGCGGCTTGCTCATCAGGGCGCGGCCTATGGCCAGCATCTGCTGTTCGCCGCCGGACATGGTGCCGGCGCGCTGTTGCAGCCGCTCGTGCAGGCGCGGGAACAGGGTGAACACCTGATCCAGCAGGCCGTGCTGCTCCTCCTTGTCGACGAAGAAGGCGCCCATCAGCAGGTTCTCCTCCACCGTCAGGCGGGCGAAGATTCGGCGCCCCTCCGGCACCACGGCTATGTCCTTGCGCATGATGCGGGCCGTGGTGAGGGCGCTTATCTGCTCCCCCTCGAACCAGATGCTGCCGCTGCTGGGCTTGGGCTCGCCGCACAATGTCATCAGCAAGGTGGTCTTGCCGGCGCCGTTGGCACCTATCAGGGTGACGATTTCCCCCTCTTTCACCTCGACGCTGACGTCGTGCAGCGCCTGAATTTTGCCGTAGTGGGTCGATACGTTGCGAAGTTCTAACATCTTGTTTCCCTAGGGTCTGTTGATGTTTCGGCGCAAGCCGCGTTGCCACGTAAAATGACACCAGGCTAGACGCGGGGCGCAGGCAATGGCTATTCCCTTGGCAAGTCCCGCAACAACGCATGGCGTCATTTGCCGCGCAACCCGAAGGGACGGGTCTGTTTTTTCGCGTAACGACGTTACTCGACGGCTCATTTGGATCACCAAACTTCGCGCCTCGCGCCTAGTTTCGCGTCAAAACAGATTCCGTCGCGGTCGTGACGAAACGTCAACAGACCCTATGACTCGCCCAGATAGGCCTTGATCACGGCCGGATTGTTGCGGATCTCATCCGGCTTGCCGTGGGCCAGCGGGGTGCCCTGATTGACCACGAAGATGCGGTTGGAGATGCCCATCACCAGCTTCATGTCGTGTTCGATAAGCAGGACGGAGACACCAAACTCGTCCCGCAGGCTGATGATCAGTTCGTTCAGCTCATCTGTCTCGTGCGGGTTGAGGCCGGCGGCCGGCTCGTCCAGCATCAGCAGATCGGGCCGGGTTGCCATGCAGCGGGCGATCTCGAGCCGGCGTTGCTGGCCATAGGCCAGGTTGCCGGCGGCGCGATTGGAGAGATCCTTGAGGCCCACCTTCTCCAGCCAGAAGGCGGCGTGTTCCAGCCCCTCCTGCTCGGCACGGCGAAAGGCAGGGGTCTTGAACAGGCCGGCGATGAAGCTGGTGTTGAGGTGGCGATGCTGGGCCACCAGCAGGTTCTCCACCGCCGTCATGTCCTTGAACAGCCGCACGTGCTGGAAGGTGCGCACTATCCCCTTGCGGGCGATGAGATGACCGGGCAGCCCCTGGATCTCTTCACCCTTGTAGCGAATGGTGCCGCCGCTCGGGCGATAGAAGCCGGTCAGGCAGTTGAAGACGGTCGTCTTGCCCGCGCCGTTGGGGCCTATGATGGAGATCACCTCCCCCTTGTCCACGTCCAGTTTGACGCCGTTGACAGCCAACAAACCGCCGAAGCGCATCGACAGATCAGAGACTTCCATTAACTTCTGATTGGCACTCATTTTTTCAGCCCCCGATTCAAGGTGGAGCAAGTCACCGCCAGCAATCCGGTCAAATAGCGCATCGATAAATCAGAGACTTCTAACAACGTCTGATTGCTCATTTTTGTAGCTCCAGGTGAGGTCTGGTCATCGGCAGCAGTCCCTGTGGCCGCCAGATCATCATGAACACCATCAGCAGACCGAACATCAGCATGCGGTACTCGTTGAATTCACGGGCCAGCTCCGGCAGTACCGTCATCACTATGGCGGCCAGCACCACCCCGATCTGGGAGCCCATGCCCCCCAGTACCACGATCGCAAGGACGATAGCCGACTCGATGAAGACGAAGGACTCCGGGCTGATGAAACCCTGGCGCGAGGCGAAGAAGCTGCCGGCGAAGCCAGCGAAGCAGGCGCCTATGGTGAAGGCGGTCAGCTTGATGATGGTGGGGTTGAGCCCCAGCGACTTGCAGGCGATCTCGTCCTCCCGCAGCGCTTCCCAGGCGCGGCCCAGCGGCATGCGCAGCAAGCGGTTGATGACGAACAGGGTGGCCACCACCAGCACCAGCGCCATCAGGTAGAGGAAGATCACCTTGTGGTTGGCGTTGTAGGCGATGCCGAAGAAGTCGTGGAAGGTGCCAAAGCCCCCGTCCTTGACGGTACGGTTGAACTCGAGTCCGCCCAGCGTCGGTTTGGGAATGCCGGAGATGCCGTTCGGGCCGCCGGTGAGGCTGGTCATGTTGTTGAGCAGGATGCGGATGATCTCGCCAAAGCCCAGGGTGACTATGGCCAGGTAGTCCCCCCGCAGCCGCAGCACCGGGAAGCCGAGCAGGAAGCCGAAGGTGGCCGCCGTCAGGCCGGCGATGGGCAGACACTCCCAGAAACTCAGGCCGAAGTAGGTGTTGAGCAGGGCATAGCTGTAGGCGCCGACCGCATAGAAGCCGACGTAGCCCAGATCCAGCAGACCGGCCAGGCCCACTACCACGTTCAGCCCCAGCCCCAGCATGATGTAGATCAGGGTGAGGGTGGCGAGATCGATGGCGCCTCGTGAGGCCATGAAGGGCCAGCTGACCGCAAACAGCAGCACCAGCACGGCGGTGAGGTTATAGAGCTTGGGTGCCTCTTCCGGGCTTGGCAGCACCAGCTTGGTGAAGCCGATGGAGAAGCCGCTGATGGAGCCTTTGAACAGCCGGCTGATCTGGCCGCGCAACATCTGGAACCAGAACACCAGGGCGGCACCGCCCACCAGCCAGGCCAGCGACACGTCGAGGCGGCTGACTACCAGCAAGCGGGTGCCGTCGGTCTCGAGTTTGAAGCCGAGCAGCCAGAAGGAGAGCACCAGCAATACCAGGCTGGCGATACAGGCGTGAATGAATTGGCGTTTCATCAGACTTTCTCCACTTCCGGTCGGCCGAGAATGCCGGTGGGCATGAACAGCAAGACGCCGATCAGCAGGGCGAAGGCCATCACATCCTTGTACTCGGTGCTGAGATAGCCGGCGGTGAGTGCTTCCACCACCCCCAGCAGCAGGCCGCCCAGCACGGCGCCGGGAATGCTGCCGATGCCGCCCAATACCGCTGCGGTAAAGGCTTTCAGACCGGCCATAAAGCCGAGATAGGGGTTGATGACGCCGTAATACATGCCGAGCAGCACGCCCGCGACGGCGGCCAGGGTGGCCCCCAGCACGAAGGTGATGGAGATGACCACATGGGTATCTATCCCCAGCAGGTTGGCCATCTTGATGTCTTCCGAACAGGCGCGGCAGGCACGGCCCATGCGGGAGCGGCCGATGAACTGGGTCAGCGCCAGCATGGTGATGAAGGTCACCACGAAGATGATGAGCTGCATGTAGGAGAGGCTGGCCTGGAAGCCGTCTTCGGCGCCCAGGGTCCAGCCCCCGGAGATCAGGGTGGGCATGGCGATATCGCGCGAGCCCTGTGCCATTCGCATCATGTTCTGCAGGAAGATCGACATGCCGATGGCGGAGATGAGGGGGATGAGGCGGTTGCCGCCCCGCAGCGGGCGATAGGCGACCCGCTCTATGGTCCAGCCATAGGTTCCCGTGATGATGATACTGACCAGGAAGGCGCCTCCCAGCAGCAGGAAGGTGCTGTCGATGCCCATCATGGCGAGCCCGGCCATCACCATAAAGGCGACATAGGAGCCGATCATGTAAACCTCGCCGTGGGCGAAGTTGATCATGCCGATGATGCCATAGACCATGGTGTAGCCGATGGCGATCAACGCATAGGTGCTGCCTATGGTTAACCCGTTCAGCAGCTGCTGAACCAGGTAAAGGAGGTGTTCGGACATACTGCGATCCCTGTACTTGCCCGCAAAGAAAGGAGGGGTGACTCATGTCACCCCGACCGGCAGATTATTTGACTTGAGTGGAGGTACCGTCGGCGTGCCACTGGAACACACCGAATTCAAAGCCTTTCAGGTCACCACTCGGCGCCCAGCTCAGGGTGCCCATGACGGTATCGATCGGCGTGGCCTTAATGGCGGCGGCGACTGCAGCCGGGTCATCCTCACCCGCCTTGGCGATACCGGCAGCCAGGGTCTGTACCGCCGCATAGGTAGTCCAGACGAAGGGGCCTGAGGAGTCCTGACCCTTGGCCTTGAACGCCGCCACCAGCGGGGCGTTGGTCGGCACCAGATCGTACTTGTTCGGCAGGGTCACCAGCAGACCTTCGGAAGCCGGGCCACCGATGGCGGAGATGTCCTTGTTGCCTACCCCTTCCGGACCCATGAACTTGGCCTTCAGGCCCTTCTCGCCAGCCTGACGCAGGATCAGACCCAGCTCGGGGTGGTAGCCGCCGTAGTAGACGAAATCGACGTTCTCTTTCTGCAGCTTGGCGATCAGGGCGGAGAAGTCCTTGTCACCGGCTGTGATGCCTTCGAACGCCACCACTTTCACACCGGCCTTGTCCAGGGAGGCCTTCACGCTGGTGGCGATGCCTTCACCGTACTGCTTCTTGTCGTGGATGACGGCCACGCGCTTGGGCTTGACCTGCTCGATGATGTACTTGGCGGCGGTCGGACCCTGGTCGCTGTCCAGACCTATGGTACGCAGCACCAGCTGATAGCCGCGCTCGGTGATCTTGGGGTTGGTGGAGGCGGGGGTGATCATCAGCACACCTTCATCTTCATAGATGTCGGAGGCGGGCAGGGTGTTGTCGGAACAGAGGTGGCCGACCACGAACTTGACGCCGTCGTTGATCACCTTGTTGGCGACCGCCACGGCCTGCTTGGGATCGCAGGCATCGTCATAGATGACGGCTTCGATCTGCTTGCCTGCGATACCGCCAGCCTTGTTGATCTGCTCGACCGCCATCTTGCCGCCGGTGAACTGCATGTCACCGTACTGGGCGACCGGGCCTGTGACCGGGCCGGCGATGCCGATCTTGATGGTGTCAGCCGCGTTGGCGATGGATATCGATCCAAACAGAGCCAAAGAAACCGCTGCGCTTACTGTGATTTTGCTCAACTTATGCATTGATTCGTCCCTTAATCAGTGGATTGTTTCATTTTCCGTGTGCCATTCCGGGCCGGGATCCCGCCAGTCCGGTAATAGGTATGGTTCTATCATTCCTCGCTGGGCAATAACAAGCTGTTAAAGATACTAACCATAGTGGGTGGGATAGTGCTTTTTTGAAACAAATAGCTAAATTCAAATGCCATTGTAGACATTAATACTGATTTGTTCAGTTAACATCTTCACAACAAGGTGTGCTGGTGACAAATGGCAGATGAAAAAACTGACGATATTTTACCCTGACACTGCTCCCATTTTGACCAAAATCCGTTTGCGCAAATAGAAATGAGCGCCTAGATTAGCCAGCATTGACAATTCATTGGCAGTGCCTGTTAAAACCAAGCCTTTATTCGGGAAATCTGCTAATGTTCCGCTTTTGATCTTCAGGAGACAGAGATGGCCACTATCAAGGATGTCGCTTCCCGTGCAGGCGTATCCATCTCCACCGTCTCACATGTACTCAATCACACCCGTCGGGTCAGCGAAGATGCAACCCAAAAAGTGCTTGAGGCGGTGGCAGAACTCAACTACGCGCCCAACTCGGTAGCGCGCAGCCTCAAGATAAACTCAACCAAAACCATAGGCATGCTGGTCACCACCAGTGCCAACCCCTTCTTCGCGGAAGTGGTACAGGGGGTGGAGGCGTACTGTTTCGAACAGGGTTACAGCCTGATCCTGTGCAACACCGAAAACCAGCCGCCCCGCCAGCAGCATTACCTGAGAATGCTGATGGAGAAGCGGGTCGACGGCCTGCTGGTGCTGGGAACCGACATCGACACCCCGCTGCGCGACATGCTGCGCATCCACAAGAATGTGCCGCAGGTGGTGTTGGATTGGGGCACAGAGTGCGATTTCGCCAACGTGATCAACGACAACGCCCGCATAGGCGCGCGGCTGGCGGTACGTCATCTGCTGGAGCAGGGCCATAAAGAGATCGTCTGCATCACTGGCCAGCTCTCCAAGCCGACCACCCAGCAGCGGCTGGACGGGGTGCGCGACGCCTTGGGCGAGCATGGCCTGACCCTGAAGGATGAGCAGATCTTCGAAGGGGATTACGAGAGCCAGAGCGGTTTCGATGCCATGCAGCGCATCCTGGCCCTCACGCCTCGCCCGACGGCTGTGTTTGCCTTCGATGATCCCATGGCCATCGGCGCCATCTGCGCCGCCTGGGAAGCCGGGGTCAAGGTGCCGGACGACATCTCCATGATCGGCTATGACGACGTGGAAATGGCGCGCTTCTCCAGCCCGCCGCTGACCACCATCCGCCACCCCAAGGCCGAGCTCGGCCTGCTGGCGGTGAAGCATCTGGTGAGCCGGATCCGCAACAAGGCGCTGGAAGTCGAGTCCATGACGGTAGAGCCCGAGCTTATCGTCCGCCGCTCGGTCAAATCCCTGCGCTGACCGCCCCGCTGTATTGCACGGCGATAGTCGGCACCACGAAAAACCCCCTCGTCACGAGGGGGTTTTTGTTTGTGGGCGATTTATTGCAGCGGCGGCCAGTAATCCTTGTTGGCGGCCACCAGGTCATCCAGGATGGCCTTCGCCACCGAGGCGCTGGGCACAGTCTTGGACAGGGTGATTGCCTGCCACAGCTTCTGGTAGGAGCGTTCGACCCAGGCTTCCACCACCAGCTTCTCGACCGCCACCTGCTGGCCCATCAGGCCCTGCTGGAACAGGGGAATATTGCCGACCTGCAAGGGCTCTGGCCCGCTGCTGCCCACCAGACAGGGGATCTCGACCATGGCCTCGGGGTCGAAGTTGTTGATGGCGCCCCGGTTCGGGACTATCAGCAGCATCCGCTCCTGGGTGTTGAAGGCGATGGCGGTGGCCAGGTCCACTATATAGGAGGCGTGCTCGTCGATCTCCAGCTCGCCTGCCTCCGAATGACTCGCCTTGACGATGGTGCGGCAGGCGCTGAATACCTGCTTCTCGCGGTGCTCCATCACCTCGTTGGCGCGGGTATGCTCAGGGTTGGCATGGGCCACCACATAGTCAGGGTAGAGGTAGTACTTGAGATAGGTGTTGGGCAGGGTATCCGGATCGAGCGCCCACACATCCCTGGCCTTGGCGAAGGTATCGTTCCAGCTTGCTTCGGCATGGCTGGCGCTGTTGGGCACGTAGCCGTGGCGGGCGACGTGTTCCTTGATCTTCGGCATCAGGTCGTTGCCTGCCAGATCCTCGATGTGGGTCCACCAGCCGAAGTGGTTGAGACCGTAGTAGCGTACCCGCATCTCTTTGCGAGATTTAAGGCCGGCGATCTGGGCCATGCGCCCCTCGATCCCGATCGGCATGTCGCAGATGTTGAGGATTTTGGCGTTGGGACGCAGGCGACGGGTTGCCTCCGCCACTATGGCGGCCGGGTTGGAGTAGTTCAGCATCCAGGCGTTGGGGGAGTACTGCTCCATGTAATCGACCAGCTCCAGCACGCCGCCGATGGAGCGCATGCCGTAGGCGATGCCGCCTGGGCCACAGGTCTCCTGACCGACCACGCCGTGACGCAGGGGGATCTTCTCGTCCTGCTCGCGCATGGGGTATTTGCCGACCCGGATGTGGGCCATGACAAAATCCACCTCGCTGAAGGCCGCCTTGGGATCGGTACCGTAGCTGAAGGCAATCTCGGGTGCCTTCTCTTTCAGCAGTATCCTGCATGCCTCGGCGATGACTTCCTGGCGGGCACCATCGTTGTCATAGAACTTGATCTCCTTGAGCGGGAAACGATGCTGGTTCTCCAGCAACATCAGAACGATACCAGGAGTAAAAGTGCTGCCGCCGCCGGCGATGACTACAGAGAATTTTTTCATGATCATGACTCCGTTACGAAAGAAGAGGATTGAGTGGGGTTGTTCATTATCGATTCCATATTTTCACGTACCTGAGGCACATGCAGACCTATGATTATTTGAATGCTGTCGCCATGACGAACCACACCATGGGCGCCCAGTTGTTTGAATATGTCATCTGCCGCAACCTGGCTGGAATTTATCAGCGATATTCTTAAGCGGGTGGCGCAATTATTCAGGCTTCTTATGTTTTTGCTGCCGCCGAGTGCCTCGATAATTTGCTCCGCAATATCACTGCCTCGTTGTTGTTTGGCTACCTGATAATCGGCCTTGGAATACAGCTTTATTTCGCTGTCTTCCCGCCCCGGGGTTTTCAAATTGAATCTCAGAATGAGACTCCTGAATATCAGGAACCAGAGTCCGGTAAACACCAGGCCTATGGCTATCTGGGTAAACATCATGCCGGCATGGTTGTGGAACATGGGGATCCAGTTCTGCGGCAGGAACTGGTCGAGCAGGCCGCCGCCCATGTTGCCGACGACACCGAACAGGTACATGACGGTGGCCATGGTGGCGGCCAGCAGGGCATGGATGGCAAACAGCAGTGGCGAGATGAAGAGGAAGGTGAATTCAAGCGGCTCTGTGATGCCCACCAGCATGGCGGTCAGGGTCGCCGGGATCAGCAGACCGGCCACCTTGGCCTTGTTTTCACGGGCTGCAGTGGCGTAGATGGCCAGGGCAATCCCCATGGCACCGAAGATCTTGGAGTTGCCGTGCAGTGCGAAGCCACCCTGGGGGAACAGCTCGATGAGCGGACGCGTGCTCTGGCTGAACTCCTGCAGATGCTGGGCCCAGTAGAGCTGGATGCCGCCTTCCACCGCGGCCGGGCCGAAGATGAAGGGGCCATAGATGAAGTGATGCAGTCCGGTCGGGATCAGGATGCGCTCGAGGAAGGTGTAGACCCAGACACCGAGCGGGCCCGAGATCAGCATGAACTCCTGCAGGGAGGCGATGCCCATCTGTACCTTGGGCCACCCCTGCAGGGTCAGCCAGGCACAGGGGATCATGAGGAAGAAGGCAATGATGGTGACAAAGGAGCTGCCCTGAAAGATGCCGAGAAAGACGGGCAACTGTCGATCAAACAGCCGGTTGTGCAGGGCGGTGACTATACCCGAGATGGCGATGGCCCCTATGATGCTGGTGTCCAGCGTCTTGATCCCGGCGATCATGGCCAGGCCGCTTCCGCCGCCGACTGCCTGATTGAAATCGACCCCGAAATAGTCGCCCCAGGTCATCCCCATGGCATTGATGAAATAATTCCAGGTCATGAAGCTGACCAATACGGAGAGACAGGCTCGTGCCTGCGCCTTATTTGCCAGCCCAATCGGCAAGCCGATGGCAAATATAAGCGGCATGTTTCTGAATACGGTCCAGCCACCTTCTTCAATAATATGGATTATTTGAAAGAACAACCCTTGCGGGTTTGCCAGCGCCTCTCCCACGAACATGGGATTTTTCAGCATGATTGCAATGCCCACTACCATACCTGCAAATGGAAACAGTAGTACAGGAGTAAACATTGCTCCGCCAAAGCGTTGAATTTGACTGAGCATATATTGTCCCTTTATTAAAAGAGTTTTTGATAGGGTGTTGTTTGTGTTGCTGAATTGAACCTAACAACAATGGGTCAAGCCCTCATGAAATATGTGGTGGTTATGTGATCCGGCGCATGCTCTTATTTAGACAAAGAGATCTAAATTTTGAGATATTGTTGTACATCTTGTTTTTGTGACGTTCTTGTCGGTTTATTTGAATTTAAAATTGTTTATTTTCAATTGGTTGGGCCTGAAGCCCCTGAATGAGGGGGCCGCGGGTACAGGCTGGGAGAGGTCTAGCAGTGATCTATAAATCGGTGGCGGATCGGTTGCGTATCCGGGTCAATGGCGCGGATTGCCGGGTGGGGGACGTATTGCCGAGCGAGAAGATGCTGGCGAGCCAGTTCGGTGTGTCGCGCATGACGGTGCGCAAGGCGGTGGACATGCTGATCGAATGGGGGCTGGTGGCACGGCGCCACGGCAGCGGCACCTATGTGACCAAGAAGGATGTCCAGCATGAGACCAAGGGGCTGAGCGGCTTTACCGAGCTGATGCGCGATCAGGGCCGGGAGCTCACCAGCCAGGTGCTGGAGTTTCGTACCATGCCGGCCCCACCGGCGATTGCCAGCCAGCTCAGGGTCAAGGTGAACGAACCCGTCTACTACTCCAGCCGGGTGCGCTCTGTGGATGGCCGGGCCCTGCTGCTGGAGGAGAGCTACATGCCGGTGCGGCTGTTTCGCACCCTGTCGGTGGCCCATCTGGAGGGCTCCAAGTTTGCCTACATCGAGAACGAGTGCCAGCTCCCTATCGCCGGCAACTACGAGAGCTTCAGCGCCGTGCTGGCCGACCGGCAGATGGCCGAGCTGCTGCATATCGAGCAGGGGGCGCCCATCCTGCGGCTGACCTCCCTCTCTTATGGTGAGAACGGGGAGTTTCTCAACTACTCCATCATGTTCCGCAACGCCAACGACTATCACGTCGACTACCACCTGCGCCGTGCCCGTGACTGAATCCGCCGCCGATGGACCATGCCGTTGCCCCTGTCATCGCACAGGCACCACGAAAAACCCCCTCGTCAGGAGGGGGTTTTTGTTTATGGGGTGTCGCCAGCATCAGGCCTTGAGCCCGAGCCGCTTGGCGAGCCGGTGCAGGTTGCCGCCGTCCAGCTCAAGCGCCCGGGCGGTGGCGGCCCAGTTGCCCTGCTGGGCCGCCAGGGTCTGCTCGATCAGCTGGAGCTGGAAGGCATCTGTGGCCGTGCGCAGCCCCATGACTGTTGTTGGCTGCACCGCCTGTTCCACAGGAATGCGGCTGGATGAGGGGGTGCCGGTGGCCGCCAGGTTGAAGTGGTGGCAATCCAGCGCGGGTGCCTGACTGCCCTGCTCGGCCCGCGCCAGTACGGCCGCCCTGTGGATGGCGTGCTCCAGCTCCCGCACGTTGCCCGGCCAGTCGTAGCTGGCGAGCAGTTGCAGCGCTCTGGGCTGGATGCGCAACCGCTCCAGCCCCAGGCTGACCCGGCAGCGTTCGCAAAAATAACCGGCAAGCAGGGGTATGTCGTCCGGTCGTTCCCGCAGGGCGGGGGCGTGGATCGGGAAGACGCTCAGGCGGTGGTAGAGATCGCTTCGAAACTGCCCCTCGACCACAGCCTGTTTCAGATCCCGGTTGGTGGCGGCCAGGATGCGCACGTTTACCTTGAGCGGGGTGTCGTCACCGATCCGCTGCAGATCGCCGTATTGCAGCACCCGCAGCAGCTTGGCCTGCAGCGACAGGGAGAGTTCGCCGATCTCGTCCAGAAACAGGGTGCCCTTGTCGGCCAGCTCGAACTTACCCGCCCGGTTGTGAATGGCGCCGGTGAAAGCCCCCTTCACGTGGCCGAACAGCTCGCTCTCCGCCACCGATTCCGGCAGGGCGGCGCAGTTGAGATAGACCAGTGGCACGCTGGCACGGGGTGAGCCCTGATGCACCGCCTTGGCGATCAGCTCCTTGCCGACTCCTGTCTCCCCCAGGATCAGCACGTTCAGCTCTGAGCTCGCCACCACGGCTATCTCGTGGCGCAACCGGTCCATGGCCGGGGAGCGGCCAATCATCTCGGGCTGGCCCGGCCCATTCTGGGTGGAGGGGGCGAGGGGTTCGCTGCTCTGGCGGGCGAGCCGTTCCAGCAACAGGGCGTTGCTGAGGGCGGCGGCGGCCAGGGCGCCCACCAGCCGCAGCTCCTCGTCGCTGATGCCGTCGAACTGGGTCGGGTTCATGCCGTCTATGGTCAGGGCGCCGATGAGCGTCTGATCCGAAAACAGTGGCAGGCCAACGCAGGCGTGCACCCTGAGGTCGTCGTGATCCGGGATCAGGCCGTCATAGGGGTCGGGCAGGTTGCTGTCGGCGGGGAAGCGCACCACGTCACCGGCACGGGCTATGGCCTCCATGCGCGGATGGTCCGCCAGCGCGAAGCGGCGGCCCAGCACGTCCTGCATCAGGCCGTCGATGGCCAGCGGGATGAACTGGCCCCCCTCGTAGCGCAGCAGGGCCGAGGCGTCCGAGTGCAGCAGGCTGCGCACGCTCTGGATCAGGCGGTGAAAGCGGTCCTGGTGGGAGATGCCGAGTTGCAGGTCGAGGGCGATGCGCGCCAGGCTGTCGGTCGAGATCAAGGTGATTGTCCAAATGACAGTGTGTTTGTGGTTTTGACTATAAAGAGTGGCTGTCTAAATGACAATGTTCTATGTGTGTGTCTAGTAAAAACAATAAGTTATGAGTTGGCACGTCAACTGCAATAGTCCGTTCAGTCGCACATTCGCTATTGCATTCTGAGGAACAACTTGATGAGCATTCACGTCAAAAACAACATTCACTGGGTCGGCCAACGGGACTGGGAGGTGCGCGACTTCCACGGCACCGAGTACAAGACCCATAAGGGAACCAGCTACAACAGCTATCTCATCCGCGAAGGGAAGAACGTACTGATCGACACCGTCGATCACAAGTTCAGCCGGGAGTTCGTGCAGAACCTGGCGGCGGAGATCGATCTCGCTTCCATCGACTTCGTGGTGATCAACCACGCCGAGGAGGATCACGCCGGCGCCCTGACCGAGCTGATGGCCCGCATCCCTGGCACCCCCATCTACTGCACCCACAACGCCATCGACTCCATCACAGGCCACCATCATCACCCAGAGTGGAACTTCCACCCGGTCAAGACAGGCGACAGCCTGGACATAGGCAACGGCAAGCAGCTGGTGTTTATCGAGACCCCCATGCTGCACTGGCCAGACAGCATGATGACCTACATGACGGAGGATGCCGTGCTCTTCTCCAACGACGCCTTCGGTCAGCACTACTGCGACGAGCACCTGTTCAACGACGAGGTGGATCAGACCGAGCTGATGGAGCAGTGCCAGCGTTACTACGCCAACATACTCACCCCCTTCAGCCCGCTGGTGACCGCCAAGATCAAGGAAGTGCTGGGCTTCAACCTGCCGGTGAGCATGGTGGCCACCTCCCACGGCATCGTCTGGCGCGAGGACCCCACCCAGATCATCCTGAAATACCTGGAGTGGGCCGACCACTATCAGGAAGACCGCATCACCCTCTTCTACGACTCCATGTCCAACAACACCCGCATGATGGCCGACGCCATCGCCCAGGGCATCCACGAGGTGGACCCGGGCGTGGCGGTGAAGATCTTCAACGTGGCGCGCCACGACAAGAACGAGATCCTGACCCAGGTGTTCCGCTCCAAGGGGGTGTTGGTGGGCTCCTCCACCATGAACAACGTCATGATGCCCAAGGTGGCGGGCATGCTCGAAGAGATCACCGGCCTGCGGTTCCGTAACAAGCGCGCCTCGGCCTTCGGCAGCTACGGCTGGACCGGCGGCGCCGTGGACCGCATCCAGACCCGGCTGATGGACGCGGGTTTCGACATCAGCATCTCCCTCAAGGCCAAGTGGCGTCCCGATGGTTCGGCCCTTGCCGAATGCCGCGAGCACGGCCGCCAGCTGGCCCGCCAGTGGGCGCTGCACCCGCTGGAGGCACCTCGCCCGATCATCACAAAGAACGCCGCAGTGACGGCGCCCGTGATCGAGGTACCGGTTGCGCGTGTCGTCACCCCGGTCGCCAGCACGCTGGACGATGAGCAGAGCATGCTCTGCGTCGTCTGCCAGTGGGTCTATGACCCGGCACTGGGGGAGCCGGATCAGCTGGTGGCACCGGGCACTCCCTGGGCCCAGGTACCGGACAGCTTCCTCTGCCCCGGCTGCGGTATCGGCAAGGAGGTATTCGAACCCTGCGCCGTGGAGGCCTGTGTATGAACGCAGCAACCCTGAATGACGCCGGCATCAGCCGGGAAATCGTGGTGATCGGCAGCGGCTTCGCCGCCCAGCAGCTGGTCAAGAGCCTGCGCAAGCTGGATGGTGAGCAGCCCATCCGCCTCATCACGGCCGACAGCGGCGACGAGTACAACAAGCCGGACTTGAGCCACGTGGTGAGCCGGGGCTGCGCCGCCGCGGCCATGACCCGGCAGAGCGGCAGCGACTTTGCCGAGCAGCAGCGCATCGCGCTGCTGCCCCACTGCCCCGTGCTTGGCATAGATCCCGTCCGGCGGCTGGTGCTGACCGAGCAGGGCAGCTTCCCCTATGGCCAGCTGGTGCTGGCCACCGGCGCCAGCGCGGCGCGCCCCGAGATACCGGGCAGCGAGCATCTGGTGACCCTCAACAGCCAGCAGGAGTACGCCGCCGCCGAGGGGCTAATCCAGCAGGCCAGCCGCATCATGGTGCTGGGGGCTGGCCTCATAGGCTGCGAGCTGGCGATGGACATGGCGAGCGATGGTCGCGAGGTCACCCTGTTGGATCTGGCCGACAGCCCGCTCAGCGCCCTGTTGCCGGCCGCCCTGACCCAACCGCTGCAACAGGCGCTGCGCAGTCAGGGGGTCAGCCTGCAATTCGGGCTGGGTATCGCCAGGATAGACGCCCAGCCCGGCGACGGCTGGCGGGTGACCCTGACCGATGGCCGCACCAGCGAGCAGGATCTGGTGATCGCCGCGATCGGCCTGCGGCCGAATCTGGCCCTGGCCCGGGGGGCCGGGCTGGAGGTGGAGCGCGGCATCCTGGTCGACGACAACTTGCAGACCAGCGATCCCCATATCTTCGCACTGGGTGATTGCGTGCAGTGGCGGGGCCAGCTGCTCCCCTTCCTGCTACCCATAGTGCTGGGGGCCAATGCGTTGGCGCGCACTCTGCTTGGCACGCCGACCCCGCTGACCCTGCCGCCCATGCTGGTGAAGGTGAAAACGCCGCGTTACCCCTTGCAGCTGGCGGGCCGCACCAAGGGCGAGGATCTCGCCTGGCAGTGCCGCTGGAACAGCCACGGCATGGTGGCCGAGGCGCATGGCGAGGATGGCGAGCTGTGCGGCTTCGTGGTGGGGGGTGATCAGATGAGCGCCGCCTTCCCGCTGCTGCGCCAGCTGCCCCGTTAACCCCTTTCATTGCATCGGCCGGGTCGACCCGGCCACTTGAGGAGAACTGATATGGCCATGCAATTGATTCCGTCTCACTGGGTAGTGCGTCGCTCCACCCCCTTCTTCACCCGCCAGAACGTGCCCCAGGCTTTGCTCACCCATCACAACACGGCAGCCGGCGTCTTCGGTCAGCTCTGCGTGATGGAGGGCACAGTCACCTACCACGGCTTTGCCGACGAGCAGGCCGAGGAGCCTGAGATAAGCCTGGTGATCCATGCCGGCCAGTTTGCCACCAGCCCGCCCCAATACTGGCACAGGGTCGAGCTGTCGGAGGATGCCCGCTTCAACATCCACTTCTGGGCCGAGCAGGCCGAATCGGACCAGCCGCTGTTCAACAGCCGCAAGGCATAAGGTTCAACCCTCGCCAGGGGCATTGGGCGCGAATGTCCCCCTCTGCCCATGCAGATCAAAATAATCAACTCAGATGTTCGTTATCCTGCCCCCTTATCCGAATGAGTGCTATGAGGGAGATGCATGAGCCTGATTGAAGCGATGACCATGGTGGCTGGCCTGGTCTATCTGGCCCTGTTGGGGTGGCAGGCGCGCACCGGTTGGCAGTGGCGTCTTGCCCTCGGCCTGCTGGGCCTGATCTGGCTGGTGGCGGCGGACAGCCTGCTCTGGTTCGCGCTGGGGCTGCTGGTCATCCCCCTCGCCCTGTGGCACAGATACCGACCGCTGCCGGCACTCAGCGGGATCAACAGCCAGTCGCTGCGGGGGCGCGCGCGCCATCTGCTGCTGATCTGCTGGGGGTTGGTGACTGTGCAGTACAGCATCCATATCTGGCAGCTGGGGCAGGGGGAGACCCCCTGGCTGATGCGTCCGGACGTGGTGGACGGTTTCCTGCCCATCGCCGGCGGGCTCGGGCTGCGGGCCTGGCTCAGTCAGGGCATAGTGGATCCCCATCATCCGGCGGCGACCATCACTGTACTGGTGCTCTGCCTGTCGGCCCTGCTGCTGGGGCGGGCCTTCTGCGCCTGGTTCTGCCCGCTCGGGCTGGTGGGCGAGTGGATGCACGGCCTGCGCAGCCGATGGATAGTGGGGGAGTGGACGCCGCCGCGCTGGCTCGATGCCGTGCTGCGTTCCCAGAAATTCCTGGTGCTGGCTTTCCTGCTGTTTATCGTGCTGATCGCGGTGCCGGGCACCGCTCTGCCCGGCTACTTCACCAGCCCCTACCATCAGGCGGCGGACATGAAGATGGGGGCCTTCTTCTTCAACCTGACCCTGATTTCGGGCCTGTGTCTGGGCTGGGTGCTGCTGCTCACCGCCACCTTCCGCCAGGGCTTCTGCCGCTACCTCTGCCCCTACGGCGCCTGGCTGTCTTTACTCGGCCTGCTGACACCGCTGCGCATTCGGCGTGACCCGGCCCGCTGCCTGCGAAGTGCTGGCCATGACTGCGACAAGTGCAGCCGGGTTTGTCCCTCCCGCATCCAGGTGCACCAGCTGATCGCGGTGCGCAGCCTGGAGTGCACCAGTTGTATGAGCTGCGTCGCCGCCTGCCCCAAGCGGGCAGATGCGCTGCACCTTGGCAGCAAGGCGCGCAGGCTTGAGCCCCGCTGGCTGCTGGGTCTGCTCTGCCTGCTGTTGTTGATATTGCCGCTGCTCTCCTACGGCCTGCTGGGTATCTGGGTCAGCCAGACGCCGCTGGCGGATCGCGCCCAGCTGCTGCAGCTGTTGCCGCAACTGGCTCATTGAGTGCCGATGCGCCAGTTGCAGGCTGCCTGTTGGGGGGCCGCCGGGAGCTCTGAAGATACACCCGCATTTGATACCTGAGGGGTAGCAGGGTAAAGTCCCTTCCCCGATATGGTGGCCCTGCTGCCGTGTCGGGCCGGCAGCCCGCCTTAACCGCACCTTGCTTCGCTTTCGAAGCAGCAAGTACTGGGCGCCGGCACATAGATGAGCGCGATCTACCATGACAACCGGCGTAGCAAATGCAACGGTCCGCGGTCGCGACCAGATCCACAATCGTCTTTGGAGAAGTAAATGGGACAGAAACCATCTTTGGTGGGCGGGGCATGCATCATTGCCGGCGTCTGTGTAGGAGCCGGCATGCTGGGCTTGCCGAGTGCCGGGGCGGGCGCCTGGACCATCTGGTCGGTGCTGGCCATCACCCTGACCATGGTGGTGATGACGGTTTCCGGCTGGATGCTGCTGGAGTCCTATCAGGGCTATCCGCTGCGCGTGTCGTTCGATACCGTCACCCGCGAACTGCTGGGGGACAAGGTCAACGTCCTCAACAACCTCACCGTCTACTTCGTCGGTGGCATACTGCTCTACGCCTACATCACCTCGGCCGGCCTCATCATAGATGGCATGACCGGCATCGGCAGCCACTGGGGCTCCATCCTGTTTACCCTGGGCTTCTCCGGCCTGGTGTGGCACTCCACCCGGGCGGTGGATCGCATCTCAGTGGTGCTGGTCATCGCCATGGGGCTGAGCTTCGTGTTCGGCATCTCGGGCCTGTCGCTCAACATCAAGCCGACCCTGCTGTTCGATACCCTGAGCCAGCACGCCAGCTATGCCCCCTATGCCCTGGCTATGCTGCCGGTGGCGCTCACCTCGTTCGGCTATCACCATTCGGTGTCGTCCATGCGCGCCTACTACGGTGAGGAGCGCCGCGCCCGTTACGCCATCCTCGGCGGCACTGCCATCGCGCTGCTGTTCTACCTCATCTGGCTGGTGAGCGTGTTCGGCAACCTGCCGCGCAGCGAGTTCGGACCCGTGGTGGCCCAGGGCGGCAACGTCGATGTGCTGCTCAAGGCGCTGGCCTCGGTGATAGAGTCGGAGGCCGTCTCCAGCGCCCTCAACCTCTTCTCCATGGCCGCCATCCTCTCCTCCTTTATCGGTGTGGGTCTGGGGGTGTTCGACTATCTGGCGGATCTGTTCAAGTTCGACAACGGCCGCGGTGGCCGCGCCAAGTCGTGGGCCGCCACCTTCCTGCCGCCGCTGCTGCTCTCCCTGCTGTTCCCGTTCGGCTTCCTGATGGCCATCGGCTACGCCGGTGCCGTGGCGACGCTCTGGACCTGCATCATACCCGCGCTGCTGGCCTGGAAGGTGCGCGCCGGCAAGGGTGAGCAAGGCGGCAAAGGTGACGGCTTCCGCGCGCCGGGCGGCCTGCCGATGATAGTGGGCGTCTTGCTGTTCGGGGTGCTGACCGCCCTCTTCCATCTGCTCAACATGGCGGGTCTGCTGCCCGTCTACATGGGCTAGTTTTTTGTCCTCACCCTATGACAAGGCGCCCGGGTGGCGCCTTGTTTTTTGCGCCATCCGGCGCAGGGAGCTGGAGGGACTATAGTCAGACAGATGACGTCGGCGGCCCACCGCACGCCCCCGGGCTGCGACCCCATGGCGCCACCTTCCGATCACTCCGTCCCCCACCAGACAGCTGCTGCCCGGCAGCACGGCCGCCATGGTAGTCAGGCCGCGCGTGATCTATCCAATCAACCGGGAGACAGACGTTATGTGCAAGCACATGTCCACCCTTGGAGCACTCGCGGCCATCACCCTGGCCGGCCTGGTGCAGGCCGAAGAGATGGCCGGCGCTGCGGCGATGACGGACGAGGCGATGATCACCAGCGCCATGGCGGCGGCCCCCACCAGGGTCGGTGCCGGCGCCACCATTGTCGCCATGGGCGCCGATGGCAAGATGCGTACCCTGCGGGAAGGCAGCAACGGTTTTACCTGCATGCCCGACAACCCCGCCACGCCGGGGCCGGACCCCATGTGCATGGATGCGGCGGCGATGGCCTGGGCTCACGCCTGGATCGGCCATCAGACCCCGCCCAAGGGCAAGATCGGCTTTATGTACATGCTCAAGGGTGGCACCGATGCCAGCAACACAGATCCTTACGCCACCCAGCCCACCACCAGCAATCACTGGTTGCAGACCGGGCCCCACGTGATGGTTGTCGGGGCGGATGACGCCTTCTACGATCAGTATCCGAAAGGTGCCGCTCCTGATACCTCGATACCCTATATCATGTGGTCTGGCACCCCCTATCAGCACCTGATGGCGCCGGTGGAGTAAGGCGTTCCGTGCAATGGGGTCGGTGCGGCTCGCCGCTGCCGATCATCAAAAGGCGCCTGTTGGCGCCTTTTGTATTGGACTGTCGCGGGAGAAGAAACCTCCTCTTTGATCGGCTGGCTCATGACGGCAGGAAGCGGGCATGGCATCTACTGCCGATAGCGGGCGGCCGTGATGAATTGGCCGAAGGTTTCGCACCAGACGATCACGCTGTCGTAGCGGGCCGGATCGATATTGGCGGGGAGCGGCACGATAAAGTTGTCGAAGGTTTTCACCGGCCCGACCCGCACCATCTGTGGCTTCAGGCGGGCAAAGTCCGCCTCGGTTTCGACAAATTCCGGCGACAGATAGAGCTGGTAGTCGGGCCCCGGCGCCAGTTTGCCCATCAGGCTGATGGCATCTGGCCCTATGCTCACCTGGCCTTCGCCCCAGTGCAGCCGGTCGCTCTCTTTCAGATCCCGGCGAAAGGTGCCGTTAAAGGTTGCCTGTTGCTGACTGGCCGCCACCTGTTCACTGCTCGGTGCGGCAGGCGCTATCAGGATCGGCAGGGCATAGATGCCGACGGCAAAGCCCGCCGCTCCCACCAACAGATGGGTGACCAGCAACAGGGCCAGGGTCTTGCGTTGCATAACGCCTCGGTCGTCGATTAATTGATGGTCATACCCTAACAGCGGCAGCTTCCCATGCCCATACCCGAACGCGGCAAGGTTCACTCTGTGGGGGGCCCCGCAGCCGGTGCCTGCATGGGGTTGTGGTGATCGGGCGAGCCTGTCGGTGGGCTGCCGGCACACAGGCGCTGGACTCAGGGCCTCCATCGCGGGGAGAATACCGGCAAGCTTTTTCATCACAGGGGAGACATGATGCTGATTATCTTCAGTGGTTTGCCGGGCAGCGGAAAGAGCACCATTGCGCGTGCCTTGGCCCAGCGGTTGGGGGCCGTCTATCTGCGCATCGATACCATAGAGCAGGCCATTCGTGACGCCGACCAGACAAACAAAGAGATGGGGCCCGCCGGGTATTTCGTTGCCTATGAGCTGGCCAGAGAGAACCTGAAAGTCGGGTCTACTGTCATTACCGATTCCGTTAACCCCATACAGCTTACCCGGGATGCTTACCACGACGTTGCCCTCTCGGTCGGGGTGCCCTGTCTCGATATCGAGGTCGTCTGCTCCAACCCTAGGCTGCACCGTGAACGGGTCGAGAACCGGACGGCCGATATTGCGGGGTTTGCATTGCCGGACTGGCAGGCGGTGCTCGACCGCGATTATGAACCCTGGGACAGGGAGCGCCTGATACTGGATAGCGCCACCCTGTCGGTAGCCCAGAGCGTGGAAAAGATTGTCGCCGCGTTGGCAAAGGATCTGTAGGTTCGATTAGCGCGGCGTAATCGGACGATCGAGAGGCTTCTGTTCCGGCTGTTGCCGTGAGTCAGGGGCGGTCAGCCGGAGAGGATATTCGGCTGGCTGATATGACGGAAGAGTTGATTTACGCGAACGTCCGATTACGCCTGATAGTTAATCGAACCTACGAGCTATATTCATAATTTTTTTCACTTGAAAATAGTACAAAAATATTGTCATTATTCCTTATGAATACTCTACAGGATTTTTATTATGAGTGGCAACGCAAGAAAATATTTGTACCTGTCTGAGAAGTGGCACTGTAAAACATGGGTCAGTGGAGGCGATATACCTATTAAGCTAGCCAGTACCTACTTAAGTAACAATCGTGAAGGGATCATGACTCCGGATGAAAACCTAATTCATCGATCAGAATTCCCCATTCCTGCATTGAAGATGTTTGGATTTGAGATGCACGATGTCAAGGGAGTGAACATGTCTGGTAATTATTATAACGGAATGAGAATACCAGATATCACTAATGGTATGTATTATAAAGAAGATGGTCTTATATTGTCGTTTTGTAATGTATTCGACCCTGAGATAGCAAAAAAATTAGGAAAGGTAGCTTGTGTTGAGATATTAGATATCAATAATCTAGCTAGGGTTATAAATAAACGACTTAAATGTAAGTCTATTGCAGGTAATTGTAAATATACACGAGGTCACGAAAGAGATCATTTTTTAAAATCCTTTGAGGATGCTTGGCAGCAAGAGTATCGATTATTTTGGAGGGCCAATCAAAATAGAACCGTTCGCTTGCCTTCTGGTCTTGCTAGAATTGTTGAACTCTAATTTATTAGAGTTTATTCAGATGTTATAGTATTTTTCATGACCCAATAGTTGTGCATGTTGTTGCAGCCTTACATTGTTTAATGTTTCATATTTATAACTAATTTATGTAAATAAACCAGAGTGAACTCATGAACTAATGTGGCGAAAAAAACCAGTGTAGTAGGGATAACGAATAAATAATTTCATGCAGTGCTTCCATGATATTTGCTCCTATAAAAAACGGCGCCTTACGGCGCCGTTTTTACTATCACTCAACCCAACCAAAATCACTGCAGCAGGGAGATATCCGCGACTTGCAGGAACAGGTTGCGCAGGTTGTTCAGCAGCGCCAGACGATTGGCCTTGAGGGCCTCGTCGTCGGCCATCACCATCACCTCGTTGAAGAAGGTGTCGACCGGCTCGCGCAGGGCGGCCAGACGGGTGAGGGCGGCCTGGTAGTCACCGGCGGCGAACAGCGGGGCCAGCTCGGATTGCAGTGCTGCAACCTGAGTGGCCAGCGCCTTCTCGGCGGCATCGACCAGCAGTTCCGGTTTGACGGCAGTCGGCAGCTCGCCTTCGACCTTGGCCAGGATGTTGCTTACGCGCTTGTTGGCGGCGGCCAGGGCCAGGGCGGCATCCAGACTGCGGAAGTGGCTGACGGCCTTGACGCGGCGATCGAAGTCCAGCGGACGGGTCGGGCGGCGGGCCAGCACGGCCAGCACCACATCGGCACCTATGCCTTCGTCCTGATAGGCGGCGCGGAAGCGGCCCAGCATGAAGTCGACCACGTCGGTGACGACGGTCTTGTTGGTCAGCTTGTCGCCGTAGACGCGTACTGCTTCTTCAACCAGTTCAACCAGATCCAGATCCAGCTGCTTCTCGGTCATGATGCGCAGGGCACCGATGGCGGCGCGACGCAGGGCGAAGGGATCCTTGTCGCCTTTGGGCAGCATGCCGATGCCGAAGATGCCGGCCAGGGTGTCGAGCTTGTCCGCCAGCGCCACGGCGCAGGCTTCCAGAGCGGACGGCAGGGCATCACCGGCGAAGCGCGGCATGTACTGCTCGTTCAGGGCCACGGCCACCACTTCGTCTTCGCCGTCGTGACGGGCGTAGTGCATCCCCATGACACCCTGGGTGCTGGCGAACTCGCCAACCATGTTGGTCATGAGATCACACTTGGAGAGCAGGCCGGCACGCTTGGCCTGAGCCACGTTGGCACCGATGCGCTCGGCGATGAAGCCGGCGACGGTCTCGATGCGTTCGACCTTGGCCTTGACTGTGCCGAGCTGTTGCTGGAACAGCACGGTTTCGAGGCGCGGCAGGCGGGAGGCCAGGCTCTGCTTCAGATCGGTCTTGAAGAAGAACTCGGCGTCAGAGAGACGGGGGCGAACCACCTTCTCGTTGCCGCTGATGATCTGGCTCGGGTCTTTCGACTCTATGTTGGTGACGAAGATGAACTTCGGCAGCAGCTTGCCGCTCTTGTCGTAGACCGGGAAGTACTTCTGGTCACCTTTCATGGTGTGCACCAGCGCCTCGGCGGGGACGGCCAGGAACTTCTCTTCAAAGTTGGCGGTCAGCACCACAGGCCATTCGACCAGTGCGGTGACCTCTTCCAGCAGGGCGTCGTCCAGATCGGCGACCCCACCGAAGGCGGCAGCGGCCGCTTCGGCGTCAGCCTTGATCTTGGCCTTGCGCGCCATAAAGTCGGCAACCACTTTGCCTTTTTCCAGCAGGATCTGCGGGTACTGGCTGGCGTTGTCGATAGTGAATTCACTTTCGCCCATGAAGCGGTGACCGCGGATGGTGCGGGCGGAATCGATCCCCAGGATGTGGGCAGGCACGAGATCGCCGTCCAGCAGCAGGGTCACGGTGAACACCGGACGCACGAACTGGATGGTCTTGTCGCCCCAGCGCATCATCTTGGGGATGGGCAGCTTGGCCAGAGCCTGGCTAACCAGTTCACCCAGCAGCTCGCGCGCCGGACGACCTTCGACCTTGGCGGTGTGAACCAGCCACTCCCCCTTGTCGGTGACCAGACGCTCGGCCTGTTCCACCGTGATGCCGTTGCCACGGGCCCAGCCTTCGGCGGCCTTGGTCGGCTTGCCGTCGGCATCGAACGCCTGGGAGACGGCCGGGCCGCGCTTCTCGACGCTCTTGCTCGGCTGCTCGCCAGCCAGCGCGTGTACTTTCAGCGCCAGACGACGCGGTGAGGCGAACCATTCGACGTCGCCGAAGGCCAGGTCGGCCTTGGTCAGCTCGGCCTTGAAGTTGTCGGCAAAGGCTTCGGCCAGGGAGCGCAGGGCTTTTGGCGGCAGCTCAGCTGTGCCGATCTCTACCAGAAATGTATGTTGTGCCATGTCCGTTCCTTAACCTTGCTTGTTCTCGGTGCGCTTGCACATGGGGAAGCCCAGCGCTTCGCGGGAGGCGTAGTAAGCCTCGGCCACGGCCTTGGTCAGGGTGCGAATGCGCAATATGTAGCGCTGACGCTCGGTGACCGAGATGGCCTTGCGGGCATCCAGCAGGTTGAAGGAGTGGGCGGCTTTCAGAATGCGCTCGTAGGCGGGCAGCGGCAGCGGCGTTTCCAGAGCCAGCAGGTGCTGGGCTTCCTTCTCGTACTGCTCGAAGCAGTGGAACAGGAAGTCCACGTCGGCGTGTTCGAAGTTGTAGGTGGACTGCTCCACTTCGTTCTGGTGGAAGACGTCGCCATAGGTGGTCTTGCCCAGCGGGCCATCGGACCAGACCAGGTCATAAACGCTGTCCACACCCTGGATGTACATGGCCAGACGCTCGAGACCATAGGTGATCTCGCCGGTGACCGGCTTGCACTCGAGGCCGCCAACCTGCTGGAAGTAGGTGAACTGAGTCACTTCCATGCCGTTGAGCCAGACTTCCCAGCCCAGACCCCAGGCACCCAGAGTCGGGTTTTCCCAGTTGTCTTCCACGAAGCGGATGTCGTGGATTTCGGGATCCATGCCCAGCTCTTTCAGCGAGCCGAGGTAGAGTTCCTGAATGTTGTCGGGGGAAGGCTTGATGATCACCTGGAACTGGTAGTAGTGCTGCAGGCGGTTCGGGTTTTCACCGTAGCGGCCGTCAGTCGGACGGCGGGACGGTTGCACGTAGGCGCAGGCGATGGGCTCCGGGCCCAGGGCGCGCAGGCAGGTCATGGGGTGGGAGGTACCGGCACCCACTTCCATATCCAGCGGCTGAATGATGGTACAGCCCTGGCGGGACCAATAGTCCTGCAGCTGCAGGATCAGGCCCTGAAAGGTTTTGACATCGAATTTTTGCATAGTGTTTTTCGCGCGAAGTGAAATCAGAGCAAGATTTGCTGAATGTGAACCGAAGGAGTATACCGTCTGGCATGGTCGGATAATAGGCGAAATTGTAGGGGATTCATGGGGCGGGGCTGCGCCGGGCCTGGTTGGCCCGGGATGGAAGCCCCATCATGTGGCCGATGAAATCCCCTTGTCGGACAGAGAGTCGGGCAGAGAAAAATAACAGGAGACGAAGAATGGAACTGCGCTGCGCCTGGGTGACCAGGGACCCGGAATATATCGAATACCATGACAAGCAGTGGGGGCGGCCGGTGCGTGACCCGCGCGAGTTGTTTGCCAAGCTCTGCCTCGATGGCCAGCAGGCGGGGCTCTCCTGGATCACCATTCTCAAGCGCACCGACAGCTATTACCGAGCCTATGCCGACTTCGATCCCAACCTCATCGTCCGGTTTGACGAGCAGGATGTGGAGCGGCTGATGCAGGACAAAGGCATCATCCGCAATCGCCTCAAGGTGCAGTCGATCATCAAAAACGCTCGCGCCTATCTGGTGCTGGAGGCGCAGGGCATCGACTTCGCGGATTACCTGTGGGGCTTCGTCGGCGGCGCTCCCATGGTCAATCAGCGGCAGGGAAACGGCGATATTCCTGCCACCTCGCCGGAGTCGGATGCCATGGCCAAGGCCCTCAAGAAGCTCGGCTTCACCTTCGTCGGCAGCACCATCTGCTACGCCTTCATGCAGGCGGTGGGCATGGTGAACGATCATCTGGTGACCTGCCCCTGCCACGGCGAGTGTCAGCAACCGGCCTGAGGCTGCTTATCGCCCGTGCCAGACGCCCGCCAAGGGCTATCGGTCACACCGAATGGCCTGGGGCTGTCGATCATCCTCTTTCTTGCGACCAATTCGGCTGCATTTGTAGCCGAATTTGGCCTGCCAAGCGCCGCTGGTGCGCAAAAAATGCCCACTCTCGCCAACCGTTCAGACCTGCGTCAGACAATGGCGTGGTGGCGCGTTACAATCCGGCCCCCGGCATGGTGCCGGACTGTATTCATAGAGGTTTTTTCATGCGAGCCAAGATCCTGGTGCCAGCTCTGGCACTGACCATTGCCCTGACCGGCTGTACTACCAATCCCTATACCGGTGAATCCCAGACCTCCAAGGGTGCCTGGGGGGCGCTGGCCGGCGCCGCGACGGGCGCCGCCGTGGGCGCGCTCTCCTCCAGCAAGGGTGATCGCAAGAAGGGGATCCTGACTGGCGTGGCCGCCGGTGCCGCCCTGGGTGGCGGTATCGGTTACTACATGGACGTGCAGGAAGCCAAGCTGCGCGAGAAGCTGCAGGGCACTGGCGTCAGCGTGACCCGCAATGGCGACGAGCTGATCCTCAACATGCCGAACAACGTCACCTTCGACAGCTCCAGCGCCCAGCTGAAAGCGGCCGGTGCCAATACCCTGTCCGGCGTGGCCATGGTGGTTGCCGAGTTCGACAAGACCCGCCTGAACGTGGTCGGCCACACCGACAGCACAGGCTCCCGCGATCTGAACATGAAGCTCTCCGCCCAGCGTGCCGATGCCGTTGCCGCCCAGCTGATCGGTCAGGGCGTGACCGGCAGCCGCATCGCCACTAGCGGTGTGGGCCCGGATCAACCGGTTGCCAGCAACAGCACCACCGCCGGCAAGGCCCAGAACCGTCGCGTGACCATTACCCTGACCCCGACTGCCTAAGTCGTCCGGTTTCCGGTAACAAAAAGGCCCCGCCAGTGATGGCGGGGCCTTTTTATTGGAGCCGTTGCGAGCAATGGCGCCTTGTTCTTTGCACCCTTCTCCCCTTGCGGGAGAAGGGCTGGGGATGAGGGGGAAAACAGCCTCTTAGACGGCCGCAGTCAGCTGGATTTCCACCTTGTAGCCTTCGTGGGCCAGGCGGGCCTGTACGCAGGCCCGGACGGGGGCTGTGTCGGCATCAGGGGAGCCGGGCATCCCGCTCGGCTTAGACGGCCGCAGTCAGCTGGATTTCCACCTTGTAGCCTTCGTGGGCCAGGCGAGCCTGTAAGCAGGCCCGGACAGGCGCCGTACCCGCCGGGATCCAGGCATCCCACAGCTCGTTGAAGGCGGCAATGTCCGCAATGTCCTTGAGATAGATGTTGGCCATCAGGATCTTGTCGACCCCGGAGCCGTTGGCTTCCAGCAGGCGCTGCAGGCTGGTCAGCACTTCGCGGGTCTGCTGGTGAATATCGGCCTCTTCGCTGACGGGGACTTCCACCACATAGAGGGTGCCGTTGTGAATGACCACGTCTGACCAACGCTGGGTGGTGCCGACTCGGGTAATGGTTGTCATGTTTGCTCCGAAACTGGGCTTATTGACCCTTGCGGATCAGATAGCGGTAGGGGGCCTGCTCTGTCTCGCTGGCGATCAGGGTGTGATCCATGAAGCGGCAGAAGCTGGGGATGTCGCGGGTGGTTGAGGGATCGTCGGCGCTGACCAGCAGGGTCTCGCCCTGGGCCATCAGCCGCACTTTTTTACGCACCATCATCACGGGTTCCGGGCAACGAAGCCCGATTGCATCCAACTCGTGAGTCGCATTGCAGAATAAAGTAGTCATTAATAATCAACCTTCAGCCGCACTTTCTTGCGCGCTATCGTCACGGGTTCGGGATAACGAAGCCCGATTGCGTCCAACTCATGGGTTGCATCGCAGAATAAAGCACTCATCAATAATCAACCTTCAACCAATTCAGCTGCCAATGATACTCACGGCGAAAAAATAATCAAATAACTGGGGCTGGAAGCAGCATATGTAACCAAAGTGTTATCTGGCCCTATCTAGTCCCCGTCTTGTGAGTAATATAAAAATTGAACCATATTCAACAAGGAGGTGTGAATATGCAGGTCTCCTACGGCAGATTGCAAGCCTACGCAGGCATGGGGTTCTTGGCTTTCGCCATGATAGTGATGGGCAGCCCGATCGGTAACACAGGCACCTGGTTCGGTTCCATGGTGATGATCGGACTGGGGCTCTGGATCGAGCTCAGCGATTACTACGACGAAGATGAGGACGAGAACGACAACACTTAGCTCCCGGATTTCTCCCACGATGACAAAGGCGGATGCATCATCCGCCTTTGTCGTTTCTGGCCGTCGGGAAAGGGCTAGCGGGTCGAGCGCATGGCCCGCTCCAGATGCAGTGCCGTCTGCTCCGGGTTGGCCCTGGGGTCGTTGAAGAAGTTGCTCAGCACATCCATGATCGCCTGGCGCATGTTGGTCGGTGTCGCCATCCCTTCCGCCATGCTGGGCAGCAGGTTGCCCTCTCGCTCCGCCAGCAGGAAATCCTGGTAGGAGCGCAGGGCGCAGCGATCGAACTTGCTCATGTCCGGTTTGGTGAGGGCGGGGATCGAGCCCTTCACCCGGTTGAACTCCTGCTGGAAGCGCGGTGTCATCAGCAGCTGGGCCAGCTCGCCTTGTGCCTGCAACTGGGCGGGATCCCGCTGCTTGAACATGGCGATGGAGTCCAGGTTGTAGCTGAACAGCCCCTCACTGCCCGGGCTGGGCAGGCACTCAATATCTTCACCCGGCCTGTAGTTGCTGACGCTCAGCTCCCCCTTCACCCAGTCCCCCATCAGCTGCATGGCGGCCTCGCCCGTCTCCAGCTGGTTGGTGGCCTGGTGCCACTTCAAGCCGATGAAGCTCTTGGGCACATAGGCGCGCAACTGCTGGAAGCGGGTCAGCACCCGCACCATGTCGGGGCCGGTCAGGGTGGCGCCGTCCAGCTCGACGAAGGCCTTGCGATAGAAATCCTTGCCTCCTTCGCCCAGCGCCACCGTTTCGAACAACACCGCCAGCTGCCAGGGCTCGTTGCCGATGGCGAGCGGTGTGATGTTCTGTGCCTTGAGCCGTTCCGCCACGGCCACGAACTGGTTCCAGTCGGTGGGCGGGGTCAGCCCCAGCTTGTCGAACAGCTTGCGGTTGAGCCACAGCCAGTTGACGCGGTGGATGCCGGTGGGCACCGCCATCAGGGCGCCATTCTGGCTGAGGGTCTCCCGCACCATGGCGGGCAGCTGTGGATACCAGCCCAGGTGTTCGGCCATGGGGGTGAGATCGCGCAGGAAGCCGAGCCCGGCCCACTCCCTCAGCTCATAGCCCTTGAGGTGCGCCGCTTCCGGTGGGTTGGCCGCCAGCGCCCGGCTCTTGAGTACTGTCATGGCGCTCTTGCCGCCGCCGCCCTGCACCGCGAAATCGTTCCACTGGTTGCCCTGTTCGGTCCACTCGGACTTGAGCACTTCCACCGCCTTGGCCTCACCGCCGGAGGTCCACCAGTGCAGCACCTCCACCTGGGAGGCGCCTACAGGCAGGGAGAGCAGGGCGACAATGGCAAACGGGAACAACTTCATACAGTGACTGCCTTGATTGAAGGAGAGTGACCGGCGCCGACCGCACGCCACCCGTGCAGCCCCCCGACGCGCAGGGAAGCCTCGATCGGCAGAGACAACAGGGCGATGACAGAAAAAGACAACCACTTCATAAGGTTACTGCCTTGGTAGGGAGAGGGTGGCCTGCAGGCCGCCCTGCGGGCGATTTTCCAGCACCAGATCGCCGCCGTGGGCGTGGGCTATGTTGCGGGCTATGCCCAGGCCAAGGCCGGTACCGGCCAGATCCGTGCTGAGCCGGTAGTAGGGCTCGAAGATGCGCTCGAACTGATCGTCCGGCAGGCCGGGGCCCTCATCCATGATGAAGAGGATCAGCATCTCTTCGTCGTCCATGATGATGATGCGCACCTTCTGGCCGTACTTGATGCCGTTGTCCACCAGGTTGCCGATGCAGCGCTTGAGCGCCAGCGGCTTGCCACGGTAGAGCTGCTTGCAGTGGCCCTCTATGGTCAGCCGTTCGTCATGCAGGTTCATGGACTCGGCCATCTGCTCCAGCATGGCGTCTATGTCCAGCTGCTCTATGTTCTCGTGGATGTCGGTGTCTTTCACCGTCTGCAGCGCCCCTTTGACCATCAGCTCCAGCTCGTCCAGGTCCTTGTTGAACTTGCCGATCTGCACCTCGTCATCGAGCAGCTCGACCCGCAGCCGCAGCCGGGTGATGGGGGTCTTGAGATCGTGGGAGATGGAGCTGAACAGCCGCTCCCTGTCGTCGATATAACGGCGGATGCGGTGCTGCATGATGTTGAAAGCGCGGGTGGCCGCCACGATTTCTGACGCCCCTTCCTCTTTCAGCGAAGGTTGGTCTATATCCTTGCCGAGATTGACCGCCGCCTTGGCGAGCCGGCGCAGCGGGCGGGTCTGCCAGCGCACCAGCAGGAAGGTGAAGAAGCAGAGGAAGACAGTCATCAGGGCGATGAAACGCACCTGGTTGCTCGGCATCACAGTATCGTCGAGCGTCATGTAGGGAGCGGGCAGCAGGGCCGCCAGATAGAGCCATTCACCCGGCTCTATCTCTATCTGGGTCACCAGCACGGGAGGATTGAGCGGCTCCAGCGACAGGGTATAGCGGGCCCAGGAGGAGGGCAGATCCGCCAGCAGGGTGTCGTTGTTGAAGACGTGCAGCTCTTCGGGCCGCGAGAAGTCCACCTTGATGGCCATGGCATCGGAGAGCTTGCGGGTCAGCACGCCCTGCACCTCTTTGAGCACCAGCGTCTTGCGCTCGCTCTCCGGGATGGCGCTGATGTGGATCTCCTCCTCGTTCAGTGAGACGAAGAAGCGGCTGCCGCCCATGTTGCGCAGTTGGTCCAGCGCGATATGGCGGTACTGCAGCGGCAGCGATTTGAAGAAGTTGACGGTGGAGGCGGCCGACAGCGCCAGGTTGCGGGTGGTGCTGAGCATGCCCTCCAGCTCCCGCTTCTGGATCTGTTGCATCCAGATGCCGGTAAGTATGGTCTGGGAGAGCAGGATGGCGAGCAGCAACAACAGCAGCATCCGCGACAACAGGGAGCGGGGTACCAGCGCCCGCCAGAACCACCTCGTTCTCATGGGATCTCGTGCCTTTGGTCAATCAGCATGCCATCGCTACCTTTTTACCCATCATGGGATCTCGTGTACCTCGGCAATCAGCATGTAGCCGCTGCCGCGAATGGTCTTGATGATCCGAGGGCTCTTGCCGTTGTCACCCAGCTTCTGGCGCAGACGGCTGATCTGTACGTCTATGCCGCGCTCCATCGGCAGGCTCTCGCGGCCGCGGGTCGCGTCCGAGATGGTGTCTCTGTCCAGCACCACGCCGGGTTGCTGCAGAAACATGCCGAGCAGCAGGGCGTCGCTGCCGGAGAGATCCAGCAGGCTGCCATCCTCGTGAGTCAGCTGGTGGCTCAGGGTGTCCAGGGTCCATTCGGCAAAACGCAGCCGGCGGCTCGGTTCTTTCTCTTTTTCCGGCTGGCGGAATTCGGCGCGGCGCAGCAGCGCCTTGATGCGGGCCTGCAGTTCGCGCGGGCTGAATGGCTTGGCGATGTAGTCGTCGGCGCCGAGTTCGAGGCCGATCACCCGGTCCGCTTCATCGGAGGCGGCGGTCAGCATTATGATGGGCACCTGGGAGTCGCGACGGATCTGCTGGCAGAGGGTAAAACCGTCGTCGCCTGGCATCATGATATCGAGAATAATCAGGTCAGGGCTGTGCAGGGCGAGCTGCTGGCGCATCTCGTTTCCTTCCGCCGCCGTCAATACCTGGAAACCCGCCCTGGTCAGGTATTCATTGAGCAGCTCGCGGATCTCTTGGTCGTCGTCGACGATCAGCAGTTGTTTGCTCGTTGACATATGTATGTGCATCCACCCATTTTTTTGTGCAGATTGAACCTGTCGGGGGAGTAAAAAGCAAGCAAGCCCCCCATCTAATGTGAGGTTATGGGCAATATCCTCCCATATCGCGTCCCGTAAATAAAAAAGGCCGACCCAAACGGGGCGGCCAACACGCAGATTCCGACGACAGGCGATCACCCCGTGTGGCGATCTCCACAGACTCGATGACGGGCCGGCAAGGCCGACCCCAAAAGAGACAATTCTGGCTCGCCCTCGCTGTCGAAGGGAGGGCGAGCCCTTGACATCACACCCGTTCGAACACGGTGGCTATGCCCTGGCCCAGACCTATGCACATGGTGGCCAGACCCAGGGTGGCGTCCTTCTCCTCCATCAGGTGGATCAGGGTGGTGGAGATGCGGGAGCCGGAGCAGCCCAGCGGGTGGCCCAGCGCGATGGCGCCGCCGTTCAGGTTGACCTTCTCTTCCGCTACGTCCAGCAGTCCCAGGTCCTTGACGCAGGGCAGGGACTGGGCGGCGAACGCCTCGTTCAGCTCGACCAGATCTATGTCGCCTATGGTCAGGCCGGCACGCTTGAGCGCCTTCTGGGTGGCGGGCACAGGGCCGTAACCCATGATGGCGGCATCGCAACCGGCCACGGCCATGGAGCGTACCCTGACGCGCGGGGTCAACCCCAGCGCCTTGGCCCGATCCGCGCTCATCACCAGCATGGCGGAGGCGCCGTCGGACAGGGCCGATGAGGTACCGGCGGTGACTGTGCCGTTGACCGGGTCGAACACTGGGCGCAGCTGGCTCAGGGTTTCGACCGTGGTCTCCGGGCGGATCACCTCGTCGTAGTCGTAGAAGAAGCGGGCGCCGCTGGCGTCATGCCCTTCCAGCCCGACGATCTCTCTGGCGAAGCGTCCTTCCACGGTCGCGGCATAGGCGCGGCGGTGGGAGCGGGCGGCAAACTCGTCCTGCTGCTGGCGGCTGATGCCGTGCAGCTTGCCCAGCATCTCGGCGGTCAGCCCCATCATGCCGGAGGCCTTGGCTACCGACTTGGCCATGCCGGGGTGGAAGTCGACGCCGTGGCTCATGGGCACATGGCCCATGTGCTCGACGCCGCCGATGATGAAGATGTCCCCATCACCCACCTGGATGGCGCGGGAGGCATCGTGCAGCGCCTGCATGGAGGAGCCACACAGACGGTTGACGGTGACCGCCCCCACCTGCTTGGGGATCCCCGCCAGCAGGGCGGCGTTGCGGGCTATGTTGAAGCCCTGTTCCAGGGTCTGCTGCACGCAGCCCCAGTAGATGTCCTCGATCTCGTTCGGGTCCAGGTTGGGGTTGCGCAGCAGGATGGAGCTCATCAGGTGCGCGGACAGATCTTCTGCACGCACGTTGCGGAAGGCGCCGCCCTTGGACCGGCCCATGGGGGTCCGGATACAGTCGACAATGACTACGTCTTTCATGAATGGATCTCCTTTCCGCAATCAGTAGAAGGTTTTGCCCTGGGCGGCCATCTCACGCAGCTTGTCGCTGACGCGGTAGAGCGGGCCCAGATCGGCATACTGGTCGGCCATGGCCACGTAACGATCCAGACCTATGGTGTCCAGATAGCGGAACACGCCACCACGGAAGGGAGGGAAGCCCAGACCATAGACCAGCGCTATGTCGGCCTCGGCCGGCGTGGCGACTATGGCCTCTTCCAGACAGAGCACCACCTCGTTGATCATCGGGATCATCATGCGGGCTATGATGGCTTCCTTGTCGAAATCCTGTTTCGGCTTGGCAATGGGGGCCAGCAGCTCGTAAGCGGCCACATCGGCCACCTTCTTCGGCTTGCCCTTCTTGTCCTGCTCGTAGGCGTAGAAGCCCTTGCCATTCTTCTGACCGAAGCGGCTGGCGTCGTACATCACATCGATGGCGGTGCGACCTTCCTTGCTCATGCGCGCCGGGAAGCCCTGCGCCATGACGTCACCGGCATGGTGACCTGTGTCGATGCCGACCACGTCCAGCAGGTAGGCCGGGCCCATGGGCCAGCCGAACTCTTTCTCCATCACCTTGTCGACGGCGGCGAAGTCGGCGCCATCGGCGACCAGCTTGTTGAAGCCGAAGAAGTAGGGGAACAGCACCCGGTTGACGAAGAAGCCCGGGCAGTCGTTGACCACCACCGGCGACTTGCCCATGGCGGCGGCGTAGGCCACCACGCGGTTGATGGTTTCATCGGAGGTCTGCTCGCCACGGATGATCTCCACCAGCGGCATGCGGTGCACCGGGTTGAAGAAGTGCATGCCGCAGAAGTTCTGCGGACGCTTCAGCCCCTTGGCCAGCAGGGAGATGGGGATGGTGGAGGTATTGCTGGCGAGGACGGCGTCGTCACCGATAATGCCTTCCACTTCGCCCAGCACGGCGGCCTTCACCTTGGGATTCTCGACCACGGCTTCAACTACCAGATCCACGTGCTTGACGCTGTCATAGCTCAGGGTCGGGGTGATGGCGGAGAGCACCTGGCCCATCTTGATGCCATCGATGCGGCCCTTCTCGAGCTGACCGTTGAGCAGCTTGGTGGCTTCGCCCATGCCGAGCGCCAGCGCCTTCTCGTTGATGTCCTTCATCACTGCCGGAATGCCCTTGCTGGCAGACTGGTAGGCGATGCCGCCACCCATGATGCCGGCACCCAGCACGGCGGCGTGGCTTGTGGCCTTGGCTGCCTGCTTGGCGGCCTTCTTGGCCAGCGCCTTGATGTGCTGATCGTTGAGGAAGATACCGACCAGCGCCTTGGCTACGTCTGTCTTGGCCAGCTTGATAAAGCCCTGTGCCTCGACGACGAGCGCCTCGTCACGGCTCATGCCGGCGGCGGCTTCGACGGTTTTCACCGCCGTCATGGGGGCTGGATAGTGTTTGCCCGCCACGGCGGCAACCATGCCGGCGGCGGTGCTGAAGCTCATCATGGCTTCCAGCTTGGAGAGACGCAGCGGGGCCTTCTTGGCGGCGCGGCGGCTCTGCCAGTTCAGCTTGCCCGCGATGGCGTCTTTCATCATCTGCACGGCGGCGCTGTGCAGTGCCTCGGGCGCGACCACGGCATCGACGGCACCCACCTTGAGGGCGTCATCGGCACGGTAATCCTTGCCTGTGGTGATCCACTCCAGCGCGTTGTCGGCGCCGATCAGGCGCGGCAGACGAACCGTGCCGCCAAAGCCCGGCATGATGCCGAGTTTGGTTTCCGGCAGGCCAATCTTGGCGCTGGTGTCGGCCAGACGAAAATCGGTGGAGAGTATGGTCTCGCAACCGCCGCCCAGAGCGTGGCCCTTGATGGCACAGAGGGTCGGTACCGGCAGATCTTCGATGGCGCTGAAGATGTCGTTGGCCTTTTTCAGCCAGCCGAGCAGCTCTTCTTGCGGCAGATCGAACAGTTCCAGGAATTCGGTAATGTCGGCGCCGACGATAAAGGCGTCTTTGCCGGAGGTGAGGATCAGACCTTTTAGTTCACGTTCTTGTTTTAATGCGGCGATCGCTTCGCTCAGTGAGAGCAGGGTAGCGCGATCCAGCTTGTTGACTGAACCCGGGGCATCAAACCTCAGTTCGGCAATGCCGTGTTCGAGGTAGCTGACCGACAGGGTTTCGCCTTGGTAGATCATGAGAGTGTCTCCTTGTTCCCACTCGGTGGGGGGTGTTGCTCCTTTATCCCCAGCAGGGGGCGAGGCTCACTATTGATCCAAAAGAAGACAATTTCAACACCTATTTAAAACATTTGTTTAACAGATCTCGAGTAAAAGCTCGCCTCAGACTAACAGCCAAAATAAAGGCGTCTCATGACGCCTTTATTAAGGCTATGTCCCAATTA
>NZ_CDDA01000032.1:225067-266391 GCF_000819745.1 Aeromonas bestiarum | reverse complement strand
CTGAGGAATTACCTGGGTTGGCGCAGGATGCTGGAGCGCTACGGTAAGAGAGTGGGGATCAGGGATTGTTTGCATGAGGCGCTGGGGCGCCCCATGCAACACGTAATTGGGACATAGCCTTTTTTTATGGCTGGAGAGAGGCGTGGCTCAGGGGCTGGTGGCACGCAGCACCTTGAGGTGCAAACTGCGCTCTTGATGGGCTTCTATCTCCTGCTCGGTGAAGCGCATGGGCTGCCACTGCTGGCGGGCAAACTGCTCGGTCTGATCGGTGAAGTGCGGGCTCTCGGGATCGTGGGACTGGCCGTAGCTCAGGAAGCGCTCCGCTTTGGGGCCGGCGGCATCGAACTGCAGGGCCAGCACGAAGCTGGAGCCGTAGTTGGCGCGATAGCGCAGCTCGGGCTGGCCGTCACCGTCGTCATCCAGGCTGCGCAGCGTGGTGTCCGCCACGCTCTTGCCGGTCACTATGTTGGCGAGATCAGAGCTGCTGCGCGAAGGCAGATTGGTCTGCACCATGTTGAACAGCCCCTCGAACGAGTTGCCTCCCGGCAGCGCTATGGGGGTCAGCCCGGCCGCCTTTTGCACGAACTGCAGCGCGCCGAGTTCGGCATCCGGCGCGATACCGGCGGCCTGCAACCGTTGCTGAGCCCGGGCCAGCGCCAGCAGGGCGGGATCCTGATCCGGCGCGCCGCCCCAGGGGGCCAGCCCGCTCGGGGTGGTGGCGCCTTGGGCCGGATCGAAGGGGATGGCAAACAAGGCATCCTTGATGTCTCTGTGGCCGCTGGTGCGAAACGCCGTCAGCCATTCGCGCATCAGGTGGGCGCCCCGGCTCTCCAGCTGATACTCGCCATCCCAGTTGGCGAGCGCATTGCAACTCGGGGTCAGGTCCAGCGGGCCGCTCGTCAGCTGGATCAGCGGATGGGCCTGGCAACGGGCCAGCAGGGGATCCCTCAGTTCGCGGGCAAACAGGGAGCCGTTGTGGGTCAGCACCCGTTGCAGCGCCGGCAGGGTGAAGCGGCGATCGGCCCCGGTCAGTCCCATGGTCTCCGGGGTGCTGATGAGCTGGGCGTTGTAGCGGGTGCGCGGGCTGCGCACCGTCTGCTCCGGTCCGTAGAGGATGGAGTAACCCTCCAGCGGTGCCGCCAGGTTGGTCAGCCAGTGGCTGCTGTTGGCGTTGTAGACGTAGTCGCTGCGGGTCTGGCGGGGGGCCTGGCTCAGGGGAACAAGGCCGGGGGCCCGGGTCTGGCCGCTGTCGACCCACTCGAAGTCGGGATCATTGCCCGGCAGCAGCACGCTGCCCTCGCCATCCAGCCAGACGGGGGTCAGCTGCGGGGTCTGGGAGGCCATTCGCCACCAGGCTTCGGCTTTGGCGCCGAGGCGGGGTACCTGGGTGGCATCCACATAGCTGGCCTGGCCCGCCTTGTCGATCATCAGGATATTGACCCAGGGCACCCCCTGATGCTCGGCCAGTGCGTCGAAGAAGGCCGGGGTACTCTGGGCCCTGGCCATGGCCAGCCACTGCTCCAGCATCTTGTAGTTGCCGGCGTTGGCATCGCGGAAGCTGATGGCGCTGCTGCTGGTCCAGCCCAGGGTGGGCGAGAGGGAGGCGAGGTTGACCACGGGGCCGAAGTGGCTGGCATAGACGGTCTGGGCATAGGGTTGCAGGCTGCCATCGGCCTGACGCACTTGCAGCGTGACGGTTTTCTGGCTCATCTCCCGCCACTGGTCGCCGTAGCGGTAGCGCAGCGGATTGGCGGGATCCAGGGTGAGCTGATAGAGGGTGAAGCGCTTGGACTGGGAGACGGTATGGGTCCAGCCCAGCTGTTCGTTGAAGCCGATCAGGATGGCGGGAAAGCCCATCATGGTGGCGCCGGTCACGTTGAGTTTGCCCGGGATCTGCAGGTGCTGTTCGTAGAACCTGAGCTCGCCATCCCAGGGGAAGTGGGGGTTGCCGAGCAGCAGACTGTTGGCATTGCTGCTGCGATCCGCCCCCAGTGCCCAGCCGTTGCTGCCGATCCCCTCGGCGGTGAGCAGCCACTCGGCTTCCGGGTCAGGCAGGGCGCGCGCCTGCGTCCCGCTGCCGGGGGGCTGGGCGCTCGCCATGGCGCCGATGAAGCTGCGGCCGCTGGCGAGCTGGGCGAGATCCAGGTGATAGGCCAGCAGCTGGGTCGGGGTGATGGGCTCGACCCACTCGGCCCCACGGCAGGGGGAGGGATAGTCCGCCGGGCTGGCTCGTCCCGCGAGTGAGTGGTTGAAACCCGCCACATAGCCTTCGATGAGATCGCGGGCATCCGGCGCCAGCTTGCCATACAGAGCGGCGGCCTGGGCGGGCAGATCCAGCGAGCGATAGCCCACGTCGGAGAGCAGGTTGCGCTGCTGCTCTCCCGCCCCCAGCCAGCGGGATTTTTCCCCCCGCAGCTTCATGATCTGCTCGTTCAGGGTGCAGAGGTTCTCCTCGGCATGGGCGTAACCTGCCCCGAAGCCGAGGCTGGCGTAGTCATTCGCCTTGATGTGGGGCACCCCCTGCTCCGTGTAGGTGAGGGTGACGTCATAGTGGCGAGCGGGATCCGGCTCGCTGCTGTTCTCCTGGCAGCCGGCCAGAACGAGGCAGCCGAGCAGGGTAAGGGGAAAGGGAGATCGCATTTGAGTTCCTTCTGTTGTCCGTGCTTGTTATGGTTCTGTTGCTTTTTGCCCGCAGGAGAGGGTATTTAAGAGCAGGGCGAGCTGGCTGTCGCTCCGCTGGATGGAACCGGTCATAGTTCCAAAAACAGAATAAAAACAAGGATAAACAGGTCCGTCTCGATGGAGCCGTACCTGGGGGAGCAAGCATATGCAGTGGGAAGAAGTGGCGGCCTTGCTCAGTCTGAGCTTGGCGGGCATGTTGTTGCTGGCGGCGCTCGGCTGGCAGTGGCGGGGACGCTGGGACTCAGCCTCCGGTTATCTGCTGGCCCTGCTCGCCCTGAGCAGCGTGCAGGCGCTGGAGTATCTCTACCATCAGCAGCAGCTGTTCGAACGCTGGCCTCATCTGCTCAAACTGGCGGATCCCCTGGTGGTGATGCTGCCGTTCTGCCTCTATGGCTATATCCGGGCCCTGCAGGGGGAGCCTGTACTCGGCCGCTGGCGTGACCGCATGGTGCACAGTCTGCCGCTGTTGCTGGTGGCCGTGCTGGCGCTGCCTTACTGGTTGCTGCCTGGCGCCGAGAAGGTGCGCTGGATCCTGCTCGGCAAGCAGGGGGATGGGTTGTGGCCCGGCATCACCCTCTACGGCAATCGCTATCTGGCCATCATGGCCCTGCTGGGGCTGATCTACTGGTGGCGGCAGCAGCGGCTTGGGGTCGTCAGCCGCAAGCCGGCGCTGCGGGCCTGGGTGAGCCAGTTGCAGGGACTGCAACTGTTGGTGGCCTTGTTGCTGCTGGGGCGGATCGCCCTGAGCTGGCTCGGCTGGCCGCTCTCCACCGTCTATCTGCAGGCCCCCGTCACCGCCTATCTGCTGTTGCAGGTACTGGCCCATGCCCGCCTGCCGCAACAGGCGGCTTCGGCAGAGATCACGCAACCCGGCGGGAGTGAGGGTCAGGCCTGCGTCATGAGCCCGGCACAGGACGCGAGCCAGCAGCCGCTGTTTGACGAGCTGGAGCGGCGGCTGAAGGAGGGGGCCTATCGGGATCCCGGCCTCTCCCTCGGCAAGCTGGCTGGCGAGTGCGGCCTGAGTACCCATCAGGCCTCCACCGCCATCAACGCCTGCTCGGGGGGCAACTTCTACGACTGGCTGAACCGTTATCGGGTGGAGGAGGCCAAACGGCTGCTGCAGGCGGGAGACGAGACGGTGGCCAGCATCTGCTACCGGGCCGGTTTCAACAGCAAGTCCACCTTCAACACCGCCTTTCGCCGCCATACGGGGCAGACCCCGAGCGAATTTCGCCGTCAGGGCCTGCCAGCGTTTCGGACGGCTTCCCCGTGACGAGACGATAAAAAGCCCGGCTTGAGCCGGGCTGGAGGGATAAGTTGCTTATCCGGGTATTCGTCGAGGCGTCTAGTGTGGATGTTGTTTGAGGATGTCGTATATCTCCTCTTTCAGTTTAAGTTTCTGTTTTTTCAGATCCTTCACCTCGGAGCTGTAGTCGCTGGCGTGATGCTTTTCCAACTTTCTAATCTCCGCATCCAGGTCGTTGTGCAAGTCAAACTTCTTCTGGAAATGGACATCACTGCTCTTCAGTTTCGAGATGAGATCTCTGTACTCTGGGAACATGTAATGAAGCCTCCTTGGTTTCGTTTGATTGTGCCTTCAAAACCAAAGTACCCCTTCCCCCCACAGATAAATGTGATCCCGATCGAATTCGGGACCAATGATTTGCTGCATCTGGGGGATGATTTTTAACTGCTTGAATCACAAGCTGATAAGCCATTTGTAAGTAAGAAACTGAGCTTCAAACTGGAATCGCGATCACAGTTGTGACGGTTTGATGACGGTGGCGGGCTGGCAAGCGGGCAGCAAAAAGGGGCCAGGGGCCCCTTCTTGAGAACAGGTGTGGCGTTTACTCTTTTTTCTTTTTCTTCTCGGGCAGCGGCTTGCCGTCTCTGGCAATCACCTTGCCCACCTCGAAGCCAATCTGCGCCGCCAGCTCTTCCAGATCCGGCGCCTTGGCCTCGTTGCCGATGGCGTACTGGTAGTTGGCTATGGTGATCTTCTCGGCCACCGGGGTGCCCGGGAGTATGGGTTCACGCCAGCCCTGGCCGACATGCGCCACCAGGGTGCCGTTCATGATGAGCTCGCCGACTATCTCCTGGGTGGGGATGCCCTTGCCGTAGGTGAGACCCTGCGGGTGCTTCTTGCCGACCAGCGGCTCCGTGCTGGCAGGCATCAACTTGGTGCGGATCAGCCACTTGGGATCCTGGGTCTTGCCGAGTGCTTTGCCGGTCTGGTATTCGTTGATCTTGATGGTCTTGATCATCTGGGCTGTAAAATCTTTGGTCAGCGCCTTCTGGGCCTCGCTTGTCTCGTCGATGGCGATGGGTGCCACATACCAGGTTTTGGCGGCTTGCGCCTTGGGAGCCGCGGGCGCGGTTTGCGCCATGGCCAGCGGGCTGAGCAGGATGGCAGCCAACAAGAGTCCGATTTTCTTCATTGTGATTCCGCTTATGTTTCAACAAGAATTTTGTTTTGCCAGCGACGACTGCGCCAGCGCCAGAACATGGCCAGACCGCGCACCCACTCATCGCAGGCGAGCGCCAACCAGATGCCGACCAGTCCATAGCCCTGCATGATACCAAGGAAATAGGCGAGCGGAACGGCAATCCCCCACATGGAGACGAGCGCCATGTAGAGCGGGAAACGGGCATCCCCGGTGGCACGCAGGGCGTTGATCACCACCAGATTGAAGGTGCGGCCGGGTTCGAGGATGAGGCTGATGAGAAACAGCTGGGCCACCTGGGTGATGATGTCGGGATCGTCGGTGAACAAACTGATGATGGCGCGGCCATTGAGGGCGGCGGCGATGGCGATCAGGGTCGTGACGATGAGGCCGAGCTTGAGGCTCTTCATCAGCTGGTTGTAGGCCTGCTCGAAGCGGCGGGCCCCCGCCAGATGGCCGATGATGATCTCGTTGCCAAGACCGATGGAGAGGCCGAACAGCAGGATGAACAGGCAGATCTGGAAGAAGTAGGACTGGGTCGCCAGCGCCTTGTCGCCGAGCAGGCCGACGAAGGCGGTGACCACCATGAACTGCAGCATCCAGGAGAGGTTCTCCCCCGCCGCCGGCAGGCCTATGTGCAGCACCTTGTCCAGCATGACCTTGCTGGGGCGGACTATCTCGGGCAAACGCAACTTGATACCGGTTTTACGCGCCACCAGCCACACCAGCAACACAACGCCGATGATGCGACCCGCCACCGTACTGATGGCGACCCCGGCCACCCCCAGCTGGGGCAGGCCGAACCAGCCGTAGAGCAGCAGCAGGTTGCCGATGAAGGTGATGAGGTTGACGGTCAGGGTCACGTACATGGCCTGACGGGTATGGCCGTGGGCACGCAGGGTGGCGGCCAGGCAGAGCGCCGCCGCCTCTGGCAGCAGGCACAGGCCGATGATCTGCAGATAAAGGGTGGCATCGCCCATCAGATGAGCAGGCAGGTTCATCAGGGAGAGCATGGTGCTGGCGCCGGCGAGCACGCCGACCGCGGCCACCAGCCCCACCAGCAGGTTGAAGCCGATGGCGGTGTGGATGACGATGCGCGCCTTCTCCCGATCGCCGGCCCCCAGATACTGGGTGATCACCACGCTGGTGCCTATGCTGACGAAGCTGAACAAGGTGATGGCCAGATCGAACACCTGGTTGCCGACCGCCAGTGCCGCTACGCCCTGATAGGAGACGTGGCCCACCATGAAGGTGTTGAGGGCCCCGGTCAGAAAGTGCAGGGCGAGATCGATAAACAGCGGCCAGGTCAGGGAGAAGAGAGTGCCCGGGCCCGCGTGGGATTGAGTTTGCATGGGGTGTCCAAATACTGGGGATGGCCCTCGTCAGCGCCATCTGGACGGGCATTTAACACCAAGAGTCCGCAGGGTGCAATCCTGCCCTGAGCGGAGAGTGTGCCAGACCCTCCCGGGGAGAGTTCGGCGCCCGATCAGGCCGGGGTGGCGCCCGCCTCCTGCTCAGAGGGGAGGGTGAGCCTCGCCGAGTCCGGCAGCGCATCATCCTGGGGCCAGTGGGAGAGGATGGCGTCCGTGGTGCTCTCCACCACGGTGTCATCCTTGAACACGGGCTCCCGGTAGCAGCGGGTCATGCGCAGCGCCTGATACATGTCGGGGCAGAGGATGACCCCTTCGTCGCCCACCCGGATCCCCGCCTGCTTGAGCCACTGGCTCATCTGGCCGTGGCGACCGGCCATCACCATGTGGATGCCGCGCCGTTTCAGATCCTTGTGCAGCTCCCCCACCATGCTCATCACGCTGATGTCCTGATGGGTGAAACAGGCCACCGCATCCACCACCAGGCATTTGGGGTTGTGGGGATCCTGCACCAGCAGCGCCAGCACCCGCCGCTTGAAGTAGGGGGCGTTGAAGTAGGTGAGCGGCGAGTTGAAGCGATAGACCAGGATGCCGGGAATGGCCTTGGCCTGCTCGTTGTCCCCCAGGGTGCGTACCACCCCCTCGTCATCCATGCCGAGCAACTGGTCGGTGGGGCGCATCACGTTGCGCAGGAACTGGAACAGACCCAGCAGCACGGCGAGGGTGATCCCCGGAATGACCCCCATGGCCAGCACGCTGACGAAGGTGATGAGCGCCAGCCAGAAGGCGGCCCGATCCGAGTGGCGCAGCGCCCACAGGCCGCGAAAATCGGTCAGCGACAGCGACGCCATGACCAGTACCACGCCGAGGGCGGCCGTGGGTATGTATTGCAGCGGCGCCGTCAGGTAGAAGGTGACCAGGGCGATGGCGGCGGCCGCTATGATGGAGACCAGCTGGCTCTTGCCGCCGTTGGCGTCATTGACCGCGGTGCGCGAATCCGCCCCGCTGATGGCAAAGCCCTGGGAGGCGGCCGCCGCCAGGTTGGCCATGCCGAGGGCCCGAAACTCCTTGTCCGCATCGATTTCATAGCCGTTCTTGGCGGCGAAGCTGCGGGCGGTGAGCATCATGGAGACGAAGCTCACCATGGCGAGGTTGAGCGCCGGCAGCACCAGCTCGCGCATCAGACCTGGGGGAAATTCCGGCAACTGGAAGACGGGCATACCCGAGCCGATGGCCCCCAGGGTAGCGATGCCGAACTGGCCGAGATCCAGTCCCCACACCAGGGCCGCCGTCACCACCATGGCCACCATGGAGGAGGGCCAGGCCGGCTTGTAGCGCTTGGCCAGCAGCAGGGTGAGCAAGGCGGTCAGGCTCATGGCCAGGGTCGGCAGATGGGTCTGGGTGATGTAGTTGGCACCGCCCGCGATCCGCTCTATGAGGTAGCGCTCGCTGAAGGTGAAGCCGAAGATCTTGGAGAGCTGGCCCACCATGATGGTGATGGCCACGCCGTTGAGCAGCCCCATCAGTATGGGGCGGGAGAGAAAGTCCGCCAGCACCCCCAGCTTGAAGCGGCTGGCGATGAGGCACCAGAAGCCGGTCATGGCGGTCATTGTCATCACCAGCTGCCAGTGGCGGGTGGCATCACCGGCGGCGAGCGGGGTGACCACGGCGGCGATCACGGCGCAGGTGGCGGCGTCCGGGCCGACGATCAGCTGGCGGGAGGTGCCAAACAGGGCGTAGACCAGCATGGGCAGTATGCAGGAGTAGAGGCCGACCAGGGGCCCCACGCCGGCGAGTTCGGCATAGGCGATGGCCACGGGCAGCGCCACGGCCGCCACCGACAGTCCAGCGCGCACATCCGGCATCAGCCAGGCCCGCTGGTATTGCAGCAGGGCGGCGAGGCCCGGTAGCCAGCGTTCGAGTGAGAAGAAGTCGCGCATTATTTAACCCATTGAGTTACAAACAGCTTTTCCCTAGTGTGCCCAAGGTTGCCGAAACATTGCAATCAGGTTATGGCCAGTTCACCACCAGGTCAGGCCACAGCCGTTGCCACTCCTTGGCCTTGACCCGCTCGGTAAAAACCCGGCTCTCCTGCCGGCAGCGCGGGTTGGGATCCACCTGCAGGGACCAGTTGGGTGCAAAGCCGTAAGGGGCTAGCCACTCGAATCTATCATCTGTCAGCAGGCGGACCCCGATGCAGGTGGGCAGCTCCACCCAGTGGCTGAGGGCTTCCAGACTGCTGACAAAGGGGGGAACCCGCTGGCGCTGGTGCATGCGGGCCTGATTGCGCACTTCCCAGCGCTGGCCAGGCACCCTGGCGGCCAGCCAGGCCTCGTGCTCGGCCTCCTTCAATCCAGCCGGATCAGCGAGATCCAGATAGACGAGATCGATATCGTTGAGCGGGGTAGGGACTGATTTACAGTGCAGATGATCCCAGATGAGGTTGCGGATAAAGCCGGCCCCCAGCGCCCAGTCGGGCAGCGCCAGCTCGCGGGCTGCCTGCAGGCAGGCCATGCGCTGGTCATCGGCCCGCAGCAGGATTTCGGTCTGCGCTTGCAGGCGCGCCTCTTGCGTACTCTGACGCGTTTGTGCGTCAACCTGCATTGCGGCGCAGCCAGACGTCTATGTAGCTGCAGCTGGGCACTATGGTGAGCCCCTCCGCCTGGGTCCAGCTGTAGAAGGTGCGTGCCAGCTGATCGGCGATGCCCTGTACCCTGAGCTCCGGCGGGACGAAGGTGCTGTAGGCGTCTATGGTCTTGGCATCGAGCCGCCGGTAACGCAGCCTGGACTCCTTGCCGTCCACCACACAGATGAATTGTTGCTGGTTGGCCTGATGAATGATCTCGCTCATGCTTGCTCCTCGGTACGGGGAATGGGGTTATCTGACCACGTTGGCAGCCCTTTGCCAACTGCACGGGCTCGCTTACACTGCGAGCCCGACCGGGTGCATACCCGCTAGCCAAGGTATAGAACAGTTAACAGAGGATGGATCCCATTATGGCCTTCGCCACGCTGGAAGATCTGATTGGCAATACCCCCCTGCTGGCGCTGCGCCGCATCAATCCCTGGCCAGAGGTCACCCTGCTGGTGAAGCTGGAGGGCAACAATCCCGCCGGTTCGGTCAAGGACAGGCCGGCGCTGAACCTCATCAAGAGCGCCGAAGCGAGCGGTCGCTTGCTGCCGGGAGCCCGGCTCATCGAGGCCACCTCCGGCAACACCGGCATAGCGCTGGCCATGGTGGCGGCGGCGCGGGGCTACCGGATGCGGCTCATCATGCCGCGCACCATGAGCCAGGAGCGGCGCGATGCCATGCAGGCCTATGGCGCCGAGCTGGTGCTGGTGGAGAACGGCATGGAAGAGGCGCGGGATCTGGCGCTGGCCATGGAGGCACGCGGGGAGGGACTGGTGCTCGATCAGTTCAACAACCCGGCCAACCCGGATGCCCACTATCAATCGACCGGCCCCGAGATCTGGCGCCAGAGCGAGGGGGCTGTCACTCACTTCGTCTCGGCCATGGGCACCACGGGCACCATAATGGGGGTCTCCCGCTACCTCAAGGAGCAGAACCCGGCGGTGCAGGTGATAGGCCTGCAACCGGCAGAGGGGAGCCAGATCCCTGGCATTCGCCGCTGGCCTGCGGCCTACCTGCCCACCATTTTCGAGCCACAAAGGGTCGATCGGGTGCTGGACGTGACCCAGCAGGAGGCGCTGCTCATGATGCGCCGGCTGGCGCGGGAGGAGGGGATCTGCTGCGGGGTCAGCTCAGGTGGCGCCGTGGCCGGTGCCCTGCGGGTGGCGGCAGAGATCAAGCAGGGAGTGGTGGTGGTCATCATCTGTGATCGGGGGGATCGCTACCTCTCCACCGGGGTCTTTACGCCGGATCCGGCAGAGCCGATCTGAGTGAAGCGGTCAGTAACATGATAGTTATCAGTAGTTTGCTGACAAACTGCTTGATGTACCCTTTGTAACAATCAACAGCTTTCACAAGGTTGAATCCCTTTGTCTCCTGTTTGACACTCGGCGCCCTCTCGTCACCGATGCAAACAGGAGCGTCACATGATCTTGCCTTACTCCCTGAGTATTTCTCTCATTGGCCTGGCCCTGGCGGGCTGCACCGTTGAACCCTATGCCTACCAGTGCGGCGAAAAGCACTGCGCCGTCATCGATCACAAGGGGGAGAAACATGAGCGGCCACTGGACGAGATGAAACCCGTCTGGGAGCGCAACCAGGAGCGGGAAGAGGCCATTCGCCGCAACAAGGAGTCCATCTGGCGCGAGAAGACGCCGGAGGGAAGGGACAACTATGGCGCCGGTGCCACCATCAGCTGGTAGCAAGCGGCCCCGCCATGCGGGGCCTGGCCAAGCTGGCTATTCCCAGGCCAGCTCCAGCAGGCCGAGCAGCTGGGTCCGGTCGGCATCCTTGCGGTTGTAGAGCAAGGCGCCGTCGTTGATGGCGAGATCCCGGATCTCGGGCAGCAGGGCCTTGTCGGTGACGCCGGCTTCGCGCAGGGTGCGCGGCAGCTTCACCGCCTGCCACAGGGTATCGCGCAAGGCGCACAGGGCCTGGATGCTGGCCTGTGCCCGCTCGGCGACCGGGGTCGCCGCGAAGCGCTCGGCGCCGACCAGAGGCAGCAGCAGGCGAGCCAGCTCCTCATCTATGCCCGGCCGGTTGTAGTCGAGCACGGTCGGCAGGAAGAGGTTCATGCACAGGCCGTGGGGCAGGTGACAGCGGGCCCCCAGGCTGTGGCCGAGGGCGTGCACCAGCCCCACCATGGAGTTGGAAAACGCCATGCCCGCCAGGGTGGATCCTTCCGCCAGTTGCAGCCGCAGGCGCTTGTCCTGCGGGTTGTTCAGCACCTGGGGCAGGGCACTGGCGATCTTCTCCACCGCCATCAGGGCCAGGGCGTCGCTGACCGGGTTCTTGGCGTTGCCGATGAAGGCCTCGATGGCGTGGGTCATGGCATCCATGGCGGTGGCCGCCGTGATGTTGAGGGGCAAGCCCTGGGTGAGGCGCGGATCCAGCACCGCCAGCTGCGGCAGCAGGAAGGGGGAGGTGAAGGGCACCTTGCGCCCGCTCGCCTCATCCTTGATCACAGCCACCAGCGTCACCTCGGAGCCCGTGCCCGCCGTGGTGGGCACCACCGCCAGCGGCTGCAGGGGTCTGGTCAGGCAGCCTGCGCCGGCATAATCCAGCAGCCGCGTCCCTCCCATGGAGGCGAGGATGTTGACCGCCTTGGCGGTGTCGATGACGGAGCCGCCGCCAAGCGCCACCAGGCTATCGCATTTGAGCTCCCGATAGCGGGCCGCGATCCGCTCCACCACGGCGGTGGAGGAGTCGGCCGGGATCTCGTCCCAGATGTCGGCGACCGGCAGCTCCCCCTCGGCCAGCACATTGGCCAGCAGGGTGGCGAGTCCGGTGCCGCTGACCCCCTTGTCGGTGAGCAGCAGCGGGCGGCGCGCGCCCAATCCGGCCAGCTCGCCCGCGAGCTGCTCCAGTGCCTGTTCGCCCGCCATCAGCTTGACCGGGCAGAAAAAATCGTAATAGCGACTCATGGTGCTCATCCTCTTGTTCAGCCGGTCAACAGACCCAGGTAGATGTGGCAGGCGCGCGCCAGCTTGCGGCGCGGGTCAGGATAGTGGCGCAGCAGTGGCCGCGCGATGAAGGCGGGCAGGATCAGGGCCTGCAGCTGTTCCAGCGCCCGTACCAGGTGCATGGCGACGGTGAGATCCCCCTCCACCAGCAAGCGGTTTTCGCTGAATGCCTGATTGACCCCGAGCCGAAAGCTGAGGGCGCGAAAGGCGATGCCCGGATGCTTGAAACGCACTCGCAGCGGGTGCAGATCGCCGCTGGTATGGGTCGGTGCGCCGCACTGCCAGCGACCTGCCGCCTTGTGGATGATCAGCGCCTGGCTGAGGCCCGCCACCTCCAGCCGTATGGTGAGGCCGTCGGGCAGGGGGGCGAGTTCTTGTCGCACCGCCTCATCGACCCGGGCGGCGCGGCACAGGGTGCGCCCTATGACCCAGAGCAGGGTGGCTATCCAAAGACGGCGGCCAAAGGCCGCCAGGGATTCAAGCGTCCGGTTTTGCATGAGGGTTCACTCCCGAGATAGCGGACCAGAACAGGGCGAAGGCACTGGCTTGCCAGTGAGCGTCCCGTCCCAGTTCAGGTTGGTCGACAAACAGGGAGGCGCAGGCCAGAAACTGGCTCTGGCACACCTCCAGCATCAGGGCCGGCGGGGCTTGCATCAGGGCACCGCTGGCCTGGCCCAGGCTCAGCAGACGCGGCAGAAAGCGCAGGGTATCGCTCAGGATCTGGCTGCGCAGGGGGCGCGCCAGCAGGGGGGAGTGGAAGAACCCCAGCACGAACTTGAGCTCGTTGGGATGGTCCAGCATCCACTGCATCGCCTGCTGCCAGTAATGGCTGGCCTGCTCGCGCAGGGGCAGGGCGGCATCCGCCTCCGTGATGGCGGCGCCGAGCCGCAGTTTGACATCCTGATAGAGGCACTGGATCAGCACCTCCTTGCTGGGGAAGTGGTGAAACAGGGTGCCGTTGGCCACCCCAGCCGCCTTGGCGATGCGGGCGGTGGCGGCGCCTTGCAACCCATCCTCGGCGCACAGGGCGAGGGCGGCATCCAGGATCTGGCGGCGCTTGTCTGTCATGGGTTTGTGCATGCAGGTCTCCGGCGCCCGTCAGCGCAAAAACAGCGCCATCATCAGCCGCTGGTGCCAGCGCCGATAAGGGGGGTGAACCAGGGAGCCTGTGCTGAACCTGCCACGGCTCAACACGGTTTTCGCCTTGGAGAAGGTGAGAAAGCCTTCGTGACCGTGGTAGTGGCCCATGCCGGAGGCGCCGATGCCGCCAAACGGCACGTCATCGGCCGCCACCTGGAACAGGCTCTCGTTGATGGCCATGCCGCCAGAGTGGGTCTCCCGGGTCACTCTGGCCTGCAGCGCCGGATCCAGGCTCATCAGATAGAAGGCGAGGGGGCGCGGGCGGGCGGCTATGTAGGCGAGCGCCTCATCCAGGCTGTCGTAGGGCACCAGCGGCAACAGGGGGCCGAAGATCTCCTGCTGCATCAGCTGGCAGTGGTTGGGCACGTCGGTCAGCAGGTGGGGCGCCAGCCGGTGGGCGACGTCGTCCTGGGCCGGGCTGCCGCAGGGGTGCACCTGGGCACCTGCCTGCTCGGCCTCGGCCAGCCAGCCGGTGAGCCGCTCATACTGGCGCCCGTTGATGATGGAGCCGTAATCCGGGCTCCCCAGCCCCTGGGGATAGAGGCGGGCGAAGTGGTTGCGGTAAGCCTCGATGAAGGCCTGCTCCTGGCCCCGTGGCAGCAGCACATAGTCGGGGGCCACGCAGATCTGGCCGGCGTTGAGGCTCTTGCCGAAGATCATCCGCTCTACCGCGAGCGCTATGGGCATGTCGGGGGCTATGAGGCAGGGACTCTTGCCACCGAGCTCCAGGGTGAGCGGGGTGAGCTGGGGGGCTGCGGCGGCCATCACCAGCTTGCCCACCGCGGTCGAGCCGGTGAACAGCAGATGATCGAACGGCAGGGCGCTGAACGCGGCTGCCACCTGGGCATCCCCCTCGACCACTGTGACCTCATCCTCATCGAACACCTGATCCAGCAAGGTGCGCAGCACGGCGTTGGTGTGAGGGGTGAATTCGGAGAGTTTTAGCATGGCCCGGTTGCCGGCGGCGATGGCGCTGATGAGGGGCCCCAGGCTCAGCATCACGGGGAAGTTCCACGGCACTATGATGCCGACCACCCCGAGCGGTTGATAGAACACCTCGACCCTGGCCGGGGCCAGCAGCAGCCCTGTGTGGCGGCGGTGCGGGCGCATCCAGCGCTTGATCCGGCGCTGGGTGTAGTTGATCTGCATGACGCTGGGGAGTATGTCGGCGATCAGGCTGTCGTAATCGCTGCGCTGGCCATAATCCCGGGCCAGGGCGTCACACAACGGCTGCTTGTGGGCCAGCAGGGCGCGCTTGAGCTGGCTCAGATGGGCTCTGCGCTCGCTCAGACCCGGCATGGGATTGGCCTGACAGGCCTGCCTGAGCCGGGCCAGCTTGCCCGGTAGCGACAGCTTGTCTGTGGTGGTCTCCTGCAACTGAACCGCTTCCATGGCATACCTCGCGCGTTAATTGACCGACTGATTGGTCGGTCTAAATCTAGCGGCTTGTTAATCGGCTGTAAAGTTTTGCCATCTGGCTTAGCATAGGGTCGCGGATGACTCACCTGTGAACTGTGCGACCCACCACAGTTTCGAGATTTGGTGGTTGGTGGCTTATCCAATTAGGGGTAGTTTTTGGCCATCAACCTACAAGGAGTGAGCGACATGACCAGGGAACTGAACAGCTTGTTGGCCCGGCTTGATGATGTGGTCGAGCGGATGCCGGATTGCTTCAACACCTATGAATTTGCCCAGAAGCTGGCGTTGCAACACCAGCGCGAGTTCTTTGCCGCGGGTCACTCCCTGGCCGAACAGGAGGGACGCTTGCTGCGGGTGCTGCATCAGAAGATTGCCGAGGCGCTGGCCAGCAGCGATACGGTGATCGAGGGGGCCTTGTTGCCTTGCGTCACCCCCTGGGGCGAGAAAGCCACCTCGCCGCGCTGGCATCGCAAGCACTGAGTCGGCAAACAGACAATGAGAAAGGCCCGTCACGGGCCTTTCTCATTTTTCATGGTGAGCGGGGCTCACTGCGTCAGACGACGGGCCTGCCAGTAGCGGCTGTTCCAGTAGACATTGTCGAGGCGCGAGCGGATCACCCCCTTGCTGGTGGAGGCGTGGATGAACTCCCCGGCCCCCGTGTAGACACCGACATGGTATTGCTGCCAGCCGGTCTTGAAGAAGACCAGATCGCCGTGCTGCAAGCGGTAGCGATCGACCGGCGTGCCCAGGCTGGCCTGGGATTCAGTGGTTCTGGGCAGGTTGAAGCCGAGCACCTGCTGGTAGGCAAGCTGGGTGAAGGCGGAGCAGTCGAGCCCGGCCCGGCTGGCACCGCCCATGCGATAGGGCACGCCGCGCCATTGCTGGTAGAAGCCGTCGAAGGCACTGCTCTGGCGGGGCGGCGGCGGTTCGGGCGTGCTGGAACAGGCGGCCAGCAACAGGGCCAGCAGGGGCAGCAGTAACTTGCAATGCATGGGGGCTCCTTCGACTCGACGACCCGCTCATCATAAACGGGGTTTGGGGCTCGAACATAGCCTTGTTGGCAATAAACCGCGTCTGAGCGCCCGGAAAGGGCATGGGCCGAGTGACGTCATATTATCGGTTGTATTCATTTGAATAATATTTGGCGGTTATCTTGAATGAGCATTTCAATATTAACGTAATTATTCTATTCAAGTTTGAATGATTTTATCATTAACGTTATTGACGCCGTCGTGTGATCTGTGTCACGTTATTATTTCAGGCTAATTCGTTATGATGAAACCCTATTACAGCAGGCCGCTAGACAGGCAACCCCCGTCACCAATATGGTGGCAGCAAATTAGATATATATGGGTATATTCCCGCAACTGGTTCACATAATAATATTCGGTCAATGACTGGCGTTGGCTGACAATATCACCAGACAGAGGAGGGCCGCCCCATGATATAGAGCCCATAGCAGTGAGTGTTTCCTCGCGGCAGAATGCCCAAGGCATCAGGCTCCCGCTTCATCGTTCAGGCCGATGAACAGGGACGCGAGGCTAAAGACAGGTGTCACCCGCATCTAAAATGGGCAGCGCTATCAGAGCGCGACAACTGTGTACTCGGCAACAGTGTAATAGCATCGGCGAGCGCCGAATCTTCCACCTTAGACTGCACCGCAGTCCTTGTTTTGTCATATGAAATACCCGCCATGAATACGCTGTTAATTCACAGCGAGAAAAATGGCTGGCATTGCGCGGCAAGCAAGCAGAATAACACCGAAATATAACCATCAATAATAGGGTTATGCTGTTCCACCTCATGGTGGAAATAGTCTGGTGTGATTCGACAAGGAGCTAACAATGAAAAACAAAAAACCACGCAAATTCATCACTCAGGCTCCCACTCTCAGTCTGCTCGCGCTGGCCTTGCTGGCAGGCAGCGTGCATGCCGAAGACATAGGCGAGCGTACCGATCAGGGCACCGCCATGCTGGCCAGCCTGCAATCGGAGCAGGGACTTGTCTACCTCAACGCCGGCGTCTGGCTGGATGAGCAGCAGGCCGCCAGGGGGCTGACCCCTGATCAACTGCGCGAGCGCGTGCTGGGGCAGGGGGAGCGCGTCTTCATCGACTTCAGCGCCATTACTGACAAGGGCGAGCGGCAACAGGCCAGAAAGGCCATGGAGCAGCTGGCCGGCATTTCGTTCGATGCCGACTGGGTGCTGGTCTCAGCTTACAAGGGCGCGCTGCTGTTTACCCCGCTGGGGGGCGTCGATGATCCGGCCTTCTATCGGGTGATGGAGCGGGTCGAGAGTCTTGCGGGGCAGGGCAAACGCCACAAACGCTCCCTGACCCAGCCGGCCACCGCCGAAGCCGGCTTGCCGCACGTGGCCTTCTACCTCAACGTCAATCGCAAGATCAGCGATGCCGAGTGCACCTTCCCGCGCTCGCGCACCTGGGATCGGGGGGATCGGCTGTTCTGTGACTCGCCGAACATCTCGCTGGTCTATCGGGTGAACCTGGAGCGCTCCCTGCAATTTGGCAACACGGGCTCCGCCACGCCGGATGCCAAGATAGTGCGGATCTCGCTGGATGAGGAGTCGGCCGGTGCTGGCATCCAGCTCAACGAAGATCTCACCTGGAGCGAGAACTTTGCCGGCTACACCCTGCTCGACGGCTGGGCGCGGGACTATGCCACCGACGCCATCGCCCAGGACTACCGCTTCACCATCGAAGCTTCCAACGCCCAGGCGGCCGTGCTCAAGAGCCTGCCCACCAACCTCAACAGCAAGTATGAGCATCGCGAGATCTCGGGTTTCGAGGTGGGGGTGACCGGCGGGGTCGAGGTGAACAAGGATGGGCCCAAGGCCAAGCTGGAGGCCTCGGCCAAGTTCAGCCAGCAGCGCCAGCTCGCCTACAACACCCAGGACTATCGGGTCGAGCGCTCGGCTCCCAGCGCCCAGAAGGTGAGTTTCAGCTGGGTGCGGGATCAATACGCGACGGCGGAGTCTCTGCTCTCGTCCAAGACGGCCACCGTCTGGGGCATGGGGTACGATGTGGATCACAATCGCATCCAGCCGCTGAGCTACAAGGGCTTCGTGCCGAATCTGGACGTCATCTACAAGGCGGCGCCCAACGAGCAGGGCAGCACAGAGTTCAAGATTGACTCCTCGGTCAACATCCGTCCCATCTACACCGGCATCTACAAGCACTATTACGTGGTGGGCGCCCATGTCTCCTTCCAGGGCTTCGAGGATGTCGACAAGCGCAGACGGGTGACCGCCTCCACCAGCTTCAAGGTGGACTGGAACCACCCGGTGTTTACCGGTGGTCGCCCGGTCAACCTGCAGCTGGGCGGCTTTGACAACCGTTGCCTGAGCGCCGATGCTCAGCAAGGCGTGAGCGCCGTGACCTGTGACGAGACCTCGGCCGCCCAGTCCTTCATCTATGACCAGTACGGCCGCTATGTCAGTGCGCTGGATACCCGTCATTGCCTGGATGGCAACAACCTGGGCCAGTTGCAGAGCTGCAGCCTGAGCCTGGGACAACGCTGGGAGTGGAAAGCGGAGAGCGATGCACTCAGCAACCTGAGCGCCCATCAGCTGCTGGGTCACGACAAGCAGACGGGCGCGCTGGCGCTCTATGACGAGAATGGCCAGCCTGGTGACGTCAGCCTGCGTACCCTGACCTCCTACACCCAGATCTTCGGGCCACCGACCGGCAACTGACGGTTCGGCAGCTGATCTAGTGTCAGAGTCTTGACCAATGAAAACGCCGGCAAGTTGCCGGCGTTTTCGTGGAGGTCTGTCTAAGTTCAGGCCTTGGGTTCGATCAGCGGGGTGAGCAGCTCGGCCAGCTTGTAGAAGGTCTGTACCCGGGTCGTGCTGGGACGCCACACCAGGCCTATCTCGCGGTACGGCTTCTCTCCCGGCAGGGGAATGGCCACCAGATCCGTGTTGTCGAGGATACCGGCATCTATGGCCATCTGCGGCAGGAAGGTGGTGCCAAGCCCGGCGCCGACCATCTGCACCAGAGTGTGCAGGCTGGTGGCGGCGAACGGGTTGATCTTGCTCTTGTCCCGCAACCGGCAGGCGCTGACCGCATGCTCGGTGAGGCAGTGCTCCCGCTCCAGCAGGAAGATGCTCTGATTGGGCAGCTCCTTGTAGTCGAACGGGGTGTGCAGACCGGCCGCCATGCTGGCGGGCATCACCATGTGGAAGGGGTCCTGGCCGACCATCTTGCAGTGGAAGCCGCCGATCTCCACCGGCAGCGCCAGGATCAGCAAGTCGAGCTGACCCTGCTCCAGCTGCTTGAGCAGGTTGGTGGTGGTGTCTTCACGCAGCAACAATTCCAGCTCAGGATAGGCCTTGCCACATACCTGCAGCAGCTTACTGAGCAGGAAGGGGGCTATGGTGGGGATGCAGCCGAGCCGTACCGTACCATGCATGACGCCGCCCTGATGCTGGCCGAGTTCCATCAGATCCCGTGCATCCGAGAGCAAATTGCGAGCCCGCTCGACGATTTCCATGCCGACCGGGGTCATAATGAAGCTCTTGTGGTCCCGCTCCACCAGTTGCAGGTTCATCATGTCTTCCAGCGTCTGGATCCCGGTACTCAGGGTGGACTGGCTGACATGACAGGCCTTGGCGGCGCGGTTGAAGTTCTTGTGCTCGTCGAGAGCGACCAGATATTGCAGCTGTTTCAGGCTGGGCCAACGTTGCATAGGAAAACCCGATTAATGCTATCTATTTAATTTGATTTAACTAATCTACCACCGGGTCTATAGTTTGTCGCTTGAATTAGACGGACTTGGCTCTAGGTAGCCCAATCCTGACAGGATTGTTCACTTCACATAAAGAGGAATTGAATATGGTATTGGTAGGCCGTCCCGCACCCGATTTCACCGCTGCTGCCGTTCTGGGCAATGGCCAGATCGTTGACACCTTCAACCTGGCATCCCACATCAAAGGCAAGGCAGCGGTCCTGTTCTTCTATCCGCTCGATTTCACCTTCGTCTGCCCGTCCGAGCTGATTGCCTTCGATCACCGCCTGGAAGAGTTCAACAAGCGTGGCGTGGAAGTGATCGGTGTCTCCATCGACTCCGAGTTCTCCCACAACGCCTGGCGCAACACCAAGATCGAAGACGGCGGCATCGGTCCGGTCAAGTACCCGCTGGTTGCCGACATCAAGCACGAGATCTGCAAAGCCTATGACGTCGAGCACCCGGAAGCCGGTGTGGCGTTCCGTGGCTCCTTCCTGATCGACAGCCACGGCGTGGTTCGTCACCAGGTCGTGAACGATCTGCCGCTGGGTCGCAACATCGACGAGATGCTGCGCATGGTCGACGCCCTGCAATTCCACGAAGAGCACGGCGAAGTGTGCCCGGCTCAGTGGGAGAAAGGCAAAAAAGGCATGACCGCCTCTCCGGATGGCGTTGCCAAGTATCTGTCCGAGAACGCCGCTTCCTTGTAATAAGGTCTGCGTACCGGATACTGAAAAACCGATGCCAAGGCATCGGTTTTTTTATATCTTTTTTGCGCCGGTCTCGCTCCCAGCCAAATGCCGGCCATAAAAAAGCGCGCCCAGAGGCGCGCTTTTGCTAGTCAGGCCGTCAGGCTACTCGTCGAAGATACCGAAGTGATCCTTGGCGAAGTTGACTCGCTGCTCCACGTTCATCTTGACCTGGCCCAGCTTCTCTATGGTCTTGAGATTGGGCACCAGGCCGCGGCCGTTGGCGATCTGGATGGCAAGACCCGGCCGGGCGTTGAGCTCCAGCAGCATGGGGCCGCGGAACTTGTCCAGCACCATGTCGGTGCCTATGTAGCCCAGGCCCGACATCTCGTAACAGGAGGCCGCCAGGGTCAGCAGGGTATCCCAGTGGGGCACCTTGAGTTCGTACAGATCGAGGCCGGTATCCGGGTGATGACGCAGCGGATTGCCAAACTGCACCGCCCGCAGTGCCCGACCGGTGCGCAGGCACAGACCCACACCCACGGCGCCCTGGTGCAGGTTCGCCTTGCCGTCGGAGGCGGCGGTGGAGAGCCGCATCATGGCCATCACAGGGAAGCCCTTGAAGATGATCACCCGGGCATCGGGCACCCCTTCGAACGAGTAGCCATCGAAGACGTCATCGAAGTTGATGAGGCCTTCCACCAGCGCCACGTCGGGCTTGCCGCCCAGCGAGTAGAGCCCGGCCAGTATGTTGGAGACATGGCGCTCCAGATCCTGACCGTTGCTGGCGCTGCCGTTGGGCTTGTAGAAGAGACCCTCTTCCTGGCGCAGGATCACCAGGATCCCCTTGCCGCCCGAACCGCGCGCCGGCTTGATGCAGAAACCCGGCCAATCCTTGACCAGCTGGGTGATGCGGGTCACGTCATGCTGTTCGCGGATGGTGCCGATCAACTCGGGCACAGTCACCCCCGCATCCAGCGCGATGCGCTTGGTCTGCAGCTTGTCATCCACCAGCGGGTAGAGGCTGCGCGGGTTGTAGCGGCTGATGTAGGAGTGGTTGCGTTTGTTCATGCCGAGGATGCCTGCCTGGGACAGGCTCCACGGACTGGTGTATTTTTCCCAGAACCACATCTGTTACTTGTCCTTACCCGGGGTGGCGCCAGACTTGATCTCGTTCACCAGCGGTTTGAAACGCTTGAGCTCGCTCAGCTTGTAGCCGGTGTAGTTACCCAGCAGCAGCACGGTCGCCATCAGCACCAGCTGCAGGCCGAGGAAGTTGAAGGTCAGGTGACGGATCAGCTCGTTGTCCATGGCCAGGTAGGCGATGACCGCCACCAGCAGGGAACCACCGCCCTGACGGACGACCTCTTTCGGACCCTCTTCCTCCCACAGAATGGACATCCGCTCTATGGTCCAGGAGAGGATGATCATCGGGAAGAAGGTGATCTTCATGCCGTCGGTCAGCCCCAGCTTGAAGGCGAACGCGGAGAAGATGCCGATCATCGAGATCACCATGATGATGATCGCCGATATTCGGGCCACCAGCAGCAAGTTGAGCCGCGACAGGTAGGAACGGATGATGAGACCCGTGCCGACGATCAGCAGGAAGCCGATCAGACCCGTGATGAGGGAGGTCTGGATGAAGGCGACCGCGATCAGCACAGGCATGAAGGTGCCCGAGGTCTTGATACCGACTATGACCCGCAGGAACACCACCATCAGCACGCCGATGGGGATCAGCAGCAAGCCCTTGAACAGCGCCTGTTCTTCCAGCGGCAGACTGTGGATGGAGAAGTTCATCATCTCTGATTTTTCGAACTTCTGCGCCAGCGCCACGTTCACCGGTTGCTCCTGCTCGATCATCGAGAAGGTCACCTTGGAGTTGTGTCCACCGGTCACGTCCAGCAGGGCGCCCGAGTTGTATTCCCACAGCAGCAGGTTGGCAGGGCGACCCTGTTCACCGGTTTGCGGGTTGAACAGCTTGTAGTCGGTCGGGCTGTTGAACACCTGCAGGTAATCCACCAGCTCCTGGCGACGGCGGCCGTCTTCCAGGCTCAGGGCATGCACCACCCGGGCCGGGACGTCAGCGTTGCTCAGCAGTTCGGCGATCAGGTTGGCGCGGCTCTTGTGAGACTTCAGCAGCTCGGCGTTCTGCTCCTGCTTCTCGATCTCCTTGATGATCTCGCGGGTCAGGGTGTAGCCGTCGGCGGAGCGCTCCTGCGCCCGCTCGGAGATCTGCTTCATCGCGGTGGCGTAAGGCTCGCTCTCTATCTGCTTCTCGATGACGGGGGGCTGGGCCAGCGCAGCCGGTTTGGCGTGCTCGTCAGCCATCATGTCGACGCGATAGTAGAGTTCCTGACGGCCGGAGGCGGTGCGAATGGACCACTCGGCACGGGCATCGCCATCCTTCTCGACAAACGACAGGCCATAGCCCGGGCTCGCGGCGTTCTCGTTCATCAGGGTGAAACCGGGCTGAGTGCCCGGAATGGCCAGGGAGGCGATCACCGGCTCGCCGGTGGCTTCAAATTCCAGCTTGGCCTCGATGGACCAGATCTGGCGTTTTTCACCCGGCGTCAGCGGCACGTCCAACGCTATGTGGTGATAAAACGTCATCCCCAGGCCGACAATGTACAGCAGGGCGACCAGCAAATAGAACGGCTTACGGGAAACCATGGATTATTTCACATCCTTGAGCTTGGGTTTTGGTTGGATATATTCGCGGGCCACATCAACCACGGCGATGTCTTTCAAAAATTCGCGACCCAGCAGCACGGGGAAGGTCATGTCGCTGCGGTCTTTCAGGGTAAATTCAGCTTTTTCTGTCATGTCGCCGATCCGCACAGCCAGACGCACCACGGGACGACGATCGAGATCGTCGGCGGACGCCTGACGCACCCGCACGTGACGCACCAGCGGCGCTTCGATCTGGATCTTGTCATCCATCTCCTGGTGGCTCAGGAAGAAGCGTACCCAGTTTTTGCCGTTGCGCTCGAAGATGGTGATGTCCTGGGCGCTGATGGAGGAGGTGGTGGCACCGGTATCGACCCGCGCCTGGAAGGCGTCATTGGCGGCGTCTACCCAGATCCACTCGGCTTCACCGACCAGCAGTTTGCCATCGACCGTGTGGCCCTGGCTTGGTGCCTGGCACTTCTCGGTCGGGATCGCCATGGGCTTGGGCGGCTCGGGCGGCAAGGATTCGAGCTTGCTGTCGACTTTTTTCACGGACTCTTTCATGTTGTTGACATCAGTGTTGAGCTGAACCAGCAGGTGCTGTTGCTGCACATACTGCTTCTGTTGCTGTTCCATGGATGTTTGCAGACGTTGCTCGCTCAGATTGATCTCGGTGCGAAGCTCGGCCAGCGTCAAGGTAGGTACCGGGGGCGCTTTCTCCATACTGACACACCCGCCGAGACTGAGCAGGGAGAGCAGGGTCATTCCTTTTAATTTGCTTTTCATGTCATTCATTTAACTGTGCTTCCTGGAATTGGGTCAGTGTAACTTCCACAGGCGCCATCGGCTAGTCTTTGGCCTTTCTGGCAATCAGTACGGCACGTTTCGGCGCCGGGTGTCCTTCCACCGTGAGCGCTGGATCTTGAGGGTCCAGATAATCGCTCAGGGATTCATTTATCATCCAGTCGGTACGACGCTGTTCGTCGGTGCTGGTCATATTCTCGTCTACTATCCGCACGTCGGTGAAGCCGCAGCGCTCGACCCAGAGCTTGAGGGCCGCGCTCGAGGGGATGAACCAGACGTTGCGCATCTTGCCGTAACGGTCGGTGGGCACCAGCACGTCGTTGACGCCACCATCGATCACCAGGGTCTCCAGTACCAGCTCGCCATCGTCTTTGAGCTGGTTGCGCAGCTGCTCTATGTGCTCGATGGGGGACTTGCGGTGATAGAGCACCCCCATGGAGAAGACGGTGTCAAAGGCGCGCAGCTCCGGCAGCTCCTGAATGCCGAGCGGCAACAGGTGGGCGCGCTGGTCGCCGTCGAGAAAGTGGCGGATGGCCTCGAACTGGCAGAGAAACAGCGGGCTCGGGTCTATGCCGACCGCGAGTTTGGCGCCTTCCCCCACCATGCGCCAGAGGTGATAACCGCTGCCGCAGCCCACATCCAGCACATAGCGACCGGCCAGCGGGCTGATATGGGGCACGACCCGATCCCACTTCCAGTCGGAGCGCCATTCGGTGTCGATGTGGATGCCGTGCACCGTGAACGGGCCCTTGCGCCAGGGCATGAAGTGGCGCAGCAGGCTCTCGACCTTCTTGCGCTCCCCCTCGCCCAGGCTCTCGGCATGGCCGATCTCGACCCCATGTTGCAGTTCGATGGGGCCGGGCGCGACTGTGGGCAGCTTGTTGAGGGCACGATTCCAGCGCGGCAGATCGCCGTGCTGGTTGTCATGCTGCCAGGCGTGCAACTGGGCGGGCAGGGTATGCAGCCAGTGGCTCAGCCGGTTTTTGGCGATCAGTTGATAAAAATTGGCAAAGTCGATCATGGCTTAGTTGGCGTCGCTGGATTTGATGGCAATCATGGAACCGAAGTTGAAGCACTGGAACCAGAGATCCTGGTGAACGAAACCGGCGTCCCGCAGGCGGGCTCTGTGTATCTCCAGGCTGTCGGTGCGCATCACGTTCTCGAGGGCGTTGCGCTTCTGGCTTATCTCCAGCTCGCTGTAGCCATTGGCCCGCTTGAAATCCAGGTGCAGATCGATGAGCAGCTCGTTGACCGGCGCATCCTCGAAGCGGAACTTCTCGCTCAGGATCAGGATGCCGCCCGGGCGCAGCCCATCAAAGATGCGCTGGATCAGGGTCATCCGCTTGTCGGGGTCCACGAACTGCAGGGTGAAGTTGAGCACCACCACGGAGGCGTTCTCGATAGCGACGTCGCAGATGTCCGCTTCCACCAGCGCCACCGGCACCTCGGATTTGAAGCCGGAGAGGTGGGCGCGGGCGCGCTCTATCATCGGATGGGAGAGATCCACCGCCGTGATGGCGCAACCCGGCTGGGTCACGTGGCGACGCATGGCCTGGGTGGCGGCGCCCAGCGAACAGCCGAGGTCATAGAGCCGGCTCTCGGGCTGGGCGTAGCGGGCGGCCATCATGCCGATGGCGGAGATGATGTTGCTGTAACCCGGCACCGAGCGCTGGATCATGTCGGGGAAGACGTCGACGACCTGTTCGTCAAAGCAAAAGTCCCCCAATCGGGCGATGGGGGCGGCAAAAATCTGGTCTTTGGTATGCATGCTGGCGCAACCTGACAGCCGGTATATGAACCGACTGTTTGTTCAATTGAGTCGTTGGGTGACACCCTTCTGGGTTGTTTTATCACCGGTTTACGAACGGGGTGGCTGGCCGTGAGATCCTTAGGGCCGGCCCTGTTCGCAATGGGCCATCATCCGGGCCCTTGATCCGGAGCCGCGTTGTCTGTTGCAACGAATTGCAGTGGTCAACGGCAGGCCCCTTATTCGGAGCCGTGCTGTCTGTTGCAATGAATTGCAGTGGTCAACGAAGGCCCTTTGCTTGGGGCGCTAGTGTAGAGGATTGATGGGCGTTTGTCTTGACGCCGAGCCCCGTCCAGCCACAAAAAAGCGGCTTTTTTTACGCATGCCCGATAGCCCATGAAATGGCTGACTAAAAGCGCAGCACGCCCTGGCGCGCGCGATCGTTTTCCCCCGGCCAGGGGGCCATCTCCTGCCCCAACAGGCGGGTTATCTGGCGGGCCAGCTCGGGTGACTGGGCATTGTCAGCGGTATGTATAAAGAGGTAGAGATCCTTGCCCTCCGCCAGCCACTGACGCCAATGGGGCAACCAGCTGGGCAGGAAGGGGTGATTGGCGGCCGGATCCGGCAGACCGATGAGCCGCACCACGGGGGCGCTGGCGGTGGCCAGCAGATGTACCGGCAGTCTGGGCTTCTTGCCCTGGGCATCTATCATGGCGGCCGTGGTGGCCGGCACAGAGAGCAGCGGCCGGCTGTCGAGCATGATGCGGTTGATGCCTTTTTCCATCAGCATACGGTTCAGGCTGCGCTCCGCCTCGCCCTTGGCGAAGAAATCGGGGTGGCGCACCTCGAGGGCATAGCGAAACTGTGTCGGCAGCCGGTTGAAGAATTCAGCGAGACGGGGAAGGCCGCTCGGGCCGAAGCGGGCGGGCAGTTGGAGCTTGAGCAGTCCCAGCTTGTCATGCAAGGGTTCCAGCAGGCGGATAAAGTCGCTCACCTGCTTGTCGGCGCTCACCAGATCGCTCTGATGGCTGATTTCTTTCGGAAACTTGAAGCTGAAGCGAAAGTGGGTGGGCACCGCATCGGCCCAGCGTAGCACCGTTTCCGGGGTCGGCGAGGCGTAGAAGGTGGTGTTGCCTTCTACCGTGTTGAACACCCGGGCGTAGTGGGCGAGGTGCTCGGCGGGTTTGGCCCCCACGCCCAATAATTGACCGGGCCAGGCCGGGTGTGACCATTGTGGCAGGCCCAAAAAGAGGCTCATGACGGATCCTGTCTGCGGGTTTATCTCGTTTTGCGCCCATTTTTTGCCTTGAGATGTAAAAAACAGGGCAAAGGGGGCTGCTGGCCATTTTACCCAAATGGGGGTTTTCCTCTATAATGCCAGCCCTTTTGTTTGCCAATTTGTTGTGACTCACGCCGCTGTGCGCATATTGTGGCGACGGTAGCGGCCATGAATTGGCCAAACAACGACGCTTTCCGATGCCCTCTGACCGACTGCCCGGCCGCTTGCCAGCCGCCTCTGGTCGAGCCGATATCGGTGGCAGGTGTCCGATCCAGGGGATCGGACGGTATGAGACAGATTTCAAACCGGGTAAGAACAAGACTCTGGCCAGCTGTGAGACAGACGGTGCTTGCCAGTCGTGCCCGGCGACCCAGGTTCACCGTCTCTCTACAATTTCGAAGGAAGAAGTCCATGCGCTCTATCTATTGCGGACAGGTCAATGAGGCCCATGCTGGGCAGACCATTACATTGTGCGGTTGGGTCCATCGTCGTCGCGACCTGGGCGGCCTCATCTTTATCGACATGCGTGACCGGGAAGGGATCGTGCAGGTGTTCTTCGATCCGGACAAGCCGGACGCCTTCGCCCTGGCCTCCGAACTGCGCGGCGAGTTCTGCATTCAGGTCTCAGGTGTGGTACGTGCTCGTCCTGACTCCCAGCGCAACAGCGACATGGCCACAGGCGCCATCGAAGTGTTCGCCCACGAGCTCACCATCATCAACCGCGCCGAGCCGCTGCCGCTGGACTTCAACCAGGTCAACAGCGAAGAGCAGCGCCTCAAGTTCCGTTATCTGGATCTGCGTCGCCCCGAGATGGCCAAGTACCTGAAGACCCGTGCCAAGGCCAGCGCCTTCGTGCGTCGCTTCATGGACGAGCACGGCTTCCTCGACATCGAAACCCCCATGCTGACCAAGGCCACCCCGGAAGGTGCCCGTGACTATCTGGTGCCGAGCCGGGTGCACAAGGGCAAGTTCTACGCCCTGCCGCAGTCCCCGCAGCTGTTCAAGCAGTTGCTGATGATGTCCGGCTTCGACCGCTACTACCAGATCGTCAAGTGCTTCCGTGACGAAGACCTGCGTGCCGACCGTCAGCCGGAATTCACCCAGATCGACGTGGAGACCTCCTTCATGACGGCGCCGCAAGTGCGCGAGCTGATGGAAGAGATGATCCGCAACCTGTGGCAACACGTGCTGGCCGTGGATCTGGGCGACTTCCCCGTGATGACCTTCGATGAGGCCATGCGCCGTTTCGGCTCCGACAAGCCGGACCTGCGTCTGCCGATGGAGCTGGTCGATGTGGCTGACCTGCTGACCGCCGTCGAGTTCGCCGTGTTCGCCGGCCCCGCCAACGACCCGAAAGGCCGTGTGGCGGCCCTGAAAGTGCCGGGCGGCGCCGAGCTGTCCCGCAAGCAGATCGACGAGTACACCAAGTTTGTCGGCATCTACGGTGCCAAGGGCCTGGCCTGGATGAAGGTCAACGACGCCGCCAACGGTATTGAAGGCGTACAGTCTCCGGTTGCCAAGTTCCTGTCTGACGAGATAGTGCGCGAGATCCTGACCCGTACCGGCGCCGCCGACGGCGACATCATCTTCTTCGGCGCCGACAGCAAGAAAGTGGTGGCCGATGCCATCGGTGCCCTGCGTCTGAAAGTGGGCCGCGATCTGGGTCTGATGGAAAACAGCTGGAAGCCGCTGTGGGTCATCGACTTCCCCATGTTCGAGGAAGACAGCGAAGGCGGCCTGGCGGCCATGCACCACCCCTTCACAGCGCCGAGCAACCTGGGCCCGAGCGAGCTGAAAGCCAACCCGCTCAGCGCCTATGCCAACGCCTACGACATGGTCATCAACGGCTACGAAGTGGGTGGCGGTTCTGTGCGTATCCACAACAGCGAGATGCAGGCCACCGTCTTCGACATCCTCGGCATCACCCCGGCCGAGCAGCGTCTGAAGTTCGGCTTCCTGCTGGATGCGTTGAAGTACGGTACCCCGCCGCACGCCGGTCTGGCCTTCGGCCTGGATCGCCTCAGCATGCTGCTGACCGGTACCGACAACATCCGGGACGTGATTGCCTTCCCGAAAACCACGGCGGCCGCCTGTCTGATGACAGACGCCCCCAGCTTTGCCAACCAGGCGCAGATGAGCGAACTGGCGATTGCGACGACCGTCAAGGGTGATGAATAAGCCGGCATCCGGCACAGTCCCGGCCGCGCCCGGCGCGGCCTACCCGGTCACTTTGTGTTATTGAAATCTAAAAAATATAACGGAGAGTCTCTATGGCAGGTCACAGTAAGTGGGCCAACATCAAACACCGCAAGGCAGCTCAGGATGCCAAGCGCGGCAAGATCTTCACCAAGCTGATCCGTGAAATCACCACCTCGGCTCGTATCGGCGATCCGGATCCCGCCAACAACCCACGCCTGCGTGCGGCGGTGGCGGCTGCCCTGACCGGCAACATGACCCGCGACACCATCAACCGCGCCATCGCACGTGGGGCCGGTGGTGGCGACGGCGAGCAGCTCGAGACCATAGTCTACGAAGGCTACGGCCCGGCTGGCTCCGCCGTCATGGTGGAGTGCCTGACCGACAACCGCAACCGTACCGTGGCGGAAGTGCGTCATGCCTTCAGCAAGTGCGGCGGCAACCTGGGCACCGACGGCTCGGTCGCCTACCTGTTCAGCAAGAAAGGTCTGCTGACCTTCGTCGGTGTCGATGAAGATGCCCTGATGGATGCGGCCCTGGAAGCGGGCGCCGATGACGTGGTGACCGAGGAAGATGGTTCCATCGAGGTGTACACCACCCCGAACGACTTCGGGACCGTGCTGGATGCGCTGGAGGCCGCCGGCTTCAAGGCCGAGAGCGCCGAAGTGACCATGATTCCTTCCACCGAAGCCGAGCTGGATGCGGAAACCGCCCCCAAGCTGATGCGCCTCATCGACATGCTGGAAGATCTGGACGACGTGCAGGAGGTGTACCACAACGGCTCCATCTCCGACGAAGTCGCCGCGACCCTGTAATCCGGTTCGTGAACACTCTGGTGGCGACGTTCTGTTCGCCCCCGCTAAAACGGCAGCCTCGGCTGCCGTTTTTTATGGTTGCTCCGCGCTTGAAGGTCGCGCCGGTCGTGACATTGCCCGCCTTAATTTTCCCTTAAGTTTGGCGACTTAAGCTGCCTGCCGTGTCCGGGCGCCCAGCCCCTTGCCGTGCTTGCCCTCAGGAAGAGGTGCGCGGCAAGCGAGCACTCACAACGGGTGCCCCCATGCAGGGGCCCCAGTCCTGCCTGGTTTGTCGGAGTATCGTTATGCGCATCACCCTGGGAGTGATGAAGGTGAATCTGTTGCTGGTGCTGCTGTTTGCACTGGTGTTCAACTGGCCCATCTTCCTGCACTTTTACCACATTCTCACCCAGCTGGAGCACGTCAAGGCGGGCTTTGCCCTCTCTATCCCCCTGGTGCTGCTGGCCGCGCTCAATGCGGTGTTTCTGCCCTTTACCTTCCGCTATCTGCTCAAGCCCTTCTTCGTGCTGCTGATCCTGATGGGCTCTGTGGTCAGCTACGCCATGCTCAAGTACGGCGTCATCTTCGACGTGAGCATGGTGCAGAACATAGTCGAGACCAACAGCGGGGAGGCGACGGCCTACCTCAATGGCTCGGTCGCGCTCTGGTTCCTGCTGACCGGACTGCTGCCGGCGCTGGCCTTGCTGTGGGTGAAAATAACCTATCCCAGCCCCTGGTATAAGGGACTGGGGTTGCGTCTTGGTTCCATCGCCCTGTCGCTGCTGTTTCTGGTGGGGGTGGCCGCGCTCTATTACCAGGATTACGCCTCGGTCGGGCGCAACAACAAGTCCCTCGGCAAGGAGATAGTGCCCGCCAACTATGTACACGGTCTCTATCGTTACGCCACGGATATCCTGTTTGCCACCCCCATCCCCTATCAGCCGCTGGGGACCGATGCCAAAGTGGTGGGGCAGGGCGGCAAGCCGACCCTGATGTTTCTGGTGGTGGGGGAGACGGCGCGCAGCCAGAACTACTCCCTCAACGGCTACGGGAAGCAGACCAACAGCTTCACCGCTCAGGAGGCGGGCATGGTCTCGTTTCGCAACGTGCGCTCCTGCGGCACCGCCACGGCCGTCTCCGTGCCCTGCATGTTCTCCAATCTCACGCGCCGGGAATATGACGACACCCTGGCCCAGTCGCGGGATGGCATGCTGGATGTGCTGCAACACGCCGGCATCTCCGTGCTGTGGAAGGAGAACGACGGTGGCTGCAAGGGGGTGTGCAAGAACGTGCCCACCATAGACATAGAGGCCAAGGCATTCCCGCAGTATTGCCAGAGAGGCTCCTGCTACGACGAGGTGATGCTGGAGGGGCTGGATCAGCAGATAGCGCAGATGAAGGGCAACAAGCTGGTGGCTTTTCACCTGATGGGCAGCCACGGCCCGACCTATTATCGGCGCTACCCCGCCTCCGAGCGCTTCTTCGTGCCGGACTGCCCGCGCAGCGACATCGAAAACTGCACCAATGAAGAGCTGGTCAACAGCTATGACAACACCATACGTTACACCGACAAGGTAGTGGCACGGCTGATCGACAAGCTCAAGACGCTGCAGAACGACTACAACGTGGGGCTGGTCTATCTCTCCGATCACGGCGAATCCCTCGGTGCCATGGGGCTCTACCTGCACGGCACCCCCTACAAGTTCGCGCCGGATGATCAGACCCGGGTGCCACTGCTGACCTGGCTCTCCCCCCAGTTGCAGGCAGATCGGCGGCTGAACATGGATTGCCTGCAGCAGGAGGCGGCCAGCCAGCGCTTCTCCCATGACAACCTGTTCCACTCAATGCTGGGGATCATGGATGTGCAGACAAAGGTGTATGACGGCGCGTTGGATCTGTTCAAGCCGTGCCGGGCAGGCTAAACCTGCGAACAGCACACAATAAAAAACGGCAGCCAGTGGCTGCCGTTTTTTATCTCGCAAGGCAAGCGCCTTACTTCTGCTCCATGATGATCTGCAACAGATCACCCTCCAGCAGGGCCCGCTTCACCAGGGCGAAGCCGCCTATGGTGGGCTGGTTCTGGAAGCGCGCCTTCACTATGGGCAGACCACGGTGGAAGCTCGGCAGAGACTGGTGCTCGACACAGCGGCGGATGGCCGGGAAGAGGATCTCTTCGGCGGCGGTGATTTCACCGGCGATCAGCACCTTCTGCGGGTTGAACAGGTTGACCGTGATGGCCACCGCCCGTCCCAGATGCTCACCCACGTTCTCGATCACGCTGCGGGCCAGTTCATCACCGGCCATGGCGGCCTTGCACACCTCCTGGATGGTGATGTGCTTCTCCTGCAGCGAGCTCAGGTGGCCGCGGCTGATGAGCTCTTTCACCTTGTCGACGATGGCCTCGTTGGAGGCTATGGTCTCCAAGCAGCCGAAGTTGCCGCAGTGGCAGCGCTTGCCGAGCGGTTCGACCTGAATGTGGCCGATCTCGCCGACGTTGCGGTTCTGACCGAGGAACACCTTGCCCTTGGTGATGATGCCGGAGCCGGCCCCCTGGTGCACGCTCACCAGGATGGAGTCCATGCAGTCGCGGGATTCACCGAAGAAGTGCTCGGCCAGCGCCAGGGAGCGGGTGTCGTTGCCCACGTAGCAGGGCAGGTTGAAGTGGTTCTCCAGCAGCTTAGCCAGCGCCAGATTGCGGATCTGGTACTTGGGGGTATAGATGACCATGCCCGATTCCGGATTGACCAGACCCGGCATGGTCAGCGCTATGCTGATCAGGTTGCGGCTGCGCTCCTGCTGGGCGTCGATGAAGGCACCAATTTCGCGCAGCAGCATGTCGACCACGGGCTGCTGGTCGATCTCGGTCACCTGGGTGATGTGCTGATCGAGCTCCTTGCCGTCGAGATCGTACAGGCTCAGCTGCAGATAGCCGCGGCCGAGCTTGGCGGACACAAACTGAAAGCGATGCTTAATGGTGGTCAGGGAGATGGCGCGCCGCCCGCCGGTAGAGGCTTGTGGTGAGGTCTCCTTGATCAGGCCATGTTCGATCAGTTGCCGGGTTATTTTGGTCACGCTGGCCGGGGCCAGCTGACTCAACTCGGCAATTTTGACCCGCGAGATGGGGCCTTGCAGGTCGATGAGCCGATATACGGCCGCACTGTTGACCTGCTTGATAAGATCTACGTTTGCTATTTGTCCGCCAGTCATAGTGTCACTGTGTTGTGTAGTGTCCGTTAACCACGGTCCCGCAGACCGTGAAGGCCTGATCAAAGACAGTCAGGTTGGCTATTTTTCCGACCTGGATACTACCGAGACGTGAGTCCCATCCAATGGCGCGAGCGGGATATAGGGTGGCCATTCTCAGTGCTTCATCGAGCGGTAATCCGACCTGTTTGACCAGATTTTCCACCCCTTCAATCATGGTGAGGGCAGAACCGCCGAGTGTACCATTCTCGTCAACGCACTGACCATCGCGGAAATAGACGGTTGCGCCACAAAAATCAAACTTCTCAAAGCCTTCCGGCGCCCCGGCTGCGGCGGTGGCGTCGGTGACCAGCACCAGCCGATCCCCCAGCATCTTGTGGGCCAGCCGCACATTGGCCCAGTGCACGTGATGCCCATCGACGATGACGCCGGCATAGACATCCTTGCGATCGTAGATGGCGCCCACCACGCCCGGCTCGCGGCCGTTCACGGTCGGGGTCATGGCGTTGTAGAGGTGGGTGGCAAAGCGGATGCCGTTGTCAAAGCCGGCCATGGCCTGATCGTAGTTGGCGGCGGTATGGCCGGCAGAGACCAGGATGCCCGCTTCCACCAGCTGGCGTATGTGCTCCGGCTTGTTGCGCTCCGGCGCCAGGGTGATCTTGGCGATGGCGTCGCTGTTGGCACAGAAGAAGTCGATCATCTCGTCGGCGGGCTGGCGGATCTGCTCGGCCGGGTGAATGCCCTTGCGCTTGAGGTTGGTGTAGGGCCCCTCCAGATGCACGCCCAGCACCTCGTTGGGGTGGGCGGCCATGTAATCGCGGGTGACGGCGACGGCCTGCTTCATGTCCGCATCCGGGCTGGTGATCAGGGTCGGCAGGAAGCTGGTGGTACCGGATTTCAGGTTGGCGGCCTGCATGGTCGCCAGAGTCTGGGTGGTGATGTGGCCGTTGAACATGACGCCGCCGCAGCCGTTGAGCTGCACGTCGATGAAGCCGGCGCAGAGGTTGGCGCCGTGCAGATCATGTTGTTCTATGCCGGCGGGCAGTTCGGCCCGGCGGGAGATGGCGATAATCTTGTCGCCCTCGATCACCACCCCGTAACCGGTCAGCACACAGCTGCCGGTGTAGAGGGTGCAGTTGGTCAATGCGTACATGGTGGCTCCTTACAGACGGCCGATGTTGGCGGCTTCCAGCTGCTGGAAGTAACGCACCGTCTTGACCTTGAGCTCCATGGTGGAGGGCTCGTCGCACACCATCATTCCCTTCGGATGCAGTTGCAGGGTGGAGATGGTCCACATGTGGTTGACGCTGCCTTCCACCGCGGCTTGCAGGGCCTGGGCCTTGCCGTGACCGGTCACCAGGATCATGATCTCTTCGGCGTCCATCAGGGTGCCGACACCCACGGTCAGCGCCAGCTTGGGCACCTGCTCCATGTCGCCGCCGAAGAAGCGGGAGTTGGCGATGCGGGTGTCTTCGGTCAGGGTCTTGACCCGGGTACGAGAGGAGAGGGAAGAGGCCGGTTCGTTGAACGCTATGTGGCCGTCATTGCCGACGCCGCCCATGAAGAGGTTGATCTTGCCGTAGGACTTGATCTTCTCCTCGTAGCGCTTGCACTCGGCCACCAGATCCGGGGCGTTGCCGTTGAGGATGTTGATGTTCTCGGGGCGGATGTCGATGTGACAGAAGAAGTTGTTGTGCATGAAGCTGTGGTAGCTCTCGGGGTGATCTTCCGGCAGGCCGACGTATTCGTCCATGTTGAAGCTGACCACGTGCTCGAAGCTCACCTCGCCCGCTTTATGCAGCTCGATCAGGCGCTTGTAGGTGTTGAGCGGGGTGCCGCCGGTGGGCAGGCCCAGTACGAAGGGGCGATCGGCAGTGGGTTTGAACGCATTGATACGGTCAACGATGTAACGGGCAGACCACAGGCCCACTTGGCTGGCAGATTTCAACGGGATCAGGCGCATTGTAGATACCTCTGTACGGGTTGCTGCCGGGGTGTCGGCGGCAAATAGGCTGAGACGGATTCAAGTTGTTTTATAGCGTAAATAAAGATTGCGAACTAAGCCACATGTATCCGCTACCTTTATCTCGTTTGGGTGATAATGATCACGAATATACGTTTATTAATTTGCGCAGCGAAATAAAAGCCCTAGACTGCCAAACAAGCCTTGATGGCTTATGCGTCAAACGTGATAAGCACTTAATTTCTAGAAAAACATTAACTAAGGAGAGGAACCGTGAACATTCTCGGTTATTTGCAAAAGATCGGCCGTGCCCTGATGGTGCCGGTAGCGGTATTGCCTGCCGCAGCGATCCTGATGGGGGTTGGCTACTGGATCGATCCGAACGGTTGGGGTGGTGACAGCGCGCTGGCTGCCTTCCTGATCAAGGCGGGTGCCGCCATTATCGACAAGATGGCCATACTGTTTGCTGTCGGTGTCGCCTATGGCATGTCCAAGGATAAAGACGGTTCCGCCGCGCTGGCCGGTCTGGTCGGCTACCTGGTGGTGACCACCTTGCTGAGCCCGGGCGCCGTGTCGCAAATCCAGCAGATCCCGCTGGATCAAGTGCCTGCCGCATTCGGCAAGATTGAGAACCAGTTCATCGGTATCTTGACCGGTGTGATCGCCGCCGAGCTTTACAACCGCTTCAGCAGCGTCGAACTGCACAAGGCGCTGGCCTTCTTCTCTGGCCGTCGTCTGGTGCCGATCGTGACCTCAGTGGTGATGATCGTCGTCGCCTTCATCCTGATGGCCGTCTGGCCGGTCATTTACGGTGGTCTGGTGAGCTTTGGTGAATCCATCGTCAACCTGGGCTCTACCGGTGCCGGTATCTACGCCTTCTTCAACCGTCTGCTGATCCCCGTCGGTCTGCACCACGCCCTGAACTCAGTGTTCTGGTTCGACGTGGCCGGCATCAACGACATCCCGAACTTCCTGGGTGGCCAATCCTCCATCGACGCCGGTAAAGCGGTTGTGGGTGTCACTGGTATGTACCAGGCTGGCTTCTTCCCCATCATGATGTTCGGTCTGCCGGGCGCCGCGCTGGCCATCTACCACTCCGCCAAGAAAGAGAACAAGGACAAGGTTGCATCCATCATGATCGCCGCCGCCTTCGCCGCCTTCTTCACCGGTGTGACCGAGCCGCTCGAATTCTCCTTCATGTTCGTGGCACCTGTGCTCTATGTCATCCACGCCCTGCTGACCGGTCTGTCCGTGTTCATAGCCGCCAGCATGCAGTGGATTGCCGGTTTCGGCTTCAGTGCCGGTCTGGTGGATATGGTGCTCTCCAGCCGCAACCCGCTGGCGACTCACTGGTACATGCTGCTGGCACAGGGTCTGGTGTTCTTCGGTCTCTACTACGTCATATTCCGTGCCGTCATCGTCAAGTTCAACCTGAAAACCCCGGGTCGTGAAGATGACGAAGCCGTACCGGTACAGGCTCAGACCACAGACCGCACCGAACTGGCTCGCCAGTATCTGGAAGTGCTGGGTGGTCAAGAGAACCTGGTCACTATAGATGCCTGCATCACCCGTCTGCGCCTGACCCTGAAAGACCGCAGCATAGTGGATGAGCGCAAGCTGAAAGCCCTGGGCGCGGCCGGTGTGGTCAAGCTCGGTGAACAGAACCTGCAGGTGATTCTGGGCCCCTTGGCCGAAATCATCGCCGGTGAGATGAAGGCCCTGCGTTAATAGAGCGCAAGCTCGCCTCAAGTCTAAGTCCATTGTTGACATAACTAGGGCCCCGCCTCGGGGCCCAATATAAAAAAAGCCAAGAAATTCCAACCTTTACTTCAAATGAGAGCAGCAGTTATGAACTTGAAACATTCTCTGTTAGCCATTGCCATGTCTACCGTTTTCGTCAGCCAGGTACAGGCAGCCGATGCCGCCAAGCAAGCCGTGGTCGATTCCCTCGCCAGCAACCTCGTCGTCAAGTACGAAGTCGTCACCAACGACGGTGCCGGCGCCGGCCTCGACTGTCAGGCGCTGGGTTCCGAGTGGGCGAGCTGTGGCGTTGCCAAGCTGCACCTGACCAATACAGGTGCTGACGTCACCTCCAAGGACTGGAGCATCTATGTCTCCTCCATCCGCCGCATCCAGCGGGTCGACAACGACCAGTTCACCATCACCCATCTGACCGGCGACCTCTATCGTTTGACGCCAACCGAGCAGTTTAAGGGCTTTGCCAAGGATGCCACGGTCGAAGTGCCGTTGGTGGTGGAATACTGGGTACTGTTCGAATCTGACATCATGCCGAACTGGTATGTCGCCAGCGAAGGTGCCGAGCCGAAAGTGCTGGCCAGCATGAGCAACATCGACGACGCCAGCACCTACGAGAAGCCGATGCCAGCCGATGGCTGGAAGCGCACCAAGGATGACAACAACATCCTGATGAACAGCGAAACCCGTTTCGCCGCCAACCTGACCAGCAGCCTGCTGCCGGCCAGCAAGATCGATGACCAGATACTGCCGACCCCGCTCAAGCAAGTCATCAAGGCGGGCCCGCAGGTTGACTTCTCCAGCATCAAGCTCAATGCGCTGGATCTGCCGAGCGATCGCGCCGACGCCCTGAAGGCTCAACTGACCAAGCTGGGTGTTACCCTCTCCGACACCGGCTATCCAGTGACCGTCAAGCTCGGCAGCAAGCTCAAGCAGGCCGAAGGCTATGACATGACCGTAGGCAAGCAGGGCACTGTGATCCAGGGTCATGACATCGAAGGCGCCTTCTGGGGCGCGCAATCCCTGATCTCCTTGCTGGGTGTCAACGACAAGTTGGTCAGCCAGATGAGCGTCGAGGATGCGCCGCGCTTCGAATACCGCGGCATGCAGACCGACGTGGCCCGCCACTTCAGAAGCCCGGAAACCTTGCACAAGCTGATCGACCAGATGTCGGCCATGAAGCTCAACAAGTTGCACCTGGGACTGACCAACGATGAAGGCTGGCGTCTGGAGATCCCGGGGCTGCCGGAGCTGACCGAAGTGGGCAGCCAGCGTTGCCACGATCTTTCCGAGACCAAGTGTCTGATGCCGCAGCTGGGTTCCGGCCCGACCAGCGACAACCAGGGCTCCGGTTTCTACAGCAAGTCCGACTACATCGACCTGGTGCGTTATGCCAAGGCCCGCGGCGTGACCGTGATCCCCGAGATCAACATGCCGGCTCACGCCCGTGCCGCGGTGGTCTCCATGGAGGCGCGCTACCAGCGTCTGATGGCCGAGGGCAAAGAAGCGGAAGCCAACCAGTTCCGTCTGACCGACCCGGCGGATACCTCCAACGTCACCTCGGTGCAGTTCTACGACAAGATGTCCTTCATCAACCCTTGCCAGCCGGGTGCTGCCACCTTCGTGAGCAAGGTGATGGATGAAGTGGCCCAGATGCACCAGGCCGCCGGCCAGCCGCTGACTGCCTGGCACTACGGTGGTGACGAGGCGAAGAACATCATGCAGGGCGGTGGCTATCAGGATCCGGCCGTCACCAAGAAAGAAGAGCTGGTCGCCTGGAAGGGCAACGTCGACTCCAGCAAGCAGGACAAGCCGTTCGGCAAGTCGCCGGTCTGCCAGAAGATGATCGACGATGGCAAGATCAAGGACGTGGCCGAGCTGCCTGTCTATTTCGCCAAGGAAGTGAGCGAGCTGGCCAAGAGCCGTGGCTTCTCCACCCTGCAGGCATGGGAAGATGGCCTCAAGTACGCCAATAGCGCCAAGGATTTTGCCACCGACAAGACAGTGGTCAACTTCTGGGAAACCCTCTACTGGGGTGGTTTCAACGAGGCGATGAAGTGGGCGCACAAGGGCTATGACGTCGTGCTCTCCAACCCGGACTACCTCTACTTCGACTTCCCGAACGAGGTGCACCCGGCCGAGCGTGGCTACTACTGGGCAACCCGTTTCAATGACACCCGCAAGGTGTTCGCCTTCGCCCCGGAAAACCTGCCGCAGAACGCCGAGACCTCGGTTGACCGCGACGGCAACGCCTTCGTGGCCAAGGGTGACCAGGATCCGGTCAAGTTCCGCGGGATCTCCGGTCAGCAGTGGAGTGAAACCGTGCGTACCGATGCTCAATACGAGTACATGGTCTACCCGCGCATCTTCTCCATGGCCGAGCGTGCCTGGCACAAGGGTGGCTTCGAGCTGAACTATGTGAAGGGTCGCGAGTTCTCCGGTGAGACCAAGCATGTCAACAAGGCCACCCTGAACAAGGAGTGGAACCAGTTCGCCAACCTGCTGGGTCAGCGCATCCTGCCGAAGCTGGATGTCCAGGGCGTCGAGTATCGTCTCTCGGTGCCGGGCGCCAAGGTCATCGACGGCAAGCTGGAAGCGAACGTGGACCTGCCGGGCCTGCCCATCCAGTACAGCCTGGACGGCAAGAGCTGGAGTGCCTACGACGCCGCGGCCAAGCCAAGCGTGACCGGCAAGGTCTACCTGCGTACCACCAGCTTCGATGGCAAGCGCACCAGCCGTGTCACCGAGCTGAACTGATAGCCCTCAATCCATAACGCAAGGTGGGTCGCAAGACCCGCCTTTCCCAAGCCCGATAATGCATCGGCCTTGGGAAAGGTTGACTGTGCGTGTGAGCCTTTGTTGTGTGTGTGTATTGTCTGTTTTTGTTTTTTCATCACCTTGAACCCCGCCCAGTGCGGGGTCTTTTTTTATCCGCCATGACATTCAGCCGGCGGGCGCGTGCCGTTTTGGCCTGCCCGCGCCCCGAATTGGGTAAATTCAGGTTGAGACAGGGCGCGTAATGAGGGATCATAACCGGCTTGACGGCGGGGGGATGAGGGTGCCAGCCGGCACAACTTCCGCCAGTGACGCATTTTTGAGGTGAGCCATGAGTCAGGCGAACAGCCCAACTAACTTTATTCGTCAGATCATTGATGAAGATCTGGCCAGCGGTAAGCACAAGAGCGTGCATACCCGTTTTCCGCCCGAGCCGAACGGTTATCTCCATATCGGCCACGCCAAGTCCATCTGCCTGAACTTCGGCATCGCCCGTGATTATCAGGGTCAGTGCAACCTGCGTTTCGATGACACCAACCCGGTGAAAGAAGACATCGAATACGTGGAGTCCATCAAACAGGACGTGCAGTGGCTCGGCTTCCAGTGGAACGGCGAGATCTGCTACTCCTCCGACTATTTCGACAAGCTGCACGGCTACGCCATCGAGCTTATCGAAAAGGGTCTGGCCTATGTGGACGAGTTGTCTGCCGAGCAGATGCGCGAATACCGCGGCACCCTGACCGAAGCCGGCAAGAACAGCCCGTTCCGCGATCGCAGCGTGGAAGAGAACCTGGCGCTGTTTGCCAAGATGAAGAACGGCGAGTTCGCCGAAGGCAGCGCCTGCCTGCGCGCCAAGATCGACATGGCGTCCCCCTTCATGGTGATGCGCGATCCGGTCATCTATCGCATCAAGTTTGCCCACCACCATCAGACAGGTGACAAGTGGTGCATCTATCCGATGTACGACTTCACCCACTGCATCTCGGACGCGCTGGAAGGGATCACCCACTCCATCTGTACCCTGGAATTCCAGGACAACCGTCGTCTGTATGACTGGGTGCTGGACAACATCACCATCGACTGCCACCCGCGTCAGTACGAGTTCTCTCGTCTGAACCTCGAATACACCGTCATGTCCAAGCGCAAGCTGAACCTGCTGGTGACCGAGAAGCACGTGGATGGCTGGGACGATCCGCGCATGCTGACCGTTTCCGGTCTGCGTCGCCGTGGCTACACCTCTGCCTCCATCCGCGAGTTCTGCAAGCGCATCGGCGTGACCAAACAGGACAACATAGTCGAGATGAGCATGCTGGAAGCCTGCATCCGTGACGATCTCAACGAGAATGCACCGCGCGCCATGGCCGTGCTGCATCCGGTGAAGGTGGTCATCGAGAACCTGGCGGCCGATGAGGTGCTGACCGCACCGGCGCACCCGAACAACGCCGAGATGGGCACCCGCGAGTTGAACTTTACCCGCGAGATCTTCATCGATGAAGCGGACTTCAAAGAAGAAGCGAACAAGCAGTTCAAGCGACTGGTGCTGGGCAAGGAAGTGCGCCTGCGCAATGCCTATGTGATCAAGGCCGAGCGGGTCGAGAAGGATGCGGATGGCAAGGTGACTTGCATCTACTGCTCCTACGATCCCGAGACCCTGGGCAAGGATCCGGCCGATGGCCGCAAGGTGAAGGGCGTGATCCACTGGGTCTCTGCCACTCACTCCCTGCCGGCCGAGATCCGTCTCTATGACCGTCTGTTCAAGATGCCGAACCCGGGTGCCGAGGCTGACTTCGAGGCGGCGCTCAACCCGGACTCCCTGGTGATCATCGAAGGCGCCCGCGTGGAAGCCTCCCTGCAGAACGCCAAGCCGGAGTTTGCCTACCAGTTCGAGCGTGAAGGCTACTTCTGCGCCGACAACAAGCTCTCCAGCGCCGAGCACCTGGTGTTCAACCGCACCGTGGCCCTGCGTGACGTCTGGGGCAAGGCCGAGGCCTGACAAGCAGAGGGCAGGGGAGACCCTGTCCCTTCTTGTCCGGATTGCGGTCAATAAAAAAGCCAGC
>NZ_CDDA01000032.1:0-224848 GCF_000819745.1 Aeromonas bestiarum | reverse complement strand
GCTGGCTTTTTTATTGACCGGTACAAGCCGCTATCAATCGTCGTGCTTGCAGTCGCCGTTGGCGCAGTGGCCGTACAGATAGAGGCTGTGATTGGTCAGGCGAATGTTGTGCAGCTTGGCGATGTCGCGCTGGCGCTGCTCGATCACCTCGTCGGAGAACTCGATCACCTTGCCACAATCGAGGCAGACCAGGTGGTCGTGGTGTTCCTGGGTGGCCAGCTCGAACACCGACTTGCCCCCTTCGAAGTGGTGACGGGTAACAATACCGGCATCATCAAACTGGTTGAGAACGCGATATACGGTAGCGAGACCAATCTCTTCACCCTGGTCGATCAGTCGTTTGTACAGATCTTCCGCACTGGTGTGCTGGCAATCCGGCTGTTGCAGGATTTCCAGGATTTTGACGCGGGGCAAGGTGATCTTGAGCCCGGCCTTTTTTAACGCTTGGTTGTTGTCTGCCATATTCTACTTATTCGCATTCTCGAAGGTGTGGTTATTCTGATTGACTGCCGCTGGAATGGCAACCACGAACTCGCTTGGCCTGTCATTATAGGTCGTAGCTCACCTAAAAATAAACCCAGTAATTCAAGGGCTTTAGCGCAAAGTCCGCCATCTGGCCGAATTGGTGAAATCGCGGCACCGGCTTGCTCGCCCGTCGAATGTTGATAAGATGTAACCTTCTTCATTGTCTGGTCGGATGAGATCCATGGATTGGCTTTTTGACAACGCGGCCTGGGTGCGCCGCGCCCTCAACGCCTGGCCCCCCTTCTGGGGCGCAGGTATCAAGATAGAGGCGCTGAGCGATGATTTTCGCTACTGCCGGGTGACGCTCAAGTCCCGCTGGTGGAACAAGAACGCCAACCGTACCCAGTTTGGCGGCAGCATGTTTGCGATGACGGATCCCATCTATCCGCTGATGCTGATGGGCTATTTCAAGAACCGCTATTACGTCTGGGACAAGGCGGGCAGCATCAATTACATCAAGCCGGGCAAGGGCAAGCTGGTGGCCGAGTTCAACCTGACCGACGGCAAGCTGGCGTCCATAGTGGCGGCGACCGAGGGGGGCAACAAGCACTTCCCCGAGTTCGAGGTCACGGTGCAGGACAAGAGTGGCGAGCTGGTGGCACAGGTCAAACGCACCCTCTATGTGCGTGCCAAACCCGAGCACAGAGGTGGCTGAAAAGATCGGATCGCAAAAACAACAAGGGCCCCGGCGGGGCCCTTGTTGTCAGAGGTAGCTGGCTTGCCGGATCACTCCAGCTCGGCCAAGCACATCTCTTCATGCAGCTGCTTGCACCAGCCCTTGACGCGCTCGGCGGTCAGTTCCGGCTGGCGATCTTCGTCGATACCCAGACCCACGAAGTGCTTGTCATCCACCACAGCCTTGGAGGCTTCAAACTCGTAACCGGCGGTTGGCCAGTTGCCGATGATGATGGCGCCTTTGGCTTCGACTATGTCACGCAGTGTGCCCATGGCGTCGAGGAAGTACTCGGCATAGTCTTCCTGATCGCCGCATCCGAAGATGGCAACCAGCTTGTTGGTGAAGTCGATCTCTTCCAGCTCGGGGAAGAAGTCATCCCAATCGGCTTGGGCTTCGCCGTAGTACCAAGTCGGGATACCGAACATCAGCAGATCGAAGCTGTCGATGTCGGCCTTGCTGCTCTTGGCAATGTCACGGACTTCAATCAGTTGTTTGCCCAGTTCTTTCTGGATCATCTTGGCGACAGCTTCGGTATTACCGGTATCGCTGCCGAAAAACAGACCTACACTAGCCATAGTGTTTAGTTACCCGTATCTGGTGTTAATGCTTAACGGTCAGATTGCGATGCCTGCTGCGAAAGCAGACTCAATCTGTTGCTTCAGGATAGATTGGATCAGCTCGGCTCGGCTGACGTTCTGTTGTAACGCAAGTTGGTTCAGGCGCTCCAGCAACTCGGCCTCCACCTTTAACTCGACCCGTTTCAAACCGTTCTCGCGATCGCGCTTAAGCTGGTTGCGCTTGTTGATCTTGAGTTGGGTCTCACGGGGGAGTGGATTGGTCTTTGGCCTGCCGGGGCGCTTCTCATTTGCGAACAGATCCAGTGTTGTTCGATCAGTTTGCTGTTTGGCCATACATCACAGATGAAAATAAGTTAGCCGATCCCTGAGCCTTCCCAGCCCAATTCGATCAGCCCCTTGGCGACAAAACCCGCGCAACCCAGACAGAGTACCAACCAGACGATGACTCGACCAAAACGGGGCACGTTGCCGCGTTTGAGTACGTCGTGAATGGCCAGGCCAATCAATATGAAAATGGCCAGCAAGAATAACTTCAGGCCCAGACTCTCAATCAGATCGATATGTTCACTTAGCATGGATTGCGCACACTCCTTATGACGGGCGCACTATATCACAAAGGATTTGAAACTGTTAACCGCCTGTCGACAGGAAATCCACAACCAATTTGTTGAACAAAACCGGCTTTTCGGCGTGCAGCCAGTGGCCCGTTCCGGCGATGATGCGCGCCTTTGCCGCCGGGAATTGTGCCATCACAGTGTCGGTATATTGGGGCTGCATATAGTCCGAATCGCCGCCCTTGATAAAGAGCGCGGGCCCCTCGAATCGATGCTGGTTGTCGGGCCAGCCCATGATGTTGGCGTAATTGCGCTCAAGGGCCGCTACGTTGAAACGCCAGCCCCAACCGGACTCTCCCTTGGCGAAGGATTTGAGCAGGAACTGGCGTACGCCGGCGATCTCGATGTGCTCGGCCAAAATGGCCTCTGCCTCGCTGCGGCTCTGCACCGGCTGGTTCAGGGTGGCGTTGAGACCGGCGAACACGTTCTGATGGCGGGAGTGGGGATAGGCGACAGGGGCTATGTCGGCCACCACCAGCCTGGCGACCCGGGCGGGAGCCTGCTTGGCCAGTTGCATGGCGACCTTGCCGCCCATGGAGTGACCGACAAGGGATACCTGATCCAGGGCCAGGGCATCGAGCAGGGCGAGCACGTCGACAGCCTGCTGGGGATAGCTCATCTCGTCGCTGTGGAACGAGGCGCCGTGGTTGCGCAGATCCACGCTGATGACGCGATAGTGTTCGCTCAGGGCGCGTGCCAGCAGCCCCAGGTTGTCCAGGCTGCCGAACAGACCGTGGATCAGCACAACGGCCGGGCCCTGGCCCTGTTCCTTGAAGTTCAATAATGAGTTTTGTTGCAAAATGACACCTTGTCGGTCGTGGGCTTTTTTGCCTGATGTTTTAACACACTGAAAGAAAAGGATTTCATTCCTTGAGGGGCATTTTTTTGTGGTTTTTTTTCAAAAAAAATGACTCCGGATGCGCTATCAGTGCGGAGGATCACACACTTGGCCCCGTATTATGCCGTATTCTCGATGAGATTCATGCACATCTGCCAGCCCTTGGCTTGGGCTGCCGGGTTTGCCTATGTATAATCGCCGCATCCGAATTTCGACGAGTCCAGCGCATCCCTATGAAAACCATCGAGCTTGATGACGATCTCTACTTCTATATCGCCAGCCAGACCCGGCACATTGGTGAGAGTGCCTCCGATATCCTGCGCCGTCTGCTGGAACACCCCACGCACATCGCAGTGCCGCCGGCCGAACCGGTCGCCATTGCCCAGCCGCGCGTCGTTGCCGACCCCATAGGGCTGCAGGCCCTGCTCGATTCGGGTGAGCTGCAAAAAGAAGAGAAGTCCATCAACCGCTTCATGCTGGTGCTCAGTACCCTTTACCGGGATGACCCGGTCGGGTTTACCCAGGCCACCGAAATCAAGGGGCGCAAGCGCGTCTATTTCTCGCAGGATCCCGAGGCACTGCGTGCCAGTGGCAGCACCACCAAGCCCAAGCCGGTGCCGGAGACCCCGTTCTGGGTGATCACCAATACCAATACCAGTCGCAAGCAGAACATGGTGGCCCAGCTGATGGCCAGCATGGGCTATGGCGAAGAGGTGATCGCGCAGGTGTGCAGCGCAATTTAACGCTTCATCAGACTCAGGCCTTGCCGGGCAAGGCCGCCATCAAGCAAGGACAACGCCATGGCACAGCATTCCCACGCCGGTCAGCCGGCCCGTTTAAGTGACCTGACCAACATTCCCCGTCTGGTCAGCGCCTACTACCTCAACAAGCCGGACATGAGCCGCCCCGAGCAGCGGGTGGCCTTCGGCACCTCCGGCCACCGTGGCAGCGCCCTGCACAATGCCTTCACCGAATCCCACATCCTGGCCGTGACCCAGGCGCTGGTGGAATATCGCCAGCAGGCCGGCATTACTGGCCCGCTGTTTGTCGGCATGGATACCCACGCTCTGTCTGAATCCGCCTTTGCCAGTGCGGTGGAAGTACTGGCCGCCAACGGGGTCGAGACGCGCATTCAGGCAGGCCTCGGCTTCACGCCGACCCCGGTCATCTCTCACGCCATCCTGCGCTACAACGCTGGCAAGGAAGGGGCTGGCAAGCCGGCGGCGCTGGCGGACGGCGTGGTGATCACCCCGTCCCACAACCCGCCGGAAGATGGTGGCTTCAAGTACAACCCGCCCCATGGCGGCCCAGCGGAAGGGGAGATCACCAAGTGGGTGGAAGACCGCGCCAACGCCATTCTGGAAGCCGGTCTGGCCGGGGTGAAACGGATGCCGTTTGCAGAGGCGCTCAAGAGCCCCTTCGTGGTCGAGCACGACTACGTCACCCCCTATGTGGATGACCTGAAAAACGTGCTGGATCTGGACGCCATCAAGAAAGCGGGCATCAAGATAGGCGTGGATCCGCTGGGCGGCTCAGGTGTCGCCTACTGGGACGTGATCGCCAAGACCTACGGCCTGAACATAGAGGTGGTCAACTACAAGGTAGATCCCACCTTCTCCTTCATGACCCTGGACAAGGACGGCAAGATCCGGATGGACTGCTCCAGCCCGTTCGCCATGGCCGGCCTGATCGCGCTCAAAGACAAGTTCGACATCGCCCTTGGCAATGACCCTGACTACGACCGTCACGGCATAGTCACCAAGGCGGGGCTGATGAACCCGAACCACTATCTGGCGGTGGCGATCCAGTATCTGTTTACCCACAGAACCGGCTGGTCCAAAGAGTCTGCGGTCGGCAAGACGCTGGTCTCTTCCTCCATGATCGACCGGGTCGCCGGCGAGATTGGCCGTACCCTGAAAGAGGTGCCGGTCGGCTTCAAGTGGTTCGTGGATGGCCTCTACAGCGGCGAGTTCGGCTTTGGTGGCGAGGAGAGCGCCGGCGCCTCCTTCCTGCGCAAAGACGGCACCGTCTGGACCACCGACAAGGATGGTTTCATTCTGGCGCTGCTGGCCGCCGAAATTCTGGCCGTTACCGGCAAGGATCCCCAGGCCCACTACGATGCGCTGGAAGCCAAGTTCGGTCGCTCCAGCTATCGCCGCATCGATGCCCCGGCCAACAGCGCCCAGAAAGCTGTGCTCTCCAAGCTGGATCCGGCGCTGGTTGAAGCCTCTACCCTGGCAGGTGAGCCCATCATCGCCAAGCTGACCAAGGCACCGGGTAACGATGCCGCCATCGGCGGCCTCAAGGTGGTGACCGAGAACGGCTGGTTTGCGGCGCGCCCCTCCGGCACAGAGTCCATCTACAAGATCTACATGGAGAGCTTCAAGGGCGAGGCGCACCTGGATCTAATCCAGCAGGAAGCCCAGCAGATCGTCTCCGCTGCGCTGGCCAAGGCGGGTGTTTAAGCCTGCATCGAGCCACTGAAAGCTAAATAAAAACTGACTGAAAACCAAAAGAGGAGCCGCAATGGCTCCTCTTTTTTATTCCTCTCGGCCGAGGCGGTCTGGCATTCACATCCGGTCGCACTGGCCAGTGCTCGCCCTGCGGGCTTGCCAGCGCTTGAAGAAGGGCCGTACCGGCAGCTTCATCAGGAAGAGGGAGAGCAGGATCACTCCTATGCCGAGCCACTGGCGGCTATCCAGGGTTTCACCCACCATCAGCACGCCGCAGGAGACTGCCACCATGGGATTGGTGAGGGCCAGCATGCCCATCACCTCCGGGCCGTGGCGCTTGAGCCCCCACAACCAGGCCCAGTAGGCCAGTGCCGTGTTGAGCAGAATAAGCCAGATCAGCCCTGGCGCACTCGCCGAATAGGGCAGCGGCATGGGGCCGGCCAGCCACCAGGCGAGAGGGATCAGCATCAGGCCGCCGAGCAGCAGTTGCCAGGCGGTCAGCGCCAGCAGATCGCTCACCGGCCAGCGCTGCATCCAGCGGCTGGATTGGCCGATGAGCAGGGTGGCCAGCAGGGCGCAGGTCACGCCTACGGGATCCAGATTGGCGGAGGGGTTGAGCAGTAGCAAGACCCCGGCCAGCCCCATCAACCCCAGCAGCAGCCATTTCAGGCTGGGCCGCGTGCCATCCTGCAGCCAGGCCAGCAACATCAAGACCAGCGGCAGTGTGGCGCCGAGTGTGCCCGCCACGGCCCCCGGCAGCCGGAAGGCGGCGACGAACAGCAGGGCGAAGAAGGCGGCTATATTGCAAAACGCCAGCAGAAATTGCTTGCCCCAGGGCAGGGGCGGCAGGCGCGGGTGCAGCAACAGCAGTAGCAGCCCGGCGGGCAAGGCGCGCCACACCGCCACCCAGTAGGGGGAGTAGTCGGTCAGATAGAGGCTGACGACGGCATAGGTGCTGCCCCACAACAGGGGAGCCAGCAGGGCGATCAGCAGAGGCATGATTTATCTCTTTGTAAAGTATCTTCAAGTAAAGATAATCTAGTCCTAGATTGGTTTACTATCAAGTATCTCGATGAAAAGATAAGTGACCTGAGATGGACAGTGATCATGTAGACCTGCTGCTGGCCCAGTGGGCCCGGCAGAGACCGGATCTCGACTGCTCGCCCATGGGGGTGCTGGGTCGGGTGGCGCGGATGGCGGCGATCGCCGGACGCGAGGTGAGCGACGAGCTCAAGGAGTGCGGCCTGCTCGGCAGCGACTTCGATATTCTGGCGACCCTGCGCCGGGCCGGCGAGCCGCTGACGCCGACCGTGCTCTATCAATCCGCCATGCTGAGCTCGGGGGCCATGACGGCCCGGCTCGACAAGCTGGCCGAGCGGGGACTGGTAGAGCGGCAGGCGGCGCCAAGCGACAGGCGCAGCCTGCTGGTCTGCCTGACCGAGTCGGGCAAGACCTTGATCGACCGTGCGGTCGAGCTGCACGTGGCCAACGAGCGGCGTCTGCTGGCCCCCTTGACTCAGGCAGAGCAGGCCCAGCTGGCGGCCCTGCTCAAGCGCTGGCTGCTGGAAAACGAATAAAAAAACGGGCCCGAGGGCCCGTTTTTGTTGTCGCCGGATCTCGGTTCAGTAACCGCCTCTGGCATCCTTCACCGCCAACCCCAGCTGCCATACCGCCATGGCGTAGTGGGTGCTGTGGTTGTAGCGGGTGATGGCGTAGAAGTTGGGCAGACCGTACCAGTACTGGTAGCCGGTGCCGACGTCCAGGCGCAGCAGGCTCGACTCGCTGTGATTGCCCAGGGGGCTGGTGGGGGTCAGCCCGGCGCGGCGCAGGGAGGCGACGGGGTAGCGGGTCTGGAAGCCGTGCTCATAGCCGGGCAGCTGGCCCTGACCACGCACCGCCACCGGCTGGCCCTTCTCCCAGCCGTGGGCCTTGAAGTAGTTGGCCACGCTGCCGATGGCATCCACCGGATCCCACAGGTTGGTGTGGCCGTTGCCGTTGAAGTCCACCGCGTAGCGCTGGAAGCTGGACGGCATGAACTGGCCATAACCCATGGCACCGGCGTAGGAGCCCTTGGGTTCGGTAGGATCCATCCCCTCATCCCGGGTCATCACCAGGAAGGATTCCAGCTCGCTGGTGAAGAACTCGGCCCGGCGCGGGTAGTCAAACGCCAGGGTCGCCAGTGCATCCAGGATGCGGGTCTTGCCCATCACCCGACCCCAGCGGGTCTCCACCCCTATGATGCCGACGATGATCTCCGGCGGCACCCCATACACCTGCTGGGCGCGGTTGAGCTCGCTCTCGTATTCGCGCCAGAAGCTGACGCCATTTTGCACGTTGTCCGGGGTGATGAACTTGGCACGGTAGCGATTCCAGGCGCCGGTCGGGCCCGTGGGCTTGCTCGGCGTGGGGGCCTGGGCATCCATCAGCCGGATGATCCAGTCATAACGCTGTGCCTGGGCCAGCACACCGTGCAGCTCTGCGCCGTCAAACCCGTGCTTTTGCACCATGCGTTGCACGAACTGATCCACGTTGCTGCGATTGGCAAAATCCCCCTTGCTGACCCCCTGGCCGTAGACGGGGCGGCTGGGCGGCGTCTGGTTGATGAAGGCGCTGTTGGGCTGGGGTTTGACCACGGGTTTGGCAGCCGGCGTGCTGCTGCAGCCGTAGAGCAGGGGAAACAGGGAAAGCGTGAGCACGGAGACAAGGCGACGCATAAGGTTCTCATGAGCCTGAAAAAGAGTGCCGCCATGGTAAAACATTGTCATCCATGCGCAAGTGCTCAGTGCATCGCAGGGCCTGTTCATCACATCCTGTGCCCTTGCTGCCGCAGTGTGTGATAACCGCTCCAGAGCCGGGTCAGGGTGGTGATGAGGCAGAGCAGGGCAAAGCCGTAGGCGAGCGGTGCAAACGCCGCGGGCCAGAGGCACATCAGCACGAACAGGGCTATGGTCTCGCTCCCCTCGGTGAGCCCGCCCAGATAGTAGAGGGACTTGTGGTGGTAGACTGGGTTTTCTATCCCCCGCTTGCCCGCCATGATGGCGAAGGCCAGAAAGCTCGAGCCTGTGCCCATGAAGGCGAACAGCAGGGTGGCGGCGGGCAGGGCGTTGACAGGGGCGGCGAGGGCAAAGCCCAGCACCACGGCGGCGTAGAAGATAAAGTCCAGCGTGATGTCGAGAAAGCCGCCGCAGTCGGTGATCCCGGTTTCCCGCGCCACGGCGCCGTCCAGCCCATCCAGCAAGCGGTTGAGCAGTATGACGACCAGCGCCAGCGGATAGAGGCCAAAGGCCAGCAGCGGCAGCGCCAGCAGGCCGATGGCAAAGCCGGTGAGGCTTATCTGGTTGGCGCTGATCCCGGCCCGGCACAGGGGCTTGGCCAGCCGGGTGAGGGGGCTGCGGATCAGGGGAATAAGGTGGCGATCAAACAAGGTCGGGGTCCTCGGTTGGCAGACAAAGAGAGGGCGTGAGATCGAGTATGGTGCCGGGGGCATCCTCCTCGTCATGGGTCACCAGGATGGCAGGCATGCCTCTGGCCTTGAGCCGCTCGAACACCAGGGTTCTGAACGCGGCGCGCAGCGGTTTGTCGAGGCGCGAGAAGGGCTCGTCCAGCAGCAGGGCTTGCGGCTCGGCCAGCAGGGCCCGCAGCAGGCTGACCCGCGCCTTCTGGCCGCCGGAGAGTGCCCCCGGCAACTTGTCGGCCTGATCCGCCAGCGTCACTTGCGCCAGTGCGGCCAGCGCGGCTGCCCGTCTGGCCGCCAATCCCTTGAGGGTGGTGGGCATGCCGAACATCAGGTTCTCCGCCACCGTCAGGTGGGCAAACAGCAGGTCATCCTGAAACAGCATGCCGATGCGCCGCGCCTGGGGAGGCAGGGGGGTGAGCAGCCGCTCGTCGAGCCGTATCTCCCCCTCCAGCCGGATGGGGCCCCTGGGAGGCAAGACTCCCGCCAGCGCCGCCAGCAGCGAGCTCTTGCCGCAACCGCTTGGCCCCATCAGGGTCAGCACCTCGCCGGGGGCCACCTGCAACGCAGGCAGCGACAGCAGCAGGTTTTCGTCGAGGTAGAGGCGCAGGGGCGTGGTGCTCAGCATCGGCAAGTTCTCGTGTTCAGCGGGCGCCCTTGAGCGCCGGGTTGAGCCTGGCCGGCAGCCAGAGCGCCAGCAGATAGATAAAGAGCGGCAGCAGCAGTTGCAGCAGGCCGTAGAGGCCCGCCAGCCGCCGGTTGAGGCCGCTGCCGATGGCCACCGCCTCTGTGGTGATGGTGACCACTCTTCCTGCACCAAACAGCAGGGTCGGCAGATATTGGGCCAGGCTTACCGCCGCTCCCACCGCGAAGGCGAACAGCAGCGGGCGGGCCAGCAGAGGTCCCTTCACCCGCCACCAGGTGCGCCAGGGGCTGGCCCCCAGCGTCAGCGCGGCCTGCACCAGGCGCGGGTCGAACTGGCGATAAGGGCCGTGCAGGCAAAGGTAAACGTAGGGGAAGACAAACAGCAGCTGGCTCCAGAGCACCCAGCCCCAGCCGATGCCGTCTCCTCCCCACCCTAGGCTGAACCAGTCCACCCCGAGGCGGACGCCAAACAGCAGGCTGGCCTGGGGCAGCAAGAGCGGCAGACAGATGAGCCAGAGCGGCCAGGGGCGGCGGCCCTGCTGCGCCTCCAGGCTCAGCACCACCATGATCAGCGCCAGCAGGCCGCTTGCCAGCGCCAGCAGGGCGCTATCAATGAGCAGCGGCATCAGGCCCGGCAGCAGATCTTGCCAATGCTGGCTGCTCCACTGGCTCGGCCAGAGGTCGGGGAAGGACCAGCGCCGGGTCAGCGACCAGAGTAGCAGGGCCCCCAGCACCGCCAGATTGACCGCGATCAGGACAAATACGCTGCCGCTGGCCAGGCCGGCGGTCAGCAGACCAGGCTCGGTTCGGTGGCCATCGAGCCAAGTGTGCTTGCCTAGGGTCGTGTGGCCCAACTCCAGCAGCCGGAGGCCTGCGAGCAGCAGCAGGCTGAGGGCGAGCAGCAAGAGGGCCCCGCTGGCGGTGGCGCCACGCCAGACGAGATCCGGATCCTGATACCAGAGCCACAACCTGACCGCCAGCGGGGCGGGGGCATCAGGCCCCAGCAGCTGGGCCAGATCCACCACGGCAACCCCGTAGGCGGCCACCGCATAGAGGGGCAGGCGCAGGGCGGGCCAGAGGGCCGGCAGCAGCAGGCGCCACCAGATCTGCGGCGTGCTGAACCCCAGGCTGGCGCCGAGCCACTGCTGGCGCGCCAGCTTGGCAGGCTCCAGTGCGGCCAGTGCCATCAGCAGCAGAAAGGGGGTTTCCTTCAGGATCAGGGCGAGGATCAGCCCAAGGCCCAGCGGATCCTTGATGGTCTGCCAGTCGGGGGGAAACTCGAAACCTGTGAGCGCTGGCGAGACGAGACGCAGCAGCCAGCCGGAGGGGGCGAGCAGAAAGGCCAAGCCGATGGCAAAGGCGACGTGGGGCAGCGCCAGCAGGGGAGAGAGCAGGCGCTGCAGCAGCGAAAAGGTCCGGCTCTCTGCTCCCAGCTGGCCGCTGTGCGCCAGCAGTAGCGCCGTCAGCAGCAGGCTGCCCAGGGTCGAGGCGGTGCCAATCCAGAAGCTCAGGGCCGCCGAGTGCCAGAGTCCGGGCTGGGCCAGCAGCCGTTGAAGGTGCGAGGGCGCCCCCCCTTCGGCCAGCAGCAACCCCACCCCCCCCAGCAAGGGGGCGGCCAGCAGGGCGGCGCAGCCGGCGCCAAACAAGGGGCGCCAGTTGGACTCTAGGTGGCCGGCCGGGCTCATTAGTGACCGTAACGCTCGGCCCAGGCCGCTTCGAGCCTGAGTTGCCAGCTGGGGTGGGGCTCAGGCCTAGCCTTGAAGCGCAGCGCAGGCGCCTGTTTGGCCGAGACCGGCAGGGCGCTGGCTTGCAGCACGCTGGGATCACCCCAGAAGGCCGCCTCGGCCTTGCGTGCCTGGGCCACCGGGCTCAGCAGGAAGTTGGCCACCACCTTGGCGCCAGCCCGGGCCGTGGCGTTGAAGGGGATGGCGAGAAAGTGGCTGTTGGTCAACGCCCCTTTCTCCATGGCGACCGCCACCACATTGGGGGGCAGGGTGCCGTTTTGCACCGCGCTCTGGGCTTCCTGCGGGTTGAAGCTGATGGCCATAGCGAGCTCGCCATCATCGAGCAACTGGCGGGTCTCGGCAGCGCTGGCGGGGAACAGCTTGCCCTTGCGCCAGAGCGCCGGGTGCAGCTCATCGAGCCAGGCCCAGAGCGGGGCCGTTAGCCGGTCAAAGTCGGCGTCGGTCGCCTCCCGATAGAGGGGGGCGGGATCGGCTGTCAACTCCAGCAGGATCTGCTTGAGAAAGCTGGAACCATGAAACTGGGGTGGCTTGGGATAGGTGAAGCGACCGGGATGGGCCTTGACCCAGGCGAGCAGGGTCGGCGCCGAGGCTGGCGGGGTAGCCACCTCATCCTCATTGACCATGAGATTGAGCTGGCCTATGCCCCAGGGGGCCTCCAGCCCTTCGACCGGCACTGTGAAGTCCTCACTCACCGGCAGCGTATTGTCTACCCGCACCATATTGGGCAGATCCTGGGTAAAGGGGGCACCCAGCAGCCCTTGCTCCTTGAGCGCCTTGAAGTTCTTGCCGTTGACCCAGAGCAAGTCGATGGGGCCGTCCGCATTTTTGCCCGCCTGCCGATTGGCCAGCAACTGGCTGACGCTCTGGGCTATGTCATCCACCTTCACCTGCACCAGCTTGACCTGATACTGGCGCTCAAGTTCCTTGCTAGCCCATATCAGGTAGGCGTTGATCTCCGGGCTGCCGCCCCAGGCGTTGAAGTAGACTGTCTGCCCCTTCGCCTGGGCCAGGGTCTGCTGCCAGTGAGCATCCTGGCTGTCGTTGGCACTGGCATGGGCAAAGAGGGTGCCGCCTGCCAGCAGGGGCAGGGCGCACAACAGGGATTTGAGCAAGGGCAGTGTCTTGATCATGTGAGTTACCTTGGGCAAAGGATCAGGCGCCGCGGCGCCAGCTATGATAACGGGCCAGCAGGGCCAGCACCCGGGTGGGCTGGTGGGCCCGTTTCCACTCACCGGCCAGGTACTTGTTCCCCTCCATCAGGGTGGGATAAGCGTGTATGGTGGCGAGGATCTTGCCAAGCCCCAGCCGGTGGCGCATGGCGAGCACAAATTCGGCGATCCGCTCGCCGGCGTGAGTGCCCACTATGGTGGCACCCAGGATCTGGTCCTTGCCGGGCACGGTCAGCACCTCGATAAAGCCGTGGCGCTCCCCGTCGGCGATGGCGCGATCCAGCTCGGCCAGCGCGAAACGGGTCGTCTCGAAGGGGATACCCTCGGCTTCGGCCTCCTTGCGGTTGAGGCCGACCCGGGCGATTTCCGGCGTGGTGTAGGTGGCCGCCGGGATCACCCTGTAGTCCGCCTTGAACCGCTTGAACTGGCCGAACAGGGCATTGACGGCGGCATACCAGGCCTGATGGGCGGCAAAATGGGTGAACTGGTAAGGGCCGGCTACGTCCCCCACCGCCAGAATACTGGGGTAGTTGGTGGTGAGAAAGCCATCGACGGCCACAGTGCCACGGGGCGCCAGCTCCACCCCCAGTGCCTCCAGCCCGAAGCCGCTCACATTGGCGACGCGGCCCAGCGCCAGCAGCAGTTGATCCCCCTCAATCACTCGCACGTCATCGCCTCGGCGCAGTTGCAGCCGAATGGGCAAGGTGCTTTGCGTTTTCGCCGATTGCGGCTGCGGGTCTGATGTCTGCTCCCCTTCTGGCAGATAGTCGACCCGCTCGGCGCGCCAGCCGGTGAGCACTGTGACACCGTCACGGGTCAGTTGGGATTGCAGCGCGTCGGCCACTTCCCGATCTTCGCGCGGCAGCAGCTGATCGGCCAGTTCCACCAAGGTGACCGGCACGCCGAGCAGGACAAGGCTCTGGGCCAGTTCGCAGCCGATGGGGCCGCCGCCAAGCACCAGCAGCTGGCGCGGCGGGGTGCGCAGCTGCCAGAGGTTGTCCGAGGTGAGATAAGGTACGTCGGCCAGTCCTGGCAGATCCGGCACCCAGGGTCTGGCGCCGGTGGCGAGTACGATATGGCGGCTGGCAAGGCGCCGGCCGTTCACCTCCACTTCCCAGGGGGAGACCAGTGTCGCCTCCCCTGCGATGCACTCCACCCCCAGCGCCCGATAGCGTTCCATCGAGTCGTGCGGTTCGACCTCCTTTACCACCCTGGCGACCCGTTCCATCACGGCGGCAAAGTCGGCGCGGGTCTGACTCTGGCTGAAGCCCAGCTCGCTTGCCCTGCGTTGCTCGGCGGCAAAGCGGCTGCTTCTGATCAGCGCCTTGGAGGGGACGCAGCCGCTGTTGAGGCAATCGCCCCCCATCTTGTGTTTCTCGATCAGCGCCACCTTGGCCTTCACCACCGCGGCGATATAGCTGGTGACCAGACCGCCGGCGCCGGCCCCGATCACCAGCAGGTTGTAGTCATAACGGGCAGGCTTTCGATAGGGGGCATGGAGGCGGCGCAGGGCAAGCTGTTGCATGGTGCGCCTGATCAAGAAGGGCATCAGCCCCAGCAGGGTCAGCGCCACCATCAGACCGGGGGAGAGAATATTGCCCGTGCTGGTGAGGGTCGCAAGCTCGCTGCCCGCCAGCACGTAGACGAAGGTGCCGGGTAGCATGCCGAGCTGGCTCACCCAGTAGTAGGTACTGACTCTGATGGGGGTGAGCCCCATCAGCAGGTTGACCAGAAAGAAGGGGAAGAGGGGGATGAGGCGCAGGCTCAGCAGATAGAAGGTGCCGTCCTTCTCCATCCCGGCTTGGAAGGTGGCCAGCTTGTCGCCAAAGCGAGCCCTGACCCAGTCGCGCAGCAGGAAGCGGGCGCTGAGAAAGGCCAGGGTGGCGCCCAGGGTGCTGGCAAAGGAGACCAGCAGCAGCCCCCAGCCGATCCCGAATATTGCGCTGCCGCCCAGGGTGAGCAGGCTTGCGCCGGGCAGGGAGAGAGCCGTGCTCAGCACATAGAGGACCACGAACATCAGGGCGGCGCTGACGAAATGGCTATCGACCAGGGCGGCCAGCTCGGCCTGGCGGGCCTGCAGCTGGGCCAGGTTCAGGTAGCGGCCGAGATCAAATGCGAAGAAGGCGCCGATGAGGCACCCCATCACCAGCAGGAGCAGCAGGCGGGCCCGTGTCATCAGGCGTCCTTGCCGGGTTGCTGATCGGGGGCCGCGGCGGGGCGCTCGGGTTGCACCGGCAGCTGGCAGAAGCCCTGGGGGGCGATATCGAGGGCGGCATTGAACTTGGCAGACATGTTCTGGAAGGCGATGAGGCCGGTCAGCTCCACCATGGCATCGTCGTCGAACCAGGGCTTGAGGCGCGCAGCCTGCGCGTCGCTCACCCCATCCAGGCCTGTCATGGCTTCTGTGTAGTCGAGCACCGCCTTTTCCCGCTCATCGAACAGGGGGCTGCTGCGCCAGTGGGCCAGCGCCTCCACCTTGGCGCTGGAGCCGGCCCGTTTGATGAGGGTCATGGCGTTGATGTCGACGCAGAAGTGGCACCAGTTGAGCTGGGAGACCCGCACCGTCACCAGGGAGCGCAGCACGGGATCTATGGGTGAGCGCTTGCGGTTGATGACGCCGTAGAGGGTGGCCACGGCGGCAAACAGCCGTGGCGAGCGGCCCCAGCATTTTCCCGGGATCAGCACCTGGCCGTAGTTGCGTTTCTGCAGCCAGAAAAAGGGGCGGATGAACCAGGCATATTCCCGATCGGGCTTGACCTCGACGCGCATTGATTACCTTCTATTGCTTCAAATTGGGTTTGTAGGCCTGACCGAGCCGCTCGTTGAGCCGGATCAGAAAGTCCTCGATCCGCGCCCGGTTGGTGCCCAGATCGCTGCGCCCCTGGCGGGAAGCCGATCGCATGTCGATGCGGGTCTCTTTCGGGCCGACAAAGACCCGCAGCGCCACGTCATCCTGAAAACCGAACCAGCCGGTGGTGGCCACCGCATCGAGGCCATCCTGGCTCGGTCGCACCTGCCAGCCCAGCTCCTCCATCAGCTCGTTCGCCTCGGTGATCACCTCGATCGGAGAGGCGCTGGTATAGAGAGGACCGGGTTTGCTCTCGAATGCTTTCAAGGGGGCCGCATTGATGGGCAGATCCTGCGCCGTTCTCAGCTCGGCGGCCCAGCGCAGGGGCGGCGGGTTATAGGGATCCGTGCTGATGTCGTTGAGCGGCGGCATGCGTAGTGCCTGCACCAGCAACAGCAGGGGCAGCAGCAGCGGGGTTATCCCCCACAGGCTCGGGACCTTGCGCCGGCTCCAGGGCAGGCGGACCAGCAACAGGAGCGATATCAGCGCACCGAGCAGACAGATGGCGAACCCCAGCCACCAGGGCCAGAGGTGAAGGCGGCTGCCGAGGGCGCCAGCGAGGGGCAGCAACCAGGCCAGCAGGGGCCACCACAAATAACTGGGCATAACGGGGATCCACTGGTTATGATGGACAAGTGCCCAGAAGGATAAACTTAATTGACTGATAACGTTAGTAAATTTATCTCAATCCTGCTGCTTTTCCCAAGCGCTTCGCTGTGGGCAGATACAGCAATGCTGGCGGCGGGGGACATGTGGCGCGCCGAGATCGTCTATGAGGCCGTGCCCGGGGTGACGCGGGTCGAACCCGGCTATGTCATCCCCTTGCCCGGGGAAACCACGCCTGCACAGGGGGCGGGGCGGCGCCAGGCGGTGCGCATCGATTACGATCCGGCCCTGGTGGGTTATGGGGATCTGCTCAATGTCTTCTGGCAGCTGGTGGATGGGCACGATGGTGGCGGGCAATATTGCAATCGCGGTCAGGAATTTGTCCCGGCCCTGCTGCCCAGGGATGACTATCAGTGGCGTCTGGCCCAGGTGAGCCTGACGCGCTGGCAGGCGCTGCATGGCCGCGTGAGCCGGGTATCGCTCTGGCCGGATAGCCGCTTCACGCCGGCACCCGAGATGGAGGACTGGGCGGCGCGCCATCCCTGGCGCTTTGGCTTCTATGCCCGCCGTTGCGGCGGCTGGCCGGTGACATTGACACCCGAGCCCTGAGCCATCAGTTGCGGTAGAGCACCTTGATGAGGTGAAAGCCGAACTTGGTGCGTATCGGGCCGAGCACTGTCAGCAGTTCGCCCTTGAACACGGCATCGTCAAACGGCTTGACCATGTCGCCCTTCGAAAACTCCCCCAGATCCCCCGAACGTTTGGACGAGGCACAGGTGGAAAAACGCTTGGCCATCTGACCAAAGTCGGCCCCCTTGGCAAGTTTCTCCTTGATCTCCAGACACTGTTTCTCTGTCTTGACCAGGATGTGCTGGGCACAGGCTTTCTTCATGATGTTGGCGCTCCTCGGCGGCGGGCAAATCGGGGCGCAAGATTACTCCAATTCCCGCCGCGCGTCAGCCGTCATGCAGGGATTAACTGCGGGCGCGGGCGCCGAGGCGGGCCCTTGGACGTGATTGCCACAGGATCTCCAACCCCAGCAGGGCATGCAGGCTCCAGATGGCCAAGGGGTTGAGCCAGTCGCCCCCCAGTTGCAGGGTGGCCAGGGCGCAGCCCGCCAGCAAGAGGGTGATGCCCGGCAGACGCCAGTGCGCCGGCAAGGGCGCCAGCATGGCCATGCCCAGCAGTATGGCGAGCCCGAACGGCAGATTGAGGGCGGTAAAGGCCAGCGCCTGCTGGCCGTTCATGCCGGTCAGCAGGGCCAGCAGGGCGCTGCAACAGGCGAGAAAGGTGATGAACTCGAGTCGGTCGGCAATGTAGTCAGCCATCTGTTCGCTGCGTGCATGCATGATGTGTCTCCTTCGGTTGAGAGCGTCGGGGGCGACGGGCCCCTGGACTCATGACGCCGGTGCGGGCGATGCGTTTTCTTTGGTAGATGAACCCAGTGTGGGCGAGACGAGCGGCGGGGGGCAGCGGGATAAATCGATTGAGGCGAACGAGGCTTTGATTATTCAGATTCAACCAGTTGATTTTTATCATCTAAATAAGCGTTTGATCGAAGAGGAAGGCAGGGGCTCAGGGGGCAGGTAGCGGGCCGGCCGTCGTCATCTTGACCTGTTGCCGACAGTTGATGTCGCGTCGGCGAGGGGGCGTTGGCGCAAAGGGGAGGCGAGACGAACCGCCGTTTGTGATGCCTGTCATGGCCTGATGGCTGAGGAATGGCCCTTTTTTACCCACAATGGCATAAGTCTGTGGGGCAGGCGGGAGGAAAGTGAGCAAGCCGAGCGGCAAAGGCTTCAATAATAGGGTGAATTTCGATGCCGCTCCGCTCTGATGTTGCGCCGGGGATATGCTAGGATGAGGCGCGCTTGCCATCGAGTGAGCCTCATATTCATTCTAAATATTGCATTATTTTAATCATGTTCTTCGGGGAAATTGACGTTTGACAGGATGCAATCCGCCCCTGCCTGCAGGGATCTCATCGCCCGGACGGGTTTTCCGTCGTGGGCTCCGCGCGCTGGGCCTGAGCCTCTGTCTGCTGCTGTTCGTCACGCCGGCCATGGCGGCCAAACTCACCTATCAGATCAAGGGTCTGAGAGGGGAGACCAAGGATAACGTCGAAGCCTATCTCAATGCGCTGCCTGTCTATCAGGAGCGCCAATACCGGCCGGCCCGCGCCAAGATCACCGAGAGCGTGCAAAAAGCCCTGCAGGTCTATGGCTACTACCAGCCCAAGATCACCCTGAGCCGCGACAAAAAAGCCCCCGTCAGGGTGGTGGTCGAGGTGGACGCGGGCAAGCCCGTCATCATCTCCCGCCTCGACATACTGCTGGAAGGGGACGCGGGCAGCGACGAGATCTACAGCGAGCTGCTGGACAAGCTGCCCCTGAAGGAGGGGGATCCCCTCAACCACGGCAAATACGAATCCATCAAGGCGGATCTCGGCAGCCTGGGGCTGGCCCGCGGCTACTTCGACGCCAAGATCAGCAAGAGTCAGGTCAAGGTGTTCCCGGATCAGGGCACGGCCGAGATCTACATACTGTTTCGCTCCGGCCCCCGCTATCACTTCGGCGAGATCCACTACGACGCCACGCCGGAGGCGCTGCGCCTCATTCGGCCGCTCATCAACATCAAGAGCGGCGACCCCTATCTGGCGATCCGGCTGGCCGAGATGTCGCAGGATGTCTCCTCCACCAAGCTGTTCAAGCAGGTGGATATCAAGCCCATGATCAGCCAGGCCGAGGGCAACCGGGTGCCGGTGCAGGTGACCCTCTCCAACCGGGTCGACCACGAGATAGAGACGGGTATCGGCTTTGCCACCGACGTGGGCCCGCGCATGAGCGCCACCTGGGAGAAGCCCTGGGTCAACCGCTACGGCCATCGCCTCAACGCCACCGCCAAGGTCTCGCAACCCGAGGCCGAGTTGAGCTTTGACTACCAGATCCCGGTGGGCAACCCGCTGCGGGATTACTACTCGCTGCAGGCGGGTTATCAATACAAGGACAGCAACGATACCCGCTCCGACCTGACCACCGTCAGCGTGCACCGCTGGAAGCGGCGGCCGGAGAGCTGGGACAGAGACGTCTTTATCCGGCTCGAGAACGAGATCTATACCCAGGGTGCCGACGAGGGGAACAGCTTGCTGTTGATCCCCGGTGTCTCCTGGTCGCGGCTGCGAGTGCGTGGCGGTCTGGTGCCCGACTGGGGCGATCGCCAGCAGCTGACCCTGGAGTTTTCCGATCCCTACTGGGGTTCCGACATCAGCTTCGTGCGGGTGTGGGGGCGCAGCAAGTGGCTGCGTACCCTGGGTGAGGATCACCGCTTCCTGCTGCGGGCCGAGCAGGGCGCCATCATAGGGGACAGCTTCTCGCTGGTGCCGCCTTCCCTGCGCTTCTTCACCGGTGGTGACCAGACGGTGCGTGGCTATGGCTACGAGACCATATCGCCGCGCGGCAGCGACGGCAAGCTGCTGGGGGGCCGTTACGTGAGCGTCGCCAGCGCCGAATACAACTACCGCTTCAGCGACAAGTGGCTAGGCGCCCTGTTTGTGGATGGCGGGACGGCCACGGTCGACTACAGCGAGGCCTGGAAGATAGGCACCGGGATCGGCGTGCGCTGGGTCACCCCCATAGGTCAGGTCAGGCTCGATCTGGCGGTGGGCATTTCCGAGGAAGACAAGCCGCTGCGACTCCACTTCGCGCTGGGGCCTGAATTATGATCCGGTTTGAACCCACTCATTCTCTCTGTTTTCTTTCCTGGCCGCTGCGGCTGCATGTTTCGCGGGGGTCTGCGCTGTGATCTGGGTAAAACGCATTTTTCTCTGGCTGATGGGGCTCGTCTTCCTGCTGCTCATCGGCGTCAGCCTGCTGGGCTTCACCCATCAGGGCAACAAGTGGCTGTGGCTGCAGGCCAGGGCGGCGCTGCCCTCCCTCAAGGGGGAGCTGGTGGCGGGCCAACTCGGTTATGGCTGGACCCTGGAAGGGGTCGGCTGGCAGGACGAGCTGGTGGATGTCACAGTCGATCGCGCCGTGCTGGACTGGGATCTGGGCAAGTTGTTGCAGGGCAAGCTCTGGATCAAATCCCTGACGGTCACCCACCCCGTGGTCAAGGTCGCCGAGTCAGAGCCTGTGCCGGAAGAGCCGTCGGAGCCCTTCGTCTGGCACCCGCTGCCCCTCAGGATCCAGGTCGACAGCCTCAAGGTGGCGGATCTGGATCTGGCGGTGCCCGGCGTGGGTGTGACTCTCAAGTCCCTCGACATAGGCGCCACCCTCAGTCGCAAGGGGCTCATAGTGCGAGGGCCCGTGCTGGACGGTCTGAACGTCACTCTGGCCGAGACGCCGGCTGCCGATGCCGCCAAACCGGCTGCCGGCAAGGCAACCACCAAAGACAAGGCTGCGGCCAAGGCACCTGTCACCGCCAAGGCGAAGCCGGCGGATGAGAGCAAGGCGCAGAAGGCAACCAAGGCGGTGCCCATCGAGCTGCCCGCCATCCGGCTGCCTTTCCCCATCCAGCTGGAAGGATTGCAGGCCACGGCGTTTCGCTATCAGCAAGGGGAATTGATCGAAGGGCTCGACACCCTGCGGCTGTCGGCCAGTGCCAAAGAGGAGCGCATCGAGGTGCGCGAGCTCTCCCTGCGCCATGCCATGGCGGATCTGGCGCTCAAGGGCCATGTCCGGCTGATCGAGGACTATCCGCTCGAATTGACCCTGGATGCCAAGGCCCGCAAGGGGCTGCTGGATGGCGAACTCAAAGGGCAGCAGGCGACCCTGACCCTGGGTGGCTCGGTAGGCAAGCTGGCGCTGGCGTTGCAAGCCAAGGGGCCTGTGGCCGCCAACCTCAAGGGATCATTGGCCGCCCTCAACCCTGACTTGCCATTTGACCTAGGGCTGGAGTGGAAGCGCCTCGGCTGGCCGCTGCACAAGCCTGCCAAAGATGAGCCCAGCTATCAGCTGGACAAGGGCAGCCTGACCGCCAAGGGCAAGCTCTCCGGCTATCAGTTTGCCTTGAATACCGCGGGCAAGGGCACGGACGTGCCTCCCTTCAAGCTGGCGCTGACGGGCAAGGGGGATCTGACGCAGCTGAACCAGATCAACCTGCTGCTCAATGCCCTCAAGGGGGAGCTCAAACTCGATGGCAAGCTGGCCTGGGACCAGGGGGTACGCTGGCAGGGCACCACGGAATTCAAGGGGATCAACCCGGCCGAGCTGGTGCCCGAGCTCAAGGGGTCCCTGGCGGGCAAGATTGCCAGCCGTTTCGAACTCGATGAAGCCGGCCATTGGCAACTGCAACTGCCCGAGCTGAAGGTGGACGGCAAGCTCAACCAGTATCCGCTGGCCATCAAGGGCAGCGCGAGCGGCAACGACAAGATGGAGTGGACCATCCCCGCGCTGGCGCTGCAAAGCGGCCCCAACCAGTTGCAGGCCAAGGGCAGCCTGAGCCAGCAGACCTGGAAGCTGGACGCGGATATCGATGCCCCCAACCTGGCCGGGCTCTACCCCGGCCTGAAGGGGGACATCAAGGGGCAGGTGCGCCTCACCGGCAATCAGCAGGCACCGCGGGTCACCACAGATCTGGCCGCCAGCCGGCTCTACTATGCGGGCACGGATCTGAAAGGGATCGCCATCAAGGGCAATGCCCTGGTCGGCGACAAACCGGCCGGCGAGCTGGCGCTGACGGTGGCGAGCCTGGCACAGGGGGCCAACGCGCTCAGCCAGCTGGCCCTGAACCTGAGCGGCGACCTCAATCAGCATGTCTTGTCGCTGACCATGAAGGGCGATCCCGTGGCGGCCAACCTCAAGCTGAGCGGTGGCCTGCGAGGGGATCGCTGGCGCGGCGCCCTCGGGGAACTCAAGTTGAAGACGCCGCTGCGCCGTTGGGAGCTGACCGCCCCCTGGGCGCTCGACCTCGATCTGCCGCGCCAGCGGCTGACCATGGGGGATCTCTGCCTGGGATCCCAGGGGGCCAGCCTTTGCGTCAAGGGCAGCCAGGTGTCAGCCCAGCAGGGCAGCCTCGAATTTGCCCTGAGCGGCTTCGATCTCAAGCGCCTGCGCCCCTGGCTGCCGGACAACTTCCGCTGGCTGGCGGTGCTTTCCGCCGATGGCCGGGCCAGCTGGCGAGGCAACCAGCCGACCCTGCACGCCACAGTGCGTACCACGCCGGGCACCCTGGTCGCCGATGAGCTCAAGACCGACTACCAGCGCCTCGAGCTTGGGGTCGATTTCGAGCGTCAGCAGGCGGCGATCCGGCTCGACTTCGTCTCCAAACAGATAGGCACTATCGATACCGATCTGCTGATCAAGGATCCGTCCGGCCGTGGCCAGCTGTCGGGTCAGCTCAAATTTGACGACCTCAAGCTGACCACCTTCGCCCCGCTCATCCCCGAGGTGCGCTCCCTGCAGGGGATCATCTCCGCCGATGCCCGCTTCGATGGCACCCTGGCCGCCCCCTTGCTGTTTGGTCAGCTCAACCTGCTGGATGGGGAGGTGCAGACCCATTCCGACATGGTGACCCTCTCCAAGCTGGTGACCCGGCTCAAGATCGAGGGCAACCGGGCCGAACTCGACGGCACCATGCTGGTGGGCAAGGGCCCGCTGGCGCTGGGGGGCTGGCTGAGCTGGGCCAGGATGCCCGTCAGCGGCAGCCTCACCATTCAGGGCAAGGAGCTGGAAGCCCAGTATCCTGGCATGGGACGGGTGCGGGTCTCCCCCGACATCGCCATCTCGCTGGGAGAGGAGACCCTGATCACGGGTCAGGTCGACATTCCCTGGGCGCGGATCCTGGTCAAGAGCCTGCCAGAGAGTGCGGTGGCCGTCTCCGACGACGTGACCGTGGTCTATGACGATCTGCCGCCACTGCCGAAAACGGCGCCGTTGCCGATGGCGATCAAGCTGGCGATCCGGCTCGGTGACGACGTGCGGCTGGAGGCCATGGGCCTCAAGACCAAGGTGGGGGGGGGTATCAACATCCGCCAGGAGCCGTCCCGGCCGCTGGCGGGCAACGGCCAGCTGGTGCTCAACGATGGCCGCTTCAAGGCCTATGGCCAGAACCTCATCATCAAGGATGGTCGCATCCTCTTCTCCGGCCCCCTCGATCAGCCCTTCCTCAACATAGAAGCGTATCGGGATCCCGATACCATAGAGGGCAAGGTGACGGTCGGGGTGCGGGTGACCGGGCCGGCGAGCAAGCCCAAGATCACCGTCTACTCGGAGCCGCAGATGGCCCAGTCCGAGCAGCTCTCCTATCTGCTGCGCGGCAAGGGGCTGCAGACCAGTGGCGAGGATGGCGGTTTCAACGGTCTGTTGGTGGCTGGTGCCGTCAGCCAGGCCAACGGCGTGGTTTCCAGCCTGGGGGAATCCCTTGGCATGAGCGATGTGGCGCTCGATACCGCCGGCAGCGGTGACAACACCCAGGTGACCCTGTCGGCCTATCTGCTGCCCGGCTTGCAGTTCCAGTACGGGGTCGGGGTGTTCAGCCCCATCGCCGAGTTCAAGCTGCGCTACGAGCTGATGCCCAGACTCTACCTGCAGGCCATGAGCGGGGTGGCCCAGGCGGTGGACATCTTCTATCGCTTCACCCTGTAGGGCAGCTGAATGCAAAACGGGAGGCCCAGGCCTCCCGTTTTTTTATGTGAGCTGTTGAATGCGGCTCGGGCCGGTCTGGCCAGAAATGCGAAAACCCGGCGCAGGCCGGGTTTTCTGAAGGGTGGTGGAGGGAGAAGGATTCGAACCTTCGAAGGCAGAGCCGTCAGATTTACAGTCTGATCCCTTTGGCCGCTCGGGAACCCCTCCACGGGGTATTACCAATTTTTATCCACGACTCGCGCCGTGATTGCACTTGAAATGGTGGAGGGAGAAGGATTCGAACCTTCGAAGGCAGAGCCGTCAGATTTACAGTCTGATCCCTTTGGCCGCTCGGGAACCCCTCCACAAGTGCGAGGCGCATACTAACAGATCTTCCGCTGTTGTGAACCCCTTGGCGGGATTTTTCCTGCTCACAGGATCCGATTTGCGGCCGATAAGCGATGAAACCACCATTTCCAAGAGTTATCTCATGCTACCCAGCGCGATACGTGATCAGCTGTTGGTTGACGAGGCCCAACTGGGGCAACGTCTCAACCGGGATCTCCAGCACGGCGACAGGGCCGACTTTCGTCTGCACCTGGCCCTGCTGACCGACGCTGTGGAGGAGCAGCCCTGGTTCGATCCGGCGGCCGTGTCCAGACCGGATCCCCAGGATTGGCGCAGCCGCTTTGCGCTGCCGGCGGTGGCCCCCCTGCAAGGGGGTGAGGACGACGGGGAGGGCGTGCGGCTCAACGAGCGGCTGCAGCAGGGGGGCTCCATGGTGGATGTCAGGCTCTGGCTGGCGCTGCGCTCGCCGCCCTTGCTGGGCCCGCAGCCTGCGCTGGAGCCCGCCGTGTATGACAACCTCTCGCCCCTGGGTCGCAAGCGCTGGCAACGCAAGCTGGCTGATCAACCGAGGCGCGACGATCCGCTGCTCATGCTGCCCATACTGGATGCGCTGCAACAGGGGGTGGATGCCCGCCTGCACTGGTTGAGCTGAGACGGGGCAAGGAGGGGGTCATCGACTGGCGACAGCGTCAGGATGCAAAAAGGCGGGAAGATCCCGCCTTGGCATTTGATTCGTGTGATGTGCGGCAGATTATGCGTCGGCTTCATCCGCTTGGGGTACGACGTCCTTGGCACTGGCGGCCGCACGACGGGCCATGGGCTTTTCGATGTGGCGGTTGAGCTGACGTTCCAGCTTTTGCCCCAGTTCGGTGATGGCGGCGTACATATCCTCGTGTTCTGCCTGGGCAAACAGTTTGCCGTTGGGGATGCCAGCACTGGCTTCAACGATAAACATCAGACGCTCTTTGGAGACAATCACATGGGGTGTGATAAGAGGCACCTGAAGACGTTCGAGCTTTTCAAAGCGGGATTCAATGCGCTCGCGGATAGCCGGGGTGATGTCGATGATTTTGCTGGTAATTTCGATTTTCATATTGGCCCCCTTCGGGTCGTCTTGCTTGTGTCTTCATCTTCAGATTACTCATGGCGGAATATTGAAATGTGATCTGAGTCACGAAATGAATCCTTTACTATCACGCGACTTATAAATTGTGATCTTTTCCCGTTCTGCGCCAAAAAGCGCTTGAGCTCCATGAAACTGGCAGGCAGTATGGGGAAACTTGGATCGTTTCTGTCCCCTCTTGGCAGCGCCGCATGTCGACCTCATGTCCGGTTTTCACCGCATAGTCTCGCCTCTTTTGCACTCCTTACGTATCGCCCTATGCCCTTAGTGCGAGAGGGGATTGTGGGCTCTATCAAGTTGTCAGGATAGTGAACGTGGTTGTCGTGGTGTTGGAGTAGTAGATGAAACAGCAGGCCACTCAGATGATGTGGTTTTATGATCGGCAACATGAGCAGTGGAGCCTGTCCGATCATGCCTCTTACCAGCTATGGCAAGGGGAGGGGCCACACCCCTGGGCCGGTCAGCTGGCCGTGGACGATGAACCCGGCTTCTCTGATTTTCTCTCCAGACTCTATCATTCACGCCAGCCAGCCCAGTTCATCGGTCACCTGATGGACGAGAATGGCGAGGTGCGCCATGTGCTCTGGAGCGGCCAGTACGTCTCTGCCCAGCAGGTATGCTGTGGCTGGCTGGCCCCGCTCGATACCACCCGCAGCACGCCGCTGCCTGCCGAGCTGTCCCAGCAACTGCCCCTGTTGCAAGATCCCCTGCTGGCCCAGCTGGCCCAGGCGCTGTCCGCTAGAACCGGGCTCGACTTTTTCGATACCCTGATCAACCAGCTCGCCCATATTCTGGTCGCGGATGCGGTCTGGCTGGCGGAGCGCACCAGCAGCGATCGCCTCAAGGTATTGGCCTGTCACGGGATCGACCTCAAGGAGTACGAACTCGCCGGCATGCCCTGCCAGCAGGTCTATCGGCGTGGTGAGGCCTGCGTGGTCACCATCGAGGCCGATTGCCAGCTCAATCCGCAGTTGAAAGCGGGGCAGCGTTATTACGCCCAGCCGCTGTTCGACCGACACGGCCAGATCCTGGGTCATCTGGCGCTGCTCTTCTCCAGCGAGATAGAGATCCCCAACCTGGGCTCAGTGCTGACCATTTTTTCCGTGCGCATGGTGGCCGAGCTGGAGCGATTGCAGAGCGATGCCCAGCTGCGGCTCTCAGCGGTGGCCTTCGAAACCCATGAAGGCATCATCATCACGGATCCCGACTTCAAGATATTGCGGGTCAACCATGCCTTCAGCCAGATCACCGGCTTTGACAGCCAGCGGGTGATAGGCCTGCATCTTGGCAATGATCTCTGGTCAGGGCTGGGGGGGCTGGGCTATGAGCTCAACACCCTGAGCCGCTGGCAGGGAGAGACCCTGCGCCTGCATGTCGATGGCCACATCTATCCCCAGTGGGAAATCGTCACGCCCGTGCAGGATGACAAGGGGGTGATCAGCCACTTCGTCATCTGTTTCGAAGACATCTCCGAGCGCAAGGAGGCCGAGCGCCGCATCCAGGATCTCGCCTACTACGACGAGCTGACCGGCCTGCCCAACCGCCGCCAGCTGCACGAAACCCTGGCGCAGGCGTTCAGCGAGGCGAGCCGCGACAACCTGATCGGGGCCCTGCTGTTCATCGATCTGGATCACTTCAAGACCATCAACGACTCCCTGGGTCACGCCACCGGCGACTGGCTGCTCAAGGAGGTGGCCACTCGTCTCAAACGGCTGGTGCGCCAGGGGGATTGCCTGGCGAGGCTGGGTGGCGACGAATTCGTGCTGCTGCTGCCTTCCCTGTCGGCCAGCCCGCCCCAGGCGGAGATGCAGGCCGACCTCATCGCCGAGCGGCTCATCAGCGAGATAGCCGCCCCCTACACCCATGGCGGGCAGGTGCTGCACATAGGCGCCAGCGTCGGCATTACCCTCTTCCCCGGCCGTGAGCAGGGGGTGGACGATCTGCTCAAGCAGGCGGATACCGCCATGTATCAGGCCAAATCGGCGGGCCGCAAGACCCGGCGCTTCTTCGATGCCTCCATGCAGCAGCAGGCGGATCGTCGGCTGCTCATTCACAACGAACTGCGCAATGCCTTGAGCCAGCAGGAGCTGACCCTCTACTACCAGCCGCAGCACATGGTGGAGGGGGGGGACATCATAGGGGTTGAGGCGCTGATCCGCTGGCAACCGCCGGGGCGGGCGCTGGTCTCGCCCGCCGAGTTCATTCCCATCGCCGAGGAGACGGATCTCATCGTCGACATCGGCAACTGGGTGCTGCACGAGGCGTGCGCCCAATATGTGCTGTGGGAAGAAAACGGCATTCACATCCCCCAGCTGTCGGTCAATGTCAGTGCCAAGCAGTTCCATGCCACCGACTTTGTCGAGCGCATTCACGACGTGCTTGCCGCCACCGGCATGGATCCCGCCTGCCTGAATCTGGAGATCACCGAGTCCGTGGTGCTCGGTCATGCGGAAGACACCATCAGCAAGATGAGCGAGCTCAAGGTGCTCGGCATCAGTTTCGCCATCGATGATTTCGGCGCCGGTTACTCCTCCCTGAGCTACCTCAAGCGGCTGCCGGCCGATGAGCTCAAGATAGATCGCTCCTTCATTCAGGACATTCCCAAGGATGGCGACAACATGGCCATCGTCGAGGCCGTCATCGCCATGGCGCGTCACATGGGGTTCAACGTGACGGCGGAGGGGGTGGAGTCACGCCAGCAGCTGGAGTTTTTGCAGGCACAGGGCTGCCATTTTTATCAGGGCTACCTGGCCTCCAAGCCGCTGCCAGTCCCCTATCTGGAGCGTTATGTCAAACGTCTTGCCCGCCCTGATGGCGCCGTTTCAGGCGCGAAAAATAGTGTGGTGAGCGAGCTGTAGCCCTGGGCGTTAACGGGTAGAATGAGGGGATACAAGACCACCGCCAGCGGGCGGTGGCATTGCCTCTCAAGGGAGAAGTCTTTCGTGAAAGCCGTGCAGGGAATCATTTTATCGGCGCTGTGCGTGCCAGGGCTGCTGGCGCAAGTCGCGGCGCAAACCACGGAGCAGTCTCTCTATCGACAGGCCTATGATGCGGTTCGTGCCGACGATCAGGCCCGTTTCCAGCAAATTCGTGCCCGTTTGACCCATTATCCGCTGCTGCCTTATCTGGATTACTACCAGCTGGCCTTCCGGCCCGGGGCGGCAGAGTATGACGACGTGACCCGGTTCATCCGACAGCACGGCGACACGCCGCAATCCAACCGGCTGGAGCGCAGCTACCTCACCTATCTGGCCCAGAGCCAGCAGTGGTCCCAGTTCCTGCGCTTCTACCCGGCCAAGCCGAGTTCCACCGATCTGCTCTGCATGCACTATCAGGCGCGCTACTACACGGGGCAGCAGACGCAGGCCTTGCAGGAGGCGGGCAAGCTCTGGCTCAGCGGCCAGTCTCGTCCCGATGCCTGCACCCCCTTGTTCCAGCTCTGGCAGCAGGCCGGTTTGCGCACCCAGGAGAAGATCTGGACCCGCATGACCTTGGCGTTTGAAGCTGAGAACCCGAATCTTATCCGCCATCTCGGCGCCCAGCTTGGCAGCGGCATGCAGCCTTATGGCGATCAGATGGTCGCCTTGTTCGAGCAGCCCGCCAAGGCGATGAACCCGGCCTATTTTTCCACCGCCGCTCCCTCAAAGCGGCTGTTGCTGCTGGGCCTGGCCCGTTATGCCAATCAGCAACCCGAATCCGTGCTGGGCCAATTGCCCGCGATGCGTACGCGCTTCGGGCTGACCCCCACAGAGCTCAAACCGGTGGAGCGAGCCGTGGCTCGCCGTCTGCTGCTGGATCGTGCCACTGCCCAGCGCGGCTGGGTGGATGCCACAGTCGTGCGGCTGGTCGATCCGGATCTGCTGGAGCTGCGGGCCCGGCTCGCCATCTGGGAGCAGGACTGGCGCGGGCTCTCCGGCTGGGTCAAGCGCATGCCCATCGCCCTGCAGAAGGAGGATCGCTGGCGTTACTGGCTGGCCCGCTCGCTGGAGGTGCAGGGTCAGAAAAAACCGGCGCGGGATCTCTATCTGGAAACCGCCAACTTGCGCGGCTTCTACGGCTTCATGGCGGCGCAGCGCAGCGGCGTGCCTTATCGGATGAAGAACCAGAGCGCGGTGAAGCGGGTGCCGGACTGGCGCACCGCCAGCGCCCGTTGGCCCTTCCTGCTGCGGGTGCGTGAACTGCTCGACATGAACGAGATCACGGCGGCGCGTTCTGAATGGATCCACAACATGGATCGCAACCCCGTGGCCCAGCGCATCGAGTTTGGCCACATAGCCCTCAATCAGGGCTGGCATGAGCTGGCGATCCTGGCCAGCATCCGGGCCGAGGCCTGGGATGCGCTCGACCTGCGCTTCCCGTTGCCGCTCAAGCGCACCTTCTCCCAGATGGCGCAGGAGCGGACCATGAACACCAGCCTGCTCTACGCCATCTCCCGCCAGGAGAGCGCCCTCTATCCGCTGGCGCAATCGCCGGTTGGGGCGCGTGGTTTGATGCAACTGATGCCGGCCACCGCCAGGGAGACCGCCAGCAAGCTGGGGGTGCCCTATCGCAACGAGCAGCAGCTGTTCGATCCCGCCATGAACATCCGCCTCGGCAGCGCCTATCTCAAGCGGCTGCTGGATGTGTATGACGGCAATCGTATCCTGGCGGCGGCGGCCTACAACGCCGGGCCTGGCCGGGTCAAACGCTGGCGCGACCAGAGTGCGGACAAGCCGATGGATGTCTGGGTCGAGAGCATCCCCTACAAGGAGACGCGCAACTATGTGCAGAACGTGTTGTCGTTCGATCTCATCTATCAGCACAAGCTGCAGCAGCCGCTGCGTTTCATGTCCGATCGCGAGCTGAGTCACGCTTATTGAGACGGCAGCCGCCCCGGCGGCTGCCAGATTCCCTTTCCTTCCCCAAAATGGTTATTATCCCATAAGGTTTTGTTACAAAAGGAAACCTGTCAGGTGATCGGGCGCCACGTCTTGGTCTGACAGGTTCGATATAATCGCTCGATCAACACAGACAGGCTTCCCCAACAAAGGAATTGATAGTGGCAACGATTAAAGACGTTTCTCGGTTGGCTAATGTGTCCATTTCAACTGTGTCGCGGGTGATCAACAACACGGCGCAGGTGGCACCAGAAAAGCGTGAGGCCGTATTGGCGGCCATGAAGGAACTGAATTTTCGTCCCAACAGTTTTGCCCAGGCACTGGTCAGCAAGCGCTCCAACTGCATCGGCGTGCTGGTGGGGGACCTGTGTGGCGGCCCCTTCTTTGCCCAGATGATGCGGGGCATCGAGACCATGGTCGACAAGGCGGACAAGTTCACCATCGTCATGTCCGGCAACCACGATGCGGTGCGCGAGCGTCACGCCATCCAGGCGCTGCTGCAGCGTCAGTGCGATGCGCTGATCCTGCACAGCAAGGCGCTGCCCGACGAGGAGCTGAGCGAGCTGGTGGCCGGCAATACCCCCATCGTCTTCATCAACCGCCAGGTGCCGGGCGCCGAGGATCGTTGTGTCTGGCTGGACAACCAGGCCGGCATCACCACCGCCTGCCAGCATCTGCTGGATGCGGGTCACCGCAAGATCGCCTTCGTGACCTCGGATGATGAAGAGTTCGTCGACGGTCAGCAGCGGATGGCGGGTTACCGTCACGCCTTGCAACGGGCGGGTATCGAGCTGGATCCAGCCTTGATTGGTCGTGCCTTCGCCGATGAGAATGGCGGTTATGTGGCCATGGGTGAGCTGCTGGAGCGGGGCGTCGAATTTACCGCCGTGCTCGGTTTCAACGATGCCATGGTGGCGGGGGCCATCTCCTGCCTGCTGGAGCGCGGCTACAAGATACCGCAGCAGATCTCTGTGGTGGGTTTCGATGACATACCCTATGCCCGCTACATCTACCCCAAGCTCACCACTGTGCGCTATCCCATCGAGGAGATGGGGGGGCGGGCGGCCGAGCTGGCCTTGCGCCTGCTGGATCACAAGCCGGTCGACGGGCTGGCGCTCAAGTTCGAAGCCGAGCTGGTCAGACGGGAATCCGTCGCCTGACGAGACAGAATTGGCCCTGAATGGGCCAATTCTTCGTCGATGCGCAGCCAAAAAATTGAAAGCGTTTTCAGAAATCCTTTTCAACTGTGATCCGCTTCAAAGCTTTTTGGCCTGCCTGCCACTAGCATAGGCCCCACGAATTAGGAGCCTGCGCTCCCGATTTTCCCGCTGTGGGAGGTAACTGGTCAATCCAGCTATTTCCTTCGTTACTTTCGACGGTCATCATGGATGGCCGTTTTTTTTTGCCAGGATTTTTGCCAATGACAACAGAATGTAAACAGCAGACGGGGATAGTGGGGGCGGGTTGGCTGGGGCTGCCGCTGGCGAGGGCATTGCAGGTGCAAGGCAAGGCCGTGGTGGTGACGGTCAGCTCGGCCGAGAAGGCCGCGCGCCTGACGGCCGAAGGGGTAGCGGCCTGGCCGCTGCAACTGTCGGCCCAGCTGGACGCCTTGCCGTTGCACTGCCGCGAGCTGGTGATCTGCGTGCCGCCGAGCAAGACGGAGGATTACCCGGCGGCCATCGCCCGCCTGTGCCAGCTGGCAAAGGCTGCGGGTGTGCAGCGGGTATTGTTCGTGAGCGCCACCTCGGTATGGGCGCCAGGGCAGGGGGAGGATGAACAGCCGGCTCCTGCCCACGCTCGCGGGATGCGGATGCTGGCCGCCGAGCAGGCGGTGCTGGCCGCAGGTTTTGAGTGTGCCATGGTGCTGCGTCCCGCCGGCCTGTACGGTCCGGAACGCCATCCAGGGCGTTTCCTGGCGGGCAAGACCCTGGAGGGTGGTGGCCAGGCGGTGAACCTGGTGCATCTGGATGATGTGGTGGCCGCCTGCCAGCTGATGCTGGCACAAGGCAAGGATGGCGATGCCTACAACCTGAGTGCGCCGGTCCATCCGCGCCGCGAGCAGTTTTATCCCTTTGCGGCCCGCCAGCTCGGCTTGCCGGTACCCGTCTTCATCGAGCCTGCCGGGATCTTTGCCCCGGTCGAGGGTCAGTGGATCTGTGAGCAACTCGGTTTTGCCTATCGCTGGCCCGATCCGGCCCACTGGTTTGCCGAGCTGGCCGCACAGGGCAGCTGAGCATACCGCCCGGTTCTATGGGGTGGCATGGCGGTGGGGCACAGGCGGCTCCAATGGCTTGGCACGGCTGGCAATTGAGGTTTGCCAAGGCGGGGCTCGCCCCCTATCATGCCGCCATCCATGATAGAGAGAGTGGTAATGATGGTAGATACAAGACGTCACCCCGATGGGGAGCTGTTGCTGAGAACCCTGGCAATGCCAGCCGATACCAACCCCAATGGCGACATCTTCGGGGGCTGGATCATGTCCCAGATGGATATAGGTGGGGGCATCATGGCCAAGGAGCTGGCAAAAGGACGTATTTGTACCGTTTCCGTCGAGGGCATGACCTTTCACAGCCCGGTCAAGGTAGGCGATGTGGTGTGCTGCTACGGGCGTTGCCTGAAGATTGGCCGCAGCTCCATGCGCCTTAAACTGGAGGTCTGGGTCAAGCCGGTGCTGCGTGCAAACGAAGCCCAGCGTTACTGCGTGACCGAGGGGATTTTCACCTACGTCGCCATCGACGATCAGGGCAAATCCCGCCCGGTTCCAGTCTGATCCGGCTCAGATCAGCCGGGCGTTGATGATGGATATTTCCTGCTCAAAGCCGGTTTTTTGCCGTATCATGCGTTCCAGCATCTCTTCCGAGCCGACACACTGCTCAGTGTCGAACAGGCAGAGATCGCACTGGGGATCCCGTCTGATCTGATAGACGGTGGAAAGCTCCACTTGATGACAATTTCCTTGTTGATCATAAAATGTCACGCGGTACTGGTGCTGTCTCGCCATCGTTGAATTCCTTCTGGATGCGCCGGGCCGGACACGAATCATGAGCCTAGTCGGCTGCGATGACATTTGTGATGGTCATGACACAATGCAGAGGCAGGTGGTTGTTAGCCAATGAAAAATAGTTATCGCATTCTGGGAACGTCGCTGCTGACGTTGGGGTTGGTCGGCTGTTTCGAGGTGCCGGATCAGGATCATCTGGTGACGGCGCAGGGCATCATTCCCGGCGTCAATTGCCAGAAGCCGCCGCTGGTGGCGCTGGCGTCCACCGCCTTGCCCCGCGAGTTTGGCATCACCGTCTGGAACCTCTACAAGGGTCAGCGTAAAAACTGGCGCGAGGGGCTGGACGAGTATGCAAAATCCCAGGATCTGGTGCTGCTGCAGGAGTCGGCGACCCGCCCGGACATGCTGGCGTGGCTCAAGGCCGGTGAGTTCCAGTGGCAACAGTTACAGGCGTTCACCCAGGGTGGCGTCTCGTTTGGCGTCATGACGGTCGCCAAAACGCCACAGGCCTTCGTCTGCGGTGTTCGTTCGCCCGAGCCTCTGCTACGCATTCCCAAGTCCGGTCTGGTCAGCCTGTACCCCTTGCAGGGCGATCCTGACGGTGTGCTGGTGGTGAACCTGCATGCGGTCAACTTCGAACTGGGCATGGCCACCTTCCGCGAGCAGCTCAATGATCTGACCGCCCTCATCCATCGCCATCAGGGCCCTGTCATTCTGGCGGGGGATTTCAACACCTGGAGCGACAAGCGCGAATTCTGGCTGAACAAGCTGGTGGGTGAGTTGGGGCTGCAGGAAGCCATTCCGGTGCCGGATCTGCGCCGTACCGCATTTGGCCGTCCGCTGGATCACCTCTACTACCGCAATCTGGACCTGGTGGAAGTGAGCAGCCCGGCGACCGACGCATCGGATCACAATCCCATCATGGCGCGCTTCGCGGCCCAGGCCATCACTCCCTGATGACCCTCGGCTGCACCAACAGCCTGCGCTGATAAAAAAACACCCCGCACTTGGCGGGGTGTTTTTTTATGAAGTGAGGGCGGCTCAGCTGTTGTTCTTCACAAACAGGGTCAGCTCCTGACCCGGCTTGAGGTAGTCGCTCTTGCCGAGCTGATTCCAGCGCATCACATCCATCACGGCGACCTGAAAGCGGGCGGCGATGGAGGAGAGGGAGTCACCCCGACGAACCTGATAGACCATGGACTTGTTGCTGCTCTTGCCCTGTTTGGGCCAGACCACCAGCTTCATGCCGGGTTTCAGGGCCGACCTGGCGTTAAGACCGTTCCACTTGGCCAGCTGATCATGGGTCACCCCGTGTGCCTGGCTGATGCTCCAGAGATTGTCACCGGAACGCACCTTGTACTGGATCTTGCTGCCGCTGCGACTGGCAATCTGCTGCGACTTGCTCTGGGCTGCCTGACTGGTGACCTGTTTGCTGCCACCGGTCGGGATCATCAGGGTCTGGCCACGGCGCAGGTTGTTGCCACTCAGATTGTTGGCCAGCTTGAGCTGTTGCACGCTCACCCCGTGATTCTGGGCGATGCGGGAGAGGGTATCGCCACTGGTGACCTGATAGGAGCGGGTGCGGATGCGCTCGCTCTGGGGCAGATCGGCCAGGGCCAGTTCCAGGGTATCTGCATATTCGACCGGTACCAGCAGGCGATAGGGGCCCTGAGGCGAGGTCGACCAGCGGCTCAGGGCCGGATTGACCTCTTTCAACTGGGCCGGGCGCAGACCCGCCAGCTGGGCAGCCACGTTCAAATCGATCTGGCCCCCAGTGTTGACCACCCGCAGCTGCGGTTTGTTGGCCAGTACCGGCAGGGTGACATTGTATTTGTCCGCGTTGCGGATCATATCAGCCATGGCCAGGATCTTGGGCACATACATCCGGGTCTCACGGGGCAGATCGAGGGACCAGTAGTCGGTTGGACGACCGGCCTTCTGATTGCGGACTATGGCATTGCGCACGCGCCCTTCACCGGCATTGTAGGCGGCCAGCGTTTGCAGCCAGTCACCATCAAAGAAGCGGTTCAGGTACTCCAGATAATCCAGCGCGGCATTGGTGGAAGCCAATACATCGCGGCGGCCGTCATACCAGTTGTCGTGGCGCAGGCCGAAGTTCTTGCCGGTCGCAGGGACGAATTGCCACAGACCGACCGCATTGCTGCGGGAGCGGGCGTGGGGATCGAACATGCTCTCGATCATGGGGATGGTAATAAGCTCCATTGGCAGCTCACGCCGTTCGATTTCCTCTACCATCAGATACAGGTAGGGTTCAGCCCGGCTGGCAATGGTCGCCAGATGCTTATCATTGCGTAGTAACCAATCGCGCTGCTGGCGGACACGGTCGTTCTCCTGCGGATCAAACTGCATATCATCGCTGATACGCACCCACAGGTTCTCGGTGTCATCCAGTTCGTCTATCTGTTCGTCACCAAACAGGAAGCGCGCAGAATGTTTTTTATACGCTTTTTTGTTGACTTGGGGGGACTTGATCGGCTCGATTGCCGTTAGCGCCCGGTCATCCTGATGGCTCAGGTTTTGGCAGCCGCTGAGAAACAGCGCCGCCAATAAGGCCGTTCGTACCTTCATCTCGCTCAGGTCATCTCTTGAAAAACAGCTGGCATCATAAGGGGCAATGGCCCCCTGATCAAGGTTTGTTCAAAAAACGTCCTTCCAGCTGCGTAGCACGGCGAAGGTATCCTCTGGATTTTCCAAGCATTTTAAGGCGTGTTTCTCAGCAGAAAATTTCACGGAATCCTGTTCGCAACGCAGAAAAACGTTGAACTCACGCTCATCCCCCAGCCGGGAGGGGAGACTCGGCAGGCCCTGCTGGCGCAGTTTGCTGATCAGCCCGATCCGCTGCTGGATCGCCCTGTTGTCGGGCTCGACCGCGTAGGCGAAACGCAGGTTGGAGAGGGTGTACTCATGGGCACAATAGATGAGGGTGTCGTCGGGCAGGGCGGCGAGCCGTTGCAGCGAGTCATGCATCTGGGCCGGGGTCCCTTCGAACAGGCGACCGCAACCGGCGGAGAAGAGGGTATCACCACAGAACAGCATGCCATGGCCGTGGTAGGCGATGTGGCCCAGGGTATGGCCTGGCACGTGGATGACATCCAGGCTCAGGCCATGCCAGTTGATCTGATCCCCGTCATCGAGCCACTGACCGTGGTGATCGGGCATGGGATCATGTTTGGGGCCATAGAGTCTTGCATGAGGGAAGTGAGTGAGCAGGGCGGTGACGCCGCCCACATGATCCTGGTGGTGGTGAGTCAGCAGGATGGCGTCGAGTTGCAGCTCCAGCACCGCCAGCCGCTCCAGCACGGGGGCCGCATCGCCAGGGTCGACCACCAGACAGTGATTTTCGTGTCGGATCAACCAGATGTAGTTGTCGTTAAAGGCTGGAACTGTGATCACTGGATACATGAGTCTGCTTCTCTTTATGGAGGGTATCTTATATAACTGGATGGCGTTCGAACCCCAAGTTGAGCCCTATTATGCAGTTGGCACGTACCGAACAACAAATCGAGATCCCGACCAGCTGGTCGGCGTTACCCATGGGGGACTGGGTGGCGGCCGAGATCCAGGAGCGGCTCGACAGCTGGTGCCCACATCTGTTTGGTTATCATCTGCTTAAAGTCGGCGCCTTGAGCGCCGAGCTCTCCTGTGGCTGCTCTTCCATCCGCCACCAGATAGGGGTGGCGACCAGTGGTCGGCTGCTGGATATCCAGGGCGATCCGCTGGCCTTGCCGGTACGAACCGGCAGCGTGGATGCCTGTCTGCTCGCTCATTGTCTCGATTTCTCGCCCGACCCCCATCAGGTGCTGCGTGAAGCCGAACGTGTGCTGACCGACGATGGCTGGCTCATCGTCAGCGGCTATAACCCGCTCAGTCTGGTCGGTATCGGTCATTGTCTGCCTTTCCTGCGTCAACATCTGCCCTGGTCGGCTCGCATGTTCACCCCGGCGCGGGTCACCGACTGGTTGCAACTGCTCGGTTGCGAGGTGATGTTTGATGAGCGCTTCGGCTATTCGTTCATGAGCAAGCAGAGCCGGATCGGCTGGTGGCGGGAGAGTGTAGGGCGGGATTACTTCAGACCCTTTGCATCTGTCTATGTGATAGCCGCGCGCAAGCGGCGTTTTCCACTCATCCCGGTGCGCCGTCGCTGGCGTTTGCCTGAGTCGATAGCGGCACCGGGCATGGCGCGTCAGGGCTGGTAACCCATATCCTAGACGAACAACTCGCGACCGCTCTGGTCAAAGATGCTCGTTACCCTTTGACAGGTGAGATCAGGGTTGATAGCCGGTGTCTTCGGCGAGCAGCTTGCCACTGGCGGCATCGCGCGCCAGCTCATCGCAGCGTTCATTCTCGGGGTGACCCGAGTGCCCCTTGACCCAGAGCCACTCGATCTGATGGCGGGCCACTTCCGCATCCAGCTCCTTCCAGAGGTCGACGTTCTTGACCGGCTGGCGGTTTGAGGTCATCCATCCCTTCTTCTTCCAGCCGATGATCCACTGGGTGATCCCCTGGCGCACATACTGGCTGTCGGTGGTGAGCCGTACCTGGCAGGCCGCATTGAGGGTGCGCAGCCCCATGATGGCGGCCATCAGCTCCATCCGGTTATTGGTGGTCAGCCGAAAACCACCGGAAATCTCCTTGCGGTGATCGCCATAGACCAGGACGGCGCCATAGCCACCGGGGCCAGGATTGCCTAGGCAGGAACCATCCGTGTATAAATCAATGTGTTTTAACATGAGCAATCGATCTTTTTTAGCATGAGTCTTGGGGTAAACTAGCGGGTAAGGCCGAAGTTTGACATAGATTGGATCATGAACACACCCCAACTGAATCGCCAGATCATTCTGGATACTGAAACCACAGGTATGAACACCGCCGGTGGCCCCATCTATCTGGGACACCGCATCATAGAGATCGGCTGTGTGGAGGTGATCAACCGCAAGCTGACCGGCAATCACTACCACGTCTATATCAAGCCGGATCGGCTGGTGGATCCCGAGGCCATCCAGGTGCACGGCATCACGGATGCCTTCCTGGTCGACAAGCCCCCGTTCAGCCAGATCGCCAACGACTTCATCGAGTTCATCCGTGGCGCCGAGCTTATCGCCCACAACGCGCCCTTTGACGTGAGCTTCATGGACTACGAGTTCGGCAAGCTCGGACTCAACTTCAAGACCAAGGATATCTGCAGCATCACAGATACCCTGGCGATGGCGCGGGATCTCTTTCCGGGCAAACGCAACAACCTGGATGTGCTGTGCGATCGCTACGGCATAGACAACTCCCACCGGACCTTGCACGGTGCACTGCTCGATGCGGAGATCCTGGCCGACGTTTACCTGCTGATGACGGGTGGCCAGACCAAGCTGAACCTGGCTACCGAAAGCCAAGAGAACGAGCGCAATCAGGACACCAGTATCCGTCGACTGGAGAGCAACCGTCCGCCACTCAAGGTCGTGCGCGCCGGCGCCGACATCGAAGCCGTGCACGAGGCGAGGCTGGATCTGGTCCAGAAGAAAGGAGGAGCCTGCCTGTGGCGGCAATGAGCAAGCTATGGAGCGGCCTGCTGCTGCTGACCTCACTGACGGCCGGAGCCAACGAGGTGTTTGCCCCCTCCGACATTCCCCTGCTCGATAATCGCTTTCGCATCGATTACGGGGTAAAGGAGATCACCTTCATAGTGACGCGCAAGCCGGGCACCCCTTCGGTGATCCTGGTGCGACCCGATGGCAGCAAGTTGTATGTCGGCAAGGTCACGCCGCCCGAGGTGGGCTGGCTGGCGCTCAAGGATCAGGATCTCATCACCATCCGTGACCCCATGCCGGGTCCCTGGCAGGCCATCGGCGAGGTGGATCCTGAAAACAGGGTACGCATCCTGTCGAACATCAAGCTGGAAACCGATCTGCTGCCGACCCAGCTCTATCAGGGGGAAATCGTCAAGCTCAAGTCCTGGTTGCTGATCGACGATGCCCCGCCCAAGGAGGGTTACTACCTCACGGATCTCGGCATGACGGTGAAGCTGCAGCGCTTCAACGATGCCAAGCAGCAGGGTGAGCCCATTCTGGATGAGGTGCTCGGCCACTATCGCGATGATGGCAAGGGGCTCGACGAGGTGCCGGGTGATGGCATCATGACCGCCAAGGCGGTGCTGGATGTCCCGGCCGGCAAATACAGAGCGCTCTACAGCACCGGCAATCAGGTCTTCTCGCGCGCCCGCTATCAGGATGTGCTGATCTACCCGCTACCGGTCGGTTATACCCTGGCGGCGCCGTCGAAAGAGTACGGTGCCCGGCTCTCCTTCCTGATTGACGGCGATGAGCTGGATCCTGCCTCCGTGATCATCAAGGGCAAGGCAACCAATACCGTAGGGGCCAGCATGGCGTTCAGTGCGGTGGCGACCGAGCCCAGGGTGGAGGTCGATCTCTCCGTCATCAAGGAGGTGGGCCAGTATGACGTGACGGCCACCCTGTTCGGGACCACCCGTCTGGGCCGCGAGATCCAGGTCACTCTGCCGGTCAAGTCATTCAACATCTTCCCCGTGCTGGCGCCGCCCCCTTCGGCCGCGTCCGCTGCTTCGGCAGCCGTACCCGATCAGGTGAAATTTGAGGTGAAAGAGAGCAGCGGCTGGCTGTTCTGGTTGCTGGGCGGTGTCGGTATCCTGGTGACTCTGCTCGGCGGGGTTGGGTTCATCCTGTTGCAAAAACGCCGGGCATTGCAAAAGGCGATGGCTGCGCAGAAGGCAGAGAATGAGGGGGCCAAATCCGAGGCCAAGCTGGACTTGAACCTGCCCGAGCAGTAAGAGTTTGCCCTGAATGAAAAAGCCGCCCTGTTGAGGCGGCTTTTTCATGTGTAGCGGTTGGCCAGTCGGGGTGAGGGAGGATCAGTGATCCCCGACGTAGATATCCTTGTGCTGATCGCGGATATCGAGGAACTTGTCCAGATTGGCCAGCATCAGCTCCACCAGCCGGGGATCGAAGTGCTGTCCCTTCTCCTCTTCAATCAGCGCCAGTACCTTGTCCAATGGCCACGCCTTCTTGTAGCAGCGATCCGAGCCCAGGGCATCGAACACGTCGGCCAGCGCCACCACTCGCCCTTCGAGCGGTATTGAATCGCCCTTGAGGCCGCGGGGATAGCCGCTGCCATTCCATTTCTCATGGTGGTTGCCGGCTATGGTGGCGCCTATCTGGAACAGCGCCAGATCGCTGCCGGAGAGCATGTCCTGCCCCAGCTGGGCGTGGGTCTTCATGATCTCCCACTCTTCCGGGGTCAGCTTGCCCGGCTTGTGGAGGATGGCATCCGGGATCCCCACCTTGCCGATGTCGTGCAGGGGGGAGGCGCGCTTGATGAGCTCGCTCTGCTCTTCGCTCATGCCGAGCAACTGGCAGAACAGCTCTGTGTAGAGGGCGACCCGCTTGACGTGCAGGCCAGACTCCTTGGAGCGGGTCTCCACCAGCTCACCGATGCGGTAGATGATCTCGCGCTGGTTGTCGGCGATGACCTCGTTGAGCCGGATATTTTCCAGCGCCACTATGATGTTTTCGGTAAACAGGCTCAGAAGGCCCGTGTCCATCTGGCTGAGATGGCGGGTCGTCTCGATATGAAACAGCAGGTGATGGCGGGGATTCTGGCAGTAGAGCACCATCTGGTTGCCATCATAGACGTTGGCGCGATTGGCCATGGCCTGGCGCAAGATCAGGGGGGCATCGACCAGCCGCACGGACGGATGGCCAGGCAGCAGGGGCTCCAGGATCTGATCCCGCACCTCGTAGGCAAACTGTTTTACATCATAGATCTGGGACTCTTCCAGATTGAGCAGGGCACCGAGCTGCTCCTGAGCTCCTTCGACAAACTGGCGCAGCGCCCGTTTCTCGAAGATCCCCTTGGAGGCTTCGATGACCTTCTCCAGCCCTTGGCGATTGCTCTCCAGGGTGCGGATGTCGCGGTATGAACGCAGGCTGGCCCGCAGCAGGGTCCGCAGCTTCTGGGAGGTGAGCTCTGTCTTGTCCTTGTAATCGTTGATGTCGTAGTTGGTGACCACATCATCTTCCGGCGCCTGACCCGGTTGTCCGGTCCGCAGCACTATGCGCACCATCTTATTCTGCAGATCCTCGCGCACGAACTTGACCACATCGAGACCGGCGTGATCGACTTCCATGACGACGTCGAGCAGCAACAAGGCTACATCCGGGGTCTTGGCGAGCAACTCCTTGGCCTGCGCGGCTGAATAAGCATGCAAAAATTCAATGGGTTTGTTATCGAATTCAAACTTGCTCAGGGTGATCTTGGTGATGCGATGCACTTCGGGTTCATCGTCCACAATCATCACCTTCCATCCAGCCTGCTGGTTATCGAGAAGGGGCAGATCGTCATCGTCAATAATCAGGATTTGGTCATCCATCATGCAATCCTGTTTGGGATCCTGTGCTTACATTAACTGCTTCACTAAGGATAGGAAACTTATTGGGAAATAAAATTTGATCTGTGAAATCTCTTTGTTGTCATCGTGATCCAGGCCCATAAAAAACGCCTCCACATGGGAGGCGTTTGGCTATTTTCCTGTGGGTCAGGCTGCTCTGTGATAGGCCGATGGCTCGAACAGGGCCTTGTTGGCAACCAGGTCGATGGGGTCGAAATCATCAACGTTGATGGTGCGCAGGCGGCTCTCTTCGGCACGGCGCAGCAAGTCAGCCTCGGTCTGGTTGAGCACTCCCAGTGCCAGACCTGCATCCGCCACCTTGTTCAGCTGCATAAACGGACGCTTGATACCGTCAGCCTTGCATACTTTCTCAAACAGCGGTTCGGCAGAGAGCACGTCATCGAGAGCCTGTTCCAGCAGACCGAAGGGGTTGCCCTCTTCGCGGGTCAGATACTGGCCCCGGGCCAGACGGCTGCGAGTCTCGCTCGGCGTCTGCAGCAGACGGGCAACCTGGCTGTCCAGCTTGTCGCTCGGGCGCTTCATGTCACGGCCAAGGGGCAGCACTATGACGCGCAGGGCCAAGCCAATCCAGCGGTTCGGGAAGTTGCGCAGCAGCTCATCGATCGCCTCTTGCGCCTTGAACATGGCATCCTGCAGTGCCCAGTGCAGCAGCGGCAGATCCGCCTGCTGACGACCCTCATCCTGATAACGCTTGAGGGCACTCGAAGCCAGATAGAGCTGACTCAGCACATCGCCCAGGCGGGCGGAGACCCGCTCCTTGCGCTTGAGCTCGCCGCCCAGGGTGCCCATCGCCATGTCTGACAGGAAGGCCAGGTTGGCAGAGAGGCGGGAGAGTTGCTGGTAGTAGCCCTTGGTCTGATCCTTGAACGGTGCGGGCGCAAGGCGAGCACCGGTCAGGCCCAGCCAGAAGCTGCGCACCAGGTTGCTGATGGCAAAGCCGACGTGACTGAACATCGCCTTGTCAAAGTCCTTCAGTGCCTGATCCTTGTCAGGGTGGCTGGCGGCCAGCATCTCCGGCAACACATAAGGGTGGCAGCGAATGGCGCCCTGACCGTAGATGATCATGCTGCGGGTCAGGATGTTGGCACCCTCTACCGTGACGGCGATGGGCGCACCCTGATAGCCACGGGCCAGATAGTTGTTGGGGCCCATGCAGATGGCCTTGCCGCCGTGGATGTCCATGGCATCTATGATGCACTTTTGGGCTCGGTCGGTGAGGTGGTATTTGACGATGGCGGAGATGACCGAGGGTTTTTCCCCCAGATCGATGCCGGTCACCGTCAGATTGGCGGCGGCGCCCATGATGTAGGCGTTGCCACCGAGACGGGCCAGCGGCTCTTCAATGCCTTCCATCTTGCCGATGGGCAGCTTGAACTGGCGACGGATGCGGCTGTAGGCGCCGGTCGCCAGGGCCAGCATCTTGACGCCGCCCGTGCTGTTGGAGGGCAGCGTGATGCCGCGGCCAACCGAGAGGCATTCGACCAGCATGCGCCAGCCCTGACCGGCCATGGCCGGGCCACCTATGATGAAATCGAGCGGCACGAACACATTGTCGCCACGGGTCGGGCCATTCTGGAACGGCACGTTGAGCGGGAAGTGGCGGCGACCGATCTCGACCCCCTTGATGTGGGTCGGGATCAGGGCACAGGTGATCCCCAGCTCCTCGTCTTCACCCAGCAGGTGATCCGGGTCGCGCAGCTTGAAGGCCAGACCCAGTACGGTGGCGATGGGGGCGAGCGTGATGTAGCGCTTGTTCCAGGTCAGCCGCATGCCGAGCACCTCTTCCCCTTCCCACTCACCCTTGCAGATGATGCCGAAGTCGGGGATGGAGCCGGCGTCTGAACCCGCTTCCGGGCTGGTCAGTGCGAAGCAGGGGATCTCCTTGCCGATTGCCAGACGGGGCAGGTAGTGGTCTTTCTGCTCATCGGTGCCGTAGTGCTGCAGCAGTTCACCCGGGCCGAGGGAGTTGGGCACGCCCACGGTGGAAGCCAGCACGGCGCTGGCGCCACACAGTTTTTGCAGTACGCAGGACTGGGCATAGGCGGAGAATTCCAGACCACCGTATTTCTTCTTGATGATCATGGCGAAGAACTTGTTGTCCTTCAGGTATTGCCACACCTCGGGGGAGAGATCGGCCCGCTCGTGGGTCACTTCCCAGTCGTTGACCATGCGGCAGACTTCTTCAACCGGACCGTCCATGAAGGCTTGCTCTTCGGCTGACAGCACGCTGACAGGGATGGCGTGCAGCTTCTTCCAGTTCGGGTTGCCGGCAAACAGATCGGCTTCCCACCAGGTGGTGCCCGCTTCGATGGCTTCCTTCTCGGTGCGGGACATCTCCGGCATGATGGACTTGTAGAGCTTGAACAGCGGCTTGGTCAGCTGATTGCGGCGAAAATCCACCAGATTGAGGGGGATGGCGATCACGGCGAACAGTGCCCACACCAGCAGGGGGACATGGCCATAGAATGTGCCGGCGACCAGGGCGGCGGCCGTGGCAAGCGTGGATGTGAACAGAGACGCCCGGCGATAAGCCATGGCGCCGATCACCAGGATCACCCCGAGCAGAGTGAGGGTCGTCGTCATTTTTCGCTCCTTGCATGAGTTGCCGAAGTTGGGTGAAAAGTGGGTTGGCTGATCCAGAGGTCTGACCTGTTGGATATGGCCCCTGTTGTAATTCATACGCACAAACTTATCAAGCTGTTTACAAGCTTGTTACCTTGGCTCTGTGATCGGCATAACGTCCTGCAGGCGGCATCTTGACGGGCGGGGGGGCGACTCCGGGATTGGCTTGTGCGACAATGACATCGCCCATATTTTGGAAGAGACATCATGTACCAAGAACTGATCCGCAATGAATTGACCGAAGCTGCCGGCGTGCTCCAGGCGTTCCTGGCAGATGAGCAGAATCTGAAAAACATTGAAGCTGCCGCCAGGCTGCTCGCCGACTCCTTCAAGCAGGAAGGCAAGGTGCTCTCCTGTGGCAATGGGGGCTCCCACTGCGATGCCATGCATTTTGCCGAAGAGCTGACCGGCCGCTATCGCGAGAACCGTCCCGGTTATGCCGGCATCGCCATCTCGGATCCCAGCCACCTCTCCTGCGTCTCCAACGACTTTGGCTACGACTATGTGTTCTCCCGTTATGTGGAAGCGGTCGGCCGTCGTGGTGACGTGCTGCTCGGTATCTCCACCAGCGGCAACTCAGGCAACATCCTCAAGGCCATCGAAGCCGCCCATGCCAAAGGCATGAAGGTGATAGCGCTGACCGGCAAGGATGGTGGCAAGATGGCGGGTCTGGCCGACGTCGAGATCCGTGTGCCGCATTTTGGTTATGCCGACCGCATTCAGGAAGTGCACATCAAGGTGATCCATATCCTGATCCAGCTGGTCGAAAAAGAGATGGCCAAGTAAGGCAGCATGTTCAGCCGGGATGTGTGGCCTCGCCAGGCCATGTCCCGGTTGTGCCTGCCCCGATAAGCGGCGGGATCGGCAGTGCTCTGCATCTGGCTGGTCCCGCTGATTGAAAAAGATGGCCCAGTAATTAAGGAGTCCGCTGCTTATGTGCGAACTGCTCGGCATGAGTGCCAATGTGCCGACCGACATCTGCTTCAGCTTTACCGGTCTGATGCTGCGTGGCGGCAAGACGGGGCCACACAAGGATGGCTGGGGGATCACCTTCTATGAGGGGAGGGGATTTCGCACCTTCAAGGATCCCGAGCCCAGTGCCCAGTCACCAATAGCCAAGCTGGTACAGGCGCTGCCCATCAAGAGCCGCGCCGTGGTCAGTCATATCCGGCAGGCCAACCGCGGCTGCGTGTCGCTGGAAAATACCCATCCGTTCACCCGTGAACTGTGGGGCCGCTACTGGACCTTCGCCCACAATGGCCAGCTGACCGGTTACAAGCGACTCGCCACCGGGCGGCACCGCCCGGTGGGGGACACCGACAGCGAGCACGCATTTTGCTGGCTGCTCAACCGGCTGGAGCAGAAATATCCCAAGCGTCCCGCCAACTTCCCTGCCATGTTTCGCCATCTGGCCACCCTGTGCGACGAGTTGCGCGGACTCGGGGTATTCAACATGCTGCTGTCGGATGGGGAATTTGTGATGACCTATTGCAGCAACAACCTGCATTGGCTTACCCGGCGGGCGCCCTTTGGCGAGGCCAGGCTGCTGGATGAAGATGTGGCCATCGATTTCCAGAGTGAGACGACCCCGGATGACGTGGTGACCCTGATCGCGACCCGTCCGCTGACCGGCAATGAAGATTGGGTCAGAATGGCGCCCGGCGAGTTCAGCCTGTTTCGGCTGGGTGAGCGCGTATGCGGCAGTCAGGATCGGTAATCATCTGATTTAAATATAAAAAAATACCAGGGTAGAATCCTACCCTGGTTCTTCGCAGCAGCCATACAGGCAAAAGGGATGAGAGAGGTGTTGCTGAGTCGCATCATTCTCACGGCCTCCATTGTTATTTAAATGTTAATTTGTTGGCAACGTTTATGTTTCAATCCGACCTGCCTATCGCCACATTACTAGAACCGGATCACACTTTTCGTTTTGCGGCCGCTCGTCGGTCGACAAGCAGAAGGTGGGTGAGGGATGACGCTGTCGCGCCGGGCATCTATAGTATGTTCTGTTTGAATACCGCCAAATGAGGGACTTAGGGATGGAATGGTTGGATCAGAAGGTGCTGCGACAGCTGGCGGAAGACATTGGCCAGGAGATGATGCCGGTGGTGATCTCGGTGTTTATCGAGGAAGTGGGAGAGCAGCTCGCCCAGCTGCGACCGCTCTATGAACGGCGGGACTGGCCTGCGCTGGCGCGGCTTGCCCACAGCATGAAATCCTCCTGCGGCAGCTACGGCGCCCAGCTCAGTTACCAGCAGGTGGTGGCACTGGAGCTGGCCTGCAAGCATGAAGATGCCGATGACGTCGCCCGGCTACTGACCCAGCTGGAGCAATCCCTGCCCCAGGTGCTCTCTCACCTTGCCAACTACCACTGAGCTTGCTGCACAGCGGGGAACCAGCCGGTTCACCGCTGCGCGTAGCTGCCATCAGCGTTGATTGACCAGTTGCTGGATCACCCGATCCAGCGCCAGCTTGAGTTTCAGTCTGTCGTGGCGATGGGGGAGCTCGGCCTCACCCAGCTCGGCCTGGATCAGGCGGCTGGCCAACTCGGCCGGATACTCCCCTGTGGGCGCTAGAATGGCATCGACACGACCCGTACCGACCCGTGACTCCAGCCAGCGCCATTGGTTGATCAGACTCAGCTGACTGGCGGGGCCATTCTCGGCCACCAGATTGCAGATGAACACCAGCATGGCATCGCTCTCATTGATGGCTTGCGCCACCTCGGCCAGCAGCAGGGGCGGCATGATGGAGGTGAGGAAGCTGCCGGGCCCGAGTATAATCATGTCGGCCTGAGCCAGCGCCTGCACCGCCTCGCGAGTCGCCGGTACTTCCGGGCTCAGGCTCAGGGAGAGCGGTGGCGTATCGAGCTGATCGATGGAGACCTCTCCCAGGATCTGCTTGCCACAGACGGTGTGGGCACACAGGTCGGTGGGAAATTCTGACATGGGTAACAATTGTGACTCTATTTTCAGCATGTCACTGATGAGCTTGATAGCATCAAGAGGGCGTACGCAGAGGTTGTCGAGAGCCAGCAGCATCAGGTTGCCGAGGTTGTGACCCGCCAGCTCACCGCGGCCGGCGAAGCGATATTCAAACAACAGACTGCCGATGCTGGGATCCGTCACCAGCTGATTGAGGCAGTTGCGCAGATCTCCCCAGGCGATACACTCCTGGCTCTTGCGCAGGCGCCCAGTGGATCCGCCATCGTCCGTGGTGGCGACTATGCCGGTCAGCCGCTGGCCGAGAAACGAGAGTGAAGAGAGCACGCGGCCCATGCCGTGGCCGCCACCGATGGCGACGACCCGGTCAAAGTCATTGATGTTTTTCTGCCACATGCAGCTGTCCTGTGGTTGGGCTCAATTGAGGGCCATTCTAGCCGATGAAAGCAGATAATTGTTTGATAAAGGTATGATTTTTGCTTACCCCCAGCATCATGAACAACTAGGAGATGGTGTTGAACTTTCTGACGGCTCACTCTCTTGAAGAGACCTCCCTGCTGGCTGCCCGGCAGGTCAGTGAGCGGCTGCTCGCTCAATCGCCTCATTCCCCTTCGCTGTTATTGGTCTATTTTACCCAAGCTCATGATGCCGAGGAACTGCGCCATCACCTCAAGCAGCAGTTTCCGACGACCCGACTGATAGGGTGCAGCTCCTGCGGTGGCGTCATGACCCAGGTTGGCCACCACGCCCGTCAGGGGATAGGGCTGGCGGTGGCCGCCCTCTACGATGACAAGGGAGCCTATGGGGTGGCGGGGCTGGCGGGGGATGAGGTGGATATTCGCCAGCTGTTGCGTGCCGCCATCGCCGATGGCGGGCGTCCCGGCGAGCTGCCTCAGCTCATACTGTTGCACGCCAGCCCGGGTCAGGAGGAGGCGATGCTGGCCAGTATCGAAGCCGAGCTGGGAACGACCGTCCCTGTCGTGGGAGGCTCGGCGGCCGACAACAGTGTCAGCGGCGACTGGCAGTTGTGCTGGGATGAGGGCAGTGCCCGCGAGGGAGTTGTGCTGGCGGTGCTCTATCCCGATTGCCAGCTGGCGTTCCAGTTTCATTCCGGCTATGTCCCGACCGAGCATCGCGGCACCATTACCGCCCTGGCGGGGCGCGAGATCCTCACCATAGATCATGAGCCCGCCGCCGAGGTCTACGCTCGCTGGACCGGGCGAACCACTGCCTGGCCTGTGGGACCCATACTGCGGGATACCACCCTCTCGCCGCTGGCCCGCCAGGTGGGCACCCTGGACGACATGCCCTACTACAAGCTCTCCCATCCCGAGGCGGTGACAGAAGGTGGCGGATTGCGCCTCTTCACCGATACCCGGCTCGGCGAGCGGCTGCTGTTGATGTACAGCAGTCAGGAAGGCTTGCTGCAACGCAGTCTGAATGCGACCCGCATCGAACCCGAGTACGGCATGACCGCCGAGATGCAGCCGTTCGGGGCCCTAGTGATCTTTTGTGCTGGTTGTCGCTTGGCTCTTGGTGATAGCTTATGCCAATTCGTCGATCAATTTCACACCCGGCTGGGGGAGATCCCCTTCATTACCCCGTTCACCTTCGGTGAGCAGGGGCGTCTGCCCCACGGTGAGCTGGCACACGGCAACCTGATGGTATCGAGCGTGATCTTCCTCGACAGCTGATATATGGCGCTGGAAACAAGATGATAGGTAATACGGAATTGGAAGCCCTGGGTGACAAGCTGCAGACCACGCTGGTGGAGCTGGTGCGTTGTCGGGAACGCGAGGCCAAGTACCGCCAGGAGTCGCAGACCCTGCTGTGCGGGGTCGCGACGCTGGCCGATGCCCAGACCCTGGAGCAGGTGCTGGACAGCCTCATCCAGGCGCTCAAGCCCTTCATCGGTTTCGAACATGCGGATGTGGTGGCCTGGGAAGCTGGCAGTGGCATCACCCACCTCAGCACCCAGAATGGCGAGGTGGGACGCCGCTGGCAGCTGACCCCGCTCTTCTCTCGCGCCATCGAGGGGGAGACCCTGGTCATCTATGACCCGACCCAGTTGCCCGAGCTGGCGCCACTGGCCGATGTGGCCGGCTGGGCCAGCGTCATGATGACGGGGTTGCGCGCCCCCGGTTTCTCCGGCGTCCTCATCTGCCGTCATGCCGTGATGGGCACCTTCGATCTCAAGAGCAAGGCGGCGATGCAACGCTGCCGTCCGCTCATCTCCCAGGCGCTGGTCAACATCGCCTATCGGGCCCGCTTGCAGGAGCAGGTCGAGCTCAAGACGCTGGCGCTGCAGACCAGCGAGCAGCGTTTTCGCAGCTTCGCCGGCATGGCCTCCGACTGGTTCTGGGAGACGGACACGGAACACAGGCTCAGCTATGTGTCGGCGCCCGGCTATCAGGGGGATGTGAAAGCGCATCCGCCCGGTCAGAGTCTCTACGATTACGTCTATGATCGGCGGGATCCCGAGTGGGGCAAGTACCGCCGCCTCATCGAGCTGCATCTGCCGGTGCGGGCGGTACGAGCCCAGGTCAGCCTGGCCAGGGGACCCTGCTGGATGGAGATCAACGCCGAGCCCTGCTTTGACGCCGCCGGTGTCTTCATCGGCTATCGGGGCACGGCGCGGGATGTGGGCAACCAGATCCGCCGCGAGCAGGAGCTGGCCCGGGCACGGGATGAGGCCGAGGCGGCCAACCGTGCCAAGTCGCAGTTCCTGGCCATGATGACCCACGAGATCCGCTCCCCCATGAATGCGGTGCTGGGCATGCTGGATCTGTTGCAACATGCCCAGCTCGAGCCTCAGCAGCAGACCCTGCTCGGACATGCCACCCACTCGGCCCGTCTGCTGCAGACCATCATCGACGATGTGCTCGATTTCTCGAAAATCGAATCTCATACCCTGGAGTTTCATTGCGAGACCCTGCTCCCCACCCAGCTGTGCCAATCCCTGATCGAACCGCTGCAAGAGCGCGCCAGGAGCAAAGGCATAGCCCTGCGCTGGCGGGTGGATGAGGCGGTTCCGCCCCAGTTGCAGGGTGATCCGGTGCGGCTGTCGCAGGTGATCAGCAACCTGCTCGGCAACGCGGTGAAGTTCACCAGCCAGGGCAGCGTCTTGCTGCAACTGGACTGGCACGAGCAACGGCTGCGGGTGTCGGTGACCGATACCGGGATCGGCATCTCGGCCGAGGATCAGGCGCTCCTGTTCGAGCCCTTCTCCCAGGTCGACAGCTCGGCGACCCGCCGTTTTTCCGGGACCGGACTGGGGCTGGCCATCAGCAAACGGCTGGTGGAGCTGATGGGCGGGGAGATCCGTCTGCAAAGTGCGCCCGGCCAGGGCAGCTGCTTCTGGTTCGAGCTGCCCGGCATGGCGCTGCCGTGCGAGTGCAGCAGCCGGCCCGAGCCGGATCAATTGCCCATACAGGATCTGGATGTGCTGGTGGTGGAAGACAGCCCGGTCAACCAGCTGGTGGTGTCCCTCATGCTGCAAAAACTGGTGAGCCGGGTACGGCTCGCGGCCAATGGCCTGGAGGCGCTGGCCCAGGTGGCGGAGCAGCAGCCGGATCTCATCCTGATGGACATGCGGATGCCGCAGATGGATGGGCTGGAGGCGACTCGCCGCTTGCGGGAACTGGGCTGCAAGGTGCCCATAGTGGCCTTGACGGCCAATGCCATGGCCGAAGACAGGGCCCGTTGTCTGGCCCAGGGAATGGATGATTTTCTGGCCAAGCCCATCAGCCTGATGCGACTGAGAGAGTGCCTGCAGCGCCATATCAGCCCAGTGTTGCCGGATCGCAGGTAAAAAAAATGGTCAACCTGGGTGGTTGACCAATTCTTCAGCAAATACTGAAGAGAGCACGGGATAAATCGGGTTGTACGATTCTATATGAAAAAGTCGTGCCAACTTTTCAGAACCTGTTTATGCGGCTTGCGGCTGTGTTATTGCTTTTTATCGATCACCGCCGTTTGCAAAATGCGAAATTCTTATTTTCATTGTGGGAATATTCGCATTTTGCAATGTTCTCTTTGACTCACTGTGCGATCAGTCGGCGCAGGAATTGACGGGCCGCTTCGCTATTTTGTTTGGCAATCAACATCTGTTTTTCGTAGATGGGCATGGGCAGAATTTCGAGCCAGCGTTGGCAGAGCCAGGCCGCATCGTCAAACTGTTTGTCCGGGTAGAGTTCATCGAGCTCCGGATACTGCTCGAACACTTCCCGCAGCCGGGTGACCAGCGGTTTGTCACTGAAGTCTGAATGGGCGCTCGGCCAGTTGGGCAGCGCTTCGACCTTGGCCCGGCGCAATCCCATCTCGTCCGTTTCCATCTCATGGATGCAGAAACGTTCCATGCCGAGCACAGTGACGCCGAGCAGGCCGTCATTCAGGGTGTAGAAATCGGTCACCTTCACCCGGGTGCCGACCGGCAGTATGCGCCCGGACTTGCCCGTGGTGGTCGCCTCTTCCATCACTATGCCGAAACCCTGGTCATTGATGAATGACTCTTTGAGCATCTGCAGGTGGCGCGGTTCAAACAAACGCAGCGGAAGCTTGCCACCAGGCAGTATGTGGGAAGGCAAGGGGAACAATGCCAAGGGTTGAAGTTTCATGTTCCGTCCTCCATTGAGTAGTTGCTGAATAGGACAATGCAGCGACTGTGCCAGAGGATGAAAAAGGCCCCAAAATGGAGGTGTCAGTCTCCAAATTGAGTCTGAAATTTATTAATAATCAGATATTTATATTTTTATCTTTTTTGCCAAGGTGATCCCGTAGTCAGCTGAATACGGCCGGATCCTGAGTACTCGGCCCTCGCTCTCTTCGCGTCCTGAATTGAAGCGCATCGCATCTTGCAAAGAGCCAAGTGCAAAATGCGCATGGCCGTTGCGGCGGCGTGCAAGCCGCGTCGCCGGCCTGAGTACAAGGTGTGAGCAGGCAGGGGAGCCCGGTTCGAGAAATGAGAAGATAGAAGTGCGCCGCAGTGACGGATGCGGTGAATCGGCGGGTGAATCCCGCTTCCACACAAGCGGGAGTGTGTGGTCGCCCATCTTGCTTGTTGTGGGGTGAAGGGGGACGGGTCGGGTTTCGCGCGGATGTAGCGCAGATAAGGAAAGCCCCGACGATGCGGGGCTTTGGTTTTTCAAGGCATGAATAGAGCGAAGCAAGGCGCTCGGTTGCCTGCGTTCATCCACCTCTGCCAGCGCGCGTTAGTTGCGCTGTTCCAGGTACATGACGGCCGCTTCGACGCGGCTCTGGGCCTCGAGTTTCTTCAGCAGACTCTTCACGTGCACCTTGACCGTGCCCTCGGAAATATGGAGCACGGAGGCGACCTGCTTGTTGGAGAGGCCCTTGGCAATCTCGCGCAGGATCTGCATCTCGCGACGGGTCAGGCTCTCCAGCTTCTGCTGCAGATGATCCAGCTCGTAGATGTTCTCGAGGTAGGGGCGCAGCGGCTCGCTCAGGATCTGTTTGCCGGTCATCACGTCCGCCAGCTGGGCGAGCAGCATCTCTGGCTCGGTATCCTTGAGCAGATAGCCATCGGCGCCGGCCTTGAGCAGGGCGACCACGTCCTGGCGGGCATCCGAGACGGTCAGGATCACCACCCGGGAGGTGACCTCTTCGGTGCGCAGCGCCTTGAGGGTATCCAGACCGGAGAGGCCTTTCATGTTGAGGTCGAGCAGGATCAGATCCGGTTCGGACTCCTTGGCCATGGCGACGGCGTCGGTGCCGTTGGACGCTTCACCGACCACCTCTATGTTCTCTTCCAGGGCCAGCAATTGCACAATCCCTTTGCGCATGAGGGGATGGTCATCCACGACCAGAACACTATATTTCATCTCGTCCATCAGGCATCTCTTGTTAGGCTGGTGGGAAAGGTCAGATGTACGCAGGTGCCTCTGGGCGGCTGCTCGCTGATGGTCAGCAGACCATGCAACTTGCTGGCACGCTCATTCATGATGCTAAGGCCATAGTGGTTGACCGCCGAGCTTGCGATCCCTATTCCAACACCGTCATCTGAAATCTGAACCTGAATGTTACCATTGGCGAGGGTCTCACAGCTAACATCAATCACTTGCGCGTTGGCATGTTTGATGGCGTTGAGCACTGCCTCACGGATCAGCTGCAGGATATGGATATGCTGGCCCGCCTCCAGATCCGTATCGGCCAGACCGTAATGGAGCCCGATCTCGGCCTGGGTCTGTGGCTTGAGCTGTTCCAGCATCACCTTGATGGCTTCCCCCAGATTGGCGTCACCTATGCTGAGGCGGAAGGTGCCGAGCAGCTCGCGCAGCTGGGTGTAGGCGCTGCTGAGCCCCTCGTCGATCTGTTGCATGGCGGCCTCTGTCTTGGCGGATTCCCCCTTGGCGAAGGCGCGTTTGAGCAGGGTGGACTGGATCTTGAGATAGGAGAGCGCCTGGGCCAGCGAGTCGTGCAGCTCGCGGGCGATGACGGCTCTCTCTTCCATCAGCAGCAGCCGCTGATGTTGCAGCAGGGTCTGATCCTTGTGCAGCACCTGGGCCAGCAGCATGGAGAAGTTCTTCATCAGCCGCTCGTCTATGGGGTGGCTGCTGATCACGTCAAGCCGGCCGTACTCCTGCTCATCCATCTGCAGATGAAAGCTCACCACTGAGTCGAGATCGCCGGGCCAGCCCTTGCGCCCCGTGATGTAGTCCGGCATGGCGTTGTGTTCGAAGCGGGTCAGCCGTATGTGGTCTATGTGCTGATGGGCAGCGGCCCGCTCCAGCAGCTTGAGCAGGGTGCGCCGGCTCAGCGGCGCCGCATGCAGCTTCTGGGCTGTGCTGTAGAGGAAGGAGAGGGTGTCGTTGGCCTGCTGCAGTTTGGCGGTCTTCTCTTCCACCTTGCTCTCCAGCTCCCGATAGAGCTTGCCCAGCTCGTCGGCCATGGTGACGAAGGCGCCCGACAACTCCCCCAGCTCGTTCTCGCAATGGGGGGGCAGGGTGAGATCGAACTCCTGGCGCTGGATCTGGCGGGCGCAATAGACCAGCTGGTTGAGCGGTGCCACCACCTGCTGGCGGGTAAACCGCACGGTAAACCAGGCGATGGTGATGATGGAGAGCAGCCCTAACCCTTCCGCCAGCGCCAGCATGCGCACCTTGAACTCCACGTGGTACTGCATCTGGTTGACGAAGTCGTCGATGGCCGCCACAAACTGCTCAGTGTTGTCTGTGTAGCGTCTGGGGGTGGCATTCTCGATGTGCTCGCGCATCACCTGCCATTGCAGCAATACTTCGCCATAGGTGCGGCGCAGGGAGGCAGGGGTGATCCAGCGCTGGGTCTCCTGCAACTCGGCCGCATGCAGCGTCTGTTCAAACTGATCGAGTCGTCCCAGCACGGGCTGGCCCTGCTCTATCTCGTAGGCCATGCGGTAGGCCTGCATCCGCAGCGAACCCGACAGGTTGATCGCCTTGGCATCGGGCACCGAGTAGAACAGGGTCACCATGGCCACCACGGCGATCAGGCTCGCCATGAACAGAATGAGCACCATGGAGCGCCCGATGGCGCTGCTGACCGAATGCACTTTGAACCACTTTCCCATGCTGATCGTCTTCCTTCGCATCAGACAATAACCCCACAAAGTAGCATGGGAGTGTACTCCAACTTGTGCTAGCATCGAAAAACTAGATGAACTCCGAGCTGTTTTGCCTAAGTCCTTGCGATAGGGGAAAACCGCCGTCAGCCGATGTTCGAGCTGTAAGGGTCAGGAAAGAAATGCCCTGGCCTCCCGTATTTGGAAAGGTGTTTATGTCGCCACTGCAAGATGGTTTTTCCCGTCGTTTTTACTATTTGCGCCTGTCGGTTACCGATGTGTGCAATTTTCGTTGTACCTACTGTTTGCCCGACGGCTATCGTCCCCCGGACGGGAACAAAGAGGGGCGCAAGTCGTTTCTCTCGCTGGACGAGATCCGCCGCATTGTCTCGGGCTTCGCCGCCATGGGCACCCGCAAGGTGCGCCTGACCGGAGGCGAGCCCTCCCTGCGCCGGGACTTCACCGCCATCATAGAGACGGTGGCCAATACCCCTGGCATAGAGAAGGTGGCTATGACCACCAATGGCTACCGCTTGAAAGAGCGCGCCCAGGAGTGGTTCGATGCGGGCCTCACCGCCCTCAACGTCAGCGTCGACAGTCTGGATCCCCGTCAGTTTCACCAGATCACCGGTGAGAACAAGCTGGCGGAGGTGATGGATGGGATCGAAGCGGCGCTGGCCGCCGGTTTCAAATCGGTGAAGATCAATGCGGTGCTGCTCAAGGGGCTCAATGACCATCAACTGGATGCGTTTCTGGCCTGGATCAGGCACAAGCCCATCGAGCTGCGTTTCATCGAGCTGATGCAGACCGGCGAGATGGATACCCTGTTTCAGAACCATCACGCCAGCGGTGACCTCATCAAGCAGCGGCTGCTCGAGAGTGGCTGGGTCCAGCAGTTGCGTGGTGCGGACGATGGTCCGGCCCAGGTCTTCATGCATCCTGAGTCAATGGGGGGCGTGGGGCTCATCATGCCCTACAGCAAGGATTTCTGTGCCGGTTGCAACCGGCTGCGGGTCTCCTCCGTGGGCAAGCTGCACCTGTGTCTGTTCGGTGACAACGGGGTGGAGCTGCGTGACCTGCTGGCGGCAGACAACCAGCAGGATGCGCTGCAACAGCGCATTCGTGCTGCCCTCACCGGCAAGGCTGCATCCCACCGCTTGCACGAGGGCAATGCCGGCATGACCCCGCATCTGGCCTCCATCGGCGGCTAACTCTCAGGTGGGCTTGAAAAAATAGCCATCGATTAATAAGCAATCCTCAAATGGGGGTATTTTCACCGGCCCCCCTTCTCTCTCTTGACGCCAAGGGTTTGATCCAGCGCAAGAATCCCCCCTGTTTATCTCCCTAGTGGTATATCCCTGACCTTGTCAGGGCCGCAATATACACCCACTCTTATAATAGGTATTGAAAATGCCTGTCATGGGACTCGCTCGTGCGCTATCAACCACCAGAAAGGAGTCGATATGCCGGATGGGGTCAACCTGTCGCGTCGTGGTCTGTTTCGAGGTCGCCTGACATCGAGCGACCCTCAGGTTCAGTTGCCCTGGTCAGTCTCCTGGCCCGAGTTCGTGGCCGACTGCACCCGCTGTGGCGACTGCCTGGCGGCCTGCCCGGAGCAGATCCTGATCAAGGGCGACGGTGGTTATCCTGCGGTGGATTTCCTGCGTGGCGAGTGCACCTTCTGCGGTGATTGTGTCACGGCCTGCAAGGCGCCGGTATTTCGTCCCATGACGGAGGCGCCTTGGCGATACATAGCCCATATTGAAGCCAGCTGTCTGGCCAGTACCCAGGTCTTCTGCCAGCGTTGCCAGGATAGCTGCGAAACCCGCGCAATCCGCTTTTCTCCCGTGCTGGGTCGGGTACCGACCCCCAGCATAGATGCCGCCTCGTGTACCGGCTGTGGCGCCTGCGTGATGGACTGTCCGGTGGGCAGCATCCGGGTCGGCGCACCCAAATCCGAGGATCCAACATGAGTCAGGATGTGTGTGAAGCAGGAGCCACAATGAACCAAGAGTTCCATGTATCGAGCCTGGTGGTGCTGACCCAGCCCTCCCTGCGTCACCAGCTCGCAGAACAGATAGCATCCCTCGAGGGGGCCGAGGTCCACGCCGTCAGTGAGATCGGCAAGCTGGTGGTGACCCTGGAAGGGCCAAGCCAGCGCCCCATCATGGATGCCATAGATGCGATAAATGCCATGCCGGGCGTGTTGTCCGCCGCCCTGATCTACCATCAGTTCGATGAGCTCGATGTCGAATGCAAGGAATAGAAACGCCGTGAGGGCGGGGCTGCGAGGTTCGCGATGCCCGATAAAAGCAATAAAGCGCCATGAAGCTGAGCCAGCGCGGCTCGTCACTATGGCTGTCATTGATGTGATTAAGCAATGTGAGGATATGTCATGAAGCTGAGTCGACGCGACTTTATGAAGGCCAATGCGGTGGCTGCTGCCGCGGCCGTGGCCGGAGTCAGTGCCCCCACGCTGGCGGCCAACCTGATCACCAGCACCGACAAGACCGCCATCACCTGGGACAAGGCGCCGTGCCGCTTCTGCGGTACCGGCTGTTCCGTGCTGGTGGGTTCCCAGAATGGGCGCGTCGTGGCGACCCAGGGCGATCCCGATGCACCGGTCAACCGTGGACTGAACTGCATCAAGGGCTACTTCCTGTCCAAGATCATGTATGGCCAGGACCGGCTGACCCAACCCATGCTGCGCATGACGGATGGCAAGTTCGACAAGAACGGTGACTTTGCCCCCATCAGCTGGGATCAGGCATTCGACATCATGGCCGAGAAGTTCAAGGCAACCCTGAAAGAGAAGGGGCCGACCGCCGTCGGCATGTTCGGCTCCGGCCAGTGGACAGTGTGGGAAGGCTACGCCGCCGCCAAGCTGATGAAGGCGGGGCTACGGACCAACAACCTGGATCCCAATGCCCGTCACTGCATGGCCTCGGCCGTAGTGGGTTTCATGCGCACCTTCGGCATGGACGAGCCCATGGGTTGCTACGACGACATAGAGCAGGCCGATGCCTTCGTGTTGTGGGGCTCGAACATGGCCGAGATGCACCCCATCCTCTGGTCACGCATCTCGGATCGCCGTTTGTCCCATCAAGAGGTGCAGGTGCACGTGCTCTCCACCTTCGAGCACCGCAGCTTCGAACTGGCCGACAACGGCATGGTGTTCACGCCGCAGACCGACTTGGCGATCCTCAACTACATAGCCAACTACATCATCCAGAACGACAAGGTGAACTGGGAGTTCGTCAACAAGCACACCCAGTTCCGCAAGGGGGTCACCGACATCGGCTATGGCCTGCGTCCGACTCACCCGCTGCAACAGCAGGCGAAGAACCCGGACAGTGGCGACTCAACCCCCATGAGCTTCGATGACTTCGCGAAATTCGTGGCGGATTACGATGTCGACTCGGTTGCCAAGCTCTCCGGCGTCTCCAAAGACAAGCTCGAGAAGCTGGCCCAGCTCTATGCCGACCCGAGCAAGAAGGTGGTCTCCTACTGGACCATGGGCTTCAACCAGCACACCCGTGGCGTCTGGGCCAACAACCTCTGCTACAACATCCACCTGTTGACCGGCAAGATCTCCACCCCGGGCTCGGGTCCCTTCTCCCTGACCGGCCAGCCCTCCGCCTGCGGTACCGCCCGCGAAGTGGGCACCTTCGCCCACCGTCTGCCGGCCGACATGGTGGTGACCGAGCCCAAGCACCGCGCCATCGCCGAGAAGATCTGGAAACTGCCGGAAGGCACCATACCGGACAAGGTGGGTTACCACGCCGTGCTGCAAAACCGCATGCTCAAAGACGGCAAGCTCAACGCCTACTGGGTGATGTGCAACAACAACATGCAGGCCGGCCCCAACATGAACGAGGAGGGGCTGCCCGGTTACCGCAACCCGGCCAACTTCATCGTGGTGTCTGACCCTTACCCGACCGTGACTGCCCAGGCCGCGGATCTCATCCTGCCCACCGCCATGTGGGTGGAGAAAGAGGGGGCCTATGGCAACGCCGAGCGCCGCACCCAGTTCTGGCACCAGCAGGTCAAGCCGCCGGAAGGGGCCAAGTCCGACTTGTGGCAGCTGATGGAGTTTGCCAAGCGCTTCACGGTGGAAGAGGTGTGGCCGGCCGAGCTTATCGCCAAGATGCCGGAAGTGAAGGGCAAGACCCTGTATGAGGTGCTCTACAAGAACGGTCAGGTCGATCAGTTCCCGAAAGAGCAGAGCAAGGGCGTGCTCAACGATGAGGCTGAACACTTCGGTTTCTACGTCCAGAAGGGGCTGTTCGAGGAGTACGCCAGCTTCGGCCGCGGTCATGGTCACGATCTGGCCCCCTTCGATCAGTATCACGAGGCGCGCGGTCTGCGCTGGCCCGTGGTGGATGGCAAGGAGACCCTGTGGCGCTACCGTGAAGGGTTCGACCCCTATGTGAAGGCGGGCGAGGGGGTGCGTTTCTACGGCAAGCCAGATGGCAAGGCGGTGATCTTCGCGCTGCCCTACGAGCCGGCCGCCGAGGCGCCGGACAAAGAGTACGACATGTGGCTCTCTACCGGCCGCGTGCTGGAACACTGGCACACAGGCACCATGACCCGTCGCGTGCCCGAGCTCTATCGCGCCTTCCCGGATGCTGTGCTCTTCATGCACCCGGAAGATGCCAAGGCCCGTGGCGTGCGTCGTGGCGAAGAGGTGATCGTCTCCTCCCGTCGTGGCGAGGTGAAGACCCGGGTCGAGACCCGTGGCCGCAACCGTCCGCCCAAAGGCCTGGTGTTCATGCCCTTCTTCGACGCGAGCCAGCTGGTCAACAAGCTGACCCTGGACGCCACGGATCCGCTCTCCAAAGAGACGGATTACAAGAAGTGCGCCGTCAAGGTCGTCAAGGCATAAGGCGGGGGAGCGCGAGATGAGTCGTAGTCGGCGCCAGTTTCTGGCCGACATGGCCAAGGGGGCCTGCGGTGTGGGCCTGCTTGGTGTGGGGCTCGGCGGCATGGCGCGCCAGCAGGTGCAAGCCGTGCCTGCCCAGGCGCTGCGCCCGCCAGCCGCCCTCGACGAGGCCGAGTTCCTCAGCGCCTGCGTGCGCTGCGGGCTCTGCGTCGAGGCCTGCCCCTACGACACTCTCAAGCTTGCCCGGCTGTTTGAACCCGTGACCACCGGCACCCCCTATTTTGATGCGCGGGCCGTGCCGTGCGAGATGTGTGCCGACATTCCCTGCGTGGTGGCCTGCCCGAGCGGGGCGCTGGATCCGGGGATGACCGACATCGATCAGGCGCGCATGGGGGTGGCAGTGCTCATCGATCATGAGACCTGCCTCAACTACCTGGGGCTGCGCTGCGATGTCTGCTACCGGGTCTGCCCCTTGATTGACAAGGCGATCACTCTGGAGCTGCAGCACAATCAGCGCACCGGCAAGCACGCCATGTTTCTGCCCACTGTGCACAGCGACAGCTGCACCGGCTGCGGCAAGTGCGAGCATGCCTGCGTGCTGGAGGAGTCTGCCATCAAGGTGGTGCCCCGTCAGCTCGCCAAGGGGGAGCTGGGCCATCACTACCGGCTCGGCTGGGAAGAGAAGCGCAAGGCGGGCAAGTCGCTCATCGGTGAGCGGCTCACCCTGCCTACCCGCAAACCGGAGGGGCTATGAGTCGTTATCCGGGAGAGGAGGCGCAGGCTCGGCTCGGCTGGTGGCGGTCACACCGCTTCCTGCTGCTGCGGCGCCTGACCCAGTGCTGCGTGCTGGGGCTGTTCCTGCTGGGGCCGCTGGCGGGCGTCTGGATCCTCAAGGGCAACCTTTCCAGCTCACTCTTGCTGGAGACGGTCCCGCTCACGGATCCCCTCACCCTGCTGCAATCGGTGGCGGCGGGCCATTGGCCCATCACCACCCTCTGGCTGGGGGCGGTCCTGGTGCTGCTGGGGTACTGGCTGGTCGGGGGGCGGGTGTTCTGCTCCTGGGTCTGTCCGGTCAACCTCATCACGGATGCCGCCGCCTGGGCCAGGGCCCGGCTTGGCCTCAAGGGCAACGGTCAGTTCAACCGCAATACGCGTTACTGGCTGCTGGCCATGGTGCTGGTGGCCCCGGCCATCGCGGGCGTGCTGGTGTGGGAGCTGGTCAATCCGGTCTCGCTCGCCCTGCGCGGTCTGCTGTTTGGCATGGGGGCTGGGTGGGCCTTGCTGGCGGTGCTCTTCCTGTTCGACCTCTTTGTGGTGGAGCGGGGCTGGTGTGGTCATCTCTGCCCTGTGGGGGCCTTCTATGCCCTGGTCAACCGGGTCGGGTTCATCAAGATTTCTGCCAGGGGGCGCGAGCGGTGCAGCAACTGCATGGATTGTTATGCGGTCTGCCCCGAGCGCCCCATTCTGCGCGGCCCCGTTCACGGTGCCAAGCGTGGTCACGGGCCCTTGATTGTGGCTCAAGAGTGTACCAACTGCGGCCGTTGCATTGATGTCTGCGCGGAGCAAGTTTTTGAAATCACTGTAGGTTTTGCCGTCAAGGCTGATAAAACGTCGGAGAACAGATAATGAAAAAGCTGATTGGAGCAATGCTGGCCTGCCTGGTGGCGGGGTCCTTGATGGCAGCACAGAATCCCGAAATCACGACGGAGACCGGTGGCATCAAGTCTGAACGGGGCACCACGGATCTCGGGACCGAGGCCGAAGCCGCCCCCATGAAGAACTTTCGCAAGGATGGCGACCTCTACGATCGCCAGTACATGCATCAGCCACCGCTGATCCCCCATGACACCCGCAACTATGAAGTGGACAACAAGGTCAACAAGTGCCTGGCCTGTCACAGCTTCAAGAATGCCAGCAAGATGAAGGCCCCCAAGATCAGCCCGACTCACTTCGAGACCCGTGATGGCATGACCTTAGGGGAGGTCTCGCCGCGTCGCTACTTCTGCCTGCAGTGCCACGTGCCGCAAACGGATGCCAAGCCGCTGGTGGAAAATACGTTTAAACCGGTTGAAGCGCTGAACTGAGGAACCCATAGATGAAATTACCTGGTTTTGTGCAACGACTGTGGACCACCTTCAAGTCTCCCTCCAAGGCCGCCCTCTGGGTGCTGCTGATGATGGGCTTCTTTGGCGGGGTCATCTTCTGGGGTGGTTTCAACACCGCCATGGAAGCCTCCAACACCGAGAAGTTTTGTACCGGTTGTCACGAGATGAAGGACAACGTGTTCGTGGAGTACCGCGACACCATCCACTACGCCAACCGTTCCGGCGTACGCGCCAGTTGCCCGGATTGCCACGTACCCCACGAATGGACCTACAAGATCATTCGCAAGGTGCAGGCGTCCAAGGAGCTGTGGGGCATGCTGACCGGCAAGGTGGATACCCGCGAGAAGTTCGAGAGCCACCGCCGCGAGATGGCCGAGCGGGAGTGGAAGCGCATGAAGGACACGGATTCGAGGGAGTGTCGCAACTGCCACAACTTCGAGTACATGGACTTCTCCCTGCAAGGCAAGCGGGGAGCCCAGATGCACTCCACCAGTCTGGCCAGTGGCGAGAGCACCTGCATCGACTGTCACAAGGGCATAGCTCACCAGCTGCCTGACATGACAGGGGTGAAGGGCTTCTAAGGTAGCCAGATCCAGGCCGGGCTTGCCCGGCCTGTTCATATTGCAGCCAACCGCGCCAAAACGGCATTTGTGTGTCCTTTAAATCCCCCCTCTGGCACGAGTTTTGGTAGAATCGGGCCGCCGTGAGTCGCAGCGAGTGACCATGTGGTAAGGGTCATGCCTGCGCAGGTATGGATCCTCCCCGGATCAAGCGCTGCACACCAGGATCCTGGCTACTCTCTTCTTCTCTTTGCTCACGGTCCTTTGTTATCAGGAGCTGCCCATGGGACAGAACATGACCGCATTCATTCCCCTCAAGATCGCCGTGTTGACGGTCTCCGACAGTCGTACCAGCGCCAATGACAGCTCGGGCGACTATCTGGTCTCGGCCGTGACCGACGCCGGTCACCAGCTGGCCGATCGGGCCCTGCTCGCCGACAACCTCTATCAAGTTCGCTCCCGGGTCAGCCAGTGGATCGCCGATGAGGGCATCCAGGTGGTGCTCATCAATGGCGGCACGGGTTTCACCGATCAGAACTGGGTGCCGGAGGCGGTCGGCGTCTTGTTCGACCGCACAGTCAAGGGCTTTGGCGAGCTGTTCCGTCAGCTCTCGTTTGCCGAGATCGAAGGCTCTGCCATGCAGAGCCGTGCCCTGGCCGGGCTCGCCAACCGCACCCTGGTCTGCTGTCTGCCAGGTTCTCCCGGCGCCTGCCAGCTGGGCTGGGAGCAGCTCATCCGGGATCAGCTCGATGCCCGCACCCAGCCCTGCAACTTCGTGACCCATCTCTGAGCCACGAGCCAGGGATCCCAGCACTCTTTCAGCCTTCAAGGGGAACCTGATGAACCTGACCCATCTCAACCAAAGCGGCGAAGCCCACATGGTGGACGTGACCGACAAGCAGGTCACCGAACGTGAGGCCCGCGCCGAGGCGTTTGTCGCCATGGCACCTGAAACCCTGGCGCTGATCCTGAGCGGTCAGCACCACAAGGGGGACGTGTTCGCCACCGCCCGCATCGCCGGCATCATGGCGGCCAAGAAAACGGCGGATCTCATCCCCCTTTGCCACCCCCTGGCCCTTACCCGGGTAGAGGTGGAGATCGAACCTCTGCCGGCGCACAATAGGGTCCATATTCGCACCCTCTGCAAGCTCTCCGGCAAGACAGGGGTGGAGATGGAGGCGCTGACCGCAGCCTCGGTGGCGGCGCTGACCATTTACGATATGTGCAAGGCGGTGCAAAAGGACATGGTGATCGAACAGGTGCGACTGGTGGAGAAAAAGGGCGGCAAGTCCGGCCACTTTCAGTTGGGCGCGAGTGCAGGAGCGCAGGCATGATCAAGGTACTGTTTTTTGCGCAAGTAAGAGAGCTGGTGGCCTGTGACGAACTGAGCCTGCCCTGCGACTACGCTACCGCCGAGCAGCTGCGGGCGACCCTGTGTGAGCGCGGTGACAAGTGGGCACTGGCGCTGGAAGCGGGCAAATTGCTGGTCGCGGTCAACCAGACCCTGGTGCCCCTCGATACCCCCATCAATGATGGCGATGAAGTGGCCTTCTTCCCCCCCGTGACCGGAGGCTGAGGATGAGCGAGATAACGACCGTGGATCGCACCACTGAGCTGTGCGGTGGCGACGAAGTAGCCTTCTTCCCTCTCTCCAGTAACGACCGGAGGCTGACCATGAGCAAGATAACGACCGTGGATCGCACCACTGAGCTGTGGGACGGTGATGAGGCCGCCTTCTTCCCTCTCCTTCCAGTCACGACCGGAGGCTGAGCCATGTCTCAAGCAACCACGACGCCCATAGATCGCATTCTGGTGCAGCGGGCCGATTTTTCGCTGGCCGATGAGTATGCCCGTCTCGCCACCCGCGCCGACAGTGGCGCCATCGTCACCTTCGTCGGCAAGGTGCGCGACTTCAATCAGGGGGAGGAGGTGAAGGGGCTGGCCCTCGAGCACTACCCCGGCATGACCGAGAAGGCGCTGGCCGACATAGTGCAGGAGGCACGCCGTCGCTGGCCGCTGCAGGAGTGCACCCTCATTCACCGCATCGGCGAGTTGCTGCTCGGCGATCAGATAGTGCTGGTGGCGGTGAGCAGTGCCCACCGCGATGCCGCGTTTGATGCCTGTCACTTCATCATGGATTTTCTGAAAACCCGGGCACCGTTCTGGAAAAAAGAGCTGACCGCCGAGGGAATCCAACGCTGGGTCGAGGCCAAGGAGAGCGACAGCGCTGCCGCCGCCCGCTGGAAAATTTGACCTGTTCATCGTAGGGGTGCAGGTTCAACGGGAACCTTGCCCCTGTTTTCGGGCCTGGTGAGACCAGACCCACATCAGGAGGAAGGGAATGAAACCGTTGTTATCTGTTGTCATTGCAGGCGTCTGTGCCGCGGCGCTGAACCCCATTGCCGTACAAGCCGACGAGGTGAAGGTGGCCGTGGCCGCCAACTTCAAGGGCACCATAGAGCGCATCGGCAAGGAGTTCACCGCCAAGACCGGCCACAGCGTCATCATCAGCTCTGCCGCCACCGGTGTGCTCTACACCCAGATCAGTCACGGCGCGCCGTTCGATCTCTTCCTCTCCGCCGATGTGGCCACCCCCGAGAAGCTGGAGAAAGAGGGCAAGGGCAGCGATCGTTTCACCTATGCCATCGGCCAGCTGGGCTTGTGGAAGAAGGGCGGCCCGGCCCCCGACGAGGCGAGCCTGCGCAGCTGGAAAGGCAACCTCGCCATCGCCAATGCCCGTACCGCTCCCTATGGCGCTGCCGCCATGGCGACCCTGGAAAGCCTCAAGATCGATCCCAAACAGTACCGTATGCTGACCGGCGCCAACATAGGCCAGACCTGGCAGTTCGTCGATACCGGCAACGCCGAGCTGGGCTTCGTCGCCTGGGCCAACCTGGTGGAGGCGGGCAAAACAGGCGAAGCCTGGGCTGTGCCGAACACGCTGTATCCGGCCATCGAACAGCAGGGGCTGGTGCTGAAGAAGGGCGCCGCCGTCGAGGCGCTGGTCGCCTGGCTCAAGGGGCCGGGTCAGGCGCAGATCAAGGCCGCGGGCTATGCCCTGCCCCAATAAGGGCATGAGCCTGATGCGCAACCATGAGTGGTCGGCCTTGGGGTCGACCACGCTTTGCCATGAGGATGCACACCATGTCGTTGGCTGATCCCAACCGGGAGCTTGGCAATGAATAAAAGGGATCTGCTGGCGATGACCTGCCTGACTCAGGGTCAGGTCTATCGGGGGATCTGCTCATTCGCAGTGTCTGGTGCTGAACCTGGCGTTGGGAGTGAGTTCGATGAGTGAAGGGGATCTGCAGGCCATCTGGCTCACCCTGAAGCTGGCGGCCAGCACTACCGGCATCCTATTGCTGCTGTCGCCGCCGCTGGCCTGGTGGCTGTCCCGCAGCCAGAACAAGCTGCGGCCCTTGGTGGAGGCGCTGGTGGCCCTGCCTCTGGTGCTGCCCCCCACGGTACTCGGTTTCTATCTGCTGCTCGCCTTCTCACCCTCATACGGCCTAGGTGCCTGGTGGCGTGACACCTTTGGCGCACCGCTTGCCTTCAGCTTTCTCGGTCTGCTGCTGGCCTCCATCCTCTACTCGCTCCCCTTCGTGGTGCAGCCGCTCACCTCTGCCTTCGTCAACATGGGCAACAAGGAGCTGGAAGCTGCCGCCACCCTGGGGCTCGGGCCGCTGGAGCGCTTCTTTCACATCATTTTGCCGATGACGCTGCCCAGCTTCGTGATGGCGGCGGCCCTTGGCTTTGCCCACACCCTGGGGGAGTTTGGCGTTGTGCTGATGATCGGCGGTAACATCCCGGGGGAGACCCAGGTGCTCTCCATCGCCCTGTTTGATCATGTGGAGGCGATGGATTACCAAAACGCCCATATTCTGGCTGGCGGCCTGATGGGCTTCTCGCTGGTGATGCTGGTGCTGGTCTATGGCGTATTGCAGCGCCGGCAGCGGAGGCTGTTCGGATGACCCCGTCAGCCAATATGTCTCAGGGCCACGCCCTGCAACTTAATGCCAGGCGCGAGTTTGGTGCCTTCACCCTCGACTGCGAACTGACCCTCGAGCCGGGGGGTATTCTCGGCCTGTTCGGCCCCTCCGGCTGCGGCAAGAGCACACTGCTGCGCATCATGGCCGGGCTGGATCGTCAGAGCGGCGATCGCCTGTGGTGGCGAGGACGTGAACTGGCCGATCTGCTGCCCGAAGCGCGTCGCATCGGACTGGTGTTTCAGGATTCGCGGCTCTTCCCCCATCTGAGCGTGCTGGGCAATCTGCAGCTGGCGGCCCGCAAGGGGCGAGGGCGCTGGCAGCCCGAAGCGCTGGCGGCGCGACTCGGCTTTGCCGAGTTGCTGGCGCAGCCGGCTCATGGTCTCTCCGGCGGCCAGCGCCAGCGGGTGGCACTGGGGCGGGCCCTGCTGGCTGAGCCCGATCTGCTGCTGCTGGATGAGCCTTTTTCTGCGCTGGACAGGCGTAGCCGCATTCATCAGGCCCACGTGCTCAAAGGGTTGCAGCAGGAGAGCGGCATCCCCATGATCTTCGTCAGCCACGCCATGGAGGAGGTGAGCCTGCTCTGCGATCAGCTGGTGCTGCTGGAGGGTGGCCGGGTGGAGGCGCAGGGGCGGCCGAGCGAGATCTTTGCCCGCACCGATCTCTCGCTCGCCAGTCGCGACGATGCCGGTGTGATGCTGGATGCCACCCTGGCCCACTACGATGACGACGAGCAGATGGCGACCCTGCAGCTCGGCGAGCAGCGCCTGCGGGTCACCATGAATCATGTACCGGACGAGCGCGGCCCCTTGCAGATCAAGGTGGCGGGGCGGGACGTGGTGATCGCCACCGCCCCCATAGAGCACTCCAGCCTCTCCAACTGCCTCGCCACTCGTTTGCTGGCGGTGCGCGAGGTGCGCCCCGGCCAGACTCTGTTGCAGTTGGCACTGGGGGAGCAGATACTGCTGGCCCGGATCACCAGCCGCTCCGCCACCCGGCTGGCGCTGGTGCCGGAGCAGCAGATATACGCCTATATCAAGGCGGTCAGTCTGGTCAGCGAAGGCTGATTGGGCGCCGATCTGATAACGTGGCGGGGTGGCCACGGGCAACATAACAACAAGAGATGGTTCAGGTGATGAGTCGAGAGGCAATACACTGATGCGCCGCAATCAGGTGATGAAATCCAACGGTCTTGCCCTGCGCAGTGCGGGGGAGGGCCCCTTGCTGTTGCTGCTGCACGGGCTGGGCTCATCCAGTCTCGACTGGCAGGCACAGATAGAGCGCTTCTCCGAACACTATCGGGTGGTGGCCCTCGACCTGCGCGGCCATGGTCAGAGCATGCAGGAGGGGCCGTTCGACGTGGCCACTCTGGCTGCCGACGTGGTGCGCTGGCTCGACGAGCAACCGGAGCCCGCCTGGGTCGTGGGTCTCTCTCTGGGGGCCATGGTGGCACTGGAGCTGGCCCTGCAACTTCCTCACAAGGTACGAGGTCTGGTGCTGGTCAACGGTGTTAGCGAGTTTCTGCTGGAGACGCCGAAGGAGCAGGAGCGTTACGCCCAGCGCCTCAAGTGGCTGCGCTGGTTTGGCATGCGTCCGCTCGCCTGGTGGCTGGGGCGTGAGCTCTTCCCCGGCCCGGATCTCGCCCAGGTGCGCCACACCTTCCGGCTGCGCTTCGTGCGCAACCGGAAGCGGGTCTACAAGGCGCTGCTCGACGCCTTGCCCGGCTGGTCTGTGCGCGCCCGGCTTGGCGCCATCTGGCAGCCGGTGGCCATCATCTCCACCAGCCACGACTATCTGCCGCTTGCCAAGCGGGTGGAGCAGTTTGCCTCCCTGCCCAACGCCACCATCCACACCCCCAATGGCCACCACGCCTGGCCGGCAGAAGATCCCTCTGGGTTCAACCACCTGCTGCAGCGGATCCTCTCCACCCACTGAACGCGGGTCTGGGATACGAAAAAGCCGACCCCGTGGGGTCGGCTTTTTTGTGGGTATCGCTCGGGTTCAAGGATGGGAGCAAACCGGGCAGTCGGGGCGTTTGGGCAGCTTCATCTCGCGGAAGGTGCCGGTGAGGCCATCGATCATCAAGAGGCGGCCGCTGTAGCTGCGCCCCGTGCTCGCCAGCAATTTTATCGCCTCCAGCGCCTGCAGGCTGCCCACCAGCCCTACCACGGGGGCGAGCACCCCCGCCTCGACGCAGGTAAGGGCCTGCTCGCCAAACAGGGCGCTGAGGCAGGCGTAGCAGGGCTCACCCTCCTGCCAGGTGAAGCTGCACAGCTGCCCCTCCAGCCGGATGGCGGCGCCGCTGACCAGCGGCACCCTGTGTTTGCGCGCGTATTGGTTGAGCAGATTGCGGATGGCCAGGTTGTCGGTACAGTCGAGCACCAGCTGATGGCTGGGTAGCAGGGCATCGAGCAGCGCCTCGTCGGCAACAGAGGCGTGAGTCTCCACCTTGAGCCAGGGGTTGAGCGCGCGCAGGGACTGGGCGGCGGAGTCCACCTTGTAGTGGCCGATGCGCTCATCTGTGTGCAGTACCTGGCGTTGCAGATTGGATAGCTCCACCTTGTCAAAATCCACCAGGGTGAGCTGGCCGACCCCGGCCACCGCCAGATACTGGCTGGCGGCGCAGCCCAGGCCCCCTGCACCTATCACCAGCACGCTGGCCTGCTTGAGCGCCTCCTGCCCCTCGAAGTCGAAGGATTTGAGGATGATCTGGCGGTTGTAGCGCAAGAGCTCGGCGTCCGAGAGAATGTCGCTCACAGCAGCAAGCCTCCGAATGGTTCGACGGTGACGGTTTCACCCGCCGCCACCTTGCCCCGCTCACGTTCAAGCACTATGTAGCAGTTGGCCCGCGACAGTGAGCTGAACACGGCGGAATCCTGGGAGCCTGTGCTGCGCACCTCCAGGCCGTCTGGCCCCTGGCTCAGAATGCCGCGCTGGAAGTCGAGCCGGCCGGGTGCCTTCTTGAGCGGCTCTGCTGCAATGGCTGACAGTTGAAGCGGGCGCTCAAAGCGTTGGCCGGCCAGCTTGGCCAGCGCAGGCTGCACCAGCTGATCGAAGGTGACCATGGCAGAGACAGGGTTGCCCGGCAGACCGAAGAACCAGGCGTTGGGCAGGCGGCCGAAGGCGAACGGCTTGCCCGGCTTGATGGCCAGCTTCCAGAAGCCGATCTCGCCGAGTTCCTCGAGCAACTGCTTGGTGAAATCCGCTTCACCGACCGAGACGCCTCCCGTGGTGATCAGGGCATCGGCCTCGCGGTCGGCCTGCAGGAAGGCGGCGCGCAGCTGCGCGGGGTCGTCCGGTATGATGCCAAGGTCGAGGCACTCACAACCAAGGCGCGCCAGCATGGCCTTGACCCCGTAGCGGTTGGAGTCATAGATGTCGCCGTGGGCGAGCGGGGTGCCGACCGGCTTGAGTTCGTCGCCTGTGCTGAAGATGGCCACTCGCAGCGGTCGGCGCACGCTGACGGTGGCTATGCCCAAGGAGGCCAACAGCGGCAGTTCACGGGGGGTGAGCCGGGTACCGGCGCAGAGCACGCTGGCTCCCTCGCGGATATCCTCGCCGCGGCGGCGGATATTCTGGCCCGGGGCGGGTGGCACCAGAAAAGTGATCTTGTCACCGTCGGCCTGGGTTTCCTCCTGCATCACCACCGCATCCGTGCCCTTTGGCACGGGCGCGCCGGTCATGATCCGCACGCAGTGGCTGGCGGGCCATTCCCCCTGATAGGGCTGACCGGCGAAGGCCTTGCCCGCCATGATGAGCGGGGTGCCGGCAGCGAGATCGGCCAGCCGCACGGCGTAACCGTCCATGGCGGCGTTGTCGAACGGAGGCACTGACAAGGGGGAGGCGATATCTGCCGCGAGCACCCGGCCGAGGGCCTGGGGCAGGGGCACTTGCTCGGTGTCGCAGCAGCAGGCGAGTTGGTCCAGCATCCCTTGCAGGGCATGGCTCAGGGGGAGTAGTCCGCTGGTATCAAATCCCATCGTCATTACCTCTATTGGTGTGGTTGAGGGCGGATTATCCCAAAAATCAGGGTGGATGGGCAGGCTTATCAGGAGCCGACACCAGGCTGCCAGGCACAGGGGTGGCGGAAGAGGGATTGTTTGTTGCAATCCTCCCCGTATGGGGGGGCCATCAAGGGGTAAAAGTCGACGGATTGGCATAAAGTCAGGAGACGGACTTGAGTTAGCTTGAATTATGGCAATAATCGCCGTTTACTATTGCGCCACAACAAAGTGCCGTCACAGACAAGGCGGCCATCACAGTCCCTGAGCGTGGGAGAGGAACAAGATGACGAGCTTAAGCCAGGAAGCCCTGTTGGTCAGGGCAGCCCTCGAGGCCGAGGGCCTCGAGACACCTCTGGTGGCCAATGCACTGGATGGTCAGCAGAAGAGGGAGAAGATCGAAGGCCATATGCGCGCCATCATGGAGACGCTGGGGCTGGATCTGACCGATGACAGCCTGGCGGAGACGCCGCACCGCATCGCCAAGATGTACGTGAACGAGATCTTCTCCGGCCTCGATTACAGCACCTTCCCCAAGGTGACCGTGATCGAGAACAAGATGAAGGTGGACGAGATGATCATGGTGCGGGACATCAGTCTCACCAGCACCTGCGAACACCACTTCGTCACTATCGACGGGCTGGCCCACGTGGCCTACATCCCCCGTGGCAAGGTGATCGGGCTGTCGAAAATCAACCGCATAGTGCAGTTCTTCGCCCGTCGTCCCCAGGTGCAGGAGCGGCTCACCCAGCAGATCCTGCTGGCGTTGCAGACTCTGCTCGGCACCAAGGATGTGGCCATCAGCATCAAGGCGACCCACTTCTGCGTGAAGGCGCGCGGCGTGATGGACTCCACCTCCTATACCACCACCACCTCTCTCGGTGGCGTGTTCAAGACCCAGCCCGACACCCGTGCCGAGTTTCTGGGCGGCCTGAAAGGCTGATCTGTCAGGAGGCATGCCGCCTAGCTGCATGCCTCCCTCTTCTGTTCATGCGGCCAGTCGGCCATCTCTGCTGTTTCCTCCACAAATTTCCTTAAGGGATCGGCTGGCCCGGTCGATATACCTCGTCATGGATCACTTTGGCTCTCTTTTGTGCCCATGCTGAGCCAGCTGAGGTGCCCTGTGCCTGTGGTCGTCCCGCCCTGTGGGATGCTCTCCTGCTGACCCGAAAGGGCTGGTCAGGCAGGTGCGCGGCACCGTGCAAAGGTTCTCGCCTCGTTCATGTAAGGATACATATTCATCAAGGCTGGATGAGCCGCCATGGAGGGCAGTCACAGTGATCCGTGCCGACAGGTGCGGATCAGACGGGCGCTATCTGTTCACTCATATCCAGGACATGCCATGAATACCAGTACCATGACCATAGGCAAGAAGCTCACCGCCGGCTTTGCCGTGCTCGGCCTGATGGTGGCCTTTATCGGCGGCTTCTCGCTGCTCGAGTTCAGCAACATGAACCGGGCCGCCATCGGTTTCACCGACAGCATTTTGCCCGCCGTCAACCGCACCAATGCCATCGGCGAGAGCATCAGCGAGCTGCGCCGCTATGAGCTGGGGTTCTTCCTGATCGCCTCGGATCCGCAGAAAAAGGCGGAGTATCGCACCGAGACGGCCCGCAAGTTTGAACAGGTTGCCCAGCAGCTGGTCGCGCACGATGCCACCATCTGGGCGGAGGATGTGGAGGAGCGCCGCACCTTCGATACCGTCAAGGCGGATTGGGCCCGTTATTCGGCCCTGCACCAGCGGGTGAAACAGCTGCAGGAGAGCGACCAGCTGGCCGCAGCCCAGCAGGTGTTCATGAGCGAGGGGATCCCGCTCTACCTCAACCTGACCAAGTCGGTCAGTGACCTCATTCGCATCAACCATGGCTATGCCAAGGCGTCGCGCAAGGTGGTGGTGGCCGCCTATGACTCCGCCAAGTTGAGCGTCACCATTTCTCTGCTGGTGGGTCTGGTGCTGGTGGTTTGCCTCTCAGTGGTGCTGACCCGTCAGATCCGCGATCCCCTCATCATGCTGGCCCGTCAGGCTCAGCGCATCGCCAACGGCGATCTGGGCAAGGGGGAGTTGCAGGAGTGGATCCAGGACAACCGCTTCAACCGCGACGAGCTGGGTCAGCTGGGCTCGGCCCTCAACCGGATGCAAAACGCGCTGGCCAATCTGGTGAGCGAAATTGCTGGCTCTGTGAGCCAGCTCAGCAGCGCCGTGGAGGAGGTGAGTGCCATCTCCGAACAGTCCGCCACCGGCATGGCCCGCCAGCAGAGCGAGGTCTCCCAGGTGGCCACCGCCATGAACGAGATGCAGTCCACGGTCAATGAAGTGGCCCGCAATACCACGGATGCCATGAGTGCCGCCAAGGATGCCTCCCGCACCTCGTCTCAGGGCAACCAGGTGGTGCGCAGCGCCATCAGCAGCATCGAAGATGTGTCGGTCAAGATTGAACAGGCGGGCGCCGTGGTGCAGCAGCTGGAGACCGACAGCGCCAACATCAGCATGGTGCTGGATGTGATCCGCGACATCGCCGGTCAGACCAACCTGCTGGCCCTCAACGCCGCCATCGAGGCCGCCCGTGCCGGCGAGCAGGGACGCGGTTTCGCCGTGGTGGCGGACGAGGTGCGCTCCCTGGCCCAGCGGACTCAGGACTCGACCGCCGAGATCAGCAAGATGATAGAGCTGTTGCAGAGCCGCGCCGCCGAGGCGGGCAGCGCCATGCAGCTGAGCCGTCAGCAGATGCAGGAGAGCGTCGGGCTGGCGCGGGATGCCGGCAGCAGCATAGATACCATCAATGGGGCCGTCACCCAGATCACCGACATGAACACCCTGATCGCCACCGCGACCGAGGAGCAGAACGCGGTGACCGAGGAGCTCAACCGCAGCATAGTCAACATCCACAATGCCGCCGACGAGAACGCCCAGGGGGCGCAGCAGACCGCCCAGGCTTGCGTCGAGTTGAGCAAGCTGGCGACCTCGCTGCACCATATGACCCAGCGCTTCACCCTCTAGGGGCAGGCCAGCGAGTTGTATGGCTACTAACAACAAGGCCCCGTCCATTGGCGGGGCCTTGTTGTTTCCGACGATCTTGAGCGTGGAGGCTGTCGGCTCAGTCCGACTAGCTTGCCGTCCCCGTCGATATCAATATGACGGTAACCGGTGGCTTGGCAGCCTGCCTGTCACCAGCAACCATCAGCTCAGTCCGACTATTTCGCCGTTATCATCGATGTCGATATGACGATAGGCCGGCAGGCTGCCGAGCCCAGGCATTGTCATGATGGGGCCCGCCAGCGCATAGACGAAGCCGGCACCGGCGCACAGCTTCACCTCGTCGATGGGCACCTCGAAATCCGTCGGCACTCCCTTGAGGGCGGGGTCATGGCTGATGGAGAGCGGCGTCTTGGCCACGCAGATGGGCAGGTGATCCCAGCCTGCGGCCGAGAGCGCTGCCAGCTGGCGGCGTGCCTTGTCAGAGAGCCGCACACCGCGCCCGCCATAGCCGCACTCCACCAGGGTGGCGAGCTTGGCACACAGGCTCATCTCATCGGGATAGAGCAGCTGGATCTGGCTTGGCATCTCGCAGGCGGCGACCACGGCACGGGCCAGCTCACTGGCACCCTCGCCCCCTTGAGTGAAGGCGTTGGAGATGGCCGTGCCGCAAGCGCCGGCTTGGCGCGCCTCGCGCATCAGCAGATCCAGCTCGGCCTGGCTGTCGGTGGGGAAGCGGTTGACCGCCACCACCACGGGCACGCCATAACGGCGGGCATTGTTGATATGCCAGGCGAGGTTGGCGCAGCCTTTCTCAAGGGTGGGCAAGTCTTCCCCCAGCAGGCTCTCGGGCAGCGGCTGACCGGGACGGATATCGAGCAGGCCGCTGTTGGCCTTGAGGCCGCGCACCGTGGCCACCAGCACCACGCAGGCCGGCGCTATGCCGGACTGGCGGTGCTTGATGTTGAAGAACTTCTCCAGCCCCATATCGGAGCCAAAACCCGCCTCTGTCACCACATAGTCGGTCAGTTGCAGCGCCATGCGATCGGCGATCACCGAGGAGTTGCCATGGGCTATGTTGGCAAACGGGCCTGCGTGCACCAGTACCGGGGTCTGCTCCGTGGTCTGCATCAGGGTCGGTTGCAGCGCGTCTTTGAGCAGCACCGTCATGGCGCCGGCGACTTCCAGCTGCTCGGCTGTGATGGGCTGGCCCTGGCTATTGAGGGCCAGCTGGATGCGGCCGATGCGCTCGCGCAAGTCTTTCAGATCGCTCGCCAGTGCCAGAATGGCCATCAACTCGGAGGCGGCTGTGATGACGAAGCGATCCTGGCGTTCAACGCCATCGGCGGCGCCCCCCTGCCCAATCGTGAGGTGGCGCAGGGCGCGGTCATTCATGTCGAGGGTGCGCGGCCAGAGGATGTTGGCGGGGTCGATATTGAGCCGTGCCAGCCCCGTCCTGGCGGTGAACTCGGCGCCGAGCCGGGTCTCGTGGAACAGGCGGGCATCCAGCGCGGCGGCCGCCAGGTTGTGGGCGGCGGTGAGGGCGTGAAAATCCCCGGTCAGGTGCAGGTTCATCTCCTCCATCGGCACCACCTGGGCATGGCCGCCACCGGCCGCGCCCCCCTTGACCCCGAATACCGGGCCCAGACTCGGCTGGCGAATGGTGGCCATGCTGGGCTGGCCTATGTGGTTGAGCCCCATGGAGAGACCCAGGGTGGTGACCGTCTTGCCCTCGCCGAGGGGCGTCGGTGTGATGGCGCTTACCAGCACCAGCTTGCCTGCCTTGCCAGCGGGTTGCCTGAGCAGATCCAGGCTGAGTTTGCCCTTGTAGTGACCGTGAGGGCTGAGCAGCCGAGCCGGTATGCACAAGCGCTCGGCCAGCGCATGGATGGGAAGGCGGGGGGACTGGCGGGAGATCTCGATATCGCTTAGCATCAGCACCTCGTTGGCATGTCAGGTCAAATATGCGGCGCAGTCTAGTGGAATCAACAGGGTTATCCAATGAGTAATAACATTTTATCCGGCAGTCGTGAGCTGCATCTAACGCCCATACTGCTGGATCTCAACGCCCTCTACCACCCGCCCAAGCGGCCGCTCACCGCCCTTGGCATCGTCAGCGCCTTCATGCCGCTGTTCGGTTACGGTTGGCAGGCGATGACCCAGGATCCCGAGACCCACTTTCGCCAGGAGCTCGGCAAACGCATCAACAAGCACAAGACGGATGAGGCCAATCTCATCCTGATGTTGCAGCTGGCTGGCATGCTCGATTGCCACTGCCTGCACATCGCTCTGCCCTATGCCTTGAGCGAGGAGCAGCTCGCCACCTTGCGCCGCCGTCTGCCGCGCTGGCAACTGATGCAGACCGATCAACTGCTGGTGGCCGAGCTGCCGCTGCCCGCCGGTCATACAGCGCCCCCCGAGACCCACTCCTGAACATCAGCCTCGCTTCCCGCCATGGGAGGCGAGGCCGCTTCCATCATCGAATCAATGCAACCGGTTAGACCTCCCGATCCCAGTAGTGGGGAGCGAGATAGCGCTCCTGCACGAACTCGATGAAACAGCGCACCTTGGCCGAGACGAAACGGCGGTGCGGATAGAGGGCATAGAGCCCCACCTGCCCCTTCTCCCACTCCGGCAGCAGTGACACCAGCTCCCCCGATCGCAGCGCATCGCCGACGATGAAGGTGGGCTGCAATATGATGCCCTGATGATCGCAGGCGGCCCGGGTCAGGGCCACGCCGTTGTTGGCGCGAAGCGGCCCCTGCGGGCGCACGCTCAGCTGCTCCCCATCCCGCTTGAAGACCCAGTCCGGCTGGGTCAGGGTGTAGATGAGGCAGTCGTGCTGCTTGAGATCCTCCGGGGTCTTGGGGGCGCCCTTGCGGGCCAGGTAGGTGGGGCTGGCACACACCTCCAGCCTCATCATGGCCAGCGGCTTGGCCACCAGGGAGGAGTCCGGCAGGTTGCCGATGCGCAGCGCCAGATCGAACCCCTCTTCCACCAGGGCCACCCGCCGGTCGCTGTACTCTATCTCCAGCTTCAGATCCGGGAAGCGTTCACGAAACAGCGGCAGGGCGGGGGAGAGGTGCAGGTAGCCAAAGTCCATCGGCACCGACAGCTTGAGGGTGCCCTGGGGCTGCTGGTTGTTGCGGGTGAGCTGGCTGTGGGTCTCTTCGAGCTCCGCCAGCAGGGCCTGGGAGCGCTGGTAGTAGAACTGGCCGGCCTCTGTGGGGTTGACCTGACGGGTGGTGCGCGACAGCAAGCGGGTGGAGAGGGACTCCTCCAGCTGCTGCATCAGCTTGGAGGTCATGGCGACCGAGATGCCGAGCTGGTTGGCGGCCTTGGTAAAACTCTGACACTCCACCACCTTGATGAAGGTGCGCATGGCGGCTATCTGGTCCATCTTTCACTCTCAGTTGATAATTATTTTAATAAATCGCTGATTATCTATTCCGATATGGAGGTTAGCATCTTGGTTGTTGTTGTGAACCCCCAATATGAAGGAACGAACGGATGAAAATGACCAAGGCCCTGCTGGCCTCCTGCCTGTTTATGGCGGCCCCCCTGATGGCGGCCGATTACGATGTCGATGCGGCTCACACCACTGTCCAGTTCAAGGTGGGGCACCTCGGCTTCTCCGAGCTGGTCGGTCGTTTCAACACCTTCAGCGGCACCTTTAGCATGGACGATGCCAACTTGGCAGCGGCCAAGGCAAGCTTCGAAATTGACGCCGCCAGCGTGGACTCCAACCACGAGCCGCGCGACAAACACCTGCGCAGCCCCGATTTTCTGGATGTGAAACAGTACCCCAAGATGACCTTCGTCAGCACCGGCTATGAAGGCACCAAGGAGAAGGGCGTGTTGAAAGGCACCCTGACCCTGCACGGCATCAGCAAGCCGGTGGCATTCGAGCTGGTTCACATCGGTGAAGGCAAGGATCCCTGGGGCGGCTATCGCAGTGGCTTCAATGCCTCCACCACCATCAAGCGCAGTGACTTTGGCGTGAGCTACATGTTGCCCGGCATTCCGGACGAGATGAGCATCAACCTGTTCGTCGAAGGCGTGCGCAAGTAATGGGCGCAGCACTCCTGCTACAAACCCTGGCGGCTCCTTTGGGGGCCGCTTTGCTGTCATGGCGCTGGCCACGGCTGGGGTATCTGTGGGGCGCCCTGGCGCTCTGGCTGGTGGGCTGCCTGCTGGGTGGTGCCTATGGGCTGCCGGTCAAGGCGTGGCAGTGGCTGCCGCTGACCCTGCTGGTGCCGGCGATGGCGGCGCAACTGGCCAACAAGCGGGCCGCGCTCTTGCTGTTCGCGGCGCTCGGTGCCCTGGTGTGGTGGCAGGGGCTCGCCTCTGTGCTGAGCAGTGAGCCTCGCATCTGGCTGGCGCTGCTGCCTGCCATCGTCTGGGTTGGCTGGGCTGATTTGCGCGGTGACAGCCGCGAGGGGCTCGGCTTTGCCCTCGGCTTCATCTGGCTGGCGCTGGTGATCGGCATCGACGGCAGTTTGCTGATTGCCCAGCTGGCGGGGGCCCTGGCTGCCTTTGCCGGTTTCCGGGCCCTGCTTGGCGCTTTTGCCGGCGTCAAGACGGCGCCTGCCGCGCTCGGGTTGGCACTGGCCTTCATGCAGATGCTCGCCTGGCAATACGTGGAAGTGCCGCTTGCGGTCTTGCTGCCGGTCTGGCTGTTGCCGCTGCTGGAGTGGGCCTTGCGCAACAAGCCCTGGATCCAGCGTTGGGCCCTGCTGATCCTGCTGGCGGGAGTCGGCACCGGATTGAGTCTGTGGAAGGTATGGCCCGAGGCCTCTTTGTACTGATTTTTAGCATAAAAAACAGGCAATTAACCCGAAAGTTGACGACTTCGTCATAGTCTGCACAGATAAAGATTGAGCCCCCTTGTGGATTCAGATAAAAAGGATTTTCAATTATCTGGACACACACAGAACCCGGTCATGCCGGGTTCTGTTTGCCTGCTTGTTTGCGGCGCGCTAAGGAGGCCACAGTTGCGCAGTCAAGGATCTGAGCATCTGTTTTTTCGCCATTTCACCGAGCAGGGACGCCTCGACGGCCTCTGCATCCTGCTGGTTACCCATCTGCTTCCCGATCGCCCCCAGTTTATCCAGGCTCTCGATCACATCGGGCGGATCGGCGCCATCCTGCCCAAACCCAAGTCAGTGCACGGACCGACCCTGACCTGGGCCCAGCAGCACTACCCTGTGCTGCCGCTCAACCGCCAGTGGACCAACACGCCGCAGGGGGTGATAGAGCACATAGCCCCCCTGGTGGCCCCCCATGAAAGGTTGATCATTCTGGACATAGGCGGCTACTTTGCCAAGACCCAGGCGACCCTGAGCGAGTATTTCGGCCCCCGCTTCCTCGGGGTGGTGGAGATGACCGAAAACGGCCATCAGCGCTACGAGCAGGAGGTGCTGGCCACTCCTGTCATCTCGGTGGCGCGCAGCCCCCTCAAGCAGGCCGAGGATATCCAGATCGGCCTGAGCGTGGTCTACTCCGCCGAGTCCCTGGCCCGCACCCTCAACCGTACCTTCAACGTCTGTCAGGCCGCCCTGTTCGGCTATGGCAAGGTGGGGCGCAGCATCGCCCGCGAGCTCAGGTGCCGCAACCTGCACCTGGAGCTGGTGGAGACAGACGTGCTGCGCCAGGTGGAGGCGCTCTCCCACGGCTTCAAGCTGGTGGGCAAGGCCGAGGCGCTGAGTCGGGCCGAGCTGGTGATCTGCTCCACCGGCAACGGTGCGCTGGATCTGGCCGACCTGCAGCAGTTGCGCCCCGGCGCCATGCTGGCCTCGGTCACCTCGGCCGACGACGAGTTTGCATTTTGTCTCTCCCAGCTGCCCTGGCCGAGCGAGGAGGTGTGCCCCCATGTGCTGGCGCTGACCCGGCCCGATGGCAGCACCATTTTCCTGCTCAACCGGGGGGAGGCGGTCAATTTCGTTCACGGCGCCGTCATCGGCGAATATGTCTATCTGGTGCTGGCGGAGATCATCGAGGGGGTACGTCAGCTGGCGCAGCAACCCCTGGCCCCCGGCCTGTTCGATCTGCCGCAGTCCACCATGCGCACCATAGCCCGCCACTGGCTGACCGATTTCCACGGGGTCAGCCAGTGAGCCAGGCGCTGCTTTTTGCTATTGCAGCCGGCATGGCGGGCCATCATTATCCCCATTTCCCGCTGGCCGATTTTTATGGAGTCACCCAATGACAGAGTCGTTAACCCCCATCAGCAAGCCCCGCATCGAGATCCGCTACTGCACCCTCTGTCGCTGGATGCTGCGCGCCGCCTGGCTGGCGCAGGAGCTGCTCTCCACCTTCGACAGCGATCTCGGCGAGGTGGCGCTGGTGCCCGCCAGCAAGGGGGAGTTCCGCATCCTGGTCAATGGCGTACTGGTGTGGGACAGGGTGGCCGACGAGGGCTTCCCCGAGGCGAAAGAGATCAAGCAGCGGGTGCGCGACGTCATCGCCCCCGAGCGGGATCTGGGTCACTCGGATCGCAAACCTGCCGCACAGTGATGACGGTGGCTTGCACGACAAACAGGGAGGCTGCGGCCTCCCTGTTTGGCATTTGTCAGTCCACGGTCGCGCATGTTCCGCCGGGCTCGGTGCTGGCGGTCGGCGTGGCGCCTTGAGTGCGGCTCGGGTCACCCAGGGGGCTGCCGATATAGCGGGCCCGCTTGTGGGGTTTGAGGCGGCTTGTGTCCACCCACACCAGACCGTCGATGCAGTGATTGAAGTCGGGGTCTATGCCAAAGTCCATGAACTGTACGCCACCCTGCTCGCACAGCTCGGAATACTGCTTGTAGAGGGTGGGGATGGCGCAGCCCAGATTGTCGAGCCGGGCCTTGAGCTCCCGCAGATCGGCGGCGTAATCCTGCCCCGCAAACAGCGGCGCTGTGGCGGGGTAGGGGCGGCGCGACGGGGCTAGTGCCAGCCCGGGGGCAAAGTGCTGGCGGTAGAAGCTCACCAGCAGATCCTTGGCCGCCGGCGGCAGGTTGCCGGACAGCGACACAGGGCCGAACAGATAGCGGTAGTGGGGATAGCGGGCCAGGTAGGCACCTATGCCGAACCAGAGGTAATCCAGCCCCCGCTTGCCCCAGTAGGCGGGCTGGATGAAGCTGCGACCCAGCTCGATGGCGAGCTCCAGCCGGGGCAGCAGCTTCTCCTCGAAACCGAACAGGGTGTGGCTGTAGAGGCCGGCCAGTCCCTTGCTCGCCATCAGCTCGGCCACGGGGGCGAAGCGGTAGGCGCCTATGATCTCGAGCCGGGCCGGATCCCACAGGATCAGGTGGTGATAGTCATCGTCGAAGGCGTCGAGATCCCGCCGCTTGCCCGAGCCTTCCCCCACGGCGCGAAAGGCTATTTCCCTCAGGCGTCCCAGCTCGCGCAGGATCACCGAATGGCTCAGCTCATGGCGCCGGTAGAGGTAGATCCCCTGACCGTCCGGGGTGTGGCCGAGGGCCTCGCAGGCTTCGATGGCCTGCTTGAGCTGACGGCGCTCCTCCGGCAGGGCTATGGGGGCCTCGGTCGCGAGTTTGCCCCGCTTGCCCTTGCCGATCCGGTAGAGGTGACTGCGCACCAGTTGCGCCGCCGTCTTGGCGGGGAGTCCGGCCAGGCTGGCCGGCGGAATGCGCGCCCCTATGGTGACGGCAATGCGCCCGCCCTGCTGGCGAAACAGCTGCTTGACCAGCAAGAGACCCGCCCAGGCGTTGTTGAGCCAGGCGGCGAGATAGAAACCCAGACCGTTGCGCCCGCCCAGGTGAATGGGCACCAGCGGGGTGCGGGTACGCTGGGCCAGTTTGATGAAGCCCCCCTGCCAGGGACCATCCTTCACCCCCCTGGGGCCGAGGCGCGACACTTCGCCGGCGGGGAAGATCACCAGAGCCCCTTCGCTCGCCAGATGCTCGCCCATCGCCAGGATGGCATGTCTGTCGGTCTTGCCCCCCAGGTTGTCCACCGGCAGCAGCAAGGGTCGCAGCGGCGCCAGCTGGGCCAGCAGCTGGTTGGCCACTATCTTGACGTCCGGCCGGATGCGACCTAGCAGGCGCAGCAGGGCCAGCCCGTCCAGCGAGCCTATGGGGTGATTGGCGACGATAATGACCCGGCCCGAGGTCGGTATGTGCTCCAGCTGTGTCTCGCTCACCCGGTAGTCAAAATCGAGCTGCGCCAGCGCCTGCTCAACAAAATCGAGTCCGCGCAGATGGGGGTAGCGGCCGGCAAAGTGCTGGAAGGCCTCTTCGTGCAGCAGCCAGCGCAGGCCCCGGCCGAGCAGGGGGCGCAGCGGCGTCTTGTCCGGGAGGTGGGGCAGGTATTGTCGTAGCAGGGTGTCGACGCTGAACATGGGCAAAGCTCCGGTGAACCTTTGCCCCAGCATGTGCTGTTTCTGTTCCCGCCATGTGGCAGCGGGATGACGGTTTGATGGCAGGGGCAGGGAATGACCGTGTTCTGCCCCCTCCCTTGCTGGCAGCGGTATGACTGCTTGCTAGCAAAGAGGGGAGCCGGTTAACCGGCTCCCCTCTTTGTGGTCATGGTAGCGCTGGTTACCCGATTAACCGCGCCAGGCGGAGGTCAGCCGCACCAGCTCCACCAGGGTGGCGACCGCTTTCTCCATGGATTGCAGCGGGATGAACTCGTGCTTGCCGTGGAAGTTGTGACCACCGGTAAAAATGTTGGGGCAGGGCAGCCCCATGAAGGAGAGGCGAGCGCCATCTGTACCACCGCGAATGGGCTTGATCTTGGGCACCACGTCGGCGGCCAGCATGGCGGCCCTGGCCAGCTCGATGATGTGCATGTGCGGCTCTATCTGACTGCGCATGTTGCGATAGCTGTCGGTCAGGGTGAGCTCGATGCGTGCCTTGGGGGCATCCAGCTGCGAAGAGGCGACCCGCTCCTTGAGCTGGGCCTTGCGGGCGGCGAAGCTGTCATCATCAAAGTCGCGGATGATGTAATGCAGAGTACTCTCTTCCACTGTGCCGCTCATCTGGGCCAGGTGGAAGAAGCCCTCGTAGCCGTCGGTTGCCTCCGGGGTCTGCTCGGGGGGCATGGCGGCGTGAAAGCGGGCGGCCAGGGTCTGGCTGTTGATCATGCTGCCCTTGGCGGTGCCTGGGTGCACGTTGTTGCCGACAAACCGCACAGTGGCGCTGGCGGCGTTGAAGTTTTCATACTCCAGCTCGCCCAGTTCACCGCCATCGACGGTATAAGCCCATTTGGCCGGGAAGCGGTCCAGCGGGAACAGATCGGCGCCGCGGCCTATCTCCTCGTCCGGGGTGAGGCCGACCCAGACGTCGCCACGGGGGATCTCGGGGTGGGCCTGCAGATGGGCGATGGCGCTGAGGATCTCGGCGATGCCTGCCTTGTCGTCGGCGCCCAGCAGGGTAGTGCCATCCGTGGTGATGAGATCCTGGCCCAGGTAGTTTTTCAGGCAGCGATACTGGCGAATGGCCAGCACCTCGTCCCCCTTGCCCAGGCAGATGTCCCCTCCCTGATAGTTCTCGATGATCTGGGGCACCACCTGCTCGGCCTCGTAGTCGGCGGTGTCCATGTGGGCAATCAGGCCGATGGCCGGCGCATCCGGCTGGTTGCCCGGCAGGCAGGCGGTGAGGTAGCCGTGCTCGTCCAGGGTGACCTGGGTCAACCCCATCTGCTGCATCTCACCTTGCAGGGCGCGGGCGAAGATCAGCTGCCCCTCGCTGCTGGGACAGACGGGATTGGTCGCATCGGAGCGGGTATGAAAAGTCACGTAACGCAGAAAACGCTCAAGCAGGGTATCCATTGGCAAGCCTCAAACCTGTGGTGAAGGGCCATTGTGGCCAATCTTGCCGGGGCGCTTATTGCGTCAGCGCAGTTTTTGTCACATTTTTTGGCGAAGATGTGGCGTGAAGCGTGTAAGGTAGAGCAAGCGGTGGCTACTGATATTTCACGCAGAATAAAATAACGAGAAATCGGCATTTTTAAGCGTGTTGTAATTAAGCCCCATCCGGTGTGCGGCGTGGTGCCACAAGGGCTCTGCCCGAGGGGGCCAATCCCGCGCTATTTTCAGGGGCAAGAATGGCCTGCGGGCTAGCCTCGGCATCCCAGTGCCAGCCTCATCGGCAGCAAGATTTGATCGCCTTATTAAAAGCAGTTTTTGAACACTATTTTTTATTGTCACCGCTGGCGGTAAGTGTGTACACTCCGCGCCGATCCAAGGGTAACCCTGAAGCAGGCAGAGGCCGCCAGAAACCTGAAAGATCATACGCCTATAGGGCGAGGCACGCAGAAACGACAGACACTGCTGGGGTATGGTTTCTTTAATACCGGTTAGGCTCCGGTATCAGGGAGAACAACGGACACTCATTATCCATCTGACCGAGTGAGCCAATGGCTCATCATCTTCCCTTGTCATGGGCGGTCACTGGTGTTGGGTTGGGCTGTGGTCGTGGTCGTCCATCAACACGCTTGCGTGCTGGCGCCTTCGCTTTCTTCTTTGAAACCTCCCCTGTCGTCGTGATGCGGCCGAATGATGAACTGACGGCGTGGCTGATGTCGTCTGTCATCAAAGTACCGCGGCGCTGTTTGCGCAGCACCGCATACCGTTGAGCTTGATGTAAAGCCACCAGCCCCACATCAAGACTCGTTACTTCCCAAAATCCACCAGGCAGCCACAGGCTTGCCGCGATGTGCAAAGAGATGGTCTGGATGTGGCAGAGAGTCACGGTCGAGGTCAAGCGGCCCTGCGCCGCGGGCTCAGACAGATGACTTTCCAGACGCCAGCAGGCAGCCTTGGCTCGCCACGCTTTGCACTCGATGGTCTGGATGTGATTGAGGGTAACGAAGGCGGCCACTGGCCGCTCATTTGCGAGGCATAGCCCATGACTAACTGGTCCAGCAAGGACTCCTTGAAGGTCTACAACGTTCCCTACTGGGGTGCGGGTTTTTTCAACATCAATGACGCCGGTCATGTGACCGTCGCTCCCGACAAGTCACGCCCTGACGCACACATCGTCATCTCTGATGCCATCGAACAGTTGCGTCAGTCCGGGCTGACCACCCCAGTGTTGCTGCGCTTCCCCGACATCCTCAAGAGCCGGGTCGATGCGCTGTTCAACGCCTTTGGCCAGGCCATCGAGAAGTCAGGCTATGAAGGGGACTACCTGTGCGTTTACCCGATCAAGGTAAACCAGCAGCGTCGTGTCATCGAGACCATCAGCCAGTCCTACAGCGACAAGCCCCGGCTTGGCCTGGAAGCTGGTTCCAAACCGGAACTGCTGGCCGTGCTGTCCCATCACCATGAGCAAGGCTCGGTGATCGTCTGCAACGGTTACAAAGACCGCGAATATATCCGCCACGCCCTCCTGGGCAACCTGATGGGCCACAAGGTCTATATAGTGGTGGAAAAACCCTCCGAGCTGGAAATGGTGCTGGACGAGTCAGCTCGCCTCAACATCAAGCCCAACATAGGGGTGCGTGCCAAGCTTGCCTCCACCGGCTCCGGCATGTGGGAATCGAGCGGCGGCTCCATGTCCAAATTCGGCCTCTCCGCCTCCCAGATCCTGGCGCTGGTCGAGCGTCTGCGCAGCGTCGGCAAGCTGGATTGCCTGCAACTGCTGCACTTCCATCTGGGCTCCCAGATCGCCAACATCCGTGACATCCAGGGCGGTATCCGCGAGTGCGGCCGCTTCTATTCCGAGTTGCGTCGTTTGGGCGTGCCCATCGACGTGGTCGACGTGGGTGGTGGTCTGGGTGTGGACTATGAGGGCACCCGCTCCCAGAGTCACTGCTCCGCCAACTACAGCCTGTCCGAGTACGCCAACAACGTGGTGTGGGGCATAGGCGATGTGTGCCGCGAGTTCGATCTGCCGCACCCGACCATCATCAGCGAGTCCGGCCGTGCCCTGACCGCCCACCACGCCGTGCTGGTCACCAATCTGATTGGTGCCGAAGGGGTGGAGATGAGCGACATCAGCGCGCCGGATGACGACGCCCCCACCATTTTGCAGAACATGTGGAAAGGCTGGCTGGACCTGCGCAGCGAAGATCCCTCCCTGCTGGAGATCTTCCACGACTCGGTGGCGGATCTGGGCGACGTGAACACCCAGTACACCATGGGTCTGCTCAACCTGGAGCAACGCGCCTGGGCCGAGATGCTGCACCAGAACACCTGCCTGGCGCTCAAAGAGCTGCTCAACCCGGTCAACCGCAACCACCGCGCGCTGGCTGACGAGCTCTCCGAGAAACTGGCCGACAAGTGCTTTGCCAACTTCTCCCTGTTCCAGTCCCTGCCGGATGCCTGGGGTATCGGTCAGGTGTTCCCCGTGATGCCGCTGACTGGTCTCGAGCGTCCGCTCAGCCGCCGCGGCATCCTGATGGACATCACCTGCGACTCGGACGGTCAGGTGGAGCACTACGTCGACGGTCTGGGTGTCGAGAGCACGCTGCCGATGCCGGAGTACGCCGAGAACGAAGTGTGCCACGTCGGCTTCTTCCTGGTCGGTGCCTATCAGGAGATCCTGGGGGATCTGCACAACCTGTTCGGTGACACCCACTGCGCGGAAGTGTGGCTCGATGATGAAGGCAAGATGGACATTCGCAACGTGGTGCGCGGCGACACCGTCGACCAGCTGCTGCGTTACGTCAACATAGACCCCTCCGTCATCCGCGAGAACTACCAGCGCATCGTCTCCCACCCGGCGCTGGACGACGCGACCCGCAAGGCCCTGCTCGACGAGCTGGAGCTGGGTCTGCAAGGCTATGCCTATCTGGAAGACGAATAAGCCTTTGGCTTGTTCGCCCCGTCGGTGGAAACAAAAAGACGGGAATGAAAAACGGCGCCTTCGGGCGCCGTTTTTGTTGATGGCATCGCCATCCTCTTGCGGCGCGCGCAGAGGCGGGGCGGCCATCGTCATTTGAGTAGTGGATGTTTGCAGTAGGGGGCTCAAGGCCCGGATCCGGCAGATATCGGCCTCAGTCCGCCTCTTCTCTTGATCTGCATCAAGCCTGCCGCGGGCGGGTTATTTTACGGTCAGGAGTGATGTTGGTGGTATGTAACAAAAGGATGTGAATATGGAACTTGAAAGGGACCCGAGATGCTATACCGACGTCTGTATCGACGGTAAGTGGTATCACTATGACCACTGCAGCACGCAAGTTTACATGCTGATGGGGGGCGCGGCACCGAGACTGGAGCTGGCCTGTGAGCCCAGCAGCGAGGAGGAGCTGATCGCCATGCTCCAGCAACTGGCCCGCTTCTGAGGCGGGCTGTCTGATGGCCATCGGGCAATTCGCCGCGATGGCCACCTTCTGTTTTTTCCCGTCAGCCGTTCGTCTTGCGGCCAAACAGTTTCTTGCCCATCTCCATCAGGGCGCTCGCCGCGGCGTAGCTGCTGTCTGATTTGCCCACCTCATCGGCCACGTAGAGGAAGTTGGATCTGTACTTCTCCACCGCCTCTTCCCGGCTGTGCGCATCGATAAAATCCTCTTCCACCTCGAATCCCTGCGCCAGCAGCGCCTCTTTCTCAATCAGAAAGGTGGGGGAGGCCATGTCGACAAAGGTGTACTGCTGCCGGTTGGATGCCGGAACGGTAAAAAACTGGTATCTAGCCATCTGCGATTCCTCGCCTGAACGGGTGATAAATGATGTGACCTTCATCTTGTCGAACTGATCCCCGCGCCTCTTGCAGGCAAAAAAGGTAACGTTCGAATCTTGTTGTGGCTGGAGATTACCCTGCTTTCACCGCATCGCACAATGGGTGGAAAATACTTTTTTCGCCAGACAAAACAATGGGCTCTGCCTGGCAGGGCAAACAAAAAACCAGCCTCATCACGAGGCTGGCGGCAGGGTTGTCGAACGAGCCATCAACCGGCGTCAGAGCACGAAGCTCTGCACCATGGTACGCATCTGCTCGGTGAGCCTGTGGATCTGGCGGGCGGCATCGCGGGCGGCGTTGGCCACCTGCAGCGCCTCGTCGCTGCCATCCGAGATGCGCACCACGTTGCGTTCTATCTCGTTGACCACGGCCCCCTGCTGCTCGATAGCACTGGCGATGACGGAGTTGGTATCGACCATGCGATCCACCTTCTCGGTGATGGCGCCAAAGGCCTGTTTCGCCTCCCGGGCCAGACCGACCCCCTCCTGCGCCTCATGGCTGGCCGACGACATGGCCGTGACCGAGGCGCGGGCGCCGGACTGCAGCTGCTCTATCATCTGCTGGATCTCGACGGTCGCCCCCTGGGTGCGGTTGGCAAGGGAGCGCACCTCGTCGGCCACCACCGCGAAACCGCGTCCCTGCTCGCCGGCCCGCGCCGCCTCGATGGCGGCGTTGAGGGCCAGCAGGTTGGTCTGCTCGGCGATGCCGCGGATCACGCTGATGACGCCGCCTATCTGGCTGCACCTTTGCTCCAGCTGGCCGATGGCGTCGGCGGTGCGCAGCACCTCGCGGTTGATGTGGTCGATGGCCGCTATGGTGCGTTCGACCACGGCCTCGCCCTGGCCAACCACGGCTTGCGCCTCCTGGGTCATGCGGGCGGCCTGCAGGGCGTTGCCCGCCATGTCGTGGGAGGTGGCGGCCAGCTCCTTGATGGCGGTGGCGACCTGGTGGGTCTCCCCTTGCTGATCGGAAATCACCTCCTGGGAGCGGCAGGTGCGCGCCTCTATGTCGGTGGCACTCTCCACCACGGTGACGCCGTTTTCCCGCACCCGCAGCATCAGGGTGCGCAGCGTCTGCAGCGTCACGTTGTAATCCCGGCTGATGTCAGCCAGCTCATCCTGACCGACGATCTCGATCTGCTGGCTGAGATCCTGGGCATTGACCCTGGCGGCTATCTCCCGCACCCGGCCCACGGTGCCGCGCAGGGAGAGGTAGGCGCCGATCATCAGATAGAGATAGAGCAGCAGTATGGCGGTCAGCGGCGCCGTCACCCACCAGAAGTGGCGCTGGTTGGCGGCCAGCCGCTGGTACAGATCTGCCTCCAGCCGCTGGCGCACCTGGCCAGCCAGTGCCGTGATGGCGGTGTCCATGCCATCCCCCAGCGCCAGCACCTCTTTGGTCGAGAGCTGTACCAGCTGATCCTTCATCATCTTGTTTTCCAGGGTATCGACTCCCTGGCGCAGCTGCTGCAACAGGGCGTCGGTCTGCTGGCCCAGCTCGGTGCGGTAGGCGGGAGCTATCTGGTAGAGCAGGGTCAGGTCGGCCTCCAGCTCCTGCAGGGTGGCGCTGATGAGATCGAGGCGAAAGCGCAGGCCGCTGTAGCCCTCTGCCTGAAACAGGCCGAAGTCGGCTATGGTGGCGGCCCGATCCCGCACCTGGGCCAGCAGATCGCGCAATTGGGGCAGCCGCTCGCTGGCCAGGATCACCATGTAGTAGGTGCCAAGCGCCGGATCCTGGATCAGGCTGCTGGCGGCCGTGGTGCTCTTGTAGAGGTGGCGCACCTCGGTCAGCAGCTTGTCGTGGCGCAGGTTGCTCTGCTCCACCTCCAGCCCGAGCGCCTCGCTTTGCAGGCTGGACCAGCCTTGCGCCAGGGCGTCGAAGGCGGGGTTGCTCTGTTTGGTGTCGACGAAGGCGGTCAGGCTCGCCTCCACGGCCCGGGCCGCCGCCTTGACCTCCTCCTCGGTGGCCGGGGCTTGCTCATAGGCGTGGCGGGTGACCAGATTGCGATGGGTCAGCAGCGCCTGCTCGATGGCGGGGACAGGGGCCAGCTTGACCACGCCCGCCAGCTCCCTGCGGGCCAGGTTGTTGTCATCCTGCAATCGCCCCAGCAGGTTGGTCATGCTGTAGGCCAGCGGCAACAGCATCAGGCAGGACCAGAGCAGGAATTTGTATTTGAAGGAGAGCTGATTGCCCAGCCGGATGGCCGGGGTGAAAATCCATTTCATGTGAAGCCTCGATACCCGAAGTGGCGGGTGCGTACCGCGATGGCTGGATATTACCCTTAGCCGGCGACGTCCGGTGAGACTGGGGTGCAAGTTGTGATCCCCTTGGCTTTTTCGGGGCAGGGCGGGGCTGTATGAGTCAGACAAACGGGCCACCCAGAGGGTGGCCCGTTATCGGTTGAACATTGGGCCGCGCGGCCCGGTTGGCGGCGGGTCAGTTGAACGCCAGGAAGGGCGAGACGCAGAGCAGCAGGCCGGTGATTATGATGACGTAGAGGGAGGCGCCCTTGTACTTGTGCAGCGCCGGCACCTGATAGACCAGATAGGCCGGGATGAGGCATCCTACCATGCCGAAGATGGGGCTGCAGATGGAGGTGAAGCTCAGCACGGGGGCGTTGAGCACGATGGCGCCCCAGGAGAGCAGCACGGTGAACAGCATGATGCCGCGACCCACCAGCCCCTTGTTGATGCGATCTTCCGGCATCATCCGGCGCAGCAGGTTCATCGCCAGTCCCTGGCAGGCCTCACGAAAGCCCAGGTAGACGCCGAAGTAGGCGGTCATCACGGCGAAGATGTTGAGGGTCAGGCTCAAGAGCTTGAGGGTTTGGCCCGGCATGCCTTGCGCCACCATGGCCAGCGCCGAGATGTTCTCTTCGGAGGCCTTGACCGCCTGCTCGTGGCCCATGGCCAGGGTGAAGGAGACGGCGTAGAAGAAGACCACCACGAACAGGATGCCGAAGGCGATGTTCATGGCGCGCATCGCCTTGAAGCGGGCCACTTCCAGCGACTTCTCCCGCGAGCGGTAGGAGATCACCATGGGGCTCAGGCTCTGGATGAAGAGGATGGAGGTGAGGGTGAAGGGCAGCATTATGATGGCGTCCTTCATCCAGTCACCGGCCGCCGGCATGGCGGTGATGTTGGCCGCATCCCACTTGTCGACCATCATGAGGCCGAGCACGGCCACCACGCTTATTTTGGTCAGCACCATGAAGGTGGAGATCTTGAACAGCAGGTTCTCGCCGCGCGACGCCAGCGCCACCAGGCCGCAGATCAGCACCAGGCCGTAGAAGGGGTTCTCGGAGAGCAGCTGTTGGGTGACCCCGAAGCTTTGCAGGAAGGAGGCGCTGTCATTGGTGATGGCGGTGGAGTAGACGAACACCCAGATCACCAGCATCACGAAGTAGAGGGCGCCGAGCAGCATGCCCCAGTTCTTGCCGAGGTAGCCGGTGATGACGCTGGGGTAATCCTTGCATTCGGGCGAGGTGGCCAGGGTATTGATGAAGAGGCGCTGGAACATGTACATGGCCGGGTAGCCGATCACCGCCGACAGCAGGAAGACCCACAAGCCCATCAACCCCACCTGCACCGGCAAAAAGACGATCCCCGCGCCTATGGCCATGCCGATGCTCATGATGATCCAGCCCCAGTCGGTGCTGTCAAAACGAACTGCTTCTTTCCATTCCAGCGTGCCCATGGCGGGCCGGGTGAGTGTCGTGCTGTGAGCGTCCATGGTTGACCTTGTTGTTATGTGAGTGATTGTTGGCGCAAATATAGTTGAATAAAAAACCCTAAACAATGGCGGGTTTCTCTCATCGGCTCAAATCGGAATGGCGCTCACAGTTTGTGTTAATGCGGCGTTATCGCGCTAATCTGGTTTTAAATTTATAAAATAGTTGAACGAATGGCTTTAAAAGCAAATAATGTTGCATGAAACAAATTGCACAAGTGCAACATTATTTGAATGTAAGTGGAGGCCATATGAAAACCATCATCACATCAGCCGCAGCACCCGATGCCATCGGTCCCTACAGTCATGGCACCGCCTATGGCGACCTCATCTTTACCTCAGGCCAGTTGCCGGTGTGTAAGCAGCAGGGCGGCGTGGTGGAGGGGGGGATCGCAGCCCAGACCCGCCAATCGCTGGAGAACCTGAGATCCGTGCTGGAAGCGGCCGGTGGCAGCCTGGATACAGTGCTCAAGACCACCTGTTATCTGGCGGAGATCGGCGATTTTGCCCAGTTCAATGCCGTCTACAAAGACTACTTCCAGCAAGATTGCCCGGCCCGCAGCTGCTTTGCAGTGAAGGATCTGCCGATGGGCGTCAAGGTTGAAATCGAAGCGATCGCCCACATCGCCCGTTAATGCTGATAAAAAGGTTCCCGCAATGAAGCAAGCATGGCAGCAGTATCTGCAGATTATTCAACAGGTTGTCAAACCGGCGCTGGGCTGTACCGAGCCCATCGCCGCCGCTTATGCCGCCGCCGTCGCCGCTCGGCAACTGGGCTGTGAAGTCCGGCGCATCGAGGTCGCGGTGTCGGATAATCTCTACAAGAACTCCATGGGGGTCTATGTGCCCGGCACCGGCAAGATAGGGCTGGCCATAGCGGCCGCCGCCGGCGCCATCGGCGGCAAGGCCGATGCCGGACTGGAGGTGCTGGCCGCCATCACCCCGGCGCAGGTTGCCCGGGCCCAGACCCTGATCGATGCCGGTGGCGTCCAGGTCAGCCGCACCGAGGCGCCCGAGTTTATCTACTGCCGCGTGAGTGTGTTCGGCGCTGATGAGAAGGGGGAGGAGCACAGCGCCGACGTGACTCTGTGCGGCGGCCATACCCGCATCGTCGAGCAGCGCCGCGACGGCGAGGTGACCTTCACCGCCGATCAGAGCCAGCGTGGGGCCACAGGCGCCATCTGTGACGGCGTCGACATCAGCATCGCCGCCATCCATGAGTTCGCTACCCAGGTGGAATTTGAGCAGATCCGCTTCATCCTCCAGGCCTCCGAGCTCAACGGCAAGCTCTCCGACGAGGGGATGAATCACCCCTATGGCCTGGAGATAGGTCGCACCATGCAAAAGAGCATCAGCGCCGGCTTCATCGGTGAGGATGTGATGAACCGCATAGTGATGCGTACCGCCGCCGCCTCCGACGCCCGCATGGGGGGCGCCAGTCTGCCGGCCATGAGCAACTTTGGCAGCGGCAACCAGGGCATAGCCGCCACCATTCCCGTGGTGGTGATCGCCGAGCGCTACGGCGCCAGCGAGGAGCAGTTGGCGCGGGCCCTCATTATGAGTCACCTGGGGGCCATCTACATCAAGTCCCACTATCCGCCCTTGTCGGCGTTCTGTGGCAACACTGTCACCAGCGCGGCCGCCGCCATGGCCATGGTCTATCTGGCGGGCGGCAGCCTGGCGCAATCCTGTCACGCCATCCAGAACGTGCTGAGCGACAGCGCCGGCATGGTGTGTGACGGGGCGAAAGCCTCCTGCGCCATGAAGGTGAGCACCTCCTCCGGCGCGGCCGTGCGCGGCTTCCTGATGGCCATCAACAGCCATTCGGTGTCGGGGCAGGGGATCGTCTCGCACGATGTCGAGCAAACTATCAAAAATATCGGGCAGATGGTAAAAGACGGCATGTCTGCCACAGACACCACCATTATCGACATCATGTCTGCTTGATCACGCGACCTGGCTGCTGCCGGTGACGGGCAGCAGCACTACCATGAAGGCCCCCATGAAACTGCAAGAGTTGACCCCGACTGACTTCGAGATCCTCAAGGCGATGGAGATCATAGTGGATGGCATAGCCGCCATGTATGGCCAGCACACAGAGGTGCTGCTGCACAGCCTGGATGTGCGCAATCCTGCCATCATCAAGATTGCCAACGGCCATATCACGGGCCGCAGTGTCGGGGCCCCCATCACCAACCTGGCGATGATGAAGCTCAAGAGCGGGCAGGATATCTCCAGCCCCTACATGACCAAGTGCGCCACCGGCAAGACGCTGCGCTCCCTCACCACCGTCATTCGCAACGGCGAGGGGCAGGCCATAGGGCTGCTCTGCATCAACACCGACATGGACGCCCCGCTGCAATCCGTGCTGCGCACCATGATGCCAGAGTGCATGCAGCACCATGAGCCGAGCGGCACGCCGGAAGTGTTCGCCCGCAACATAGACGAGGCCCTCAACAGCACCATAGACACAGTCAGTGCCGAGGTGCGTGGCAACGATGCCGTGCCGCCATCCCAGAAGACCCGGGTCATGGTCAACCAGCTGCATGATCTGGGGATCTTCGAGCTCAAAGACAGCGCCCAGATAGCCGCCCGCCAGCTCGATATCTCGGTGCACTCCATCTACCGCTACCTGCGGGAAATCAAGAAAGGCTGAGCCCGCCCAGCCTGAACGTCGTGGCAGGAACCGGGTCAGCCCTGACCCGTTTGCCCGCCCTTTGCTGCCAGCTGAGTCTCCATCGCCCCGCTCATCTGTTATCATCTGCCCTTTCGTCTATCTCAACTTGCTGGAGAAACCATGCCTCGCACCCTCTATCTGCTGCGCCACGGCCAAACCCGCTATAACGCCGAGCTGAGGCTGCAGGGGCGCTGCAACTCGGATCTGACCGCCAAGGGGGAGGCGCAAGCCGCCGCCATGGGCGCTCGCCTGCGCGACCTGCTGGATGACGCCGCATGCTGGACTCTCTATGCCAGTCCGCTCGGTCGGGCGCGGCAGACGGCGCAACTGGTGTGCCAACAGCTTGGGTTCGATAGTGAGCGCATCGTCTGGGACGAGCGGCTGGTGGAGCTGGACATGGGGGAGTGGGAGAGTCGCCGGGTGCCCGAGCTGCTGGCGGCCCACCCAGGTCTCGATCTCGAGCAGCCCGACTGGTATCTGCAGGCCCCTGGCGGTGAAGATTTTCAAGGCATACAGCGCCGGGCCCGGAGCTGGCTGCAGGATGAGCGCATTGCCGAGCGCGCCATCGTGGTCTCCCACGGCCTGTTCGGCGCCATGCTGCGCGGCGCCTATGCCGATCTGGACTACACCACCACCTGGTCACAAGAGCTGCCGCAGGATGCCTTCTTCAAACTCAGCGGCGGCCGGATCGAGCGGATCGCCTGCTGACCCCGACGAAAACGGTTCGCCACTGGCGAGCCGTTTTTTTTGAGCGTGGAGGGCTTGCTCTCGAGCAAATGGTAAAGGGCTTCATGCTTCCCTGTCAGGCAACTCAGTAGTTTGGGTAGTCAGGCCAGTTCAGCGATGTTGTGGTCCCCCTGATGATGGGGGGCAGCCACTCCAGAGTGGTCTCATCCATTCCTTTCAAGCCGCACTCCCAGATCTTGAATACTCTCCAACCAGCGTGGATCAGCAGGTTCTCCACTTTTTCATCGCGGAGCTTGTTGGTCGTAAACTTCTGCAGCCAGAACGCGGTGTTGCTCTTTGGAGTGGCAGCATAGGGACAGTTGAGATGACGGTGCCAGAAGCAGCCATGAACGAAAATGCAGAGTTTATAGCGTGGGAGAACGATGTCGGGTGAGCCGGGAAGATTTTTCACATGCAATCTGAAACGAAAACCCCGTGCATGTAGGTATTTTCGTAACAGGATTTCGGGACGGGTATTTTTGCTCCCTATGCCTGACATCATCGCAGAACGGGTTTTTGCATCAACAACATCCATGCTTTCGCTTCCTCGACGTCACGCTTCCTGGTATCTTTACGGCCTGATCAAAAACACAGTAATTCGACATGACCACTTTTTCACCCCCCATCCCCGTTGTCGACTTGTTTGCCGGTCCTGGCGGGCTGGGTGAGGGCTTCTCCTCTCTCAATGATGGTAAGGCATTCGAGATCCAGGTCTCTGCTGAGAGGGACCCTGTTGCCCACCAGACATTGAAACTTCGCGCGTTCTATCGACTGCTCAAGAATCATAAGCCCGAGTTCATTCAGGATTATTACCAGTTCTGCAACGGTGATGCAGAGAATCCGTTCACGGAAAACACCATCGATCTCTGGGAAAAAGCGGAGGAAGAGGCGTTGTGTCTGGAGATCGGCAGTGAAGAAGGCAATCAAGAGCTTGATCACGCGATAGCCAAGGCGTTTGAAAAAAAGAGTGAATCCCAGCCTTGGGTACTGATTGGCGGTCCGCCTTGTCAGGCCTATTCCATCGCCGGACGTTCAAGGAACAAAGGCAAATCAGATTACAAGGCTGAAGAGGATCATCGTCATTTCCTCTATAAAGAGTATCTGCGGATTATCCAGAAGAATCGCCCAGATATTTTTGTCATGGAAAATGTCAAAGGAATCTTGTCTTCAAAGATAAATGGAGATTTTATTTTTCATCAGATCTTGCGCGATTTGGCCAGTCCCAATGTGGCCTTGGATATGCCTGATGACGGTCTTAGATACAAAATCGTCTCCTTGGTAAATGACGAAATATATCAGGATGGTGATGATCCCAAGTCGCTCGATGCCAAGAAGTTCATCATTCAGGCCGAAGAGTATGGAATTCCTCAGGCCCGTCATCGTGTGATTCTTCTGGGCATTCGCAGCGATCGCGTTGGTACCGAGTTGCCGAAACTGCCAAAGCTGTCAAAGTCAGATGCCGTAACGGTCAAGCAGATCATCGGGAATATGCCTGCATTGCGGAGCAAGCTCAGCAAGCAAAGTGATTCATACGAAAATTGGGAGTCTTCAGTAAGAGACCAGTTGATGTCTCTTAGCGTGTCTGCACAAAGGGGGCCGGATCAGATAAAACCTCTTTCAGCAAAATTGGTTGCAGCAGCAGAGCATCTGAATGCACAAGAAACGGGTGGGCTGCGTTGGGCTAAAAGTAGTGGTGAAGGTGTCATCGGAATCAGCGAGTTCGATCATTGGTATTCTGAGACCAGACTGAAAGTCTGGTTGAATCATGAAACCAGAGGACATCGGATCGACGATCTGGCACGTTATGGATTTGCGGCATGTTTTGCAGAAGAACATGGGCGTTCACCAAAGGGCCACACAGATTTCTGCCTGCCAGGACTAGCCCCGGATCACAAGAATTGGGAGTCAGGTCAGTTCTCTGACAGATTCAGAGTACAACTGGCTAATACACCATCTACGACTATTACTAGCCATATATCCAAGGATGGTCATTACTTTATCCACTACGATCCAAAACAATGTCGCAGCTTAACAGTGAGAGAGGCAGCACGTTTACAGACATTTCCAGATAATTATTTCTTTCGAGGAGGAAGGACTCAGCAATACCATCAAGTCGGTAACGCAGTGCCTCCATTATTAGCTAAAAAAATAGCGAAAATTGTATATCATATACTGTCATCAAAGTGTTGAATTTTATACATACAAGATAAAATAAAGAATATAGTGTTTTTATAAAATGGCACTAGTATTAAACTGGTGCCATTTTTCGTAAACAATATTATTTTATATGTTGAGATTTATTTATGTAATATAAGTGTATTATGCCTCAATTTTTTTATTGGCATCTATAACCATGTCTAATTTACCATGATCTATATCTGGTTGACCTTGCCTTGCATAGTATGATGAAAAACGTGAGACAATATCTTTCACGAATGCGGGTGATATTTGTGTTAGAGTTTTTTCAAATTGGTGACTTAACTCTTCTTCTGTGTAGGTTGAAATCATTCTGAAATTTATTGCGCCACCACAAAAAAATGCTACTTTAGGAAGCCAATGAAAATATCCTGCTTTGTTATTTTTATATAATTTATCAAGCTCATTTTGGTTGTTTTTTGATAGATTGTCGAATTTAAATGTAGGAAATACATCCTTTATATGCTGTATTTCAACAAGAAGAGCTCTATCTGTATTGCAACCTCCACCATTTCGCTCGGCAAGATCGCATGCAGGGTTCATAACGATAAAACACTTACTCGTATCTTTCGTCTTTAAAATGCAACCTGTATTTAATCTGGTAGACGTGGGAGGGTATATATACATTTCCTCTGGATAACATTTATCCACATCATTATCTAAAAGTAGCATCAGATGGTTTAATGTATGTCTAAGAAGAGCCTTTTCAGTTCTTTCTTGATTGTCACGTCCATACCTTATCCAACTTTTTCTTTGGGGAAGAAGATTTTCAATAAATATCTTGCTCAGGAACTGTTCAATTTCCCCTTTGCCTCCCATTATTTTTGTCAACCCAGTTGAATATAGTCCATACAACTCACCAATTATGTCAGAATATTTTGAGTCTCCTTTTTTATAAATACAGATGAGTGGAAATCCATCTACTTCAGCAACATCAGGAGTTCCTGTCATAATAGCTACAGGAATTCTTTTCAGGTCATTTTTTATTGTTTTAATAACCTCATTACCTTCATTTCCATCACCAGCCAACTTCATATCTATAATTGCACCATCATAGATAAAATTGCTCACTGACATTTGAGCCTCTGTAATATCTTTACATACAGTTATGTTAATCTTGCAAGTGTGATCTTCTCCATAATCATGAGCTGCATTTAGGCAGTTTTGTTGATCTTGTTCATTATCTTCTACAAGTAAGAGATTTATTTCAATCATTTAAAATATCCTTTCTCTGAAGTCTAAAATAAGCACCAAGTGATGACTCTAAAGCATTTAATTTTAGATTGTTTCTATCTGCAGCCTCACCAGCAATCGCTAACCCAATACCACTGCCTGATGGTTTTGTACTAAATTGTGGTTCAAAAATAAGACCGTCAATAATTAATGAAGGTTCGATCCCTGGTCCAGTATCTCTGAAATCAATATATGATAGTTCTCCATTCTCTTCTACCACATCAACTATAACTTTTTTAATAGTAGATATATTCTTCATCCAGAATATACTATTGTCTATTAAGTTGGCAAATACTGCATGGATATCTTGTATCCAAGCATCAAATATAACGTCATCACTACAGTTTATCTCATATGTTATATGATAATCTTCCATCTCTTGACCAAATATTTTAAATGTATTAAATATTTCTCTCTTAATGTTAAGTGGTTTTCTAGAGGCTCTTCTCCCTGTAGCAAGAGGATCCAATCGTTTGAATAAATCTGATAATATCGCAGAGTTTAATTCAACACCTTGCGTTATTTCTATTATCACATCAAGATTATTGTCATCTCCGGTTTCTATAAATTTTTTCCTGAATCTTGAGATACGAGGAACTTCATTTTTAAAATAACTCAAAGGCCGACGTCCTTCATGAAGCACTACGTTAATTATCTTGCCAAGAGTAGCTTGTCCTTGATAGGTGGCAACAGCACGACGGATATCTTCAGCTGCATTTGTTTTCTCTTCTTCTTCTCGGTTAATCAAAGCAATAACAGCGCTAGTCGCACTTTCGGCGATGCCATGATCTAGAAGAGATTTTCGGATTTCATCTTTTAAACTGTCAAAGGAAAATATTTTTTCTAATGCACTTTCGACCTTTAAAGCTGGCCGACTTAGCCCTGCTTTACGACGGTAACTAAATCGGCGTTCTTCTAGCTTCCCAATCACTGCTTTGGTAATGATTCTAAGCTGCTCATATGCCATATTTTCACGAAGACCATCACGGGCACTTTTTTCAATTAAATTTGATTGCTCTTCAGACTGAATAAGAACATATCCGATCGCTTGGTTATTACCAATGCGTAGAGAAGGATTTTGAACGCGCTGTTCATTAAGTTTTAACCAATCAAAATCGGCATCTCCAAGAGGGCGGATTCTGAATCCATTGCGATAAACACCAATCCCATTAGATTCATTCAACAGTTGTCTAGCCTGAAGTTTTCCAACATAATTTCCGTATTCATCTTTCAGGCCTCTATTAATTAAAGAGTCTATGGCTTCAGCCTCACGATCATAAACTCTAATGTCAAACGTTAACTCCCCGCATTCAGTTTTTTTATTTATGTCAAAATGTATTGTTTCGTTCACAGCATTCTTTATTTTCTGAAGGGAATAGTTAAGCGTACCTTTTCCATCAGAATTTATATTTCCTGATATCCGATAGTCAAAAAGATCAAATATAGGGTATGGTTCAATAGTTTCATTGATATCAGAAATGTTGGGAAAATCTGATATTTTTAGTTTTATTTCAAAATCATGATTTTGCGAGTTTATAGCAGATGCGGCTGGTGACATGAGCTTTTTCAATTCAAATCTAAGCCGGTCAAACTGACTTTTAGTCCACTCTTCAAAGTTTTCTGAATTACCAGTGATTGTTAGTTTTGTCCCTGTACTTTCTTCAGATTGGTGACTTTCAATCAATATTTCGACATCATCTAAATAATCAGCATTTTCAAAACTATCCCATTCAACAAAAACTGTGGTCTTTTCTTTATCGATAGATACAGTCTCAAGGAGAAGATCAGAGCCAAGAACAGAAGCCGCGTAACGCCCAACCCCTTTTCTTCCTTGCATCACTCGCCCTTTAGGACTAATTTTTCGTTCTAGCTTATCTTTAGTTGATGGCACCATCCATTTACTAATTACTGTATCTCTGGACATGCCATGACCATAATCCATTATGGTGACAGTGTATCCTGTGTGATCTTCTCTAGCGGTAAAACAGATGTCTACTTTTGTAGAGTCTGCATCATAAGCATTTTTGACTAATTCAACAACTGCAGCATAACTATTTTGAATAAGTTCCCTACCAATTGTTAATAGATGTCGACCTGCCGGCCTTATTTTGTATGATTCACTTTCGTTCATAAGTATTCTTCCAATTATTAGTTGAGAGTTGCTCTGAGTAATAGATGTTTTTTACAAGACTATTGGGTGATTAGCAATCTGATATCAGCCTCCAAATATCGTCTGCAAAAAGGACTAACTTGGTACCTAGCATACCATCGCTTCTAGTTTCTGATAGATGGTGAATTCACAAAATCATACATTGCAATCATAAAATGATTGCCGAGAGCGAAGAATGCCAAACAGAGTCTGGCTAAGTAGATGAAATCGACCTATAACAGACCATTTTGGCTGCCATAGGTAACGAAGATGAAACCCTGTAGGCTCGACGAGCTGTGTGCTGACGGGAACTTGTTAGACCAAATAAGCTGTTAACCTCATCGTTGCGTCTTACACCACGGTCGCGGACGGTTTGACTGGATATTATGGAGGTGCCGCCAATGGCGCTCCTTGTTATATCTCGGGTAACCAGGGGGCGGGGACGTCATCGGGGCAGGCCAGGCAGCCGGGTTGGCTGTCCGTGCTTTTATCACAGCCGACAGCTGTTGCTGGTATCACCACCAAGAGGAACCATGATCAGCCACATCGACCATCTGGTATTGACGGTGAGCGACATAGAGCGGGCCGTCGCGTTTTACAGCTCTGTGCTCAACATGGAGGCCATCACCTTTGGCAAGGGTCGCCGGGCGCTGCGCTTTGGCAACCAGAAGATCAATCTGCAACTGCCGGGGCAGGAGCCACGCAACCGGGCGCAACCGGGCGCAGGTGGGGGCGGGGGATCTCTGCCTCATCACCCGCTGGCCGCTGGAACAGGTCATAGCCCAGCTTCACTGTCACGGGGTCGAGATAGTGGAGGGGCCCGTCACCAAGAGCGGCGCCTGCGGGCCCATCGAGTCGGTCTACTGTCTGGATCCGGATCAGAACCTGGTCGAGATCAGCCGCTATCCCTGATGGCGCTGTCTGAGCCCTGCCGGCGAATGCTGCGGGCCCTGCCATTGCTTGAACCCGTCAGACCCTATCGTAATCAGCCGCCTCTGGAGGGGGATGACGCCCCTCGGCTGACGACTCGCGCTTGGTTGCCTGCCTACCGCCTTAAAAGGGTGAGTCCGGCGTATCCGCTTCATCCAAAAACGCGTCTATGTCGGCCCGATAGTCGGCATCGCTGCGATCGTTGCCGACCTGTGCCGGCTGCCCCATGGCTGCCGACGGGGGCTGGGTTGGCGTCGTCAGCGTCTCCATCACCCGCGCCTGCAGATAGGGATAGAAGGGGTTGGAAGAGGTGCGGGTGAGGGAGCCGGGATTGACGATCAGTACCCCGCGCTCGCCGCGCAGGGCCAGGCCACCCAGGTTGATGCCGTACTGGTTCATCTGCTCGGGGCGTGGCGCCATGCCATAGAGGGGATCGTCCATGGGGAAGGGCAGGGCCACGTGGGAGAGGGAGTAGATCTCCTTGGGATAGTCGATGCCAAGGGGCAGGATCTGCTGCGGCCCGCCGCCCGCGGCCAGGGTGCTGGCCTGGGTCTGTGGACGGGACGTCGCCTCGTTGCCCACCACCGTCAGCCGATAGGGCTGGGGCTGGCTCGGCAGCAGGTGACTCAGGGCCAGCTCGGAGGCGCTGTTCATCAGGGGGCCGAAGACAGAGCCGCGATTGATGTCGAACAGCACCAGCTCGCTGCCGTTGGCCGGCAGGAAGTGGTAGAGATCGGCGATGATGGAGCGGGTGCTGACCGTGTAGTCCATCACAGACTGGAAGGTGAGGGCCGGGGGGAATGCCGCCAGCTCGCCACTGGCCGCCAGCTGGCGCACCTGCTGCTGGATGGCGTGGGTCAGCCGGTAGGATTGGCGTGCCCCGTTGACCGGGAAGGAGTTGTATTTGAACGGATTGAACTCCGGCATGATGCCGAGCCAGGCCGCGTTGGCAAAGGCGGGCAGCAGGGCGGGCACCGCCTTCAGGCCGGCGAAGCGGGCAAAGCGGGTCACCCCTATCATGGGGGAGATGAGTACCAGCCGATCCGGCCTCGCCAATGTGCCCGTCTTGTCTTCCAGCGCATCCAGCGCGTATTTCACCGCCAGCGCGCCGCCGTTGGAAAAGCCCACCAGATGCAGCGGCAACTTGCCCGGGGCCAGCACCCTGGCCTCGCGTACCGCCAGTCGGGTGGCCGCCAGCCAGGTTTCCCACTCCATCTTGACCAGCCCGGCGGGCACGGTTCCGTGGCCGGGTATACGCAGGCCCAGGGCGATGAAGCCCTGCTCGCGATAGCGCTGGGCAAGGTGGCGCAGGCTGTAGGGGGAGTCAGTCAGGCCGTGCAGGAACACGGCCACCCCCTTCACCTCGCCATCCGGGCGCAGCAGGTAGGATCGGTTCCAGTTATCGCGAAAATGGGCGGGATTGATGGGCGCATCCTGAAAGTAGCGATTGCCCGCCAGCTGTTGCTCCGGCGGCGTCTTGGCGACCACCTCCCGCTCCACCAGACTGAACAGCTGCTGCTCGCGGGTCAGGTAGGCTTGCCAGTCGCTGCTATCGAGCTCCTCGGCACTGAGTTCGGGTGGCACAAAGGTATGCCACAGTTGCAGCGGCGCCGCCTGCCAGGCGAGGTAGGCGATCACCCCCCAGCCGAGCAGCAGCGCCAGCAACAGGGTCAGCAGAGAGATGCGAAGGAGGCGACGGGTACGAGCCAGCATGAAACTGTCCTTGGCGATGAAGAGGGGGCCGGCACAGGTTGGGGCGGGCTGCCGGGATGAGCGCTGCGATTTGAATGCAGAAATATGGTCTAAAGCCTAATGGAAACAAGGTGATAAGTACAGGTAATGGCAGGTGGCAAGGCCATGAAAAACGCGGCAGCCCCTGGGCTGCCGCGCTGTGTGTTGGGCCTGGTCAGTTGAGCTGAACTAGCAGACCCCCTGCGCCAGCATGGCATCGGCCACCTTGACGAAGCCGGCGATGTTGGCGCCGCTCTCGTAGTTCACATGGCCCTCGCCATCCTGTCCGAAGCGGACACAGGTGGCGTGTATGCTGGTCATGATCTCCCTGAGGCGGGCATCCACCTCTTCCCGGCTCCAGGAGAGGCGCTGGGCATTCTGGCTCATCTCGAGGCCCGAGGTGGCCACGCCCCCCGCATTGGCCGCCTTGCCCGGGGCAAACAGCACCCGGGCCTCGTGGAATAGCGTGATGGCGGCGGCGCTGCTCGGCATGTTGGCCCCCTCGGCCACCAGCTGCACGCCGTTCGCGATGAGGGTGACGGCGTCCTCTTCCCCCAATTCGTTCTGGGTGGCGCAGGGCAGGGCAATCTGGGTGGGCAGATGCCAGGGCGTGCGGCCGCTCAAAAATTCCAGTCCCAGCTCGTGGGCATAATCGGCAACCCGCTTGCGCTGCTCGTTCTTGAGTGCCATCAGGCGAGCCAGCTTGTCGGGGGTAAAGCCATCCGGATCATGGACAGTGCCACCGGAGTCGGAGGCGGTGATCACCCTGGCGCCGAGCGCCATCGCTTTCTCGATGGCGTATTGGGCCACGTTGCCCGAGCCCGATACCGACACCGTCATGCCCGCCAGCGACTGATCGCGATGGGCCAGCATGGCCTGGGCGAAATAGAGCAGGCCGTAGCCGGTGGCCTCGGGGCGAATGAGACTGCCGCCAAAGGAGAGTCCCTTGCCGGTGAAGACGCACTCGGCGCTGTTGGTGAGCTTCTTCATCATGCCCGCCATGTAGCTCACCTCGCGCCCGCCCACCCCGATATCGCCGGCCGGCACGTCTGTGTTGGCCCCCAGATGGCGATAGAGCTCCAGCATCAGCGCCTGGCAGAACCGCATCACTTCTCCCTCGCTCTTGCCCTTGGGGTCAAAATCGCTACCCCCCTTGCCGCCGCCCATGGGCAGGGTGGTGAGGGCGTTCTTGAAGGTCTGCTCGAAGGCGAGGAACTTGAGCACCGAGAGATCCACCGAGGGGTGAAAACGCATGCCGCCCTTGAAGGGGCCAATGGCCGAGCTGTGCTGGATGCGATAGCCGCGATTGACCTGCACCCGGCCCTGGTCGTCGACCCAGCTAACCCGAAACTGGATCAGCCGCTCCGGCTCCACCAGCCGCTCCAGCAGGCCGTGCTGCAAATAGCGGGGGTGGCGTTCCACATAGGGCCAGATGGAGGCGACCACCTCGCTCACCGCCTGAATGAACTCGGGCTGGTGGGGGTTGCGGCTGGCCACCTGGGCCAGAAAATCCGTCTGGGATAGGGAATGACTCATCTGTAACTCCTGTAGTGAATGATGAAATTGGCCTCTTGCCAGAGAAAAGCGCATGCCGTGCATCCAAATTTATGATTTGTGTTGGGGATGAATGCGGACAAAGATTTGGTTTTGTGTCTGGTTTGCCAACGATTGTTGTGTTGGCCGCCGAAAACCACAGAAAACCGGGATGGCTGCAGCAAGATAATTCGCGACAACGAAAATCTTTTTATGCATTTTAAGTTAATAAATAGCAAGTGGTTGTTGGTGGTGTAGGGCGCGGGGGCAAGCCGGTTGCATATGGCGTGAATATTTTCAGGGTGAAAATGGGAGGCTCTTCTGCCTCGCCCTGGTCGCCATTTTTTAATCTTTCTCTTCGCCGTATCCCGGCCTTGCCGTGTTGGGCGCGGAGCAATGCACCAGCGGTGCGGCCGCATAATGGCATGACGCCACGCACATTTTGGGGGCGCGCGTCGCCGTGGATGGCAAGTATCCGGCGTGCTGGACGGGGCAATATGCTACTGTAGCGGCGTTTTTTGATGGTTAAGCTGGCCTTGGCCTTTTTGAAGATGGAATGGTATGCAGAACTTTGACGTAGTGAATCGGCTGATGCAGCAGACAGCCTCCCCGGCCTGGCCGGAACCGGCAACCGCGCAACTGGATGGGGCTATCGGCCTGTGGCAGGTGACTCATGCTGGCTGATGAATCCATGCGCCTGAACAAATACATCAGCGAGAGCGGCATCTGCTCGCGCCGTGAGGCCGACCGCTTCATCGAGCAGGGCCAGGTCTTTATCAATGGCAAGCGGGCCGGGATCGGCGATCAGGTGTTTGCCGGGGATCTGGTCAAGGTCAATGGTCAGGTGATCGAGGCGCGGGAAGCCGACAGCCTGGTCTTCATCGTGCTCAACAAGCCGGTGGGCATAGTCTCCACCACTGAGGCGGGCGAGAAAGACAATATCGTCGACTTCGTCAACCACAGCACCCGCGTCTTCCCCATAGGGCGGCTCGACAAGGACTCTCAGGGGCTCATCTTCCTGACCAACCACGGCGATCTGGTCAACAAGATACTGAGGGCGGGCAACGATCACGAGAAAGAGTATCTGGTGACCGTCGACAAGCCGGTGACCGACGAGTTTGTGCGCGGGATGGCGGCCGGTGTGCCTATCCTCGGTGCCGTCACCAAGAAGTGCAAGGTGAAGAAAGAAGCGCCCTTTGTGTTTCGCATCACCCTGGTGCAGGGGCTCAATCGCCAGATCCGCCGCATGTGCGAACACTTCGGCTTCGAGGTGACCAAGCTCGAGCGCATTCGCATCATGAACGTCAGCCTCAAGGGGCTGCCGGTGGGCGAGTGGCGGGATCTGACCGACGACGAGCTGATCGAGCTGTTCAAGCTGATCGAGGACTCCTCCTCCGAGGTGAAACCGGCCAAAGGCGACAAGCCCAAGGTGGCCAAAGCCGCTGTTGCCCAAACCGGCAAAGCGGCGCAAGGCAAGAAGCCGCGCCGGGATGATGATCACGAGATAGGCGGTCGTCCCAATGTGCCGGGCCCGGAGGCCTTCGAGAAGAAGAGCCCGGTGGGCAAGGTCGGATCCGGTAAAGGGGCTGCCAACAAAGGCGGCGCTGGAAAAGCCGCCGCAGGCAAAGGGGCCCCCAGCAAGGGCGGCAAACCGGCCGCAGCCAAACCACGAGCCGGCCAGTCCGGCCGTCAGAAGAAGGGGCGCTGAGGCGCAACCCTGAGCGGCGTCAGCCCCTCCTTGTTATCCCCAAAACACCGGCCTCAGGCCGGTGTTTTGCTTTGGGCCTGACTGCTGGCCGTGGCCGCAGACGCTGGCAACCTCATCACCTTGGCATAGCTGCGCGGATCGAGGCGCAGCACCAGCAGGCTCATCAGCAGCAGGCCCCCCAGCTGCCACTGCCAGGCGGCGGCGAAGTCACCGCTCAGGTGATGGAGGCGGGCGGCCACCCAGGGGCCGGTCGCCGCTAGCATGAAGCCAAATCCCTGCATCAGGGCACTGAGGGTGCCAGCGCGGCGCGGGTCGGGCAGGTGATCCAGCGCTATCACCATGATGAGGGAGAAGCTGCCGCCAAGACCTGCACCACACAGCATGCACCAGAGGATGGGGGAGGCTTGTGGGGCGAGCCAGAGGCCGCCAAATCCCGCCAGTTGCATGACAATGGCCAACCCCATCCAGGGGCGCCGGTCTGTGTTGCGGGCCGCCAGCAGCGGCAGGCCGAGACCGCTGGCGGTCTGGGCCAGAGCCAGCCAGGCTACCAGCTCCCCTCCCTGCTGGGCGCTCCACCCTTGTGCCATGTAGGCGGGTGCCAGCCAGGCGACGACTATGCCGTAGCCGCTGTTGATGATGCCAAAGCAGCCGATCAGCAGCCAGCTGCGGGGCAGGGCGATCAGCCGCTGCTCGCCGTGGGGAATGGCGACCGCAGTGGCGCCTGGCAGCCGTACCCGCCAGATAAGCCAGACCATGGCCAGCAGCACCGGCAGGCTCCACAGCGCCAGCGCCCGCGACCAGTCGAGGCTCGCCGCCAGCTGCGGGGTGAGGCTGGCTCCCAGCGCCCCGCCCCCCATCATGCAGGCGGAGAAGATCCCCATCACCAGGGGCACCTTGTGGGCGAAGCGCTGCTTGATAAGGCCGGGCAGCACCCCTTGCACCAGCGCCGAGCCCAGGCCACAGAGCGCCGCGCTGGCGATCAGCAGGGCGCCGCTCTGGGCATCGAAGCGCATGGCATTGCCCATCCCCAGCAGCAAGAGGGCGGCCCCCAGCAGTTGGCGCGGGCCTGTGAGACGACGCAGGGCAGGGGTGATCAGCACGCCGACCCCGATAAGCCAGAGCGGCAGCAGGGTCAGCCAGGCCAAGGTATCCATGCCGAGCCCGAGCGCCTCGGCAATGTCGCGGCTCAGGGGGCCAATGGCGGTGAGAAAGGGGCGCAGGTTGAGGCCAATCAGGATCACCAGCACCAGCAGGGCCAGTGCCTGCTTGCCATCGGTGGCGGCACCGGCGGGCAGGCCCTTACTCATGAGCCGGCTCCGCCTGCGGCTTGGGAGCCTCATCGCCATAGAGGCAGGCGGCGCTGATGGAGCTCGGCAGCTTGATGAGGGGCAGGGGGGGCGGCTTGAGGGGCAGTCGCAGCTTGTCATAGCTCGATGTGCTGTCAAAGCCGAAGGGGGCCGCATCCTGATTGTCGAAGGCGTAATAGACGGCGCGAATGCCGTTCATCACCAGGGCGCTCAGGCACATGGGGCAGGGGTGACCGCTGGCATAGACGATGGCCCCCGCCAGCGGCCCCACCTGGCTGGCCTGGCGCAGGGCCTCCAGCTCCGCATGGCGGGTGGGGTCGCCGTCCAGATGCATGGCGTTGACGGCGCTCGCCACCAGTTGCCCATCCTGCACCAGCAGGGCGGCGAAGGGGCGACCACCCTGCCGGCGGTTGTAGAGGGCCAGCTGCAACGCCTGCTCCAGCCACCCTTGATGGGCGGGATCCGTGAGGGCGGTCAGCGAGGAGACAAGGCGAGTGCCTGTGGAGTCGACAGGGGTATGGGACATGAGAAAGACCTTGAGCCAATGAGGGGAGCAGACCAGCCTAGCGGGGGATCCAGCCATGGGGAAATTAAATGATAGAATGGCATTCAGTGGTTTTGTAAATGGAGTGCCCCATGCTGGATCCCCTGTTGCTGCGCAGCTTCGTCGCCATCGTCGACACCGGCAGCTTCACCCGCGCCGGTGAGCGGGTGCACCTGACCCAGTCCACCATCAGTCAGCAGATGCGGCGCCTCGAGCAGCAACTCGGTTGCCCGCTGCTTGACCGCTCCGGCCGCCAGGTGGTGACCACGGCGGAGGGTGAAAAGCTGTTGGGGCTGGCTCGCCGCATCCTGGCACTGCTGATGCAGGCCGAGGAGCAGGTGACCGAAGGGAGCCTGCAACTGAGCCTGGGGGTGCCGGAGGACTTCGCCGCCGGCGCCATGGCCCCTGTGCTGGCGGCCTTTGCCCGCGACTATCCGCAGGTACGGCTGGAGGTGCACAGCGGCCTCAGCCACGAGATCTGGCAGCGGTTCGAGGCTGGCGAGCTGGACTTGGCGCTGGTCAAGCAGGCGCGGGGGCAGGGGGCGCCGCTCGCCAGTTGGCGTGAACCCCTGGCCTGGGTCGACAGTCGCGACTGGCCCGCCAGCGAGCGAGACCCTCTGCCGCTGGTGGTGTTCCCGAGCGAGGGGCTCTATCGGCGGCAGATCACCGAGGCGCTCGATGGAAAGGGACTGCGCTGGCGCATCGCCTATGTCAGCGCCAGCCTCGCCAGTTTGCAGGGGGCCGTGAGTGCGGGGATCGGGGTCAGTCTGTTGCCAAGACGGCTGCTGCAACCGGATCAGCGGGCGCTGAGCCACTGGCCGGCGGTGGCGCCGGTGGAGTTGGCACTGCACCTGGGGGCGGAGCGCGGCGAGCCGCTGACTCGCCTCGGCGAGGCCCTCATCAGCCTGTGCGACCAGGTGATGGGGCCTGCCTGAATGGTTGGGCTCGCCGTCGAGGGGTCAGCCTCAGGCCATGGCCTGGCGCGGCAGCACGGCGAGCCAGAGCTCGACCTCGCCGCTGCCGGTGTGCGGGTCAAAGGCCGCGCCATAGCGTTCGAAATCGGGCTTGTGGGCGGACTGGTAACCGGACTGCGCCAGCCAGTCCAGCGCCTGCTGCCAAGTGTTCGGCATGGTCGAGACATGCCCCTGATGCAGGAAGACGGCATAGCTCTGGGGTTCGATGCGCATTCGCCCCAGGGTCTTGGGCAGCACCTCCAGCGCGGCGACTTCCACCGCACACATGTATTCGCATTGGGTGGCGGTCACGCCGCAGATGACGCCATAGGCATGCTCGCCCAGCTGGCCTGGCAACGGGCCCAGGGCGCTGAAGTCACGCCATTGGCCGCCGAAGTCGGCGTGGGCGAAGGCATGGTGACGGCGCAGGCCGCCAAACAGCATGGGGCGGCCGGTTTCGAAACGGATAGGACCTGTCATTGTACCTCCTGTGCGGGGTGGGGCGGCAGCACGGCCGCGCTCAGCGATCCTTGCCTTCTTTGAGCTTGCGTTGATAGTCCTCGGAGACGATGGCCAGCGCTGCCAGGGCCAGCGCCGGATCGATCCGGTTGGTTTCCAGCAGCTCGATGAGATCCACCGCGAGCTTGACCTCGGGCGGGGCATTTTCCAGTGACATGACAGACTCCGTAATGGGCAAAACGCCATTATACAGAGCCGCACCCGGATAGGGATCGGCCCAGTGTCACGGGCGATCCGGCTCAGAGGTGCTGGCGCATCTCCTTGTCTATCTCCTCGCGCAGGGCCATCAGTTTCTTGGCGTACTGCTGCAACTGCCGATCGGCGGCCGAGACAGGTTGCCACTGGGGCACTGGGGTTGGTGTGCCCGTCTCGTCCATGGCCACGAAGATGATGATGCAGTGGGTGGTCTTGTGGCGCTCCCGGCTGGCCGGGTGGCGGCTGTAGACATCCACTGCCAGGTGCATGCTGGTGGTGCCTGTGTGGATCACCTGGGCGTGCACCTCCACCAGCTGGCCTATCTGGATGGGGCGAAGGAAGCGGATCCCCCCCACGTAGACGGTGACCGCGTAGCCGCCGCACCAGCCGGCGGCGCAGGCGTAGCCCGCCTGATCTATCCACTTCATCACCATGCCGCCGTGCACCTTGCCGCCGAAGTTGACGTCGGCGGGCTCGGCCAGGAACTGCAGGGTCAGCTCGCGGGGCGGGGTCAGATTCTCTCCAGGGGCCGGGTTCATTGACGGTAACTCTTGCGATAGGCATCGGCCTGCTGGCAGGGGGGCAGGCTGTTGAGATCGGGCCGCTTGTTGCCCTCCCGCTGGCCGAAGCTGGCGAACTCCTGCTGGCATTTGGCGGCCTTGCCACCCGCCTTGATGCAGGCGTCGATCCGCTGTTTCTTGCCCTGTTCGACCAGCTGTTGCTGGGCTTGCTGGCAGGCGGCATCCAGTTTGGCCTGCTGGGCTTCCCTGTCTTCTACCGCGGCCAGCAGGCTGGCCGAGAGGCTGCAACCGAGCAGCAGTATGGCAATTTTCATGGCTTGTCTCCTGAAGGGGGGCGTCCCGCTATGACCAGGGCTATGCCCCCCAGAATGCCCAGTGATGACAATAACAACCGCAGTGACCAGGACTCATCCAACCAGATGAGACCGGCCAGCGCCGCGAGCAGGGGCACCAGCAACTGCACGCTGGCGGCCAGGGTGCGCCCCAGCTGGGGCAACACCTGGTACCAGAGTGAATAGCCCAGACCGGAGGCGAGGGCTCCCGAGGCCAGGGCATAGCCGATGGCGGCCGGGCTGGCCTCAAGCTGACCCAGCAGCAGATAGAGAAGGCTGGCCGGCAGGCTGGCGCGCAGGAAGTGGCCGGCATTGGCGGCGACCGGATCGGCAAAACGCGATGCCTGCAGGGTATAGCAGGCCCAAGCGATGCCGGCCGCGATCATCAGGGCCGCGCCCAGGGGATCCGGCGCCCGGATGCCGGGCAACAGCAGCAGTACCAGCCCCGCCATGGCGAGCAGCAGACCGGCCCACTGGCGCCGTGGCAGAGATTCCCCGCGCAGCAGAGGGGGCGCCAGCATGCTGAGCTGAACGGCGGCAAACAGCAGCAGGGCGCCAGTGCCCGTGGTCAGGGTGAGATAGGCAAAGGAGAAGGCGGCAGCGTAGACGAGGAGGGCCAGGGCGCCGCCCCAGTCTCCCTGGCGAGGCATCGGCTGACGGGCCCGGCACAGCAGGAGCAGCACCAGGGCGCCACTGGTCAGCCGCAGCAGGGTGAACAGGGCCGGATCCATCCGTTCTTCAAACAGGGCCAGACGGCAGAGCACAGAGTTGGCGGCGAACGCCGTCAGGGTCAGCAGGGTCAGCAGCAACAGGCGTGGCAGTGGCATCCATTCACCTTGAGTTCAGTGGGCGCGGCCCAGCATGGAAAATCATGCAAAGCGGAGGTCTTATGAAACAGATGCTGGAGCAATTAATGGGCGCTGGCAAGGGCTGGCTCAACGAAGGCGGCGACAGCCGCAAGTCGCAGATGAAGGGCATGGCGCAGGGCGGCCTGGCTGCCGGTGCCATGGCCTTGCTGCTTGGCAACAAGAAGGTGCGCAAGTATGGCGGCAAGGTAGCGGCGGTAGGCGGCGCGGCGGCCCTCGGCGGCCTCGCCTACAAGCTCTATCAGGATTGGCAGGCCCAGCAGAGCGGGGTCGCGCAACCTGCCCAGCCCCTCGATACCCTGCAGGGTCAGGCGCTGGATGCGCGTGCCACCCTGCTGGTGCGCGCCATGGTGGCGGCGGCCCGGGCCGACGGCCATATCGACGCCGCCGAGCGCCAGAAGATCCAGGACTACCTGACCGAGCAGGGCCAAAGCGATGCGGCGCGCTGGATTGACGCCGAGCTGGCCCGTCCCCTGGATCCGCAGGCGCTGGCCCGGGATGTGACCGACATGGAGCAGGCCACCGAGGTCTACCTCGCCTCCCTGCTCGCCATCGACGTGGACCATTTCATGGAACGCGGCTATCTGGATGAGCTGGCGCGGGCCTTGAAACTCGATGACAACCTCAAGGGAAGTATCGAGCGGCAGGTGGCCCAGCTGGCGCAGCCGGCCTGAGCCCGCATCACGTACAAGGATTATCGATGAGGCCCCGTGATGGGGTCTTGTTGTCTTTGGTGAGTGTAAAAGAAGCCAAGTGAGGTGCTTTGGATTGAGGGTTGCATCTCCCAAGATGGCGTAGAGCCATCATCATCTTTGCAAGGATCACCAGTTGGAAATGCGACACACGTTTTATTAACTAAATTCCACATTATGTTAATGTCAACTACCACATCAACGTTTGCACAAGGAGTGTGCACAATGTCAACTTCTCCAGTTGAGCTGGCCAAATATTACAGTGTTGATGATTTAACCAGTGCAACAACGGGTGGAGGTCGGCTTAACAACCTGCTTTTATCTGTTAGCAAAGGCCGGCAACTGTCTATTTTGAGTCAACAATATCTTGAGTCTAAAGGACTTAATGCCTTGCTTGGTTTTCTTACTGGGGCGTTATCCAAAGGGGATTTTTATAGACTCGCCTTATTAGAGCGAGAGCAGCGTATTGCTACGGCTAAAAAGCAGCAGCTTGAATTTGAGGCTATGAGAATAGCCGAGCAGAAAGCTGTAGCCTTGAAATATGAAATGCTTCAGGCTCAATATGAAGCTGAACAAATAAAACGTGAGAGCGATCCAAAATTTATAGATCGGAGAAAAAACCAAGAGCTTCGCCGGAAGTTTGGAATTGAAATATTTGTGGAAAAGCATTATTTCAAGCAGTTGATGCATATCTTGCGTGCGCTGGATGCTAAGTCACGACTTTCTGAAATTGATTTTATCTGGCTAAAAACTAAGGGGTGGGAGTATCAAACAGATAAAATATGGCATGTTTACCATCGAATAGAAGCCGATTTTTATATTTCAGAGTACCAGAAATCCAGTGATCCATGGCAAGCAGTCAATGCCAGCGCACATCTTCGAAAATGTGCTGCAGCGGCCTCGGCTATTGAGTTGCTCTTGGCTATTCCGGCTAAACGCCAAGAGCATGCGAAGCTCAAGTCAGCTATTAGGACAACTCATGGGGGGGCGCTGCGTGACTTGGGAAAACTTGCTGATGCTCTGCAAATGGGAGCAGAGGCTCATGCATTGCAACCTCATAACTTCAGACCATGCACACTGTTAGGTGCTCTCAATATTGAGCTGGGAAATATTGAAGAAGGACATAATTGGTATCTCATGGCTGAAGCCCGTGGTGCTAAGCGAGACAGTATCGAACATGACCTGCGCTCTCTGCTTCTGCGAATGAGTGAAGAAAGGCGTAAAGCAACGATTGTCGAGCTATTAAAAATAGCTCCGCGAGAATATGACGGGTTACGCCAACTATTAAAGAGGTGATTTACAGCCGAGTTCAAATTCATGATCCACGTACGGAGTTATTTCCGTCATATAGCGTGTTTTGAGAAAGCTGGGTATTGATAAGCTCCGCCAGTCGGACGAGGGCGGCTTCCAGTTGCGGGCTCCAGGGATGAGAGCTGTTGATGCGCAGGCAGTGGTTGTGCTGGCCCTGGCTCGAGAACAGCGCCCCCGGCGCCAACGAGAAGCCGCAGGCCAGTGCCTGGGCGTGCAGGGCCCGGCCATCGAGGCGAGGGGCGAACTCCAGCCAGAGGAAGTAGCCGCCATCCGGGGCGCTGATGCGCACCTCATCCGGGAAGAGGCGCAGCAGGGCGGCGCGCATCTGCTGCTGACGCTGGGCCAGGGTGTGGCGCAGGCGGCGAAAGTGGGCGTCCACCCCGCCCTGGCGCAGCATGTCGGCGAGTGCCAGCTGGCTCGGCACATTGGTCGACAGGGTCGACATCAGCTGCAGCCGCTGGATGCGCTCGGCGTGGGGCCCCGCCACCACCCAGCCGACCCGAAAACCCGGCGCCAGGCACTTGGTCCAGGAGCTGCACAGCAAGCTGTCCCCCCGCGCATCCCAATGCTTGATGGGGCGAGGCCGCTCCCGGCCGAAGTAGAGCTCGGCGTAGACGTCGTCCTCCACCAGCGGCACCCGGTGCTCGTTGAGCAGGGCCATCAGCGCCTGCTTGTGCCCGTCCGGCATCGTATGGCCGAGCGGGTGCTGGACGTTGCCCATCAGCCAGCACGCCTTGATGGGGCGCAGGATCAGCGCCTCCACCAGCAGGGCGAGATCGATGCCGACCCCGGGGATCACCGGGATCTCCACCACGTTGAGCTTCAAACGTTCTATGGCCTGCAGGGCGCCGTAGAAGGTGGGGGATTCCACCACCACCCAGTCCCCCGGTTCGGTCAGGGCCTGCAGCCCGAGGGAGAGCGCCTCCATGGCGCCTGTGGTGATGATGATCTGCTGGGGATCGACCGCCAGCCCGTCACCGGCATAGCGCTGGGCGATGGCACGGCGCAGCGCCTCGTTGCCGGGGGGAAGGTCTGCGACAGTTCTGAAGGGATCGAGCCGGCGCATGCAGCTGGCCAGGGCCCGGCCGAGCTGGGGGTGGGGGAAGAGGGCGGGATCCGCCACCGCCATGCCAAGGGGCACCAGCTCCCGGGACTTGCTCGCCTGCAGCACCTCGAACACCAGATCGTTGATGTCCACCGAGCCGCTGTAGTGGGCCTGTTGCGGCGCGCTGGTCCGCAGCGGGGAGGCGGCGGCCTTGACGTAGTAGCCGGACTGGGGCCGCGCCAGTATGAGGCCACGGCTTTCCAGCAGCTGATAGGCCTGCAGCACCGTCATGGGGCTGAGGGCGTGGGTCTTGCAGCTCTGGCGGATGGAGGGAATGCGCTCCCCCGGTTGCCAGACGCCGCGCTCTATCTGTTGCTGCAGCAGGGCTGCCAGCTGGCCGTAGCGGGACATGGCGGGTTCAAACTGTTCTAGGTGTATTTCAATATAACTGCATCTGTTATAGGTGTCATGACTCATGTTGTACTTGGCAGGCGAAAACCTGTCTGTTAAATGCAACATAGAGAGTCCTGCATGATTAGCCTGGATGATGTGGTAAGCCTGTCCCGATTGCAGTTCGGGGCCACGGCCATGTTTCACTTCCTGTTTGTGCCCCTCACCCTGGGGCTGTCCTGGATCCTGGTGATCGCCGAATCCGCCTACGTGATGACCGGCAAGGTGATCTACAAGGACATCACCCGTTTCTGGGGCAAGCTGTTCGGTATCAACTTCGTGATGGGGGTGACCACGGGGATCACCCTGGAGTTTCAATTCGGCACCAACTGGGCCTACTACTCCCACTATGTCGGCGACATCTTCGGCGCCCCCCTGGCGGTGGAAGGGCTGATGGCCTTCTTCCTCGAGTCCACCCTGGTGGGCCTGTTCTTCTTCGGCTGGGACAGGCTCTCCCGCGGTCAGCACCTGATGGTGACCATGCTGGTGGCGCTCGGCTCCAACCTCTCCGCCCTCTGGATCCTGATCGCCAACGGCTGGATGCAGAACCCGGTCGGCGCCGAGTTCAATCCCATGACGATGCGCATGGAGCTGACCGACGTCACCGCCGTGCTGTTCAACCCGGTAGCCCAGGTCAAGTTCGTGCACACTGTGGCGGCGGGTTACGTGGCTGCCTCCCTGTTCGTGATGGGGGTGAGCAGCTGGTATCTGCTGCGCCGCATGGAGGTGCGCTTCGCCCTGCGATCCTTCGCCATCGCCTCCGGTTTCGGTCTGGCCGCCATCCTCTCGGTCATCGTGCTCGGCGACGAGTCCGGTTATCGCACCGGTGAGGTGCAGAAGGTCAAGCTCGCCGCCATCGAGGCGGAGTGGGAGACAGAGCCAGCCCCGGCGGCCTTCACCCTGTTCGGCTGGCCCGATCAGCACGCCGAGACCACCCATGCGGCCGTCAAGATCCCCTATCTGATGGGCATCATAGCCACCCGCTCCCTGGATGAGGCGGTGACCGGCATCAAGGATCTCAAGGCCGATCACGAGGTGCGCATCCGCAGCGGCATGCTGGCCTATGGTGCCCTGGCGGCGCTGCGCCAGGACGGTGGCAACGGCGCCGCCCGCGCCACCTTCGAGCAACACCGCCAGGATCTCGGTTACGGCCTGCTGCTGACCCCCCATGCCAAAGACATAGCTCGGGCCGACGAGGCGGCCATCGCCCTGGCGGTGGAGGATTCAGTGCCCCAGGTGGCGCCGCTGTTCTGGAGCTTCCGGCTGATGGTGGGCATAGGGGTTGTGTTGCTCGTGCTCTTTGCCGCCTCCTTCCTGCAACTGTGCCGGGGCCGGCTGGTGCAATCGCCGCGCCTGCTGAGGGTGCTGTTCTGGAGCATTCCGCTGCCCTGGGTCGCCATCGAGGCGGGCTGGTTCGTGGCCGAGTTTGGCCGCCAGCCCTGGACCATCAGCGAGGTGCTGCCGGTCTCGGCCTCGGTCTCCTTGCTGCAGCCGGGCCAGATCTGGTTCAGCCTCATCTCCATCAGCCTCATCTACACCAGCCTGCTGGTGGTGGAGCTGTTCTTGTTGCGTCATGTGATCCGCAAAGGGCCCGCCAGCCTGCAGACGGGTCGTTATCAAGGTGAAGTCTTGGCAAGCGGGAGTGCGCTCTGATGGATTACGAAACCCTGAAATTGATCTGGTGGGGTCTGGTGCTGTTCATGCTCATCGGCTTCGTGGTGATGGACGGCTTCGATCTGGGGGTGGGCCTGTTGCTGCCCATCGTCGGCAAGACAGATGAGGAGCGGCGGGTGCTGCTCAACAGCGTGGGCCCGGTGTGGGAGGGTAACCAGGTGTGGCTCATCGCCGGCGCCGGCGCCCTGTTCGCCGCCTGGCCGCTGGTCTATGCCGCCGCCTTCTCGGCGCTCTATGTGCCCTTCATGTTCCTGCTGTTCGGCCTCTTCCTGCGTCCGGTGGGCTTTGACTATCGCAGCAAGCTGGAATCGGCCCAGTGGCGGCGCTGGTGGGACAGGGCCCTGGTGACGGGGGCCCTGCTGCCGACCCTGGTGTTCGGCGCGACCCTCGGCTTTTTGCTGCAAGGCCTGCCGTTTCGCTTCGACTCGGCCCTTCGCATTCACTACGGTGCCTTCGAATTCAACTGGCCGCTGCTGTTGACCTGCATGGGCACGGCGCTGGCTCTGCTGATGCTGCACGGCGCCAGCTTCCTGCAGTGCAAGACCCAAGGGGTGATCGCCGAGCGCTGCGCCCGCCAGAGCTTCTGGCTCGGCCCCCTGGCGAGCGGCCTGTTTGCCCTGGGCGGCGTCTGGCTCAGCCAGATGGAAGGCTACCGCTTGCAGGAGATCGGCGATCTCAACGGCGCCCTCACTCCGCTGATGAAGCAGGTGGCGCTGGCACCGGACGGCTGGTTCAGCAACTTCGCGGCACAGCCCTGGCTCTGGTGTGTGCCGGCCCTGGGCCTGCTGCTGCCCATGGTGAGCAGCCTCGCCAGTGCCCGCGGCCTGCCGCGCCTGGCGATCATGGCCAGCGGCGGCGCCTGCGCCACCATGATGCTGACCATCGCCATCGCCCTGTTCCCCTTCGTGCTGCCCTCGTCCCTGGATCCGTCGAGCAGCCTGACCCTGTGGGACGGCACCTCCAGCGAGGGCACCCTGCTCATCATGCTGGGGATAGTGGGGGTGCTGATGCCCATCAACATCGGCTACACCCTCTGGGTCTACCGGGTGGTGCGCGGCAAGGTCAGCACGGATCAGGTGCGCCAGCACGGCCACAGCCTCTACTAACCGTCTTCTACTCAAGGGAGTTTCGACTATGTGGTATTTCACCTGGATTCTGGGGCTGGGCTTTGCCCTGCTGTGCGGCCTGGTCAACCTGCTCTGGCTGGAGGCCCGCTGGGCCGCGGACGAGGATCTCAAGGAGTCTTGAGCCCTGCCGGAAATGAAAAAGGCCGACACTCAGTGTCGGCCTTTTCGTTTGGGGGAGGTTAGACCGCCAGCGCCAATTTGGCCTCGCGCTTCTCGCTGACGTGGGTGAGACCATAGGCCAGCAGCACGATCAGCGCGCCTATCCAGGGGGTGTGCATCAACCCCAGGTGTTCCACCACAAAGCCACCAACGACAGAACCCAAGGCGATGCCGACGTTGAAGGCGGCGATGTTGAGGCCGGAGGCCACGTCCACGGCGTTGGGGGTATGGATCTCGGCCTGCTTGACCACCAGTACCTGCAGCCCAGGCACGTTGCCAAAGGCGAAGGCACCCCACACCAGCACGGTCAGCACCGCCAGCACCGGATGGGGCGCGGTGAAGGTGAGCATCAGCAGGATGACAGCCAATCCGGCAAACATCAGCTTCAGGGCGGGCAAGGGGCCCATCTTGTCCGCCAGCTTGCCGCCCCAGATGTTGCCAAACGCCACCGATACCCCGTACACCAGTAGGATCAGGCTGACCGCGTTGGCGCCGAAGCCGCTTACCTGTTGCAAGATGGGGGCGAGGAAGGTAAACGCCGTGAAGGCGCCGCCGTACCCGAGCGCTGTCTTGGCGTAGACCAGCAGCAGCGGCTTCTTGGTCAGCACCAGCAGTTGTTCACGGATGCTGGAGGCCGCCCCCTTGGGCAGGTTGCTCGGGATCAGCAGCAGGCTGCCCACCATGGCGATGAGGCCCAAGAGGCTGACCACCAGGAAGGTCTCGCGCCAGCCAAATACCTGACCAATCCAGGTGCCGAGTGGCACGCCGGTTACCAGCGCCACTGTCAGACCGCTGAACATGATGGCGATGGCGCTCGCCGCCTTCTCTTTGGCCACCAGCCCGGTGGCTATGGTGCTCCCCACCGAGAAGAAGACCCCGTGGGCCAGACCGGTCAGGATACGGGCAACGATCAGGCTCTCGTAGCCGGGGGCCTGCCAGGCCAGCAGGTTGCCGGCGGTGAACAGCGCCATCAGCCCCACCAGCAGCCACTTGCGTGGCACCTTGCCGGTGAGCGCCGTCAGCAGCGGCGCGCCTATGGCGACCCCCATTGCATAGAGGCTGACCAGCAGGCCCGCGGAGGGCAGGGAGACATTGAGTTGTTCTGCGATGGTGGGAATAAGCCCCACGATCACGAATTCGGTGGTGCCGATCGCAAAGGCACTCAGGGTGAGGGCAAATAACGCCAGTGGCATACAAACTCCTTGGATAGGACTCCCGACGGGAGAATGGCGCCAGTATGCCGATGAGCTTTGTTGGCAAAAATGACGATGACATCAAATTACTTTTGCTTAATCAGCAGCAATCATCGCGATGGAGCGGGTCTTGTCGGGCGGGACATTGCGTGGGTGGCGCACAAAACCAAAAAAAGCGGGAGGCACAGTGCCTCCCGCTTGGGGTCGAAGAGATGTCCCGAACTGTTGTTCTCCCTTCTCCCTGGCGGGAGAAGGGCCGGGGATGAGGGGGATCAGTCCCAGGCCGGTGCGAAGTCCGGATTGGCGCAGCGCTCGCCCCGCTCCAGGGTGGCGATCCGGGCCATCTCCTCGGGGCTGAGCTGGACCTTGAGGGCGGCCAGGTTGGCGGCCTGGTTCTCCCGCTTGGTGGAGCTCGGGATCACCGTCATGCCCTGGGCCAGCAGCCAGGCCAGCGACACCTGGGCCGCCGAGACACCGTGGTGTTTGCCAGTCTCGATCAGGAGTGGCTCGGTGAGCACCTTGCCATAGGCGAGCGGCATATAGGCGGTGATGGCGATGCCCTGCGCGCGGCAGAACGCCACCACCTTGCGGTTTTGCAGCAGGGGGTGGATCTCCACCTGCTGGTGGGCGATGGCGCCCGGCCCCAGGATCTCGACGGCTTCTTTAAGCTGGGCGACCGTGAAGTTGGAGACCCCGATCTCCCGGGTCAGGCCTTGCGCCCTGGCCTCGGCCAGCTGCTCCAGGTAGACCGCCATCGGCACCTCATCCTTGGGGGAGGGCCAGTGAATCAGCGCCAGATCCAGATAATCGGTGCGCAGTTTCGCCAAGCTGGTCTTGAGGCTGGGGATCAGCTTGCCCGGACCGAACTCGCTGGTCCACACCTTGGTGGTCAGGTAGATCTCGTTGCGAGGGACAGCAGTGCTGGCCAGCACCTCGCCCACTTCGCTTTCGTTGTCGTAAATCTGGGCGGTATCGATATGGCGATAGCCGAGCGCCAGGCCGGTATTCAGGGTTGCAAGCAGGGGCTCACCTTTCAGGCGAAAGGTGCCCAGACCCATGGCGGGCATTTTCATCATCTATTTCCTCAAATGGGGTGGTTGGCCCTTGCCCAGAGCAAGGGGGTTGGCTCGGTGCAAAGGCCGTGGTGGCGTTGCAAGTTGGCAGCGCCATCGTCAACGAGTTTCGGGATACTCAGGCCGGCAGTCGGCGGTAATTGCGAATAAGGCTGCTGGCAAACCAGGGCTCGGCCCTGGCGATAAAGTCGAGGAAGTGAGCTTGCTGCTGATGGGCTTTGAGCGCGGCTTCGCTCTCCCACTCCTCGTGCAGCATCCAGCCATGGGGGTTGTCCAGGCTCTGGTGCAACTGGTAACGCAGGCAGCCGGTCTCTTGCAGGGTGGCCGCTATCAGCGGCTCAAGGGCGGCCCGAAACTGGGCGGAAAATTCGGGTTTGGCTTCAAGTTGGGCAATCACAATCACGGGTGATGACATCTGAACCTCCTTGCGAAAACGAAGGGCAGTATGCCCACCACGACTTGTCCGAAACAGGGCCGCTGTCGCAAAACACTATTGAGATAAGAGCAGCAATGAATGGGCCGGGGCGAGGTGACGATGAGGAAGTTAGTGAGGTAAAAGGAGCAGGGAGCACCGTGACGCCCCCTTGTTATCAGGCATTGGCCGGCTCGGACCAGACCGCAAATTCATTGCCGCTGGGCTCGACGAAGTGGAAGCGACGGCCACCGGGGAAATCAAACAGGGGGCGATTGATGGTGCCGCCATGCTGGCTCACCTTGGCCTGGGTCGCTTCGATATCGGCGCTGTAGAACACCAAGAGTGCGCCGCCTTGGACCGTGTTGCTGGACAGCTCCGCCTTATAGAAACCGCCGTCCAGCCCCTCATCGGCAAAGGCGCAGTAGTCGGGGCCATAATCGACAAACTGCCAGCCGAAGGCGGCCTGAAAGAAGGCCTTGGTGGCGGCGAGATCCCGCGCCGCAAACTCCACATAGTTCAGTTTTTCATGGGCTTTCATGCTGTTTTGCTCCCTGCGTGTCCATCTTGTGTCAAGAAGAGGTTGATTAAAGAGTGCCTGGTTAACAATACCCCATCAAATCATTTCCCTGAAATTGTGGCGCTGGCAAAACGGAAGGCTATTTGAACTCTTCGCCGTGGTTGTCCAGTCGCTCCAGTCCGCACTGCTGGCACACCACATAGCGGTCGAGCAGCTCAAGTGCGGCTATGCCATGACCGCCGACACCGGAGAAAAATCCGTTGAGAAACGCCATGAACAGGCCGCGGCGGGTCTTGGGATAAGGGGAGGGCTTCTGTTTTATCCGCTCGCTGTGCTCTGTATCCATTCCGCAGCGCGGGCAACACTGTTTGGTCATGCCTGATCCTTGGTGCTGCTGGTACCGACATGTTCTGCCAGCTGCCCCCACGGGGTCAATGCAAGCTGCTTGCGCCTAAGCCAGAGCCAACTTGCCATCAAAATACCGAATAATCCGGCAAACAGGGCTGTTTGGCGCAGTGCAAATAGCGGATCCATCCCCATGGGTTGCCAGCTGAAAAACCACATCAACAGACCCCAGAACAGCCCTATGCTGATGCCAAACCCGAGAACGTTGGCGAGCCAGCCCTGATAGTGAGGCGGTTTGACCGGACAACCCAGCCTGCGCAGCAGTCTGAGCAAGGGGGGATTGTAGTTGGCGTGCCACACGCCTTTGCTTTCAAGCTCCTGGTGGGCTGCCGCCAGCCGCGCTTCGAATGTCATGGTTTCCTTCCTAGTTATATCATGGCGCCATACGATGCCGTTTTGGCTGCATTGTACCGGCAATGGGCGAGTCTGGTTTGAGCTGGCCATCACGTTATTTATCTGTGCAAACAAAGATGTGGCACCAGAGCTCACTTGCCAATCCACAGCGACTGCACCTATAAAGGTCCATTACTCTTGTCTGGATAACAGCAATGAAGACCCATTCTGATGAACTGACCCTGTTTGTGGCGGTGGTGGAGGCGGGCAGTTTCCGCCAGGCGGCGGAGAACCTGGGGATGGACAACTCCGTAGTGAGCCGCGGTATCAAGCGGCTGGAGGAGAAGCTTGCGACCGTGCTGCTCAACCGCACCACCCGCCGGGTCAGCCTGACCGAGGAGGGGAGCTGGTTCTATCAGCGGGCGGTGAAGATTTTGACCGAGATGAGCGAGGCGGAGGGGCACCTGCTCAGCCGCAAGGAGCAGCCGGAGGGGATTTTGCGGGTCGATGCGGCCACCCCCTTCATCCTGCACCGGCTGGTGCCCATCATAGGCGAGTTTCGCCGCCGCTATCCTGGCATCGAGCTGCAGCTGCACAGCTCGGAGGGTTTCATCAACCTGATGGAGCGGCGGGTGGACATGGCCATCCGTATCGGCGAGCTGACCGACTCTTCCCTGCGCGCCCTGCCGCTTGGCCACTCACGGCTGCGGTTGCTGGCATCCCCTGCTTACCTGAGCGAGCGCGGTACCCCGCGCCAGCCGGCGGATCTGCTGGCTGGCCACGAGCTGCTGGGCTTTTTGCACCCCGATCACCTCAACCATTGGCCGCTGCTCAGTGCCGAGCAGGGTGATCGCTTCCCCATTACCCCGACCCTGCGCGCCAGCAGCGGCGAGACCTTGCGTCAGCTGGCGCTGGCGGGGCAGGGGATCGTCTGCCTGTCTGACTTCATGACAGGGCCGGATCGGGCCAGCGGCGCTCTGGTGGAGGTGCTGGCCCGCAGCAACAGCGGCGCCTCGCGCCCCATCAATGCGGTGTTCTACTCCGATGCCCAGCGCGACATCCGGCTGCGGGTCTGGCTCGACTTTATCAAGGAGCAGCTCGGTAGCCATACCCTGTGATGGCGGCGTTTAAGGGCCTACACTCTCCCGGCCAAAGGGGAGGGGATGTTGGCGACCGGCCATGACAACCAGGTTGCATAGGCTGGCGTCTTCCCTTGGCGACAGAAGGGGCGAGGTAGCCTCAGGCAGCTCCGACAAGCGGGAGGGAAGAAAGACCCGGCCTCCATTCATGGCAAGAGAAAGGGAGCCGACCGGCTGTCCGCCAGAGGTGGTGAATGACCACTGTGGATGCTAGGCTGAATAAAGAAGAGGCCGACATCGCTGTCGGCCTCTTTGTATTTTCATCTCGGAAAGATGTCGGTTGCCCGATTAATCCTCTTCGGCCCAGCGGCGTGAGCGTTCAACCGCTTTCTGCCAGCCGTGGTAGAGCTTGTTGCGCTCTTCGTGGCTCATCTGCGGGATGAATTCACGATCCACGCTGAACTTGTCTTCCAGCTCGTCCGAGCTCTTCCAGAAGCCGACCGCCAGACCGGCCAGGAAGGCGGCGCCCATGGCGGTGGTCTCGATGCGGGTCGGACGCACAACCGGGGTGTGCATCATGTCGGACTGGAACTGCATCAGGAAGTCGTTGGCTACCGCGCCGCCGTCCACCTTGAGGGCGGCCAGCTTGATGCCGGAGTCCTGCTGCATGGCATCCAGCACATCGCGGCTCTGGTAGGCGATGGATTCCAGCGCGGCACGAATGATGTGGTTGCGGTTGGCGCCACGGGTCAGGCCGACCATGGTGCCGCGAGCATACGGATCCCAGTAGGGCGCGCCCAGACCGACGAAGGCCGGTACCAGATAGACGCCGTTGGTGTCACCCACCTTGGAGGCGAAGTAGTCGGTATCGCGGGCATCGTGGATGAGCTTCAGCTCGTCACGCAGCCACTGCACTGTGGCGCCGCCCATAAAGACAGCCCCTTCCAGCGCGTAGTTCACTTCTCCTTTCGGGCCGATGGCGACCGTGGTCAGCAGGCCGTTGCTGGAGCGAACCGGCTCTGTGCCCGTGTTCATCAGCAAGAAGCAGCCGGTGCCATAGGTGTTCTTGGCCATCCCTTTTTCGAAGCAGAGCTGGCCGAACAGGGCAGACTGCTGGTCACCGGCAATGCCGGCGATGGGGATGCGGGAACCGCCGCCACGGGTGGTGTAGCCGTAGACTTCGGAAGAGGGTTTGACCTCTGGCAGCATGGACATGGGGATGCCCAGCTCGTCCAGCATCTTCTCGTCCCACTTCAGGTCGCGGATGTTGTAGAGCATGGTACGGGAGGCGTTGGTCGGATCGGTGACGTGCACCTCGCCGTTGGTCATCTTCCACACCAGCCAGGTGTCTATGGTGCCGAACAGCAGCTCGCCGTTCATCGCCTTCTCGCGGGCCCCTTCGACGTTGTCGAGGATCCACTTCACCTTGGTGCCGGAGAAGTAGGCGTCCAGCACCAGGCCGGTGTTCTCGCGCACATACTCTTCCAGGCCACGGGCCTTGAGCTCTTCACAGATGGCCGCGGTACGGCGGCACTGCCAGACAATGGCGTTGTAGATGGGTTTGCCGGTGGCCTTTTCCCACACCACTGTGGTTTCACGCTGGTTGGTGATGCCGATGGCGGCGATCTCTTCGCTGCGCAGGCCTGTCTTGGCCAGCACTTCGGTGAACACGGAGGACTGGGTCGCCCAGATCTCCATGGGGTCGTGCTCTACCCAGCCCGCTTTCGGGTAGTGCTGGGTGAATTCGCGCTGGGAGGTGCCGACTATGTTGGCATCCTGGTCAAACACGATGGCGCGGGAAGAGGTAGTACCCTGGTCCAGAGCGACGACATATTTTTTTTCAGCAGACATGATGTTCTCCACGTTTTTATTTTCCACGTTTTTACACGTTGGGGAGGGCCGCTCTTATGCGGCGGCCTCTTCTTTGGCGGTTTGGGCAGCTTGCTCGGTGGCGGCAACACGGTTGCCAGGCACACAGGGAGCCAACACTTTCACATACAGGGCGGTACCAAGCTGGGCACCGACGATGGGGCCGAGGATGGGTACCCAGAAGTAGGGGTTGTCACGACCACCTGTCATGGCCACGTCACCCCAGCCTGCCAGGAAGGCAAACAGTTTGGGGCCGAAATCACGGGCCGGGTTCATGGCAAAACCGGTTAACGGGCCGAGGGAGGCGCCGATCACGGCGATCAGGATACCGATCAGCAGGGCGGCGGCGAAGCCTTTGGGGGCGCCGTTGTTGTTGTCACCCAGTGCCATGATGCCCAGCATCAGGACGGCGGTGATCACCAGCTCGACCGCGAAGGCTTGCATGTTGGAGAGCAGGGCGTTCGGGTAGGTAGAGAAGATGCCGGCGGTGCCGAGGCTCTCGACGCTGCCGCGCACCACGTTGTGGGTCACTTCCCACTGGGTGAACAGGCCGCCGTAGAGGAAGTAGACAAGGGCGGCGAAGCAGAAGGCGCCTGCGACCTGAGCGATGATGTAGGGCACCACTTTACGCTTGTCGAACCCGCAGAAGGTCATCAGCGCCAGGGTTACGGCCGGGTTCAGGTGGGCACCTGAAATACCGCCGGTCACATAGATGGCGATGGCGACACCCAGACCCCAGGTAATGGAGATTTCCCATTGTCCGAAGTTGGCACCGGCCAGCACCAGGGCGGCCACACAACCGACGCCGAAAAATATCAGCAGGCCGGTTCCGATAAACTCGGCGATGCACTCGCCAAGCAGGGTATTGGGTCTTTGTATGCTCATACCGTTATTCCTTATATCCACCCAGAGTAGGTTTGATGTTCCGTTTTGTTGTTTTTTCAGTCCCATTGTTGCGTCCGAAAACGTTTTTTCTTGTTTTTTGAGCTGGCGCAAACGTTATGCTCGTTTGCGCTCGTTCTCGGACGAGAGAGAAAATAAACCTAAATCGAACATTCACCACGCCCTCCCCGCAGGAAATGTGGACAAGATCCCACTCATTGCTAAGAAAATGTGACGGAAAGCAAGTTGCAACAGTGGCTATACCACTTAGTGGGTAGCTGAAAGCCTTGCTATACAAGGGATTGCGGCTGATGAGTGACTACTCACTTGGCACTTTCTTTTGTAATAAAACTGCAATATTTGAGCCTCCATCACAGATTAAATGTTCACATATGAGCACAATAGGCTCGCTTTCGAATCAGGACTCCTCTGGTTGGTCAGCATGGACAGGGCACCCTCAACCGCCCACAACAACAATAAGGAAGCAGAACATGCTTAGTCTCTTCAGGCCTGCACCACATATAGACAGGCTCCCGGCCGACAAGGTCGATCCCTTCTACAAACGCATGCGTTGGCAGGTGTTTTTCGGGATCTTCTTCGGTTATGCCGGTTACTACCTGGTACGAAAAAACTTCAGTCTGGCGATGCCTTATCTGATCGAACAGGGATTCTCCCGCGGCGATCTGGGCCTGGCCCTGTCCGGGGTCTCCATCGCTTATGGTCTGTCCAAGTTCCTGATGGGGAACGTGTCTGACCGCTCCAATGCGCGCTACTTCCTCTCCGCCGGCCTGCTGCTGTCGGCGGGCATCATGTTCATGATGGGGACAGTGCACTGGGCCACCTCCAGCATCGGCATCATGTTTGTGCTGCTGTTCCTGAACGGCTGGGCACAGGGCATGGGCTGGCCGCCCTGCGGTCGCACCATGGTGCACTGGTGGTCACAGAAGGAGCGTGGCGAAGTGGTCGCGGTCTGGAACGTGGCACACAACGTCGGCGGCGGCATGATAGGTCCGCTGTTCATCCTGGGGATGGGCTGGTTCAACGACTGGCGCAGTGCCTTCTATGTGCCGGCGGCGGCGGCGGCGGCCATCGCGGTGATCGCCTTCTTCGTGATGCGCGACACCCCGCAATCCGTGGGTCTGCCTCCCATCGAAGAGCACAAGAACGACTATCCGAAGGACTATAACGAAAGCCACGAGCAGGAGTTTTCCGCCAAGGAGATCTTCGTCAAGTACGTGCTGCACAACAAGCTGCTGTGGTACATCGCCATTGCCAACGCCTTCGTTTACCTCATTCGTTACGGCGTGCTGGACTGGGCTCCGACCTACCTGAAAGAGGCCAAGGACTTCAGCGTCGACAACTCCTCCTGGGCTTACTTCCTGTACGAGTGGGCCGGTATTCCGGGCACCCTGCTGTGCGGCTGGATCTCGGACAAGATGTTCCAGGGTCGCCGTGCCCCGGCCGGTATCCTGTTCATGGTGCTGGTGACAGTGGCCGTGCTGGTTTACTGGTTCAACCCGGCTGGCAACCCGACCATCGACATGATGGCGCTGGTGGCCATCGGCTTCCTGATCTACGGTCCCGTCATGCTGATCGGTCTGTATGCGCTGGAGCTGGCACCCAAGAAGGCGGCCGGTACTGCGGCAGGCTTCACCGGGCTGTTCGGTTATCTGGGTGGCGCCGTGGCGGCCAACGCCATGCTGGGCTACACGGTTGACCACTTCGGCTGGGATGGTGGCTTCATGGTGCTGACCGCGTCTTGCGTGCTCTCCATCATCTTGCTGGCCATGACCCTCAAGCATGAGAACATTGCCGTCGCGGCCAAGAAAGCGGCTGCCGATAAGGCATAAAACGTGATCCTGCCCTTATCGATCCGAAAAGGGATCAGGTAAACTGCCAAAGGCCCCGCATCTGCCGGGGCCTTTTTTCGTCTCATCATCGGAGTTCAAGCGTGAAGCAAACCCAACGACATCTGGAGATCCTGGACGTCCTGACGCGGCAGGGCTTTGTCTCGACCGAGGATCTGGTGACCCATTTTGACGTCAGCCCCCAGACCATTCGCCGCGATCTGAATGATCTCGCCGAACAGAACAAGATCCGGCGCCATCATGGCGGTGCCTCCCTGCATTCGAGTACCGTCAATACCGCCTACAGCGCCCGTAAAGTGATGCAGCTCAAGGAGAAAGAGCGCATCGCCCGCGAAGTGGCCGCCAACATTCCCGACGGTTCATCGCTCTTCATCGACATAGGCACCACCACAGAAGCCATCGCCCGCGCCCTGCTCGATCACCGCGAGCTGCGCGTGGTCACCAACAACCTCAACGTGGCCAGCATTCTCACCGCCAAGGATGACTTCACCGTCATCATAGCCGGTGGCGAGATCCGCAACCGGGATGGCGGCATAGTGGGGGAGGCGACCCGCGACTTCATCGGCCAGTTCCGCATGGACTACGGTGTCATCGGCATCTCGGGTATCGACAACGATGGCTCTCTGCTCGATTTTGACTACCATGAGGTGAAGATTGCCCAGGCCATCATAGCCCACTCCCGTCAGGTGTTTCTGGCCGCCGACCACACCAAGTTTGGCCGCAATGCCATGGTCAATCTGGGCAACCTCAACCAGATCCACGCCCTGTTCACCGATCAGGAGCCGCCCGAGAAGCTGATGCGGCTGATGTCCCAGCACCAGATCGAGTGCCACATCTGCTGAGCCGCCGTTAACCCCTCTCTGGCATCAGGCCGCCGCACTGGCGGCCGCTTCTTTTTCGCTTTCTCCCCTCTGCCTGCACACCTGCCGCGCCCCACTGCTTAGATGTTCCCCGACATGAGCGCGTTCTCGCGCACGTTTTCGGGCCTGGCAGCCCGGTGCTGACGCCCTGATCACCGACTGGCAGCATTTTTAGCATTGCCAAAACAATCGCGATCACATTTTCTCCATAAAATGTTCGTTTATCATTTTTTCATGCTCTAATATGAGCGAAATCAAACATTGCTGTCATGGCAACACAAAATAAGAAAGAGTAGGTGAACATGAGCGAACATTATGATCTGGTCGTCGTTGGCGGCGGCATCAATGGGGTGGGCATTGCGGCTGATGCAGCGGGTCGGGGTCTGAAGGTTGCCCTGTTCGAGGCACAGGATCTTGCCTCTGCCACCTCTTCCAATTCCAGCAAGCTGATCCACGGTGGCTTGCGTTACCTCGAACATTACGAATTCCGGCTGGTGAAAGAGGCGCTGGCGGAGCGGGAAGTGCTGCTCGGCATGGCCCCCCACATCGCCCGTCCCATGCGCTTTCGGCTGCCCCATCGCCCGCACCTGCGCCCGGCCTGGATGATCCGCGCCGGTCTGTTCCTGTATGACAACCTGGCCAAGCGGGACAAGCTCAAGGGCAGTTGCGGCGTGCGCTTCCTGCCGCAAGACGGTCTCAAGAGCGGCATCAACAAGGGCTTCGAATACTCGGATGCCTGGGTCGATGACGCCCGGCTGGTGGTGCTCAATGCCATGATGGCCCGCGACAAGGGCGCCGACGTGCAGACCCGTACCCGCTGCGTCAAGGCGGTGCGCGGTTCCAAACACTGGACTCTGACCCTGGAGCGGGAAGGGGGCGAGCAGTTCACCGTCACCTGCCGCGGTCTGGTCAATGCGGCCGGCCCCTGGGTCAAGACCTTCTATGACGAGAGCCTGCACGAGAAATCTCCCCGTGGCATCCGCCTCATCAAGGGCAGCCACATCATAGTGCCGCGCATCCATGAGCGCGAAGAGGCCTATATCCTGCAAAACGAGGACAACCGCATCGTCTTCGTCATCCCCTATCAGCAGGACTACTCCCTCATCGGCACCACGGACGTGGAGCATCACGGCAGCCCGCGCGAGGCGAAGATCAGCGACGCCGAGATCAGCTACCTGTGCAAGGTGGTCAACGCCCACTTCACCCGCCAGATAGCACCCAAAGAGGTCATCTGGACCTATGCTGGCGTGCGCCCGCTGTGCGATGACGAATCCGATTCCCCCCAGGCGGTGACCCGCGACTACACCCTGGAGCTCTCCGGCGAATCCGACGGCGCGCCGCTCCTGTCCGTGTTTGGCGGCAAGCTCACCACCTATCGCAAGCTGGCCCAGGCCGCCTGCAACAAGCTCAAGCCCTGGTTCAGCCAGATGGGTGAGGATTGGACCGCGAGCAGCCGTCTGCCCGGTGGCGAGTTCGACTGCTCCACCACAGAGCTGGCCCGTGCCTACATGCTCGAGTTCGACTGGCTGGATGAGCGCAACGCCCGTCGTATCGCCGAGGCCTATGGCAGTCATGCCCGCCTCTGGTTGCACGAAGAGCGCGGCCAGCACTTTGGCGCCGGCTTGTACGAGTCGGAAGTGCGTTATCTGATGAGCCGCGAGTGGGCCCATTCGATGGAAGATATATTGTGGCGCCGCAGCAAGCTGGGGCTGCGCCTGTCCCAGCCTGAGCAGCAGCAACTGCACGCCTGGCTGGAGCAACACCAGCACGCCCTGCCCAAGGCCAGCTGATGAAGAGGCGGGCGGCCCCTTGGTCGCCCGTCGTTAAAATGCAATAAACCTCTGTTATAACAATAACCTACACCCAATAAACAATAACAAAGAGCACCGCGCATGAAAAAACTCTCTCTCTCCCTGATCGCCCTTGGCCTGGGGGCCGCCCTCGCATTGCCCGTTCTGGCTGCCGATGAAGGTAAAATCGTGATCGCCCACCGTGGCGCCTCAGGCTATCTGCCCGAGCACACCCTGGAATCCAAGGCGCTGGCCTATGGCATGGGGGCCGACTATCTGGAGCAGGATCTGGTGATGACCAGGGATGACCAGCTGGTGGTGATGCACGATCACTTCCTCGATGGCATCACGGACGTGGCCGAGCGCTTCCCCGGTCGGGCCCGTCCGGACGGTCGCTACTATGTGGTGGACTTTACCCTGGCCGAGGTGCGCTCCCTGCGCATGACTGAGCCGTTCCAGCTGGTGGATGGCAAGCAGGTGCCCGTTTATCCGGCCCGCTTCCCGTTGTGGAAGTCCAGCTTCAAGATCCACACCTTCCAAGAAGAGATAGAGATGATCCAGGGGCTCAACAAGAGCACCGGCAAGAACATAGGTATCTACCCGGAGATCAAGGCCCCCTGGCTGTTCCGCCACGAGGGCAAGGACATCTCCAAGGCGGTGCTCAAGGTGCTGAAGGAGTACGGCTACACCAGCAAGAACGACAAGGTCTATCTGCAGTGCTTCGATGCCGACGAGCTCAAGCGCATCAACAGCGAGCTGATGCCCGCCATGGGGATGGACTTGAAACTGGTGCAGCTGATGGCCGAGACCGACTGGAACGAGACCATGGTCTATGACGCCAAGGGCAAGGCAACCCCCTACAGCTATGACTGGATGTTCAAGCCGGGCGCCATGAAGACCATAGCCGGCTACGCGGAAGGGATAGGCCCCTGGAAGCCGATGATAGTCACTGAGCCGGGTACCCCGGGCAAACCTGTATTTACCAATATGGTGAAAGAGGCCCATGCCGCCGGTCTCAAGGTGCATCCTTATACCTTCCGTCAGGATGAGGGCCAGATCCCTGCCTATGCCAAGGACTTCAGCGATCTGCTCAACATCTTCCTCTATCAGGCCGATGTGGACGGGGTATTCAGCGACTTCCCGGACAAGGCGGTCGAAGCCATCAAGGCACACGGCAAATCATAAAAGAAGAGCAACACGGGAACGCAAGCGGGGCCAGGTGCCCCGCTTTTTTTTTTATAAAATGGAGGCAAGCGCTGGGGTGGAATTGTGGTCGAGCAGTGCTGATGGCAGCATTAGGGTGTAATTATATGTTTACGATTTTGTCTGGTCAGGGACTTTTTACCCGCTACTTTCTGGCTGTTCAGGTCGCCTTTCTGGTCGTTTATCCATCTGTTAGACAGTTAATCCGCTAGTTTCACTTGATTGTTTGTTTTTCCTTGGTAAGGTGAGGGCGGTTGCGTAACAAAGTGCTGACTTGTGTAAACAAAATAATACACTCGGTGCAATTGGCTTAAATACTGTAGAGAGAATGAGAAAATGCAAAGAGACCCCCTGAACAACATCCATATCCAGTCCGAACAAGTGATGATCACGCCTGCCCAGCTCAAGGAGAAGCTACCCATCTCCGACCAGGCGCTGGCATTCGTGCAAGGGGCCCGCACTACCATAGCCGACATCATCCACCGTCGCGATCACCGCCTGCTGGTGATCTGTGGACCCTGTTCCATCCACGACATGGACGCCGCCAAAGAGTACGCAACCAGACTCAAAGCGCTGCATGATGCCTACCAGGATTCTCTCTACATTGTCATGCGGGTCTACTTTGAGAAGCCGCGCACCACGGTCGGCTGGAAGGGCTTTATCAATGACCCGAACCTGGACGGCACCTTCGATGTGGAGCTGGGGCTGCATCGCGCCCGCGAGCTGCTCTGCTGGCTGGCGGAGCTGGAGTTGCCGCTGGCGACCGAGGCGCTCGACCCCATCAGCCCGCAATACCTGGCCGAGCTCTTCTCCTGGTCGGCCATAGGTGCGCGCACCACAGAATCCCAGACCCACAGGGAGATGGCGTCCGGCCTCTCCATGCCGGTGGGTTTCAAGAACGGCACAGACGGCAATCTGGGTACCGCCATCAATGCGCTGCAGGCGGCCTCCAGCCCCCACGCCTTCATGGGGATCAACCAGCAGGGCCAGGTTGCCTTGCTGCAGACCCAGGGCAACCCGGATGGCCACGTGATACTGCGCGGCGGCAAGCACCCGAACTACGACTCGGTCAATGTGTCGCTGGCGGAAGAGGCGCTGGAGAAAGCGGGCCTGCTGCCCGGCCTGGTGGTGGATTGCAGCCACGGCAACTCCAGCAAGGATCACCGCTTGCAGCCCAAGGTGGCCGACAACGTCATCCACCAGATCCAGGAGGGCAACCGCTCCATCATAGGGGTGATGCTCGAATCCAACCTGTTCGAGGGCAATCAGTCCAGCGAGCAGCCCAAGGAGCAGATGCGCTACGGCGTCTCCATCACGGATGCCTGCATCGACTGGGATAGCACAGCCAATCTGCTGGCGCGATGCCATCGCGAGCTGGCGGCGCCGCTCAGGGGCAGAACCGGGCGTTAAGCCGTGGTATCTTGTCGTAACTGATTGAACCATAGAGGTATCACTGCCCATGCAGTGATACCTTGTTGCCTCTTGAATCACAGGGCGCCGCCGCCAGCGGCGCCAGCAGGGACTGGATATGGCTGAAGAGTTGAATGCCCTCAGGGACAAGATAGATGCGGTGGACAGGCAGCTGATCGATCTGCTGGCCGCCCGTCTGGCCCTGGTGGGGGAAGTGGGTGAGGTGAAGAGCCGCCATGGCCTGCCCATCTATGCGCCGGACAGGGAGGCGAGCATGCTGGCCCGCCGCCGAGCCGAAGCCGAACTGCTGGGGGTGCCCGGCGATCTCATCGAAGACGTGCTGCGCCGGGTGATGCGCGAATCCTACATCCTCGAATCGGCCAGCGAAAAAGAGAACCATTTCAAGTGCATGAAGCCGGAGCTTGGCAAGGTGGTCATCATAGGTGGCCAGGGCCAGCTGGGCCGCTTGTTCGGCCAGATGTTCGGCCTCTCCGGCTACCGGGTCGAGACCCTGGAACAAGCCGATTGGCCAAGGGCTGACGCCATCCTGGCCGACGCGGGTCTGGTGATGGTGGCCGTGCCCATCGACATCACCTGCCAGATCATCGACCGGCTCGGCAACCTGCCCGCCGATTGTCTGCTGGTGGATGTCACCAGCGTGAAGGCGGCGCCGCTTGAGCACATGCTGGCGGTGCACAAAGGCCCGGTGCTGGGGCTGCACCCCATGTTCGGACCGGATGTGGCGAGTCTCGCCAAGCAGGTGATCGTCTGTTGTCAGGGCCGTGACGCGGCCGCCAGTCAGTGGCTGCTGGATCAGATGACCATCTGGGGCGCCCGCTTGCAACAGGTGGAAGCCAAGGCTCACGACGAGGCCATGACCCTCATCCAGGCGCTGCGCCACTTCGCCACCTTCGCCTACGGCTGGCACCTGTCGCGGGAGCGGGCCAATCTGGATCGCCTGCTGAGTCTGAGCTCCCCCATCTACCGGCTGGAGCTGGCCATGGTGGGGCGGCTGTTTGCCCAGGACCCCGAGCTCTATGCCGACATCATATTGTCGTCCCCGCAGAATCTGGCGATGATCCGCCGCTACTACCAGAACTTTGGCGAGGTGCTGGGGTTGCTGGAGCAGGGGGACAGAGCCGGCTTCATCGATGCTTTCTCGCAGGTGTCCGGCTTCTTCGGCGAACATGCCGACGAGTTCCTGCGGGAGAGTCGCATGCTGCTGGCCCAGGCCAACGACCGCCGCCACCACGGCTGACGAGATCGCACACAAGCATCATAAAAAAGGGGCCTGTTCGGCCCCTTTTGTGTCTGTGCTGTCCGGCCTGAAGTTATTCGGGCTGCGGCAGGCGCAGATCGGCGCCATCCCAACCGAGCGGCAGGGTCAGCAGCTGATCGATCAGCTCCCGGCGATCGGATTTCTCCAGATAGGCGAGGTAGAGCGGACGACTGAGCGGCTGCCCCCCCTCCACCAGATGCAGTTGTCCCTGCTCCAGGAAGGGGCTCACCATGCGCCGCGGCAGATAGGCGGCGCCACCGTTGGCCAGCACGAACTGCAGTGCCATGTTGGCTGAGCTCGAGTGCAGCACAGGGGTCTTTTGCAGGCTCTGCAAGCGGCTGGGCTGCGGCTCGAAGCTGGTGCCCCAATCCAGATGAATGTGGGGCATCTGCATCAGGCTGTCGGCGTTGGCGGCGGCATCCCGGCTCACCAGCTCGAACACCAGCTCGCCTATGGGGTGCAGGGCTATCTCGTCGATCTTGGTCGGCTCGGAGAGCAGGGCCAAGTCGAGAGATCGCTCCAGCAACTGGCGGCACAGGTGCTCGCGGGAAGCGGTTTCGAGCCGCACCGCGAGGCCGGGGGCCAGTGCATAGACATGGTTGAGCCAGTCGTTGAAATCGAGCTCCCAAAACACGGCGGGCGCACCTATGGCGAGCTGCTGGCTGAAACCGGGGGAGAGGGCCACATCCTGTCTGGCGCGGCCCAGGGTATGCAAGATGGCGTCTGCGTAGGGCAGCAGACGCTCACCGGAGGCGGTCAGACGGATGTTGTTGCGATGACGGGCAAACAGACTGACCCCGAGTTGCTGCTCGAGCTGGCGGATCCGAAAGCTCACCGCCGACTGGGTCAGGTAGAGATTCTCAGCAGCCCGGCCAAAGTGCCGGGTCTTGCTGACCTCGATAAAGGTCCGAAGCAGTTCGGTATCCATTAATCGATGGACTCGTCGCTGCCGCCGCCACTGCCACCTTCAAACCCGCCGCCACCGGTTTCCTCGTTGGCGCCACCCGCGACTGTGCACAGACGATGCACGCGCTTGGGACCTATCACCTTCAGATACTTGAACCACACCTTGGCGTGGGGGTTGCTGCCGGCGGCGCCGGATTTGATCTGTTCGAGAAAGGCGCTTTCTATGTCATCGCGCGGCGTCAGGTTGCCCTGATAGAGCGCCAGCATGGCGGTGCCGTATTTTTCCAGACTGTCCGCTTCGGCCACAGTGAATTCGCCACTGCGACGCAGGCCACGGGGAAAATGTTTGAAGTCGTTGAAACGCTTGTCGGATTCGAAGCTCATAGTGCTCTTTTTCTGGTTAGTTTGACCTTTGCGGGCAAGTATCATCAGGCCGTCGCAGAGTGCAAAATCAATTTTTTCACTATATGGATAAATCTCTTTCATCGAAAGTGATTTCGCCATGATCCAGTGGGCATTCAGGGGAGACAGGAGCAAAAAAGCGAGAAAAAAAGCGGAGTTATGTCAGGTTCTGTAAAGGTTAGGCGCGCGGGGCAGACGATTTTGGGCCAAAAATAAAGCGCCATTTGGCGCTCTATTTTACATCAATCATGAACCAAAGCGGGAGGTTTGGTCTCGATGGAGACTTACTCTATCATGGCCGGCTGGGCCAGGTTGTCGGCACGCCACAGACGGTAGCGCACTTCATACTCCTGCGGGACGTAGAGCACGAATGGCAGCTTGGAGTTGTAGTTCACGAAGAAGCCCTGACCGTAGATCTGGACGAAGGTCTCTTTCTTCTGGCCATCCGGGCAGGCCATCAGGGTGCTGATGGGATCGGATACCTTGCCGAGCATCAGGTAGTTGTAGCCCCAGCCCTTGACGCTGTGCTGCTCCAGATTGCCCGCGAAGCGCGGCACATTGCAATCGACCATCATTTTCTTGCCGACCTGCAGCTCGACCATCATGTCGGCTTCGTTCTCGACTTCCGGCAGGCGGATCACGACACGTTCCTGGTTTACTTCGGCGGCCGGGAACATGCTGATATCAAATTTTTTCGGTTCGGCGGCGAAGGCATGGCCGCCCAGCAACAAGGCGCCCAGCAGGCTAAAACGCAATACGGTTTTCATCTGTACCTCATGGGGTTGGTCCAACGCCGCTAGACTAACCGCTCTGCCCGTTTCATGCCAGCGATCTGCTATGTAAAAACTGCGTAAAATGATGCAGATCCGGCACAGGATGACGTGTTCTGGCTGTTTTCTGACAGGGCGCACACTCCTTGTACGCCTCACCGGCAAGGGGCTGGGGTGGCCGGAAGCGGATCCTGTTTTCAGCAGTACCCTCCGGCCCCCCCGCGCACTCAGCGCACCAGGAGCAGCTGCTTGGCCCAGGCACCGGGTGCCCGCATGCCAACGGCGCCACTGGTGATATCCAGATAGGCGACGCTCTTGCTGGCCGGCACCGGGGTCGAGGACCAGAGATAGACGTAACCGTCGTTCACCTCTTTCCCTTCCCCGGCCATGGCGCGGGGGAATAGGGTCTCGTTCAGCGCAGGTTTGTAGCAGGCGGACTCCAGCACGCTGGTCAGCTCCTTGATGGTGGGCAGGCGCCAATCCCGGTAGCCGCCAAAGCCGTACAGGGCATGGCTCGGTTCGGTGCGGATCCGCTCTGCGGTCAGCAGGGCCTGCTGCCAGTAAAGCCGGGTTGGCTCGCCGCTGCAGCTCTGGTCGCGCCAGGTCTGGCCGAGCTGGCAGCGCATCCAGGTCAGGCCCGTGCTCCTGTCCGTGACTGTGCCGTTGCCGCGATCGATGAAGCGGGCGGTGGGGCTGGTTCTGGGCATGGTGTCGTCGCAGATGGCGGTGGCCAGGGCGAGAGGGCTGCCGAGGGTCAGCAGCAGGGTCAGCATCAATCGGTTCATCGGGTTACCTCCGCCACCAGTCGCAGTTGCAGACCGTTGGCATCATCGCTGTTTTGAACTGTGGTGGCGTAGTCGGTACCGGCGTCATCACCGAGGAAGATATGGGCGATGGCGCTCAGGGGGGCGCTCTCCAGCCGACGGGACGGGGTCAGGGTCTGGCTCCAGTAGTAGCCGCTGAAATCCTTGGTGGTAGTGCCGACATCGGGGAAGTAGCGCACATCCATGGTGACCAGCTGGCCATACTGGCGGGCGAGCGATCCGTAGTGTTGCAGGCTCATCAGCTCGCGCGAGTGGGGCATGCGCCAGCTGGTGATGCCGCACAGCTGCTGGGCGTTGAGCCACTGGCGATATTGCTCCGTGGTACAGATGGCCTCGCCTTGCGGGCAGGCGTAGTCAAGCTCCTGCTGAGTGGGGTGATAGTCGCCAAGCTCCCAGGCGAAGGTGCGATGCAGATCGCGTGGGCTCTTTGCATCATTCAGCTTCCTCTCCCAGATGAGGCCTGTGTTGAGGTCTTCCACACACTCCCAGACGGGGGCGTCATCCGGCAGGGGCTGGCCCTTGCCATCCAGCTTGCGATAGCGCAAGGGGGCCTTGTTCAGGCTGGCTTCCTGGCCCGGGTGGTCGGCGGGCTCCTCGGTGAGCAGGTAGTCGACGCCATCCGTGTAGGTAGTGATGCCGCTGCCGGTGATCAGGGGATGGGAGTATTGCTGTTGCAGCAGGCGGGAGACGCTCTCCTGCAGGCTGGTCAGCTCGCCGTGCTGGGCAAAGTGGCTGGCCAGCTCGGGCAGCAGGCTGCCGAGGGCCGGCCACACCACGGCTTGCAGGAGGACGGGCGAAAGGTCCGATATCTCCGGCTCTGCATCGATCACCGCCAGCAGCAGTTGCCCCAGCGCCAGGTTGAAGTCGGCCAGTTGCGACAGGGTGGCCAGCCCCTGACCTGGTTGCAGCGGCGCCAGCGCGGCCAGCATCTCGTCGAGTGCCTGTTTGGGCGGATGTCCCTCGGCGATGCGGCTTTGCAGCAGGGTGCTGAGCAGGCTGGGGGTCAGGGTCTGGCCATCCAGTCGGGCGGCCGGATGCAGCAGCGCCGGCGCTGCCGGGTTGGTTGGCAGGAACAGCAGCGGACTGGTCAGCAGGGCGGGGGCGGTGCCGCTCAGCTGACGGGCACCGGCTACGCCGCTGACGCTGGGCTCCTCCTCGTCACAGCGGGTGTTCTGGTTGAGATTGACGCACAGGGTGCCACTCTCGGGCAGACTGACGTTCAGGGTATAGGCAGGTGCCGCCAGCGGCGCCTCATCCGAGCCGCCGCCACCGCAGGCGGTGAGCAGGGGGGCCAGCAGGCAGGCCAGGCGGGAACAGGTTGGATTCATCTCTTGTCCTTGGGAAGGGGCCAGGGCCCCTTCTTCTTATATATGGGGGGTTACTCAGCCGCGCTGGCGAAGGCGGCGCCAGACTGCCAGCGGCAGCAGCCAGAGCAGGTTGGCCGCACCGCCGCCACTGCTGTCGTCCACCTGAAAGTGGATGATGCCGTCATCCGGCGGGGCTATGGGTTCACCACACTGGGCGCCGGTGCGCTGGCTGATGCTCCAGCCATTGATGCGGCCCTGATGCCCGGGTTTGCTGTCCACCACTTCCAGCGTCCATCTGCCGGCCAACGGCTCTCCCAGCAAGGGGGTGAAGGCTTGCAGGGGCTGCAGTTCGGTAGGGAAGACACCTTTCAGCCGTGGCAGTGGGCTGTAGCCCTTGTCCCAGATCTGGATGCGGGTGCCGGAGGGGGAGTTGAGCCAGATTTCCAGCTCATCCAGGGCGTCGTGTTGCAGATCCATGGTCAGTTGCAACTGCTCGCTCACTTTGGCGTTGGTCTTCTCCAGCTGCAGGCTGGCTTGGCTCAAGCCGCGTACTTCCTCACTCTGGGCATCGCTGAGGAGCAACGGCTGACCAGTGGCGCGGCTGATGATGGGCGTGCCTATGGGCAGGCTCAGTGGCTGCTGCCACTGGCGCTCGGTCGGGCTGGTTCCCGTCATGACGAGGCTTACCGGCAGGTTCACCTCATCGCCGCAGGCCAGCGGGCTCTTGGCCAGCAGTCGCAGCGTGGTGGTGGTGCTGGCACCTGCCGCCAGTGTGGTGGCTTGCCATTGGTAGGGATCGGCCTGCAGCCCGGCGGGCAGGGCCAGGGTCAGCTCATTGAGGGTTACAGGCGCCGAGCCCTGATTGGTGAGTGTCACCTGCACGGATTGACGCTGTCCCAGCTCGATGGCGCTGCCCTCGGCCAGCGCGATATTGACCGGCGCCAGCAAGAGGCCGTGCTGACGGAAGGCTTGCTCCAGATGGCTAGCGTAGTGACGGGCCGGGTAGAGCCGCGCCGCCGTGTCCACTGTGATGCGGGCCAGCTGTGGCATGCGAATGGCCGGGCCCAGCCCGAAGTGGGATTCGATGATGACGCGGTCAAACTCGTCCCGGGCCCCTTCGCCATGCTCGGTCACCGACGCCAGCAGGGCCTGGAACAGCGGTGTGCCCCACAACTGATCGCCGTTGCTGCCGTTGATGGTGCGGTGGGCAGGATAGCTGTAGTCCGGGTGGTAGCGGGCACGCAGATCATCCAGCTGGCGCGGGGTGCGGTCGGTAAAACGGGCATCCCAGTTGAACACCATGGTCGGTTCGAACTGGCGACCCGCCTCGCTGCGCTGGCGGTGGCTGGCGGCCAGGTAGTCGCTGAAGCCCTCGCCGATGGCGCCCCAGTCTGCCTCCTCCCCGAGATCCGGCACTATGTGGTGCTGTACCGCATGGCCGAACTCGTGCCAGATCACCATGGGATCCTCGGCATCGGGCGCGCCGCTGCGGCCCAGCTCCAGCCTGCGCTCGAAAGGGTCATAGAGGGAGTTGTCCTGATAGCCGGCCTCTGTGTCGATGTCGAGGGCCCCGGGGATGAGCCCGCCAAAGCCCAGCTTCTTGATGTGGCGCTGGGCCAAGTCAAGGTGGTAATAGGCGTTGATGTCGGCAAACCCCCGATCGTCCCGGGTCAACCGGAATGCCTGCGGGGTGTCGCCGCTGAAAGGCGCGGTATCGGGTTCCATGGCATCCACCACCCGGGCGTGAGGGCCGCTCAGCAGATAGCGTCCCCCTTGCAGTGTGACCGGCAGGGGAACTCTGTCCTGATAGGCGGCGTCCGCCAGCACCAGTTCGTCGTGCCAGACCAGGCTGGCGTCTTGCAGCTGGGTGCGGGGATCCGGGTCGAATACTCGTGCTTCCACTTGGGTGTCGCCGGCGTCGGCTGTGCGGCTGGCCTGGGTGCTGGCCGCATCCATCCAGCGGCCCAGCTCCCGGCTGCCGTCGCAACTGGCGAACAGCTGTACATAGGTAGCCTTGGCGTTGCCTGCCTGGTGTTCGCGCACCCGCTGGCGCAGGGCGGGTACCAGGGTGTCGCCGTCACGCCAGTACCAGGCTTCGACCGATCCCTGGGGGTCGATCTCGCTGCCCGCCGCCCGCAACTCTTCGATCAGAGGGGCCAGGTTGCCACCGGCATCACAGCCTGGCTCGCTGCTCTGCAGCGGCCGACTGTTGTGATAGAGGCGCCAGGGCTTGCCGGCCTTGTCGACGCTGACGGCGGCCTGGATGGTGGCCACCGGCAGGCCGTTGACCAGTTGGCGGAAGCTGTAGTGATGACCGAGCAGGCTGGCCCTGTCGTAGTCGGGGGCGAGCGTCACGCCGAGGCGCTGTTCGAGCCACTGCTGCGGCGTGGTGGTGATGGGTTTTTCATCGACAAACTGCAACTCGGCCGCCAGCAGGGGCTGTGAGAGCAAGGTTGCCGCCAGCCAGAGGGCCAGGGAAGAGGGTTTCATGGTTTACTCCAACACAAAAATGAGAAAAGGATGCGCCATCAGCGGGTAACGCCAGCCAGGGTGAGCAGGAAGGCATACTCGCGCGCTGCCTGCTGGTGGGCCTTGCCGGTACTGGCCTGGTGGCCGCTGTCGAGAGCCGTACTCAGCAGATAGGGGCCCGTGCCCGTGCTGTGCTCCCGCAGCCGGGCGACCCATTTGAGCGGCTCCCAGTAAGGCACCTGGCTGTCGTGCAGCCCGGCCGTCACGTAAACCGGGGGATAGGGCTGCCGTTGCAGGTTGTCATAGGGGCTCAGGCGACGCATGGCAGCATAGTCGGCGGGAATGGCCGGATTGCCCCACTCGGCGTACTCCTGGCGGGTGAGCGGCAGTTCGGGATCGCTCATGGTGCCGAGCAGATCGACGAAGGGCACCTGCAACACGGCGCCGGCAAAGCGGGTTGGCGCCTGATTGAGCGCCGCCGCCACCAGCAGACCGCCGGCACTGCCGCCCATGGCGAACAACCGGGCGGGATCGATCGCTGGATCTCGGGCCAGCGCCTCGGCCACGGTCAGGAAGTCGTCCACGCTGTGCTGTTTTTGCTGGCCGCGCCCCGCCAGATACCAGTCGTCACCCAGCATGCCGCCGCCGCGCACGTGAGCGATGGCGTAGACAAAACCGCGATCCAGCAGGCTCAGCACCTGAGGCTGGTAGTAGGGGCGCATGGGGGTGCCATAGGCGCCGTAGCCGTAGAGCAGCAGCGCCTTGGGCTTGATGATGTCGGTGCGCCACACCAGAGAGACGGGCACCTTGACCCCGTCCTTGCCCACCACCCAGCGTCGCTCGCTTCGGTAGGGAGAGGGGGTCTGCGCCTGGGCGCCAGCTTGCCACTGGCCGCTGGCCAGATTGAGCCAGCGCTGGTGCGGTGGCTCGGCCATCCCTTGACGGCGGATCAGGATCTGCTGGCTGGCCGGGTCATGAGCGCCCTGGATCCAGGCCGTGCCAGCTCCCTCGGTGAGATGCACACGCTGGCTGAGCTGGCCGCTTGAATCCAGCACATCGAGCCAGTCGTCCCCTGCCTTGCGGTATTGCAGGACCGTATGGTCGGCAAACAGGCGCCACTTCTCCAGGCTCCTGTCCTCGCCGGACCAGAGGGGTTGCCAGTGCCCCTCGGCCACCTGTGTCAGACTGGTCACCTGATAAAGGCCGAGGGCACCATCTTTGTTGCTCTTGATGAGCACTCGCTCCCCCTGGGTATCCAGGTAGTACTCGACACCGGCCTGACGGGCCTTGAGCAGAGAGGGGGTCCCCTCGTCCAGCAGATATTGCTCCGAGCTGTCGTGGTTGTTGCTCTGCAGCAGCAGGTGGCGTTTGTCCGTGGTGCCATAGAGGCTGAGCAGCCAGGCCGGGTCGGCCTCTTGATGTACTAGCCGCTCCTTGCCATCCTGCCAGGCCCACAGCTGCCATGGGCGCAGGGTGCGGCGCTCGTTGGCAAGGGTGTAGAGGGTCTTGCCGTCCAGGCTCCAGAGCAGATCGGCGGCCCTGTGCGCCAGAGTGGTCAGGGTCTTGCCGCTATCCAGATCCAGCAGGGTGATGTGGTAGTCCAGATCGCCACGCAGATCTTCGGCCAGGGCCAGCCAGCGTCCGTTCGGGTGCAGTGCCCAGCCTGCGAGCTCGTAATAGCCGCTCGCCGGTTGACGCGGCGCCAGTCGCTGACGGGGCTGCGCCTTGTCATCAGCCCGTTGCCACAGGCTGCCGTCTGCCTCCATCCTCCACTGGCTGCCCGCTTCAGTGTGCCACTCGGCGGGCATGGGCTCGCCGCGCGGCTGTGTCTGCCACTCGGCTTGCAGCGTCTGCTCCAGCGGCCGCTGGGCGGCGAGCTGCTGCTCGGTCCAGCGGTTCTGCTCGGCCAGCATGGCCAGCAGGGCGGGATCCTGGCGGCTGTCGTCACGCCAGCCGCCATAGGGATCCCACCGCGCTACCTTGCCCTTCATCAGCAGGGGACGCTTGGCAATGGCTGGCGCGCTCTGTGGCGCCGTGGTGGTTGCCGTCATGCCCGCGGCCTCGGTGGGGGAGGCCGCCACCGGATTTGCCAGCAGAGCCGTCATTATCAATAGCGCGTGCATCAGATCCCCACGAAGGTGTAGCGCAGGCTGGCGCTCAGGTAGCGGCCCGTCTGGGTGTAGAGTCCCGCATCGCTGCCCGCTTCCTGCCCGGCTACATCCTGATAGCGGGTGTAACGGGTATCGAGCAGGTTATCGAGCTTGAGGTTGGCCTTGAGGGCGTCTGTGATCTGCCAGTCGGCGGTCAGGGCGAAGCTGAGCCAGCCTGCACTCTTCATGCACTCGCTCTGCTGCTGGGTCAGGCTGTTGCCGCAAGTGGGCACCCGGCTCATGGCGGCGGCATAGTCGGCTTGCACCCCCAGGTTCCATTCGTTGGCCTGATAGCTGAGGCGGGTATTGCCCTCCAGCGGGGTCAGGTTGCGCGGCGATTCGCCTTGGCTGTCCTTGCCATCCACCCAGCCGAACTTGGTGGCCAGTTCCCACTGCTGGGTCAGCCAGTAGCTGGCGGCGATCTCGGCGCCCCAGGTCTCGGACTTGGCCACGTTGCGGTATTGGCGCAGCATGACGCCGTCCCGCAGACGGAAGCCCACCTGGCGCCAGTCGACGAAGTTGTAGTAGCGGTTGTAGAAGAGCGCCGGCTTGATGCTCCACTCATCCCCTTCACCGCTCACCCCCCACTCGAAGCTGTGGCTGGTCTCCTCCTTGAGGTCCGGGTTGGCGATGATCTCGAACGGTGGCAGGGCAAAGTAGTGGGGAATATTGCCGTACACCTTGTCGTAGGAGGGGGCACTAAAACCGTTGGCATAGCTGAGCCAGCTGCGCCACTGCTCGTTGAAGCGGTAGCTGGTGGCCAGGCTAGGCGAGAGGTGCCAGCTGTGGTTGCTCTCGCCCCGGCCATCCTGCGGGCTCAGCCACTGGTGATCCATGCGCAGTGTGGGGGTGAACTGCCACTTGCCCAGGGTCGCCACGTCCCCCAGCCAGATGCCGGCCCGATCGGTGCGGGCGCTGCTGAAGGGGGCGGATTGGCCGGGTTGGGGAATGCCGGCTTCCAGCATCAGCTTCTCCACCGGTCGCTCGTGGCGGGTGCGCTCCAGCTCGACGCCATAACTCAGCTGGTGTGCGACGGCGCCCGTGGTCAGGTCACGGCGGATATCCAGCTCGCTGCCGATCAGATCCTCGGTGAAGGTGGCCAGCTCCCGCTCGCTGCGATAGCGCGGGTAGCCGCTCAGCTCGTCATTTTGCAGCAGGCTGCGCTTGTTGGCGCTGTTCTTGGCGTGGTTGCCGTGCAGGCTCCAGGTGAACTGATCCGCCAGCAGATGATCCAGACTGCGGGCCTCCCAGCTCAGCTTGCCGCCCTGGGTCTGCTGGGCGCCGTTTTCCCGGTACTGGCGTACCTGCCACTTGCCATCGGGCTGGGGCATTTCGCGCGGCCCCTGATCCCGCTTGGCGTTGTCTTCGAAGTAGTCGAGCTCGAGGCGCAGCAGGTGGTGCTCATTCAGGGTGAAACGAGAGCTGGTGGAGGCGCTGAGGCCGTCGAGATCCGCCGGGATGCGACTCTGGTCGTAGTTGGCGGTCTCGTGCCCCTGCCAGCCGGAGAGGCGCAGCAGGTGTTCCGTCATTCCCCAGCGGGCGGCACCGGTGGCGCTCAGTTTCTGCTTGTCGCTGCTGCCGTCGTGCAGGACCTTGCTGCTGAGGTAGGCATCCTGACCCTGCAGGTAATCTTCCGGCTGTTTGGTGGTGATGACCACTGTGCCGCCGATGGCGTCCGAGCCGTGCAGGGCGGAGCCCGCCCCCTTGGCCACCTCTATCTGCTTGACGTCATCGAGATCGAAGCTGAAGCGGCCCACTTTGTCGTTGAGGTCGTCGGCGCCGAAGCCGTCGCTGACCCTGACCCCGTCTTTGATGATCAGCACCCGGTTGCCGCCGATGCCGCGGATGCTGATGTTCTGCGGCCGGCCCGCCGAGCCGGTCACAGAGACGCCGGGCTCGTTCTTGAACACGTCTGTGAGCTCGGTGGCTACCTGGCGCTCCAAGTCCTCTTCGGTGATGACTGTGATGGAGCCGGAGATGTCGGACAGTTTCTGTTCGACCCGCTGACCCTTGACGACTATGGTCTCGCGCGCCTTGGGCTGGGTGGTGCCGGAGGTGTCTATTCCGGCGGGATCGCCGGCGGCCAGCGCTGTACCGGACAGCAGCATGGGCCAGTAGTGAAGCAGTGTTTTCATGTTGAGAATAATTATTATTTGAGCCTGAAGGCCGCGGATTATTGCAGAGAGGTACAGCCAGATCAACGATTGATAATCATTATCATTTTGTTTTTATGATCCTGATCAGACTGGTGTTTTTGATAGCAAGCTCAGCAAGGGATGGGCGAACGTTTGCGTTTGTCTGGGAGGCGATCTGGCGGGTCACTGGGGACGAAAGGCACCGATTGGCTATGAGTGCCGAGGTGTTCTCTTCAGGTTGTGCTGACGGAGACGCAATAAAAAGCCCGCTGCGAGAGCGGGCTGTTCATTGCGAGCGGGCTTGGCCTCAGGGGGCGCGATAGAAGCGGTTCAGCTCGTTCATCACCTGGATCATGACGCCCATGTCGGGGGTGCCGTGCTTGATGGGTCGGTAGCTGTTTCGCTCCAGCAACTCGAAGTCACCCTGTTTGTTGAAGTGGGTGATGGTGTTGCCCTGATAGATGGCAAAGTCGCGCTGATCTCCCGCCAGCAGCCAGTTGCGCGGGCTGGTGTCGAACAGGTTGCGGCCTATGCTGTAGTCCCGCGCCGGATTGCGTACCCCCAGCATGCTCTGCATCAGGGTCGGCACCAGATCCAGGTGACTGCTCACCTGACTCTGCGGCAGGCTGTCGTTGCCCGGCCAGGCCAGCACGAAGGGCACCTGCACCTGATAGGGCGAGTAGTTGGTGCCATAGCCCCAGCTGTTGTTCTGGGTTTCGTTGAACTCCTGACCGTGGTTGGAGGTCACCACGACTATGGTCTGCTCATTGAGCCCCTGCTGTTGCAGCTGGGTCAGCATCTGTTCCAGCAACTGATCGGTATAGAAGACAGTGTTCTTGTAGCGATTCTCCAGCTTTTGCAGGTTCTCGGCCTGATAGGCGGTGGCCGGATTGAACTTGGTCAGCTCGGGCTGGAAGGGCCCCTTGATGTTGGCCGGCAGCTGGTAATCACCCGGGCTCGACAGATAGACCAGCGAGAACCAGGGTCTGTCCGGTGAACGCTTGGCGAGCCACTGCTGCCAGTCGCCAATCAGCTGGTTGTCATCGGTTTGCTCTGAGACGAACACCTGCTTGCGCAGGCCCGAGAGTATGCTCTGGCGATACTTTTGCGCATCTTCCAGCGCGCCGAACAGACCGAATTGATAGTCTTGGCGCAGCATCTCGTCGAATAGCACAGGCGGCGTCTTGTCGTTGCGAATGTCATCGTAATAGTGGCCGGGCAGGCCGTAGAAGAGGCTGAACATCCCCATCACATCATCGTTGCCGCCACTCATGTGGTTACGGAAGTTGAGATGGCTGTCCGCATAGCGCTGCAGATTGGGCATGTTGATGTTGTTGAGCATGTCGGCTCGCAACGAGTCCACCACTACGATCAGCAGATTCTTGTGCTCGACGGGGGCATTGACGCTGAGCGGACGCAGCGGGTAGCGCAAGCGGCTCGCGCTGTCGCCGTCCTGGGATTCGGCCTTCTTCTCGTACTGATCCAGATCCAGCCAGCCGTGTTTGGCCAGGAAGCTCTTGGCAGTCATGGGATAGGAGAGCGGGAAGTTGGCGCGCTGCATTGTGATGGGCTGATACAGGGTGGCATCGGCCCAGCTGTTGACCACGTGGGTCAGAATGAAGCAGACCAGCAGGGCCAGCCCCACCTGATTGCCGTACTGGCGGCGTTTGCGCTTGTTGATCTTGCGCCACACATAGGCCGACAGCAGCAGTTGCAGCAGGAAGATGGTCGGCACCGCCACGAAGATGATGCTCCAGATCGAGCCCTCCTCTGTCTGGGCCTGATCCAGCAGCAACTGCCACACCTGGCCGTTCAGGTGGAACTTGAACAGCTGGAACACCTGGGTGTCGATGAGCAGCAGCACCAGCGCCAGGGTGGCTATGATGGCCGAAATGAAGCGCAGCGCCTTCTCTTTGGGCAGCACGAAGCTAAGCGGGAACACAGTCAACAGGTAGGTGACAAAGCTCAGAAACGAGAAGTGACCTATCCAGCTGATGATGAGATAGGTCACGCCGAGCGTGGTCGACGGCCAGCTGATCGCCCCCAGATAGCGGGTGGCAATCAGCATGGCCAGTATGATGTTGAAGAAGGAGAACCAATGCCCCCAGGTGATCAGGCGAGAGACATTATCACGATAGGGGTTGCCGGTTTCGACCATAGTGATCCATCTGCTTTGAGAAACGTCAAAAAAAAGCGGCGATTCAGTGTGCGTCGTGGCGATTGTCGACCGAGGAAGTCAGTGCCTGGACAAATTTTTCAGTGATCGCCTGGCGTTGTGCCGGGGCCATGCCGTTGATGATATTGGTTGTCACGTTACCCAGCACCATCAGGCTGAGGTCGACTGGCGCTTTGTGCTTCTCCAGTACTGTGATCAGGTCATTCATCAGGTCATCAAATTGCTGGTTTGTGTACTTTGATACGATGGGCATAATCTTGGGTTCATCTCGGTTCAAAGCGCCTTATAATACTTCACCCTTTCGGCTAACACTATGGCTTTGTGACATGAGTCTCGATATCGACAAGATCATTCTTCACTCCCTGCGCCAGGGCGGCGATGGTCAACCTCACGCCGACACCCGCAGCCAGACCCTGCCTGCCGATGAGGCGGTACAGGGGCTGATGGCGGAGCTGCATCGCATTTACAACGGCAAGGGTGGCAAGGGCTTCGGCTTCTTTGCCGACCCCGAAGCCGCCGTCGCCGAGCTGGCCGACGGTGAGGACGCCCCCAGGCAGCCTTCTCCCGCCTTTCGCATCGCCCTCGAGCAACTGCTCGGCGAACAGACCGAATTCGTGCCCTTCTCGGTCAACATGACCCAGCTGCTGGTGAAAAACCTGGTGGATCACGCCCTCGATGAGCAGGGGGTGCTGCTGTTTGCCAAATACAACTACGTCGGGGTCGATTACCTGATGCTTGCCCTGCTGGAAGGCAAGGAAAGCGTCACCGTCAGCGAGGCGCTGGACTTGCGCCATATCCATTATCTGGATATCGGCAAACTCAATCTGGTGGCCCGCATCGATCTGACCGAATGGAAAACCCAGCCAGATTCTCGCCGATATATCACCTTCAGCAAGGGGCGGGTCGGTCGCAAACTGGGCGACTTCTTCATGGATCTGCTGGGTGCCCGCGAGGGGATGGATGCCAAGGTGCAAAATAAGGGATTGCTGCAGGCGGTGGACGATTATTGCGACAGCCGTCAGCTTGAACCCGCCGAGCGCAACGACTACAAGAAGCAGGTCTTCAAATATTGCACCGAGCAGGCCAGCGCCGGTGAAGAGATCGAAATCAAGGAGCTCTCCGCCGAACTCTCTGCAAAAGAAGCGGGCGAGGACGACCTCGATTTTTACAGCTTCATCGGCCAGGAGTATGAGCTGGAGGATCGCTTCCCCGCCGATCGCTCCACCCTGCGCGGCCTGACCAAGTTCGTCGGATCCGGCGGTGGGCTGACCCTGAGCTTCGAGCAGAAGTTGCTGAACAGCCGGGTGTTTTATGATCCCCAGACCGACACCCTGACCATTCGTGGCGTGCCGCCCAATCTCAAGGATCAGCTGCTGCGCCAGTCGTAATGTGATCTGCTTTCCACTTTTGGCAAAAAGACACCGCACTTCGCTGCGGTGTCTTTTTATTTAAGGGGGTAAGTCGCATCGAAACCAACTCGGTGCTTTGTTAACAAATTAAACAGAATAACCACCATGAAAGGGTTTTCAATGAGGTGAAAACCCTTTCATTCGTGTTTTTTTATTTCCATTTGGTAATTTAATTTCCATTTTTGGCGAGGAATATGCCAATAAATGGCGATAACCCCCTGAAATAAGAAAATGTTTTCAGAACTTTCTGGAAGAAAATACGTAATTGCATTTCAAAAATGCGAGTTGCGTCATGTGAGGCGGTGACGGCTTGGGATAATATTCATCTCGCACACAATGCTCTTACAGCGCGGAACTAATACAAGGAAAGGCTCATGAAAAAGAAATTGCTGTCATCCCTGATCGGTCTGGCTACTCTGGGCGTGGCTTGCTCTGCCACCGCCGCCATTGACGAAGGTCAACTGACCATCTGGATTAACGGTGACAAGGGATACAATGGTCTGGCTGAAGTCGGCAAGAAGTTTGAAGCCGAAACCGGCATCAAGGTGACGGTTGCTCACCCTGATCAGGTGGAAGTGAAATTCCAGCAAGCCGCTGCCACCGGCAACGGCCCGGACATCTTCTTCTGGGCTCACGACCGTTACGGTGAGTGGGTCAAGGCCGGTCTGCTGGTCCCCGTGACCCCGAATGCAGCCACCAAAGCCAAGTTTGAACAGTTCGCCTGGGATGCCATGGCAGTCGATGGCAAGACCTACGGTTATCCGGTTGCGGTGGAAGCCGTCAGCCTGATTTACAACAAGGATCTGCTGCCTGAGCCGCCGAAGACCTTCGAAGAGATCGCCAAGATTGACGAGACTCTGAAGAAGAACGGCAAGCGCGCCATCATGTGGGCCTATGACACCCCCTATTTCAGCTATCCGCTGGTGGCTGCCAACGGTGGCTACGCCTTCAAGAAAACCGCTACCGGTTATGACGTGAAAGATACCGGCGTGAACAACGCAGGCGCCAAGGCCGGTGTGGGCTACATCTCCGAGATGATCAAATCCGGTCACCTGGAAAAAGGCATCGACTACGGTGTGATGGACGCCAAGTTCAACAAGGGCGAAGTGGCCATGATGATCAACGGTCCCTGGGCCTGGAGCAACCTGGACAAGAGCGGCATCAAGTACGGCGTAGCGCCGCTGCCGACCCTGAACGGCAAGCCGGCCAAAGCCTTCGTTGGCGTATTGGGTGCCACCATCAACGCCGCCAGCCCGAACAAGGATCTGGCCATCGAGTTCCTGGAAAACTATCTGCTGACCGACGCCGGTCTGGCACCGGTGAACGCCGACAAACCGCTGGGCGCCGTGGCACTGAAGTCCTTCCAGAAGACCCTGGAATCCGATGCCAACATCAAGGCGACCATGCAAAACGCCCAGAATGGCGAGCCTATGCCGTCCGTGCCCGAGATGAGCCGTTTCTGGTCTTCCTTCGAAACTGCCCTCAAGAACGTGACCTCCGGCCGTCAGAGCGTTGACGAAGCCCTGGATACCGCTGCCAAGCGTATCGTTCAGTAAGCATGCACTACCCGGGAGGCCGCAATGGCCTCCCACTCTCTCAAATCTCTCTTGGCGTTATAAAGGTTAATTGGCATGGAAGTAGTACCTTCTATTGAATCCTATGCCGGTCCGAAGGATAAGCACACCTGGCTTAAGTGGACCATCGCTGCTCTGGTAGCCATCCTCAACGGTTATGCGGCCGTGATGATGTACGCCAGCGGTGAGTGGGTATTCGCTCTGCTCGATCTGGTGGTGGTCTCCGTCGGTCTGTATGTCTTCATGAACAAGAAGACCTATGCCCACCGCTATATCTTCCCCGGTGTGGCTGGCATGGTTGTGTTTATCATCTTCCCTCTTGCCTACACGATCGGCATCGCCTTCACCAACTATTCGGGATCCAACTTGCTCTCCCTCGAGCAGGCGCGGGATTACCATCTGAAAAAAAGCTACAAGGTGGCGGGCGGTGAGTTCGATTTCACCCTGCTGGGTGGTGAGAACAATCAGTTTCAGCTGCTGCTGAAACAGGACGACCAATCCTTTATCAGTCAACCTGTTTCCCTGATGAACAACAAGGCGCGTGAGCTGGCGACCCGTGAGGGGCGAGTGCAAAGCACCCAGCAAGTGGTCGAACTGCAGCCCTTCACTGGCGAAGCGGCCAGCAAGGCCGCCCCGATCCGTGCCATCGTTGAGCATCGTACTCACCTGAGTGACCTGGATCTGGTCCTGCCGGATGGCGGCACTCACCTGACCCTGAGCAGCCTGCGCAAGTTTGCCGCCCAGAAACAGCAATACACCCGTCTGATGGATGGCGCCGTGCTCAAGTCCGGCGTGGTGATCAAGGACAGCAACCTGCTGCGTGACACCCAGACCGGCGAGCTGATGCTGCCCAACGGCGACACCGGCTTCTATCAATACATCGACGAGCAGGGACAGTTTGTCGGCAAGGGCATGGCCCCCGGTTTCGTGGTGAGCGTGGGGTGGAAAAACTTCGTGCGCATCATGACAGACCCGGGTATCCAGGGTCCCTTCATGCAGATCTTCGTCTGGACCGTGATCTTCTCCGCCGGTTCAGTGGCCTTCACCCTGGCCATCGGCATGGTGATGGCGTGCCTGGTGCAGTGGGAGCAGCTCAGAGGTCGCGGCTTCTACCGGGTCATGCTGATCCTGCCCTACGCGATACCGGCCTTCATCTCCATCCTGGTGTTCAAGGGCTTGTTCAACCAGAACTTCGGCGAGATCAACCTGTTCCTGGAAGCGGCGTTCGGCATCAAGCCGGACTGGTACACCACCCCCTTCCTGGCCAAGGTGATGATCCTCATCGTCAATACCTGGCTCGGCTACCCCTACATGATGATCCTCTGCATGGGCCTGCTCAAAGCCATCCCGGAAGATCTCTATGAGGCGTCCGCCATGGACGGTGCGGGTCCGGTGCAGAACTTCTTCAAGATCACGGTTCCGCTCTTGATGAAGCCGCTCACACCGCTGCTGATCGCATCCTTTGCCTTCAACTTCAACAACTTCGTACTCATACAGTTGTTGACCAACGGGGCACCGGACATCATAGGCGCCAGTACCCCGGCCGGTACCACGGACCTGTTGGTGAACTACACCTACCGGATCGCGTTCCAGGGCTCGGGTGGTCAGGACTACGGTCTGGCCAGTGCCATCGCCACCGCTATCTTCCTGATCGTCGGCGCGCTTGCACTGCTCAACCTGAAACTGTCCAAAGCCGACAAGCAACAGTAAGGAGGCTTCTCAATGGCTATCGTACAACCCAAATCAGTCAAATACCGGGTGTGGGCAACCCACCTGGTCATGTGGGGCTTCCTGGCACTGATCATCTTCCCGGTGATCATGGTCATCGCCATCTCGTTTCGTAACGGCAACTTCTCGGTGGGGGAGATCATCCCCTCCAATCCGACCCTGGATCACTGGAAGCTGGCGCTCGGCATGTCCATCACCAACGCCGATGGCAGCATAACGCCGCCGCCGTTCCCCGTGCTGACCTGGCTGTGGAACTCCATCAAGATCGCGTGCATCACGGCGCTGATGATAGTGACGCTGTCGACCACCTGTGCCTATGCGTTTGCCCGCCTGCGCTTTCGTGGCAAGCAGACCATATTGCAGGGCATGCTGATCTTCCAGATGTTCCCGGCTGTGCTGGCGCTGGTGGCCATCTATGCGCTGTTCAACAAGATAGGCGACTATGTGCCCTGGCTGGGTCTCAACACCCACGGCGGCCTGATCCTGGCCTACATGGGTGGCATAGCGCTGCACGTCTGGACCATCAAGGGCTACTTCGAGACCATAGACTCTTCGCTTGAAGAAGCGGCGGCCATCGACGGTGCGACCCCCTGGCAGGCATTCCGCCTGATCCTGTTGCCCCTGTCGGTGCCCATACTGGCGGTAGTGTTCATTCTGGCCTTCATCGGCACCATCACAGAGGTGCCCGTGGCCTCCATCCTGCTGCAGGATGTGAACAACCTGACCCTGGCGGTCGGTGCCCAGCAATACCTCTATCCGCAGAACTATCTGTGGGGCGACTTCGCCGCAGCCGCCGTGCTGTCTGGCCTGCCCATCACAGTGGTGTTCCTGATGGCGCAGCGCTGGCTGGTCGGCGGACTCACTGCCGGTGGCGTGAAAGGTTAAGTGTGTTGCCGCATGCGCCACACAGCCAGCACCAAGGTGTTCCTGCTGGTTTATCGCAGGGCTGGCTGGTCGGTGGCCTCACTGCCGGTGGCGTGAAAGGTTAAGTGTGTTGCCGCATGCGCCACACAGCCAGCACCAAGGTGTTCCTGCTGGTCTGTCACAGGGCTGGCTGGTCGGCGGCCTCACTGCTGGTGGTGTGAAAGGTTAAGGTTTTAATGGTCGGGGGAGCTGACTCCCCCCGCCGTCACGATTTGCACAGATTTAAGAGCGGAGCTCGTCATGGCTGAAGTAGTACTCAACAACGTTCGCAAGAACTACGATCCGGCTGTCCACAAGGACACGCTGCGCAACATCAACCTGGCCATCAAGGAAGGGGAGTTCATCGTCTTCGTCGGCCCGTCCGGCTGCGGCAAGTCCACCCTGCTGCGCATGATCGCAGGGCTGGAGGACATCACCAGCGGTGAGCTGACCATAGGTGGTCGTTACATGAACGACGTGCCGCCGGTGGAGCGCAACGTGGGCATGGTGTTCCAGTCCTACGCCCTCTACCCGCACATGAACATCTACGAGAACATGGCGTTCGGCCTCAAGCTCAAGAAGATGGACAAGGAGAACATCCACAAGCGGGTGATGCGTGCTGCCGAGATCCTGGGGCTTGAGCCCCTGCTGGACCGTAAGCCCAAGGCCCTCTCGGGCGGTCAGCGCCAGCGGGTGGCCATCGGTCGCTCCATCGTTCAGCAGCCCCAGGTGTTCCTGTTCGACGAACCCCTGTCGAACCTGGATGCCGCCTTGCGGGTCAAGATGCGCATCGAGATCGCCAAGCTGCACAAGGAGCTCAACTCCACCATCATCTACGTGACCCACGATCAGGTGGAGGCCATGACGCTGGCCAACCGCATCGTGGTGCTGAGCCCGCTCAAGGGCGATGCCGAGACCAACCTGGAGCAGTTCGGCACCCCGCTCGATCTCTACCATAATCCGGACAACAAGTTCGTGGCGGGCTTCATCGGGTCACCCAAGATGAACTTCCTGGCGGGCGAGTTGCTGGAAATCGGTGAGCAGGAGTGCGTGGTCAAGCTCACTTCCGGCGATACGGTGCGGGCGCGGGTGGATGCCCGTCGCGGCGCAGTCGGTGACAAGGTGGAGCTGGGCATTCGCCCCGAGCACCTGGTGACCCTGGATCACCCCCATGCGCACAGCAAGGTGACCGGCGTCGTGCAGGTGGCCGAGCATCTGGGCGCCGAGTCCTTCGTTTATATGGATGTGGATGGCCACGACTTCACCGTCAAGGCGCACTCAGATATCGACGTGGCCACGGGTCAGGCGTACAGCGTCGGCATTCCGGCCGAAGCCTGCTACCTGTTCGATGCCAACGAACAAGCCTTCCCGCGCATGGCTCGCTATGTAAGAGCCTGATGGCGCCGAGGTTTTCCAATAAATTCAATGCCTTTTTGCCGGTCGCAAGACCGGCTTTTTATTGCCTGCCGTTCGGGGCTCGTCCGGCAGGCCTGGCTCCCTGGCCTCTGCTCAGGTCTCCAGCGCGGCCGTGATGTCGGGCACGAAGGTCTGGCTGGTCAGGGGCGGGCGCTCATAGCCCTCGGTCTTGATGGGGGGGAGTGTGATGGGTTCGTAGTGGATCGCCTCGTAGGGCACCTTGCTGAGCAGGTGGGCGACGCAGTTGAGGCGGGCCCGGCGCTTGTCGTCCGCCTCCACCACGAACCAAGGACTGTCTTGCGTGTCCGTGTAGGTGAACATGTCATCCTTGGCGCGGGAGTACTCCACCCAGCGCGAACGGGATTGCAGATCCATGGGGCTGAACTTCCAGCGCTTGATGGGGGTGTTGATGCGCTCCTTGAAGCGCTTCTCCTGCTCTTCGTCCGACACCGAAAACCAGTATTTGATCAGGGTGATCCCCGAGCGGATCAGCATGCGTTCGAATTCGGGGCAGGCGCGCAGGAACTCGCGATACTCGTTGTCGCTGCAAAAGCCCATCACCCGTTCGACCCCGGCCCGGTTGTACCAGGATCGGTCGAACAGCACCATCTCGCCGGCTGCGGGCAGGTGGGCGGCATAGCGCTGAAAATACCACTGGGATCGCTCCCGATCCGAGGGGGCGGGCAGGGCCGTGACCCGGCAGACCCGGGGGTTGAGGGGCTCGGTGATCGCCTTGATGACACCCCCCTTGCCGGCGGCATCGCGTCCCTCGAACAGCACCACCACTTTCAGCCCCTCCTGCTTGACCCACTCCTGCAGCTTGACCAGCTCCTCCTGCAGGTGGGCGAGGTGGTGCTCGTAGCATTTCTTGTCCAGGCGCGGGCGTTTCTTGCTCTTTTCCTTGGGCATGGCTCTCTCCTTTTTGAGTCCTTTTTGTGCGTCACCCCAGCTTGCACCAGGGAGGCGTCACTGCCAAGGCCGACGTGTTACACTGCCGCCCCGTCAACAGCTGGCAACGGAAACAGAAGAAAACATGAGGCGGTGTATGGCGCTTGTGATGGCCGCCTCATCAGCCGCTGGCAATGGAAAAAACATGAAGCCATTTATGGCGATTTGCACTGCCGTCTCATCATCAGCAGTTGGCAACAGGAGAAAACATGAAGCAATTTATGGAGATAGCGGGCCGCCAAATGGCCTATCTGGACGAGGGGCAGGGCCCGGTTCTGTTGTTTGGTCACAGCTACCTGTGGGACAGCGCCATGTGGGCGCCGCAAGTCGCCGCGCTCAAGGGCCAGTACCGCTGCATTGTGCCCGAGCTGTGGGGCCACGGTGATTCCGACCTGCTGCCGGAAGGCCCTTGCACCCTGGCGACCCTGGCGCGGGATCACCTGGCCCTGCTCGACGGCCTCGGCATCGACGAGTGCGTGCTGGTGGGCCTCTCCATCGGTGGCATGTGGGGTGTGGAGCTGACCAGGATGGCGCCAAATCGCATCAAGGGTCTGGTGCTGATGGACAGCTTCGTCGGCCTGGAGCCGCAGATCACCTGCGAACGTTACCTCGGCATGCTGGGCATGATTGGGCAGCTCGGCACCATACCGGCCCTCATCGTCGAGCAGGTGGCGCCGCTGTTCTTTGCCAACCAGCCGGATGTGGCCCTGATGGCCGACTTCAAGGGGCGTCTCGCCGCCTGGCCAGGGGAGAAGATCGCCGCCATGGTGGCGGTGGGGCGCAGTTTCGTGACCCGGGAAGATCGCATCGACTGGCTGGAAGAGATGGCCATGCCTGCGCTGGTGATGACGGGGTGCGAAGACAAGGCTCGCCCCGTGCTGGAAGGCTACCTGATGGCCGAGGTGCTGGGCTGCCCGTTCAAGGAGATCCCGGCTGCGGGCCACATCTCGTCGCTGGAAAACCCCGCCTTCGTCAATCAGGCTCTGGCGGCGTTTCTGGCCGACCTCTGATACAGATACGGCCGCTTTGCCAGACCAAGAAGGGAGCCATGTGCTACCTTCTTGCTTGTGATGGCGTGGCGGCGCGGTTTACCAGATATAGCCGATCCCGAAGCCGGCGTAGAGCTCCCCCTGGTGCTGGACCAGGGGGCTGTTGGCAGCCTCCTCGTCATAGCGTTCGTAGTTGGCGGCGAACATGCCGATCCAGTTGGGGGTGAAGCGGTAGCTGGTGACTATGGCCACCATGGGTGAGAGGGTTGCCCCCGTGTCCCATGCCGGCCGCTGCGCCGTGGCCTCGCTCTCGGAAATGCCGCCGAAGTAGTAGTTCGCCAGCTTGCTGCTGCGGATCATCATCCCCATGCCGGGCATGATGAGCAGCCGGTCGCGGATGATGGGAAAGTCGGCCCACAGCAGCAGCTCCTGGCCCTGGCTGCGGCCGGTCACGTCCGTGCTGAGGCGGGTGCTGAGCAGGGCGTAGGGGGTGATCAGGCTGGCTCCCATGCCCCCTTCCAGCTCCCACTTGCGCGGTTCCATGCCGTTGAACTGCGCATATTCGTCGGGATCCAGGTTGCCAAAGCGCAGCCGTCCATAGCCGTAGGCGGCCAGGGTCTCATCCTTGTAGAAGTAGTAGCGGGCCCGATCGCCCAGGTACATGAACTGGTCGCCAAAGTAGATGAAGCCGGGAATGACGTAGCCTGCGGCATCTTGCGCCTGATAGCGCGCATCTCCGCCTATGACCGCCGTCCCCAGCACCAGCCCCTTGGGGACAGGACTGGTGGGGCTGTCGTGGGCGAACACGTCGAGGGAGCCCAGATCGATTTCGGCATGGGCCGCGGTACTGAACAGTGTGAGGGCTGTGAGTGCGCTGGCAAGCCGGCGTGCACTAGGTAGGGTCATTGTCGCTCGGGCTCCATGAACATGAGGCGTCCAGCCTGGTCGGTTGGCACTGTGAGGCTGGATATTAGCGCACTTTATCAGGGCGCTGACAGCGCCAGCCAGCAGATGTTCAAGATGACACAGGGCATGTCCGAAGAGATGCCCTGTGGGGATGAAGCGGGCGTGCGGGAAGGCGCCTCGTCAGGCTCCAAGCTGGGGGGCGTCATCGCGCTTGGGCCAGGCGTTGAGCACGGCCTTGACCAGGGTGGCGAGGGGAATGGCGAAGAAGACACCCCAGAATCCCCAGAGCCCGCCAAACACCAGCACGGCTATGATGATGGCCACCGGATGGAGGTTGAGCGCCTCGGAGAAGAGCACGGGCTCCAGCACGTTGCCGGTGAGCACCTGGATCACCGTATGCACCACTATCAGCCAGGTGAATTCAGGGGTCAGCCCCCACTGGAACAAGGCTACCATGGCGACCGGTACCGTCACGGCGGCGGCCCCTATGTAGGGAATGAGCACGGAGAAGCCGACCGCCACCGCCAGCAGCACCGAATAGCGCAGCCCCAGCATGGCAAAGGCGCCGTAGCTGATGACCCCGACTATGAGGATTTCGATCACCTTGCCGCGGATGTAGTTGAGGATCTGCTCGTTCATCTCCACCCAGACCCGGTTGACCAGGGTGCGGTTGCGCGGCAGGAAGCGGCGCAGGCTGCCCATCAGCACCTGCTTGTCCTTGAGCATGAAGAACGCCATCAAGGGGACCAGTATGAGATAGATGAGGATGGCCACCACGTTGACCAGCGAGTTCAGGGAGGCGCTCACCAGCTGCTCGCCACCGGTCAGAATGCGCTGGCGAATGTTGTCTATGATGGTCTCGACCAGGGTCACGTTGATGAGCTCGGGATACTGCTCCGGCAGGGTGCGCACATAGTCCTGGGCATGGGCCAGCATGGAGGGGGACTCCTTGGCCAGGTTGATGCCCTGGCTCACCAGCGTCGGGATCAGGCCCAGGAATGCCATGACCGTCAGGGCGATGAACAACAGCAGGATCAGGCTGGTGCCCAGGGTTCGGGAGAGACCGAGGCGCTGCAGCCGGCTCACCGGCCACTCCAGCAGGTAGGCCATTACCAGCGCCACCAGCAGCGGCGCCAGCAGATCGCCAAACAGCCAGAGCACGGCGAAGCAGGCCACCAGCAACAGGAAGAGGGTGACCGCATCGGGGTCGGAGAAGCGGGTCTGATACCAGCGTTTGAGCACATCTAACATGACAGCATCCTTTCGTTACTGGGGCTCATGATGGTGCTGTGCCCCGACGACCAACTGCAAAGAGAGCGTATTGTCCTGCGCCTGCTGCACCGTGAAGGGATGACCCTGACGTTGCAGATAGGCCGGAATGTCCTGCCGGGAGCCGGCATCGGCCAGCCGAATGGTCACGGTTTGACCGCTTTTGGCCTCCCTTAGCCAGAGCTTGAGCCGGATCAGCGGCTCGGGGCAGCGCCAGGGGGTCAGATCGAGGTGTTCCATGAGGGCTCCAGCAGGCGTGAGGCGGCTATTATGGCCGTGATGAGAGCACGAAACAACGCTTGTAGCCCTTGAGGGGCAAGGGTATTCTGCCGAGGCCCCTTCTGATGGAGATAGAGATAACGTGGCACGCTTTTCCCCCCTGATGGCATCGCTTCCCCTGCTGGCTTCCCTGATGGGTGCCACCTTCCATGCCCAGGCGAACAACCAGCTTCCCGACATAGGCACCGCCGGGGTAGCCGCCCTGCCCATCGAGCAGGAGGTGCGCTATGGCAACGCCTTCATGCGTTTCGCCCGGGCCGGCCTGCCGATCATAGATGATCCCGTGCTGAGCCAGTACATAGACGATCTCGGTCAGCGGCTGCTCTCCAACGCCGATGGGGTACGTTTCCCGTTTACCTTCTTCCTCATCAACGATCCCAGCATCAACGCGGCCGCCTTCCTCGGCGGACGGGTCAAGGTGCACACGGGCCTCTTCCTCTATGCCGACAGCGAGAGCGAGCTGGCCTCGGTGCTGGCGCACGAAATCACCCACGTGACCCAGCGCCACATAGCCCGCTATATGGAGGCGCAGGCAAGCAGCTCCGCCATGACCCTGGCCGGGTTGGTGGGCTCCATCGCGCTGGCGGTGATCAACCCCACCGCCGGTATCGCCGCTCTGCAGACCACGCTCGGCCTCTCCATGCAGTCGGCCATCAACTACACCCGCGAGAACGAGTACGAAGCGGACCGGATCGGCATGAAGACCCTGTATGACGCAGGCTTCGATCCCATGGGCATGGCCAACTTCTTCCAGAAACTGGCTGCAGAGTATCGCTACGCCAGCAAGCCGCCCGAGATGCTGCTGACTCACCCGCTGCCCGAGACCCGTATCTCCGAGGCCCGTGGCCGCGCCTCCAGCTATGCTCGCCGCAACCTGCCCCCCAGCCTCGACTTCTGGCTGGCCAAGGTGCGCATCCAGGTGCGCTATGGCACCGAAAGCCCGCAGGCGCTGCTCAGCTATTTCGACAACCGCCTGCAGAAAGGGGATTACCCGCTCAAGGATGCGGCCACCTACGGCAAGGCGCTGGCGCTGTTGCAGCTCAAGCGCACCGACGAGGCCGACACCCTGATGCAGGAGCTGGCGAGCCGTCACCCGGAAGATCTGTTCGTGGTGGATGCCCTCACCGACATCGATCTCGCCAAGGGGCGCAGCGCCCAGGCCATCGCCCGGCTGGAGAAGTTCCGCACCCGCATGCCGGACAACGAAGTGGTGGTGGTCAACCTCGGCAACGCCTATCTGGAAGGGGGCAACTACAAGAAGTCCATCGCCATCCTGGATCCCTATGCCCGCGAGCACGAAGAGAACAACCTGGCCTGGAGCCTGCTCTCCGATGCCTATCGCAAGGCGGGACGGATGACGGACCTGCACATGGCGCGGGCCGAGATGCTCTCTCTGCGCGGTGACTACCAGGCGGCCATCGACGAGCTGATCGTGGCCCGTGGCACCACCAGCGACAAGCTGACCCTGGCCAGGCTGGAGGCACGCATCACTGAGCTGGAGCGGGCGAAGAAGGATCTCGACAGCCTGAAGGGGTGATGCATCAGAGGTGCGGTGAAACGGGGTGTGCCAGCAATGGGACACCCCGTTTCCTTTCCCATCGTTGGCCTATGCCGTTGTGCAGGTCAATCCCGTCGTCGTGTGTGGGTGTGATGGGCCCCTTACTTGCCAAGGAGAGGAGAGGGGAGGGATCACTCTAGCGAACCGCCGCAGCCTGCGCCTTGAGGGCGGCAATCTGCTGCGCATCGAGTTCGCCGACGATCGTCTGTTGCAGCTTGCCCTCTGCGTCGAGCAGATAGCTGGTGGGCAGCCCGGTCGGGTGGGGGAAAGGCAGGCTTGCCGTGTCATTGGCGATCAACAGCGGCAGGCTGACCCGGTAGCGGCTCGCCAGTGCCGCCAGCTCGGCCGGGGTGGCCGGATCGTAGTGGATGGCCACCACGGCGAGGGAGCCCTCCTGCGCCAGCGCCTCCAGCAGCGGCAACTCTCGCAGGCAGGGGGCACACCAGGGGGCGAAGTAGTTGACCAAGAGCGGCTTGCCGGCAAATTGGGCCAGTGCCACCGGCTGGCCCTGGCCGTTGGTGAATTCGGGCGCCGGGGAGCAGGCGCTCAGCAGACCGGCCACAATCAGCCAACAAATTCGTTTCAATTCCTTTCCAGTGCCGCTTACCCTGACCATCAGTTTCCCCTACAATAGCGCCGTTTCTTGTCCCATCTTGCGATCAATCAGGGAGTTACCATGAGCGAGACCCAAATTTACCACAATCCGCGCTGCTCAAAGAGCCGTGAAACCCTGGCCCTGCTGGAGCAGCACGGGATCGCCCCTGATGTGGTGCTCTATCTGGAGCAGGCCCCGAGCGAGGCGCAAATCCGCACCCTGCTGAGCCAGCTAGGCTTCACCGATCCGCGCCAGCTGATGCGCACCAAGGAAGAGCTCTACAAGGAGCTGGGGCTGGGCGAGGTGAACGGCGATGCCCTTATTCGCGCCATGCATCAGCACCCCAAGCTCATCGAGCGCCCCATCGTCATCAAGGATGGTCAGGCCCGCATCGGCCGTCCGCCCGAGCAGGTGCTGGAGATCCTCAAGTGAGCACCCGCTTCGCCCGTCTGCTGACCCTGGTCGGCTTCTTTGGCCTGCTGGGCTGGGTCATCCTCTGGCATCTGTGGCTCTCGCCCCACCCGGAGCTCAACCCCTGGCTACTGCCGGTGATCTGGACTGTGCCGCTGCTGTTCCCGCTCAAGGGAATAGTGCAGGGCAGCCCCTACACCCACGCCTGGGGCAACTTCGTGCTGATGCCCTATTTCCTGCACGCCCTGACCCTGATCACCACGGATGAGGGAGAGCGTTGGCTGGCGGTGGTGGAGCTGGTGTTCACCATACTCGCCTTCGTCGGCACCATCTATTACGCCCGCCTGCGTGGCCGTGAGCTGGGGCTCAGCATCCGCAAGAAGAAGGGTGAGCCGTCACAGCAAGAGAAATAAGGCCTGCGTCAGCGCACCTTTATCTGCAAACCGGGCCCTGGGTCCGGTTTTTTTTATGGATGTGCAGCCTGGCATGACGTGACCGGGGTTGACGTGACAGCGGCTGGACCAAAAGCCTGCTGGCAACGCAGATGCCAGGTGTATCTCGCTGATCTTGCTGTAACTATGTCGACATGATCACATCTTGGCCGCCGCGAGGTGGGAGCGTGGCGGGCGGCTGACTATCCTCATTAAGCTCCCATACAGCGGTAGCCGTTAGCCTGTCGTTTTCACCAGCCTGAGTGATGCATCCTATGAAACGCCAATCCAGCCCCCTGTTCCAGAAAACCCTGTTGGCATTGACCATGGCCCTGTCGGTCAGCTCGCTGGCCGATGCCTGCACCCGCGCCGTTTATCAGGGCGACGGCGGTCTGGTGGTAACCGGCCGCACCATGGACTGGCGCGCTGCCATGCCGACCAACCTCTGGGCCTTGCCGCGTGGCATCGATCGGAGCGGGGCGGCCGGTCCGCACTCCATGAAGTGGAACGCGCGCTATGGCTCCCTGGTCGCCGCGGGGTTTGACGCGGGTACCGCCGATGGCATGAACGAAAAGGGGCTGGTGGCCAATTTGCTCTATCTGACCGAGTCCGAGTATGTGACTCCGAGCGACAAGGATCCGCGCAAGACGCTCTCCATCTCCCTCTGGGCCCAGTATGTGCTGGACAATTTTGCCACCGTCACCGAGGCGGTCGCCGCCTTGTCGAAGGACGAGTTCTATGTGGTGACCACTCTGACGCCGGATGGCAAGCCGGGCCAGCTGCACCTCTCCATCTCGGATGCCAGCGGTGACTCGGCCATTTTCCAGTACGTGGATGGCAAGTTGCAGATCCACCACGACCGCAGCTATCAGGTGATGACCAACTCCCCCGTTTTCGACAAGCAGCTGGCACTCAACGAGTACTGGGAGGAGATAGGCGGGCTTACCATGCTGCCGGGTACCAACCGTTCGGCGGATCGTTTCGCCCGGGCCTCTTTTTATATCAAGACCCTGCCCAAGACGGATCAGGCCAATGAAGCCGTTGCCGGTGTGATGAGCGTGATGCGCAACGTCTCGGTGCCCATGGGGATCAGTACACAGGATCAACCCAACATCTCCACCACCCTTTGGCGCAGCGTGTCGGATCAACAGCATCGCCGCTACTTCTTCGAGCTGACTCATTTGCCCAACACCTTCTGGGTGAGCATGGATCAGCTGGATCTGAGTGCGGGCGCCCCGGTCAAGAGACTCCCGCTGACTGAGCGTCAACTCTATGCGGGCGAAACGGCGGACAAGTTTGTGCCGGCCAAGGCGTTCACCTTCCTGCCTGCCACGCCAGGGGCCTGATGAAGAGTTGGTAGAAGGCCCCTCACGGGGTCTTTTTTATGGCCGCACGCCGGCGTGACCGCCAGTCTCGCGATAGTGGGCGAGCTGCTGCTCGCTAAAGCGCATCAACTGGGGATAGAAGCGCAGAAATCCCTGCTCGCCATTGTGCCAGCTGGCATCGTCCAGGGTGGCGAGGGCATCGCCCAGCAAGATGGGGCGGCGCAACCGGTGACCTATGCCGTTGAGGGCGCGGCCCAGCCCCTCCCTGTGGCGATAGGAGGCGATCCAGTTCTGCTCCGCCATCCGCGTGAGCGCAACGGGCAAGCCATCCGGCAGGCGCTGATGATCCGCCAGCAGCTGCCCATAACTCTGTTGCAGAAAGCGGGGCAGGGGGTCTTCGCCAAATTGTGGCCAGTGCAGGCTGAGCCAGTGGTCGTAGATCATGTCCACCAGGATGCCACCGAAGCGGCGCCAGGGCGCCTCGAAACAGGCCACCGCCGCCCTGTGCTCGGGGTGGGCATCGGTGAAGGCATCGATTCTGCGGTGCAGCCAGATCCCCTCATCGAAGGCGGGACCGAGCGTGCTTGGCAAAGGGCCCTTGACGAAATCCCCCAGCAGGTTGCCGGTGAGGGAGCTTCGGGTATGGGCGGCCAGATGCAGGTGAGCCAGATAGTTCATGACGGTGGATGTCGACCAGCAAACGGGAATTGCTGGTGAGCCTAGCCGATCCCCTCTCCCTTGCCTATGCCGATCATGGCAAACTGGCCAGCAGGCACTGCCGTTACCGAGAGGCCAATGGTGGGTAAATAGCGATTTCTCTCTTTTCCCCGCAGGGGATAGCTTGCAAGGAGTAGCCATGATGTTGACCCTGATCGAGGGCGCCGAGATCTTCAGTCCCACCCACCTCGGCCAGCAGGATCTGCTGGTGGCCGATGGCCGCATCGCCTGGATTGGCAAGGGGTTGACGGCCCCCGCAGATTGGCCGTTGACGCGGGTCGATGGTCGCGGTCGCTACCTGGTGCCCGGATTGGTGGATCCGCTGGCCCATATCACCGGGGGCGGGGGCGAGGGGGGCTTTGCCTTTCGCACGCCCGAACTCGCCGCGAGCGAGGCTCTCAAGGCGGGGGTCACCACCCTGGTGGCGGCGCTCGGCACCGACAGCCTGACCCGCACGCCGGCCCAGGTGCTTGGCAAGGTGCGTGAATTTCGCGCCGCCGGGGTGAGCGCCTTCATGTATACCGGCTCCTACCATCTGCCCGTCAAGAGCCTCACCGGCACGGTGGAGTCCGACATCATGCTCATTCCCGAAGTGCTGGGGGTGGGGGAGCTGGCCATCAGCGATCACAGATCCAGCGCCCCCACCCACGACGAGCTGGCCCGACTGGTGAGCGAGGCGCGGGTGGCCGGGCTGCTCTCGGGCAAGAGCGGCGTCAGCTTCTTCCATCTGGGGGATGGCCGCGGGGCGCTGGCACCGCTGCGGGCCCTGCGCGATGAAACCGACATTCCGCTGCGCCAGCTCTATCCGACCCACTGCAACCGCAACCCCTGGCTGTTTGCCGAGGCGATCGCCTGGGGCAAGGCGGGAGGCTGGGTCGATCTCACCACTTCCAGCTTCCCCGATCTGGTGGAGGATGGCGAACGGCTGGCCGCCGATGGATTGATCGAGTTGCTGGCCGCTGGCGTGCCTGCCGATCGCATCACCTTCAGCTCAGATGCCAACGCCAGCCTGCCGCGCTTCGATGGCGAGGGGCGCCTTATCGAGATGCGCTGCGGCCAGATTGCCAGCCTGTGGCAGGAGTGCGTGCGCGCCTGCCAGCTCGGGGTGTCGCTCGAGGTGGCGCTGGCGGTGGTGAGTACTCATCCGGCACGAGTGCTGGGATTGGCCGCAAAGGGGAGGATCGGAGTGGGGCAGGATGCGGATCTGCTGCTGATCCATCCCCACTCTTTCGCCATCGAGCGGGTAATGAGCGGCGGCCAGTGGCGCGGATGAACGGCGGATAGCGCGAGAGTGCGGTATATCCAGATGAAAGAAGCCCGACAGCAATGTCGGGCTTCTTTGATTCTGCGGGCGGCAGGTGTGGCCTAGATCGCCAGGAAGCCCAGGATCAGGATGGGGCCGAGCAGGCTCAGGATAAAGCCGGAGACGATGGCCACGGGCACCATCTGGATGCCACCGGATTTTTGAATGACCGGCAGGGTGAAGTCCAGCGCGGTGGCGCCGCCGTAGCCGATGGCGGCGGAGGGGTGGCGACGCATCAGCATGGGAATGATGAGGATGGCGATGAGCTCGCGGCCCAGATCGTTGATGAAGGCGGCGGAGCCGAGCACGGGTCCCAGTTTGTCGGCCACCAGAATGCCCGACAGCGAATACCAGCCGAAGCTGGAGCTGAGCGCCAGGGCGTGGCTCAGCGGCATGCCCAGCAACTGGGCCGCCAGTACGCTGCCCAGCCAGCTGCTGATGATGACGGTGAAGGCGATCTTCATGCCCCAGGGGTTGAGCAGAATCTGGCGCAGCCGCATGCCGGAGTTGCGCATCTGCACCCCGATGAGCAACAGCAGCAGCATCAGGGCCCACTCGCTTAAGCGATCGATGGGCAGGGCTTGCAGATCGACCAGCAGCCCCAGCAGCACGCCTCCCAGCACCACGAAGCAGAGCTGGAGGGATTCCCACAGCAGGTGCAGCTTGCTTGGCATCTTGGCGTCGCTGGCCTCGTGGGTCGGCGGGCTGCGCTTGTCCAGCCACCAGAGCGCCAGCAGGTTGCACAGGGTAATGGCGGCCAGCATGACACCGGCCACCTTGAAGATCACCGCCAGATTGCTGCCGAGGTTTTCCACATAGGCCAGTCCCAGCCCCATCAGAAACAGGATGAGGTAGACCATCTTGCCGAGGGACTGATTGACCAGCTTGATGAGCCGGGCGGAGGAGAGGGGGATCAGATAGCCGACGCCTAACGGCAGCAGGATCAGCAATACATTGAGCAACATCGGGGCCTCGATCACAAAAACTGATAAAAATGACACCTTATCACTACTTATTGGCTCTGTGTCACATTTCTGTGAGTTTGGATGGCTCATCCGGGGCTTTTTATCAGGTTGTTATGTTTTTGGTGCAAGCAACTGCACTCATTTGGCTCAAAGGCCCACCTTGGTGCGGCAAGCGTGCCGCCATGAAATCACGCTCATCGCCCATTTTTCAACAAGATGCAAACATCGATGGGGTGAATAAAGTCGCTTTCGCCATCTTGCTGTCATGATGTCGGAATTTTCTTGCCACCCTTGCGATCAGGGTATAAAAAGGCGGTGTCGCTCGATGGGTCCAAACCGAGTTTTATGCAGACAAAGTGCTGAAAAATACCAGTGAGACCAATAAAAATACAGACAAAACACCAAAGACCTCTGTTCTGTATTGTTTTTTAACTATTCGAGTGATATTTTCGCTGAAGGTTGCCATCGGTTAACTTTTTGTTAAATTCATGATGGTGTGAGTCACGCCCCAGCGGCGTCTAGGGACAGACAAGGTTGTAATGGATGAGTGACGTTGCCGCACTGGAAGTTCGTGAACTGCACAAGTATTTCGGCACCCACGAAGTGCTCAAGGGCATCGATATGACAGCCCGCAAGGGGGATGTCATCTCCCTGATCGGCTCCTCCGGCTCGGGGAAGTCGACCTTTCTTCGTTGTATCAATCTGCTGGAAACACCCTCTTCCGGCACAGTTTCACTCCATGGCGAGCTTATTCGCATGAAATCCAACCGGGCCGGTGAGCGGCTGCCGGAGGACATGCGCCAGGTGGAGCGCATTCGCAGCCGGCTGGCCATGGTGTTTCAAAGTTTCAACCTCTGGTCGCACATGACCATAATGCAGAACATCATAGAGGTGCCTATCCAGGTGCTGAAAGTCCCCCGCGCCGAGGCCATCGCCAAGGCGGAACACCTGCTCAACCGGGTGGGTCTGTGGGAGCGGCGCGACTACTATCCCGGTCACCTCTCCGGCGGCCAGCAGCAGCGGGCGGCCATCGCCAGGGCACTGGCGGTGGAGCCCGAGGTGATGCTGTTTGACGAACCCACCTCGGCGCTGGACCCCGAGCTGGTGGGGGAGGTGCTCGGCCTGATGCGCGAGCTGGCCGAAGAGGGGCGCACCATGCTGGTGGTGACCCACGAGATGTCGTTTGCCCGTGATGTGTCGAACAAGGTAATGTTTCTGCATCAGGGGCGCGTGGAAGAGGAGGGCAATCCCAAGGAGATCTTCGCCCATCCCAAGTCGGAACGGTTCAAGCAATTCATCTCCTCCATCTATTGATGGGCGGGATCTGTTTTCAACAAGCTGCAACTTCAACAGTCGACGATTTTATCAAGGAGAGATACATGAACAAGCTGATGCTGGCGACTGCCATAGTCACTGCCCTGTCTTCCGGCAGCCTGATGGCCAAGGAGTGGAAAGAGGTGCGGATCGGGGTCGAAGGTGCTTACCCTCCCTTCTCCTGGACCGAGCCCAGTGGCGAGGTGAAAGGCTTCGATATCGACATCGCCAACGCCCTGTGCGAAGAGATGAAGGTGAAGTGTACCCTGGTCAAGCAAGACTGGGACGGCATCATTCCGGCGCTGCTGTCGCGCAAATATGACGCCATCATAGCCACCATGGACATCACCGAAGAGCGCAAGAAGAAGGTGGACTTCACCCAGAAGTACCAGCACATTCCGGCCCGCTTCGCCGCCAAGAAGGGCACAGAGGTCAAGCTCGACAAGGCCTTCATGGACGGTAAAACCGTGGCGGTGCAACGCGCCACTTCCATGGATACCTACATCACGGACAACTTCCCGAACGCCACCATCAAGCGTTATGGCACCGCGGATGAAGCCTATCTCGATCTGAAATCCGGTCGGGTTGACTATGTGATGGCTGACTCCGCCGCCATCAGTGACGGTCTGCTGAAGAAGGAAGGGGGCGATGCCTACGAGTTCGTCGGCCCGAAACTGACCGATCCCAAGTGGTTTGGCGAGGGTGCCGGCATAGCGGTCCGCAAGGCTGACAAGGATCTGAAAGAGAAATTCAACGCCGCCATCCTGGCCCTGCGCGCCAACGGCAAGTACAAGGCAATCAACGACAAGTACTTCGACTTCGACGTCTACGGCGAGTAACCCCCAGGCGCGCTACACCGAGTAGCAGCCGAAGGGATTGCGGCGAATCATCACGACAGGTTGACCCTTGTCTGTAGTCATCGGGCCCGTTGTCTCTCGCAAGGGAGCGATGGGCCCGCTTAGTTGCAATGGAGCTGCATGTGTTTGGTTTGAAAGGATATTGGGACGGGCTGGCCCGCTCAATGCGTTGCAATGGAGCCGCATATGTTTGATTTGAAAGGATACGAAGCCTCCCTGCTGGAGGGCGCCTGGATCACCCTAGAGGTGGCGCTGGCCTCGCTGCTGCTGGCGTTGCTGCTGGGCATGCTGGGGGCACTCGCCAAGCTCTCCCCCTACAAGTGGGCACGTGGCATCGCCACCGCCTACACCACAGTCATTCGCGGCATTCCCGATCTGGTGCTGATGATGCTGCTGTTCTTCGGCGGCCAGGTGCTGATCAACAGCCTCTGCAGCTGGGTCAACGAGAGCTACAACAACTACCTGCTGGCGAGCGATCCGAACCAGGAGTGGGTCTCCCTGCTGCCTGACTACATCGACATCAGTCCGTTTGCGGCTGGTGTGGCCACCATAGGCTTCATCTTCGGCGCCTACATGACAGAGACCTTCCGCGGCGCCATTCTGGCGGTGGACAAGGGAGAGCTGGAAGCGGCTCGCGCCTTTGGCATGCGGGCGACCCAGGTGTTTGTACGGATCCTCTTCCCCCAGATGATGCGCCACGCCCTGCCGGGCTTTGGCAACAACTGGCTGGTGCTGCTGAAAACCACGGCGCTGGTCTCCATCATCGGGCTCGATGACATGGTGCGCAAAGCATCCCTGGCGGCGGGGTCGACCCAGCAGCCCTTCACCTTCTACATGGCGGTGGCCCTGATCTTCCTGATCTTCACTGCGGTCTCCACCTCGGCACTGAAATGGGCCGAGCGTCACTACGCGATAAAGACGAGGTAAGCCATGGATTTCTCAATCATTCTCAAAGAGTGGCCCACCTACTGGGAGGGGCTTTACACCACAGTGCTGCTGGTGGCGGCCTCCCTGGTGCTCGGCCTGGCTCTGGCGGTGCCCATGGGGATACTGCGCAACAGCCGCAACTGGCTGATCAAGGGGCCGATCTGGGCCTATATCTACTTCTTCCGTGGCACCCCGCTGCTGGTGCAGCTGTTCATCATCTACTACGGCGCCGCCCAGTGGGAGTGGCTGAAAAACAGCGCAGCCTGGGAGCTGTTCGCCCAGGCCTGGTTCTGCGCCCTGCTGGCGTTCACCCTCAACACGGGGGCCTATACCGCCGAGATAGTGCGCGGCGCCGTGCTCAACATGCCCAAGGGGCAGATTGAAGCGGCCAACGCCTTTGGCATGACCCGCTGGCAGACCCTGACCCGCATCATATTGCCCAACTCGTTTCGCCGTGCGCTGCCCGCCTACAGCAACGAGGTGATCTTTATGCTGCAGGGCTCGGCGGTGGCCGGCATCATCACCATAGTCGACCTGACAGGTGCGGCGCGGATCATCAACTCCCGCTACTACAGCCCGTTCGAGGCGTTTTTGACCGCAGGCCTGCTCTACATGCTGCTGACCTTCGTCATCGTCTGGCTGTTCAAGAAGTGGGAAGCCCGCTGGCACGCCCACCTGCGTCCCCGCACCGTGTAATCCCCATAAAAAAAGCCCGCAATCGCGGGCTTTTTTGTGTCTCTGTGTTGCTTACAAGGTGGCGATGGGGGTCAGCATCTCTTCGGCCATGAAACCCAGGGCACTGAGCGCGCCGATGGCGCCTATGACGCTGGACGGCGCCAGTGCCTGCTTGCCCTGTTTGACGGGCAGGGCCTGCTCGCTGTGTTGATGGATCTTCTGCATCACTGCCATGGCGCTCAGTTCCAGGTGGCGGTAGAAGCTGGCATTGAGCTGGGTCAGATGGAGCAGGGACTGGCGCATGCGCTCGAAGGTCTCGCTGCAAACCGGGCTCTGCTTGTGCCAGAACTTAGCCAGGGTGCCACGGGTGGTGAGACCCGCCAGATCATACAGGGCCCGTCCCATGCAGAAGGTCGGCACATCGTGCAGCAGGGCGGAGAGGCCAACCGTGCTGTTGATGGTTATGACCCCCTTGAGCAGCGGATAGAGGGTGGGCAGGGGCAACTCGTAGCCATAAAACACCCGTCCCTCCAAGCCAAGCAGCGTCACCAGCCGGTTTATCTGGGACTGGTAGCTGACATAACCCCGGTCCATGGGGTGGTGCTTGAACAGCAACACATCCTCGCTGCGGGCGTGCTCGGCAAAGGAGTTCATCACCTGGGCGACCATCTCCTCCACTCCGCTCAAGTCAGAGTGCTCTCTTATCTGAAAATCCTCGGTGACCTGCAAGGGCACGAAGAAGATATGGCCCTTGTGCTGGGGCAGCGCCTTGAGCAGCGAGCGATCCGACCATCTGTACCACCACTTGACCAGGCCGCCCGCCACCCAGCCTCTGGCTTCCTGATACAGGCTCCAGGGTCTGTGGTTGACGAAGTGCGGATAACGCCAGCGCAGCAAATTCTTGCTGATGTGGTAGCGGCTGGCATACCAGGCGCGGCGGGCAAAGGTCTTGCCCACCTGCAACGGTGCCTCATAGGGGGCGGGCCATGCCATCTCGGCCAGCTGGTCGCGTTTGGCATAGAGCGGGCTGAAGGCATTGACGCCCCCCTGTTCCAGGGTCACATAGTCCGGGCGCAGATACCCCTCTTCCATGGCCCAGACGGCGATCTTCTTCAGCTTGCAGATGCGAATCGCCTGCAGGTGGTAATAGCGGCAATCGCCGTAGCAGATCAGGCTGTCGATACCATTTCGCTTGATAAAGCGGCGAAAAAAGGTGTTCCAGGTCTCAGGCTTGCCGGTGAAGCGTTCGTTATGGCCTGCGCAGGGCCAGCACTCGTCGCCGCCATTGAAATGGATCTTGTAAACCTCGTGGCCCGCCTCGCTCAGGGTCTGGCTCAGGGTCTGAAAGAAGGGGCCGAGCGGTCCTTGCAACAACAAAATCTTCATGGTCGGCTTATCTCATGAACTGGGGGAGGGAGGGGCGCTGCAACAGCGTCTGTGCCAGGTAACTCAGCTTGATCTGCCAACGTTGCCACAGGCTCGACTTCTGGGTCGATGAGTGCCCTTGCTCTGCCAGCTGGCGGATCAACTGCTCCGGACTTATCCAGAGCCCTGTCTGCCAATCGATGTAGAGTGGATAGGCGACCAGCGTCAGGTAAACCAGCGCCGCCAATGGCAGGCTGCGCTGGCGCCGGGCCGGGGGATGGGCATCTGTCGTCAGTCCCCAGCCGCTGTAGAAGGGCTGGCCCCAGGTCGTGACCTCGACTCCCTGCACCAGGGCTTCGAAGCCGCTCAGCGAGGTCATGGTATGCAGCTCGTCCACGTGGGGGTAAAGACTGGTCAACCCTATGTCCAGCACCTGGCTGTCGACACACTCTGCCAGGCATGCGGCAGAGATGGCGCCTGCCCGATTGCCTGCCACTACATCCGGGTGCGGCTTGAACAGAATATGCGCCTCTGGTTTGGCGGCGCGCACGGCCCACAGCAGCTGTTCATTGCTGCGAATGGTCGGGCTGCCGGTCAGGATGGAGGCATCCCCATCCACCTGGCCCACCACCAGCACCAGCGGGCGGCCATCGGCAGGGGGCGTGTAGCGCTGTGGCGTGCCCACGTTGTACTTGCTGACCCTGTGCTGCAGGAGCAGTTCAATCAGGGCGGCGCCCCGATTGACGTCTGCTTCCGTCAGTTGCTGATAGTTGAGCAACTGTTCGAGCCCGCTTGGCATGCGGCTGTCGAAATAGATCCCGACCGGATCGATGGAGAGGGAAGAGGGGCGACAGAGGTTGGAGCCCAGCCCTTTGGATCGGATAAAGCCATCCTCCACCCGGATGGCCGAGGTGAGGTCCGGGTGGCGGCTGCCCCAGACCAGCACCTGCTCATCACCGGTCAGGCGTTTGGGCGGTCTGCGCACAAAGCGCAGTTCATCGGCCAGGTGGTGGCAGAACGCCTGCATGAAGGCACGCTTCCACAGGGAGAAGCCGACCAGATAGAGCCTGCGCCAGCGCGGCGTGGGCTTTTGCTGGCGCGCTATGATGGCAAGCACCTCCTCCACCTCACAGCGCTGACCCAGTACCGGATCCAGATAGCGCGGATAGAGGATGAGCGCCGCTGCGACCAGCTGAGCCAGCGAGATGTGGGTGCCGCGTCGCTCGCACTGTTTGCTATCAAAGGTCAGGCCCCAGCCGGCGTAGAACGGCATGCCAAAGCAATACACCGGCTTGCCGAGCAGCAGGGCCTCAAATCCGAGCTGGGAAGAGACGGTATAGACAGCCTCCACCCGGCTGAGCAGGGCATGGGGATGGCAGTGATCGGCAACCACTTCCACATCATCCAGTTGCAGTCGGGCCAGCACGCCGCTCTTCTTGCCAAAGCGGGTGTCTGGGTGAGTGCGCAGCAGCAGACGGGCATTGGGGTGATTGCGACGCGCCGCCTCGACCATGGTCACAAAATCGGCTTCACTGGCCAGGGCCCCCGGAATGGAGAGATCGCCGGCCACCTGATCCACCAGCAGCACCCTGGGTCTGGCGTCTTGCAGCAGGCGCTGGGCCAGCGCCGCTGGCAAACCACCATGCTCACCTCGTGCAGAGAGTCGGGCTGAGGTATCGCAAGCGGGATCGGCAGGGCGAGTGGCATAGCAGTTGTATTTGGTCACCCCGAGGCGCACCAGTTCACCCATGAGTCGCTGCGCCCGCTCAAGCAGAGCGTCATCCACAGGAGTGGCAATCAGCTGTTCAAGCTGGCTGGGCTGGCGCGCATCGTAATAGATGCCGACGGGATCTGCGATAAGCGAAACCGCCTTGCCGCCCCTGGCGGGATGACCGATATAACCGATAAAGCCATCTTCCAGCTGCCAATAGGGCAGGCCCAATGCCTGCGCCTGTTGTTTAATCTGACGGGTATTGGCCTTCTGGCCCCAACCCACCAGGACATCGCCGGGTTGAGGAGTGGCATCAGGAGTGAGACGTGCCAATGGCTGGCCCAGACAGGCGCTGATCTGCGCGCTGCGGGCCAGTATGCCGCCAGATTGTGTCCATAGAGTCATTCAAGTTGCTCGGATAAAAATGAAGCTTAGAGAGATGCGGGTTTGAACATGTCTCTGAAAAAAGCACGCGGATTGAGATAAAGCTTGCGCAGCTTGCGCCACAAGGGGCGCTTGGGTTTGATGCCATCCTTCCAGCGCAATAACCCCGGATACTCATTGACGGGATACCCCGCCTCTTCCTGCAGACGGATCATCCACTCCCGAAAGTCCGGCAGCTCTCCATTGAGGTCATTGCAGGGCACCACGGGTCCTTTCAGGGGGCCCCGTTCCGTCTCGGTGCGGGCAAGCATCTGTTCCAGCAACTGGTCGTTACCCGCCCTGCGTTTGTGATAGGGGTGAGTCAGGGGTCTCGGGTGCCACTGGTGCACCAGAAACCGGCCGGCAAACAGATGGGGCAGGGCATAATAACTGAAATAACGGCGAAAGCCCTGATAATCCCCCGGATGCTGCGCCTTGATATTCAGGCCATAGTCAGCGGGTCTTGGCCCTATGGGATAATGTCGGGTCAGCCGGTCAATCAGCTCCAGATCCTCGCCGCCGTGACCGACAAACTGTTCGTCAAAGCCCCCCAGCTGTAAAAACCACTCGCGATTGAGCAGCAAACAACTGCTGGCCAGGGCAATACCTTCTACCCTGTGATTCTCCCCCCGCAGAAAGGATTCCAGGCAACCTTGAAAGTCCCCGTCAAACCGATCCGTCTCTTCCTTGGTCAGATAGAGGCAGGGGTACATTTCAAACTCGTACAGTGAGTGTTGAGTTAGGGGGTGAATCCTATCTGATAAATGAGAAAGTAATATTGGACTAGATAATAAATCCACATCCAACATGAAAATAAATTTTCCTGTTGCGCTATTTATTAATTCATTTCTAGCCTTCCCTGGTGAGAAAATCCCCTCTGGATTGAAGAGAGGGGCGGTAATGATATTCTGTGCATGCTCATAATTAAGGTGAGCCTTACACAACTGTAATCGTTTTTTTCTAACGTAATCTGAGGCTTGGTTGCTTAACGTACATGGAATTATGATGTCAAGGTGACTAGACATGTTATAGAGCCATCTTATAATGAGAGGCTAAATGGTTTGTGACTACCAAGAACTCATCCCAGTCGTTTCTTGTATACGGTTCTAGACCATACATCATACACTTTTGATAGAAATGAGACTTTAGCTCTTTAGGTAGATTTAAGTAGAAATTAGTATTTATTCTCTCATAGAAATCCAAGCTTAGCTTTTCAGAAAGCGCTATAAACTCATGTGGGATATTCATTATTGTGTTTGATGCAACGTCATAGCCAGCATGTTTAATTATGTAGAGCGATAAGAAATCAGCAGCAAAATTTTGACCAAACGAGAAATGCTGCTTAGTCGGTGCTGGCAACTTATTTATATTGAGTTGTACACCATGTCGCGCAGTCATAATCTCAGCCAATACCTGCTTTCGGTATCTTTTTTCTGTTCCAGGCTCAGCAAGAGAGTCAAGAGATTCAGATACCATATCGGGCATGGCCTGTGCGATAACATGCATGGTTGCCACTTCACTCAAACCTAGAGTGTAAGGCGCATTAATCATGCCAGCTGCGGAAAACGGTGGGAAAGTTACATTTTTTGCCGCTGCTGGTGATTTATCAAAGTTATTTGGTGATGCTTCAAGAATACCGCCGAATGTATTGAATTTTGTATTGTAATGTGAGGATGTTAGTATTGATCCAATTCCCATGAAACTCCATGAATTACTTCTTAGTGGAGTGTCAATGATATTTGTGCTAACAACAATAGGATCGAATTTTTCGAAAAAACCCTTCTCTCGCCCAAAGCGACCACCAAAGGCCATAGAAACTAAGTTAGTTTCTTTTGGCATCAAGCAAAGAGCGGATAATGAGTCAAAACCACCACTAAAATTAAGAGTAACTCCATTCCTTTGAGCTTGTAGGTAATCCGCTATATTATCAGTTAAACTTCTAGCGCTGAGATTACTTAAAGTGAAATCTCTTATTTTATTGAACATATATGAGCTTATTTCTAAGTCCATATGTATATCGGAGTAGTTGTTTCTACCACATAAAGTGCTTAAAGATAGCGCAACTAAATCATTATATACGGTTATATCTTTGTTTAGAGTGAAATAAATAGACCACTTGTTACATGTACTGTCACTTTCTTCAATGATTGTGGTACTGAATCCAGTGCTGGAGATGTCTATTTCACTAAAGGTGATTTTTTTCATTTAAAGGACTCTTTAGAAATCTGTTCTAAGATGCTAGTTGCGGTACCGACATCTCCTGCTTGACTCATATAGCGGATGCTTTCAATCTTTGAAAGTGCGCTATCTTCTTCAACAATTGCCCATATAGAAGATTTAACCCCCATGTAGTCACTGAGTTTTGAAGGAAGATAAGGATTAATTCCCTTTTCTTTTTTTACTATTGAGTCGTTAACTATTAGGCAGTCAAATACATTGATTACTTTGAGAAAGTCCAAATAATCCAAATAACCATTAATCTTAATGTATTCACTAAGATCATTGTCTTTAACAAAGGCTGTAGCATCATCCTTCTGCTCTGTGAAAACATGGAGAATAATATTTTTTTGCCCATTACTTTTATAGGCTTTTAAAGCCTGAACTACATCGTCTAGGTTTCTCTTAGAGTAAAATGCTCCAAAGTAACCTATGTTTTTTACCGTGTTATCTATAGGGTAATTAGCACTTCCAAGAGTGTAATAGAATGATTTCAATGTTGGGTGCTGTGATATAGTTGATTTATCTAAGGCGACTTTTTTAATCGTTTCATCGCTAATCTTTGACAGCATATAGTCGCGTTGATTAGTACAAGTGAAAATTATTTCATCAGCATACAGATAAGGTAGAAGTTCACACCAAAAATAGAGATTGTCATTATCTTTGTGCTTCAAGATAAGGGCGTCGACCTTTTCTGATTTACCGAATACATTATCGTTGATAAAGTCAAGGTCCAGTTTTGCATATCTTTCTTGGGACTTAATATCCCACTGTATTGGATCAGAAAATTCTGCTATCCATTTGAGTTCTGGTTTAGCCCTTTTTACTACAAATGCAGCAAAGTGTGATGCTGGCCACATTGCCCTACTATATATCGATTCATAGGCAGACTGTTTTCGTGTGGCCCACTTTAGCGTTTCGAGAGCAAAACTATATATACCTGACCAGTTAGCAAAGGTAGATGGCGTGTTGACAACTTTTCTTTGTTCTATAAGGTCGTTGACGAGCAGATTAAGATCGTTAGAAACATTTCTCACCTTGCTCATATTATTATGTACAACATCAACAACTTTGCCTTCAGCTCTGAGCCGTTTTGCCATAACACAAGCACTTGTATCTACATAGGGTGGGAAGCAATAGGATATGACTAAAGACTTTGCTTTCCCTCTATTAATTACTTCATACGAAAAGTCTTCAAGCGATAGGGCTTTCAACTCTAGAAGTAACTCTTCTTTATATTCTGGTGATTCCTCGAGGAATTTTTTAATAAATGTACACTGAGCATTTATTTTTGATTGGATAAAGCTGACTTGTTTGTCATCGTCAGTGATGGCTTGTAGAGCCTTTAGTTCTTTTATAACCTGAAGCCGTTGGCGAACATAGAAATCAAAGGTGGACTTTTGTCTTGATACAGAGTTTTGAGTTATTCGCCTAATATAGAAAGCATTATCTGATTCTGCAACGGCTCTGATTTCAGGTTTAAATTTCGCAATGTAGTCACAAAAGAATACAACGTCTTCACCACTACGTAGATGTGGTACAAATTTTATCTTTTTAAGGTGATGAGTAGGTAATAGTTTGCATGCAATCATAGTTGTAATTGCAGTGACATCATTGTAAGAAATGAAAGGCTTAGTTGATGCTAGCAAATATTGGTTGTTGGCACTGTTTTCTTTAATTACATGCCCAAGTTCGTTAATGTCATAGATACCACCTATGACAATAGCGCTAGGGGCCCTTTTGTTATACAAAGCTTGAATATAGTTCTCAGACAACATGTCATCGTTATCGAGGAAAAGTGTGAACTTCCTGTCAGCGTATCCAATACCAACGTTTCTTGCGTTTGATGCACTAGGGATAGGATCATGATGTACGACTATATCCATATCCCTATGGGTTTTCTTAAATTTCTCATACAGAGAGAGTGAACTTGTATCATCACCGTTAACGATGATAACAAGTTGAATCAATGATTTTGAAAATGACTGCTCAACAATCGAGTTAAGCATATCAGGTATGGTCTCATTTCCCTTAAAGCTAGGGATAATAATACTTACCCCATCTTTTAAAGATAGGAAATCTTCATCAGCATCATGGTTAATTGAATTGCTTATTTCTGAGACTGATTCAAAACGATTTAATACTCTAATTTCATTTTTGGACTGCCAAGTTTGAAGGCCAATTAGTATTGTGCCTACTACAGAAGGTGGGGTAAGTATCAGTTGCGCCTTACTTTCTTCATCTATAGTATCAAGATACACGTATCTTCCTACTGTGGCGGATATGTAGGTATTGGAAATCTCCCCAGATATATCATTGCCATCCATACCCAGGTATCTGATACGGGCAAGAAGGTCCTTGTATTTAACATTTTCTGATTTATGAAATGAGAATAAAATTCTGATTTCACCAGAATCGTGCGGTGTAAAGCTGAACCAAGATGGTCCCTTATCTAGTGGTAAGTATTCATCCTCATTAAGAGTCGGAATTATCTTTAGAGATGAATCTGAGTATCTGTGGGTAACGCTAAGATTGCTTTTAAAGGAGGGGGGGGGGGGTGTTTTTATAGCATTTTCAGGCAGTCGGCGCGCTTTTGCAGTCTTTTTAATTGTAGATAATTTTTTGAACAAAGACAATAGGCTTTCATTATTCTTGCGGTACATTATTAATGTGTTCCCCAGCAAGAAAGAAAGCGAGTTCTTTACTTTTACCGTCCGTTCTTTTTCTCTTTCTAGTTCTATTTGTAACTCATAATTCTGTCTTTCTAATGTGTATATTTGCTCTCGGAAAGCATTGAAAATAGACTTGTTTAGACCTGTCCTCTCAAGAGAACTGGCCAATTGTTGATTTTCGGCGATCAGTGGTTTTAAGTAGTCGTGTTGATTTCTTTGAGAAAGTTTAGACAGTGTATGAAAGTGGTCTTGTTGATTCTTTATTTCACTGTGGATCTGAGAAAGCTGTTCTCTTAATGAGCTGATGGACTTTTCATCTACGATGTTAGATATTTTATGGGAGGGTACAGTTGTTATTAAGGGGTTTTGAGTATTCAGAGACGCTACAATGTTCTTTTTTAAAAGTTTCTTTTTTTGCCGTGCATTCATAGTAAAAATAGTGGGTGTTGACACCCACTTTTCCTTATAAAGTTGTTTTTATGCGTTAACAAAATTTAGGATTTTTGCATTTTGGATATCAGATGTGTTGATGCCAATAAATTGCTTGTGCTTGACAAGGATGAGCACTAAATCTGCATTATTTAATGCATCAGAAACCGATGCCAGCTTGACGTTATTACGATTTTCCAGCGCAGCCGGCAGAGCGTCAATATTGGGTTCAACCGCCAGGATCTGGTAAGCCGGGTTGTTGGCCAGGGTCTTGGTGATATCCAGCGCAGGGCTTTCACGCAAGTCATCGATATCCGGCTTGAATGCCAACCCCAGGCAGGCAATCTTCGGATTGTTGATACCGGCGACCGCACTTTCTACCTGCTCCACTACATATTGGGGCTTGTAGTCGTTGACCAGACGCGCCTGGTGGATCATGCGGGCCGTGTCCGGGTTCTGGTTGACGATAAACCAGGGGTCGACTGCGATGCAGTGACCACCCACGCCGCAGCCAGGCTGCAGGACGTTGACGCGGGGGTGACGGTTGGCCAGGGAAATAAGCTCCCACACATTGATGCCCTGCTTGTCACAGATCAGTGATAGCTCGTTGGCAAAGGCGATATTGACATCGCGGAAGGCGTTCTCGGTCAGCTTGCTCATCTCGGCAGTGCGGGCCTCGGTTGCGATGCATTCGCCCTTTTTGACAAACAGCTTGTAGACCTGAGTGGCGGCTGCGGTACTGGCCTTGTCCATGCCGCCTATGATGCGATCGTTTTCGACCAGTTCACGGATAACCTGGCCTGGCAGTACACGCTCCGGGCAGTGCGCCACAAAGATATCAGGGGTCTGGCCTTGCGCTACTGTATGGGGGAAGGTCAGATCGCTGCGCTCTTCGGCCAACCACTTGGCCATCTGCTCGGTCGCACCGACCGGGGAGGTGGATTCCAGCACCACCAGGTTGCCTTTCTCCAGCATGGGAGCGAGTGCACGGGAGGCGCTCTCGATATATCTCAGATCCGGCTCATGATCCTCGCCCTTGAACGGGGTAGGCACGGCGATCAGGAAGGCATCGGCTTTCTGCGGGCTGGTGTGGGCACTCAGATGGCCATCCTGCACGGCTTGCTTGACCAAGTCTTCCAGACCCGGCTCGACAATGTGGATCTTGCCCTGGTTGATGGTATCGACCGCATGCTGGTTGACATCCACACCCACGACACGAATGCCGTTGCTGGCGATCACTGCGGCAGTTGGCAAACCGATATAACCCAGGCCAACAACGGAGATGGTTTCAAATTTCATTATTTTGTGCTCTCGATAGTAAAACAGGGGGCATCAGGCATACCCCCAAAGACAGGTATGTAATCCGTTAATCAGGCAACCTGCAGGCTGCTGTCAATCTGCTGGCCCAGGGCACCGCTCATGCCAGTGACGGCCTCAACGATACGCTGGCTGGTTTTGCCATCCCCATAGGGGTTGTTGGCATGGCTCATCACCTTGTAAGCCAGCTCGTCGTCCAGCAGACGCACTGTCTCAGCCACTATGGTCTCATCACAGGTACCGACCAGACGCACTGTGCCAGCCTTGACGGCGGCTGGGCGCTCAGTTGTGTCGCGCATGCAGAGCACGGGTTTGCCCAGGGTCGGTGCCTCTTCCTGGATGCCGCCCGAGTCGGTCAGGATCAGGTAGCTCTGTTTCATCAGATAGACGAAGGGCAGATAATCCTGCGGTTCGATCAGATGCACATTGTCGAGCCCCTTGAGGTTGCGATTGACCGGTTCCTGCACGTTGGGGTTGAGGTGTACCGGATAGACGATCTGTACGTCGTCCCGCTGTGCCAACACTGCCAGCGCCTTGCAGATTCGCTCGAAGCCGTCACCGTGGTTTTCTCTGCGATGGCCGGTCACCAGGATCAGCTTCTTGCTCTTGTCCAGGAAGGGGAAGCGGCTGGCCAGCTCGGCTTTCATGCCGACGTTTTTATCAATGCGGTGGGAAACCTCGATCAGGGCATCGATCACCGAGTTACCGGTCACGAAGATGGTCTCGGGGGCGATGTTTTCCATGATGAGGTTTTTCAGCGAGCTGATCGTCGGGGTGTAGTGTTGATCGGCAATTCCGCCAGTCAGGCGACGCATACCCTCTTCCGGCCAGGGGGAGTAGATGTTGCCGGTGCGAAGGCCGGCTTCAACGTGACCGACCGCAATGCGGTGATAGTAGGCCGCCAGGGTGGCAGCAAAAGAGGTGGCCGTATCACCGTGAACCAGAATGCGATCCGGCTTGAACTCCGCAAACACGGGTCTCAGTCCTTGCAAAATGGCGGTGGTGACATCGGTCAAGTCCTGACCCGGTTTCATGATGTTGAGGTCATACTCCGGCTCTATCTCGAACAGGTTGAGCACCTGATCCAGCATCTCCCTGTGTTGCCCTGTGACACAGACTCTGACGTCAATCTTGCGATTGGCCTGGAAGGCCTTGACGATCGGCGCCATCTTGATCGCCTCCGGTCTGGTACCAAACACAATCAAAACCCGCTGCGCTTTCATAGGCATAATAATCACTCCCGTGTGAGTTAATTGGTTTTATGTATTGTCCCGAAACTACTTAATAAAGGCTGAGCTCACTGTTTAACTGCGTCAGCCGGTGTTGCCAGGTGTGTTGGGCTAGCACAATATCCCTTGCCTGCTTGCCCAATTCGTTTCTTTGTCGAATGTCTTTTTGTAATTGCACACACCAATCTCGCGCCGCCGTACCATCTTGCACCGCGATAATACTCTTGCCAAATATGTTATCCATTGCTACCGAAGGGGTGCTGATAATGGGGCAGCCAGCCGCTGCCAATTCAAATACCCGGCGAGACAACATGGTTGACGATTGACTTATGGTATTGAAATTCAAGTAAAGCTGATATTGCCGATATGCCTTGGCGACAGAGATCGGCGAAATGGCCGGTTTGCAGTAAGGCAGAAGTTTGTCCGGATAACTGCAGCAGCTATTTTTCTGCCAGAAGCGATCGAAAATAATCAAGCCTCTGTCCCGCAGCGCATACAGCACGTCTTCTTGCGTCCTGCTGCGCTCGGCCAGTTCATTGCCATAATAGCCACCCAGAAAAGCGATCCCGGCCCCTCGTTCACCATCCAGCGCGGGTTGATACCAGCTTGGCTGTGCGGCAAACATCAGAACTCCCACATGCTGAAATGCCTGATGGGGGAGGGCATGGTACCGTTCAAGCGAGCCGGCATCCGTGGTATAGACCACATCGAACAGCGCCGCCGCATCGGCAAAGCGCTCGAAATGAAATGGATCCTCTTTATTCCAGAAGATGGTTGTTATTTTCCGTTTTCGACAAAAGTCCAGCAGTTTTCTCAGCTCGGGTTTATTGGGCGAGCTGTGTGCATAACTGGCAATCTTGCCTTGCCAGCTATTTTTGTAGCCACGCCAGGCAGACTCAACAAACAGGAAATCAGGTTTGAAAAACCTGAGTTTCCATTGCCAGTCGAGCGGTGTGATCTGAATAAGGTCGGCATCGGGAGCCAAGCTGAAAGTCGTGAACTGGTCTGCCACTAATGCAATACGTGGTCGTTTATTATTATGCAAAGGAATTGACTCACAGGTGAAATAGGGTGGCAACCACTGCCACCCGGTTCTTTTTATTACAAGAGCACCAGGGCTCTGGCCGAAATGGCGATTTGATAGAGCACCTCGGTAATATCCTTGGTGATCTGCAGTGACTTGGTATCGACCTGCGGCAGAACGAAGATCTCGTCACCCGGCTTGATGGTGATATCTTTATTTTCCAGATCGCTCTTCTCGATCTGGCTGAAGGTGCCATCACGATGCAGCAACAAAATACGGGAGTTGCTGGCTTTCTGGGTAAAGCCGCCAGCCAGATTGATGTAATCGGCCACGGTACGTTTGTTGTCCATCAGGATGGCATTCGGGAACATGACATCGCCGTGCACCATGATGAGGTTGGTCTGGCGCGGAATGCGGATGATATCGCCCGGTTCGAGCCGCACATCTTCCATATTGGTGCCATTGGCCAGCACCACCTGACCGTTGGGTTGAATATCCTTGGCGCGCTCAACCCACTGCATCAGCAGTTGGGCTTCGCTGTTGCGCAGCTTGGCTTCCCCCTCGGAGGAGGAGCGGGCGGTCAGGATACTGGCCTCCAGCGCCTTGAGTGAGGAGTTCAACATCTCCTTCTGGCGCACCTTGACCGACTCGCGATAGAGCTGGATGGCGCTCAGGTCCGCATCCTGGGTCAGTTTCAGGCCGTTGAGGATGTCGCCGAGACGGGCACCGTACTTGAGCACATACTCCTGCGCGCTGTCGTGTTCCCCTTCAACCCGCACTGCTATGGAGGCATAGCGTTTGTCGGCGATCACTTCCACCGTATCGCCCGAGCTGACCATGTGGCTGGCGAGCTGCTCATCATTGATGGGGTAGTAATCCATGCGAATATCTTCCCCCTGATTGCGGCTCACCCGAATATGAGTGGCATCGGGATCGGGACTGGCCATTTGCATCAGCTCGGCCAGGGTGACATGGGGCTTGCTCAGCTCGAACTTGTTGGCATTCGCCACCTTGCCGCGCACCGTGGTCTGATAACGCAGCGGCGCCACCACTATGATGTCGCCATCGCGCAGCTGGGTCGGCAGCAGGGTGCCATTGACCAGGAACTGGTAGAGGTTGTAGTGGCGCAGGGTCTGGCCATTGCGCTTGAGGGCCACATCCAGATAGCTGCCGCGCTCGGGGGCGATACCGCCAGCCTTGTCGAGGAAGTAGAGGATGGAGTCGCCAGACTGGCCGGCAAACAGCCCCGGTTGTTTGACAAAACCGGTCACGAAGATCTTGACCGGTTGACTCACGTCCAGGGTGGCATAGACGCTGACATTCTTCTGATAGACGGTGGTGACGGCGCCGAGCAGGGTGTCGTTCAGTTGCTCGTTGCGAACCCCGGCCACCTTGATGGGGCCCACCTTGGGCAGGAAGATATTGCCCTGGTGATCGACGGTCAGGGGTTGATCAAACTCGACCCCCCCCCACAGCTGCACCTGCAGGCGATCGCCGATGGCGATGCGGTAATCCGGGTTGAAGCCATTGAAGGATTCACGGGCAAACTCACCGCGAAACAGCCAGTTGCCAAACACAGGATCCCGAGTCTGGGTATCCGTGATGACCTTGCGCACCGGAGCCCCTTCTTGGGAGATCTCCAGGGCATAAGCGGGTTGCAACAAGAGGCCCAGACTCAGAGCCAGCAGACTCGGCTTGATATTCAGTGATCTAGTAAAGAAGGTATTCAACGACATACTCCTGTCAGTCCTGATGTTCGCGCAGGGTGGCAAGACCCATCACGACCAGGCCGTAGAAAAGGCAAAGCAGAACGCCTATGGTGGCCAGATTGTAGAGACGACGGGGATATTCGGCCTCTTCGGCCTGAGTCGGCTGGCTCACCACCAGCAGGTGTTTCAATTTGCGATAGGCTTCGACGCGAGCCTGCTCCATGCTGACCAGACCCGTTTTGTAGACATCGGCCGCCAGCTGGGTTTGAACCTGCACCGCCTGATAGTCGGCATTGACCTCGTTGAGGGACTGCTTCTCGCTGCCGGTCAGGCGCTTCTTTTCTTGCGCCAGCTGGCGGGTGAGGGCATCGACCCTGTCTTTTACTGCCACCACGTCAGGGGCATTGGGGTTCATGTAGATTTGCAGTCGCTTGAGTTCGGCATCCTGGCGCACCAGTTCTGCTTCGAGTTCCGACACCACCCCCATCATGGCGGTACTGGTGGCTTCCGGGCTCATCAGCTGGTGCTGGTTCTGGAAGGCCAGCATCTTTTCCCGTTCACTGAGCAGTCGCTCGTGTGAGCGGGCCACTTCGGTTTCCACGAATTTGAGCTGCTCCATCGCCACCTGACGGCTCAACCGGTTGATAAAACCTTCGCTCTCCTTGAGCATCAGGCTAACAACCTGTTTGGCATAGTCAGGCTCGAAGGCTTGCAGGCTGACGGTCAGTACCCCGGAGAGTTCATCCAGACTGACGGTGAGGTGATCCCGATAAAATGCCAAAAACTCTTCGCGGGTGGCATCTGCCGGCAGGCGCGAGAACATATCGGCACTGTCGCTCTGAAAGTGTTTTTTCAGTTGCAGCTCTTTATCCAGGGTGTTGAGCATATCCCAGGACTTGAGGTACTCCTGGATCACCAACACATCCTGATGATTGCTGCCCCCAAGCCCCAGCATGGAGAGGGCATCCGGCAGCATCTTGAGCTGATCGGCCTGCTTGATGATGAGACTCGCCTGGCTGACATAGCGATCGCTGGCAAGAGTACCGTAATAGAGAGTGGCCAGGCTGAAGCAGACTACCACCCAGAGAAAACTGCCAAGCTTGATGGCTTTTTTCCAGGAGTGGTGGGCAACCCGATAACCCTTGGAGTCGATAAGAAACAGCTTGGGGTCGCGCTTGAATTTACGCAGCTTGCGTTCAAGCAGGGCGGTCAAAGTGGCTTTGGTCATAAAGGTCCGTGGAAATACTTGAAAATGAAACATCAGAGCGTTTGATATATGGCGATGGCGTCTTCGATGTCATCGTGCAGGGTCAGCTGCCCGTTTTGCAGCACTATGCCCATGTCGCACTGTTGGCGCAGCGTCTTCATGTCGTGGGAAACCATGATCAGGCTGGCGGTCTCCCGTTTCTGGGTGAAGACATCGATGCATTTCTGTCTGAATCTGGCATCCCCCACCGAGGTGATCTCGTCGGTCAGGTAAATATCAAAATCGAAGGCCATGCTGACGGCGAAGGAGAACTTGGATTTCATCCCGCTCGAATAGCCCTTGATGGGCAGCTCATAGTGCTGGCCAATCTCCGAGAACTCCTTCACCCACTCCTCGACCTCGGTCGTGTCGTGTACCCCATGAATGCGGCAGACGAAGCGGGTATTTTCACGCCCCGTCATGCTGCCCTGAAAGCCGCCGCTCAGGGCCAGTGGCCAGGATACCCGGCTGTGGCGGATCACCTTGCCCTGGTTGGGCATGTCCATGCCGCCGAGCAGGCGCAGCAGGGTCGACTTGCCTGCACCATTTGCCCCCAGAATGCCGATATTGCGATCTCCCGGCAGGGTAAAGCTGACATCTTTCAGGACGTAATGGCGGCCAAACTTGGTCGGGTAGTATTTCGAGACGTTATCCAGAGTGATCATGTTGTCAGCTTGCTATGAGTCGTCGATGGCTGAGGCGATAGGCACTCATGGCGAATGTGAGCAAGATTAGAGTAATGCTCACCAGATAAGACCAACTGCCCCCCTGGGTCTGAAAACCGGCAATCCAGCCCGAGCGGATAAGCTCCAGGGCGTGCACGATAGGGTTCCACAGCAGCAGGTGCTGATAGCTCTGGGGGACGCTGGCCAGCGGGAAGAATACTGCCGAGATCCACATCATGGGGCGCATCAGAATGGGGATGAGCTTTCTAGCCTCCTCGGAGAGGGAGGTAACGATGCAGAACAAGGTTCCCAGTGCAAAGGAGAAAAGCATCAGCAGACCATACCCCGTCAGTACGGCCAACGGATCTGCTGGCATGGCGTCAAAACCGAACCACATCAGCCCCAGGATCAGCACAAAGGCCACCAGCACGCCGATCAGGGTTTCCAGCAAGAAGCGGGAGAACAGGGTGGCAAAGGGGGTCACCTGTCGATAGCAGAACAGCCCCTTGTTGGCACTGACCGCAGATTGCAATTGGCCAACCACGTTTTGAAACATCATAAATGGCAGATAACCCGCCGCGATAAACACGGGCGCTTCGACCCCGCCAAAGCCGCTGCGCTCTCGCATCCCGAAGATGAAGCAGAACACAGAAATAGCGAGCAGAGGGTCGAGCACAGCCCATGTGTAGCCCATGCGATAGCTGCCGAAACGGGTCTTGAGTTCCCGCATCAGCAAGCCGAAGGTGACATCTTTCAGCACTGTCATGGGCGAACGATGTTGGCTGGATAAAATTGGCTTGTTCAATGGTTGGTCTTTTCTTGCAAAATGGAGTGGCGTTGTCTTGCTGAATCAAGCGAGGCGCGAGTCTACCATGTGTGTTCGATGCAAATGTAGCGGCCGACTTCTGTGTCCAGAATGGCAATGAAATTGATTGTTGGTTTTTTGTTGTGGAATGGTTTCATTTTTGGTGAGGAAAGATAAATTTTCACCATGGCTACCGCACGGAAATGACAAGGCCCCGTTCTGAAAACAATCAATTTGTGTTTTTTGAAAACATGAGGTCAATAGGAGGGCGCTGAACAACAATGTTGTTCAGAAAATTATCCTGCTATGCAGGTTGATTACCCCGTGCCCTCTGCGCGTCAATCTGTGACGTGCATCATGCTTTATTTTGTTTGTGCCGCATATTACTTATCAGGTGCGATTGAGTCAATACATAATAGCCAGTTGTTTAACATTAAAGAATTCATTTAACTGATTGTTTTATAAGTGATTTTTTGTTTGTTCAGTAATTGATAATAGTTGTTTTATGAGTATTTTTGGATAAAAAACGACTAATTAAGATATTTCTTACATAGGTTTTATGCGTTATAGACCCTACTTTTAGTCGTGCTTTTAGTCGGCAGAACGCCAATTTTTAATATCACTCTTGATTGGTTAATAATTGATCTGAGGTCGTTTTTTGTTCTGAATTTAAGGGGGGATCACTCTTCATTGCTAGACTATTTATCCTGAAATGATGATTTTTTTAGTTTTATCCATCGCGTTGACAAGACCCTATCCCACTGACTATTCCTGATATGTGCCCGTTCGGATGGCACCATAGATAACAAGGATGTAGGAGGGGACATGGACGCTAACACTCTCTTGCTCTCAGGACTGCTGGCTTCGTTGGTCGCGAGTTCAGGGGCAATCGCCAATGACGATATTGTTGCACTGCAATTGGGTACACCTGCCGAGAGCGAGAAGCTCGACATCTTTACTGCTGACGTGAAATTTCATCACATGTTCTGGCGCTGGGGTGATTCAGGCTGCCAGTTTGGTCTCGGCGTACGGGGAGGCATGCTGAAGGTGGGGGATGAGAACACCGCCAGGCTGGGCACGGGTGCTCGCGCCGAATGCCTGTGGGGTAACTGGGTGGTCTGGCTGCCGGCTGAGGTGCTCTGGCTGGCGGACCATGAGTTTGGTCATCGTGGCAATGGCTTCAAGGATTACGGCGGTCCTTTCCAGTTTTCCACCGGTATCGGTCTTGGCTATGCAATCACCAGCAACTGGCTGATTGGCTATCAGTATGAGCACATGTCCAACGCCAACATGTATGAGCAGAACCCGGGTCTGGATAGTCACTCCCTTCATATCGAATACCGGTTTTAAGCCTTCCTTCTCTTCTTGTTGCCAAGCCCCTGCTCGCCAGGGGCTTTTTGTCTGCCCGTGAGTAGTGAGTCGTTGGCAGACAAGCATGGCGTTCGGGGTCAGCGCCCCAGGTATTCCCGATCGAAGAAGGTGTTGACCCAGTGGGGGCGATAGATGGCGAGCAGCGTCATTGTCATGCCGTTGAGCAGGGCTTCGGGGAAGAGCAGCAGCGGCCAGATGGAGAGGTAGTCGGCGCTGATGGTGTGCCACGGATAGGTACCACTCATGCCCATCAGCAGGGCGCTGGCGATCACCTTGACCGAGATGCTGAGCGCCCCGCCGCCGAAGGCGACCACGAACAGGTAGACGAACAGGTGGCGGGGCATCCAGGCCCAGCTGGCCAGAAACAGCAGCCAAGTGGTGGCCACGGGCAGGGCGATGCTGATCAGCGCCTGCCAGCCGATGTCGGCCAGCGGGATGATGCCAAAATAGCCGAGCACCAGCAGTGTCAGGCAGGGAGCGAGCAGGGCGAGGCGCCAGCCCAGCAGCAGGGTCAAGCTGGTGAGACCGAGAAAATGTACCTCCAGCCCCTCGTGCAGGCCGGCACGCAAGACCCAGAGTGGTACCAGCGCTATGGCGCCGCCAAGGCAGAGGTGCTGATAGAGTGGCTGGGCAAGCAGGGTTCGCAGCAGGGCGCCGCGCAGGCTGAATATAAGCAGCAATAGCCAGAGCAGGAGGGCTGCGGCTTGTCCTTCACTCATGGCATGTCCTTGTCATGTGATGGCGTACTGAGCGAGCAGGGGTGACGGATAACAATAACAAGGGCTGGCGTATTCCCTGCCAGCCCTGCTGTAACAATCAGTATTTGACGAGCTTGTGATACTTGCTGAGGATGCCCTGGACGCGGTCCATGGTCTCCTTGCTGGGGGGCTTGATCCCGGTCAGATCGTAGTTTTCACCCAGTACGTCCCACTTGTGCTTGCCCAGCTCGTGGTAGGGCAGCAGCTCCACCTTCTCGACGCAATCACCCAGCTCGGCGATGAACTGACCCAGCCCTTCGGCGCTCTCGTCATCGTCTGACCAGGTCGGCACCACCACGTAGCGGATCCACATGGTCTTGCCCCTGGCGGCCAGGTAGCGGGCGAACTCCAGGGTGTACTTGTTGCTGACGTGGGTGAGCGGTATGTGCTTCTCGTCATTGATCTGCTTGATGTCGAGCAGCACCAGATCCGTGTTGTCGAGCACCTTGTCGAGCTGTTCGTCGTAGTGACGCACGAAGCCGTTGGTATCGAGACAGGTGTGTATGCCTTTCTCTTTGCAGGCGGCGAACAGTTCGGCGATGAAGTTTTGTTGCAACATGGCTTCGCCACCCGAGGCGGTCACGCCACCGCCGGAGGCATTCATGAAGTGGCGATAGCTGGTGATGTCGCTCATCAACTCCGGCACAGTCACTTCGCGGCCACCCTGGGTGTCCCAGGTGTCCCGGTTGTGGCAGTACTTGCAGCGCATCAGGCAGCCTTGCATGAACACGATAAACCGTATCCCGGGGCCATCGACGGTGCCGCAGGTTTCAACGGAATGGATCCGGCCAATGATCCCGGACGCGCTGGTTTCAGCGACCACACCGCTGGTTTCGACAGCAGGGATCCGATTAATGACAGACATAGACAACTCCAACGATTCGAGCAGGTCGTTATTTTATTACATAAAGCCCTATAAATCCTACATGTTTAGCCCGGCTGAGGCGAACCCAGCAGGCTCTCCAGGGCCCTGACAGTGAGTGGTCGACTGGTCAGGAAGCCTTGATAATGCTGGCATCCCAGCGCTTTGAGGATGGCGAGCTGCTCCTCATCTTCCACCCCTTCAGCGGTGACGGTAAAGCGGAAAACCTTGGCCAAGTCCAGGATCGCCTTGACGATGGCCTTGTCCTGTTCGCTGTGTACCAGGGTCTGAATGAAACTTCTGTCGAGCTTCACTTCGTCCGCCGGCAAGTCGCGCAGGTAGGCGAGCGACGAGTAGCCGGTGCCAAAGTCGTCGATGGAGAGCAGGATGCCGAGATCCTTGAGCTGGCGCATGCGGGCTATGCTCTCCAGCCGGTTCTCCAGCACCACGGATTCGGTCACCTCCAGCAGCAGTCGGGAGGGGGGCACGCCTGTGTCGCGCAATATGTACTCCACCTGCTGCACGAATCCCGCGGTGTGGAACTGGCGGGCGCTGACGTTGACCGACAGGTGGGGAATGGCAAAGCCGCGGTTGAGCCAGAAGCTGTACTGGGCGCAGGCGGTCTTCATCACCCAGTAGCCTATGTCCTGGATGAGGCTGGTCTCCTCGGCGATGGGGATGAAGTCTCCCGGCGGCACCATGGTGCCGTCGCTGCGCTGCCAACGCAGCAGCGCCTCTATCCCTGACAAGCTGCCGTTGTCGACCCTGTATTGCGGCTGGTAGTAAAGCTGCAGCTCGTGGTTGCGCAGGGCATCGCGCAGCTGGTTGTTGAGGGCCAGCTTGTTCTTCTCCTTCTCCGCCATGGCCTCGCTGAAGAACACATAGTTGCCCTGACCGGAGCGCTTGGCCATGTGCGTGGCGGTATCGGCCTGCTGCATCAGCACTAGGTGATCCTGATCCTCGTTGGAGAAGAGGCTGATCCCCACAGAAGCGCTGCAGTGCAGCTTGTGATCCTCGATGTCGAACGGGGTGCGAAACAGCCCCATCAGCTCGCGGGCGAAGTGCTCGGCCAGGATCTTGGCGGTGACATAGCCCTGACCCAGGGCGGTGAACAGCAGGGCGAACTCGTCCCCCGAGATGCGGGCCAGCACCAGGTTGTCCTGGGGCAGCCCCTTGAGCCGCTCCACCACGGCTTGCAGCAGCAGATCGCCGCAGGCGTGGCCGAGGGAGTCGTTGATCGACTTGAAGTTGTCCAGATCCACCAGCAACAGGGCGCCCCACTGGCCACTGGGAGCCTGCAGGGTGCGCTGCATGATGTCGTTGAGGCTGCGCCTGTTGTAGAGGCCGCACAGATCGTCGTAATAGGCGAGCTGCTCTATGTGGCGGGCGGCGTCCTTCTCCCGGGTGATGTCGTAGAAACTGCAGACGTAATGGCTGAGCTCGCCGTGCTCGTCCTTGACGCCGCTCACCATCAGCCGTACCGGGAACAGGTGACCATCCTGGTGCAGGCAGCGCTCCTCGCCCATCCAGAATTCCTGCTCATCGACCGCCCGTCTGACATCCTCTTTCAGGTGATCGCCGTAATAGGTGGGCCGTAGCTTGACGATATGCTGGCCGATCATCTCATCATCGCCAAAGCCGGTGATGCGGCCAAAGGAGCGGTTGACCTTGAGGATGATCCCCTGGTGATCCATCACCAGCAGGCCGTCGTGGGTATTGAAGGCGACCTCCGCCAGGCGCAGGGCATCGTCGGCGGCAAGCCGCTGCAGCTCGATGGCCGCGCGCTCGTGCTGGCTGCTGAGGGCATCGAGCAGGGGCATGGGGTCGGCCAGCGGCTCGTCGAGCAGCAGTGTGAGCTGGCCCATGGGGGCGCCGCTCGGCCCGTGCAGCGGTATGCCGACATAGGCCCTGGCATTGAGGGCCAGCAGCTGGGCCGCCTGGGGGTAGCGCAGGGGTAGGTCTTCCACATAGACAGCCTGACCGTGCTGGAACAGCTCCTGGCCGGGGCCCGGATCCATCTGTATGGGTTTGAGGACGGAGAAGGTCTCCCCCTCCAGCACGCAGCGCGGAATGATCCAGAGATCCTGGCCGCGCGGCTGGTACTCACCGATCCAGCCGATGCGGGCGCCACAGGCGGTCATGGCCCAGTGCACCAGGGCACGGCAATAGGCGATGCCGGTCAGCAGGGTCAGCTCGGCCGGCAGGGTCAGCCCGGGGCTGAGCAGGGGCTCGGGTTCCGGCTGCCAGTGGCCGAGCAGTTGGGCGCTGTGGCGCACCAGCTGCAGCATCTCCTCGCTGAGCGGGGTGGCGTTGAGGTATTCGAGGCTCAGCACGCCGATGAGTTTTTCCTGCTCCAGCAGGGCCCCGTCGAGGCGCGAGCTTATCCCCGCGCTGGCCAGGTAGTAGTGCTGGCTCAGCATGGGCTGGTGCGCGGCTTCGGAAAAGCTCAAGGACTTGCGGGTGCGCAGGGCGCGTATGTAGCGGCTGTCACCCCGGATGGCCGAGAGCCCCTCGGCGCCGAGTGCAAAGACAGGGGTCAGCTGCTCGCTGCCGAGCGAGCCGTTGGCCTGATAGTGCCAAAGAATGAGGCGATCAGCCCCCAAGCTTTCCTTGAGGGCTTCCAGCATGGCGGCAAACTGCTGCTGGCTGGCCATCTGGCTCAGCCGTGGCAGTTGCAACGCCAGATCGGCGATGGGCTCCTGGCGCAGGGTCTGCAGGCAGATGAGCCAGAAGGCATCCTGCTCGTGGGAGAGGGCTATGTGCCACTGCTGGCCGGCGAAGCGCAGCACCAGCTTGCCTCCCTGGCCGCTGGCAAGGGCTTGCTCTATGGGCAGGCGCAGGGCATCGGGCAACTGGGCGGGCCAGGCGCTTCTCGGTTCATCCAGCCAGTAGAGCGGGGTTTGCATCACATCGGTCAGGGCGACCAGCCGTTGGCTGCGCACATCCAGACGAAAGAACAGGGGTGTCTGGCTGGCAGGGGGAAGGTGACTGAGCGCGGTAGACGACATGAACTGGTAACATCCTGTTGAACAACTGTCGGGTGGCAAGAATACTGCAAAATCGACGCAAACAAAATTTCATTGAAATCTAAATTAGATATTACTAATGTAGTGGCAATCTGTAGTTAACCGGAGTCTTGCTGATGAAACGGATCCTGATTGTAGGCGGTGTGGCCGGTGGTGCCTCTGCGGCGGCCAGAGCCCGCCGTCTGAGCGAAGAAGCGGAAATTGTGATGTTCGAGCGGGGCGAGTTTGTCAGCTTCGCCAACTGTGGTCTGCCTTATCATATCGGCGGCGACATTCAGGACCGTTCGGCCCTGCTGCTGCAGACGCCGCAAAGCTTCAAGCGTCGTTTCAACGTGGATGTGCGGGTCTTTCACGATGTGATCGACATCGACAGGGCCGGCAAGACCCTCCTGGTGCGCAACCTGCTCACCGGCGAAGAGCTGCGCGAATCTTATGATCAGCTGTTGCTGAGCCCGGGGGCGGCCCCCATTCGCCCGCCTTTCCCCGGCATCGACAGCCCGGGCGTGCATACCCTGCGCAACATTCCGGACATGGACCGCATACTGGCGGCCCTGCAGCGCGATGAGCCGCGCCACGTCACAGTGGTGGGGGGCGGCTTCATCGGGCTGGAGATGATGGAGGCACTGCACCAGCGCAAGCTGGATGTCACCCTGCTGGAGCTCTCCGATCAGGTGATGGCACCGGTCGATAAAGAGATGGCCAACATGCTCCATGCCCGCATCCGCGAAGAGGGGATCGACCTGCGACTGCGCACCGGCCTATCCTCCATCGAGCGCCTGGACGGGCAGCCGGCGCAAACGGTCAGCACCGGTTTGCGGCTGACCCTGAGTGACGGCTCCCAGCTCGATACCGGCCTGCTGATCCTGGCCATCGGCGTCAAGCCAGAAACCTTGCTTGCCGCCAAGGCGGGGCTTGAGCTGGGGCCGCGCGGCGGCATCAAGGTGGATGCCGGCATGCGCACCTCGGATCCCTTCATCTATGCGGTGGGGGACGCGGTGGAAGAGACAGATTTTGTGACCGGCGAGTCCGTGCTGATCCCGCTGGCGGGCCCCGCCAACCGGCAGGGACGCATCGCCGCCGACAACATGCTGGGCCGAGCTGAAACCTACAAGAAGACCCAGGGCACCGCCATCTGCAAGCTGTTCGACCTGGCGGTGGCCAGCACGGGTCTCAACGAGAAACGGCTGCTGCAGCTGGGGCTGCCGTTCGAGAAGGCCTATGTGCATCCGGGCAGTCACGCCGGTTACTACCCGGGCGCCCACCCGGTCAGCCTCAAGCTGTTGTTTGCCCCCGATGGCAAGATCTACGGCGCCCAGGCCATCGGCAAGGACGGGGTCGACAAGCGCATCGACGTGCTGGCGGTGGCCCAGCGCGCCGGGCTCAGCGTGTTTGATCTGCAGGATCTGGAGCTCACCTACGCGCCGCCGTTCGGCTCGGCCAAGGATGTGATCAACATGGCGGGCTTCGTGGCGAGCAACCACTTGAAGGGGGATACCTTGCTCTGCCACGCCGCCGAGGTGCAGGCCCGTCATCCCCATCAACAGGTGCTGGATGTGCGCAATGGCCCCGAGCTCGACAAGCTGGGTCGCATCCCGGGTGCCCTGCACATCCCCCTCGATGAGCTGCGCGGCCGGCTGGATGAACTGCCCAGGGATAAAGAGCTGCTTATCAGCTGTCAGGTGGGTTTGCGCGGCCACGTGGCCTGCCGCCTGCTGAGCCAGCACGGCTTCAAGGTGAAGAACCTCTCCGGCGGCTTCAAAACCTGGCAGATGGCCACCGCCGAATAGCGCTGATCCCGAGGGGGATCAGGGTCAACACCAGCCAAAAGGCCACTCGGGGGAGTGGCCTTTTTGTTTTCGTTACTTGCCTGATGAATGGCTAGTGCGGCGTGTTGCCCAGTTGCTTGCGAACATGGTGTTGCAGGATCGCCAGCATGCAGGCGCCGGAGAGGCCTATCATCAGGGCGCCGTTGACCGCCTCGAGCGGCCCGAGCAGCTTCCACTGTGCGCTCATGACGATGTCACCATAGCCCAGGGTGGCGAAGTTGACGCCCGAGTGGTAGACGGCCTCCTGCAGCGTATTGAACTCGCCCAACCACAGGAACAGGGCGCCCCAGATACCAATCTGCGCCAGGTTGCCCAGCATCACCAGGGTGATGATGCCAAACAGCGCCAACACCCCGGCGAGCATGCCTTCCCGCTCACTGAATCGCTTGACGTAGAAGCGGATGCACCAGACGGACATCAGGGATTGCAACAGCATGTTGGCCAGGATCACCGGGATGCCGACCAGAAAAATGGAAAACATATCAGTCTCCTATCGATGCTTCTGCCAGTGGTCGGCCGACGGGCCAGCACTGTTCGAGCAGCCAGATACACAGCCAGCCGTAACCGGCCACCAACAGATAGAGGCCGCAGCGCATCGCGGCCGCCAGCCAGACATCCTTGCCGGTGGCACTGTCCTCGATTGCCGGACCAAACAGGATCAGCGCCGTGATCCAGGCGTTGCTCCAAAATGATGGCGGGAAGCGACCCCGTACCAGCTGCGTCAGTCGTCGCGCCAGCCAGAGCGTCATCAGGCCCAGCATCAGTACCAGCATCAACAGGGAGGGCCAGAGGCTGAGTCCCAGCCAGAGCACAAACGCCAGCAGGGCGCCCATCAGCGTCGACAGCACCAGCTCCCGACCCGCCTGTCTGGCATTGAGCGAGCTGCTTTGCTGAGCCAGCATCACAGTCTTCATCACCGCCGGGATATAGAACGCCGGATTGCCGAGCGCCAGCAGCCACACCGGCAGCACGATCGCGACCGCCCGCAGGGCGAGGCGCTCGGGATGCTCGGGGGGGCTTGGTTTATGAGGCTCAGCCCCCGTTGGCATCGGTTGGGGTGGAAACAGAGCATGGGCCACCCGGTTGACCAGAGTGCCTATCAGGATCCCCAGCGCCATCATCTGGGCAATGGCGATGGCCAACGCCTGCTCGATGAGGCCGGCCACCGGGATCACTGTGATGGCCATGATGAGCAGCATGGCGGCCGCTCCCTTGCCCGCCATCGCCTGCTGCATCAGACCATGGAGCAGCAGTGCGACGAGCAGCACGGCCACCAGGGCATAATGAGTCAGCAGAGGCACCAGCAACACGCCACCGACCATCACGGTCAGCAGCAGGATCCCGCCCATCAGCCCTTTGCCAAGGCCGAGCGGCTCGCCGGGACGGCACAGCACCACCCAGGCCATGATGACGCCGAGGTGCGGCATGGGCAGGGCCAGCCCGTAGCAGGTCAGCGTCGCCAGTGCGATGCCGGTGCCAATGCGCAGTACTGCCCTGTCGGCGTTATGCATGTGACGCCTCAGTAGAGAAAGGAGAAGAGGCTCATCAGTCGGATATAGAGGGCCCCCAGCAGGTTCATCAGCCCATTCTCGCCGGCATAGACCAGTACGTCGGCCTGACCGCCAACCCGCAGACTGGCAATGGGGGGGAGATCATCGGCCCTGAAGGCGATCTTGACCGGGAAGCGCTGTGCCTGGCGCAGCCAGTCACGGTTGTTGTCCACGCTCGGCAAGGTGCCTGCCGGTTGGCTCTTGCCGTCGCCCACCCCGTAGCTGACGCTGCGCACCTCGCCTTCGAACAAACGGCCGGGCAGGCTGTCGAGCAGGATGACGACCCTGTCACCGGCTTGAATGTGGCCGAGGTTGTTCTCCGTCATATCCGCCGACACCCAGACGTCGTGGATGGCGATCAGCGTCATGACCGAGGCGCCGGCGCCGATGAACTGGCCCGCATCGGTGCGAAGATCCGTGATGAGGCCGCGGCCGGGGGCCACCATCAGGGTGTTCTTGCGATCCAGCTCGGCCTTGTGCACCGCCGAGCGGGCGCTGAGCAGCTGGGAGTTATTGTCCCCGTTCACCCCTGCGGCTTCGATGGCGCGGCGCACGTCGGCTTCGGCCGCCACCACCTGGCTCCTGGCCGTCTCGCGGCTGGCCTGGGCCACCTCGAGGCGGCGCACCGAGATGGCACCGGGATCCTCGCGATAGAGCCGTTCCTGCCGTTCGGCATCCTTGGCTGCGTTGTCATAGGCCGCGCGCATGGCCTGCAGGGCCGCCTCGGCGGCCTTGACCCCTTCACCGCTCGCCTTGACCCCGCTCAAGACCGTCTGGTAGTCGGAGCGGGCCTTGGCCAGCGCTATGTCATAGGGCTCGGCATCGATTTCGAACAGCGGAGCGCCGGCCTCTACGTCCTGGTTGTCGCGCACATACACCTGCTTGATCTGGCCGGCCACCTCGGCTGCGACGGGGATCACGAAGGCCTGCACGCGAGCCTGGGAGCTGTAAGGCGTCAGCCGGTCGGCCAGCAGATACCAGCCAAGCAGCAGGACGATTAACCCCAGCAGCCCTTGGGTGGCGCGGCGGCTGGCCTGACCGGGCGAGGCAGATCTGTCAGTCATGGGTGATTACCTTGATGGTCGTGGGTGGGGGCCGGGTGGCATCGAGCAGGGGAGCCCAGTCGGCGCGGGCTCTGAGCCGGGCATCGACCTCCGGGGTCACCAGGGCGCGCGATCGTCCCGGTTCCCAGCCACCGCCGAGAGCCTTGTAGAGCGTGATGAGGTCGCGCATCTGGGCTCCGCGACTGTTGACCAGGCGCTCCTGCTGGTTGAACAGGGCGCGCTGGGAGTCGAGTACCCGCTGGAAGTCGGCCATCCCCTCGCGGTACTGGGTGTTGGCGATGTCCAGAGAGCGACGGGCCGCCGCCCCTGTCTGGATCAGCAGGGCGAGCTCATCCTGGTCGTTGGCATAAGCCACGGCCGCATCGTCCACCTCGCGAGCCGCCTTGAACACGGTATCGCGATAGCGTTCGTGCAACTGCTGGAAACGGACATCCTGTACCAGGATCTGGTTGCCGAGCCGCCCCTGATCGAGCAGGTTCCAGCTCAGTGACGGCCCGACGGCCCAGGAGAAGATCTCGCTGCTGCCGCTGGTCGCGCTGATCCCCAGGGTGCCGAGCAGGGTGATGGCGGGGTAGAGTTCGGCCTCTGCGACCCCGATCAGCGCCGACTGGGCGGCCAGTTGCCGCTCCGCGACGCGCACGTCGGGGCGACGGCGCAGCAAGTCTGCCGGCATCTCGGCGACCAGTGCGAGCGCACCTTGCGGGATCTTCCCGGTATGGCGGCTCATCTCCGGCAGCGGCCCCGGAGCCCTGGCAAGCAGGGTACTGAGGGCATTCTGACTCTGGCGCAGGTTGGTTTCGAGCTGCGGGATGCCGGAGAGGGTGCCGAGGTACTGGGTCTTGGCCTGCTGCACATCCAGTTCGGCGCTGTTGCCGCTTTTGAACAGCCGCTCGGTGATCTCCAGGCTGCGCTGCTGGATGCGGGCGTTCTCATGGGCTATCTGCAGGCGGGCCTCGACTGTGCGTATGCTCACATAGAGCTGGGCCACCTGGGCAATCATCAACACCTGCACATCGTCATACTGCGCCAGGGTGGCGAAGTAGTTGGCATCCGCCGACTCGACACCACGCTGGAACCTGCCCCAGAAGTCGAGTTCCCAGCCGAGGTTGAAGCCAGCGCCATAGCGACTGCCCGCGCTGCTGTGGCCGCTCTGGGTCTGGCCGGCCTGCAGCCATTCCCCCGTGCCCACAGTGGCTTGCGGGCCGAGCAGGCTCTCGGCGATGCCGAGCTGGGCCTGGGCCTCGAGGATGCGCAGGCCCGCGATCCGTACGTCCGGGTTCTTGACCAGAGCCTCCTCGACCAGCGCAGTCAGCACGGGATCATTCAGCCGCTGCCACCACTGGTGATAGTCGACGGTGCGAGCCGCTGCTGGCATCTCGTGCTGGCTGGCGTTCTGCCAGCTGGCTATCTCCTCGACTCGGGGCGTCTGATAGTCGGGGCCTAGCAGGGTACAGGCGCCGAGCAACAGGCATGCGCCCCCGGCAAGCAGGGGGCGCATGAGAGGCAGGTCGGGGGCCATAGGGTTATTGGCCCGTGCTGGCCAGACCTTCGTTGACCCAGGCCATGAAGATGCGATAGCCGATGGAGAGCAGGGTGGCCCCGATGAACATGCCGAGGATACCGCTGGTGGCCATGCCGCCCAGGGCACCGAGCAGCACCACAGGCATGGGGGCATCGACACCACGCCCCAACAGCAGCGGCTTGAGCACGTTGTCTGCCATGCCCGCCACTATCAGCAGCACAGAGTAAATGATGTTCACTACTGTGCCGTGATCGCCCGCCGCCCACATGTAAGCGATGGCGGGGCCTGTCACCAGAATAACGGGGACCTGGGCTATGCCCAGGATGAGGGCCAGGATAAAGAAGATGCCGACCGCCGGGATCCCTGCCAAGGACATGACGATGCCTGCCAGCAGGGCCTGAATGAAGGCGACCCCGATGACCCCTTGAGCGACGGCCCGTATGGTGCTGGTGCACAGCTTGGTCAGGGCGAGTCCCTTGCGTTCATCCGTGATACGCATGGCGATGCGGTCGGCACTGACGGCTCCTGCCTCGCCCCAGGCCATCATGATGCCGGCGACGATGAAGGAGACAACGAAGCCAAGCAAGCCGCCCCCCATGCTGGCCAGCATGCCGACGACTTGCTTGGCCAGATCCCCCAACTGCGGCTGGTAGCTGTTCACCAGGCTGGGCAGATCCTGCGAGGCTTTTGACCAGATGTCATGCAGCTTGGCGCCCACCAGCGGAATGCTGGCGATGTCAGCAGAAGGTGCCGGGATCACCAGAGTATTGTTGTCCATCTTGTCGACCAGGGCGCTGACGCTGTCGCCCAGAGAGCTGAGCATGACGACGGTGGGGGCCACGATCAGCAGCACGCCAAGCATCACCAACAGGGTCGATGCCCGCCCTTGCTTTCCCCCCAGCCGTGCGGCAAAGCGCTGGTGCAGCGGATAGAGGGTCACGGCCAGGATCAGGGCCCACAGCATCATGTTCATGAAGGGTGAAAATACGGTAAAGCAGAAAGAACCCAACCCCATGATCAGACCAAACTTGATGAACATATCCAGGAATCTGGCAACTAGTCGTTTTTCAAAAAGAGACTGGTCATTATTTTCCATTTTGACGAAACCTCATGATTAACAAAGGGGGCATACTATTCGGTCGTGGCTAACGTCCAAGCCGGCAATCACATAAATATAATTGGATCTTTCATGTCGCTATATTCATGGTTGCGCTCATTTCGAATGATTTTTGTCGCAATGCATTGAATAAATTAAATAATTATCAAGCTTCTTAAAGATGGATTCTCTTTGTAATTTCCATTTCGACATGCTCTAAAAACAGTTGCTGTCTGAGCGTGAACCATCGTTAACTTCAGTAAAGATGACAGTGATATTCAGTTTAGCCGGGGTTGATAGAAAGCATGTGGGTAGCGTCACACCAAGCATGGGTCTCGCAAGAGGTGCCCAATGACATGTCTGCCGGCTTGTTATTCGAACGACAACGCTATGGCCGTCTGGGATCACTGCTGAACAGAGAGGCGCTTGGCCTCCAGGAAATGAGTTTTGTGTCAAGCGAGTCGGATGTCTTATCCTGTTGCCTATCGCGCTGCTGTGGCAGCGATCCAATCCGGGATGGAACCTATGCGCCCCTTTGACCCTCGCCCTGCTGCCCACCACCTTGCTCCCCTGCGGCTTGCGCCGCGCCGGCGTCGCTGGTCTGCCTTGTTGTTGAGCGGGCTGGCCGGTCTGCTCTTGGCTGGCTGCGGCCCTGACAAGCCCGCCACTCATGCCACAGCCAATGCGCCGACTGCGCAAACCGGCGCGCAGCAGGAGGCTGGAGCACCTGACTCTGTGGTGCAGGCCAATGCCCGCCAATATAGAGACGCCCCGGCGCTGGCGCTGGTCTTCTCCGGCCCGTTGGTGCCGAGGGCGAACTGGCAGAGCTGGCTGGTGGTGAGCCAGGGGGGCAAGCAGGTGCAGGGGGAGTGGATCCTGGCCGAGGATGGCCGCACCCTCTACTTCCCGCAGGTCGCGCCCGACAAAAGCTACGAGGTGACCCTCAAATCGGGCCTGGGCCCGGATCCACAGCGCTGGACCCTCAAGACCCGGCCGTTGGAGGCGGGGGCCTCGTTTACCGCCAGCGGCATGGTGTTGCCGTTGCGCCAGGAGCTGCGCCTGCCCATCAGCGCGGTGAATGTGGATGAGGTCAATATCGACTTCTTCCGGGTCGATGCCGAGTATCTGCCACGCTTTTTGGCCGAGTACAGACCTGGCGCCGGCATGGGCAACTGGGAGCTGGATCAGATCACCAGCCGTGCCAAGCGGGTATTCAGCGGCCGCTACGCGCTGGCGCTGGATGCCAACCGCCGCGAGACTCGTCTCATCAACGTCAAGGAGCCGCAGCTGGCCGAGGCCGGTGTCTACTTTGCCGTCATGTCTCCCCTTGGCAACTACGACTGGCGCAAGGAGACCACCTATTTCGCGGTGAGCGACATGGGGCTCAGTGCCCGCCGTTACCGGGATCAGCTGGAGGTGTTTGTCAGCTCGCTGGCGAGTGCGGATCCCCTCAAGGAGGTACAGCTCTCCCTGCTCGACGAGAAGGGCAACCGGCTGCAGGTGCAGACCAGTGACAATCAGGGCCATCGCCGCTTCGACCAGGTGCAGGGCGCCCGCCTGCTGCTGGCCGAGCAGGGCAAGCATCTGGCTGTGCTGCGCCTCGATGGCGCCGCGCTGGATCTCGCCGCCTTCGATCTCGGCACCCAGCCCTGGCAGGCCCAGCAGCTTTATCTGTTCAGCGGGCGGGATCTCTACCGTCCCGGCGAGCGGCTGGACAGCGAGATCCTGCTCAAGGGGCAGGATGGCCAGCTGCTGCCGGGAATGGCGGTGGAGCTGGAGGTGAAACAGCCGGATGGCCAGCTGCTCGAACAAAAGCGTCTGCTGCCGGACAGCCTGGGGGCCGCCCACTACGGTCTGCGCCTGCCGGATGACGCGCCGCTCGGGCGCTGGACCATCAACCTGAAAACCGCCGCCGGCAGCCGCTTCGAGTGGCCCTTCCTGGTGGAGGAGTTCCTGCCGGAGCGGCTCAAGCTGCAACTCGGCAAGGGGCCGGATGGCGAATTGCTGGCCCCGCAAGAGGCGCTCACCCTGCCATTGCAGGGGGATTATCTCTACGGCGCCCCCGCCAGCAATACCAAGGCGAAGGCCGACGTGAAAATAAGCCGCGCGGCCATGCCTTTCACCCAGTGGCAGGAGTTCACTCTGGGGGACGTGCTGCTCGCCGAGCAAACCAAGGAGCTGGAACCCCTCAACCTCACCCTGAATGAACAGGGGCAGGGGACCTTCTCGCTGGCAGATGAGCTGGATGGCGTGAGTGCACTCGGACCGCTGGAGGTAGCCTATCGGGTGTCGCTCTCCGAGCCCGGCGGTCGCGCCGTCAATCGCAGTCGCACCCAGTACGGCTGGCCGGCGGGTAGCCAGTGGCCGGCGCTGAGGGCCGATTTCGTGGCGGACAGGGTGGAAGGGGGCAAGCCGCTGCCCTTCCAGATCCTCAACCTGGATGACAAGGGCCAGCCGGTGGCGGGCGAGGTGAAGGTGCGGCTGGTCAACGAATACCGCGACTACTACTGGCACTACGCCGACGGCGAGGGGTGGAAGTACGAGTTTAACAGCCAGCCCTATCTGGAGCAGGAGCAGACCTTGCAACTCGATGGCAAGGGGCCGACCGCCCTCAGTTTGCAACTGGCGGCGGGCTGGTATCGATTGGAGGTGGAGAACAGTCAGGGCCATCAATCCAGCCTGCGGGTCGAGATCGGCAGTTACGCCTGGGGCGGTGGCGGTGAGCAGGCGCGGCCTGACAAGATTGCCATCAGCCTCGACAAGCGCGCCTATCAGGCCGGCGACAAGGCGAAGGTGACCCTGGTTGCCCCCCGTGCTGGCAAGGGGCTGCTGCTGGTGGAAGATGGTGACGGCCTGCGCTGGTGGCAGCGTATCGAGCTGCGAGCCGAAAGCGGCGGTTCGGCGGAGGCGCGCGGCGAGTTCGAGATCCCCGTCAGCCCCGAGTGGCAGCGTCATGATCTGCATATCTCAGCCCAGATCGCCGCTCCCGACAGCGAGTCAAAGCCGGTGAGCCAAAAGAGCGTGCAGAGTCTGCGTTCGGTCGGCCTGGTGCCGCTCACCCTGGACAGAGAAGCCCGCCGCCTGCCGCTCAGCCTGAGTGCGCCGGACAAGGCGGTGCCGCTCACCCGTTTCGAGGTAACCGCCACCTCCACCCCCAACAGTCAGGGGCGAGTGGTATTGGCGGCGGTGGATCGGGGCGTGCTCAATATCAGCGATTACCAGCCCCTCTCCCCGTTCGAGATCTTCTTTGGCCGCAAGCGCTTCGCGCAAGACTTGTTCGACAACTACGGTCAGGTGATACCGCCGCAGGATGGCAAGCTGGCCCGCCTCAACTACGGTGGCGATGCCCCGGCGCTGAAGAAGGGCGGTGCGCTGGAGAGCCGGGTCGAGATCGCCGCGCTCTGGAGCGGTGAGGTGAGTTTTGACGAGAGTGGCAAGGCGGTGATCCCGCTCGATCTGCCCAACTTCAACGGCGAGCTGGTGCTGATGGCGCTGGCCTGGAACGCGCAGCAGGTGGGGGAAGCCGAGCGCGCCGTCAAGGTGGTTGCGCCGCTGGTGGCCGAGATTGGCTGGCCGCGCTTTGGGGCCAGAGGGGATCAGACCCGCGCCCTGATGCAGCTGCGCAACATGAGCGGCGAGGATCAGAGCCTGTCGCTGGTTTGGACCCTGACCGGCGGCTTGCAGGCGGGCGGCGAACTGCCCGAGACGCTGACGCTTAAAAACGGCGAGGAGCAGTGGCTGACCCTGCCGCTCACAGTGACCGGGGCGAGCGGGGTGGCCCGCCTGCAACTGGCGGCCAGCGGCAAGGGCTTTGCGATAAGCCGCGACTGGTCGCTGCCGCTGCGCTCCCCCTGGCCTGCCCAGACGCGCCAGCGCTACCAGATGCTGACTCCAGGTCAGCAGATGAACTTTGCCCAGAGCGAACTGGCCGGGCTGGATCCCGCCAATCTGCAGGGGCTGCTCAGCCTCTCAGGTACGCCCCCCTGGGATCCGGCGGCCCAGTGGCAGGCGCTGGCCGATTATCCCTACGCCTGTCTGGAGCAGACCCTGTCCCGCGCCTGGCCTTACTTGCTGACCACGGCGGATGAGCGTGCGGCCTGGTCCAAACCTGCGCAGGGGAGCAAGCCGGTGAGCGAGGCGGATCTGCAGCGCACCCTGCTGCAGCGGCTGCAACGGTTGCAACTGCCGAGTGGCGGCTTTGGCCTGTGGGACGGTCGCTCCGACGAGGAGCAGTGGCTCACCGCCTATGCGGCCGACTACCTGCTGACCCGCAAGGAGGCCGGTGACGCCGTGCCCGAGGCCATGTTGAGTCAGGCCCTCAATCGCCTGCAGAGCTACCTCACCGACAGCCAGTACGGCGAGCGCTGGAGCAGTGCCCCCGAGCACAGTCGGCTGGCCTATCAGGCCTATAGCGCCTATGTGCTGGCGCGGGTGGGCAAGGCGCCGCTCGCCACCCTGCGTCTCATCTGGGAGCAGCAGGCGGATCATGCCCGCTCCGGTTTGCCGCTCTTGCACCTCTCGCTGGCGCTTTCCGCCATGGGGGATGAGCAGACTGCCGCCAAGGCCCTTGCCCGGACGCTGGCAACCCCGCGCGGTGAGGATTATCTGGCCGATTACGGTTCGCCCCTGCGCGATGGGGCGTTGGAGCTCGCTCTGCTGCGCCAGCACAAGCTGGCCGAGGATCGCTGGTCTGAGCTCAGCGCCAAGGTGGCCGATACTCTGGCCCATCGCCAGTGGCTAAGCACCCAGGAGCGCCTCGCCCTGTTGCGGTTGGCGCAGGTCGATCCTGCTGCTGACTGGCAGGCAAGGCTAGCGTCAATCAGTGGCGACCAGGCCGTTGCCGGTAAAAACAGTGCGCAGATCGGTGTCCCCGAGGCCCTGGCGGCGACTGGCGTGACCAACGAGGGCAAGGGCTCCCTCTATGTGCAGCGCACCTTGATCGGATATCCCGAGCAGGCTCCCATACGTATCAGCCAGGGCATGAGCGTGACCCGCAGCTGGTTCAATGCCGATGGCAAGCCGCTCGATCCCGCCAAGGTCAAGGTGGGCGATTTGGTGGTGGTGCGGCTCAATGTGAGCAGCGAACAGACGGTGCCCGATGCCTTGTTGGTGGAGATGCTGCCGGCGGGATTTGAGCTGGAAAACCCGGCTCTTGGCACCAGCATCAAGCTCGAGGAGCTCAGCATAGAGGGCAAACCGGCGTGGCAGAGCGAGTGGAACGACTACCTCAAGCATCAGGAGTTTCGTGACGATCGCTACACGGCGGCGCTGGATCTGAGCGAAGGAGGCAACCAGCAGCTGATCTACCTGATGCGGGCCGTGACCCCGGGTCGTTATCAGGTGCCGCCGACCCAGGTGGAGGATATGTACCGACCCGAACTGCGGGCGGTCGGGCAGGATATCCACGAGGTGATTATCTCTGAGTAACGCCCCCTTGCTGGAGACGGTTCTCCCGGCCACGTTCTGGCAACGTGGCCGTTTGTGGTTGCGCCAGGCTTGGCTTGCGCTGCGGCATCTACCTCGCTGGTTGCGTTTGACGGCGCTGCTATTGGCTGGCGTCATCCTGTTGTTGCTGGTGCTGGATCGCGCCTTCCCGCCGCCACCGCTGGATCCCGCCTTCGCGCGGGTGGTACTCGATCTCAAGGGGCGGCCGCTGCGGGCCTTCGCCGATACCAGCGGGGTGTGGCGTTATCCCGTGACTCTGGAGCAGGTCTCCCCCCGCTATATAGAGGCGCTGCTGGGCTACGAGGATCGCTATTTCTGGCGCCATCCCGGGGTCAACCCTGTGGCCATGGTACGCGGGGTCTGGCAATGGCTGCGTTACGGGCGGGCTGTCTCGGGCGGCTCGACCCTCACCATGCAGGTGGCCCGCCTCATCGAGCCCTATCACAGGAGCGTGCCCGGCAAGCTGCGCCAGATGGCGCGGGCGCTGCAGCTGGAGTGGCACTACGACAAGCGCACCCTGCTCACCGTCTATCTCAATCGGGCACCGTTTGGCGGCAACCTTGAAGGGGTACAGGCGGCCAGCTTTGCCTATCTGGGCAAGAGTGCGGCCAAGCTCACCCATGCCGAGGCCGCCCTGCTGGCGGTGCTGCCGCAGGCACCCAGCCGTTACCGGCCGGACAGGCACCCAGATCGCGCCCGCGCCGCCCGTGACAAGGTGATGCAGCGGCTGGTCAGGCAGGGGGCCTGGTCGGAGGCAGTCTGGACGGAGGGGCGCATCGAGCCGGTACTGGCCCGCGGTCACTTCACACCGATGGAGGCGCCGCTGTTTGCCCGTTTGGCCGCCGACAGTCAGCCGGGCGCACTGGTGCATACCACCATAGACGGGGATCTGCAGCGCTGGCTGGAGGCGCGGGTGGAGAGCTATATCCGCCGTTTCCCGGAGCAGACCTCCGCCGCCCTGCTGCTGGTGGACAACCAGACCATGGCGGTGCGCGCCTACGTGGGCAGCGCCGAGTATGGCAACTTGAGGCGCCACGGCTACCTCGACATGGTGCAGGCGATCCGCTCCCCCGGCTCCACCCTCAAGCCCTTCATCTACGGTCTGGCGCTCGACGCCGGGCTGGTTCACTCCGCCTCCCTGCTCTCCGATGCACCCAGATTGGGATCGGACTATCGACCCGCCAACTTTACCGGTGCCTTTCAGGGGCCCGTGACCCTGACCCGGGCGCTGCAGCAATCCCTCAACGTGCCGGCCGTACAGGTACTGGAGGCTCTTGGGCCTGATACCCTGGTCAATCGACTGGACAACGCCGGGGTCAGACTGGCGCTCTCCGACAAGCCCAACCCCGCCATCGCGCTCGGGGCGGCGGGCATTCGGCTGGAACAGCTGGTGGCGCTCTATAGCTCCCTCACCCGGCAGGGACAGGTGGCGATGCCGGTCTGGCTGGCGGGACAAAAGGCGGTCTCGCGCCCCTTGCTGAGCCCTGGAGCCGCCTGGATCATCTGGCAGATTTTGAGTTCGCAGGGGCGGGCGGATCAGCCCTTTGCCAGCGAGGCGACCGGCCGGGTCAACCGGCTGGCCTGGAAGACGGGCACCAGCTACGGCTACCGGGACAGCTGGGCGCTGGGGGTCTCGGGCCGCTGGACCCTGGGTGTCTGGCTGGGGCGGCCCGACGGCACCCCCTTGCCCGGTTTTTACGGCCAGAGTGCGGCCGTGCCACTGCTGCTCTCCGTCTATTCGCGGCTGGGGGACAACAGCCCCCTGCCGGCGCAGCCCAATACGGTGAGCGAGAGCGAGATCTGCTGGCCGCTCGGGCGGCGGGTGGGTGCCACCCTGCCAGAAGCCTGCCTGCAACAACAGAGCGCCTGGCTGCTGGATGAACGGGATCCCCCCACCTTGCCCGATCCCATGGACTGGCCCTCACCGCTGCGTCAGGTTGCGCTGACCGAGCAGGGAACCCCCACCCTGGCGCGCTGCAGTGATGCGACCCACTCAAGCTGGCGAGCGCTCTGGCCGCTCTCGCTGGAACCCTGGCGGGCGCCGGGGGAACGGCGCACGGCGCTGCTGGCAAGCCATTGCGCGGGGGAAGCGAAGCGCGCCGATCTGCAGGCGCCCATTCGCATCGTCGCGCTGGGGGAGGGCAACCTTATTCGCAGCCAGCGCTATCGCCTGCAACCCAGGGTGCTGGGTGGCGTGGGCAAGCCGTTCTGGTTTCTCAACGGCCAGCGGTTACGCTGGGACGGGGATCAGGTATTGAGCGAGGCGGGGCGCTACCAGCTGGTGGTGGTGGATGAGGCGGGCAACAGCGACAGAGTCGAATTTCGGCTGGAAAACCCCTCCTGAGGGGTTCCTGGTTTGCACTGACCGGGCGCCAGCATATTGACGGCGCATCATGTCACCAAGACGGGATCAGGCTGTGAGCTGATCCCGTTGGACCATATTGGCGGCCGGCTGGCTCAGGGTTTGACTTGCCCCAGCCGGGTGAAGAAGTGCTGGCTCTTGCGCTGGTGGAAATGACTCTTCTTGATGGGATGGAAGATGAGGCGGCTCTTTGGGTGGCTCGCCTTGAGCTGATGGATCATCGCCATGGCGGGCAGGCCTGTGCTGACCAGTGTGGTGAGCGGCAGGCTGCGGGTCTCTGGCCCCAGCAGCTGATTGAGCCCTTGCTGCGCCAGCTCGAAACGGGTCAGGGCCGTTGGCTCGGCATAGCCACTGCCGAGCATGGCCAGCAGGGCATCGAGGGCCTGATGAAACTCGGCCAATTGCTGGCGAAAGCCGCTGCGGGCGCGCAGGGCAATCAGCTCGGCAAACGGGATCTCGCTCAGGTGAGTGGGGACTTGCAATGGTATCTCGAGGTGGAAGCAATCCTGGCCGCCCCGGTTGTGGTAGCGGGATTCGAGCAGGTGCAGCAGCCGGTCCAGATAGTCGTGATCCGTGATGAGGGCACCCTCATTGGCGAGTGCCCACTCACGGGCGAGGCGCATGGAGAGCAGATTGGCGAAGCGCCGCGCCATCCTGATCCCCCCCTCATCTTGCGTAGCAAAGCCGTGAGTCAGGCAAAAACCGTGCAGTCGCTCGAGACCGGCCTGGGTCGGGCAGAAGCAGTCGTGGTTGGCGCCTTGGCGCCAGCGAGTGATCAGCTCCTTGTTGCCGAACACCTTGTGGCGAGTGAAGTCAGGGGCGATAAGGCCGCCGAGCTGGCTCTCCAGCTGCGGGGTGATGTCTGCAAAGAAGCCAGGCTCAGGCCGCTCTGCCAGCAGATCGGTCTGCTCTTCCAGGGTATGGAGCAGGGCGGTGAGGCCGCTCTTTTCACTGACGGTAAAGACGAAGGCGAGTCGCTCCAGATAGAGCAGGGCAAACTTGAGCCAGAGCTCGTCGCGTACCTCCATGCCGGGGTAGTAGATATAGGTCTTCATCGGATCAGTCTGTTGTCAGGGGATTGCCAAGGCGCAGGCTTGGGAATATACGCAAGATTGCCGCCGTGTCGCAAACGTTGCGTGGGGGAATGTGAGCAAACGCGCATCCAGTAGGCGCCGGCCAGAAAGTTCTGATATAATTCGCGCCCTTAAATCAAGGCCACCCGAGTCAAAACCATGAAGTTCATTATCAAGCTGTTCCCGGAAATCACCATCAAGAGCAAGTCAGTTCGTCAGCGCTTCACCAAGATGTTGCAGGGCAACATTCGCAACGTGTTGCGCCGCTTCGACGAAGACGCCCGCGTACGGATGGATTGGGACAAGCTGGTGGTGAGCTCCCGCAACGATCAGTTCCACGCCCAGTATCTGGAGACGCTGGCCTGCATCCCGGGCATCCAGTATTTCCTCGAAGTGAAGCTAAGCAACTTCACCGACCTGCACGACATCTTCGAGCAGACCCGCGCCGTTTGGGGCGATCGCCTGAAAGGCAAGACCTTCTGCGTGCGTGCCCGCCGCGTCGGCAAGCACGACTTCAGCTCGCTGGAGCTGGAGCGCTATGTGGGCGGTGGCCTCAATCAGCATTGCGAAACCGCCGGTGTGCGTCTGAAGAAGCCAGATATCCAGGTCAATCTGGAAGTGGAAAATGACGAGCTCTACATCATCAGCGCCGTTCACCATGGCATGGGCGGCTTCCCCATGGCGACCCAGGAAGATGTGCTGAGCCTGCTCTCCGGCGGGTTTGACTCGGGCGTTGCTTCCTACCAGTTCATCAAGCGCGGCTGCCGCGTGCACTACTGCTTCTTCAATCTCGGCGGCGCCGCCCACGAGATTGGCGTCAAGCAGGTGGCCTACTACCTGTGGAACAAGTTTGGTGCCTCCCACAAGGTGCGTTTCACCGCCATCGACTTTGAACCCGTGGTGGCCGAGATCCTCGAGAAGATCGACAACGGTCAGATGGGCGTGGTGCTCAAGCGGATGATGATGCGTGCCGCCGGTCAGGTTGCCGACTACTTCCAGATCCCGGCGCTGGTGACGGGGGAGTGTGTGGGCCAGGTCTCCAGCCAGACCCTCACCAACCTCAACGTCATCGACCGGGTGACCGACAAGGTGATCCTGCGTCCGCTCATCACCTGGGACAAGCCGGACATCATCAGCGAAGCCCGCCGCATCGGCACCCTGGAGTTTGCCGAGACCATGCCTGAGTATTGCGGAGTCATCTCCAAGAAGCCGACCATCAAGGCTGTGCTGTCCAACATAGAGGCGGAAGAGGCCAACTTTGACTTCGCCATCCTGGACAAGGTGGTGTCCGAGGCCCGTTACCTCGATATCCGCCGCATCGGTGAAGAGACTGCCGCCGAGGTACAGGAGGTGGAGACCACGCAAGTGCTGGCCGCCGATGAGGTGATCCTGGATATCCGCTCCAGTGATGAGCGCGACGAGAAGCCGCTGGTGGTGGAAGGGCGCGAGGTGCAGCACCTTCCCTTCTTCAAGTTGGCCACCGCCTTTGGCGATCTGCCAAAAGAGAAGACCTACCTGCTCTACTGCGATCGCGGTGTGATGAGCAAGCTGCAGGCGCTCTATCTGAAAGAGAAGGGCTTTGACAATGTGAAGGTGTACCGCCCGTAACGGCATGCGCTTCCCATAAAAAAATCCGGCCAATGTGCCGGATTTTTTATTTCACGCTGATTGCATCCTGACGTCGTGCGCGGCTCAGGGGCAGGGGACGGGTGTAAAGGTCGATTGCCCCTGACAGCGCCAGCCCATTTCGGCTTGCCGCATCTGCCACAGGTTGTTGCTGCGAAACAGGGTCAGGATGTAGATCATGTCGCTCTTGTTGCCATCGAGGGCCACCGAGAGCACCAGATCATTATCCAGCTGTTGTGCCTGGATACGACTGGGTATGTCGCTGTGGCCGACAAAACGCAGCGCCACTTCACGATAATCATTGACCCAGGTTTGCTGGGCAGTGCTTGCCAGGCGGATCTGCTGGTTGAACTGCTGTACCGGGGTAGAAGCCAGCCGTCCGAACAGTACCTGCGCATCGGCTTGCGCCGTTGCCACATTCATCAGTAACAGGGAAGTGATGAGCCCAAGTTTTTGCATGAGGGATTCCGGCTTACAACGACTGGATCCTATGACAACAGAAAAGCCTGCTTGGTTCAACGTAACGAGGCCGGGAGTGCGACATGGCGCCCCCGGCCTGGATATCAATGGCGTTGCAACGAGAAGGTGGGCAGTGACAGGTGCCAGTAGATGGCGGCAACCCGCAAACCGAACACGGCCGTCATGCAGATGAGCATGGCGGTGACCCTGTCCATATTGACCTCAAGCGCCAGGGTGTAGAGGATGCCGCCCAGGATGCAGGCGGTGGCATAGATCTCCTTTTGCAGCACCATGGGCACCTCCCGGGCCAGCACATCGCGGATCATGCCGCCAGCCACCCCTGTCATGGTTCCCATGATCACGGCAATCAGGCCGGGGGAACCAAAGTTGAGGGCCTTCTGGGTGCCGATCACGGTGAAGAGGGCCAGCCCGAAGGCATCCGCCACCGGCAACACATACCAGGGCATGCGACGGGGCAGCTTGACCATCCACATGCCGATCAGCGCCGTGGCGATGACGACCCAGATATAAAGAGGGTCGCGAACCCAGAACACGGGGGTGGCCCCCAGGATCATGTCACGTATGGTACCGCCACCAATGGCGGTGACGGCTGCCAACACCATGACGCCGAAGCCATCCATCCTGAGCCGCCCCGCAACCAGCACGCCCGAAAACGCGAATACCGCAGTACCAAACATGTCGCTGATGTAAACAATCCGCTCAACCAGTGTCTGCATGGAGAACAACTCACGTCCAATTGTTGATGGGGCCGCGATTTTAGGGGCTGGGCCAGCATCTGACCAATGGCTGCCTGCAAAAGTGGGAGCCAGACCAAGTTTTTGCAGGCGGGATGGGGGGAGGCAGAGGGGACGTGGCTGCTGGCTTGAGGCGGGAGCCGCAGCTGGCAAGGGGGCTGTGCTTCTCATTGTCCTCCGCCTGTGCCTGCATCCCGCTGATAAGGGACACTTTTTGAATTTTTTCCCTTAAGTCCTGCGAGAATGTGCCGATAAATAGGGTAAGCGGCGTTAATGCGATGAAGCGTTAAAAATAATGCTAAAGACATCGAAAAAGAGGCCGTTAAATAAGACGCATCGGACATGAAAGACAATAAAGTTCGAGCAAATTAGATAGTAAATTTAATAGCTTAGGAGAATGGTCATGGGTCTTTATATCAATACGAACGTTTCATCGCTCAACGCTCAGCGTAACCTGATGAACACCAACAAATCTCTGGATACTTCCTACACCCGCCTGGCATCTGGTCTGCGCATCAACAGCGCAAAAGATGATGCCGCCGGTCTGCAAATATCCAACCGTTTGACCTCCCAGATCAATGGTCTGGATCAAGGTAACCGCAACGCCAACGATGGTATTTCCGTTGCCCAGACCGCTGAAGGCGCCATGGATGAAGTGACCTCCATGCTGCAACGGATGCGTACCCTGGCTCAGCAATCCGCCAACGGCTCAAACAACACGGATGACCGTACCGCATTGCAGCAAGAGTACGATCAATTGATGACAGAGATAGATCGTGTCGCCGGTGATACTACATTTGGTGGCCAGAATCTGCTCAAGGGTGGATATGTGGGTTCCTTCCAGGTAGGCGCCGATGCGGGTCAGACCATCACCTTCCGGATGACCACGGCCTTTACCATCTCCGGTATGGCATCAGCCACCAGTGGCAGTGCTGCTGTGACGACCACAACATCGGGTGAGCCCTACCTCGTCACCAAGACGGCAGGTACTCCGGTCAGCTCCACCAGCATGTCGTCCATCGCAGCGGCGAGTTCAGCTCAGTCTGCCATGGCCAACCTGGATTACATGATCAAGGTTGTTGACAGCAAGCGTGCAGAACTGGGTGCGGTGCAGAACCGGTTTGATTCGACAATTCGCAACCAGGCGAACGTGTCCGAGAACGTCAGCGCCGCCCGCTCACGGATCCGTGATGCAGACTTTGCGATTGAAACTGCCAATCTGACCAAGCAGAACATTCTGCAACAGGCGGCATCGACCATACTGTCACAGGCAAACCAGCGTCCTCAGTCTGCCCTCTCGCTGCTGCAGGGCTAACAAAAGAAAACAGGGCGGTTGTTCAGGCCGCCCTGGTCAAGAGATGGAACAAAGGGGTGTTCGGGTTTGCACTCTGTTCTATCGGGAGAGAATCAATTCTCTATTAGTAATGCCAAGTGTTGCCCAGCTGTTCAGTTCTGTCACCCTTGGTCGTATTCTCCTGAGCATATGCTCATTTTAGGCCGGATTTTCCGGCCTCTTTTTATTGTGCCGTCAAATTGACGCCACTCCATCATACCAAAGCACAAACCGTGCCAAAACCAACCTCTCTTATGTGCACGCCGTCATGGTGCCTGACGTCACATGGCGAGTCTTCTGGCGCCTGCGATTTGCCGCTTGCCGGATAAAACTTGCCGCCTTCGGCAATTATTTTCCTAAAGCTTGTGTCCGTGCGGCCGTTAAATAAAGTGAAGCAATCGAGGGGTGTTCGGAATCCAACGTTTGCACTACTGCGGGTGGCCTGTTCGTTCAAACAGACACCCGCCAGAAGACACAGGATTGTTCAACCTGTTCTTCTAACGGTGGGACGTCGCTTTGGCGGCGCAACCCGCAGTCGCATGTTCTTCGGGAGAATATTTTATGGCCATGTATATCAACACGAATACTTCATCACTGAACGCCCAGCGTAACCTGATGAACACCAACAAGTCCCTGGATACGTCCTATACCAGACTGGCCTCCGGTCTGCGTATCAACACCGCCAAGGATGACGCCGCCGGCCTGCAGATCTCCAACCGTTTGACCTCTCAAGTCAATGGTCTGGATCAAGGTAACCGCAACGCCAACGATGGCATCTCTGTTGCTCAGACCGCTGAAGGCGCCATGGATGAAGTCACCTCCATGCTGCAGCGTATGCGTACCCTGGCCCAGCAATCGGCCAACGGTTCCAACAACACTGACGACCGTACAGCACTGCAGCAGGAATTCGACCAGCTGACCACAGAGATCGACCGTATCTCCACCGATACTTCCTTTGGTGGTCAAAAACTGCTGGATGGCAACTACAAAGGGTCCTTCCAGGTCGGTGCCGATGCCGGTCAAACCATCACCTTCAAGATGACATCCGCCTTCACGATCAGCGGTATTGCGTCATCGACCAAGGGCAGCGCTACCGTGGCGACCAGTGCCACCGGCGAACCCTACACTGTGACCAAGGGCACCACTGCGGTGACTTCCACCAGTGTGAGCAGCATCACGACTGCCAGTGCCGCCCAACTGGCCATGGCCAACCTTGATTTCATGATCAAGGCGGTTGACAGCAAGCGGGCAGAGTTGGGTGCGGTGCAGAACCGTTTTGACTCGACCATTCGCAACCAGTCCAACGTCTCCGAGAACCTGAGTGCAGCACGCTCTCGTATTCGTGACGCAGACTTCGCGACTGAGACGGCCAACCTGACCAAGCAAAACATCCTGCAACAGGCTGCCTCCAGCATCCTGGCGCAAGCCAACCAAAGACCGCAATCTGCCCTGTCCCTGCTGGGTTAACAGACAGGCTGTGATGAGATAGAAAGAGGAGCGACGATATGGCCAATGAAATTGGAATCCCGTCATCGGTCACTCCTTCTTCTCTTCAGTCAAGTAGCAAGAGCGGCCAATCGGCCGCTCAAGTGCTATCTGGCACGACAGAAGAGCAGCGGGTGACGGCACAGGATGTGAAAAAACAGCAAGAGGTCAAAGCTGAAGAAAAAAGCAGCAAGCAGGACGCCTCCGAGATTGATGTTGAAAAAGAGGTTCAAAACTTGCAAGAGTTCAGTAAGTTGCAAGGATGGACAGTCAATTTCAGTGTTGAGAAGGATCTCGAGCAGGTCGTCATCAAGGTGATGGATGCTGAAACCAAATCTATGATTCGCCAGATACCCAGTGAAGAGTTGCTGGCCATCAGCAAACGGATCAAGGATTTGCGCGAAGGCGATGTGGCCGGTGGAGGCTCGCGCGTCGGGTTGTTGCTCGATAAAGAGATCTAATACGCAAGCGTTACGAGGAGAGTGAGTATGACCACGATTACTTCTGCAGGTGCGGGTTCGGGACTCGACCTGGAGTCAGTGATTGCTGCCAGTGTCGATGCCAAGAAGGCACAGCTGCTGCAGCCTATCACCACCAAGAAGACCAACACTCAGATCACTCTCTCAGGGGTCGGGCAGCTGAAATCTGCTATTGCCTCTTTCGTGACCACGCTCAAGGCGATGTCCAAGGATGATGCCTTCAACAAGCGGGCCATCTCTATCACCCAGGACAAGGATAATCCTGTCCTCAAAATCGAGAGTAAAGCGGGAGCTTCCAACGGGCAGTACGACATTACCGTCGAAAAATTGGCAAAGACCAGCAGGTTTGAAGGTGTGTTCGACAAATCCACCGACCCTCTTATTACCCAGGATGGTGTCCTGACCTTCAAGGCCGGGGACAAGACCTTTGACGTGGATGTCAAGGCGGGGGATACGCTGCAATCCATTCGCAAGCGCATCAATAATGACGGTGACAACTTTGGTCTGAGCGTCAACATCATGAACACATCCGATGGCAAGTCCAAACTTGTCATCGACTCTGGCATCAGTGGTACAGGCAAGGATCTGCAGATTACCGGCAATACCACTGAGCTGACTGACAACCTTGTCTCCAAGCTGAGCCAAAAACAAGCTGCTCAAGATGCCCAGATCAAAGTGGATGGCAGCACGCTGACCAGTGCGACCAACACCTTCGATGGCACCATTGCCGGACTCAAGGTGACAGTGCTGAGAGAGTCCGATAAAAATGCGGACAATACGTTCAAATCTAACAAAGTGGATGTGACCACCGACAAGGGCGGCATCAAGGACATGGTCAAAAGCTTCATCGATGGCTATAACGCCTTGGTGAAGAAGAGCAGTGACCTTGGCAAACGCAACTCGATTGTGGCGGGGGTCAGTCAAAATGATGGCGGTGCCTTGGCCGGTGACGCCACGACTCGCGCCGTGGCCAACATGATGAGCGGTGCGATCACAGAGCCTTCCAATAACTCCTCCACGTTTTCGACCATCTTCCAGCTGGGTGTCAAGATGGACAACAAGGGCGTGCTTTCCCTCGATAGTGAAAAATTTGATGAGGCTATCGACAAGAACTTCGACCAGGTAGTTGCCGTGTTTGGTGGCAAGGACGGTGTGGCGGGCAAGTTGGCCGGGCAGCTTGAAAGTTACTCAAAAACTGGCGGGTTGCTTGCCAAACGTGAAGAGAGCCTCAATTCGGATCTGCGCGATGTCAATCGCAAGCAGTCGGATGTCGCGGCCCAGCTGACCAAGTATGAAGAGACCCTGCGTGCCCGCTACGGGAGTCTGGATAGCATGCTGGCCAAGATGAACAAGTCGGCCTCATATTTGAATCTGCTCAACACCAAGAGCAGCTAATTTGTAGTCAGGATCGGTGTCTCATATGTATCGGAAAAATATCAAAGCCTATACCACCCAGAGTCTGCAATCCGAGCTGGCAGTCGCAGACCCTTATCGCGTCATCCAGCTGCTGATGCAGGGGTGTCTCGAACGTCTTGCTCAGGCGCGTGGTGCGATTGAGCGTCGTGATTTTGAGAGCAAGTCCCAATCCATTTCCAAAACAATGGCCATCATCAACGGGTTGCAGGACTCGCTGGATCTCTCCTATGGCAAGGTGCCAGAAGATCTCTTTGCGCTTTATGACTATATGAAGGTACGGATGATGGATGCCAGCCGCGACATGGATATCGCCGTCGTTGACGAGGTGATGGCCCTGATGTTGACCGTGAAAAGCGGGTGGGATGCGATTCCTGTTGAAGAGCGTGACAAGGCGCTAGCTCAGCAAAAAGTGGGTCGGCCGGAATGAGCAATGTTCCGTTATCCGAGCTGATTGAGCATGGTAACCAGCTGTTGGCCCTGCTGGAGCAGGGCGACATGCTTGCGGCAGACAAGCTGACGGCTCATTACTTGAGCGTGCTTGATGGTGTGTTTCAGCACATTGAACTTGGCACTGCATTGAATGTGGAACAGCAACAAGCATTGCTGCAGTTTCAAACCATCCACGACTGGGTAGAAAAAGCGAAGCATCTGACGGAACAAGAGTTACTGCAGTTTTCCAAGGCCGGTCGAGCCTCTGATCTTTACAAGCTGAATGCAGGTTAGGCATATAATGGATTTTAATAAAAATATTACTCAGGTCGAGAATGAATTGTCCCGCCTCGAACTGCAAAAAAGGCAGGAGGCAGCCATGCTGGATGTGCTGCCTGCCCGTTATGAACTCAATATGGCGGCCTTCGAAAAATACATGCCTGGCATTCATGAATTTTTCAAAGATTACCAGCCTGTCAGGTCATTTCGCTTCTTCTGCAATGAGAATGGCATTCCCAACGTCTTGTGGCTCGATGAACAAGTGTCACTCTATGGTGAAGACCCACTGGTCGAAGCACAAGCACAGATAACCGAAGTGATTGAACAGAGTGTGCTGCAATGCATCGATTTTGTTCCCCAGTGGTACATCGATGGTCAAATCCATATAAAATACAACAATGAAATATCCAAGCTTAAAGACAAGGCCGCGTTGGAAGGACTTAGATTAAAGAAGACATTAAATTCAGATATTCCATTGTCACTCATGTTTGGCATTGGTCTGGGTTACCAGCTGGGTTATCTCTATGAGCAGTGCAAGATAAGGAATCTATTTGCCTTCGAGCCTGATCTCGACATGTTCTATGCTTCCCTCTACTGCTTCGACTGGCATACTTTGCTTGAATATATGGAGCAAGAGTCACTGAGCCTGCACCTGTTCATCGGTGTAGATGAACAATTGCTGGTAGCGGACATGATGGAAGCCCTCCATCGCAAGGGGGCATTCTGGTCGGCCAGTTATTTCTCGTTTTGTCATTATCATTCACCAAAATTGCATGCGTTGATAGATCAGGTAGAGCGCGAGTTCTATTTGCTCAAGACGGGTTGGGGATTTTTTGACGATAATATTTATGCGCTTGCCCATAGCCATAATCATCTGCAGGAGGGAACGCCATTCCTCAAGCGGCAGCGTGATACGTCTGCATTTAGCCAGGTCCCTGTATTTGTTGTAGGTAATGGGCCGTCTCTGGACCAGAGCATAGATTTTATCAAGCAGCACCAGCAGCAGGCCATTATCATCGCCTGTGGTACGGCCGTCAGCGCGCTTCACAAGGCAGGAGTCAAACCAGATATCTATGTGGCGGTAGAGCGCACCAAGAGTTCGGCCGATTTTCTGCGTATCCTGGATGCCGATGATTTTATCAAGGACACCGTCTTCCTGAGTGTTGATGTCATCCACCCTGAGTGCAAAGAATTCTTCCGCAAGACGGGATTGACGTTCAAACCGAACGAACCCATGTTCTCCATGCTGATCAGTGCTTTTGGTCAGGCATTTGAATATGACTCCATTGAGTTTTCCAACCCGTTTGTTGGGAATACAGGTCTCAACTACGCGGCCTTGCTGGGTTTCAAGCAGGTTTATCTGTTCGGCATCGACAATGGTTACAAGTCTGCTGGGAAACACCACTCCAGTTTGAGCCTGTATTATAACGAAAAGAAAGAAGCAAAATACAACGAGAATTTGAAAGATACCTTCCCTGCACCAGGGAACTTTGGTGGCGAGGTGCGTATCAACCATTTGTTCGGGCTCGCCATCCATAATATGGAGCGGGTGCTGAATGATTATCCTGATTTGCGCTGCATCAACAGTAGCGATGGCGCCTATATAGAGGGCGCCAAGCCTCAGCGTATCGAATCTCTGCAGCCATCCTGGCCTGAACTGAATAAGATTCATTTGATGGATGAGGTCATGGAGCGTTGTTTCCAACCTTTTGACATGACCAGTTTTGATTTCAATGCTGCGCTCAATGCATCACTCTTTGATGAGCTGATAGATAAACTTCAAGCAGACTGGCAAGTCGTGCCGTGTGAGCACAATGCCATATTAGCCCTGATGCAACGGCACCATGATTATCTCCTCTACTTGCTCATGAGTCGTGAATGCCATCTCTATCGTGTACTGATTGGTTCGATAAACTATTTCTATGCCAATATCATCAGCTTGATGATGGCATTGGTGAATGCAGAGGCTGGCGAGTTTGAAATAAAGCTGAAAAAGGCTGAAGAAATACTGGGTCACTTCTTTGATGAGAGTAAGGTCATGTATGTCGATGCATTCCAGCGGCAGGATTCTACCTACTTCGCCGGGCTTAATGTCTTCAAACATACCTGACAAGCAGATCATGCCTTCTACTGAAAAGATGCCTGTTCAGGCATAACGAGACGCCGGCTGATGCCGGCGTCTCTGTTTTCAATATCCTGATGTCATGACCAGATCTGGTTGCTACTTGGTTTGCAACTGCGCGATGGCATCACACATCCGCTGTACGGCATTGAGTGCCCTCGGGGTGAAGCGGTGCAGTTCGTCCGAGTTGATGAGTTGCAGACGCTGATGCTTGACTGCATCGATCATGGGCCACTGCTGCCAGTGACGCAGGGCGTCGGGATCTTGACTCCCCGCCAGGATCAGTGCCGGGTTGGCCTTGATGATCTGCTCCAGGCTGACCTGGGGGTAGGGAGTGTGGGCTCCCGCCATCACATTTTCTCCGCCACACAGTTCGATGGCCTGAGCCGGCCAGGCGGAACCGCTGACGCTGGTCAGGGGGGGATCCCAGAGCTGATAAAACACCTTGATATGCTTGGGCTGGCCGTAGCGTTGCTTGAGGTCAGCCAACCTGGCGAGATAGGCATCGGCCTGGGCATTGGCCGCTTGCTCCAGCTCCAGCCGTGTTCCCAGTGCGCGTATTTCCGTGGCCAGGGAGGCGAAATCCGTTGGCTCGGAGTAGAACACCGGAATACCCAGCTGCTCTATGGGCGCCAGCATGCGGGATTGGGCCGAGCGCCAGGCCACCACCAGATCCGGTTTCTGGGCCAGCAGGGCTTCCAGGTTGATGCTGCGGTAGTTGGCCACGTGCGGCCGTGTCGTCACCTCGGGTGGAAAGTCGGAGGCATCATCGGTGGCGACGATGCGATCGCCGGCACCGATGGCAAACAGCAGCTCGGTCAGATGGGGGGTGAGGCTGACGATGCGCATCGGCGCAGCCGCCAGCAGCGTCAGTGGCCAGCAGAACAGGCAGATCAGGGCGACATGCCTAGCCATGCAGTTGCTCCAGCGCGGTGAAGAGGACGGCCAGTGCCAGCCAGCCCCAGCCAATTTGTTGCAACCGGTTGAGCAAGCGCAGTGCACTGCTGGCATCAGGGTCGCTCACCGCATCGAACACAGGGAAGCGAAACAGGGTGTCCTGGTAATAGCGTGGGCCGCCCAGCCGGATCCCCAGCGAGTGGGAAAGCAGCATCAGCAAGGCGCCCATGGCAGGGTAGGGCCACCGTATGGCCGTGCGCAGGCGAGCCCCCAGTTGGCGCAGCTGGGTCAAGCACAGGGGCAATGCCAGCAGCAGGATGGCGGGGGTACAGAGTCCCTGGTAAAGCACGGCAGCGGCGCGGCCAAAGTGGCTGAATGCCGCTTGCTTGGGGCTCCAGCCCTGATTCATCAACTGAGCGAGTCGCCACAGCAGGGCACCCTGAACGCCCGCCAGTGCAAACCCGAGCAAGGGACCGGCCCATTGTCCTGTCAGTCGCAGCGCGCAGGTTTCGCTGACCGCCTTGGCGACCCCCATCACGGAGAGTTTGCCGGTATCGCGCCTGAGCCAGGGGGCGGCCTGCAGCCGGGCAACCACCAGCGTCTCCTGACTTGCCAGCGAACGGGTGGCCTTGGCCAGCTCTCGCAGCGGGCGCGACTCTATCATCAGCAGCAGAAACAGCAGATCAAACAACGGCTCCGAGAGGGAAAGGTTGCGCACCGCCCAGAGTCCGGCAGCGCACGGCAGCCAGACGACCAGCAAGGCGAGCAGACCGGCCTGGAATTGCTGCCTGGGCGCGCCATCTGGCCTGTGTACCTTGTGGCCGAGGCGGGTCAGCAGGGGCACCAGGGCGGAGAGCCTGAACTGGGCAGGCCAGGGCAGTATGGCTTCCAGCAGCGCGGCCCCGAGCAAAATGGCCGCCGGAGTGGCGGCCATCTGTTCCAGCGTGGTGAGGTCGATCACAGTTTGCCGAGCATCTTGATGATCATCTCGGCCGAATGCTGGCCTGCCACCTCGATGAAGGCGTCGAAGGATTCAACCTGTTCCTTGCCGGCGATGTCCGACATGGCGCGCACCACCAGATAGGGGACCTTGAACATGTGGCACACCTGGCCGATGGCGGCCCCTTCCATCTCGACTGCCAGCATCTGCGGGAAATCGGCACGGGCTTTCGCAATCGCCTCGGGCTTGCACATAAACTGATCGCCGGTGCAGATGAGGCCAACTTTGGTCTGATGCTTGCCTTGCTCGGCGATACAGTCCTGGGCCACCGCGATCAGCTTCTCGTCGCACGGGAAGGCGGCGGGTTGTTGCGCCATCTGGCCCATCTCGTAGCCGAAGGCGGTCACATCCACGTCGTGGAAGCGCATTTCGCTGGCGATGACCACGTCACCTATATGCAGATCCTGGGCGAAGCCGCCGGCGGAGCCTGTGTTGATAACACAATCCGGGGCAAATTTTTCCAGCAGCAGGCTGGTGGCTACGCTGGCGGCGACCTTACCGATGCCGGAGCGAGTCAGGATCACCTCTTTGCCCGCCAGCATCCCCTGATAGAACTCGCAACCGCCCAGTTGCAGGGTGGTTGGCTCGCTCATCTGGCTGCGCAGCAGGGCCACTTCCTGTTCCATGGCGCCGATAATACCTACTTTCATCACTCACCTCGTCTCGATGGCCGCGTGGCCGAATAAGTTGTTGTGGATCATAACAAAAGTTGGCGATGGCGCCGAGCATTCCGAGAGGGTCGCCAGGAGGAAGAGAAAGGGGAAAGCGGCGGAAGTGATGTGTCCCCGCTCAGCGGTATCGTTCCACCAGCCTGGTCAGCGCGCCGCTGTCGGCCAGTTGCTGCAGCGTGCTGGCAAACAGGGCCAGCCGCGCGGGCGAGGTGTGTTGATGAAACAGTATGTAGAAAGGGGTCTCCTCCATGACGGTGGGGAGTATGCGCACCTGGCCGGTGAGCCTGTGCTGGCGAATATCGAATTCGAAGCCGGGTGAGCGGTAATAGATGAAGCGCCCCCGTTTCATCCGCAGCTTGTCGTAGTTGGCCGTGCTGTTGATCCCGCCGCTGTCGATGAGGAGCCCGCCGATGGCTTGCAGCCGCTCTATGGCTCCGCTGCCATGGTTGATGAGGATGATGCCCTCCTTGCCGAGGGCCCTGACATCGTCCCAGTGACGAATATGGATGGGGTCGTCGCTGCGCACCGCCAGGTGGTAGCGCACCGTGAAGATGGGCGGTTGCAGATAGATGAAGTGATTGCGGCGGGCCGGGTTGTCACCGACGCCGCAGATAAAATCGAGCTGGCCGTGCAGCACGCTCTTCTCCAGCCGTTTCAGCGGCAGGAAGATCTGATCGCCCTGGATGCGCAGGGCGGGTTCTCGCTGCTCCATGAGTCGAAACAGGTCGACGCAGATCCCGCCAACGTGTCCATCCGGGTTTTCAATGTATTTTGGGGCCGACTCCGGCTGCGCCGCCGTGTGATAGACCTCTATGGCACTGGCTGCCCAGAGCGCAGGGGCAAGCAGGAAAAGCAGTGAGGCCACCCAGGATCTCATCTCACGCAGGCCCTCGATGAAGGCTCGGGGAGATCCCGATGCCAGCTATGTCAGTATCGTCAACGAATGAGACATTGGACTATTTATCAGCATCTTATCAACCCAATGCGGTGTCGAGCGTCATCATGAGGGCAAAGCCGGCCATCAGCCCCAGGGTGGCGTGGGTCTGGTGACCATTGCGATGAGTCTCGGGGATCACCTCGTGGGAGACCACAAACAGCATGGCGCCGGCGGCCAGCCCCAGCCCTATGGGATAGGCGATGGCCATGCCGCTGGAGAGGCCCACCCCGAGCAGGGCGCCGAGCGGTTCCAGCAGACCGCTGCCGATGGCGACCAGTACGGCTTTGCCCGGATGAAAACCGGCGGCGCACATGGCGAGCGCCACCGCCAGCCCTTCCGGAATGTCCTGCAGTGCGATGGCGGTGGTGAGTGGCAGCCCCACCGACATGTCTCCCTGGGAGAAGCTGACCCCGATGGCCATGCCCTCCGGCAGGTTGTGCAGGGCGATGGCAAACACGAACAACCAGACCCGGGAGCAACTCTCATGGCCCGGGCCGCAGGGGCCCGTCTTGTCATGTTCATGGGGGGTGAACTGATCCAGTCCCAGCATCAACAGTACCCCCAGCGTCATACCGGCTACCACCACGGCGGCGGCGAGGAAGCCATCCCCGGTGATCCCTTCCGCCGCCTCGAGTCCCGGCAGCAGCAGGGAGAAGGCACTGGCGGCCAGCATCATGCCGGCGGCAAAGCCCAGCATGCTGTCTTCCACCCGTTGCGGCACGGCGCGCAAGAAGAGGGCCGGCAGGGCCCCGAGGGCGGTGGCGGCAAAACCGGCCAGTCCACCGATGAGGCCATAACGGGCTCCCGGACTGATGTCGCCAGCCGCCAGCATGATGAGGCTCTGCAACAGCAGCAACAACACGGCTGCCAGGGCGATGAGCAGGCCGATCGCGGTCAGCGGGCGAGCCTGCATCTGCTGGCGCAGCTGAATTGACCAGGAGGAAACCGGCAGCGCCGACGCGTTATCCATAAACATGACCTCGATTGACAGCGGATGAGGATGGCTCATCACCATGGTCTTGCATTACACCGAGGCGGGCCTGCTTTGTCCATGCACGCTGATCGATTGCCTTCATCGGCTAACTATTTGATATGTTTTGGTCGCTATAAAAAGTTTGTGATGCAAGTCAGGTTGTTCGGAAAAACAACTTGCTTTCACACCGCGAAATCCGGTGAAGGAGTAGGCAGATCTGTGGTAAAGTGCCGCCCTCGCGAAACCAGCCCTTCCCTTGGTTTTTCGCAACGTCCCATCTCCCGTCAGGAATGTCCGGGTATCAGCTCATACGGATGTGATCGCCACAGTGCACCTGCTTGTCAGCAGTTGAGGATCACCAGCCACCATGTTTTATAAAAATCTGTCTATCGGCAAGAAGATTGCCGTGGTCTTTGCGGTCATTGCCGCCGTCAACGTGATATTCGGTATTTTTCTCTCCAGCGAGCTGCGCGGCGTGCGCGACCGCGTGCTGAACTTTACCGATTCCACCCTGCCGAGCGTGCTCTCGGTGGAAACGCTGCTCTACGATGTCTCCTACGTGCGTCGGGCCCAGTTCGCCCTGCTGATGGTGGATGATGCCGCCGATCTGCAGGCCCGCCGTGGCCGCATTCAGGACAATGTCCAGAAGGTCGAGCGTGCCTTTCGTGCTTACGAGTCAACGGTTGGTGCCGATCATGAGCGCCAGGTGTTCAACCGTGCCAAGCAGGACTGGCAGCAGTACCTGAACTCGGTCAATGCGGTGGATCAGCTGCTGGTACAAGGCCAGCTGGCCCAGGCCAAGGCGCAGCTGTTCCAGTCCAACGCCGCCTATGGTGCGCTGGAGCAGTCGGTCAACAGCCTGGTGGAGGTGAACCTCGGCTTCGTGAAGGAGAATCGGGGCAGCCTGCTCGACAGCGTCAACATGGTGACCAGCTTTGCCATGGTGAGCATAGGCAGCCTGCTGCTGTTCATGATGGCCATGACCTGGTTCCTGACTCGCCAGATCTGCCTGCCACTGCAAGCCGTGGTGGCGCAGGCCAACGCCATCGCCGCCGGTGATCTGACCCATCAGCTGGATCGCCAGCACATAGGTCGCGATGAGCTTGGCATGCTGGCCAAGGCATCTCTCAAGATGCAGGACAACCTGCGTGGCTTGATCGAAGAGGTGGTAGCCGCGGTGACCCAGCTTGGCGCCGCCATCGAAGAGGTGAGCGCCGTTTCCGAGCAGTCGGCGCAAGGGATCCAGAGCCAGCAGCAGGAGATCTCCCTGGTGGCAACTGCTATGACCCAGATGAAGGCCACCGTGGCCGACGTGGCCGGCAACACTGAGACCGCCTCCGAGTCCGCCAGCTCCGCCAACGCCCTGGCCCGTCGCGGCAATCAGGATGTGCAGAGCTCGCTGGTGGCCATTACCCGGGTCGCCGAGGAGATTGAGCAGGCGGGGACCCTGGTCGCCGAGCTGGAGCGTGAATCTGCCCAGATCAACGTGGTGGTGGACGTGATCCGTGGCATCGCCGATCAGACCAACCTGCTGGCGCTCAACGCCGCCATCGAGGCGGCCCGTGCCGGCGAGCAGGGGCGTGGCTTTGCCGTGGTGGCCGATGAGGTGCGTACCCTGGCGGGTCGTACCCAGGCATCCACCGGCGAGATAGTGGCCATCATAGAAACCCTGCAGGCGCGCGCCAACCAGGCGAAAGAGGTGACAGGTCAAAGCTGTGACATGATCCGCCAGTGCGTGGTGCAGAGCGAGCAGACCAGCAACGGCATCCAGCAGATCGAAGAGGCGGTCGCCCAGATTGCCGACATGGCCATTCAGATTGCCAGTGCCTGTGGCGAGCAGGATGCTGTCTCCGATGAGCTGGGTCGCAACGTGGAGCGGATCAATGAATCCTCCAACGAGGTTGCCATCGGTGCCGATCACACCGCCCGTGCCTGTCTGGAGCTGAGCCAGCTGGCCGCCGGTCTGAAGCAGACCATAGGTCGTTTCCGCCTGGCCTGATGAGGGCAATGCCGGCTTGGTCTAGGCTGAGCCGGCCATGTCCGCTGGACACACAACAAAACCCGGCGCTTGCCGGGTTTTGTTGTTTTACAGGGCGCCAGGGGAGGTGGATACCCAGCGAATGAATCCTGATCTTCACGTCTTCACGCTGGGCCTGCGGCTGCGGGCGGATGGCCGCGGGCAAAGGATTGATGTCGGCAGTTAAGCATGGTGAAACCCGGTTGGCGGGAAAGGGGTATGAGGATTTGCGTTGATAACACTCATGCCTGCCGGGCTGCAAGGGATGCTCAGCACTGCCATGGAATGGCCTCGTTGCGGTAGCAATAAAAAAGGCTATGTC
>NZ_CDDA01000031.1 GCF_000819745.1 Aeromonas bestiarum | reverse complement strand
GCTAGAGCTCGCCAAAGAGCTCAATAACGTCAGCAAAGCCTGCAAGCTCATCGGCTACAGCCGCCAGCAGTTCTACGAAATCCGCCGTAATTACCAGACCTATGGCGCCGAGGGTTTGCTCGATAAGTTACCCGGCTGCAAAGGGGCTCACCCCAACCGGGTCGCTCCCGAGATTGAACAAGCCATCCTCGACTACTCGCTAACGAACCCTACTTACGGCCCGCTTCGGGTCGCGCAGGAGCTCGCCCTGCAAGGCATCAATGTCAGTGCGGGCGGTGTGCGTGGCGTATGGCAGCGTCACGATTTGCTCTCCAAACATGACCGCTTGTTGCGTCTCGAGAAAACCCATCGGGAACAGACGATTGAGCTCAATGACGAGCAAATTCGCCTGCTCGAGCGCTTCAGCCCCGAGTTCCGAGAACGCCAGATAGAAGTTCACTACACAGGAGAACTGGTGGCGGTCGACACCTTCTTCGTGGGGGCGCTCAAGGGGGTTGGCAAGGTGTATCTGCAAACCGTGCTGGACTGCTATAGCCGCCACGCCTGGGGACGGCTCTACACCAGCAAGCTGCCGGTGACCTCGGTTCATGTGCTCAATGAAGCGGTGCTGCCGTTCTTCGAAGCCCATGAGGCACGGGTCTATACCATCCTGTCGGACAACGGGCGCGAGTTCTGTGGGCGCCCTGACCATCATCCCTATGAGTTGTTCCTGCAACTGGAGGGAATCGAACACCGGACCACCAAAGTACGCAGGCCGCAGAGCAACGGCTTTATCGAGCGGCTGCACCGGACACTGTTGGATGAACACTTCCGCATCAAGGGGAGGACGACCTGGTATGAGTCGGTGGAGCAGATGCAGACAGACCTGGATAGCTATCTGGAGCACTACAACACCCAACGGCCACATCAGGGCAGAATGATGGAAGGGCAGACGCCCTACAGCATGTTCAAGAAGGGACTGAAATTGATACCGAAAGAAGTACGCGATAACGTAGCGTAAACAAGACACCGGTTTGAGGCCGGTGTCAGGTGATAACTAGATCTGTACA
>NZ_CDDA01000030.1:222696-237067 GCF_000819745.1 Aeromonas bestiarum | reverse complement strand
GGAGCGCTACGGTAAGAGAGCGGGGATCAGGGACTGTTTGCATGAGGCGCTGGGGCGCCCCATGCAACACGTAATTGGGACATAGCCCTTTGTTATGTCCTCTATCTAAGAGAGGCTGCGCTTGTAAACGTTCATTCGGGAGGCTTGTGATGCGGATAAGTCGTGGATGCTGATCTACGGTGGGGTGTGCGCGTATGGGTATCGAGCGATTGGACCAAGGGCTGTAAAGAGGTAAAAGAAAAGGGGACGGCAGCTGCCGTCCCCTCAAGTCATCTAGTCCAGTCCATGAACTGCAACGCTCCCTGCAATCCCTGACTTTATCCTGATCCTTCGGAATATCCCCTTCCCAATCCGTTGAGGTGTCCTGTGGCCATCCTAGCCTGGCAATCGATCCTGATTGCTGCACTCTCTCCATCCTGGAGGTGTCCGTTACCACATCCCGTGGTGTTCCTTGCATCGTCCTGACAGATAACCATCCGGGCTATCTCGCTTCATCCTGAAGCTGTCCTGCTCGCATCCGGCGAGGTCCTGTTCTTCCTGAAGAGCCGCAATCCGTACCGCTCTGCCTCATCCCGAGGTGTCCACAACCACATCCTGTGGATTATTCCCTGCTTATGCGCTGTTCCTGCATCCTGCCGGACCAGCTCCGTCCTTGTGAGACCCATATTAAGGGAACTGCATAGCGGAACAAGGGTGGTTGGGCGGTTATCGGCATGACCCGGCTTGGTCCAACCCAGCCATTAACAAGATAAATCCATACTAATCATCAGCTTAGTTTGTTTCACCGGAAAGCACATGGATTCAAAGATGGCTTCGCGTACGGCTCAACACAGTGGCCTCTTACAGCGGCTATGGCGGATCTCTCACACGCAAAAACAGGGGGAAAACGATGGTACAAAGCGGCTCAATTAAGCGGGCAAGAGTTAAAAATTAGTTGAATAAATATGCTCAAAAAGAATACAAAAAAGCCGAGGCTGGGCTCGGCTTTTTTGGGATTAGCTGACTCGGCTGCCAGGCGTGGGATATGCCTTGCGCAACGACTCTGGCGCCAACACTTCCAGGTTGCCGCTCATGTTGTTCAACCAGGTGCGAAATTCAGGGGTGTCCTGTACCTCGGTCTCCACGACTACGCTGCGTTTATCGTAGCGGGTCATGCGCGGGTTGTGGCCCGGGATCTGTCCATCGACCAGAGTCGGGCAGTTGGCATCTATGCGACCGACGAAGCGGATCGGGCCGCTGACATCCTGGTAGCCCTGATCGCGGATCAGCTTCTGGATATTGAAGTCTTTCGGCTGGGTCGCGCTGAAGTTGGTCAGCTCCACGCCCTTGATGTGATCGAACGGTATGCCGTACACCTTGGGATCCAGCTCGGACAGGGTGCAGAGCAGGGTCGGACCGTCGGCCTGATTCAGGATGCCGAGGGGATTGATGCGGTCATAGCAGAGCCATACAGTGCGTTCCTTGATGACACGCTGGATCTCGGCACTGAACTTGCGACCGCGCCAGAGGGCATCGCGGATCAGGGTGCTGCGACGGATCTCAGGATTGCCGGCAAACGGACGCGGTGACTGATGCACGCTTTCGAGCCAGCGTTCTGCCAGTTCACTCTGGCTGTCGCGGATCACCTGGCTGGCTTTGTCGACCAGCGGGTTCAATTCGGTCAGCACACTTGCCGGCAGGAGTTGGCTTGCCTGATCACTCCAGGTTTTCAGGGCCACTGCCAGCGATAGCGGCATTATGTTGGCGAAGTCGTTTAGGCCATGGCGCTCAAAGCACCAGCCGTGGGGTTTGCTGCGTTCATCCGAAGTGAGGTCGAACAACCCCATGCCGGACATCTCCTCCAGGTCCCGTTGCACGGTACGCAGACTGACGTGTATGCCTTCCTCTTCCAGTTTTACCTGGAGTTGGCTGGCGGTCAGCTTGTAAGGGCGGTGCGGGATGCAACGCGCCAAGGTCAGTTGTCGTAACAGCTTCTTACTCATGGTGCATGCCTTCACTGGTTTAGCGTTGAGTGTATCCTAGCCATGACATGCGACAGTCTATGTCGCAAGTTTTGCTGCGACAACTGTCGCCATTTTCATACAAACTGCTTTAACTACATGATATTAAAGCTAATACATGTTTTGATGGGTAGCAATCGAGGCTTTTAATTGATGAAAAAATCGCAAATGAAAGTGCTGTCTTGCGGTTTTTGAGGAGAGGAAAAAATAAAAATAGCAGGAAGAGGCAGAAGATGATGTGGAGGGGCGCGGCCCCTCCACCAGATGGCGACCTGTTATCAGGCCAGCCAGGACCAGGCTGATTTGCTGATGGCGGCTCCCACCATGTAGCCGAATACCGCCAGGGCAGCGAGGCCGGCCACCAGCTTCTGACCGCGGGTCGGTCGCTTGAGCGCCATGACGCCGAGGCCTATGTAGACCACCAGTGCGATCAGCTTGGCCATCAGCCAGGGTTGCTGGCCCGGGCTCATCTGCAACGTGACCGCCAACAGCACCCCGAACAGCAGCAAAAAGGTGTCGTTGACGTGGGGCGCTATCTTCAGCCAGCGCTGTTGCAGACGCGGGCTGCCGTTGAGAGAGAGCATCCAGCGATAGATGAACAGCAGCAGGCTGACGATGGCCAGGGTCATGTGCAGATGTTTGAGCATGGGGTAATAGGCAATCATATTGCTTCCTTGTCGTTGTCGGGCAGACCGCTGTTCCAGTTGTGAGCGTGAATGCGCTCCTGTCCTTCCTGATCGTCTTGCAACAGATCGGAGAGGATATCCCGGTATTGCAGGCTCTTGTTGATATAGGTGTGTTCGTCGTCCAGGTAGTTGACCTGCTCCCGCAGCAACCAGTTGTCGTGCTGCTTGAAGGTCTGTCCCGCCCGCCAGGCCTGGTTGGCCCTAAATCCCAGCTGGGTCAGAGCTTCCACCCCCAGATCCACGGCGGAACCCAGGGTTTCCCGATACACGCTGCCCACGCCCTGGCGCAGGATCTCGTGAGCGTGAGGTCTGTCCTGGGCTCGCGCCAGTATCTTAAGGTGCGGGAAGTGTTTCTTCACCATTTCAATCACTTCGAGCGAGGTAGCTGGATCGTTGATGGAGAGCACCAGCAGCTTGGCCTTGTGGGCGCCGGCGGCATGCAACAGGTCGAGCCGGCTGGCATCGCCGTAGAACACCTGGTAGCCGTACTTGCGCAGCATCTCTATCTGACTGGCATCCTGCTCGAGTATGGTGGTGCCTATGCCGTGGCCGTGCAGCAGACGTCCCACTATCTGGCCGAAGCGGCCGAAGCCGGCGATGATCACCGGGTGTTCTACCAGCTCCGGCTGCTCGTGCTGCGGTGCGTCGCTGTGGGTGCGGTAATCGAACCAGGGCTGGATCACCCGATCGTTGAGGATCAGCAAGAGCGGCGTCAGCGCCATGGAGAGCGCCACCACCAGGGTCAGCAAGGAGATGGTGTCGCCGGGCAGCACCTTGTTCTGGGCGGCGAACGAGAACAGCACGAAGGCAAACTCTCCCCCTTGCGCCAGCGCCAGCCCGAAGGTCCAGCGTTGGCTCGGCGAGATGCGAATGACAAAGCCGAGCGCCATCAGCACCAGCCACTTGAGCGCCATCAGGCCGACCACCAGGGTCGGAATGAGCAAGGGGTGTTCGGCAAACAGGCTGAAGTTGATGCCAGCGCCCACCGACATGAAGAAGAGGCCAAGCAGCAACCCCTTGAACGGCTCTATGTCCGCCTCCAGCTCGTGGCGATACTCGCTGTCGGCCAGCACCACACCGGCGAGGAAGGAGCCAAGGGCGGGTGAGAGCCCCACCGACTCCATCAGCACTGCGATGGCGATCACCAGCAGCAGGGCGGCGGCGACGAAGATCTCCCGCATGTGGGATTGGGCTATGGCCCGAAACACGGGGCGCATCAGGTAGTGGCCACCCAGCACTATGCCGGAGATGGCCGCAACCACCAGCAGGCCGTGCTGCCAGCCGGCCAGCTCTGAGCTGCCATTGCTGGCTACCGGTGCTATGGCGAGCAGTGGCAGGATCGCCAGTATGGGAATGACGGCGATATCCTGGAACAGCAGCACCGCAAAGGCGGAGCGGCCGCTCTCGCTCTGCATCAGCTTGCGCTCCTGCAGGCTCTGCAGAACGATGGCCGTGGACGATAGCGCCAGAATGAGACCTATGGCCAGCCCCTGTTGCCAGGGCAGGCCGATGAGATGAGCGACCCCGGTCAGGGCCCCCGTGGTGAGCAGCACTTGCAGGCCGCCGGTGCCGAGTATGGGTCCCTTCAGTTGCCACAGCAGGGCAGGGCGCAGCTCCAGTCCGACCAGAAACAGCATCAGCACCACCCCGAACTCGGCGAAGTGCATCACATCCTTCTGCTCTCCCACCAGCCCCAGCAGGAAGGGACCTATGATGATGCCCGCCAGCAGGTAGCCGAGCACGGAACCCAGTCCCCAGCGCTTGGCCAGCGGCACGGCGATCACCGCCGCTGACAGGTAGATAAGCGCATCAAACAGTAATCCATGACCCATCAGCCGGCCCTCCGTTCGCATGTCTGGCCCGACTCACAGGGTCGGCCAAATGACTGACAGTGTTTCATGAGAGCACCTCCAGCAGATCCCGCAGATAGGGGCTGCCGCCGAGCTGGGCCGGGGTCAGCTGCTCGTCGCGCAGGGCACACAACAGCTGGCGATAATCCTGGCCACAGCGGCGCAGCGCCTCCGGATCCTTGATCTTGTGAAAGGAGTGCAGCACGAACGGCGGCAGCCAGCGCATGCCGCACAGCTGCGCCGTTTGCTGGAACGGCAGCAGGAAGTCGAGCAGCGGGCGGCGGTTGTAGCCTTCGCTGCAATAGGAGTCGGGGGCCCCCCCCGTGGTGATGGCACTCAGCCACTGCTTGCCGTTGAGGGCATGGGCCTCGGGGCCGTAGGCGTAACCATACTCCAGCACCAGATCCATCCACTCCTTCATGATGGCGGGGCAGGAGTACCAGTAGAAAGGGTGCTGAAAGACGATGATATCGTGTTCCGACAGCAGGGCCTGCTCCCGCTTCACGTTGATGAACATGTCAGGGTAGTGCTGGTAGAGATCGTGCACAGTGACCCCCTCCAGATCGGAGACGGCCTGCAGCAGCTGCTTGTTGGCCCGGGAGCTCTGCAGGGCCGGGTGTGAAAAGAGAACCAGAATGCGTTTCATGAAGTCATAACCTGAAGATGGGCCTGATACCGGTGAAAAGAAGATGCATTGAGCTGCGACGTTATCAAGAAGCGCAATAGCCTGCCAGTTCCGGGATCAGATCGCGCAGCGCCGGATTCAGGGTCTGATGGGCGGGATAGCATAGTCCGATGCGCCGAAACATCCGCGGCCCGCTCACCGCGACCGTGCACAGGCCGGGTTCGTCGTCCACCAGGCCGTCGGGCAGGAAGCTGATGCCGACGCCCGCCAGCACCAGCGCCATCACCAGCCCCTTGCTTTCGGCCTTGGCCACCAGGTTGAGGGTGAGCCGGTCGCAAGCCAGCAGCCCTATGGTCTGCTGATGGGCCTCACAGGGCGGGCACTCAATAAAATCATAATGCTGCAGCTCAGTCAGCGCGATGCGGGCGCGGCTGGCGAGGGGGTGGTCGGTACGCACGCACAGCACATAGTCCTCTTCCCACAGGGGCAGGAAGATCTCGTCCTCCCGGCGCAGCGCATCCAGGGTCAGCCGACAGTCGGCGGGGCTGCCGTAGTCGGAGAGGGTGAGATCCAGCTCGGGCAGCACGCCCTGCACCCGCTGCAGCAAGCCGGCCAGCCGGTGGCGGCTCAGGTCCGGCATGATGGCCATGTTGAGTCGTGCGCGCGTCGCCTTCTGGCGAAACAGCTCCGGCAGGCGGCGTGCCTCTTCCACCAGCTTGACCGCATGGGGATAGAGGTAATGGGCCGGATCCTTTGCCTCAACCCCCTTCTTGCCCCGGGTGAACAGGCTGTCGCCGAGCGCCTCTTCCAGCTGGCGCAGGCCGGCCGAGAGGGAAGGTTGGCTGACGTGGCAGCGCAGTGCCGCCGCCGTGATGTTTTTCTCTTCATAGATGGCGATGAAGAAGCGCAGCAATCTCAGATCCAGCATGAGCCCAACCATAGTTTTTTCAGATGATAACCAGCGGAAAACAATATTTATCACTGATGGATGCAGCGACTATAGTGACTGAGTTCCGTGCTGGCCAGCCGCTTGTGTGATCCCGTTTCTCATCGAATCAAAAGGAAATACCATGTCCAAGTCCCTCGTCGTGATCACCGGTGCCTCCGCCGGGATCGGTGCCACCATCGCCCGCGCCTTCTCGGCCGCCGGTCATCCGCTCTTGCTGCTGGCCCGCCGGGTCGAGCCCATGCAGGCGCTGGGTCTGCCCAACGCCTTGTGTGTCAGCGTCGATGTCACCGACACGGCCGCCATGAAGGCCGCCATCCAGCAGGCAGAGACCCGGTTCGGCCCTGTGGGTTGCCTGGTCAACAATGCCGGCGTCATGTTGCTGGGGCAGGCCGACGTGCAGGATCCTGCCGAGTGGCAGCAGATGCTCAACATCAATGTGATGGGGGTGCTGAACGGCGTTCATGCCGTGCTGGCCGGGATGAAGGCTCGCCGCAGCGGCACCATAGTCAACATCAGCTCCATCGCCGGTCGCAAGACCTTCCCGAACCATGCGGCCTATTGCGCCACCAAGTTTGCAGTGCACGCCCTGACCGAAAATATCCGTGAAGAGGTGGCCGACGTAGGCGTGCGCATGGTGACCATAGCCCCGGGCGCAGTCGAGACCGACCTGCTTAGTCACACCACGGACGAGAGCATCAAGGCCGGCTATCACGACTGGAAGGATCAGATGGGCGGCGTGATCGCGCCCGAGGTGATCGCCGAGGCCGTGCTCTATGCCTGGCATCAGCCCGCCAACGTCTGCGTACGCGAAATCGTGCTGGCGGCCACCCGTCAGCAACCCTGATCCGGACTGGCCATGAGGGGAGGGCTTGACCCTCCCCCTGGGCCAAGGGTTACCATAGGGCTCCTCCGATCAATGAGTCATGTCATGGTTCTGACCCGTCGCCAACTCGCTCGCGCCCGCCGCTGGCTCCCCCTGTGGAGTCTGCTGATGGTGCTGATGTCGTTTGGCAGCCGGGCGGCGACCGATCTCTGTACCCTGACGCCCCATTGCAGCCAGAGCGAGCGTACCCTGGAGAAGGCCATGCCATGCGGCAGCTTCACCTCGGCGCTGGCCATGACGGTGCTCACCAGCGACAGCCTGACGGTGGCCGTGCTGGAACCCGATAGCCCGCAGTTTGTTTCTCCCTCCCTGTTCACGCCGGACGCGCCGCTCGAGCGGCTCGAGCGTCCTCCCCGTCATCCAGGTTGAGTCGAGTTCCCCTGTTTTTTTGGGTATTTCTTCTTAATCTGAGGTGAGTTATGTACAAGTCCCTGTTACTGGCCCTGCTGGCCGGTACCGTCAGCTTCTCCGCCCTCGCGGCCGAGCAGATGACCGTCTACAAGTCCCAGTATTGCGGCTGTTGCAAGACCTGGATCAAGCACATGGAAGAGAACGGCTTTGAGGTCAAGGTCGTCGAAACCGAGCAGCTCGATCCCATCAAGCAGCAGTACGGCATCACACCGCAGCTGGCCTCCTGCCACACGGGCGTGGTGAATGGCTATGTGGTGGAGGGGCATGTACCCGCCGCCGACGTGCAGAAGCTGCTCAAGGAAAAACCGGCGATCCGCGGCCTGACCATTCCGGGCATGCCCCAGAGTGCGCCAGGCATGGATATTCCGGGTCAGCCCTACCAGGTGCTGAGCATCAGCAACGAGGGCACGACCAGAGTCTGGTCGAGCTACCCCGGCTGACGCAAACTGGCCATGAGCAGGCACGACTCCATCATGTGAGGCACACCTGAGCGAACCTGTGTCGCTCATGGTCAGGTTTGAGGGCCGCTATCGCGAGATAGCGGCCCTTTTACCTGTTCTTGCGGGTTTTGCAGGGTGATAACTTGCAACTGGGGGCGACAAGGGGCAGATTGATCCCCTATCCAAGGAGCCAAGGCTCAGGTCTGCTAACCCTTTTAAAGCGCAAAGGATGCGACATGTTCACCTTTCCCCGAGGGCTTCTGCTGCTGGCTTGCCTGGTTGCCGTTCCCTGTTCATATGCCAATGATGAGTCCGCCATGCCCACAAGCGACACCCTTATCCAGCCTCCCGTGGCCACCAAACACCCTCATACCATCAAGAAACACGGCGACGTCCGGGTCGACAACTACTACTGGCTGCGCGATGACGAGCGCCAGAAACCCGAGGTACTGGCCTACCTGGAGGCGGAGAACGCCTATACCGAGGCCATGCTCAAGCCGACCCGGCCGCTGCGCGACCAGCTCTACCAGGAGATGGTGGCCCGCATTCCCCAGCAGGATGAGTCCGTCCCCTATGTGAAGAATGGCTACCGTTACCAGACCCGCTATGAGCCGGGCAAGGAGTACGGCATTTACTCCCGCAGCAAGGTGGACGGGCCGCAGGAGCCCGAGCCGATGCTGGACAGCAACCAGCGCGCAGAGGGACACGAGTTCTATTCCCTTGGCGCCCTGGAGGTGAGCCGCAACAACCGCTGGCTGGCGGTGGCGGAAGATTTCCTCTCGCGCCGTCAGTACCAGATCCAGTTCCTCGATCTGGAGAGCGGCAAGTGGGCTTCAGACAAGCTCGAGAACACCTCGGGCAACCTGGTGTGGGCCAACGACAGCAAGACGGTGTTCTACGTGCGCAAGCACCCCAAGACACTGTTGCCCTATCAGGTCTATCGCCACGAGCTTGGCTCGGATCCGGCGAAAGATACCCTGGTGTATGAGGAGAAGGACGACACCTTCTACGTCAGCCTCTATGCCACCACCTCGGAAGATTTCATCGTCATCGCCCTCTCCAGCACCACCACGGGCGAGGCGCGCCTCATCGATGCCAACGTGCCGACTCAGGCACCGCGGCTGTTCCTGCCCCGTCAGGTTGATCACGAATACAGCCTGGATCACTACCGCGGTCGCTTCTATGTGCGCTCCAACAAGGACGGCAAGAACTTCGGCCTGTACGAGACCAAGGAGAGCCCGGTCGAGCGCTGGAAGGCGGTGATCGCCCCCAATCCGGACGTGCTGCTGGAGAGCTATGCCCTGTTCAAGGAGTGGCTGGTGCTGGAGGAGCGCAACCAGGGGCTGACCCGGCTGCGCCAGATCAACTGGCAGAGCGGTGACGAGAAGGAGATCGCCTTCGACGATCCCGCCTATGTCACCTGGCTCGCCTACAACCCGGAGCCGGAGACCAGCCAGCTGCGCTACGGCTACTCCTCCATGACCACCCCCTCGTCCACCTATGAGCTGGATATGGCGAGCGGCAAGCGCACCCTGCTCAAGCAGCAGGCGGTGGCGGGTTTCAAGCCGGAACTGTACGCCAGCGAGCGGCTCTGGGTGACCGCCCGTGACGGTGTGGCCGTGCCTGTGTCCCTGGTCTATCGCAAGGATATGTTCAAGAAAGAGAGTGCCGGGTCGCCAAAAAATCCGCTGCTGGTCTACGGCTATGGCTCCTACGGCGCCAGCATGGATCCTGATTTCAGCACGGCTCGCCTGAGCCTGCTGGACCGGGGCTTCGTCTATGCCATCGCCCATATCCGGGGTGGCGAGGAGCTGGGCCGCCACTGGTATGAAGATGGCAAGCTGCTGAAAAAACAGAATACCTTCAACGATTTCATCGACGTGACCGAGGCGCTGGTGGCGCAGGGCTATGGCGCCAGGGATCAGGTCTACGCCATGGGCGGCAGCGCCGGCGGCCTGCTGATGGGGGCCGTCATCAATCAGGCGCCCCAGCTCTATCGTGGCGTGGTGGCCCAGGTGCCCTTCGTCGACGTGGTCACCACCATGCTGGACGAGTCCATTCCCCTCACTACCGGGGAGTACGACGAGTGGGGCAACCCGAACCAGAAGCGTTACTACGACTACATGAAGGCCTACAGCCCCTACGACCAGGTCAAGGCGCAGGCCTACCCGAACATGCTGGTGACCACAGGGCTGCATGACTCCCAGGTACAGTATTGGGAGCCCGCCAAGTGGGTGGCCAAGCTGCGCGAGCTGAAGACGGATGATAACAAGTTGTTGCTGAATACCGACATGGATGCCGGCCACGGCGGCAAGTCGGGTCGCTTCAAGGCCTACGAGGATATCGCGCTGGAGTTTGCGTTTATCCTGGATCTGGCCAAGCCGAAAGCATAAGTCACCAAGGTTGCAGCCCTTGCCAGTCAAGGGCTGCAAAAGAATCTTGTCTCTGCCCCCCGCCTGCCAACCGGTAGCACACTCCAATTAATCTCTGATCAGTAAATTAATGATCGGCTTCAAATTTCTCGTCATCCATATCCATCATTTTGTGTTTTTGTTTGATTTATGTTGGCGCCATGTGCTTAATCGAAGCCGTTATGACGCTTTGATTGGTCCCTTCCGGGCCAATTATCTTCGGTTGGCATGAAGCCGACTGTCTCACCACAGGATGCTGGTGGCTTTTTGGGGAACGCTCGCCGTTCACCCGATTCCTCATATCGAGGTCATGGATGACCACCGACGCAGAACGGTGGTTTGTCCGGCATTCGCCCGTGGAACGGGCGAGCTGAATCAATCAAAAAGGATGAACAACATGAAAGGATTATCCCTGGCGTGTGCCTTATCGGCTGCACTGGTCGGTGTCTCGTTTGGTGGTCCGCTGCAGGCGCAGGAGCGCTTCGTGACCATAGGCACAGGCGGTCAGACCGGCGTCTACTACGTGGCGGGCCAGTCCATCTGCCGTTTCCTCAATCGCGGCGCCGCCGATCACCAGATCAAGTGCAACGCCCCGGCCAGCGGTGGCGGTGTGGCCAACGTCAACGGCATCCGCAGCGGTGAATTCAACTTCGGCATCATGCAGTCCGACCATCAGTTCAAGGCGATGAAGGGGCTGCCGCCGTTCCAGACCGAAGGGGCCATGGACGACATGCGCGCCGTCTTCTCCCTGCAGAGCGAGGTGTTCACCATACTGGCGCGCCGCGATGCCAAGATCGCCAGCTTCGACGACATGAAGGGCAAGCGCGTCAACATCGGCAACCCGGGCTCGGGCCAGCGCGACACCATGGAAGAGATAATGGCGGTCAAGGGTTGGAAGAAGGGTAACTTCGGTCTGGTCTCCGAGCTCAAACCGGCCGAGCAGGCCTCCGCCCTTGGCGACAACAACATAGACGCTATGAGCTACTTCGTCGGCCACCCGAACGGTGCCATCCAGGAGGCCTCCACTACCACAGACGCCGTGCTGGTGCCTGTGACCGGTGCCGACATCGACAAGTTGCTGGCAGAGAAGAGCTACTACACCAAGGCCGAGATCCCGGGTGGCATCTACAAGGGCAGCGATCAGCCGACCCCGTCCATCGGTGGCAAGGCGGTGCTCTCCACTAGTGCCAAGGCTGATCCGGAAGTGGTCTATCAGCTGGTCAAATCCGTGTTCGACAACCTAGATCGCTTCAAGCGCCTGCACCCGGCTTTCGCCGATCTGAAAGAGGCCGACATGATCAAGGTGGGGCTCTCGGCGCCGCTGCATGATGGGGCCGCCCGCTACTACAAGGAGCGCGGCTGGCTCTGACTGACGGCCCAAGGGCCCAGGTCACTCTCTTCGACACCCGTCTGCCGTCTGATTGCGGGGGCGGATGTCGCTCTTGTTGTACTCGTTGGCACAAGTTAACCCTATGCAAGATAAACAACTCTCTACCGAGGAACTGATCGCCCAGGACGTGGGCGCTCGTCTGCCGTTCGGCCTCATGGGCGGGCTCATCACCACACTGGCGCTGGCCTGGTCCCTGTTCCAGCTCTGGATCGCCTCGCCGCTGCCCTTCATGCTGGGCTTTGGCGTGCTTAATGACACCGAGACCCGTGCCATTCACCTCACCTTCGCCCTGCTGCTGGCCTATCTGGTGTTTCCGGCGTTTCGTTCATCGCCACGGGATCGGGTGCCGCTCGGCGACATCGCCTTGGGGCTCATCGCCGCCGGGGCCGCCAGCTACCTGTTCGTGATGTACCAGGCGCTGGCCCTGCGGCCGGGCAGCCTGACCACAGAGGATCTGATCACCGCCTGCATCGGCATCCCGCTGCTGCTGGAAGCGGCGCGCCGCGCCCTGGGGCCGGCGCTGGCAGTCATCGCCCTGCTGTTTCTCGCCTATAGCCTAGCGGGGCCCTGGATGCCGGGGCTGCTGGCCCACCGCGGGGTGAGCTTCACCGCGCTGGCCAACCACCAGTGGATCACCACGGAAGGGGTGTTCGGGATTGCCCTCGGCGTCTCCACCAGCTTCGTGTTCCTGTTCGTGCTGTTCGGCGCCCTGCTGGAGCGGGCCGGTGCCGGCCACTACTTCATCCAGCTCGCCTTCAGCCTGCTCGGTCACCTGCGCGGCGGCCCGGCCAAGGCGGCTGTGGTGGCCTCCGGCCTGACCGGTCTCATCTCCGGCTCCTCCATCGCCAACGTGGTCACCACAGGCACTTTCACCATTCCCATGATGAAGAAGGTGGGCTTCAGCTCGGAGAAGGCGGGGGCGGTGGAAGTGGCTTCCTCGGTCAACGGCCAGATCATGCCGCCTGTGATGGGGGCTGCCGCCTTCCTTATGGTGGAGTATGTGGGCATTCCCTACGTCGAAATCATCAAGCACGCTTTCCTGCCGGCGACCATCTCCTACATAGCGCTGCTCTACATAGTGCATCTGGAGGCGCTCAAACTCGGCATGCAGCCCATAGGTGGTCATCAGCCCAAGCCTTGGCTGCGCCGGTTGACCGGCTTCGCCTTCGGCGCTGCCCTCATCAGCGGGCTGTCGATGGCGGTTTACTACGGCCTGGGCTGGCTCAAGCCGGTGCTGGGTGAGTACGCCCTGCCAGGCATAGCCCTGCTGCTGGCCATCACCTATCTGGGTTTGCTGAAAATAGCGGCCAGCCATGAGCCGCTGGCGGCGGAGGATCCGGACAAGCCGCTGATTGAGCTGCCCAACACCCGCGCCGTGCTGCTCTCCGGTCTGCACTTCCTGCTGCCGGTGGTGGTGCTGGTGTGGTGCCTGATGGTGGAGCGGCTCTCGCCCGGGCTGTCGGCCTTCTGGGGGACCGTCATGCTGGTGATCATACTGCTGACCCAGCGCCCGCTGCTCAACTGGCTGCGCAGCGATGGCAAGCACGACTACGGCACCTTCAACGATGGCATGGTCGATCTGCGCGAGGGGCTGGTGGCCGGTGCCCGCAACATGATCGGCATCGGCATTGCGACCGCCACCGCCGGCATCATAGTGGGTGCCGTCTCCCAGACAGGGGTCGGTCTGGTGCTGGCGGATCTGGTGGAGATGCTCTCCATGGGCAACCTGCTGCTGATGCTGTTGCTTACCGCCCTGCTCAGCCTGATCCTCGGCATGGGGCTGCCCACCACCGCCAACTACATAGTGGTCTCCAGCCTGCTGGCGCCCGTTGTGGTGACGCTCGGGCAGCAGAACGGCCTGATAGTGCCGCTCATCGCCGTGCACCTGTTCGTCTTCTACTTCGGCATCATGGCGGACGTGACCCCGCCGGTGGGGCTGGCTTCGTTTGCGGCGGCGGCTGTCTCCAAGGGCGATCCCATCAAGACCGGCATTACCGCCTTCTACTACAGCCTGCGCACCGCCGCGCTGCCCTTCCTGTTCATCTTCAACACGGATCTGCTGCTGATCGACGTGGACTTCGCCCACGGGGTGCTGATCTTCATGGTGGCCACCGTTGCCATGCTGATCTTCGCCGCCGCGACCCAGGGCCATTTCCTGGTGAAGAGTCGCTGGTACGAGAGCGTGCTGCTGCTGCTGGTGGCCTTCACCCTGTTCCGCCCCGGTTTCTGGATGGACATGGTGCACGATCCCTATCGTGACACTGCGCCGGCCCAGCTGGCCCGGACCCTGGGCGAAGTGGAGGCGGAGAGCACACTGCGGCTGCGCGTCCAGGGTGAAGATGCGGTGGGCAAGTTGCGTCAGTCGACCGTGCTGCTGGCGGTGCCGGCAGGAGAGGATGGGGAGGCCCGCCTCGCCAGCCTGGGGCTGGCCCTGTATGAACAGGATGGCAAGACCCTGATCGACAGCGTCACCTTCGGCAGCCCGGCCGCCGCGGCCGGCATGGAGTTCGATCAGGAGATCCTGGTGGTCAAGGCGCCCACCGAGCGCTGGCACAAGGAGCTGATGTGGCTGCCGGGCTTCCTGCTGTTTGCGCTGATCGTCGGGCTGCAACGGCGACGGGCGGTGCGAGCCTGACAAGGGTCAATAAAAACGGCGCCATCGAGGCGCCGTTTTCATCTCCCCGGTCGGGGCTTATTCTTGCGGAGCCTGTTCCTGCAGCAGGCTC
>NZ_CDDA01000030.1:39397-222538 GCF_000819745.1 Aeromonas bestiarum | reverse complement strand
AGGCCCAGCTGTTCGCAGGCCTGCTCGACGCTGATCCCTGGATACGGCACATCATGATGTCGATGCCGGGAGGGCTTATTCTTGCGGATCCTGTTCCTGCAGCAGGCTCAGGGTCTGTTGTTCCACCGGACTCAGGCCCAGCTGCTCGCAGGCTTGCTCGAAGCTGATGCCAAGGTGGCACATCATGATATCCATAACCGGGAGGGCTTATTCCTGTGGGTCCTGTTCCTGCAGCAGGCTCAGGGTCTGTTGTTCTACCGGGCTCAGGCCCAGCTGTTCGCAGGCTTGCTCGAAGCTGATGCCAAGGTGGCACATCATGATATCCATAACCGGGAGGGCTTATTCCTGTGGATCCTGTTCCTGCAGTAGGCTCAGGGTCTGTTGTTCCACCGGACTCAGGCCCAGCTGTTCGCAGGCTTGCTCGAAGCTGATGCCAAGGTGGCACATCATGATACCCATAACCGGGAGGGCTTATTCCTGTGGATCCTGTTCCTGCAGCAGGCTCAGGGTCTGTTGTTCCACCGGACTCAGGCCCAGCTGTTCGCAGGCTTGCTCGAAGCTGATGCCAAGGTGGCACATCATGATATCGATGGCGGGCAGATAGTTTTTCATTGCTTCTTCCATGGTGATCCTCCAGACCCGTTCCTTATGCCCGAGCCTCGAAGGCGGGGCAATTAGACTTTAGGCGTAGGCTGCTCATTTGCTGAGCGCCCCTGCCACTGGGCGGGGGAATTTGTTACTCTGCTTGTCAGCAAGAAGATGTTGCCGTATGACTGCGAGCAACACGTGAGGAGCAGGGCATGTTATTGAGTTTCTTGATCATCGCATCGGGCTGGTGGCACATTCGTGCGGCCTATGGCTCAGACTCCCGTCAGTTCTACATCAGCAAGCCGCTGACCATGCTGCTCATCATAGCGCTGGCGTTCGGCTATCAGAGCTATGACCACGACGGCTCCCACGCCTGGATCCTGCTTGGCCTCTGCCTGTCGCTGGCCGGTGACGTGCTGCTGATGCTGCCAAGCGATCGTTTCATTCAGGGGCTGGCGGCATTTTTTGTCGCGCACCTCTGCTACATAGTTGGTTTCGCCCAGGGGCCGCTGGTGCTGAACCTGGTGGATGGCCTGCTGTTGCTGCTGGTGGCAGGCATGGTGTTCGGCCTGTTGTGGGGCAAGCTAGGGGAGATGAAGATCCCCGTGCTCTGCTACATGCTGGTGATCATCGGCATGGCCTGGGTGGCCGCCGGTGCCTGGCACGCCTCCCTCACCGCAGGCAGTGCCGCCGCCCTGGTGGGGGCGCTGATGTTTCTCTTCTCCGACAGCATGCTGGCGCTGGACCGTTTCCGCCGTCCCTTCCCCCATGCCACGGCCTGGGTGATGAGCAGCTACTTTGCCGCCCAGTTCCTGATCGCCGCTTCGCTGGCGGGGTGAAGAGGCGCCGCTCTCTTTCATCGCGCGGACCTGAATCCTGATCTTTGCCGACGGGTGAAGATCCGTGGCAAGAAAAATGGGCCTGTTGGCCCATTTTTATGTCTGTTTTCAGCGCCTTGCTATGCCTCGAGCGGCTCGGCATCGGCGGCCCTGGGGGCTGGCTGCTTGAGCAGCAGCATCAGGGCGCTGGCGATCAGCAGGAAGATGCCCATCACGTAGAACACCTGGTTGTAGGCCATGATGGCCGCCTCGCGGCTGATGGTGTTCGACAGCATGGCCTGGGCCTGCTGCTGGGCCAGCTCGGGACCCGAGCCTTGCGCCATCATGGTCTGGGCCAGCTGCAGCAGGTAGCTTTGCCCCTCTATGCTGCTGGCGGCCAGGGTGCTGCTGATCTGGCTGACATGGACGCGGGTGTCGTTGTCGATCAGGGTCGCTATGATGGCGATGCCGAAGGCCCCCCCCAGGTTGCGCAGCACGTTGAGCAGGGTCGAGGAGGAGGGGATCTCGTCATGGGTCAGGCTGGCGGTCGCCACCAGCGACAGCGGCACCATGATGAAGGGCTGGCCCAGCGCCCGTACTATCAGCGACTGGATCAGCTGGGGGCCGGCGTAGTCGGCACTCATGTTCATGTTCATGAAGCAGCTGATGGCAAACACCAGGAAGCCGAAACTCACCAGATAACGCGGATCTATCTTGTGGGTCAGTTTGGGCACCAGCGGCAACACCAGCAGCTGTGGCAGCCCCATCCACATCAGCACTTCACCGATCTCCAGCGCGTTGTAGTTGTGGATCTGCGCCATGTAGAGCGGCAGCACATAGATGGAGCCCATCAACGCCATGCCGAGCACCAGATAGGCGAAGCAGGCCAGCGCGAAGCGCGGGTTGTGCAGCAGCCGCAGGTTGACCAGCGGATGGCGTCTGAGCAGCTGGCTGATGACGAAGAACACCAGGGCCACCACGGAGATGACGGTGAGCCGCACTATGAAGCTGGAACCGAACCAGTCCTCCCGGTTGCCCTCTTCCAGCACTACCTCCAGCAGGCCCAGCCCCATCGCCATGGTGACTATGCCGATGAGATCCACCCGCTTGATCACCTCCCAGTCCACCGGTTTCTTGTCCAGCCCGTGGGCCAGCATGGCCATCACCAGCAGTCCCGGTGGCACGTTCAGATAGAAGATGTAGTGCCAGGAGAGCTGCTCCGTCAGCCAGCCGCCCAGGGTCGGGCCTATGGCGGGGGCGAAGGTGGCGCACAGGCCGAACAGCGCCATGCCGGTGGCCCGCTTGTGCAGCGGCAGCAGGCTGACGATGAGGGAGAAGGCCATGGGAATGAGCGCGCCACCGGTGAAGCCCTGCAACGCCCGGAAGACGATCATGCTGGTGAGGTTCCAGCTGAATGAGCAGAGCACGGAGGCGATGATGAAGGCCCCCGTGGTCCACAGCAGGTAGCGCCGCACGCTCAGGCCCCGGCTGAGCCAGCCGCTCAGGGGGATGGCGATCATCTCCGCCACCAGATAGGAGGTGGAGATCCAGGAGCTCTCGCTCAGGGTGGCTGACAGGGCCCCCTGAATGTCCTTCAGGGAGGCGTTGGTGATCTGGATGTCGAGGATGGCCATGAAGGCGCCGATGAGGCCCCCCATGACCGCAATCCAGTTGCGACGTGGAATGGGTTCCATCAGTGGGCGGCGACCAGAGGTTCAGGATCCCGGGTATCCACTATCACCTCGGTGGAGAGGCCAGGCAGCAGCTTGCCGGCCAGGGTGCCCGGCTCGGGGATGCGGATCTTGACCGGTACCCGCTGCACTATCTTGGTGAAGTTGCCGGTGGCGTTCTCCGGCGGCAGCAGGGCGAATCTGGCGCCGGTGGCGGGGGCCAGACTGTCGATGATCCCCTCGACCGGTTGATCCGGATAGGCATCCAGGATCACCTTCACCTTCTGGCCCGGCTGCATGTGCAGCAGCTGGGTTTCCTTGAAGTTGGCCTCGACCCACACCTGTTGCAGCGGCACCAGGCTGGCGACCTGCATGCCGGACTGGACGTAGAGCCCGGCCCGCAGGCTGCGCTTGCCTATGATGCCGTCGGCCGGTGCCCGCAACTCGGTATAGGTCAGCTCAAGTTTGGCCTGCTCCAGCTGGGCGGCGCTCAATGCCAGCCTGGCCTGGTTCTGCTTGGCTTCGGCGTCCAGCACCAGCAGCCGTTCGCGGGCGGCTTGCAGGGCGGCTTTGGTCTCCTGCTCCTGTGCCAGATTGACCTGCAGTCCGGCCCGCACCTCGTCCAGACTGTCCTGCGAGCTGTAATGGCGCTGGTTGAGCTGGCTGACGCGCTGTACCTGTTGCCGGGCGCGCACCTGCTCGGCATTGGCAGAGCTGACCTTGGCCTCGGCCTGACGGATCAGGCTCAACTGCTGGGTGCGGGTCGCGGCCAGATTCTCCGCCGTCGCCTGATTTAGGCGCAGGTCGGCTTCGGCCTCGGCCACCTTGGTCTTGTACTCCCGATCGTCCAGCCGGGCGATCAGCTGGCCGGCCTTCACCGCCTGGTTGTCGGTGACCAGCACCTCGCTGATGTAGCCCGGCAGCTTGGAGCCGATGCCGGTCACCTCGCTCTGCAGGTAGGCGTTGTCGGTACTCTCGAAATAGCGGCCATGCAGATACCAGTAACCGGCGAACAGCAGACCGAGCAGGGCCAGCACCATGGCGGCCAGCAGGGGGATCTTCTTGTGTTGACTCATTTTGGGGGGATTCCTGAACTTAAGAGACGCAGGCTAACACCGGCCAACTGTTTCGATTAGTATCCATTTATGAGATATACAGTTTCACTGGTGCAACAATGGATCTGAACGCTGCATTGATTTTAGTGCGGATCGTCGACAAGGGCTCTTTCACCGCGGCTGCCCAGGAGCTGGGCATGACCAAGGCGACCGTGAGTCGCCGCATCGCCGAGCTGGAGCAGCGCCTCGGCGTACGGCTGCTCTACCGCTCCACCCGGCAGCTCACCCTGACCGAGGCCGGCGAGCAGTATTACCTGCGCTGCAGCAAGGCGGTGGACGAGCTGGCTCAGGCCGAGCTGATGGTGAGCGCCAGCCAGCAGGAGGTGACAGGAACCCTCAAGCTGGCGGTACCTATCGAGACGGGGCAACTGGTGGTCGGCCGGCTGGTGGCCAAATTCTTGCAAGTCTATCCGGGCCTGCAGGTGGAGCTGGAGCTGACCAATCGCATCGTGGATCCCATCAACGAGGGACTGGATGCGATCGTGCGCATCGGCGACATGAGCGACTCCAACCTGGCGGCGCGGCGCCTGTGGAGCACGGAGCGGCTGCTGTGTGCCAGCCCGGATTATCTGGCGCGCAGCCCGGCCATCACGCGGCCGGAAGATCTGCTTTTACACGAGCGGGTGGCGGTGAGCAGCGGTTTTCTGGCCTCTCACTGGTGTTTCGAGCGCGAGGGCAGAGAGGTGCTGGTTGACCCTCCCTCCCGCTTTCGGGTTAATAATATAACCTGTGCCAGGGAGGCGGCGAAGGCGGGGCTGGGGCTGGCCTCTCTGCCCGCCATGCTCTGCCATGAGGAGCTGGCCAGCGGGGCGCTGGTGACCCTGCTGCCCGAGTGGCAGCAGCCCAAGGTACCGATTTATCTGCTGTTTCCGGAGCGGCGACTGATGCCGCGCAAGTTGCGGACCTTTATCGATTTCATGGTGGCGCAGGGGGCCGATTACGGCATCGACAATCTGTTGTGATAGATGGATAGGAAAAGGGGGAGGTCTGGATCACGGGATCCAGGTTTGATCCCTAGGATGGAAGAGGGGCATGGTGCCGGTTACAGGTGGCATCGACAACCGGTTGCAGGGGGAAGGCATGGATCAATGGATCAATCTTTATCGGGCTTCCCATTCGCTGGAGGCCCATGCCCTGAAGGGGGCGCTGGAAGTGGAAGGGGTACTGGTACGGCTCAACGGGGAGGCGCTGTCCGGTGCCCTGGGTGAGCTGCCGGTGGATCTGTTGCAGGTGACCCTGATGGTGCGCGAGCAGGATCGCAGCAAGGCGGGGCGCGTCATAGAGCGCTATCAGCAGCGCCAGGGCAATGGCTGGCTGTGCGGTCAATGCGGGGAGGAGAACGGCGCCAACTTCGAGGTCTGTTGGCGCTGTCATCACGATCCCCACGATAATTAATCGCTCACCCTGCCTCAGCGCAGGGTGAAGTCGATATCCTCCCCCGCGCTGGCGTCGTGATAGGTTGCCAGATCCAGCTCTTTCTCGCTGCGGGCAATCAGCACGGACACCAGAATATCGCCGGAGACGTTGACCGTGGTACGCGCCATGTCGAGGATCCGGTCGATCCCGGCGATGAGCGCCACCCCTTCCAGCGGCAGTCCCACCGCGGTCAGCGTCAGCGTCAGCAGCATGAGCCCTGTGCCCGGTGTGCCCGCCGTGCCGATACTGGCCAGGGTGGCGATGCTGATGATGGTCAGGTAATCCACCATGTGCAGATCCACCCCGAAGGCCTGTGCCACGAACAGGGCCGTCACCCCCTGATAGAGGGCTGTGCCGTCCATGTTGATGGTGGCGCCTATGGGCAGCACCTTGGCGGTGATGGCGGGGGAGACCCCGAGCCGGCGCTCGGCGCAGGCCAGGCTGATGGGCAGTGTGCTGCTGCTGGAGCTGCTGGTGAAGGCCACGGCCTGGGCATCGACGATGCTCTTGAAGTAGTGCAGCGGGTTGAGCCGGGCCAGCAGGATCAGCAGGCTGCTGTAGACGCCGAGCACGTGCAGCAGGCAGCCGAGATAGACGGCGCCGATCACCTTGAGCAGCGGCAGCAGCAGGCTCACCCCGTATTTGCCCGTCATCCAGGCCATCAGGGCGCAGACGCCGTAGGGGGCCAGCGCCATCACCATCTGGGTCAGCTTGAACATGCCTTCCGCCAGCGAGGTGAAGAAGAGGATGGCGGGGCGGCCGCGCCGGCCGGTGGCGTTGAGGGCGAGGGCGAGGGCCACCGCGAACACGATCACCTGCAGTATCTTGCCATCCACCATGGCCTGCACCGGGTTGCGCGGTACCAGATGGCTCAGCACGCTGGCCAGGGTCGGCTGTTCCAGCATGCCGACGCGCTCATAGGGCCCCATGTTGGCGCCCATGCCGGGTTCCAGCAGCCAGCCCATCATCAGGCCGATGCAGATGGCGATGGCGGTGGAAAAGAGATAGAGGCCTATGGCCTTGCTGCCGATCCGATCCAGGCTCTTGCCCTTGAGCAATGAGGTAAGGCCGGCGATGACCGAGCAGAAGATGAGGGGCACCATCAGCATCTGTATGGTGTTGACGAACAGCACGCCAATGGGTTTGAGCTGCAACGCCTGTTCACTGAAACCGAGTCCCAGTCCGATCCCGGTCAGCATGCCGATCAGGGTCTTCAACCAGAGGGGACGGCGGGTCCAGATCCGCCAGGGCTTGAAAGCCAATCCATGGAACAGCATGACGCCAATGTCCTTATATTCGGTCTGCGATGGCAAAAAGGGGCGTTAGTGTAGCCATCCCCTTGTCAGGTTGCCACATTATCGGCAAAGCATGCCTCACAACCAGCAGGTCCTGCAGGAAATCGGCAATTTATTGGCCTATATCAAGGTCGTCAGCGGCGGTGCGGGATTTAATGGACATTAAATATGTTCATTAACGAGGTTTGCAATGACTCAATCGGTACACGGTCACGAGGTGATGGAGATGATGCTGGCACAGGGTGGCCAATTTACCCGGGCCAGCCTCAAGCAGGCGATCGATGCGCGCTTCGGTGCCGACGCCCGTTTCCATACCTGCAGTGCCAGCGAGATGGATGCAGATGCGCTGATCGCCTTCCTGGCCCAGCGCGGCAAATTCATCGAATCGGAGCAGGGTTTCCAGACCCACGCCGACAAGATCTGCAACCACGGGTGATCCCCTGCGGCGAGCGGCCTGTGACGCTCGCCGAATCCCGCCGCCTTTGTTATATTTCGCCCTCTTTCCCCTCCTTGTTGAAGGCTTAGCCTGGGCGTTGTATGGACACTTTCTCCGCTGCCGTCATGTTGTTTCTGATCATGGATCCGCTGGGCAACCTGCCGGTCTTCCTGTCGATCCTGCGTCATATCGATCCCAAGCGGCGGCGCAAGGTGATGATGCGGGAGCTGTTGTTCTCCCTGGCCATCATGATGGCCTTCCTGTTCGCCGGTCAGCAGATCCTGAATTTCCTCAATCTGCGCCAGGAGGCAGTCAGCATAGCGGGCGGCATCATATTGTTCCTCATCGCCATCAAGATGATCTTCCCGAGTGAAGGCGGGGTGACCGGGCTGGCGGCGGGCGAGGAGCCCTTCCTGGTGCCCATGGCCATTCCCATGATCGCCGGCCCTTCCATTCTCGCCTCCCTCTTGTTGCTGGCCAACCAGGAGCCGACCCGGATGGCGGACTGGTCGCTGGCCCTGCTGATGGCCTGGGGCGCCAGCGCCGTGATCCTGATGTTCTACGAGGTATTCAACAAGCTGCTGGGTGAGCGAGGACTCACAGCTGTGGAGCGGCTGATGGGCATGCTGCTGGTGATGATCTCGGTGCAGATGCTGCTGGACGGGGTGCACCACTATCTGGCGGTGACCGGCCAGGGCTAGCTGTCAGGGCTGTTCTGCGGTGTAAGACACCGGCTTGCTGATGCCGAAGATGAAGATCGTCTCCTGCAGCCAGCCGCATGATCAGGCTTGTTCTATGGTGGAGGGTTCCAGCTTGCTCATGATGAGGGCGAGCAGAGTTTCCCGCAGCCAGCGGTGGCCCGGATCCTCTTCGTGGCGCTGATGCCAGATCAGCAGGTGGGAGATGCTGTCGAGCGCTATGGGCAGCGGCAGCGGCACCAGCGGATAGACCTGGGTGGCGTGACGGGCGTAGAGCCTGGACAGGGTCACTATCATGTCCGAGTGCATGCCCATCCGCAGCGCCGCCTCGAACGAGGGCACGGTCGCCTCGATCCGGCGGTAGAGATCCATCCCCGCCAGCTTGTGATCCAGCATCCAGCGGTCCCGCCCCTCGCAATAGGTCTGCACATGGGGATAGGCCAGGTAACGGGCGAGATCCCACTTGGGCTCGTGCAGGGCCGGGTGATCGTGCTGCACCAGACAGGTGAGGTCATCGATGGCGAGCAAGCGCTGGCAGATGGCGTTGGGCAGGGTGTCGAGCCGAAAGTCCGAGCTGATGCAGTTCTCCCGCACCGTGAAGGCGATGTCCACCTGGCCCTGGCTCATCTCGGTCAGGCTGTTCTCGGTCCACTCCTCATAGCGCAGCCGTATGCCAGGCGCCTGCCGTTTCAGCTCGCTCAGGTAGAGCGGGGCGAACAGGGTGAAGGCGCTGTCCATGCTGGCGATGACGAACTCCCGCTCGGTATTGGCCGGATCGAAATCCGGCGGCTGGATCAGGTTGTCCAGCGACAGCAGTATGGGGTGCAGCTGCTGCTGCAGCGTCAGGGCGCGGGCGGTGGGCTCCAGCCCGTAGGCGGAGCGCACGAACAGGGGGTCATCGAAGGTTTCCCGCAGACGGCCAAGGGCCTTGCTGACGGCAGACTGGCTCAGGTGCAGGCGGCGGGCCGCCCGGCTGCCGTTCCGCTCTTCCAGCAAAACTTGCAGGATAATCAATAAATTGAGGTCGATACGCCCCAGCTGTTCCAGCAACATGATATGAATCTCCTTCAATTCTTAGATGAATTTATACCATTTGTTTTCATATCTTGGCGAACCTATGCTCGAACTGTCTCTCGCCTTCGATGGCGGCTGGTACAGGATGTAGTGGTTGAGGGGACAAGTAGCATCAAGTGATACGGCGACCCTGGGTCGCCGTATTTTTTGCGTGATTTATTTGCAAACTTGCACCTGCCTTGATTTTGCCCAACAATCTTTGCGCCTTCTTTTGATACAAACAATCGGTATCTATCAGTCAGGAGCATCCCTATGGGACTCGGTGGAATTCATATCTGGCATTTGTTGATCCTGCTCGTGGTCGTGGTCGTGGTGTTTGGCAGCAAACGCCTGGCCGGCGCCGGTGAGGATCTGGGCACCGCCATCAAGGATTTTCGTAAAGCCTTGCGTGACGATGAAGTACAGCCGAAATAAGTGGGAGTTGAGTGATGTCTGTAGACGAGAAAGTCGAATTGAATGAAACCTGTGACAGCTGCGGCTGTTTCGCCGAGATCGGCACCATCATAGGTGAAGGTGATGATGTGATGGATCTGGTGATCGAGGCGGCGGCAGAAGCCGATGCCCGTGCCAAGCTGGCCGCTTATGAGGCGCTGGCCAAACAGGTGACCGCCGAAGCCAGCATCAGCAGCGAGCTGAGCCAGGGCGCCAACGGCGTGATCCTGAAAGCCCGCCTGCAATTCACCTGCACCGCCGAAAAATTGATTTTCGAGATGCGTGCCCGCTCTATCTGAGCCCAGTGATGACACGGCGGGTTCGCCTGCCGTGTTGACCCTTCTGCTGTGGGTCTGCGTTCTATAGTTAGTTATCCCACAGACGGCTTTGCCCGGCGCGAGTCGGCCAACAGAAGGCGACCACATCATGAGGCTGCGATGGATCTGGGGCCTGCTGGCCCTCTGGTGTCTTCCTCTGCTGGCGGCGGATCTCAAGCCACAGCGCCTGCCCCAACCCGGGGACCTCGAACACATATTGCAAAAGAAAGAACTCAGGGCCCTGGTGGTCTATGAGCGGGGCTTCTTTTTCCTCGACAAGGGGACCCAGCACGGCATCCTGGTCAATCAGCTGCAGGGGTTCGAGCGCTGGCTGAACCAGACCTATCTCGCCAAGGAGAAGATCAAGCTCAAGATCATCTACATACCCGTGCGCCAGGACAAGCTGCTGGACTACCTCAGCGAGGGGCGCGGTGATCTGGTGGCGGCCAACATGACGGTGACGCCGACCCGGCGCGAGCAGGTGACCTTCTCGGATCCGGTGATCGCCCCCATCGAAGAGTGGCTGGTGAGCCAGCATTCCCTGCCGACCTTCAACCGCATCACCCAGCTCTCCGGTCGGCGGGTCTGGGTGCGGGCCAGCTCCAGCTATTACGAGAGCCTGCGCCAGCTCAACTGGCTGTTTCGCGAGCTGGGGTTGCCGCCCATTTATATCGAGACGGTGCCCGAATACCTGCAGGACGGGGATCTGCTGGAGATGGTGGCGGCCGGCATCATACCGCTCACGGTAACCGACAGCTTCAAGGGGCGCATCTGGCTCGGCATGATCAGCGGCCTGAGAGCCCACAAGCTGATCCCGCTGCGGGACAAAGGCCGCAGTGCCTGGGCGCTGCGCAACAACAGTCCCGAGCTGCTCAAGGCGGTCAACGCCTATCTGGCCGATGCGGGCAAGCGCACCCTCTACAGCGACATGACCCTGCGCCGTCTGCTGGCCCGCAGCGATCAGATGAGCAATATTCTGGCGCCGGATCCTCTGGGGCGGCTGTCGACCATACGCAAGGTGCTGGAGCAACAGGCCGACAAGTACCGGCTGGACTGGCTGATGCTGGCGGCGCTGGCCTACAAGGAGTCGGGCCTCAATGCCGGCGTGCGCTCAGAGCGGGGGGCAGTGGGGATCATGCAGCTGTTGCCGAGCACGGGGGGCGAGGTGGGCATTCGCGGTGCCAGGCTCGCCAGCCTGGAGGGCAACGTGGAGGCGGCCTGCCGCTACATGCGGCTGATCCTGGATACCTACTTCAACGATCCCGGGCTGGATGTGCTCAACCGCCACCTGTTTGCGCTGGCGGCCTACAATGCCGGCCCGAATCGGGTGCAGGCGATCAGGGCCAAGGCGGAGGCCGCCGGGCTGGATCCGAACGTCTGGTTTGGCAACGTGGAGCAACTGGTGGCCAACGAGGTCGGCCAGGGGCCCATCAACTACGTCAGCACCATCTACAAGTACTACGTGGCCTATCGCTTCAGCCTGCCGCAGCTGGAGGGCAAGGCGGCCGCCATCGAGGCGGTGGCCCAGCCCTGATGTTTTCTGGCCCGTCTAGACAGGCTGGGCGGGTGGCGCAAAGGGTTCCCAACCCTGATCCCTGTGCTGCAGATACCAGGGGGCCAGCTGGCCGGTCGGCGAGGGATCCGGCTGACTGGCTTGCGGTCGATGGCTGATGGCGGGGCGATCCGTGAGTTCCATGGTAAATTCCTTCATCCACATTCCAACGAGGCCTGTAGCCAGCGTTATGCCATTTCCCCATGACAGGCAGATGACGCCATGATCCCCGGCGAATTTGCACTGATTGATCAACCCGAGCTGGCGCTCAAGGTGCGCTGCCAGCTGATCCGCAGCGCCCGCTGCCGGATCCAGGCCCAATACTACAGCTGGGAGGAGGACAGCAGCGGCAAGCTGCTGTTGTCCGAGTTGCTGCATGCGGCCCGGCGCGGAGTACGGGTACAACTGCTCATCGACGACCTCTATGCCGGCGACAACCGCTTCCTGGAGATGGTGGCCCATCAGCCCGGCATAGAGGTGCGGCTGTTCAACCCCTTCTGGCTGCGGGGCTGGCGTCCGCTGACCCTGCTGCTGGAGGGGATGTTCAGCTTTCGTCGCATCAATCACCGCATGCACAACAAGTTGCTGCTGGTGGATGGCAGCCAGGCGGTGATCGGCGGTCGCAACATAGGTGACCGCTACTTCGGGCTGGGCGGTACGCCCCGATTCGTCGACCTGGATCTCGCCTGCCGTGGCCCGCTCTGCCAGCAGGCCGAGCAGGGCTTCGATCAATTCTGGCGCAGCCGCTGGAGTCACCCGATCCGCCGCCTGCTGCGTCGCCCCTTGCTGCGGGCCGAGGTGACGGCGGTGAACGACTTTCTGCTCACCCTGACCGAGCCGCAGGTGGCGGCCGTCTATGATCTGCCCGCCAGCCTGTTTGACGCCGAGCCTGTTGCCCTGAACTGGCATCCGGGAGAGGCCGAGGTGTGGTTCGACCGGCCCGGCAAGGGGCTGGTGTCGAGGCCGACCACGGCGCCCCTGCTCTGGCGCAAGCTGGCCGACAACCTGGGGAGCCTGAAGTTGGTGAGCCCTTACCTGATCCTGACCCGGGGGCTGCGCCGTCGACTGAGGCAACAGCGCCAGGCGGGGGTGAACATAGAGATTCTTACCAACTCCCTGGCCAGCACGGATGTGCCCCTGGTGTATGGCGCCTACCGGCGTCATCGCCCCTGGCTGATACGGCAGGGCATCGCCCTGTCGGAGCTGGAGGGGGAGGCGCTCAGCCTGCACGCCAAGCTGATCCTGATCGGGGAAGAAGAGGCGCTGCTTGGCAGCTTCAATCTGGATCCCCGCTCCCTGATGCTCAACACCGAGCTGATGCTGCACCTGGCGTGCCCAGCGCTCTGCGCCGAGTTGCAGCTGTGGCTGGCGGGGTGGCAGCAGCGGTCATCCCATTCCGTTGCCGCGCCACAGTCGACCCTGCGTAGACTGCTGGCCAGGGTGAGCGACTGGCTGCCGCTGCAGCGCTGGTTGTGAGCGGGTCATTTCTTGTGCGAGATCTCGCAAAGCCTTGTGCGCCTTCGAGGATAACGTTTGCCATCCAAAGGCGATGAATTTTTTTATCGTATTGTTTTTAATCAGTTTGTTCAGATGCAGGAATCCTGGGAGCGCCTAGTCACTTGCATACTCCACTGAATAAAACGGTTTTTTATTTTATTTAACTGCGTAATATTTCAGTTGCAAGGACAAACACGGTGGCTTGTCTGCCGTGCGGAAGAGGGTCGTGAAGGGTACTGGCCGACTGGATTGCTCCAGCAGGCGCCTGCTTCGGATGGGTAGCGGAAACTCAGGAAACAGGACCGGCACCCGACAGGATCGGATTCCAATATGGAACATGCTATTTGCGAGGGGGTGACATGGAAATGTCACCCCATTTTTTATGGCCCGCTGGCTGAGTGGCATCCAGAAAAAGACCGCCGGTTGGCGGTCTTTTTCTCTGTTCAGCCCGACGGCTCATGGTCAGGCGATGCCCGCCAGCAGCCGGCTCCAGTTGCGCTTGCTGGCAACGAAGCCATCGTGCAGGTTGCGATACTCCAGCTGCAGCTTCAACTTGTCATAGCGGGCCAGTGCCTTGCGCTTGCGTTGTTCCAGCAGGCGTTTGCGGCTGGCGTAGTAGTGCTGCAACTGCTGGCTCAGCTTGTCGTACTCCTCCTGCAACAGCGCCTGCCACAGCTCCCTGTCTTCCTGCTTGCGCAACTTGGCCTGCGCCCGCTTGAGCTGCATCTCCAGTCTGGCCTGCTCGATCAGCTCTTCCGGACAGGATCTCAGATCCCGGGTCAGCCCGCACCAGGAGGCGCTGCGGATCAGCCACTTGGTGGGGTCGAACTGCCACCAGTGGATGCCGTTGCGATAGTCGTTCTCGAACAGGTGGTGGAAGTTGTGATAGCCCTCACCGAAGGTGAAGAAGGCCAGGATGCCGTTGTCCCGCGCCGTGTTGCGGTCGGTAAACGGCTGGCTGCCCCAGATGTGGGCCAGGGAGTTGATGAAGAAGGTGGTGTGGTGAGTCATCACCATGCGCAGCACCCCGGCCAGCAGCAGCATGCCGAGCAGATCGCCGTGGACGAGCCCCAGCAGCAGCGGGATGCCAATGTTGGTAGCCAGGGTCAGCGCCAGATAGTGTTTGTGCTGGAAGACGACGACGGGGTTGTTCTGCAGATCCCGCACGTTGCTGTAATCGTTGTAGATATCGCGCTGGTACTCGCGCAGCATCCAGCCGATGTGGGAGTACCAGAAGCCGCGACCCGCGCTGTAGGGATCCTTCAGGTTGTCGTCCACGTGGCGATGGTGGCGACGGTGATCGGAAGACCAGTGCTGGGCCGAGTTTTGCAAGGCGAGGGCCCCGCCAATGGCGAAGATCCACTGCAGGATCGGGTGGGCCTTGTAGGCCTTGTGCGACCAGAGGCGGTGGTAGCCGGCCGTGATGGAGATGCCGCTGTAACAGAACAGCAGCAGGAAGCAGCTCCACTGCCAGAGGTCATAGCCATGGGTCATGCCGTACCAGGGCACGGCGATCAGTGCGGTCAGCCCGGAGAGGGCAAACAGCAGGGTATTGGTCATGATGATCGGGGGGCGTTCCATCTCACTCGGTTCCTTTCAGCGAACAGCTGTGCGCCATTCTCCACGCAGCCAGAATTCGGGTCAATGGTAAAAAAGTAGGAGACAAACCTGATCCCGGCTCGGCCTTCGGGTTATCATTTGGCCTCGATAACCTGAAGGTGACTGTTTTCGTGGGTATTCGCGCGCAACAAAAAGAAAAAACCCGGCGTACTCTGATCGATGCGGCGTTCAGCCAACTGTGCGCCAATCGCAGCTTTTCCAACCTCAGCCTGCGGGAAGTGGCGCGGGAGGCGGGCATAGCGCCGACCTCTTTCTATCGTCACTTTCGCGACATGGAGGAGCTGGGGCTGACTCTGGTGGATGAAGGGGGCCTGACCCTGCGCCAGCTGATGCGTCAGGCGCGTCAGCGCATCGCCGGTGGCGGCAGCGTCATCAGCACCTCGGTGCAGACCTTCATGGAGTTCGTCGAGAACAACCCGAACATCTTCCGGCTGCTGCTGCGTGAGCGTTCCGGCACCTCGGCGGCATTTCGGCAGGCGGTGGCGCGGGAGATACAGCACTTCATCGCCGAGCTGACAGATTACCTCGAAGCTACCACGGGGGCGCCGAGGGAAGAGGCCTACATCCAGGCCGAAGCCATGGTGACCATCGTCTTCAGCGCCGGTGCCGATGCCCTCGACATGACCAGCGAAGAGTGCCGGGCCCTGTCCGATCGCACCATAAGCCAGCTGCGCATGATCGCCATGGGCGCCGAGGTTCAGAACCAGAAGCGCCGCCAACCTCTCTCTTAAGTCAAAGGATGGACACTTCCATGCATGATCAGAATCCGATCCCGAAGAAACCCCTGCTGCTGGCCCTGCTCATCGGCATCTGTGGGGATGCCTCCCTGTCGGTGCTGACCGAGTCAGTGATCCCCTTCTCCTTCTTCCCAATGATTGCCCTGGTGCTGGCGGCCTATCAGCTCTACCAGCACTATCGTCACGTCTCGCTGGAGGGCAATACCCCGCTCTGCATGCTGCTGTGCCTCTTCATCGGCGGCTTCGGCCACTCGGCGCTGGTCAAGGTGCAGTACCCCGAGCTTGGCAGCAACTTCTTCTCGCTCATCATGATGCTGCTGCTGCTGGCCGTGCTGTCGATCAAGCTGGGCATCAGCGTGGGGAAAAAAGAGAAGGAGTGACGCGCACTCCTTCCTGATAAATCATGACAGAGCCGGGTTTATCCGGCCTTGTTGTCTGTACCGCGCTGCTTGGCGTCCACTATGGCCTGCAGTCGGGCCCGGATCTCCACCATGCCGAACACGCCGAACACCAGCACCTGGACGAATTCGAGCCGGCTCACCGCGAAGTAGGGCTTGCAGGCGGCCTTGACCAGGCTGGCCTGCACCCAGTGCATCAGGATCACTATCACGCCGCAGACCGGCAGAAAACCGTTGAGCTTGCCTGGCAGGGGGGCGAGCAGACTGACCAGCACGCCGAACCAGAAGAACAGGATCAGCCCCATCGCCAACAGATTAAATACCCGCGTCATCGTTTACCTCCCGCAGATAGAGTCGATAGCAGACCTGATCGGCCTGCTTGTCCTTGAGCCGTTGCCCAAATTGGCGAGGAGGGGCACAGCACCCATCTCCCACCCGGCATTTAAACCGCAGCGTCATTCTTGGTGTCCCGCAGATAGAGTTGGTAGCAGACCTGACCTGCTTGTTTGTCCTTGAGCAGTTGCCAGCTGGCAGGGAGTGCCAGATCGGCCATCTCCTTCTCCCGCTCCAGATAGATGAGGGCATCCGGTGCCAGCCAGCCGCGCTGCTCCAGCAGTTCGCATGCCTGGGGCAGCAGCTCGCGCCGAAACGGCGGATCGAGGAACACCAGATCGAACGGCGTGGCCGGGCCTTGCAGCCAGCTGACGGCATCGGACTGGATCACCTGGCCCTGGCTACTGCCGAGGGCGGCCAGATTCTTCTTGATCTGGTCGGCGGCGCCCTTGTCCATTTCGATCAGGGTCACCTGTTCGGCATAGCGCGACAGCGCCTCCAGCCCCAGGCCGCCGCTGCCAGCGAACAGGTCCAGACAGCGGGTACCGCGGACATGGGGGGCCAGCCAGTTGAAGATGGTCTCCTTGACGCGATCCGTGGTGGGTCTGAGCCCCTCCACATCCTTGACCGGCAATTTGCGGCCTCGCCACTGGCCGCTGATGATTCTGACAAAGCCTGATTTCCCCTGTGGGGCTGGGCTCTTGCTCGGGCTGTTATGGCTGGATTTCACTCTGGGCATCGCGTTTCGTCGTCAGAAAATAAAGTGGTAGTATAAGGCGGTTCATTTTTATGCCGACCCGCCGAGGGACGGCTATCTTAGCAGTCAGCCAACGAAGTGAGTATTTTTTAGATGGCAAAAGGTTTGTTTTCCTGGCTGGGTTTCGGCCGCAAGAAAGAAGAGGCTGAGGCTGTCCAACCACAGACACCCCAAGCCACCCCCATTATCGTTGAGCCTGAGGTCGTTGCTCACCCCGTTTCCGATACTACGCCGGTAGTGCCCACTGAATTGCCCGTCAGCGCACAGAATGATCTCCTGCCCGCTGGCGCTGCGCACGATGACGATTGCTGTGCTCCCACCGATCTGGACGCGGGTCCGCTGGTGGTGGAAGAGTGTGCCTCCGAGCTGGAGCCCGTCATCGTCAATGAACTGCTGATCGAGCAGGAGAGTGCCGAGGCGCAGGCTACCGAAGCCGCCCGTATCGCTGCCGAGGCAGAGGCTGCCGAAGCTGCTCGTATCGCCGCCGAGGCAGAGGCTGCCGAAGCCGCCCGTATCGCCGCCGAGGCACAGGCTGCCGAAGCTGCCCGTATCGCCGCCGAGGCACAAGCTGCCGAAGTTGCCCGTGTCGCTGCCGAGGCACAAGCTGCGGAAGCCGCTCGTATCGCCGCTGAGGCGCAGGCTACCGAAGCCGCCCGTATCGCTGCCGAGGCGCAGGCTGCCGAAGCTGCCCGTATCGCTGCCGAGGCAGAGGCTGCCGAAGCTGCCCGTGTTGCCGCCGAGGCTCAGGCTGCGGAAGCTGCCCGTATCGCTGCAGAGGCGCAGGCTACCGAAGCTGCCCGTATCGCCGCCGAAGCACAGGCTGCCGAAGCCACCCGTATCGCTGCCGAGGCGCAGGCTGCCGAAGCCGCCCGTATCGCCGCCGAGGCACAGGCTGCCGAAGCCGCCCGCATCGCTGCCGAGGCACAGGCTGCAGAAGCCGCTCGTATCGCCGCCGAGGCGCAGGCTGCCGAAGCTGCTCGCATCGCCGCCGAGGCGCAGGCTGCTGAAGAGGCTCGTATCGCCAAAGAAGCCCAGAGAGCGGAAGATCTTCGCCTGGTCGCCGAGATGGAAGCTGAAGCCGCCGCATTGGCTGCCCTGCCGCTGGCCGCCAAGGTGGATGACGATACCCAGGACAAGCCGCAGCGAGAGGGCTTCTTTGCCCGCCTCAAGCGCAGTCTGATACGCACCAAGGAGAATATTGGCTCCGGCTTCTTCGGCCTGTTCAGTGGCAAGAAGATCGACGATGAGCTGTTTGAAGAGCTGGAGACCCAGCTGCTGACCGCCGATCTGGGGGTCGATACCACGCGCCGCATCATAGATGGCCTGGTGCAGCATGCGGATCGCAAGCAGCTCAAGGATGCCGAGGCGCTCTACGGTCTGCTCAAGCAGGACATGGGCGCCATGCTGGCCAAGGTCGAGCAGCCGCTGGTGATCGACACCAGCAAGAAGCCCTACGTGATCCTGATGGTGGGCGTGAACGGTGTCGGCAAGACCACCACCATCGGCAAGCTGGCCAAGCAGTTCCAGGCCGAAGGCAAGAGCGTCATGCTGGCCGCCGGCGATACCTTCCGTGCCGCTGCGGTCGAGCAGTTGCAGGTATGGGGTCAGCGCAACAACATCCCAGTGATCGCCCAGCATACCGGCGCCGACTCTGCCTCCGTCATCTATGATGCCATCGAGGCTGCCCGCTCGCGTGGGGCCGACGTACTGATCGCCGACACCGCCGGCCGCCTGCAGAACAAGAGCAACCTGATGGAAGAGCTCAAGAAGGTGGTGCGGGTGATGAAGAAGCTGGATGAAGAGGCCCCCCACGAGGTCATGCTGACTCTGGATGCGGGCACAGGCCAGAACGCCCTCAGCCAGGCCAAGCTGTTCAGCGAGGCGGTGGGGCTGGACGGTATCGTCCTGACCAAGCTGGACGGAACCGCCAAGGGCGGCGTCATCTTCGCGGTGGCCGACAAGTTCCAGATCCCGATCCGCTATATCGGGGTGGGCGAGGGGATCGACGATCTGCGCCCCTTCGTCGCCAACGACTTTATCGAGGCACTGTTCAGTCGCGATGAGTAAGCTCAGGCGCCATGGTAAGCGCCACATGCCCCGACTCAGGTCGGGGCTTGTCACTGTCAGGGATCCGTTATGATTCGTTTCGATAAGGTCAGCAAGGTATACAGCGGCGGCCATCAGGCGTTGCAGAAGGTCAGCTTTCACCTGCGCAAGGGGGAGATGGCCTTCCTGACCGGGCACTCAGGGGCGGGCAAGAGTACCCTTTTGAAGCTCATCAGCGTGATGGAGCGGCCGACCGACGGGCGCGTCTTCTTTCACGGCGACGATGTCAGTCATATCAAGCGGGGCGATATCCCCTATGTGCGCCGCCAGATCGGCATGATCTTTCAGGATCACCGGCTGCTGATGGACAGAACCGTGTTCGACAACGTGGCGCTGCCGCTGGTGATCGACGGTTACAGCCATGCCGACATCAACAAGCGAGTGGCGGCGGCGCTGGACAAGGTGGGGCTGCTCGGCAAGGAGCGCTACCAGCCGCGCATGCTCTCCGGTGGTGAACAGCAGCGGGTCGGCATCGCCCGCGCCATCGTCAACAAGCCGCCTCTGCTGCTGGCGGATGAGCCGACCGGCAATCTGGATCCCCAGCTCTCCATGGATATCATGCGGCTGTTCGAGGAGTTCAATCGCTTCGGCGTTTCCGTGCTGATTGCCACCCACGATCTGGGGCTGATCGCCCGCATGCGCTATCGCACCCTGACCCTCAAGGCGGGGCGCATGTATTCGGCAGGGGAGGAGCTCTGATGGCTATTTTCCGCCACAAGCAGCCACCACAGTGCCGCTTCATGCTGGCGTGGGGTGAGGATCATGCCCGCTCTTTGCTCGCCAGCCACTTGCCAGGGGAGATGTTCTGATGGCTATCGTTCGTCATAAACAGCCACCGCTGCGCCGGTTCATGATGTACTGGGTCGACCACGCCCGTCAGGCCTTCTCCAGTCTGGGCGAGCTGTGGCGCAATCCGCTCGCCTCCCTGATGACGCTGGCGGTGCTTGGCGTCAGCCTGGCGCTGCCCTCCTGCTTCCACGTGCTGCTGAAAAACGCCGAGGTGGTGGAGGGGAGCTGGCAGACCAGTTCCCAGATCTCCCTTTATCTGCGCAAGGATCTGCCCGAGCAGAGCATTCTCGACATGAAGCAGCGGATCCTGCTCTATCCCGAGGTGGAGTCCGTCACCTACATGAGCCGGGATGAGGCGCTCAAGGAGTTTCGCGAGATCTCCGGTTTCGGCGACGCGCTCGATTACCTCGACAGCAACCCGCTGCCGCCTGTGCTGAGCGTTATTCCCGATCCCCGCTGGCAGAATCCGGAAGGGGCCGCCGAGCTGCTCAACAAGCTGAACAACGAGGATGGCGTCGAACAGGGCAAGCTGGATCTGCAGTGGTTGACCCGCTTGCAGGGGATCATGAACCTGTTGCGCCACACCATTACCGGCATAGCCGTGCTGCTGCTCTCCGCCGTGCTGCTGATCGTCGGCAATACCCTGCGTCTGAACATACTCAACCAGCGATCCGAGATCGAAGTGCTCAAGCTGGTGGGGGCGACCGATGCCTTCATTCATCGTCCTTTCCTGTATACCGGCATCTGGTTCGGGGTCATCGGCGGCATGCTGGCCTGGTGGCTGACCGAGGTGATGGTGATCTGGAGCGAGGGTGTGGTAAAGGAGCTGGCGGGCTTGTATAACAGCAATTTCCGGCTGGTCGGCATGGGGGCGGTGGATGGGATTAATCTGATTCTGCTGGGGGCTCTACTGGGGCTGATCGCCTCCTGGTTCTCGGTCCATCGCCACATTCGCGACATAGAACCATCCTGATTAATTTATCAGCGTTTTAAAGCGCTGGATTTTGAGACACGGATCAAGTAAAAGAGGGGCCGTTTCTGGCACGGCCAGCGTTCTGAGAGTAATCTGAACGGTACCGATCTTCGGGATCTTCTCTGGATCCTGTGAACCTTCTGATTTATAAGCAGTCTACAAGTGCTGAAGAACTTATACGGGTGTGGCCCCTCTGCCTTGCTCGTCTGACTTGGCAAGCATGTGAAGGTTGCGAGCTCCGCAACAATGGACTTAGCATGCTACTTTTCGGGGGTCCTTTATTGTGACCCCCTTTTTTTGACTGTTCATTCATGATTCATCCTGCCGGCCTAAGATAACCCCGGTTCAGACATGCTCACTATGTTTGATACAGGCCGCAGAATGGCGTCCGGTCAGTAGACAGACCCTCTCAGGGTGTTAGACTGATTCGATTGAAAAGAAAGAGGTAGAACATGGGAACTTCATTGCAGCGCACTATGGCTCTGATTCCGCAAGGTAGTCTGGAAGGCTATATCCAGGCAGTTAACTCGATTCCTGTGCTGACCGCAGAGGAAGAGCGTGAGCTGGCTGAGCGTTTGCAGCAGGGCGGCGATCTCGAGGCTGCCCGTCAGCTGGTCATGTCGCATCTGCGTTTTGTCGTTCACGTCGCCAAGAGTTATGCCGGTTACGGTCTGCCCCAGGCTGACCTGGTTCAGGAAGGCAATATCGGCCTGATGAAGGCCGTCAAGCGCTTCGACCCGACCGTCGGGGTGCGACTCGTCTCCTTCGCCGTGCACTGGATCAAGGCCGAGATCCACGAATATGTCCTGCGCAACTGGCGCATGGTCAAGGTGGCGACCACCAAGGCCCAGCGCAAGCTGTTCTTCAACCTGCGCAAATCCAAGAAGCGTCTGGGCTGGTTCAGCCACGATGAAGTGCAGGCCGTCGCCGCCGAGTTGGGGGTCTCCCCGACCGATGTGACCGAGATGGAAGCACGCATGAGCAACTACGATCAGGCGTTCGATCTGGTCGGTGATGATGAAGACGAAGGCGGCTTCGCCCCGGTTCATTATCTGGAAGACAAATCGTCCGATCTGGCGGCCACCATAGAGAATGACAACTGGGATGACCATGCGACCCGTCGCCTGAGCTCGGCCCTCGCCACTCTGGATGAGCGCAGCCAGCACATCATCCGCGCCCGCTGGCTCGATGATGACAGCAAGACCACCCTGCAGGAGCTGGCCGACACCTATGGTGTCTCTGCCGAGCGGGTGCGTCAGCTTGAGAAAAACGCACTCAAGAAGCTGAAAGACGCCATGGAGGCCTGATGCCTCCCTCACAAAAACAGGGCCTGATGGCCCTGTTTTTGTTTCACGAGCATCTGGTCGGCCTTGCCTTGGTTACCCTTGTCTATGTTATGTTGCCGCCACTGCCACAGTAGGGAGAGCAGATAGTGAAACTGTTGAACGACCTGTTTACCAACAACCGCGAGTGGGCGGAACGGATCAAGGCCGAGGACCCGAATTTCTTCGCTACCCTCTCCGCCCAGCAGGCCCCCGAATACCTCTGGATCGGTTGCTCCGACAGCCGGGTTCCCGCCAACCAGCTGATGGGCTTGCTGCCGGGGGATGTGTTCGTCCACCGCAACGTCGCCAACCTGGTGGTGCACACCGATTTCAACTGCCTCTCGGTGCTGCAATACGCGGTCGAGGTGCTCAAGGTGAAGCACATCATCATCTGCGGCCACTATGGCTGCGGTGGCGTCAAGGCAGCGATGCAGAACCAGGAGCTGGGGCTCATCGACAACTGGCTGCGCAACATCAAGGATGTCTACTTCAAGTATCGCGAACAGCTGGATGCCATTGAAGATGAGCACGAGCGTTTCGATTACCTGTGCGAGCTGAACGTGGCCGAGCAGGTGGCCAACGTCTGCCACACCACCATCATCCAGAATGCCTGGCGCAAGGGGCAGGAGCTGGCGGTGCACGGCTGGATCTATGGCATCAAGGACGGTCTGCTGCACGATCTGGATCTCTGCATCAGCGGGCCGGATCAGATCCCCGATGTTTACCGCGCCTGGCCGGACATGCGTCCGCCCCACCGCCGTCGCTGAGGAACCTGCCGTTGGCGCCAGCCCTCTATCTTCAGATCAAGCAGCACATCCTGGACGGGATCCGCGAACGCCACTATCAGGCGGGGGACAGGATCCCGACCGAGGCCGCCCTGTGCGAGCTGTTCACCGTGAGCCGGATGACGGTCAACAAGGCGCTGCGTGAGCTGGTGGCCGAGGGCTGGCTGGTGCGCACCGCCGGTTCCGGCAGTTTCGTGGCGGACAGGCGCACCGAGTCGCCCTTGCTGGCCATTCGCAACATAGCCGACGAGATCGCCGAGCGCGGCAGCGAGTACAGCGCCCGGGTGATCCGGCTGCAACGCCAGGCCGCCGACGAGAAGGTGGCGGTCCAGCTCGGGTTGCGGGTCGGCGCCCCCATCTTCCACAGCCTCATCGTCCATCAGGCCGATGGGGAGCCGCTGCAGCTGGAGGAGCGCTTCGTCGATGCCGAGCGCCTGCCGGATTACGGCGAGCAGGACTTCACCCAGCAGACGCCGAACCGCTATCTGATGGAGGTCTGTCCCCTCTCCGAGATGGAGCACGTGGTGGAAGCCGTACTGCCGAGCGCCGGCGAGGCCGGTCTGCTGCAGGTGCGGGTCGATACCCCCTGTCTGTTGCTGCACCGCCGTACCTGGTCGGAAGGTTACCTGGTCTCCTACGCCCGCCTGCTCTCGCCGGGTTCCCGCTACAAGCTGAGTTCCAAGACTAGCCTCAGTTGATTGTATATACATATTGTTTTTAACAGAGCCCACCTCATGGTGGGCTTTTTTGTGCTTAAACTCTAATCACAGCGCTGTTATCAAGATGTGAATTTGATCCTTTCTTTCCTGCCAGAGATCGGATATAAATTAATGTATATACATTTAGAGGTCGGTATGAACAAGGAACTGTTGAACTGCGAGCGGGTCTGGCTCAACGTGACACCCGCCACCCTGCGCCCCGATCTGGCGGACTACGGTCTGCTGGAACCCCACGCCCTCGGCGTTCATGAAGGCAAGATCCACGCCCTGGTGCCCATGCAGGATCTCAAGGGCCCTTATCCCGCCCACTGGCAGGAGATGAAGGGCAAGCTGGTGACCCCCGGCCTCATCGACTGCCACACCCACCTCATCTTCGCCGGCAGCCGGGCCGAAGAGTTTGAACTGCGCCAGAAAGGGGTGCCCTATGCCGAGATCGCCCGCAAGGGTGGCGGCATCCTCAGCACGGTAAGGGCCACCCGTGCCGCCAGCGAGGAGCAGCTGTTTGAGCTGGCACTGCCGCGGCTCAAATCCCTGATCCGGGAAGGGGTCACCACGGTGGAGATCAAATCCGGCTACGGCCTCACGCTGGATGACGAGCTCAAGATGCTGCGGGTTGCCCGCAGGCTTGGAGAGGCGCTGCCGATCCGGGTCAAGACCACCCTGCTGGCGGCCCATGCGGTGCCGCCCGAATATCGCGACGATCCCGACTCCTGGGTCGAGACCATCTGCCAGGAGATCATTCCGGCGGCCGCCGAGGCGGGTCTGGCGGATGCGGTGGACGTCTTCTGCGAGCACATCGGCTTCTCGCTGGCCCAGACCGAGCAGGTCTATCTGGCTGCGGATCAATACGGCCTGGCGGTGAAGGGCCACATGGAACAGCTCTCCAATCTGGGGGGCAGTGCGCTCGCCGCCAACTTTGGCGCCCTCTCTGTGGATCATCTGGAGCATCTGGATCAGGAAGGGATCCAGGCGCTGGCCCACCGCGGCGTGGTCGCCACCCTGCTGCCCACCGCATTTTATTTCCTGAAAGAGACCAGGCTGCCCCCGGTCGCCGCCTTGCGCAAGGCCCATGTGCCCATGGCGGTCTCCTCCGACATCAACCCGGGCACGGCTCCCATAGTGTCGCTGCGGATGGCCATGAACATGGCCTGTACCCTGTTCGGTCTGACCCCGGTCGAGGCCATGGTCGGGGTGACCCGCAACGCCGCCCGCGCGCTCGGCGAGCAGGAGCGTTTGGGGCAGTTGAGAGTGGGCATGCTGGCGGACTTCCTGGTCTGGAACTGCGGGCACCCGGCCGAGCTCAGTTACCTCATCGGCGTCGATCAGCTGGTGAGCCGTATCGTCAACGGCGAGGAGACGCTGCATGGATAAGTTCAGCCTGCCCCATATGTCGGTCTGGCAGGGGCGCCAGGATCCGGAAGATGGCGAGCTTGCCCTGCGCTGGCACGACAAGGTGCAGGCCTGGCCGCTGATCGGAACAGCCGAACCCGGCGTCGCCCTGGTGGGCTTTGCCTGCGACGAGGGCGTACGCCGCAACAAGGGGCGCACGGGGGCGGCCGGCGCACCGCTGGCGATCCGCAAGCTGCTGGCCAACAGTGCCTGGCATCTTACCCGTCCCGTCTTTGATAGCGGCGATCTGTGCTGTGACGACGGCGATCTCGATGCCGCCCACGGCCGGTTGGCCGAGCGGGTGGCTAGCCTGCTGGATGAGGGTCACTTCCCGCTGGTGCTGGGGGGCGGCCACGAGGTGGCGTTCGGCAGCTGGAGCGGCCTCAACCGCCATCTGGCCGGTCAGGGTCGGGTCGGCATCATCAACTTCGATGCCCACTTCGATCTGCGTCGCAAGGTGGAGCAGGCCAGCTCGGGCACCCCCTTCTTCCAGATCGCCGAGCAGTGCGCCGCCCAGGGCACAGGGTTTCATTACGCCTGCCTCGGGGTGGCCGAGACCGCCAATACCCAGGCGCTGTTTGCCCGCGCCGATGAACTGGGGGTCTGGTATGAGCTGGATGAGGCCATGACCCAGGCCGATCTGCCCGAGCTTCTGAACGGGCTGGATGGCTTCATCGCCCGTTGTGATCACCTCTATCTGACGATCGATCTCGACGTGCTGCCCGGCGCCGTCATGCCGGGGGTGAGCGCCCCCGCCGCCCGCGGGGTCGAGCTGGCGGTCATCGAACCCCTGATTGCCCATATCCGGGCCAGCGGCAAGCTGCGGCTCGCCGATCTGGCCGAGTACAACCCGAACCTGGATCAGGATAACCGCAGCGCCCGCGTGGCCGCCCGGCTGGTCCATCAGTTAACCAAGTAGCGTTCTGCCGAGGGCAGGTCGCCATGCTGCTGCATTGATAAAACAAGGAGTGTGTATGTCTGAGCAACACCTGGATCCCCGTCAGGATCCGAGCCGGGTCATCCGTGCCCCCCGTGGTACCGCGCTGACCGCGAAAAGCTGGCTCACAGAGGCGCCGCTGCGGATGCTGATGAACAACCTGGATCCGGAAGTGGCCGAGCATCCCCAATCCCTGGTGGTGTATGGCGGCATCGGCCGCGCCGCCCGCAACTGGGCCTGCTACGACAAGATAGTCGAGGTGCTGACCCGGCTCGAGGAAGACGAGACCCTGCTGGTGCAGTCCGGCAAGCCGGTCGGGGTGTTCCAGACCCACAAGGATGCGCCTCGGGTACTGATCGCCAACTCCAACCTGGTGCCGCACTGGGCCAACTGGGAACACTTCAACGAGCTGGATAAGAAAGGCCTCATGATGTACGGCCAGATGACAGCCGGCTCCTGGATCTACATAGGCACCCAGGGGATAGTGCAGGGCACTTATGAGACCTTCTTCGCGGTGGCCAACCAGCACTTCAACGGCGAGCCTGCGGGCCGCTGGATCCTGACCGGCGGTCTGGGTGGCATGGGCGGCGCCCAGCCGCTGGCCGCCACCATGGCAGGCTTCTCCATGATCGCCGTCGAATGCGACGAGACCCGCATCGATTTCCGTCTCAAGACCCGCTACGTCGACAAGAAGGCCCATAGCCTGGATGAGGCGCTGGCCATGGTCGAGGAGGCCAAACGCAGCGGCACCGCCGTCTCGGTCGGCCTGCTCGGCAACGCCGCCGATGTCTTTGCCGAACTGGTGGCCCGCGGCATCACGCCGGACGTGGTGACCGACCAGACCTCGGCCCACGACCCCATCCATGGCTACCTGCCCCAGGGCTGGAGCGTCGCCCAGTGGCGCGCGCTGCAAAAATCCGCACCCCAGGAGGTGAACCAGGCTGCTCGTCACTCCATGGCCCGCCAGGTGGAAGCCATGCTGACCCTGCAATCCCGTGGCGCCGCCACGCTGGATTACGGCAACAACATCCGCCAGATGGCGCTGGAGGAGGGGGTCAAGAATGCGTTCGACTTCCCCGGCTTCGTGCCTGCCTATATCCGCCCGCTGTTCTGCGAGGGGATAGGCCCCTTCCGCTGGGTGGCGCTGTCCGGCGATCCGGAAGACATCTACAAGACGGATCAGAAGGTCAAGGAGCTGATCCCGGACGATCCCCACCTGCACAACTGGCTCGACATGGCCCGCGAGCGCATCGCCTTCCAGGGCCTGCCGGCGCGGATCTGCTGGGTCGGGGTCAAGGATCGGGTTCGCCTGGGCCTGGCTTTCAACGAGATGGTGAAAAATGGCGAGCTGAAGGCGCCCGTAGTCATAGGTCGCGATCACCTGGACTCCGGCTCTGTGGCCAGCCCGAACCGCGAGACAGAGTCGATGATGGATGGTTCCGATGCCGTCTCCGACTGGCCGCTGCTCAACGCCCTGCTCAACACCGCCGGCGGCGCGACCTGGGTGTCGCTGCACCACGGTGGCGGTGTGGGCATGGGCTTCTCCCAGCACTCGGGTGTGGTGATCGTCTGTGACGGCTCCGATGACGCCGCCAGACGCGTCGGTCGGGTGCTGCGCAACGACCCGGCCACCGGTGTGATGCGTCACGCCGACGCAGGCTACGAGATTGCCATCAACTGCGCCCATGAGGCGAAACTGGATCTGCCGATGCTGACCGCAACGGGCAAAGGGGTTAAATAAGATGTTTGAACTCAATCTGTTACCGGGCAAGCTCTGCCTCAATACCCTGCGCCGCGTCAGCCGCGAGCCGGTTCATATCAGCCTGGATCCGGCCGCGCTGCCGGGGATCCACGCTTCCGCTGCCGTGGTCACCAAGGTGATCGAGCAGAATCGCGTGGTGTACGGCATCAACACCGGCTTTGGCCTGCTGGCCAACACCCGCATCCCGGTGGAGCAGCTGGACGAATTGCAGCGTTCCATCGTGCTCTCCCATGCGGCCGGCATCGGCACCTACATGGATGACGCCACAGTGCGGCTGATGATGGTGCTCAAGGTCAACTCGCTGGCGCGGGGCTTCTCCGGCATCCGCTTGACTGTGCTTGAGGCGCTGATGCGGCTCATCAACGCCGAAGTCTATCCTGTGGTGCCGAAGAAGGGCTCCGTCGGTGCCTCCGGCGATCTGGCGCCGCTGGCCCATATGAGCTGTTTATTGATTGGTGAAGGCAAGGCCCGCCACAAGGGCGAGCTGATGGACGCCGCCACTGCGCTGAAGATCGCGGGCCTCGAGCCCATCTCTCTGGCACCGAAGGAGGGACTGGCCCTGCTCAACGGCACCCAGGCCAGCACGGCATTTGCGCTGGAAGGCCTGTTCCACGCCGAGGATCTGTTCGCCGGCGCCATCACCATAGGTGCCATGAGCGTGGAGGCGGCGCTGGGCAGTCGTCGTCCGTTCGATGCCCGCATCCATGAGGTGCGCGGTCAGCTCGGCCAGATCGATGCCGCCGCCTGCTACCGCCAGCTGCTGGTGGATGGCAGCGAGATCGGCATGTCCCACCACAATTGCGAGAAGGTGCAGGATCCCTACTCCCTGCGCTGCCAGCCCCAGGTGATGGGGGCCTGCCTGACCCAGATCCGTCAGTCTGCCGAGGTGCTGGTGTGCGAGGCCAATGCGGTCTCCGACAACCCGCTGGTGTTTGCCGAGGATGAGGAGATCCTCTCCGGCGGCAACTTCCACGCCGAGCCGGTGGCCTTCGCCGCCGACAACCTGGCACTGGCCATCGCCGAAATCGGGTCGCTGTCCGAGCGTCGCATGGCGCTGTTGATCGATTCGCGCATGTCGGGTTTGCCCGCCTTCCTGGTCAACAACGGTGGGGTGAATTCCGGCTTCATGATCGCCCAGGTCACCTCGGCGGCGCTCGCCTCCGAGAACAAGAGCCTGGCCCACCCGGCCTCGGTGGACAGCCTGCCCACCTCGGCGAACCAGGAGGATCATGTCTCCATGGCCACCTTCGCCGCGCGCCGGCTGGCGGACATGGCGGAGAACACCCGTGGCATACTGGCGGTCGAGCTGCTGGCGGCGGCGCAGGGGCTGGATTTCCGTGCTCCGCTGCGCACCACTGAGCTGCTTGAGCTGGCCAAGGGTCGGCTGCGCAGCAAGGTCAGCTTCTACGACAAGGACAGGTACTTCTCGCCGGACATCGAAGCGGCCGCCGAGCTGCTGGCTCAGGCGAGCTACAACGACCTGATCCCGGCCGGTGTGCTGCCCAGCCTCTAAGTCCCATTCGCTCCATAGCAAAAGACCGCCCTCAGGGGCGGTCTTTTCGTTGCTGCGGTGGCTTGATCCGTTATTCGTGCTCGAACATCAGGAACAGGTAGACCACGAACAGCACCAGGTGGGTAGCACCGTGCAGCACATTGGTGCGGCCGCTGCTGAAAGTGACCTTGCAGACCATGAGGGTGGTGACGAGCAGCACCATGTCGGCGGCGGAGAGGCCGAGGCGCACCTCCTGGCCCAGCATGGCACCGATGAACAGCACGGCGGGCACTGTCAGGGCTATGGTGGCCAGCACAGAGCCGAAGTAGAGGTTCATGGCGCGCTGCAACTGGTTGTTGAAGGCTGCCTTGATGGCGCCCACGGCTTCCGGTGCGAGCACGATACAGGCCACTATGAAGCCACCCAGCGCAGGCGGCGCAGCCATCACCTTGACCCCGTAGTTGATGGGGATCGCCAGCGTCTTGGCCAGCAGGATCACCACCACCAGATAGGCGAGCAGCAACAGGGTGTGGTAGAGGTTGCTCTGCAGCGGGCCGTGGTGCTCTTCGTAATCCTCGTGGTCGCTGTCGACGAAGAAGTGGCTGTGGCTGCGGGTCTGGATCAGCAGGAAGATACCGTAAAGCAGGATGGAGATGATGATCAGCATCCAGGACATGGGGCTCGACATGCTGCCAATGGTGCCGCCCCGGGTGAAGTTGGGCAGCACCAGACAGAGCAGGGCCAGCGGTATGATGGCCACCAGATAGGATTTGACCCCATCCAGATTGAAGCTCTGGGTGTGGTAGCGCCAGCCGCCGAACAGCAGGGTGAAGCCCACCAGGCCGTTGGTGACCAGCATCACCACGGCAAACATGGTGTCACGGGCCATCACGGGATTGGGGTCGCCGGTCAGCATGACGGAGGAGATCATCACCACTTCCAGCGAGATGACGGAGAGTGTCAGGATAAGGGTGCCGAAGGGTTCACCCAGCTTGATGGCGAGGGCGTCCGAGTGGCGTACCACAGAGAAGATGGCCCAGGTGACGATGGCAAGCAGCGCCGCCGAGACAGGAAGATAAATCGCAAGCGGAGTGGCCTCTGTCAGCAGGTCGCTGCCCAGCGTCTTGAAAAACAGCAGGGTCAGCAGGCCAATGGACAGGGCAATCTCTTGCCGGATAAATGACTTCATAGGCAATGGTTCTCATCTCGGAGCGGCCGGGGCCGACGGGGTATGGAGGCAAAACGGCGCCGCTACGGGTGTGGCGGGCCCGCTAATGATAAAGGGAGTTGTACCGCCAGGGGAAAATCATTTTGTTGCAGGATGTAATCTGCCGCAGCTGCCCCGTCGGGTCGGGATATAGATAGGTATCTGCCCGCTTACTGCGTAGCATGGGGGCATGCCGGTCGAATTCATGCTTCCGTGGATCTGGCGGCATCCTGACCAGGGACTCCCATGTCTGTTGTGCGTCTGCGTTATCACACCATAGAGTTTGGCGAACTCGACATTCACCTGCGCACGTTGCGCGACAACCAGCAGTTCTCCGATGACGAGGGAGAGGCGGAGGCGCTCGGCATCTCCTCTGCGTTCTGGCCGCTGTTTGGCATCGTCTGGGACTCCGGCAATGTGCTGGCCCACCTGATGGTGGAGCACGAGGTGGCGGATCTGCGGATCCTGGAGGTGGGGTGCGGCATAGCCCTGGCGAGTCTGGTGCTCAACCACAGGCTGGCGGACATCACGGCCACCGATTATCACCCGGAGGCGGGGGCCTTTCTGGCTGCCAACGTGCTGCTCAACAAGGGGGCGCTCATCCCCTTCATCCGTACCGGTTGGGAAGATGCCGTCACCGAGCTGGGCCGCTTCGATCTCATCATTGGCAGCGATCTGCTCTATGAACGCGGGCAGGTCGAGACCCTGGCCGGTTTTATCGAGCAGCACGCCAAGTCGCACTGCGAGGTGATCCTGGTGGATCCGGGGCGTGGCCAGCAGGGCCGCTTCAGCAAGCTGATGATGAGCCTTGGCTATGCGCACAGCCAGCACAAGCCGCTGGACGTGAGCTATCTGAGCCAGCCCTTTCGCGGCCAGATACTGCAATACCGGCGTTGACCTTTCTCACCTGCGTCAGCCTTCTCCGGCATGGTTTTGTCGCCATGCCAACAACCAGATCTGCAGCCGGGCCAGGGCCATGGGCCTAGCGTACACATAGCCCTGGATCAGATGCACGCCGTGCTGGCGCAGATACTCGACCTGTTCCCCGGTTTCGACCCCCTCGGCGATCATCTCCATGCCGGATTCGTGGCCGAAGGCGATGATGGAGTCCAGCAGCGTCCGCTTGAGGTCGTCCGTGCCTATGGTGTCGACGAACATCTTGTCGATCTTGATCTGGCGGATGCCGAGTCGCTGCAGGTAGGCGAAGCCGCCATAGCCGGTGCCGAAATCATCCAGCTTGAAGTGATAGCCCAGCTGCTGCAGCGCCGTGATCTCGCCGATCGCCGCCTTGATATCGGTGATCGGCTTGCGTTCGGTCAGCTCGAAGGTGAGCCGGGTCGGTGAGGGCCAGCCGTGTCGCTGCAGCAGGGAGCGCAGATGGGGTTGCTCCAGGTGGGTGGCCACTATGTTGACGCTGACCCACTGCGCCGGCGCCAGCCGCGGAAGATCCGTCATGATCCGCTCCAGCAGCTGTTCCGTCATCGGCAGGATCAGCCCCTGTTCCTCCGCGTAGTCGATGAAGGCACCGGGCGGCACCAGCTCGCGCCCCCGCTGCCAGCGTAGCAGCGCCTCGAAGCCAACCACCTGCTGACTGCGGCTATCCACTATGGGCTGATAGAAGGGGACAAATTCCCGCCGGGCCAGCCCGGCTTGCAGCAACCCCTTGAGAGATCGTCGATAGTTGCGCAGTCCCCAGTAGGCGGCGACCAGCAAAGCCCCCAGCGCACCGCCATACCAGAGCCCATAGTGCCGTGCCTGCTGCCGGGCATAGCGCTCCAGTGCCTGGCCCGCCCATAGGGTCTGTTTGATGTGATTGTTGGGATCAAAGAAGCCCAGACTCTGGCTACTCCCTTCTTCCTTGATGGACGTGCTGCCGCGGGGGAAAACCGGTGTTGCCCCGTCCGGGATCTGTTGGTGAAATTCGAGGTAGAAACAGTCGGAGCAAGGATATTGCAACAGTGCATGGCTCCAGCTGTTGTTCAGCACCCAGTAGGCGGTATTGTTTCCCACCCGGAAATAGGCGACCAGCTCCTGCTCCGTGTTGAAGTAGGCCTTGGTGGCCGCGAGGCCGAACAGCTCCTGACTGGAATAGGGGGGAAGGTCGGCGGCGGTGAAGGGAAGATCCTCACCCAAGCTGGAGCAACCAGCTCCCGAGGCGAGCTTGAGCCCCTGGATCCGGATGTGACGACTGTAGAAACGGGGATCCCGCAACAGCGCCATGTCCTTCTGCCCACAGTCAAACGTGAACTGGGCCAGTTGAACGCGAATGCTATCGTCCAAATCCCGGCGTCGCTCCACCAGTGCGGCCTCTATCTCCTCCCGCTTCTGTTGCAACATATGGTGTGCCAGCGGTTTGCCGAGCAACTGGCTGAGGGGCAGACTCGCCAGCACGGGCAAACAGAACAGCAGCAAACTGATCCAGAGAGGGGAAATTCGTCGCAAGGTACACCTGCCTGATGTGGAGATGGGATGCATATGGGTGGCAATATCATAGATCATTAGCTACATCGATTTGAGCGAGGAAGATCACTCTTCTATCTTAAAAATTAACACATTGATAAATAAGGGTTTTGTGAAAACACATGATGAAGATTCAATCGCTGACCTGTCATAAGTGACAATTGTCCAGCTTATCTGAAATGGCTAGAGTAGCCGTGCGGTTTGACTCACCGTGTGTTCAATACTCCTGTATCTGTTTTTTTGTCAGTAGCACAGAGTGTTAGTTTTGATATGAGTGTTTCTTTCGGTCCCCTTAGTGGGACCATTTTTCTGCCTGAAATTCCCTGATCCCGTCGCCCATCTCCCGTTTCCTGCCCCCGTGGCCATTTTTCATGGCCGGCTTGCCGTCAGGCTTGGTGTTCCGGTGCCCATTTGGTTATGCTCGCCCGCTTAATTCCAGAAGCGGGATCTTCGTCCATAGGCGCGCTTCGGCGTTGGCTGATACGATGAAGCCACATGGATGTTGTCGGGCATACGGAAAGGCACATGAAACTGACCACTCAGCTTGTCTCGTTTATTACCTTGTGCGTGATCGCCGCCATGGCCATGGTGCTGCTCGGCGGGGTATTCAGCTTTCGCGAGCTGGGCATGGAGCTGCAGCAGAAGAAGGTCAACTCCCTGGTCGAGATCATCGACAAGCAGCTGGAAGTGGCCGACGACCACCAGGATCTCACCCGCTGGCTGCCGACCCTGCTGCGTTCGGCCCATGTGGTGGAGCTGGAGATCCGTCAGGGCAAGCAGCGGGTCTACTGGTTTCGCGACGTGCAGCAGCAGACCGACGAGAGCCTGCTGATCTCCTATAGCCAGCCCATCTCCCATCAGGCCGGCATGCAGGCCGACTTCAAACTGGAGCGGCCGTTCAAGGAGTTTGAATACTCCATGCGGGCCATGTCCGGCATCTCCCTCGGCGTCTTCATCGTCATCTTCGGACTCTGGTACTCCATTCGCTGGCTGCGGCTGCAACTGCGGGGCGCCGAGCTGCTGGCCGAGCGCGCCCAGCTGATCCTCGACAACAAGCTTACCAAGCTGGCCCACGATCCGGCCGATGAGTGGCCCGTCTCCGCCAGCCAGGCCCTCGACTATCTGCTGGCCGAGCTGACGGATGCCCGCAAGGAGCGCAGTCGTTTCGACAACTTCATTCGCAGCAACGCCTTCGTCGACAAGATGACCGGCATAGGCAACCGCCTGTTCTTCGACAACCGGCTGGAGAGCGCCATCATGGAGGCGAGCGTGATGAGCGGTGGCGTGCTGCTGATCGAGCTGGCCGGGCTGGAGGATCTGGATCCCGAGCTGAGCGGGCGCCAGAGCCAGGATCTGCTGATGGAGGCGAGCGCCTCCATCACCGCCTTCGTGCGCAAGCACAACGGTGCCCTGCAGGCCCGCTACGCCGGCCAGGTGTTCGCCGTGCTGCTGCCCAACATGTCCGAGAGCGAGATGGTGGACGGTGCGGGTCAGCTGCACAAGAGTCTGCAACGGCTGCACTGGCCCGAGGCGGTCAATGTCGAAACCGCCGTCTACCTCGGCGCCGTTTGCTATCAGGCGCAGGATTCCCTGCTCAAGGTGCAGGAAGAGGCCGAGCTGGCGCTCAAGAGCGCACGGCTGCAGGGACACACCGGCTGGTTCCTCTACGAGAAGCAGCTGGATGAGGAGCAGAGCAGCAAGGGCACGGTACGCTGGCGCACCCTGATCGGCCGTCGCATCGAGGAGCACGGCATCGACTTCTACGTCCAGCCGGTGCAGCAGGAGCGGGATCAGGTGGTGCTGCAGCAGGACTTGTTGATCCGCATTCACGACGAGCAGGGGCGGGAGTTGCAGGCCGGTGTCTTCATGCCCATGGCCGAGAAGGCGGGGCTGCTGTTGCCGCTGGATCGGCTGGTGGCGGAGCAGACCCTGCGACTGCTGCGTCAGCGCTCAGAGCAGAGTTGCCCCATCAGCCTGACCCTCTGCGCCCAGAGCCTGCTGCACCGCGAGTTCCAGCGCTGGCTCTTCTTCGATCTGTTCCAGCTGCCGCGCAGCACCAACGAGCGGCTGGTCCTGCAACTGTCGGAGGCCCAGGTGACCCGCCACTACGAGGCGCTCAAGCGGCCGCTGCGGGCGCTGCGCATGCTGGGTTGCCAGCTGGCCATCGATCACGCCGGTCAGGATGTGGTGAGTACCCAATACATCAAGGAGTTCGAGATCAACTTCCTCAAGCTCCACCCCAGTCTGGTGCGGGAGATCCACACCCGTCAGGTCAACCAGATGGCGGTGCGCAGCCTGGTGGGAGGCTGTGCCAACACCCGTACCCGGGTCATAGCCGTGGGGGTGGAGAGTGGCGACGAGTGGAAGATGCTGCGCCACCTCGGCGTCCATGCCGGGCAGGGGCCCTGGTTCGCCGAGCCGGAGCGGCTGGTGATGGAACCGGCCGGCGCCTGATCCTGTGACCGCAGGGCCGTTTTCAGATCCGGCCCTGTTCTTGCAAACCCGCGAGTCCCTGCATGCCACCCGTGTGGATGAAGACTATCTTGCTGCCGCGGGGGATGCGCCCGGCGGCCAGTTCGCGAAACAGCCCCCACATGGCCTTGCCGCTGTAGATGGGCTCCAGCGGCAGGCTCGTCTCTGCACTGAAGGCTTGCACCCACTGCCAGAGCGCCGGGCTGAATTTGGCATAGCCGCCATCATGGTGATCCAGCGCTATCTGCCAGCCGGGGGTGGTGGCCGCGGCCGGGTGAAGGCGGCACACCTCGTCGGCGATGAAGCTTGCGCCTTTCAGTACCGCGATGGCGAGGATCCGCTCCTGCTCCCGCTTGCCGGCGATGAGGCCCGCCAGGGTGCCGCCGCTGGCGCAGGGCAGCACCCAGAGATCCGGCGAGAAGGGCACCTCGTCGACCAGCTCGGCCACCCCGGGAAGGGCGAGCGGGCTGCTGCCCCCTTCCGGCACTATCAGGGTATCGGGTGCCGCGAACTGGGCCAGCCAGTCCGGATCCTGCCGCCGCCGGTAACTCTGGCGGTCGACAAAAATGAGATCCATGCCCCAGCCTTTTGCCGCGCTCAGGGTGGAATTGCTGGCAGCCTCCGGCTCACCGCGTATGATGCCGGTAGTGTTAAGGCCGGATTGGCACCCTGCCGCCGCTAGTGCATGTATGTGGTTGGAGTAGGCACCACCAAAGGAGATCAGGTGCTTTATGCCCTGCGCCCGGGCGTGTTGCAGCTGGTACTTGAGCTTGCGCCACTTGTTGCCCGAGATGGTCGGGTGGATCAGGTCATCCCGCTTGCACCAGAGCGTGACGCCATGTGCTGTCAGCAGAGGGTGCGAGATGGCCTGGAGCGGCGAGGGAAGCCGGGTCGGCTGCAGGGCAAACACCTGCGAGCGGGTCGAGTTGGGTTGCAATGAGTGATCCATCATTTATCTGGAGGCTAATACCCTGTTTATGCTAAGGTTTAATCCGTTTTATGCAGCCAGGTGCGGGTTTCAATGAAACAACTTTTCAGACGTTCGACCCCGAGCCGTCAGGTAGGGATCCTGCTGGCCAGCGATCGTATCATGCTGGCCTCGTTGGGGCCCCAGCCAGTGTTCGCTACCCGCGCCATCAATGGCCCGCAGGAGTGGTCGCTTGCCATGAGCGAGCTGTTCAGCCGCCATGGCCTCGCCAAGTCTAAGGTGCGGGTCGCCCTCGCCGCCAGCCTTTATCAGCAAGTCCAGATCGACAAGCCCGCCGTGCCCGAGGCCGAAATGGCCGGCGCCCTGCCCTGGGCGGTCAAGGATTACGTCAATGAACCCGTGTTGCAGCTCGCCATGGACTACGTGGATTTGCCCACGCCGCCTGCCGGCCGGCCGCGCATCAGCGTGATCTGCGTGCCCAAGGCGCGGGTGCAGCAACTGGCGGATGCGGTCAACGGCATTGCCAGCCTGGATGCCATCGTCAGCGACGAGCTGGCCATGACGGCGCTCTATGAGGCCGACAACACGGTGCGCATGCTGCTGTGGCAACCCAGGGGGCAGGATCTGCAGTTGCTGGTATTTCATCAGGGCGGCCTCTGCTTCTCCCGCCAGTTGCGCGGCTTCACCGCCCTCACCGGCGAGCATGAGCCGGACAGCATGCTGCTCGACTCCCTGGCGCTGGAGATCCAGCGCTCTCTCGATTACCTGGTGGGCCAGCTCAAGCTGCCTGAGCTGGGTCAGATGCAGCTCGCCATCGCCTCCTCCTTCATCGGCACCCTGGTGCGCCACATGGAGCAGACCTTCGGCTTTGCCGTCTCCGCCATGGCCAACAAGGCGATCCTCTCTGGCGTTGAATATCTCTCGGCCTATGCCGCCGCCCTCGGGGAGGATGCCTGATGAAACGTCAGATCAACCTCTATGGCGCCGAATTTCGCCCCAGACGCCAGTGGGCCAGCCTCAACCAGATGGCGCTGGTGTGGGGTGGCTGTGTGGCATTGCTGCTCTGCATGGCTGCCTTCTACGGCTGGCAGCAGCAAGGGGTCGGCCGTGAGCTGGCGCAGGTGCGCGCGGCGCTGGAGGTCAAGCGGGGCGAGGCCCAGCGGCTGGATGCCGAGCTGACCCGCCACCAGGCCAATACCCTGCTGCAACAGCAGCTTGCCAGCAAGCAGGAAGAACTGACCGCCAAGCAGGGGCTGATGCGCCAGCTGGGCAGTTTGGCGTTGCAAAAATCCCAGGGCTACGCCGGTCTGATGGCCGATCTCTCCCGCATTCGGGACAGGCAGCTCTCCTTGCAGCGGATCGAGATCGCCGAGGGGCGCATCAATCTGTCCGGCTTTGCCGGTCGCAGCCAGGATGTGCCCGCCTGGGTAAACCGTTTCAAGCAGACCCCGTCGCTGGCGGGCAAGCAGTTTGGTGAATTGACCCTGAGCCGTGACAAGGAGGGCCGGCTGGCCTTCCAGCTCAGCGGCATCGAGCGGGAGAAGCCCTGATGAGCCTGAAAGCACAATGGCAGGCATGGGCGGACAAGATTGCCGCCCTCAGCCAGCGCGAGCGGGTATTGATCCTGTTGACCGGTCTGGTGCTGGTCTGTGCCGGCGCCATCTATGGCTGGCTGGATGGCGCCGCCCTGCGGCTGGAGCAGGACAGGGTGGCCTTGACCACGGTCCAGCGGGATCTGGAGATCATGGATCTCGAGAACCTGGGCAAGCAGGCCAGGCTGGCGCGGGATCCCGATCAGAACGTGCGCGAGCAGCTGGTGCGGGTCGAGGGGGATATCGGCAAGCTGGATGCCGAGCTCAAGGCCCAGACGGTGGACCTGATCCAGGCCCACGAGATGCCGGCCGTGCTGGAGGCCCTGCTGTCGCGCTCGGCCAATCTGCACATGCTGGCGCTGACCTCCCTCGCTCCCCAGCCGCTGATGGCGGGGGATCAGCGCATCAACCTGTTCAAGCACGGCATCCGGCTCAAGCTGGAGGGCGGTTACTTCGATGTCTATCAGTACCTGAAGGCGCTGGAGGCGCTGCCCCGCCACTTCTACTGGAAGCAGTTTGACTACCAGGTGCAGGAGCATCCCAAGGCCGTGGTGGAGATGGAAATCTACACCCTGAGCACCAGCAAGGAGTTTATTCGTGGTTAGATGGCTGACGCTATTGTGTTGTCTGCTGGGTCCGGTGGCCCAGGCCGAGGTGCTGCAGGATCCCACGGAACCGCTGGACGGGATGAACAGTCAGGCGGGAGCCACCGCCAGCCAGAGCGCAGGTTTGCCAACATTGCAGAGCGTGATGCTGGGCAATGGCCCTGCACTGGCGGTGCTCAACGGGAAAAGTTACCGGGTGGGCCAGCAGGTCGAGGGATATCGACTGGTGGCCATCAGTGCAGATGCCGTGGTGCTGGAGAAGGGGGGCAAGCGCCAGTCGCTGACCCTGTTCGCCAGCAAGGTCCGCATCTGAACGCGCCCCGCCCGGGATGGGTGGGGCAAGGTTTGTCGAGTTTAATTGCAAGTCAGGGTGCACTCATTACATGAAAAAAAATCATCTCTGCCTGATCTCTGTGGCCGTGCTGGCGGCAGGCTGTACCAGTTACCGGCACCCCGAACCCGTGCAGGCCAAGGACGCACTGAAGCACGCCATGACCGAGCAGAACAAAGTCGGGGCACTGGCGACCGTGCCCAAGTCGGTACAGAGCGAACTGCTGCAGATGAACCGGCCGCCCCAGGCCCTCAGCATGCCGGAACAGCGGTTGCGCATCGCCGCCCACGATGTGGATGCGGTGGAGTTTTTCGGTTCCCTGTTCAAGGGTTCCCGCTACAGCGTGGCCGTGCATCCCGGCGTGGCCGGCCAGATCTCCGTCGAGCTCAAGGACGTGACCCTGCCCGAGGTGCTGGCGGTGGTGGGTGACATGTATGGCTTCGATGTGCAGCGCAAGGGCAATGTGTTCCACGTCTATCCGGCTGGGCTGCGCACCGAAACCATACCGGTCAACTACCTGATGATGTCCCGTCGTGGCCTGTCCCGTACCTCGGTCAGCACGGGCGGGGTGACGGCCAACGACAGCAACAACAGCAATAACAGCAGCTTCGACAACGCCAACGGCGGCAGTAACAACAGCAGTAGCAGCAATGCCTCCAACGGCAATGCCAGTTCCAATAACAGTAACGGCACCCGCATAGAGACAGACACCAACAGCGACTACTGGACCGATCTGCGCACCTCGCTGGAGATGCTGATCGGCAGTGGCGATGGTCGTGCCGTCATCACCAGCCCGCAGGCGGGTCTGGTCACCATCCGCGCCTATCCGAAAGAGCTCAAAGCTGTGCGCGAATTCCTCAGCCAGTCCGAGACCCACCTCAAGCGCCAGGTGGTGCTGGAGGCGCGCATTCTGGAAGTGGCCCTCAACGAGGGTTACGAGCAGGGGGTGGACTGGAGCGGCCTCTCTGCCAGCTGGGATGGCAACAAGGGGATCACTGGTGGCGGTTCGGCAGCGTCTTCCCAACTGCCCACCACACCCAACCAGATCTTCAGCGCGCTGGGGGGCGGGGCCGGTTTCAAGATCTCCGACGGCAACTTCAACGTGGCGGTCAACCTGCTCAAGACCCAGGGCGATGTGAATACCCTCTCCAGCCCGCGCGTCACCGCCACCAACAACCAGAAGGCGGTGATCAAGGTGGGGACGGATGAATATTTCGTCACCAATGCCTCCACCACCATCACTACCAACTCGTCTGGCGTCTCGGATAAAACGCCAAACGTGGAGCTGACCCCCTTCTTCTCCGGCATAGCGCTAGACGTGACGCCGCAGATAGACGAAGAGGGCAAGGTGCTGCTGCACATCCACCCCTCCGTCATCGATACCGAAGAGCAGAACAAGGTGATCGACATGGGCACCACAGGCGGCAAGCTGGAACTGCCGCTGGCCAAGAGCTCGATCCGCGAGTCCGATACAGTGGTGCAGGCCAACAACGGCGACATCATAGTCATCGGCGGCCTGATGAAGACCGACAAGCAGGAGATCGTCAGCAAGGTGCCGCTGCTGGGGGACATCCCCTGGATTGGCGAGGCCTTCACCAACCGGCGCGAGAGCACCAAGAAGGTGGAGCTGGTGATCCTGCTCAAGCCGACCGTGGTGGAGAAGGACACCTGGCAGAACGAACTGCAGCGCTCCTCCGATCTGCTCGACAAGTGGTATCCGCCCAAGGGCTAAGCCATGACACAGCACGCGGTTGGCCTTGTTCCATGCGGCCTGTGGCTCGGTGCCACGGCAGGCCCCCAGGCCGGTGACGACTCATGTACCTGAACCACTTCGGTTTGCAGGAGGTGCCATTCGGCCTCACCCCCAACACAGGTTTTTACTACGGGCTGCCTCCCCATGAGGAGGCGCTGCAGGTTCTTAATTGGGCCTTGATGCAGGGGGAGGGCTTTATCAAAGTGACCGGCGAGGTCGGCACCGGCAAGACGCTGCTCTGTCGCAAGCTGTTGAGCGAGCTGGGCTCGGAGGCCTGTCCTGTGCGCCTGGCCTGGCTGCCCAACCCGCACCTCAGCCCGGCCGAGCTGCGCACCGCGCTGGCCCTGGAGCTGGGGTTGTCGGTGCGCGAAGGCAACGAGCTGGATCTGACGGATCGCATTCATCGCCACCTCATAGGCCTGCATCAGCAGGGCAGCCGGGTGGTGGTGCTTATTGACGAGGCGCAGGCCCTGCCGGACGAGACCCTGGAGGCGATCCGGTTGTTCGGCAACCTGGAGACCGAGTCGAGCAAGCTGCTGCAGATAGTGCTGTTCGGCCAGCCCGAGCTGGACACCAGGCTGGCCAAACCCCATTTGCGCCAGTTGCGCCAGCGGATCGGTTTCTCCTACTGCCTGCGGCCGCTGCGCTTTGACGAGACCCGCGCCTATCTGGAGCACAGATTGCAGGTCTCGGGTTATCGCGGGGCCCCGCTGTTCGGTGGCCGCGCCATGCGTCTGCTGTGGCGTGCTTCCCGTGGCATACCGCGACTCATCAACATATTGGCGCAGAAGTGCCTGATGCTGGCCTATGGCCGGGGTGAGCGCCAGATCGATGCCGGTCTGGTGCACCTCGCCATTCGCGATACCGACGATGCCAGTCGCCCCGGTCGAGGGCGCTGGTGGCCACTGTTACTACTGCTGGGGTGTGCCCTGGCCTATGGAGTCTGGCCATGAGCGTGATCAACCAGATGCTCAAGGATCTGGAACAGCGTCAGCAGGGGGGCGAGGGGGCAGTCTATGTGCCTCCCGTGCGGCAGCAGGGCTGGTGGATGCTGGTGCTGACCCTGATCTGCGGCCTGGCACTCGGCATTCTCGGCTGGCGGACCTGGATCTACTGGCAGCAGAGCCAGCGGGTTGCACCGCAGAGTCTGGCGCAGGCGGCCAGCGAACCCGGGCCTGATGCGGTTGCCCGCGCCGTGCCCATCAGGCCGACGGACGAGGAGCAGGAGCCGGTGGATCTGGTGGTGGCCTTGCCCACCCCGGGCGCCAGGTCCGAGCCCCACGCTGCCGCTGACCCCGAGCCAGCGGCGGAAGATCAGGACGAAACCGGTTATGACGCTGTGCCCCCGAGCGATGAGGCGCTGCAGCCCGATCTCTATGCCGAGCTGGAAGCGGAACAAGAGGCGGTGGCCCCGCCGCCGCGCAAACCGGGCGTGCTGAAGATAGAGACGGTGAACCTCTCCGAGGCCGAGCTGGCGACCCTGGCCGAGCGCAAGGCCACCACCGCCATGGCCAGGGGGCAACTGCGCGATGCCCAGGACAACTACTATCAGGTGCTGGCCCACGACCCGCACAATCAGGGCGCCCGTGAACAACTGGCGGGTCTGCTTTATGGCGAGGGTCGGCTGAGCGAGGCCACCCAACTGCTGGAAGAGGGGATCCGGCTAGATCCCACACAGGCGGATTTTCGGTTGTTGCTGGCGCGGCTTGCTATCAGCAGCGGCGATCAGCTCAAGGCGCTCGGCTGGTTGACCGGTTATCAACCTGATTTGGCCAGCAATCTGGATTATTACGCCACCTGGGCCGGCCTGACCCAGGAGCTGGGCCGTAACGCCGAGGCGGCCGAGATTTATGTGACCTTGCTGCGTCAGCAGCCGGATCAGGGCCGCTGGTGGCTCGGGCTCGGCGTGGCCGAAGATGGCCAGGGTCACAGCCAGCGGGCGCTCGACGCCTATCGCAACGCCCAGCTGCACGGCAACCTCGGCGAGGCATCGGCCAGCTGGATTGAACAGCGAATTGCCCAGCTTGCCCCCTGACGGGCGAGACGGTTAACTTTTTTGGAGTTTGCATGGCACAACCCAGACTGAAAATGCGCCTCGGCGACCTGTTGGTGCAAGAGCAGATCATCTCGGATGATCAGCTGCAGCTTGCCCTGCAGCAGCAGCGTCAGACCGGCCGCAAGCTGGGCACCACCCTGATCGATCTCGGCTTCATCAGTGAGGTACAGCTGTTGCAATTTCTTGCCCGCCAGCTGGACGTGCCCTTCTTCGATCTCAACAACCTCACCATAGACGCCTCGGCGGTGCCGTTGCTGCCCGAAGTACAGGCACGTCGCTATCGCGCGCTGGCGGTCAACCTCACCGACAACCGGGTGACTGTGGCCATGTCGGATCCGGCGGACTTGAGCGCCCTCGACGCCATCGCGGCGCTGCTGCGCCCAAGGGAGATGGTGCTGGCAGTGGCGCGGGAAGGCCAGCTGCTGGAGTATTTCGACCGCCTCTATCGTCGTACCCGCGAGATCGAGAGCTTCGCCGAACAGCTGCACGAGGAGTATCAGGATACCGGCTTCGAGCTGGGCTCCAGCAATCTGGGGGCCAACGACGAGGGGGAGGCGACGGTCGCCAAGCTGCTGCGCTCCCTGTTCGAGGACGCAGTGCAGGTAGGGGCCTCCGATATCCACATAGAGCCGGATGAGAAGGTGCTGCGCATTCGCCAGCGGATCGACGGCATCTTGCACGAGAATATCCTGAACGAGGTGCGCATCGCCCAGGCGCTAGTGCTGCGCCTGAAACTGGTGGCAGGACTCGACATCTCCGAGAAGCGGCTGCCCCAGGATGGCCGCTTCAACATGAAGGTGCGCGGCCGGGACGTGGATGTGCGTATGTCCACCATGCCGGTGCAGTACGGCGAGTCGGTGGTGATGCGTCTGCTGGATCAATCCTCCGGCATACTGTCGCTGAGCGAGACCGGCATGCCGCCGGAGATCCTGACCCGTTTCCGTCGTCAGCTCAAACGCCCCCACGGCATGATATTGGTGACGGGCCCGACCGGGAGCGGCAAGACCACCACCCTCTACGGCGCCCTTTCAGAGCTCAATCAGGCCAGCCACAAGATCATCACGGTGGAGGATCCGGTGGAATACCGGCTACCCAGGGTCAACCAGGTGCAGGTGAACCCCAAGATTGGCCTCACCTTCTCCCACGTGCTGCGTTCCACCCTGCGCCAGGATCCGGACATACTGCTGGTGGGCGAGATGCGGGACAACGAAACGGTGGAGATAGGCCTGCGTGGCGCCATCACCGGCCACCTGGTGCTCACCACACTGCACACCAACGATGCGGTCACCAGCGCCTTGCGCCTCATCGACATGGGCGCGCCTGGCTATCTGGTGGCGAGTGCGCTGCGGGCCGTGGTGGCCCAGCGGCTGGTGCGACGGGTGTGCGAGCACTGCGTCGAGGAGAGGGCGCCGGACGAGGGGCAGGCCACCTGGTTGACAGTGCTCTCCGGGGAGGCGCCCGGTCAGCATGTCTATCACAAGGGGCGTGGCTGCCAGAGCTGCAACTTCACCGGTTACTCTGGCCGGATCGGGGTCTACGAGCTGCTGGAGCTGGATCAACCCATGATGGATGCCCTGCGCCGCAACGATGCCGAGGGCTTCGCCAAGGCGGCGCGCCAACATGAACACTACCGGCCGCTTGCCCTGACAGCGCTGGATTATGCCCGACAGGGGATCACCTCGGTGGACGAGGTGCTGCGGTTGGCCGAGGATCTGGGGTAAGCCATGACTCACTTCAACGCCAACACCCGTGCTGGTTGCCATGACGCTGTCGGTCAGGGACATTCCTCATGAGTACCTTTGCCTACAAGGGGCGCGACAGCCAGGGCAATGCCGTCAACGGCGTGGTGGACGCCGCCAACGAGATGGCGGCGGCCGAGCAGCTGATGCGCCGCGGCGTGATGCCAACCGAACTCAAGCCGGGCAAGGCGAAATCCGCTGCCATTGACTGGTCGCTGCTGCTGGAAGGGGGCGTCAAGCTGGATGAACTGGTGGTGTTCAGCCGCCAGATGTACGCCCTGACCCGGGCGGGGATCCCCATACTGCGTGCCATCGCCGGGTTGGAGGAGAGCGCCCACAGCAAGCCGCTCAAGCGAGCGCTGCACGCGCTGGGGGAAGATCTTGGCAACGGCCGGCCGCTGTCGAGCTCGATGCAGGCCCACCCCAAGGTATTCGGCAGCCTGTTCGTCGCCATTATTCACGTGGGCGAGAACACGGGTCAGCTGGAAGAGGCCTTCTTGCAGCTCGCCAACTATTTCGATCTGGAGCTGGAGACCCGCAAGCGGATCAAGACCGCCATGCGCTACCCCAGCTTCGTGCTGGTGGCCATCGGCATCGCCATGGTGATCCTCAATATCATGGTGATCCCGGTCTTCGCCGGCATGTTTGCCAAGTTCGGCGTCGAGTTGCCGTTGGCGACCCGGATCCTGCTCGCCACCTCCCACTTCTTCGTCCACTACTGGTGGCTGCTGCTCGGCATGCTGCTGGCCATGGTGTTTGGCTGGCGCCGCTGGGTGAGCACGGTCAAGGGCAAGCTGACCTGGCACAGATGGCAACTCAGGCTGCCCATCGTCGGCACCATCATAGAGCGCTCCCTGCTGGCCCGCTTCGCCCGCAGTTTCTCCATGATGCTCAAGGCCGGGGTGCCGCTCAATACGGCGCTGACCCTGGTCGCCGATGCGGTGGACAACGCCTGGATGGCGGGCCAGATCCGCGACATGCGGGCCGGTATCGAACGGGGTGAGAGTCTGCTGCGCACCGCCGGCAGCAGCGGCCTGTTTACCCCCCTGGTGATGCAGATGATCGCGGTGGGGGAAGAGACGGGGCAGGTCGACGATCTGCTGCACGAGGCCGCCGAGTATTACGAGCGGGAGGTGGACTATGACCTCAAGAGCCTGACCGCCCGTATCGAGCCCATCCTGATCGGCATAGTCGCCGTCATGGTGCTGGTGCTGGCGCTCGGTATCTTCACGCCCATGTGGGACATGATGCGGGCCGTGCGTGGCAAGTAAACAGGCAGCTTTACCGTCAGTGATGCGGGGAGTGGATAAGCGGCAAGATGTGGAGCGAAACGGGTGAGCAGACAGTCACAACAGGATGATCGCTGGCTGGGGGGATATAGACGGATGGCCGTGCTGATCTTGCTGCTGATCATAGTGGCGACCCTGGCCCAGAGCTATCGCACCCACAGAGCGGAGGCGCTGGCCCTCAGCCTGGCCCTGCTGGGGGAACAGTTTGCCGAGCGGGCACAAAGGTTGCACGGGCTCTGGCTGGATCAGCGCCGTCCCACGAGTCTGTTCGCCGATGGTCTGGCCTGGCAGTTCGATGACAGGGGTTGGCCGATCGGGGCCGGATCCCCGCTGGCGCCCTCGGAAAATTGCCGCCAGCTCTGGTTGTCGATCATAGGTGCACAGAGCCAGGATCTGCCGCCGCTGCAAGCGCTGGCGAGCCGCGATGGCGGGGGATGCGAGTTCGGTTGGGAAGATAATTGGCTGATTTATCAATTTTCTGATGGCAGAGTGCAACAAAAGCCTTGAATGAGGCCGATTGTGTGGCTCAGTTAAATGATTTTTTTATATCTGCATGAAATAATGCGGGTTATTACGGAGGGACCATGGCAACAAATCGAATGGCACCAACACATCCCGGGTTGGTGATGACGTCTCGGGCGGCGGGTTTCTCGTTGATCGAACTGGTGATCGTCATCGTTATCCTGGGGATCCTGGCGGTGACCGCCTTGCCTCGCTTCCTCGATGTGACCGACGAGGCCAAGAAGGCCAGCGTGGAAGGGGTCTCCGGCGGCTTTGCCACCGGCGTTTCCCTGGTGCGGGCCCAGTGGGAGGCGGAGGGACGTGCCAAGCAGGACAGCCTCAATACTGTGCTGTATGACGGTTCCCGCTTCTATCTGACCACGCCGACCGAGACCCAGGTCAGCAATGGCGAGCTCTCCCCCGGTTATCCAATGGATACCTCGGCGGGTGGCGGTATCGATGTGGACCCGGCCAACCTGACGGCCCCGCGCTGTCTCAAGATTTGGGAGGGTCTGTTGCAGAACCCGCCCAAGGCTACTGCCAGCTTTAACGAGGTGCGCGGTAGCGGCAATGACCTGAAATACTATGTCAGTGTGACCAATAACGGCCTGGACTCAGTCTGCCGCTACTATCTGGTCAATAGTTTGAGTAAGGGTAGTGATGGCAAGTATCAGGATCCGCAAGGCAGTACTGATGCATTCATGAGTTTCAGTTACCGTCCGGCTTCCGGTCAGGTGACCACCAATATCAATTGACAGAGGAAAGTAAAATGAAAAAACAGGCGGGTTTTACCCTGATCGAGCTGGTCATAGTGATCATCATTCTGGGCATTCTGGCAGTGACAGCTGCGCCCAAGTTCCTGAATCTGCAGGACGATGCCAAGAAGTCCGCCGCTCAGGGCGTACAGGCCGCAGTCAGCAGCTCAGCTCAGCTGGTTTACAGCAAGTCAGCACTGGAAGGTAAAGAGCGTGCTAGCAGCGCAGTGGTTACTGGTTCTGACGGTACAAAGATTAAAACTGTCTATGGTTATCCGGAAGCAACCGATGATGGGATCAAGAATGCAGTCACCATCGATGGCTCTTGGAGTGGTAAAGTGTCTGGTAACTCCTATGTCTTCTCGACCAGTAGTTCCAAATGCACTGTGAACTACACTGCAGCATCCGAAACTTCCGCTGCAGCAACAACTTTGAACGGTTGTGAGTGATAGGTATCAGGCGAGGCCAAGTGCCTCGCCTTTCTTTGTCATAAGAGATTTCAATGCGCAGAGGTTTCACCCTGATTGAACTGGTACTGGTGATCCTGTTGCTCGGGATTCTGGCCGCCTTTGCCGTGCCCAAATTGCTGGGCAAAGGCGGCTTTGAAACTCAAACCCTCCGCGATGAGCTGCTGACCCGGCTGCGGCTGGTGCAGACCGTCAATATGCACGAACCTGCCAGCCGCTGTACTCAGTTGATCGTCGCCTCCCCACGTTTTGCCCATCGCACCTATGGCGTCACGGCCCAGACGCCTTGTCCGGGCAGCGATCCCTTGACTGGCTGGACTGACAACCAACTGACCCGTGGTCGAGTGGTGAGCGCCTCATCCGGCCTGCAGATCTCTCTGGTCGGTACCGGTAATGATCGTTTTGTGCTCCGCTTTGATCAGATGGGACGGCCGCTTGGCGCCTGTGCGGGGGGCTGCACTCTGCAGGTGAGCGATGGCCGTGAGACCAGCCGCATCAAGATCGAATCCGAGGGGTATATCCATGAGAGCCCCTGAGCGCGGCTTTACCCTGATAGAGCTGATCGTCGGCATAGTGCTGCTGGCGGTGGCGCTGACCGGCATTCTCGGGCTCTTGATCAATCAGGCGCCCCAGGCGGTGGGCCCGGTGCAGCAGGTACGTGCCGCCCAGCTGGCCCAGCGCCTGGCCGGGGAGATGTTGCAAAAGTCGTTCGATGAGAACTCGGATCACAACGGTGGCCGTTACCGCTGTGGCGAGGCGGTCGTCGGCGTCGTCATCCTCCCCTGTTCGACCCGTTATGGCCCGGATGGCGAGCCAGCCCCTTATGCTTTCAACGATGTGGATGACTTCGATACCTCGGGTAACTGGGTGGATGCCAATCTGTTTACCCAGACGGCAGCGGGGATCAGCAGCGAGGAGTATCGCAACTATCGGGTCAAAATCGCGGTAAATGCGGTCGATTTCAGCGATGGCACTTTCAAAAGCTGCGCCGCCCCCTGCTCTGTGGGCAAACGCATTGATCTGCAAGTGAAGCTGCCTGACGAGAGTCGGCTCGACTTCTCCTTCTATCGGGGGAACTACTGATGGATCGGCTTTGCGATCGTTTCCGAGTGTCCAATCCTGCTTCCGATGTCCGATTACGCCAGCAGACTAATCGAACCTGCGCCAGACTTGGGCGTGCCCGCGGTTTTACTCTGGTCGAACTGGTGATGGTGATCCTGCTGCTGGGCATAATGGCGACCTTTACCAGCCAGTTCATCGGCATTGGCACCCAGATTTATGGCGATGCCAGCAGCCGCGAGCAGTTGATGAGTGATGCCCGCTTCGCCATGGAGCGGCTCAATCGCGAGCTGCGTGATGCTGTGCCGGGTTCAGAGCGGATTGAAGACCAGAATGGCAACTGGCTTGACGAGGGGGCCTGCCTGCGTTTCTGGCCCATCAGTGCTTCCAGCCGCTATCTTGCCCTCAATCGAGCCATGTCGGGCAGCGGCGCTACCCTGGAGCTGGTGATGGCAACCCCCGCCTCTGCGGCCAATCCACTGAGTCAGGATGCCAATGCCGTCAAGGCAGGGGATCTGATGGCCGTCTTCCCGGTGCCGGATTCAGGCGTGGATTCACTGATCGCTGGTTGTGAGTATGGCCGTTGTGTCGCCCGAGTGACCGAGGTGCTGGCTCCGGTATCCGGGGCCCAGACCATTCGCTACAGCAGTAGCGAGACCCTGGCAGGCCTCTCGCCGGGCAGTCGGGTCTACTTTGCCAGCCAGCAGGTGCGCTACTGCATGGCAGGGAACCGGCTCACCCGTGCCAGCGCTGCCATCGCTACTGCGTTACCTGCCACGGGAGTACTGATGGCGGAGTCCCTTCGTACTGGCGCTTTCTATCGGGAAACCTTGGCCTTCAACGCACAAGGGGAGTTTGGCATGCGGCTGGTGTTTGAGCGCAAAGGTGAATCTGTCACCTTCAACCACAAGATAGGGGTGCTCAATGTGCCCTGATGTCAGGCAACCGAGACGGGCGGGGGGCAGCGCCCTGATGATAGCCCTGTTTGTCATAGTGGTGATGGCACTGCTGGCGGCCGCCATGGGCCGCTTCCTGACCGACAGCAGCGAGAAAAACACGGTGGAGGTGCGCAGTGTGCGTGCCCTGCTGGCAGCCCAGAGCGGGCTTGAGGTCACTCTTTATCGGCTGTTCCCGAATCGCACCCTGGCGCAACCTCTGCCGCCGGCGCTCTGTGACGCCAGCTTTGTGACCTCTTTCCCCGGCAATGCGGGCCTTGCCGGCTGCAGGGCCGAGGTGAGCTGCGCCAGGGTGCCTGTTACCTACAATGGCAACGTCACGAACGGTTACCGTCTGGTCAGCACAGGGGCTTGTGGGGTAGAGGATATCAATAGTGCCAACCCGGATTTTGCCGTGAGCCGCACTCTGGCCGTTGAAGCCTATGATGGAGGTTCATGATGAAATGGCTATGGGCGCTGGCCCTCTTCACTAGCCCGGTCTGGGCATTTGACCCCATCGACACCAGCACCTTCTTCCCTGCCGTGGTGCAGGGCCATCATGGCAACAACAACAACACCTGCCACCAGATCAGCGGTTATCAGCTGACGCAATACAACAATCCCAAGATCAATGGCACCGGCGGGCTGCCGCTCAACTTCTGCTCCATTCGGCCCGATCAGAACAATACCCCCCGCTGTGATAATGATGTCGGTGGCTACAAAGTATGTGCCATCACCGGCAGCGATATTCGTGGCCTCCCTTTGACAGGAAACAACGCATTTCCCTCCATCACGTCTGTGATGCCGCTTCTTTGTCAGCAGGGCCAGCAGACCGCTCTCTTTTCGGACTACGGGGCTGCCACGGTCGAGAACTGCACAGTGACCTTCCCGAGCCGCAGCACCTACCAGATCAAATCGCTGAGCGTTCGCAACAACGGTACTCTGGTGCTGGGGGATGGGGATTACTTTATCGATTCATTGATCCTCGACAATGCCACCATCCGCCTGTCCGGCAGCGGCACGACCCGTATTTTTGTCAATCAGGACGTGAAGCTGCTCAACACGGTCAACATCAATGCGACCAATCAGGGCAGGCTTGTCTGGGTCAACTATGGCGACATGACCATAGACAACAACTCCCGATTTTATGGCTACCTCTACACCGATGGTCGTTTGACCATGAACAACAATGCCACCGTTTATGGGCGGGTGACGGCCCGTTATCTGAGCATGGATACCCAATCCAGCATCAACGACTATGCCGTTCCTCCTCCACTGACCTGTTTCGAGGACGGTTTTGACAGCGCCCAGATCAACCCGGACGGCTGGGTGGTGGCCCAGCGCAACAACAGCACCTTGCCATCGGTGCAAAATGGTCGTCTGCGCCTCACCCAGAACGTCACCGACCAGGCCACCTCGGCCACCTTCCAGCGCCTCTTCCCGGGAGCCGGCAACCTGGTGACGGTCGAATTCGATCAATACGCCTACAAGACCTTTGGCACGAGCGGGGCGGATGGGATGGCGGTGGTACTCTCGGATGCGACTCTGACCCCCCAGCCTGGTGCCTTTGGCGGTCCGCTGGGGTATGGCTTCAAGACAGGGATCAGCGGCTTCGCGGGCGGCTGGCTCGGGGTGGGGCTCGACGAGTACGGCAACTATGCCAACGAAGGGGGCAGCTACAACTGGGGGTCCCGTCCTCAGGCGGTTTCCATCCGTGGCTCGGGTTCGGGCACCTCCGGCTACAACTATCTGGCCGGTACCGTCAGCAACCTGAGTCCGTCCGTCGACAGCGGCATCAACGGCAATCGCCCCCACCGCTACCGCATCACAGTCGACTCCCGGACGACTGGCAGCTCGCTGGCGAAAGTAGAGCGGGATACCGGCTCGGGTTATAGCACCCTGATCAGTCCCATCAACATGGCGAGTCAGGCCGGCCAGGCGGCAGTGCCAGCCAATTTCCTGCTCTCCCTGACCGGCTCCACCGGTTCGGTAACCAACTACCACGAGATCGACAACGTGCGGATCTGCGCTCTGCGCTCCAACCCGGTCGGGGTGCAGATCGACCACTTCCAGCTCGATCACTCGGGTCAGGCGCTGACCTGCAATCCGGAGACTGTGACTATCAAGGCGTGTGCAGATGTGGCTTGCACCATCTTGATCACCGACCCTGTGACAGCGACCCTGAGTCTGGATCCAGTTTCCATCAGCAATGGCTGGATCGGCGGCAATACTGTGACCTTCAGTGGCGGCTCCACGACCGTTCAGTTGCGCAACAACACCGCCACTGCGGTTACCATAGGGGTGTCCGGCTCGACCCCTGCCACCAAGCCATTCAGCACCACCTTGTGCAAGGCTGGCGCCGGGACGCCCAGTGCGGCAGCCTGTACCCTGAATTTTGCCGATAGCGGCTTTTTCTTCGACGTGCCGGATACCTATTCCAACCAGCCGCAGACGGTGACCATCAAGGCGGTCAAGAAGAGCGACCTGACTCAGCAGTGCGTGCCGGGTTTCGCCAGCCAGAGCAAGAGCATCAAGTTCTGGAGCAGCTATCTCTTGCCGAATAGCAATAACTACAACAGCAAGATGAGTGTCAACAGCAGTGTGATCGGTACCAGTCTGGGCACTGCGACGCCAGTGTCCCTCATGTTTGATGCCCAGGGGCAGTCGACCATGACGGTCAGCTACCCGGACGCCGGTCAGGTGCAACTGGATGCCCGTTACGACGGCACGGGCAGTGAGGCGGGTCTGGTGATGCTCGGCGCCGACCAGTTTGTGGCGCGTCCTGTCGGCTTGTGCATTACACCCCCGCAAGGTGTGTGTGCGGCAGGGGATAGCAGCTGCCCTGTGTTCAAGACAGCGGGAGAAACATTCCAGCTAGACATCAAGGCGATGGCCTGGGAATCCGCCAATGATGGGGATATCTGCGCCGGAAATCAGACCACGCCCAACTTTGTACTGAGCGGCATAGGTCTGGGCAGCACCCTGGTGGCACCCAGCCCGGGCACCAATGCCGCGCTTGGCACCACCAGCTATAACCATGGGGCCGCCGCCAACAGTCTCAACAGCGTCAACCAGACGGTGAGCGAGGTGGGGGTGTTCCGAATGACGGCGACCCCGCCAGCCAACGGTTACTTCACTTACACAATCCCATCCGCCCAGAGCCAGCCGGTGGGCCGTTTTATCCCCGCCGATTTCAATCTGGTCAGCGGCGACATAGTGCCGGCCTGCAATGCCTTCTCCTATATGGGGCAGCCCTTTGGGGTCACGCTGGATGTGCGGGCCCGCAACCTGTCTGGCGGGCAGACCCAGAACTATACGGGGCTGTTTGCCAAGGGGAGTGCCTATCTCTCGGTTGCCAACAACAAGGATGGCAAATCCCTGTCGGCCCGGTTGCGCAGCCTGTCTGCTCTGCCCTGGCTCAATGGCCGGGCGGCCTTGACTACCGGTAGCAGCGAGTTTGTGCGCCTCTCCGACACTCAACAGGATGGCCCTTACAAGTCTTTGCTGTTTGGCCTCTATATGAAAGACAACGATGGCGAACGTACCCTGATTGCCAGCCCCGACTTCAACGATGCCGTGGCCGGCAATTGCAGCGGCGCTGGTTGCAATGCCCGGCTGATCGACAGTGTGGCCATGCAGGTCTATTTCGGTCGATTGCTGGCGGGCACGGGGGCGGGTCTTGCCTCTGCGCCGCTGGCCGTTCCCTTGCAGATGCAATATTACGAGGCGGGCAACTGGCAGTTGAACAAGCTGGACCAATGTACCCAGCTCTCTCTGGCCAATCAGGGGTTCAGTTTCCTCAATCCGGGCCAGACCTTTGATGCGACCAGCCGTGACCTGAGTCTGGGAGGCAATCGCAAGATCCGGCTGGGGTTGGGTAGTGCGGCGCCGGGGGGCGAATCTGCCCAGGCGAAAGATGGCGAGATCCTGTTCCAGTTTGCCAAGCCGGATATCTCGGTACGGATCCCCTACAAGGTCGATTTGTCAAAACAGCCATCACGGCCGCTCTGGTTGTCTGACCCTGTTACTCTGCAAGGCGAGGCCATTTTTGGCTCCAGCCGGGGCAATGACAGAATTATTTATCGGCGTGAAGTGATGCCGTAATGGAGGCGGGGCGGCGGATCTTCGCGATCTTCCCCCCTATCTTCTTGTTTATTAGCGTTTGTCAGCCTGTGCGGGTGAGTGATGACTCGCATTTTTGTCGCGCCTGATGGGTTGGCGACAGTTTGAGCGCTTGCCCATTGGGGTGGGCATTGGTAAAGTTAGCCGGTTTTCTGCACCTCCAAATTCTTAGGATTTCCCGTAGCCATGTTCAAAAAGCTCAGAGGCGTCTTTTCCAACGATCTGTCGATCGACTTGGGAACTGCCAACACCCTGATCTACGTAAAAGATCAAGGGATCGTCCTTAACGAACCCTCAGTTGTCGCCATTCGCCAAGAGCGCGGGAACGCCAAATCGGTCGCTGCCGTCGGTCATGCCGCCAAGCAGATGCTGGGTCGTACCCCAGGCAACATCTCCGCCATCCGTCCGATGAAAGACGGCGTCATCGCCGACTTCTACGTGACCGAGAAGATGCTGCAGCACTTCATCAAGCAGGTTCACGACAACAACTATTTCCGCCCCAGCCCGCGTGTGCTGGTGTGTGTGCCGTGTGGCTCTACCCAGGTAGAACGCCGTGCCATCAAGGAATCCGCACTGGGCGCCGGCGCCCGTGAGGTTTACCTGATCGACGAACCCATGGCTGCCGCCATCGGTGCCGGCCTGCCGGTCTCCGAAGCGACCGGTTCCATGGTGGTCGACATCGGTGGTGGTACCACCGAAGTGGCCATCATCTCCCTGAACGGCGTGGTTTACTCCCAGTCCGTGCGGATCGGTGGCGACAAGTTTGACGAAGCCATCATCAGCTATGTGCGTCGCAACTATGGCAGCCTGATCGGGGAAGCCACTGCCGAGCGCATCAAGCACGAAATCGGCTCCGCCTATCCGGGCGAAGAGGTGCGCGAGATCGAAGTTCGTGGTCGCAACCTGGCCGAAGGTGTGCCGCGCAGCTTCACCCTCAACTCCAACGAGATCCTGGAAGCGCTGCAAGAGCCGCTGTCCGGTATCGTCTCCGCCGTGATGGTGGCGCTGGAGCAGTCTCCGCCGGAACTGGCGTCCGACATCTCCGAGCGCGGCATGGTGCTGACCGGTGGTGGCGCACTGCTGAAGGATATCGACCGTCTGCTGATGGAAGAGACCGGCATACCGGTAGTGGTTGCCGAAGATCCCCTCACCTGTGTGGCCCGTGGCGGCGGCAAGGCGCTGGAGCTGATCGACATGCACGGTGGCGACCTGTTCCACTACGAATAAGACCCAAAGCCGGCCAGCGCGCCGGCTCTTTTTTGACGACTCATGAAACCCATTTTTGGTAGAGGCCCTTCGCTTCAGTTACGGTTGTTTCTCGCCGTCATCATCTCCATTGCTGCCATCGTAGCGGACTCTCGCTTCGGTGTGTTTACCCATGTCCGCGTCTACCTCAGTTCGCTCGTCAGCCCGCTGCAATACATGGCCAATGCGCCAGGTATCATGCTCGATACCATGTCGACCCAGGTGCAGACCCGGGCCGGCCTGATCGAGCAGACCAAGCAGCAGGAACAACAGCTGTTCACCCTGCGTTCGCGCCTGCTCAAGATGGACCATCTGGAGCACGAGAACCAGCGTCTGCGTGAGCTGCTCGGTTCTCCGGTGCACAAGGAGTCCCGCAAGATGGTGGCCGAGCTGCTGTCGGTGGATTCCGACCCCTTCAGCCATCAGGTGCTGATCAACAAGGGTGCGCTGGACGGTGTCTACAACGGCCAGCCGGTGATCAACGATCAGGGGGTGATAGGTCAGGTGCTGCACGTGGGTTCCACCACCAGCCGCGTCCTGCTCATCACAGACTCCAGCCACGGCATCCCGGTGCGGGTGCTGCGCAACGACCTGCGCGCCATTGCCTCCGGCAGCGGCGAGCTGGACAAGCTGGAGCTGCGCAACCTGCCGCGCAACACCGATGTTCAGGTTGGCGACCTGCTGGTCACCTCCGGCCTTGGCGGCCGCTTCCCGGAAGGGTATCCGGTGGCGACCGTGACCCGCTCCGACTATGTGGAGGGCAAGCCCTTCGCCCAGGTCGAGGCCAAGCCGCTGGTGGCACTGGACAGATTGCGCTATCTGCTGCTGCTCTGGACCGACAAGAAGCCGGACGTGCACGATGATGAAGAGGCGCCGACCCCGGCGGCTGCGCCGGTAGCGGCAGCCTCGGCTGCGGGAGCGACGCGCTGATGTTGCAACCCGCCAGCGGCAGGATCTGGATCTGGATCTCGATCCTGCTGGCTCTGTGCCTGTCGATCCTGCCGCTTCCCTTTCAATTTGAACCCTTCCGTCCGGACTGGCTCGCCATGGTGCTCATCTACTGGGCGCTGGCGTTGCCGCACAGGACCAACGTCGGTTCCGCCTGGGTGGCGGGCCTGCTGCTGGACGTGCTGCTGGGCAGCACCCTCGGCGTGCGGGCCATGGCCATGGCCATCACCACCTATCTGGCGGCCTTCCAGTTCCAGAAGATCCGCAACTTCTCCCTCTGGCAACAGGCGCTGATCATCGGCTGTCTCTCGCTGGTGGGCAAGGTGACCATCTTCTGGGCCGAACACCTGTTCAGCCGTGCCAGCCTCAATCTTGCCTACTTTTGGTCGACCCTGAGCACGATGCTAATATGGCCCTGGGTGTTTCTGGTCTTGCGCAAGGTGCGCCGCCGCTTCAATATCAAGTGAATATGAGCAAAAACAATGCATTGTAACTTTACCTCATCTCATTAAGTGAATATGAACAAGCACAACGAACTGCAACTGTATCTCGCCTCGGGCTCGCCCCGCCGTCATGAACTGCTTGCCCAGCTGGGGTACCGCTTCGAGGTACTCAGACTGGATGTGCCGGAGCGGCGGGAAGAGGGTGAAAAGGCGCAGGATTACGTCTGCCGCCTCGCCCGTGACAAGGCGATGGCCGGGGTGGCAGCAGCCCCGACGGCGCTGCCGGTGCTGGGCGCCGACACCATAGTGGTGCTGGGGGATCGGGTGTTGGAGAAGCCGTCCGACCTGCTCGATGCCAAAGACATGCTGGAGGCGCTCTCCGGCAAGGTGCATCAGGTGATGACGGCGGTGGCGCTGGCGACTCCGGAGCGCTGCGATGTGCGCCTGGTCACCACCAACGTGGCGTTTCGCAAGCTGGACGAGGCCGAGATCGAGGCTTACTGGCGCACGGGTGAGCCCTGCGACAAGGCCGGTGCCTATGCGATTCAAGGGATTGCCGGCAAGTTTGTCAGCCGCATCGAGGGGAGCTACAGCGCCGTGGTCGGCCTGCCCCTGCTGGAAACGGATCTGCTGATCAAGCATCATCTGGAACAGTCTCGGTAATCTATCCGCCAGCCATGTTCTGCAAGGCCCGTTCCGCGGGCAGGCACAGGGTCGGAACATGGCGGTCAGAATTTGAAGCCATCACAGGCAAGGCATGGGTCGGTGAAACTCGCCGGCTGTTTCTTACTGCGTTACTCACCGGGCACGCGCCGGTTTGGCTGCCAGAATTTAAAACTAGAAAGGCAAGGTAACTTATGTCGGTAGAACTGCTGGTGAACGTCACCCCCTCCGAAACCCGGGTCGCCCTGGTCGAAAACGGTCTGCTGCAGGAAGTGCACGTAGAGCGTCAGGCCAAGCGCGGCATAGTGGGCAACATCTACAAAGGCAAGATCAGCCGGGTGCTGCCCGGCATGCAGGCGGCTTTCGTCGATATCGGCATGGACAAGGCGGCCTTCCTGCACGCTTCCGACATAGTGCCGCACACCGAGTGTGTGGCGGTGAAGGAGAAGGAGCAGTTCCAGGCCGGCAACATAGCCGAGCTGGTACGCCAGGGGCAGGACATCATGGTGCAGGTGGTGAAAGATCCGCTGGGCACCAAGGGCGCCCGTCTCACCACCGACATCACCTTGCCATCCCGCTATCTGGTGTTCATGCCGGGCAGTGCGCATGTGGGGGTGTCCCAGCGCATCGAGTCCGAAGCGGAGCGCGAGCGCCTCAAGCGTACCGTGGCCAGCTATGTGGATGATCTCGGTGGCTATATCATTCGCACCGCCGCCGAAGGGGTGGGAGAGCAGGAGCTGGAGCAGGACGCCGCCTTCCTCAAGCGGCTGTGGCGCAAGATCCTGGAGCGCAAGCAGAAGTACCCGCCCTGCAAGATCCTCTATGAAGATCCCAGCCTGGCCTTCCGGGTGGTGCGCGATTTCGTCGGCGCCGAGCTCGACAAGATCCGGGTCGACTCGCGCCAGAGCTTCGATCAGCTCAAGCGCTTCACCGAGGAGTACGTGCCCGAACTGGCCGGCAAGCTGGAATACTACTCCGGCGAGTCGCCCATCTTCGATCTCTACGACGTGGAGAACGAGATCCAGCGTGCGCTGGATCGCAAGGTAGAGCTGAAATCCGGCGGCTACCTCATCATCGACCAGACCGAAGCCATGACCACGGTGGACATCAACACGGGCGCCTTCGTCGGCCATCGCAATCTGGAAGAGACCATCTTCAATACCAACGTCGAGGCGACGGCGGCCATCGCCCGTCACCTGCGCCTGCGCAACCTCGGCGGCATCATCATCATCGATTTCATCGACATGCAGTCCGAGGATCATCGCCGACGGGTGCTGCACAGCCTGGAGCAGGCGCTCTCCAAGGACAGGGCCAAGACCAACGTCAACGGCTTCTCCCAGCTCGGCCTGGTGGAGATGACCCGCAAGCGTACCCGCGAGAGCCTGGAGCACGTGCTCTGCTCCGAGTGCCCCGAGTGCAAGGGGCGCGGTCGGGTCAAGACGGTGGAGTCGGTCTGCTTCGAGATCCTGCGGGAGATCATCCGGGTCAATCGCGCCTACGATGCGGATCAGTTCACCGTCTACGCCGCACCGGCCGTGGCCGACTACCTGCGGGGTGAAGAGTCCCACAGCCTCGCCGAGCTGGAGGTGTTCATCGGCAAGCAGGTCCGGGTAGTGAGTGAACCGCTCTGCGGCCAGGAACAATTCGATGTGGTGATGATGTAATTGGTCTATCGCTGGCTGAGTCGGGGCTGGTTAGCCCTCGGGGTCTTCTTCGTGCTGCTGGCCATCCTGGTCAGTCTGGTGCGCTTTGGCGGCCCCTTGCTCAACCAGCACAGACAGGCACTGCTCGACACCCTGCTGGCTGACAGCAAGCTGGAAGCCAGCGTCGATCGCATCGGCCTGGACTGGACCCAGCGCGGCCCGGCTCTCGAGCTGCAACAGCTGGTGATAGCGCCGGATTCCGGCCGTTTTGCCCTGCGCCTTGGCAAGGTATGGGCGCACCTCGACTTCTGGCGCTCCCTCAATGAACTCAGGCCTGTGTTCGGCCAGCTCATCTTGAGCGATGGCGACATAGCGCTGGATCTGGCCCAACCGGCCGACCCCGAGCCCAGTGACGGCCGTGATCAGCAGCAGGCATTGCTGCGCTTCCTGCTGACCCAGCTCTCCACCTTCGACATTCACGACACCCGCCTCAGCCTGACCACGGCGCTGGGGGAGGTGCGGGCCCTCGACATCGCCCAGCTGCGCTGGCAGAACCGCGGCAAGCGCCATCAGGGGGTCGGCAAGGCCTATCTGATCAACGGGGTGGGCGAGAGCACCATAGATCTCATCCTGGATGTGGATGCCCCCGAGGCGCGGCTCGATCGGCTCAAGGGGCAGCTCTATCTGGGGGCCAGCCAGCTTGACATCAGCCCCATGCTGGCACGGATCCATGCCGGCGAGCCACGGGTGGCCGGCCAGCTCGATTTCCAGCTCTGGAGCACCTTTGCCAGCGGTCAGCTGGGGGAATCCCTGCTGGCATTCGGCAACAACTACCTGATCTGGCAGGATGAGAAGCAGGGTGCCATGCACCGTCTCGGCCTGCAGGGGGGCAAGATCCAGCTGCGCCGGGACGGCGAAGAGTGGCAGCTTGCCAGCCATGACGTGACCTTCAAGCTCGACGGCAAGCCCTGGCTGCAGAGCCGGTTGCAGCTCGAGCGGGTTGGCTCCCGCATTCAGGGCTATGTGCCCTCCATCGATCTGGATCAGGTCGCCAATCTGAGCCAGCTGGTCTCCGGCCTCTACCCAGAGTTGACCGAAACCCTCAAGCGCACCCAGCCCAAGGGCCAGCTGCAGGATCTTGTCCTGCAGGCCGACGCCGACTGGCGCGGGCTCTCCCTCAGCGGCCAGCTCTCCCACATCAAGGTCACCGCCTGGCAGGACGTGCCCGGCGTGCAGGATCTCAATGGCGAGTTCTGGCTGACCCCGACCGGCGGCAGCGCCCGGCTGGCGCTGCACAAGGATAAAGTGGATCCGGCTCGCCACTTCAAGGAGCCGATCCCGGTTGACAGCTTCTCGGCGCGGCTCGACTGGTGGCAGGATCCCAGGGGCTGGGTGCTCTATGGTCAGGACGTGGCGCTGGACAACCCGGATCTGACCCTCGCCAGCCGTTTCAGAATGGATCTGTACGAACACACCTTCCTCGCCCTGACCGGTCGCATCGACGTCAAGAATGCGGGCAATGCGGATCGCTACTATCCCTTGCAGGTGATGAGCAAGAGCCTGGTGGACTACCTGAGCGGTGCCATCAAGGGCGGCCAGGCCAGGGGCGCGGATCTGCTCTGGTACGGCGAGTTCAAGGATTTCCCCTACAGCAAGGGCGAGGGCATCTTCCAGGTGGCGGTGCCGCTGGAACGGGCCACCTTCCAGTTCTTCCCCGGTTGGCAACCGCTCACCGATCTGCAGATAGACCTGCTGTTCCAGAACGCCAGTCTCGACATGAACAGCCGCTCCACCCGGCTCGGCAAGGCCGGCTCCGACTCGGTCCATGCCTGGATCCCGGATCTCTACCCGGGCGCCCACCTCTATGTGGATGCCAAGGTCGAGGGCGAGGGCAAGGCCATCAGCGACTACCTGCAGGACTCCCCGCTGGGGGACTCCGTCGGTCAGGCGCTGCGGGAGATCGAGATCCGGGGCCCGCTCAAGGGCTCGGTCAAGCTGGATATCCCCCTCGATGGCGAGAGCGAGGTCAAGGCGAGCGGCGACGCCCTGTTCAGCAACAACAAGGTGCGGGTGGCCAGCCTGGATCTGCCGCTGGAGCAGGTGCAGGGGCGGCTCGAATATGACAACGAGCAGACCCGTTTCAGCAACCTCAAGGCGAGCCTGTGGAACCAGCCGCTGACCCTGGATTATCAGGGCCGGCAGCAGCCGAACCGCTATCAGGTCGACCTCAAGTTCAAGGGCTTGTGGGACAGCAGCCGCCAGCGCCGCGATCTGCCTGTGCTCGACATCCTCAAGGGGCGTGGCAACTGGGCCGGCACCCTGGGGCTGACCCTGCCCAATGACAAGCCGTTCAGCTTCCAGCTGGCGCTGGACTCCAACCTGCAGGGCATGGGGCTGGATCTGCCCTCGCCGCTGGCCAAGGACGCCAACAGCCGCTTGCCGCTCAAGGTGACAGCCCGTGGCCGCGACGGCAGCGCCGACATTCGCGCCGTGCTGGGGGCGGATGTGGATATGCAGAGCCGGCTGGTCTATGGCGATGGGGTGCCTTACCTCAGCCGGGTGCGGGTGGACGTGGGTCAGCCCGGAGCCCGGGTGCTGCGTGACAAGCCCCTGCTGCTGGCCATCAACCAGCAGCAGGCGGATGTGGCCGGCTGGCTGGCCCGACTCAAGCAATGGCTGCCGGCGAGCACGGCGGCGGGCGGCAATGCCGTGGTCGGTCCCGCCTTCCTGCCCCAGGAGTGGTGGGTGGACGGCCAGCTGGCCCGCGCCGACATCGGCAGCGCCAACCTCAAGGCGGTGCACTTCACCGTGGGGCCGGTCAAGCAGGCCACCGAGGTGATGATCGACAGCCCGGATGTGATGGGAGTGGTGCGCCTGCCGGTGACCGAGCGTCAGCCCATAGACGCGAAATTTGCCCGCATCTATTGGTCCGGCAAGAGTTCGGATCTGAGCCCCGAGCCCGATGCCAGACAGGACAGGGCTATCATGGACGCCATTCCCTGGCTCACCTTCAGCTGCGTGGACTGCCGCTTCGGCGCCCTGCCGCTGGGGGAGGTGAAGGGAGAGCTGGTGCCCGGCGCCAACAAGCTGACCCTCAAGGGGCTGGACATGCGGCTGGCGGGCAGCCAGCTGACCGGCACTGTGGACTGGCTGGCCCAGCCCGGCCGGATGCAGACCCATGCCCGTGCCAGCATCAGCAGCAACAACAGCGAGCTGCTGCTCAAGCGGCTCGGCTATACCTCGCCCATCGGCGATGCGCCCGGCAAGATGGCGCTGGATCTGAACTGGAACGATGTGCCCTATCGGCTGGATGTGCCGACCCTGGCCGGCAGTGCCAACTATCAGCTGGAGGGGGGCACGCTGCGCGAGGTCAATGACAAGGGCGCGCGCCTGCTCTCTCTGCTCAGCCTCGATTCCCTGCTGCGCAAGCTGCGGCTTGATTTCCGCGATGTGTTCGACAAGGGCTTCTATTTCGAATCCATGTCCGCCTCCGCCAAGATCAAGCAAGGGGTGGTGGATAATCAGGACTTCTACATGAAGGGAGCGGCGGGCAACCTGCGCGGCGAAGGCATCGCCGACCTGGTACGCTGGCGACTCGACTACGAGCTGAGCTTCTCCCCCAACCTGGGCGGTACCCTGCCGGTGGTGGCGGCCTTCTCCCTGACCCCGATCACCGGCCTCTATGTGCTGGCCCTCTCCAAGCTGCTGGAGCCGGTGGTGGACGTGGTCACCCGCATCGATTTTCGGGTTTCGGGTCCGCTGGATGCTCCCAAGCTGATCGAGGCGGGGCGGGACAGGGCTCGCATCAAGCTCAACCAGCAGCAGAAGGAGGCGGTCGATGCGGTGGCGCCCAATCTGCCGGCGCAGGAGGTCACCCCCTTCCTGCTGACCCCCAAACACGCGGGGCCCGCCCAGCGCTGAGGCTGGTGGCGGGTATTGCCATCACAAGGAGTGAGCCATGATCCGACATATTCTGCTGATCACCTTCAAGGGTGAGGCCAGTCCCGACGCTATCGCGGCCGTCAGGGCGGCCTTTCTCGCCATCCCCCATCAGGTCAGTGGCGTGCTGGCCGTGGAGTGGGGCCAAAATGACAGTCCGGAGGGGCGTGCCGAGGGTTTTACCCACAGCGTGCTGATGACCTTCGCCGACGAGGCCGCCCGCCAGCGCTATCTGCCCCACCCGGATCACGACGCCCTCAAGGCGCTCTTTCGTCCCGTGCTGGAACGCATCATAGTGCTGGATTACACCCTGCAAGCGGGGGATGCTGTCACTGTCTGACGGCCAGAGCGACAAGGAGAGAGTCATGTGGTTAGCCGCAATACAGCTGGTGTCCGGCCGTTGCTGGCAGGATAACCGGGAGCAGATCGCCGCCGAGCTGGCCCTGCTGCCGAGTGAGCGGCCACTGCTGGTGCTGCTGCCGGAGAACTTCGCCCTGTTTGGCGAGCGGCAGGGCTATCTGGACGGGGCTGAGACCATAGGCCCCGATCTGGGCGGAGCAGCGCCGATCCAGCAACAGCTGGCCGAGTGGGCCCGCGACTACGGCATCTGGCTGGTGGCGGGGGCCATGCCGACCACCAGCGCAGGTTCGGAGCATATCCATACCAGCTCGCTGGTGTTTGACCCGAGTGGCGAGCTCAAGGGGCACTACCACAAGATCCACCTGTTCGATGTGGACGTGGCCGACAATCAGGGTCGCTACCGGGAGTCGGAGACCTTCAGCCCGGGGAGCCAGCCTGTGCTGGTGGACTCCCCCTTTGGTCCCCTCGGCCTCTCTATCTGTTATGATCTGCGCTTTCCCGAGCTTTACCGCCAGCTGGCCAGGGCCGGAGCCCGCGTGCTGCTGGTGCCTGCCGCCTTTACCGCCGTGACCGGCGAGGCGCACTGGGAACCGCTGCTGCGGGCCCGCGCCATCGAGAATCAGTGCTATGTGGTGGCCGCCAATCAGGGCGGTACCCACGAGACGGGGCGTCAGACCTGGGGCCACAGCATGGTGATCGACCCCTGGGGCCGGGTGCTGGCCTGCCAGCCAACGGGCCGCGCCACAGTGCTGGCACAGATGGATGCCAGGCTTGTCGATGAATTGAAGCGCACTATGCCGGTGCTGAGCCACGCCCGTCTGCTCTGATGGCGTGATGAACAATTATTGAAACGCAGCCGCTGACCGCTACTAAGCCGGGTCCGGCTGTTGTCGGGTCGATTGGGCAAAGCCTGATCGGCCGTGATGCAGACCCTATGCAATTGGATTCGCAGCCATTCGATGATGCCGCCATGCGGCCAATCGACCCTGCGAGTCGACAAACGGTTAAAACATCTCGTTACGAGAGTGGAGAAGAAGATTGAGTCTATTGAGCCAGGTTAGTGCCTCATTGTTGGCCCCGAACGACCTAGATGAAGGCCGCCTGCAGCAGCTGCTCGGCAGCCTGATGAGCCATCAGGTGGAGTTCGGCGACCTCTATTTCCAGCGCAGCTGGCACGAGTCCTGGATGCTGGAAGACGGCATCGTCAAGGATGGCAGCTACAACATCGACCAGGGGGTCGGGGTCCGCGCCGTCAGTGGCGAGAAGACGGGCTTCGCCTATTCCGATGAGCTGAGCCTGCTGGCGCTGCAACAGTCGGTTACCGCTGCCCGTGGCATAGCCGCCGCCGGTGCCCAGGGCAAGGTGAAGGCCTGGGCCCGCACGGAGGCCAACCTGCTCTATCCGGCCATGGATCCCCTGCAGACCCTCGACAAGCACCAAAAGATCGCCCTGCTGGAGCAGATGGACAAGTTTGCCCGCAGCCTGGATCCCGCGATCAATCAGGTGATGGCCTCCATCAGCGGCGTCTATGAAGAGATACTGGTGGCCGCCACCGACGGCACGCTCGCCGCCGACGTGCGCCCGCTGGTACGTTTGTCGGTGACAGTGATCGCCGAGAAGGGGGATCGCCGCGAGCGCGGCAGCGCGGGTGGCGGTGGTCGCTGTGGTTATGACTATTTCCTGGAGCTGGACGGGCTGGAGAGCCGGGCCTTCGGCTATGTGCGCGAGGCGGTGCGTCAGGCGCTGGTCAACCTCGAGGCCATAGACGCCCCGGCTGGCACCATGCCGGTGGTGCTCGGTGCCGGCTGGCCCGGCGTGCTGCTGCACGAAGCCGTGGGCCATGGTCTGGAGGGGGACTTCAACCGCAAGGGCTCGTCCGCCTTCGCCGGTCGCATCGGCGAGCAGGTCGCCTCCAAACACTGCACCATAGTCGATGACGGCACCCTGCCGGGTCGGCGCGGCTCCGTCAGCATAGATGACGAGGGGACGCCGGGCGGCTACAACGTCTTGATCGAAAACGGGATCCTGAAAGGCTATCTGCAAGACAAGCAGAACGCCCGCCTGATGGGCGTGCCGCTCACCGGCAACGGTCGCCGCGAATCCTACGCCGCCCTGCCGATGCCGCGCATGACCAACACCTACATGCTGGCGGGTCAGTATGATCCGGCGGAGATCATCGCCTCGGTGAAGAAGGGCATCTATGCCCCCAACTTCGGCGGCGGTCAGGTGGATATCACCTCCGGCAAGTTCGTCTTTTCCGCCTCCGAGGCCTACCTCATCGAGGATGGCAAGATAACGACCCCCATCAAGGGCGCGACCCTGATCGGCAACGGCCCCGAGGCCATGAGCCAGGTCTCCATGGTGGGTCGGGATCTGGCGCTCGATCGCGGGGTCGGCGTCTGCGGCAAGGAGGGGCAGAGCATTCCAGTCGGGGTCGGCCAGCCCACCCTCAAGCTGGACCAGCTCACAGTGGGTGGCACCCAGTAAGGTTTTCGGCAAAACAAGAACAGAGAGAACCCATGCTTACCCTGTCAAAAATATCCAATATCAGGAGTCAGCTCTCCCCCAGCGAGCTCAAGATCGCTGATTACATCCTGGCTAGCCCGGAGCAGGTGACCCACTTCTCCTCGCAGGAGCTGGCCCTGCAGGCCGATGTGAGCCAGTCGAGCATAGTGAAGTTCACCCAGAAGATAGGGTTCAAGGGCTTCACCGCCTTCAAATTGGCAGTCAGCGAGGATCTGGGTCGCAAACATGCCATCAAGACTGACAATATCGGTGATCTCTACAACGGCATAGGTCGGGACGACGATCTGGAGACCATGGCCAAGAAGCTGGCACAGGAGAAGATCAACTCCATCATAGAGACGACCCAGGCGATCGATAACGGGACGCTGGAGCGGGTGCTTGATGCCATCAATCAGGCGGGGCGAGTGCAACTGGTGGGGATAGGCGGCTCGGCATTGACCGCCAAGGATCTCTGGTACAAGTTGCTCAAGATCGGGGTGACGACCCTGTTTGCCCAGGATAGCCATGTGCAGATCTCCATCGCCCAGACGCTGGGGCCGGGCGATGTGCAACTGGTGGTTTCCTACTCCGGCTCCAGCCGGGATGTGCTGGCGGCGGCCGAGCTGGCCAAACGCAATGGTGCGACCCTGATCGCGGTCACCTCGTTTCGCAGCACACCGTTACGACAGATGGCGGATCTGGTGCTGGATACGGTCGCTGAGGAGAACGAACTGCGCATCTCTTCCATCTCGTCGCGCACGGCTCAGAACACCATCACGGATATCCTCTTCCTGGGGCTGGTACAACGGCGTGATGAGCAGGCCTGGGCCCTGATCGATGGCACCCGGGGCGCCATCGACCGGCTCAACAAGGAGTGACAAAAGGGGAGCCTCGGCTCCCCTTTTCGTTTCCGGCATTCGGGTCGATAGTCGTTCCCGGCTCTACAGATCCAGCGCCCAGCGCATGAAGGACTTGCGGCGCTCGCCGTCCGCCTGCTGATAGAGGGTGCGCAGCAGTTTATCGGCTTGTTCTTGGTTGAGGGCACCTGCCGGCAGCTGGCTGGCGGTGACCGGCGCAGCAGGTCTCGCCGACCATGAGGGCTGTGGCGCCAGTTCGGTCGCGAGCAGGGCCTGATAGTCGGTAAACAGGGTACCGCCTTTGAGCGGGCGCAGAGTGAAGGGCACAGGTTGGCCCTGCTCATCTTGCAGCAACAGGCGTGGGGTGCGGGCGAAGTCACGCACCGCCTGTGGCGTGTCGAGCGGGGGCGTGCTCAGTCGCAATTGTCCCCGTTCCTTGCCGTTCAGAGTCAGCAGCAAGGGGGAAGAGGTGATCCTGCCCTGGCTCTCGTTGGCAGAACGAGGATCTCGCGGGCTGTCGAAGCGCACCAGCAGGTGGGTGTCGCTCTCTGGCAGGGGTAAGGTCTGCTCAAAGGTGGTGGGGCTAGCCATCTGGGTTGCCAGCAGTGCCAGATTATCGGCGAGGGTCAGAGTCGTAGCCCAGGCGCCCTGGCTCAGGGTCAGTGTCGCCAGCAGCAGGGTTCGGATGGGTTTTATCATGGACATGGTTCCTCGGTGACGGGGCCGGCACGGGCCAGCCCCTTTGGCAGGATCAGAATTCGTATCTCAGCCCCAGATGATAGAAGTCATCGCTGTTGCTGCTGCCCCCAAAACTGGTGCGTGTATTGCCCTGCAGGCCATCCTCGCCATCACGGAAGACATAGGCGCTGTAGAGGGAGGATCTAGGCGTGAGCTTGTACTGCACCTCTAGCGTGGTGTCGCGCAGCGCCATGCCATCACCTCCTTCGTTGTCCAGGTGGCGGTAACCGGCGCGAAGACTCCACTTGGGATCGATGTCATAGACGGCAGTCAGCTCCCATACCTTGTCTTCACTGTCAGCCAGACCGTGGCGATAGCTCACCTGATCCCTGGCATAGAGCGCCCCCAGCATCAGCTTGCCAAGGTAATAACGGCTGCCGACACCGGTGAAGCGATACTGGTCGGCATCTTCGCTGACCATGCTGGCATCACTCTGGGCGGCTTGACTCTGCTGATAGGCCAGTACGGGTACCAGCCGACCCGCAGCCCCCATGTCGATGGTGTAGCGCAGGGCGGCGTTGTAGCCGTAATCGAGATCCGAGGTGCCATTGCCCAGGATATAGCCGAGGGAGAAGTCCAGATTGCCCAGACTGTTCTGATACTGCAGGGTGCCATCCTGCCGGAACACCTGCACTGCTGTGGCGTCTATCTTGCTGGCCTGACGGGCCATGGCGACGTCGGAGGCGGCAAACACGTCACCTATGTCGGTAAACATGATGAGACCGGAGGAGACCCGGCCACCGGTCAGCTTGCCATACTGGCCAGCATCGATACCGGCCCAGACATAGCGGGCGGTGAGGTCGCTGCTGTTCTTCTGCACGTTATTGGCATATTCGGCGGCGTTTACTTGATATTGCGCCATGCCAATCACGGAGACGGAATCATTGACGGTCTGGCTGGCGGTAAAACCGATGCGGCCATCGAAGTCGCCTTGGTTATTGCCGCTCTTCTTGTCTGAAATATTGAATCCGAGTCGACCATACAGGTCTACGTTGGAGCCGTCATCGGCCTGATAAATAACGGCAGCATGACTGGTCGCACAAAAAATAAGGGCGGGAATGGACGAGGCCAGAATATATTTTTTCATGGGATAATTATTCCTTAAATAATCCGACGAGCAGATTTCAGGTATGTTTTTGACGGGTTCCGATGAATCGGAACCCGTGGTCTTGGCAGTAAATCGGGGATCAGCTCAAATCGACGTCTTTGCAGCCGAACATCAGGGTGAAGAGGTAGCCACCGAAGTAGGCGATGGCGAGACCGGCGGCATAGACCATCATGCCGGGGAAGATCCCCTGGGCGGAGGTCATCAGCGGCAGGGCCACTATACCGGAGGGACCGAACACGGTATTGAGACCGACCGGCAGGCCCATGTAAGCCACTAGACCGACGAAGAAGCCGCCCAGTGCACCACCCAGACAGGCGGTGATGAAGGGTTTGACTCTCGGCAGGGTGACGCCATAGATCAGCGGCTCACCGACCCCCAGAATGCCGGGGATTATGGTGCCCTTCACCTGGGTGCGCAGCAGGGAGTCCTTGCCAGCCCGGCTGTAGAGCGCGAGTGCGGCGCCCACCTGGCCGGCCCCAGCCAGTGCCAGTATGGGGAACAGGGAGTTGAACCCCTGCGCATCCATCAGCGCGAAGTAGACGGGCACGAACCCCTGGTGAATGCCGAACATCACAGAGAGCAGGAACAGGCCGGCCAGGATAGCTGTGCCGATCGGGTTGCCGTTGAGGTTGATGAAGAGCCAGGACATGCCGTTGTAGAGCTGGACGCCGATCGGCATGATCAGCAGGAAGGTGATCACGCCCATGAACAGCAGGGTGATGCAGGAGGTGAGGATCATGTCCAGACTGTCAGGGATGAAGCGGCGTACCTGACGCTCCACTGAGGCCCCCAGAATACAGGCGATCAGTACCCCTATGATATTGCCGCGCGGATCTATCTGGTGGCCGAAGAAGTCGCTGATCCCTGAATAGACGCCGCTGGTTGCCTGGGGGTCATAACCCATCACGAACAGGGAGGCTAGGATGGCGCCATTGACCCCGGATCCACCGAACGCCTTCTGGGCGTTGTAGCCGATGAGGATGCTGAGGAAGCTAAACAATCCCTTGCTGAACAGCTTCATGTAGCTGATCACTTCCGCCATCATGGAGCCGGTCTGCTGGCCTTCCAGCATATAGGTTTGCTCCAGCAGGGTGGCTACCCCGAGCAACAGGCCGGCGGCGATGAAACCGGGGATGAGCGGGGTGAAGATGGTGGCAAACTTGGCCAGAAAGCGATGGGCCACGCTGGTTTGCTTCTGCTTGAGCTCCTGCTTCTTGGCGGCGGCCACATCCTTCAGCTCGCTGGAATCCGGGCCGTTGTCCGCAGTGTTGGCCAACATGTCGCTCATCATCTCGCAGGCAGTTTGCGCCTTGCCTGGCCCCAGAACGATCTGAAACTGCTTATCGCTGACGATAACGCCCAGTACGCCGGCAATGCGCTTGATGGCATCGTGATCGGCATATTGGTTATTCGTCAGGCCAAGTCTCAGTCGGGTCATACAATGGCCGCAATTGGCAATATTATTACGGCCGCCAATGGCCTGAATAATTTGTCCAATCATGGTGTCAGTTATTTTTGCCATATCCTTCCCAGTCAGTCTCTGAATTTGTGTGGAGGGTGACTTGCCAAATAAAAAGGGCGTCTGCTCGTTATTGTTATGTGTTTATTTAAAACCGGAGCCATCCCTGGCCAGGGATGTTCAGGCACCGCATGGGCTGATGAATCCACCTTGCTGCTGCAGCTTCTGGCGGGCAGCATCGGCACCCAGGCCGGCAAGTATCATGACGATGGCTGTCTTGCAGTGACTGTCGGCCGCCACCAGCGCAGTCTCGGCGGTGGCACGATCGCATTCTGTCGCTTCCATCACTATGCGCTTCTGGCGCTCGATCAGCTTGGCGTTGGTCGCTTCCACGTCCACCATCAGGTTGCCGTATACCTTGCCGGTACGGATCATGGCACCGGTGGACAGCATGTTGAGGATCAGCTTCTGCGCCGTGCCTGCCTTCATGCGAGAAGAGCCGGTCACGATCTCGGGGCCGACTACGGCCACCATGCTGATGTCTGCTTCCCGGGCGAGGGGGCTGCCGGGGTTGCAGCTGATGCTGCACACTGTGGCGCCAAGAGTACGGGCGTGGGCCATGGCACCCAGGACGTAGGGGGTGCGTCCGCTGGCGGCGATGCCGACCAGCACGTCGTTGGCCGAGAAATCGATCCGCTGCAGATCCTGGGCGCCGAGCTCCCGGTCATCTTCGGCATTCTCGACCGCTTGCAAGATGGCTTTGTGGCCCCCGGCGATCAGGCCGACAACTAGCTCGGGTGAGACACCATAAGTGGGCGGACACTCGCTTGCATCCAGAATGCCCAGCCGGCCAGAAGTGCCGGCACCTACATACACCAAGCGACCACCCTGCTGGAAGGCGGCTGTGATAGCGTCGACCGCTCTGGCTATCTCGGGCAGGATCTGGTCAACGGCGAGAGCAACCTGTTGATCTTCTTGATTGATCACCCTGAGCATTGCCAGAGTCGGCAGACGGTCGATCCCGTTACTGGCCGGATTGCGGGTTTCGGTGATCATGCTGGATAAATCTATAGTCATCATTTCCTCTGTGTCAGCGGGTCGCTTGTCCCTGCGAAGAGTCCTCTTCTTGATGGTGGCTATGTTCATCGATTTTTGATTTCAGTTATGAGATCAATATCGCATAATTAATTATTCCAAAATAAAATAATTATTTGGTTTTAATATTCCTTCTTGAATGAGTCTCTGGCTGCTGGGTATCAAGGAGAGGAAGGCCGGCTGCAAGCGCGTGCCTCATCAGCGTATCGGGTGCCGGACAACAAAAAGCCCCGGCACATGGCCGGGGCTGGTGGATAGGGTGACTGGGTCAGTTGACCGATATGGCTCTGGCGTCTATGTAGAAGCGCGCATTGCCTTGTGGATCGACCCTGATCTGGGCAACCAGACGATCGCTCTGTTTGTATTCCCACCGTGTTTTTATCCTGGCCAGGGCGGGGCTGGCTGCACCGACCACATTCAGATATTCATGAAACAGGCTGTAGCTTCCAATCTCGGTCAGCATCTTTTCCATTTGCACATCTCCTGCAGTGAGTGGGTGTCTCCACCCACAAACCTATCAAGCACACTCTGAATCGAGTCTGTACAAAAAACACACTATCTCATTTATGTGTCAGCAACATGATCAGGCGCAAGATCAGTGACGATTGTCGGCGGTTATGACACCGTTTTCAGTCAGGGCTGGCGGGCCTCTTCCAATTGTTCGAGTGCACCGGATACATGTGGCAATGCAGGTGCCGTTTGTGCCGCAGTGGCGCCGTGGAACACGGGATCCTGTGCCACTTCCTTGATGCCGTTGATGCAGAACTGCATGCCCATGCACACCAGCAGGAAGCCCATGATCCGGGTCATGGCATCTATACCGGTGGCACCGAGGATCTTGCAGACAGGATCCGCCAGCTTGAGCACGCCCCAGCTGAGTGCGCTCATCAGGGCGAAGGCGGTGACCATGGCGGCATAGATGGTGAAGCGGTTGTACTCGTCGGGCAGCTCGGCTATCTGGGCGGCGCCGCTGATCACCAGCGCCATGGTGCCCGGCCCGCACATGCTGGGCATGGTCAGCGGCACGAAGGCGATGCTCTGGTTGATATCGACCCCGGCCGCCTGGCTGGGGGCCGGGAACAGCATGCGAAAGCCGATGAAGGCGATGATGAGACCGCCGGCCAGGCGCAGGCCGGGAATGGAGATCCCGAACAGATCCAGGATGGAGGAGCCGATGAAGAAGCTGACACAGAGGGTGCAGAACAGATAGATGGCGGCCAGATTGATCTGGCGGCGCACGTGCTCACGGGACATGCCCTTGCTCAGCCCCAGCAGCAGGGTGGCCGTGGTGGGTGGATTGACCATGGGCAGCAGGGCAAGCAAGGCGAGAAATACGACCTGAAAGAACATCATGAACCTCGGATGACTAGAGTGGAGGAGTGTCCCGGGCCGTCGACAGGCCCGAGAGGGAGGCTATCTTATGTCGGCTGGGCTGAACACCAGCCATATGAAAAAAGCCCCGATTTCAGCGGGGCTTGCGAGGGGTCAGGCGATTTGCGGCGCAGCCTGCCGTTGGCTGCGCTGTTGCAGCCAGAGCAGCAGGCCGATGGCAAAGCCCAGTGCCGACAGGCTCACCACATAGTGGGAGGGGGCCAGCACGTCGTTTTTCATCCACAGGGTCACCAGCATGGGCGTCAGGCCGCCGAAGATGGCGTAGGCCACGTTGTAGGAGAACGACAGCCCGGAGAAACGCACCACTGCCGGGAAGGCGTTGACCATGACGTAGGGCACGGCGCCGACGATCCCGACCGCGAAGCCCGCCAGCATGTAGAGCGGGATCAGCTGATCCATGCCAGCCGCCAGGCCGTGGTAGAAGGCGTAGCTGGCACCGGCCAGCAACAGGGAGCCCAGCATGAAGGTGGGACCGCTGCCGAGGGCATCGATCAGCCGGCCATAGAAGATGCAGCCCAGGGTCAGGGCCAGGATAGCCAGGGAGTTGGCGGTCAGGGCATCGGCGGGGCTGATGCCATGAACCTTCTGCAGGTAGGTGGGGGTCATCAGGATCACCACGACTATGCCGGCGGAGAGCAACCAGGTCAGCAGCATGGAGATCAGCACGCTGCCCTTGTGGTTGCGCAGCACAGTCTTGAGCGGCAGCTCTTCCGCCAGCGCCTTGTTGGCCTGCATCTCGGCGAAGACAGGGGTCTCGTGCAGCCAGCGGCGAAGGTACATGGCGACTATGCCGAATGCTCCGCCGAGTACGAAGGCCAGACGCCAACCCCAGTCGCTCACCTCGGCCGGGCTCATGCCGCGGTTGATGGCGGTGGCCACCAGGGAGCCAAGCAGTATGCCGGCCGTCAATCCCGCGGTGAGGGTGCCGCAGGCGACGCCGACCCGGCGGGCGGGTACATGCTCCGCCACGAACACCCAGGCGCCCGGTACTTCACCACCGATGGCGGCTCCTTGCAGGATGCGCAAACCCAGCAGGGCCAGCGGTGCACCTATGCCCAGTACCGCATAGGTGGGCAAGAGGCCGATCATCAGGGTGGGTAGCGCCATCAGCAGTATGCTCAGGGTAAACATCCGCTTGCGGCCGATGAGATCGCCAAAATGGGCCATGATGATGCCGCCAAGGGGGCGAGCCAGATAGCCTGCGGCGAAGATGCCGAAGGTCTGGAACTGGCGCAGCCACTCGGGAATATCGGCCGGGAAGAAGAGCTCGCCGATCACCACGGCGAAGAAGACGAAGATGATAAAGTCGTAGAATTCGAGGGCTCCGCCGAGGGCTGCCAGGCTCAGTGTCTTGTAATCCTGTCGGTTGAGGGGGCGGCTGTGGTCGTAAGCTTGCGTGACTGTCGTCATATCCTTATGTTTCCCATCGCTTTTTTAGTTATTGTTCCCCATCCTTTCAGGGGAGACGCTCATTACCGAGGGTATGCTTTTGCATCCCGGTATGTAAATCGCACAATTCGCAACACTGTCTTGCAGCTTTTTGGTGCAGCGAGGCGGGGAACCGGGCCCATATCCAGGAGCCTGCTCCCGGGGCAAATGACTACAACTATACCCGGGTACTCAACCAGTTTTCGGGTACAAGACAGCTGGAGAAATCATGAAGAAAACCAAGGTGTTGCTCTCCTGGAGCAGCGGCAAGGACAGCGCCTGGGCGCTGCACACATTGCGGCAGGATCCGGCCATCGAGGTGGTGGGTCTGTTTACCTCCCTCAATCAGGCCTTCGAGCGGGTGGCCATGCACGGGGTGCGCAAGCAGTTGCTGATGCAGCAGGCCGAGTGCGTTGGCTTGCCGCTGACCGCCATCGATCTGCCCTGGCCCTGCACCAATGAGGATTACGCCCGCATCATGACCGACTTCATCGCGGGCGTGGTGGCAGAGGGGATCCACCAGATGGCGTTTGGCGATCTCTTTCTCGAGGATGTGCGCGTCTATCGGGAGAAACAGCTGCTGGGAACGGGCATTGAGCCACTGTTTCCGCTGTGGGGCAGCGACACGGCCAAGCTGGCGCAGCAGATGATGGCGGCCGGCCTGAAAGCCAGGATCAGCGCCCTGGATCCGAAAAAGCTGGATGCCAGCCTGGGCGGCCACGAGTTTGATCCCGCCTTGCTGGCGGCCCTGCCAGCCGGGGTGGACCCGTGTGGCGAGAATGGCGAGTTTCATACCCTGGCCTGGGACGGCCCCATGTTCCACCGGCCGCTGGCCATACGGGTCGGGGAGACTGTGCTACGGGACGGCTTCGTTTTCACCGACCTGCTGCCTGCCGACCTCCCCATCGTCTAGTCGGTATTGGTCTCCCGCTCGCCCTTGTCGTCGTTGTAGCGCAAGGCTATATCGTGAAACTGCGAGTGGATGCGGGCGAAGGTATCCGTGATGTCGGGATCGAAGTGGCTGCTGCGCCCCGCCAATATGATGGGAACCACCTCATCGTGGGACATGGCGGCCTTGTAGCAGCGCTTGCTGATCAAGGCATCGTACACATCCGCCAGCGCCATCAGCCTGGCCGAGAGGGGGATCTCGTCCCCCATCAGGCCATAGGGGTAGCCGGTGCCATCCCACTTCTCATGGTGGTAACAGGCGATCTCCTTGGCCAGGCGCAGAAACTCGACCTCCACCCCCAGCGCCTCCTCGGCATGGACTATGGCCTCCTTGCCGAGGATGGAGTGATGCTTCATCTGAGCAAATTCGTCTGCATCCAGCTTGCCGGGTTTTAGCAGGATCCGGTCCGGCACGCCGACCTTGCCGATGTCGTGCAGGGGCGCCGACTTGAACAGCAGTTCTATGGTCTTGGGGGTCAGCTCGGCGCGAAAGCGGGGGTGATCGCACAGGGTCTCCGCCAGCAGCTTCACGTAGTGCTGGGTGCGCAGTATGTGGTTGCCGGTCTCGTTGTCGCGGGTCTCGGCCAGAGAGGCAAGGGAGTGGATGGTGATGTTCTGGATCAGCTCGTTCTCCCGGGTGCGCCGTTCCACCTCCTGCTCCAGATAGGCGTTCTGGTCGTGCAGCAGGTCCCGCGCGGCTTTCAGCTCCAGATGGTTTCTGACGCGGGCCAGCACGATGGCGGGGGTGATCGGCTTGTGGATATAGTCCACAGCGCCCAGCGCCAGCCCGTGTGCCTCCGCGCTCTCCTCCACCTTGGCGGTCAGGAAGATCACTGGAATGTCCCGCGTCTGTGGCATCTCCTGCAGCGCCTGCATCACCTGGTAACCATCCATCAGGGGCATCACCACATCGAGCAGGATCAGATCCACCCGGGTGCCGGCCGACAGTATCTCCAGCGCCCGCCGGCCGCTGATGGCCACCTTGACTCTATAGTGAGGGCTCAGCAAGGCGCTGAGCAGGGAGAGATTCTCCGGTGTGTCATCGACCACCAGCAGGGTGGGTTTGGTGTCGGGATCCAGCAAATTGAGCATGATGGTGCCCTCACTCTTGGTTGAACAGATCGGGCTTGAGGGCCCGGACTTGTTGCAGATGTGCCAATGCGTCGGTGAAGCGGAACCGGGTCATGGCGTTGGCCATGGCCGGTGCGGCCTCCTCCAACAAGGGGGCGAGCCTGGCCTGATGGTGCTGGAACAGGATGAAGGCCTCGGCATCATCCTCCAGCAGCAACTGGGTCAGCCGTGTCAGCACGGACGCTATGTCCGGTTGCGGCAGCTCGGGCCGAGCCGGGGAGGCCTGGGGGGGCAGCAGGGGGAGCAAGCCATCGGTCAGTTGTTGCTGCATCTGCAACCCCTGCTCGGCCAGGGGTAACAGGCTGCTGGTATCGTCTCCCCGGGCGATGGCACTCTCCAGTCGGGCCGCTATGTCCCGTAGCGGGTCGGCGCCCAGGGTGGCGGCTATGCCCTTGAGAGTATGGGCTTGCCGATGCGCCTCTTCGCTATCGTTGTTCTGCAGGGCGGCGATCAGATGCTGCATGGGTTGAGCGCCCTGCTGGGCGAAGCGGCGCAGCAGGTCCCGATACCACTCCCAGTTGTGCATCAGGCGCTGCAGTGCTGTCTCTGCCTTGAACCCGAGCGCCTGCAACTGCGCCTGCAAGGGCTCCTCGCGCTGGGTCACCGAGGACTTGATCCGCCCCCCGGTTTCATGGCTGAAGGAGGTCGCCCAGCGCTGCAGGGCGGCATAAAGCTTGTCGGGATCTATGGGTTTGGCGATGTGGTCATCCATGCCAGCCTCCAGGCAGCGCTCCCGATCGCCGGCCATGACGTTGGCCGTCATCGCCAGGATCGGGATGTGATGCCCCTCGCGCTCCTGCAGGCGCAGTAGCCGGGTAGCGGCCAGCCCGTCCATCACCGGCATCTGCATGTCCATCAGGATCAGGTCGTAGTGCGCTTGCTCCGCCATTTTCAGGGCGATGGCGCCATTGGCGGCTATGTCGACCTTGGCCCCGACCGCTCGCAGCAGCTCCCGCGCCACCTGCTGGTTCAGCTCGTTATCTTCCGCCAGCAGTATGGTGAGCCCGTCGAAGCGGTAGCTGTGGGCCGGTTGTTGTGACTTGAAGGCGACCGGCGTGGCTTGCTGGCCAAACAGACCTATGACGGTATCAAACAGCACTGAGGCGCACACCGGCTTGACCAGTACCCGGTCAAATCCGGCGGCCTCCGCCTCGCGAAACACCTCCTCCCGTCCGTAACCCGTCACCATGACCCGGTAGGGGCGTTGGGTGAAGCCGCGGGCGATGAGGCGGCGACCCGTTTCTATGCCATCCAGCCCCGGCATGTGCCAATCCAGCAGCACCACCTCATAGGGTCTCCCCTCCTGCTCGGCGCTGGCGATCATCTGCAGCGCCTGCTGGCCAGACTCTGCTGTGTCCACTACGAAGCTCATGCTGCTCAGCAGGGCGGCCAGTATGGTGCGGGAGCTGGCGCTGTCGTCGGTTACCAACATGCGGCGGCCGCGCAGATCCAGGCTGGGCAGGTAGCGGGATCTGTACCTGCCCCGGCCAAGGCGGGCGGTAAACCAGAAGGTGCTGCCCTGGCCCGGTTCGCTCTGCACCCCTACCTCGCCTCCCATCAGCCCAGCCAGTTTGCGGGAAATGGCGAGTCCGAGGCCGGTGCCGCCGTACTTGCGGGTGGTGGAGCTGTCCGCCTGCTGGAAGGACTGGAACAGCCGCTGCTGCTGTTCCTGGTTCATGCCGATCCCCGTGTCCTGCACCGAGCAGTGCAGCAGCACCTCCTGCGGCAGCTTCTCCAGGCAGCTGACCTTGACCAGGATCTCGCCCTGCTCGGTGAACTTGACCGCGTTGTTGGCGTAGTTGATCAGGATCTGGCCGAGGCGCAGCGGATCGCCATAGAGCAGGGTATCGAGCTGGTGGTCGACCTCGAACAGCAACTCTATGCCCTTGGCTTCGGCCTTCTCGCCCACCAGGGTCGCCAGGTTTTCCAGTACATGGTCGAGATCGAATTCGATCCGCTCCAGATCCAGCTTGCCAGCCTCGATCTTGGAGAAGTCGAGGATGTCGTTGATGATGCCGAGCAGGTGCTGGGCGGAGCGCTGGATCTTGCCCACGTAGTCGAACTGCTGCGGGTCGAGCCGGGTTTGCAGGGCGAGGTGGGCCATGCCGAGGATGGCGTTCATGGGAGTGCGGATCTCGTGGCTCATGTTGGCGAGAAAGTCGCTCTTGGCCCGGGTCGCGCTCTCCGCCAGTTCATAGGCTTGTTCCAGTTCCTGATTCTTGGTCTGCATCACGGCGAACAGCTCTTCCCGGGTCGGCTCGGCGAACTGCTGCTGCATCTGTTGCAGCATGCCGTCATCCGGCCAGTGGGGCAGGTGGCAGACCAGGGCGATGGCACTGTCCGAGTGAGATACCAGCCGTATGGTGCCATGAGAGGCGCCAGAGGAACCGGGTTGCAGCGGTTCATCGGCGGCCAGAGAGAGCCAGAGCTCCTGCGTCTTGCTCTCCAGCCACAGCCGTAGTTGCAACCAGCCGGTCGTCGCCGCCAGCTGGCGCACCAGCTCCGAGGTGGCCCCCGCCAGCGGGGCCACGAAGGTGGGGCTCTTGTCGATGCAGGTGAGAACCTGAATTACCTTGCGTCTGGCGGTGAGGGCCGCCGCCGGGCCAGAGAGCCGGATGTCACCTATCAGCTGTTGCATCTAGCCTTCCTCCTCCGGTTGCACCCGCAATATTATGCAGCTCGCATCGTCCGTGCTGCGGCCGCTGTGAGCTATGACCTGGCGAGCCAGGGTGGCGGGATCCGCCCCCAGTTCCAGTGCGCCGTCGCGCAGGTTGAGTGATTCGCTGATGCCATCCGAGTAGAGCATCACCACATCCCCCGGCACTATGGGTTGACGTTGCAGCAAGGGGGTAGGGAAACGCTCCCCCAGCACGCCATCGCGGGAGATGCCGCGCCAGGGCTCGTGGCCACGCAGGCAGATGCGGGTATTGCCGATGCCGGCATAGCTCAGCTCGCCGCGTTCGCCATTGATCAGCGCCACGCCGGCGGCGGCTCCCCGGGTGCCGATGCAGTGCTGGTGGAGCAGTTGCAGCAGACGGGCAGGCTCCTGCTCCTGGCTGTTGTGCAGCGCCTCCTCGAGGATCTGCACCAGCTTGTTGGCCGAGGCACCGTGGCCGCTCACATCGATCAGCACCAACGAGACCCCGTCGGGGCCAGGACGGATAAAGGCCAAGTCGCCCGAGACCCGCTCCGGATAGCAGGGCCGGTTCTCGCTGGCCCACTCCAGTGTCAGCGTGCGGGGGTTCGACACCTGAGTGGGCAGGGTGACGCGGGCCATCGAGGGTGCCGCCCCGAGCCACTTGCGGGCCTGTACCAGGGTGCCCCCCTCGGGCGGGGTGCTGATGGTGAGTTCGGACATCATGCGCCGCACGCCGGGCAGCCCCAGCCCAAGCGTGCCCGAGGTGCTGTAGTGATCCTGCATGGCCTGGTGCACGTCCGGGATGCCGGGCCCCTTGTCACGGGCGATGATGTCGATGCAGGGGCGTCCCTTGGGGTGATGGAGAGCCAGGGTGATCTCCCCCTTCGTGGCGTATTTCAGGATATTGCTGCCAAGCTCGGAGACCACGGTGGAGAGCATGGCGCGGTCCACCTCGGACAGGCTGGCGATGAAGGGGAGACGACGCACCGCCATCACCGTCAGGTGCAGGTCGATGTCGTGGCGCAACGGATACCTGGCTTCCTGCGCTGTCTGTTCCAGTTGCATGGGATTTACTCCTCGGCCTTGAGGCGATTGACATGGGCGAAGGCATCGTCCATGTCGATGAAGCAGCGCAGCTGTCCCGGCTGCGCCTCGGCCAGCGCCAGAAAGGCGGCGATCCCTGCATTCAACCCGACCAGCAGGCAGATGGCGCCGAGCAGGCGGCACACGTCGGCCAGCTTGCACACCTGTCTGAATTCGTGGTGATCGAGCAGCATGACGCCGGAGAAGTCGAGCAGCACGGCGCGCTGACGGCCCTGTACCAGTCGCTGGGAGAGGGTCTGCATCAGCAGTTGCATGCCGTCGTCACCGAGATCGGGACGCATGCTGACCACGACGCAGTCAGCCACATTGGCTATGCCCAGATCGTTGTTGAGCTGCATGGTCATGGTCGGCTCCTAGAGGGTGGATCCGACCCGCTTGAGGGCAATTTCGAAGGCATCCCTCAGGGTCGCCGTGGTGCGGATATCGCCGACCGAGACCCCCAGCTCAACCATGGTGCGGGCGATGGCGGGAGAGACCCCTGAGATGATGGCCTCGCACCCCATGAACTGGGTCGCCTTGGTGATCTTGATCAACTGGTTGGCGACCCCGGTATCCACGGTGGCGACGCCGGCTATGTCCAGCACGAAGACCCGGGCCCGGGTCTCGGCAATCTTGATGAGCGACTTGTTCATCACATCGGCGGTACGCATGGAGTCTATGATCCCCACCAGCGGCAGCAGCAGAATGCCGTCCCAGATGGGGGTGACCGGGGTCGACATCTCCTGCAGCGACTTGTGCAGCTCCTCGCGCACCCTGGCGGCCTCTTCCGCCTCCTCCATAGCCCGTTTGAGCTGACGGTGCTGCTCCACCTGGGCCGTGATGTCGGTGGCAAACTTGACGATCTTGCTGGGCTTGCCGTTCAGATCCAGCACCGGATTGTAGGAGCCCTGGATCCAGACCTCCTCGCCCTGCTTGCCGAGCCGGCAGAACTCGCCGGCCAGGTACTCGCCGCGGCGCAATGTCTCCCAGAAGGCGCGATAATCGGGCGACTGGGCGTAATCCGGGTCGACCAGCAACCTGTGGTGCTGACCCTTCAGCTCCTCCAGCTGATAGCCCACTATGTCGAGAAAGCGCGAGTTGGCATCCAGAATGGTGCCATCCAGGGAAAACTCCACCTTGCCCATGACCCGGCTCAGGGCATTGATCTGGCCCTCGAAGTTGGCGTTGAGCTGCTTTTGTTCGGTCAGATCCATGGCGTATTCGATGATCCGGATCAGCTTGCCCTGTGCATCCAGCATCGGGCTGCAGGTGCCCAGGGTCCACACATCCCGCCCCTGCTTGTCCAGCCGGTGGAACTCTCCCTCCTGTGGCTGACCGCTGCGCAGTGCCTCCCAGAAGGCGGTATAGGATGGGGATTGCGCCTCATCCCGTGAGAGCAGCACCTCGTGGTGTTGACCCTTGAGTTCGTCCAGCGAATAGCTCATGAGGGCGAGGAAGCGCGGGTTGGCGTCCAGGATCTGCCCGTCGGGGGAGAGTTCGAGCCGCGCCAGCATCTTGTCGATGGCGTCCATCTGGGCTTGGTGATGGGATGCTGCTGAGCCGGTCTTGGGGGAATGGGCAGAGGTGTGTGCGTCCATGGCATCTCCAGTGAGAGAATGTCGTTGATGTTGATATCAATAAAGGGTGTTAAGCAGTTATAGCTCACTCGGGCTCTTTAGGCCTGAATTAAGGGTCAAAAGGGGCTGGTGGCGATCAGATGCGACGATCGCTCGGGTGAGGCCACATTCACGCGGCGCCTGGCGTTTATCCCGCGTGGAAAACGCCGGTTGGCGCGAGTCACCTGGTTCCGTTTTGTGGCCGGTTTCACGGTTTCGGTCGACAGCATGGGGCAGGATTGGCACCCTGTTTTATTCACGTCACGAGTCCTACCATGCCCGCTTTCCCCCGTCTTGCCCTGCTAGCCTCCCTGTTCGCAGCAACCCTCAGCCTGCCCGCCCTGGCCGATCAGGCCGTGACCAGCCCGACCGGTGTCACGACTGTGACTCTGGCCCAGCAGGCGCCCATTCACTGGGTGTCGGTGGTGCAGATTGCCGCCAGTCTGGATGGCCTGCCGCCGACGGCGGTGGGCTTCGACATCGACGACACCCTGCTCTTCTCCAGCCCGGGTTTCTATCGCGGCAAGCAGGAGTTCTCGCCCAACGACGAGAGCTACCTCAAGAATCCCGCCTTCTGGGAGAAGATGAACAACGGCTGGGATGCGTTCAGTGTGCCGAAAGAGGTGGGCAAGGCGCTGATCGCCATGCACCTCAAGCGCGGCGATCACATCTATTTCGTCACCGGCCGTTCGGCCACCAAGACCGAAACGGTGAGCCAGACGCTGCAGCAGACCATGGGGATCCCGGCCGATCGGCTCAATCCGGTGATCTTCGCCGGCGATCAACCGGGTCAGAACACCAAGGTGCAGTGGCTCAAGGATAAACAGATGAAGATCTTCTACGGCGATGCGGACGGGGATATCAAGGCGGCGCAGGCCGTGGGTGTGCGCGGCATACGCCTGCTGCGGGCAGCCAACTCCACCTATCGGCCGCTGCCGCTGGCTGGCGCTTTGGGGGAAGAGGTGATAGTCGACTCCCAGTTCTGATCGCCGTCTTGCGGTGGGCAAAAGGGCCGGCTCCTGTCAGGAGCCGGCCCTTTTTTCCTGGCGTCTAGCGGGCGGCGAAGGTATTGCAGCTGGCGGGTTTGCCGCTGTCAAAGCCGCGTTTGAACCAGGCGTAACGCTGGGCCGAGCTGCCGTGGGTGAAGCTGTCCGGGATCACCCGGCCCTGGCTCTGCTGTTGCAGGCGGTCGTCACCTATGGCCTGGGCGGCATTGAGCGCCTCTTCCAGATCGCCGTGCTCCAGCACCTGCTCCCGCTCCATGTAGTGGCCCCAGACACCGGCGAAGCAGTCGGCCTGCAATTCGAGTTTGACCGACAGCTTGTTCTGCTCGGCGCGGCTCAGCCCCTGCTGTTGCTGGCGCATCTTGCGCTCTATGCCGAGCAGGTTCTGCACGTGGTGACCCACCTCGTGCGCCACCACATAGCCCTGGGCGAAGTCGCCGTCGGCTCCCAGCTTGTCACGCATCTCCTGATAGAAGGAGAGGTCTATGTAGACGGTGCGATCCGCCGGGCAGTAGAAGGGACCCATCACCGACTGGCCCTGACCGCAGCCGGTGCGGGTTGCGCCGCGATAGAGCACCAGCTTGGGGGCCTGATAGGGGTTGCCGCTCTGCTGGAAGATCTCGCCCCAGGCATCTTCGGTGGAGGCCAGCATCACCGAGGTGAACTTGGCCAGGGGATCCTTGGCCGGCTGAGACACCTCCTGACGCTTGGGCTGGCTCTGGGTCGTCGGCTCGTTGAGCAGGGGGGAGAGATCCACCCCGTAGTAGCCGGCCACCATGACCACCACCAGCAGGATCAGGCGACCCTTGCCGCCGATGGGAAGCCCACCGCCGCCGCCCTGTTGGCGCCTGTCTTCAACATTGTTGCTCTCACGGCGATTCTGCCAGCGCATAGCCTTGCTCCCCTCATGTGCAATGGCAGTAATGATAATGGCTGGCGGTGCGGCTTGCCTAACGGGGCCAGGCCTGCGGCAGGGCCGCAATCGGCTGGCAAGCGCGTTTATTCGGCCCAGGGCATCTCGGGCAGGGAGTCCAGAAACTGGGCGTAACGCTCGAGGTTGAAGGGACCCTGTTCCGCTTCCATCGCCATCAGTTCGGCGCCGAGGGCACAGGCGATGTATTGCAGCGCCTCTTCCCGTGGGGTGCCCTTCATCACCAGCCGCATCAGGGTCGCCTTGACCTGCAACGGGTGACCATCGATCAGCTGGTTGTCGACCATCTCCAGCAGGGTCTGTTCGTCAAAGAACTCGGTGGGTTCGCTCATGTTCAACTTCCTCGTCATGTCATAAAGGGTGCCAGTATAGCCACAATGTTATTAACACATTGAAATATGTCGATAAAAACATTCCTGTGAGGCCGCTTTTTGTTACCCATACTTACTGAGGGTTTGCTGTCGGCAAACGAAAGACATCATAAAATTGCATGGACGGATATCAAGATGCCCACCATAGACTCGCTGTTATCCAAGCCCCAAAATCTGCCCAATGTGCCCGAAGTCATGCGCGATCTGGTGCAGACCTTCAGTGAGAAGGAACCGGATATCCTGTTGATCGCCAAGAAGATCAACAAGGATCCCGTCATTTCGGCCAAGCTGCTGCGGCTGGCCAATTCCGCCAAGTTTGGCGGCAGTCGCCAGGTCGCCACCGTCAACGAGGCTGTGGTGCGACTCGGGGTCGATGTGGTGCGCAACATGGTGCTGGCCTGCGGTTTGACAGGCTCCATCAATGCGGTGCCCGGCATCGACCTCAAGCACTTCTGGGGCAAGGTGTTCGACGTGGCCGAGCTGGCCAGGCGGCTTGCCAAGCTCAAGGGCATGAAGGGGGAGGAGGTGTTCACCTGCGCCCTGCTCTACGACATGGGGCGGCTCATCATGCATGTGGGACTGCCGGAGAACATGGTGAACCACATCAAGGATCTGGAGCCCAGCAAGGGGCGCGCCAAGGCCGAGGAGCTGGTGGTCGGCTTCAACTATGCCCAGACAGGGGCCGAGATGGCCAGGCGCTGGCAATTTCCCCTCAGCATCTGCCATGCGGTGGAGTATCACTACAACCCCTTGCTGGCCAAGGAGTTCTCTGCCGAGGCTGCGCTGATCCACCTGGGCATAGTGCTGGCGGCGCAGTCGGATGTGGGGGAGGAGGCACCACCCGAGTGGCCAGTCCAGGTGGCCGAGCGACTAGGCCTGGCCTGGCCGGATTGTGCCGCCGTGTTCATGGCCTTGCGCGAGCAGGGCAATGGCTATGCGGGTCTGCTGGCGGCCTGAACCTGCTCATCCTGTTATCGGGGTCGCACTGCGGCCCTTTTTCATGGGGTTTGCCTTGCCAATGAGGCGGAGCAGGGGCAGTCTTGAGAGCCTGTTTTTGCTGAAAAGAGTCCTTGCCATGATCCTCTCCGAGCGCCTGCTGCTGCGCGAACTGACCACAGCCGATGCCCCCTTCATTCTCGAACTGCTCAACGACAGCGACTTTCACCGTTATATCGGTGATCGCGGCATACGCACCCTGCTCGACGCCGAAAACTACATCCAGCAGGGGCCGGCGGTCAGCTATGCCCGCCATGGCCACGGCCTCTATCTGGTCGCGCGCAGGAGCGATGAGGCCAGGCTCGGCATCTGCGGCCTTATCAAGCGCGATACCTTGCCCTGCGAGGACATAGGCTATGCCTTCCTGCCCGCCTATCGGGGTCAGGGTTACGGCGTAGAGGCGGCGCAGGCTGCGCTGCAAGATGGTCGGGAGAGGCTGGGGATAGAGCGAGTGATCGCCATCGTCACCCCGGGCAACGAGCGATCGGTGGCACTACTGGCCAAGCTGGGGCTGGTGCGCAGTCGTCTGGTCAAGCTGAGCGAGGATGCTGATGAGTGTCTGCTGCTGGAGGCGGTCGGAACTCAAACCTGTCCGGTCTGAAGCGTGCAGCGGCGAGGCGTGGCTGACAGTCTGTGATGGAAGGCGCTGTGAGTGGCGCTGGTGCGGGAGAAATTAAGTTCAAGAGGTGAAACAAAGAGGCCGCCGTGAGTTGCGGCCTGTCTGCATCGGGCGCTGCCGGTTGGCAGGCAGGATCAGTTGAGGTCTTCGATGGAGAACTCGCCAGCGATACCATCACAGGAGATGGCGAAACCGCCGCTGAAGCGGGTGCTGAACTGGATCAGGAACGCATCGGAATCCTGCTCTTGTGGAGGCAGGTTGATGGGTTTGCTGCGACGCAGGGGCTTGTGTGTATGTATGGCTTTCATCATGGTATTTCTCTATATAAATTAAGTGTTCGCTCCTTGTTTTTGCAAATTTCAGGTTAATGGGCGCGGTCAACCGCCAGGGTCGACAAGCGCGCAGGAATACCCAGCCCGAGTCACGGGCGTCTGCACTGTCAAGGAATATGCTGATGCATAAATCAAATTGGGTGGGCAGAACGGGTCTGCGCCGTGAGAGCCGGGCAACGCAGGCAGACAGCCTGACGGTTCTCGAGGCGAGTAAATCAGAGGAAGGTTATGTAGGTACTGGCAGGATTCATCTAACGTTGAAGCATTGCGAACATAAACAGGGCTGATTAACTAGCCGGTGCGCATTCTCTCCTCGATATGAATAAAAAGCAAACAATTATTTGGCGATTTTGTCTCAAATCCGTTTTTTCAGTATCGCCAGCCACAAAAAGGGCTCCCGTCGGGAGCCCTTTTGCATGATGCCTGCCGGGGTCAGCGGGTGACTCAGTAGTCGCCGGTGGCCTTCTTGGCGGCGGTGATCATGGGGGTGATGGTCATGCCCTGCACCACGATGGAGAACATCACCACCGAGTAGGTCATTACCAGGATCACTTCCCGCAGATCGACGCCGTGTTCCGGCAGCATCATGACGCCGGAGGGCAACGCCAGCGCCATGGCCATGGCCAGACCGCCGCGCAGACCGCCCCAGGTGAGGATCCGCACTGAGAACTTGTTGTAGCTGCGATAGCGGCGGAAGGCTATGTAGGGCAGCGACACGCTGATGAAGCGGGCGGCCAGACAGAGGGGAACCGCGATGACCAGCAGGATCCAGTCTTGCCAGGCGAGCTCCAGCAACACCAGCGCCAGACCGATCAGCAGGAACAGCAGGGCGTTGAGGAACTGATCCATCAACTCCCAGAAGTGATCCAGGTGGTGCTTGCTCTGCTCGGAGAAGCCGGACTGGCGGGTCCAGTTGCCGATCATGATGCCGGTGACCACCATGGCCAGGGCGCCGGAGACGCCGATCATGTTGGCGAAGGCGAAGCCGGCGGTGGGGATGCAGAGGGTCAGCAGCAGCTCCAGGGAGCCGTCGTCGGTGGCGCTGATCATCACGTGGGCGATGAGGCCTAGCACGGCGCCGAACAGGATGCCGCCGAGGGCCTCATGCAGGAACAGGCCGGCCACGCTGCCGAAGGTGGGTTCAACTCCGCCAAAGGCGACGGCAAACACGGTGGCGAAGATCACCAGGCCGACACCGTCGTTGAACAGCGACTCCCCTTCGATCTGGATGGCGATCTGGGGCGGCGCCTTCATCTTCTTGACGATGGCCAGCACGGCTATGGGGTCGGTGGGGGAGATCAGGGCCCCGAACAGCATGCAATAGACCAGCGGCAGCTCCCAGCCCAGCAGCTTGGCGATGAACCAGAAACCGTAGCCGACCATGAAGGTGGAGAGCAGGGTCGCCACTATGGAGAGAATGGTGATCTCCCACTTCTGGCTACGCAATGCCTTCAGGTTGATGCCGAGACCACCGGCGAACAGCAGGAAGCCCAGGATCCCCTTCAGCAGGAAGTTCTGGAAGTCTATGCTCTCCATGGTTTTGACGGCCAGGGGTTCGAGATTGAACCAGCCCAGCTTACCGAACAGCACCAGCAGCGCGGAGATCAGCATGGATCCGGCTGTGATGGCGATGGTGGTCTGGATCTTCACAACATACTGATTGGCAAAGGCGATGAAGATCGCCAAGGCTGCCAGGAAGCAGAGTGTGTAGTAGACGCTCATAGTTATTTTTCTCTTTAGTAAACAGCAAGCACGTATCCCTATTGAGGACGGGCATAGGGTACTCTGGGGTCACATGTTACTCATTACCCATTTATGAGTATATAGGTCGCAATTACGGACAGATAGACGGCTAGATTTCCATTTGATTTGTTTGCTGCTAGGATGAAGTTCACGCAGTTGCATGGATGTAAGAGGAACGAGCGGTGTCGAGCATAGAGTCGAATAAAAAGTCGGACATAAAGAAGAAGCTGGAATCCTGTCTCAAGGAACGGATCCTGATCATCGACGGTGCCATGGGCACCATGATCCAGGGCTACAAGCTGGGTGAGGCGGACTATCGGGGCGAGCGCTTTGCCGACTGGCACACCGACATCAAGGGCAACAACGATCTGCTGGTGCTGACCCGGCCCGCCGTCATTCGCGAGATCCACGATCAGTACTGCGCCGCCGGCGCCGACATTCTCGAGACCAACACCTTCAACGCCACCCGTATCGCCATGGCCGATTACGAGATGGAGGACTTCTCCGCCGAGATCAACCGCGAGGCCGCCCGTCTGGCCCGCGCCGTGGCGGACGAGTGGACGGCCAAGGACCCCACCAGGCCGCGCTTCGTGGCCGGGGTCCTGGGCCCCACCAACCGCACCTGTTCCATCTCGCCGGACGTGAACGATCCCGGCAAGCGCAACGTCACCTATGACCAGCTGGTGGCCGCCTACACCGAATCGACCCACGCCCTGATCGAGGGCGGCGCCGACATCATCCTCATCGAAACCATCTTCGATACCCTCAACGCCAAGGCCGCCGCCTTCGCGGTGGACCTGGTGTTCGAGGAGCTGGGCTATGCCCTGCCGGTGATGATCTCCGGTACCATCACGGACGCCTCGGGCCGTACCCTCTCCGGTCAGACCACGGAAGCCTTCTACCATTCGCTGCGCCACGTCAAGCCCATCTCCTTCGGCCTCAACTGCGCGCTCGGCCCGGACGAGCTGCGCCAGTATGTGGAGGAGCTGTCGCGCATCAGCGAAACCCATGTCAGCGCCCACCCCAACGCCGGCCTGCCCAATGCGTTCGGCGAGTACGATCTGGACGCGGGCGAGATGGCGGAGCACATCCGCGAGTGGGCTTCGAGCGGCTTCCTCAACCTGGTGGGGGGCTGCTGCGGCACCACCCCGACCCACATCCGCGCCATGAGCGACGCCGTGGCGGGCATCCGTCCTCGCGTCTTGCCAGATCTGCCGGTGGCTTGCCGACTGTCGGGCCTGGAGCCGCTGATCATCACGGCGGAGTCCATGTTCGTGAACGTGGGGGAACGTACCAACGTCACCGGCTCGGCCAAGTTCAAGCGGCTGATCAAGGAGGGGCTCTACGACGAGGCGCTGGATGTCGCCAAGCAACAGGTGGAGAGCGGCGCCCAGATCATCGACATCAACATGGACGAGGGGATGCTGGACGCCGAGGCGGCCATGGTGCGCTTCCTGAACCTGATCGCCGGCGAGCCGGACATAGCCCGGGTACCCGTGATGATCGACTCCTCCAAGTGGGAGGTGCTGGAAGCTGGCCTCAAGTGCGTGCAGGGCAAGCCGGTGGTCAACTCCATCTCCATGAAGGAGGGGGAGGAGAAATTCATCGCCCAGGCCAAGCTGCTGCGTCGCTACGGCGCCGCCGTCATCGTCATGGCCTTCGACGAGGTGGGTCAGGCCGATACCCGTGCCCGCAAGTTCGAGATCTGTCAGCGCGCCTACCGGATCCTGGTGGATCGGGTGGGCTTCCCGCCGGAAGACATCATCTTCGACCCCAATATCTTTGCGGTGGCGACCGGCATCGACGAGCACAACAACTACGCGGTGGACTTCATTGAGGCGGTGAAGGACATCAAGCAGCACCTGCCCCACGCCATGATCTCCGGCGGTGTCTCCAACGTCTCCTTCTCGTTTCGTGGCAACGAGCCGGTGCGCGAGGCGATCCACGCCGTTTTCCTCTATCACGCCATCCAGAACGGCATGGACATGGGGATAGTCAACGCCGGTCAGCTCGCCATCTACGAAGACATTCCGGCGGAGCTGAAGGCGAAGGTCGAGGCCGTGGTGCTGAACCTGAACAACAACGCCACCGAAGATCTGCTGGCCATCGCCGAGCGTTATCGCGGTGCCGGTGCACAGGCGGAGGATCCGCGGGATCAGGAGTGGCGCAGCTGGCCTGTGGGCAAGCGGCTGGAGCACGCCCTGGTCAAGGGGCTCACCGACTTCATCGAGGAGGATACCGAAGAGGCGCGGGCCGGCGCCGAGAAGCCGCTGCACGTGATCGAAGGGCCCTTGATGGACGGCATGAATGTGGTCGGCGATCTGTTCGGCGCGGGCAAGATGTTTCTGCCCCAGGTGGTGAAGTCGGCGCGGGTGATGAAGCGGGCTGTGGCCTATCTGCAACCCTACATCGAAGCCGAGAAACAGGGCGGTTACAGCAACGGCAAGATAGTGCTCGCCACTGTCAAGGGCGACGTGCACGACATCGGCAAGAACATCGTCGGGGTGGTGTTGCAGTGCAACAACTACGAGATAGTGGATCTCGGTGTCATGGTCTCTTGCGAGACCATTCTCAAGACGGCGCGGGAAGTGAATGCCGACATCATAGGGCTGTCGGGTCTGATCACCCCGTCTCTCGACGAGATGGTGCACGTGGCCAAGGAGATGGAGCGCCAGGGCTTCAAGCTGCCGCTGCTGATCGGCGGGGCTACCACCTCCAAGGCCCACACAGCGGTCAAGATAGAGCAGAACTACAGCGAGCCCGTGGTCTATGTGTCGAACGCGTCGCGCGCCGTCGGGGTGGCCCAGAGCCTGCTGAGCCCTGAGCTCAAGCCCGCCTTCGTCGCCCGTATCGACAAGGAGTACGAGATAGCTCGGGATCAGCATGCCCGCAAGCAGCCGAGATCCAAGCCGGTCAGCCTGGCCCACGCCCGCGCCAACCGCCACCAGCTGGACTGGGTCGGCTATCAGCCGCCGGCTCCCCGTGAACCCGGGGTACAGAAGTTCGAAAACGTGCCCATCTCTGTGCTGCGTCCCTACATCGACTGGACGCCGTTTTTCCTCAGCTGGGAGCTGGCGGGCAAGTATCCGCGCATCCTGGAGGACGAGATCGTAGGTGAGGAGGCGACCAAGCTGTTTGCCGACGCCAACGCCATGCTGGATAAACTCGAGCGCGATGGAAGCGTGCGCTGCGCCGGCATCATAGGCCTGTTCCCCGCCAACGGGGTGGGGGACAGCATAGAGGTCTACACCGACGAGTCGCGCACCCAGGTGCGCAAGGTGCTGCACCACCTGCGCCAGCAGAGCGAGAAGCAGGGCTTCCCCAACTACTGTCTGGCGGACTATGTGGCACCCAAGGAGAGCGGCAAGCCGGACTGGATCGGTGCCTTCGCGGTGACCGGTGGCATAGGTGAGGAGGCCATAGCGCAGGCCTACAAGGCCGATCACGACGACTACAACGCCATCCTCATTCAGGCGGTGTGCGATCGTCTGGCGGAGGCCTTCGCCGAGTACCTGCACGAGCAGGTGCGCAAAGTGCACTGGGGCTATGCCCAGGACGAGGCGCTCTCCAACGAGGAGCTTATTCGCGAGAACTACCGTGGCATACGTCCGGCGCCGGGCTATCCCGCTTGCCCCGAGCACACCGAGAAGGGCAGCATCTGGGAGCTGCTGGGGGTGGAGCAGGCCATCGGCATGAAGCTCACCGAGTCCTACGCCATGTGGCCGGGGGCTGCCGTGTCGGGCTGGTACTTCTCCCACCCCGACAGCAAATACTTCGCGGTGGCGCAGATCCAGCAGGATCAGGTGGAAGACTACGCCGTGCGCAAGGGCATGACGCTGGTGGAAGCCGAGCGCTGGCTGGGGCCAAACCTGAACTGAAGGGTGATCTCCCCCGTGACACGGGTTGATCTTTGACGAGAAACGGCGGCATCCTTGGGCTGGTGGACAGACCAGCTTAGGGCCGCCGTTTGACATATCGGTGACAACGGGATTGCAGTGTGCAGTTCTGTGTGGTTTGTCTTGTTGTCAGGAGAAACAATTGGCGTTGTCTTGGCGCTGTGGCACCTTATACTCTCCCGCCCCATCCTGCCCAGGCACTGCCTTCTAGCGGAATTTTCATGAAGATCGCCATTTTATCCCGTGAGCCCAGAAACTATTCCACCCGCCGTCTGGTCGAGGTGGCACAGGCGCGCGGTCATCAGGTAGAGGTGCTCGACACCCTGCGCTGCTACATGAATATTGCCTCCCACAGCCCCTCCATTCACTACGAAGGACGCGAGCTGGAGAGTTACGACGCCGTGATCCCGCGCATCGGCGCCAGCATCACCTTTTACGGCACCGCAGTGCTGCGCCAGTTCGAGATGATGAACACCATGGCCCTCAACAGCTCGGTGGCCATCTCCCGTTCCCGTGACAAGCTGCGTGCCATGCAGTTGCTGTCGCGCCACGGCATAGGTCTGCCCATCACGGGTTATGCCCACAGCACCCACGATGTGCCGGATCTCATCACCATGGTGGGGGGCGCGCCCCTGGTGGTGAAATTGCTGGAGGGGACCCAGGGGATAGGCGTTGTGCTGTGCGAGACCCAGAAGGCCGCCGAGAGCGTGATCGAGGCCTTTATCCAGACCAACAACAACATCCTGGTGCAGGAGTATATCCGCGAGGCCAACGGCGCCGACATTCGTTGTCTGGTGGTCAATGGCAAGGTGGTGGCTGCCATGCGTCGTCAGGCTCAGCCGGGGGAGTTTCGCTCCAACCTGCACCGTGGCGGTACCGCCGAGGCGATCAAGATAAGCCCGGAAGAGCGCGCGACTGCGGTGCAGGCCGCCAAGATCATGGGGCTGGATGTGGCCGGGGTGGATATTCTGCGCAGTGCCCGTGGCCCGCTGGTGCTGGAGGTAAACTCCTCCCCCGGCCTGCAGGGGGTGGAAGCGGCCTCCGGCAAGGATGTGGCGGGCAAGATCATCGAGTTCCTCGAACTCAAGGCGAGCCGCAAGAACAAGCCTGCCGAATGAGTGCAGCAACCGGAATGGTTGGAACAGACGAGGCGCCTTCGGGCGCCTCGTCGTTTTTTGGCTCGCCGCTCGGGTGAGGGAGCGGGCCGCCAGGGTGAGCTCGATCTGGCCGTCGGCGTAGCTCAACGCCCCCTCAATCAGGTTGCCGAGGGGTCGAGCAAGAGGGGATGGAGAAGGTCATAGCGCTGCGCGAGAAGGAGGGTTCCAGTAGGCTCAGGCCGGCTGAACGAGCGGCAAAGCAGGGGGGCAAATGGCGCTCATGCTTGCGTTATCATCTGTTGCAAAATTGCACCACCTCAAGATCAAACACCAAGGCTTAATTATTTTCTGGATGAAGTGACTGGATTGCGGTGCCGCACTTGCCTCTCGGTGGCACAAACGCTCTACTTGGCGCCCTTCGCACGTCGCGGAACATAAAAATTTAATAAAACTATCTGCGGATTTCTTGCACGAATACCCCATTCGCGCCGACTTCCGTCATGATTTTACCTTGTCATAGGCAGACTACGCAGCATGAATAACCAAAAATTAACATCCAGAGACATAGTCGCTCTGGGCTTCATGACCTTCGCGCTCTTCGTCGGCGCAGGCAACATCATATTCCCACCCATGGTCGGATTGCAGGCCGGTGAGCAGGTGTGGAGCGCCGCCGCCGGCTTCCTGCTGACTGCGGTCGGTCTGCCGGTGCTCACAGTAGTGGCGCTGGCCAAGGTGGGGGGCGGTGTGGATGCCCTGAGTGCGCCCATCGGCCGCAAGGCCGGGCTGCTGCTTGCCACCGTCTGCTATCTGGCCGTGGGACCGCTGTTTGCCACTCCGCGCACGGCGACCGTCTCCTACGAGGTGGGGCTGGCGCCCCTGTTCGGCGACGATGGCTCGGCCCTGCTGATCTACAGCCTGGTCTACTTCAGCCTGGTGATCGGCATCTCCCTCTACCCGGGCCGGCTGCTCGACACAGTGGGCCACGTGCTTGCTCCGATCAAGATCCTGGCGCTGGCGGCGCTGGGCCTCGCCGTTCTGTTGTGGCCTGCCGGTTCTGCCATCCCTGCCATCGAGATCTACCAGCATCAGCCTTTCTCCAACGGCTTCGTCAATGGCTACCTCACCATGGACACCCTGGGGGCCATGGTGTTTGGCATCGTCATCGTCAACGCGGCCCGCTCGCGCGGGGTGAGCAGCGCCAAGTTGCTCACCCGTTACACCATACTGGCCGGCCTCATCGCCGGGATGGGCTTGACCCTGGTCTACCTCAGCCTGTTCCGCCTCGGCTCGGTGAGCGGTGAACTTGTGCCCCATGCCCAGAATGGCGCCGAGATCCTGCACGCCTACGTCCAGCACACCTTCGGCAGCATGGGCAGCGGTTTCCTGGCGCTGCTCATCTTCATCGCCTGTCTGGTGACGGCCGTTGGCCTGACCTGTGCCTGTGCCGAGTTCTTCGCCCAGTACCTGCCGCTCTCCTACCGTACCCTGGTGTTGCTGCTGGGCGGCTTCTCCATGCTGGTTTCGAACCTGGGGCTGAGCCACCTGATCCAGCTCTCGGTGCCGGTGCTGACCGCCATCTATCCCCCCTGCATAGTGCTGGTGGTGCTGAGCTTCACCCTGCGCTGGTGGGGCAATGGCACCCGGGTGGTGGGGCCTGTCATGCTGATCAGCCTGCTGTTCGGTCTGATCGACGGGCTCAAGGCTTCGGCCCTGGCCGACCTGTTGCCTGCCTGGAGCCTGGCTCTGCCCCTGAACGAGCAGGGGCTGGCCTGGCTGCCGCCCTCGCTGTGCGCTCTGCTGCTGGCGGCCCTCTGGGATCGCCTGCAGGGTCGTCCACAGGTGGCGTCTGTCAGTAAGAGCGCGGCCTGAATGAAAAAACCGGCCCCTTGGCCGGTTTTTATTTTGCCGGGCTAGCGCTTCGGCAATCAACAAGGCGCCCTCGGGCGCCTTGTTGTTTTTACTCTCGCATCGCCAGTCTGGCGCTGAAGATGCCGTCCTCCAGCCGGGTCTCTATCTGCCAGCCCAGCTTCTCGCAGATGCGCTGGATGATGGTGAGGCCGCAGCCGTAGCCCAGGATCTGATCCGGCGCGGCCGCCGTCGGGTTGCTGATGGTGAGCAGGGGCCCGCACAGCTCGATCTCTATGTGTCCCTCGGCATAGCTGAGGGCGTTCTTGAGCAGGTTGCCGAGCGCGATGGCGAGCAATGAGAGGGGGGCGTTCACCTCGCTCTCCTCGTCCAGATGCAGCCGGATGTCCAGCGTCCCCCGCTGCAACAGCGGGGCCAGGCGCGCCAGCTCCTGCTGGATCAGTGGGGCTACCCGTTGTGGGGGACGCTCCACCGCCTCCTTGCGGCCCAGCAGCAGGAAGGTCTCGGTGAGCAGTGCCATCTCGTCGGCGGCGGCGCGAATGCGCAGGGTGGCGCGGGCGGCCGGAGCCGGCAGGTCAGTCACCTTGCCAAGCAGGGCGGCGGACCCCTGGATCACCATGTTGGGGGTGCGCAGCTCGTGGCTGGCGAAGCGGCTGAACTCCTGTTCGCGGGCGAACACGGCGGCCACCTCGTGCTTGCCGGTCAGCAGCGCCAGCTCTATGTCCCGCAGCTCCTGCCAGGGGGCGTCGGGTACGAAATCCGCCTGATCCGGCGTGAGATGAGCCACCCGTTGACGCAATCGCTCAAGGGGGCGCGTGATGTGGCGCACCAGCCAGATGCCGAAGCCGATGCAGGCGAGCAGCAGGGCCAGCCCGATCAGCCGGGTCGCCAGATGCAGCTGGTCTTCATAGGGATCAAGGTAATCGTCGGCGTCATCGTTGAATACCAGATAGAGCAGCCCCTCGCCGGACGGATGGGGCCGCACCAGGAAGTGCTTGTCTTCATCCCCCAGCACATGTTCGTAGAAGCCCGGGCTCTGATAGGGCTTGAGCCAGGCGGGCAGCCGGCCGGCCTGGGTCCAGTAGCTGGAGAACTGACGCGGGCTGGGGGCGGGGGCCGCCACGCCGAGCCGCAGCCAGTCATCGTTGTAGCGGGTCACCTCGGCTTCCAGCCAGTGACGCAGGCTCAGCTCCTCCATCTTGTCTTCGGCCACCACCATCAGCAGGCTGATGATGATCAGCAGCAGCATGCCGGCCCCGCTCAGGGTCAGGATCAGGCGACGGCGCAAGCTGGGCAGGCTGTCCTGGGCATCTGGCCGTGTCTGGTCAAGGCCCTCTGCAGGCTGGTCCATTGAGTCACCCGATGGGGATGGCTCATGGCCTCCGGGTTTGGTCATGGGGTCACCAGTCGCTGGTCGGTCATGGCCTCCGGGTTTGGTCATGGGGTCATCAGTCGCTGGTCGGTCATGGCCTCCGGGTTGGGTCATGGGGTCACCAGTCGCTGGTCGGTCATGGCTTCCGGGTTTGGTCATGGGGTCGCCAGTCGCTGGTCGGTCATGGCTTCCGGGTTTGGTCATGGGGTCACCAGTCGCTGGTCGGTCATGGCCTCCGGGTTTGGTCATGAGGTCACCAGCCGATAGCCCTGACCGTGCAGGGTTTCCAGCATGGGGGTGGCAAAGGGCTTGTCGAGGGCGTTGCGCAGGGCATAGATGTGGCTGCGCAGGGCATCGGAGTCGGGCTCTTCATCGCCCCAGACGGTGTCGAGCACCTCCTGACGGCTTACCAGATGGGGGGCGCGACGCACCAGCAGGGTGAGGATCTGGAACGGGATCTTGCCGAGCTTGAGCTCGACCCCGGCCCGGGTGGCGCGGCCGCTGGCGGGATCCAGCGTCAGCTCGCCCACGCACAGCGCCCCCATGTCGCTGCGGGGGCCGCGCAGGGCCAGCGCCTGCAGCCGCACTTCCAGCTCCTCCATGGCGAAGGGCTTGACCAGATAGTCATCGCCACCGGCCCGAAAGCCCGCCAGCTTGTCATCCAGGCTGTCGCGGGCGGTGAGAAACAGCACCGGGGTCGCGACCCCGTCGGCTCTCAGCCGCTCTACCGTGCTCAGACCGTCCAGGCGTGGCATCATGACGTCCATTATGATGACGTCGAAGCGCTGCTGCGCCAGCAGTTGCAGCGCTGCCTGACCGTGATAGGCACAGTCCATCCTGTGCCCGGCCAGCTCCAGGTAATCCATGATGGTTTCCGCCACCTGGGGATTGTCTTCCACCACCAGTATTTTCATGTTTTGATCTCCTGGTTTTGACCGGCATTTCACGCTCGTCTCACACCGGACAAGCCATCCTGTGTGGCAGTGTAACCCCGAGGATCCCCGATGAAGAAGTCTCTCTGCGCGCTCTTGCTGTTTATCTTGTTGCCACTTGGCACCGCGCAGTCGGCCGAGTTCAAGTTGACCGGCCGCACCACCTGGCAGCTGGGCCAGCTGATGGTCAACGGCATTCCCTTCGTGCTCGATGAAGGGACCCGCTTCAAGGACGGGCTGAGCGAGGACGATCTCGGTGGCACCTGGGTCGATCTGGAAGGGGTGATGGAGGGCGAGCTGAGGGTGATCCGAGAAGTGGAGGCGCTGGAGGAGGGCGATGAGATGGAGCTGGAAGGGCCGGTCGCAGAGGGGCGTATCTGGGGATATGTCACTTCGGATGACAGCCTGGCCCCCTTCGAAGGCCGCTGGCTGGAGCTGGAGTGCAAGTTTGACGGCATGCGGTTGAGCCGCTGCCGCGAGGACGACTGAACATCAGCTTCAATTGTCTACCGGCAAAATGGCCTGCCCAGATCCATAGTTAAACCTCGACACGAGTTTGACCATGGGCTTATTGCTATGACGCGCACCTCCCTTCTGTTGCTGGCACTGCCGCTCTGCACCCTGGCCGCCGATGGCGAGCTCTGGCTGGTGGAACTGGAACACAACGACGGCATTCGCCTGCAATTTCAGGGCGCTGAACTGGAACTGGGCAGTGCACGCCTGAGCGGGGTTAGCCACGCTGGCGAGCTCAGACCCGGCATGCGGCTCGCCATCCTCAGCCGTGACGGGGTCGCCGAACGGATAGACATGGCCGACGCCATCGCCGGATTCTTGCCGACCAGCCAGTGGTGCCGGGCCGAAGCCTCCCTGCTGGCCGTCACGGGCAGCGTCCTGCGGCTGGAGGGCCTCGGCGTGCTGGCCTTCGATGACGACACCCGCTGGCTCAACGGCGGTCCCGCCGATCTGCAACCGGGTCGCCAGCTGGTGCTGAGCCGCGATGAAACGGGCCGGGTAACCGAGATCCTGATCCCCAACCCCGAGGATGAACCGGAATAAGGATCATGCAGCCAAACGCTTAATATTTATTTTGCTAAATTAGAAATATCTTTTTTATCTATATTCCAAAAGATGATTAAGTGACGAATAAAATAATAGAGTGAGTGCTCTGATATTATACCAATCAATATTGAATGAAGTTCAATTTATGATTTTGTTAATATGTTGTGCATATTAAAGTGTGGGTTGGATCGCATATTGAGATTAATATGACTGATATTGTCGTACTCACATGCCACCCGCTGATATATAAAGTTGGTGAATGCATGTCAATGTTCAATATATTGGGGTTGCTATGCAAAAATTAAAACTAACTGGCTTGTCATTAATCATATCCGGCCTGCTGATGGCACAGGCGCAAGCGGCTGAGCCCGTCTATCCAGACCAGCTTCGCTTGTTTTCATTGGGCCAAGGGGTCTGTGGCGACAAGTATCGCCCCGTCAATCGAGAAGAAGCCCAGAGTGTTAAAAGCAATATTGTCGGCATGATGGGACAATGGCAAATAAGCGGGCTGGCCAACGGATGGGTCATTATGGGGCCGGGTTATAACGGTGAAATAAAACCAGGGACAGCGTCCAATACCTGGTGTTATCCGACCAGTCCTGTTACCGGTGAAATACCGACACTGTCTGCCCTGGATATTCCAGATGGTGACGAAGTCGATGTGCAGTGGCGGCTGGTACACGACAGTGCGAATTTCATCAAACCAACCAGCTATCTGGCCCATTACCTCGGTTATGCCTGGGTGGGCGGCAATCACAGCCAATATGTCGGTGAAGACATGGACGTGACCCGTGATGGCGATGGCTGGGTGATCCGTGGCAACAATGACGGCGGCTGTGACGGCTATCGCTGTGGTGACAAGACCGCCATCAAGGTCAGCAACTTCGCCTATAACCTGGATCCCGACAGCTTCAAGCATGGCGATGTCACCCAGTCCGACCGCCAGCTGGTCAAGACAGTGGTGGGCTGGGCGGTCAACGACAGCGACACCCCCCAATCCGGCTATGACGTCACCCTGCGCTACGACACAGCCACCAACTGGTCCAAGACCAACACCTATGGCCTGAGCGAGAAGGTGACCACCAAGAACAAGTTCAAGTGGCCACTGGTGGGGGAAACCGAACTCTCCATCGAGATTGCTGCCAACCAGTCCTGGGCGTCCCAGAACGGGGGCTCGACTACCACCTCCCTGTCTCAGTCCGTGCGACCGACTGTGCCGGCCCGCTCCAAGATCCCGGTGAAGATCGAGCTCTACAAGGCCGACATCTCCTATCCCTATGAGTTCAAGGCCGATGTCAGCTATGACCTGACCCTGAGCGGCTTCCTGCGCTGGGGCGGCAACGCCTGGTATACCCATCCGGACAACCGTCCGAACTGGAACCACACCTTCGTCATAGGTCCGTACAAGGACAAGGCGAGCAGCATTCGCTACCAGTGGGACAAGCGTTACATCCCGGGTGAAGTGAAGTGGTGGGACTGGAACTGGACCATACAGCAGAACGGTCTGTCTACCATGCAGAACAACCTGGCCAGAGTGCTGCGCCCGGTGCGGGCGGGGATCACCGGTGATTTCAGTGCCGAGAGCCAGTTTGCCGGCAACATAGAGATCGGTGCCCCCGTGCCGCTTGCGGCTGACAGCAAGGTGCGTCGTGCTCGCAGTGTTGACGGCGCTGGTCAGGGCCTGAGGCTGGAGATCCCGCTCGATGCGCAAGAGCTCTCCGGGCTTGGCTTCAACAACGTCAGCCTCAGCGTGACCCCTGCTGCCAATCAATAACGGCAGCGCGTTGTAGTGATGGAACCGGGCCTCTGGCCCGGTTTTTGTTTGCACTGGTCGGGCTTGTTAAAGGCTTGTGCTTTCCATTTCCCCACTTATACTGGCGCCATCTTGTCGGAGTGCCGACCGTCGAACGACGCGAGGCTGAGACCGTTAATTCGGGATCCGTGGAACCTGATCAGGCTAGCACCTGCGAAGGGAAACAAGGGTAACTTGCGGGTTGCCGCGCCGGGGGAGGGACAAGCCTCTCCCGCTCATCAAGAGGAGCCATTCCTCGATGAGTCAGGGCGCACAAGAGGGAGTCTGTCCCGTCCGGTCTGCCCAGGAGGGCGCCGTACGACCCACCTGACAAGGGGGGAGCCGGTCAGCAGAGCAGGGAGGAACAGATCCCGGGCTCGCTCCCTCTTGCGGCACAACTCACCCACAGGTTCATCACTTCTCCTCGAACTCCAGGCAAGCAAACACCCATAACTTCAATCAGTTAATGTGAGTTTTGCTATGTCTACCTCAAAAACTTCCGTGCCGGAAAATGCCAAGTCAGTCCCCGTCGGCCGCCGCGAGCAGCGCGCCAGTGCCCAGCGTTTTATCGACAATCTCAAGGGGATGGCCCATCCCAACTCCAGCCGCATCTTTATCGAAGGTTCTCGCCCCGATATCCGGGTGGGGCTGCGTGAAATTGCTCTGGCCGACACCCTGGTGGGGGGCAGCAAGGATAACCCGCAGTTCGAAGCCAACGAGCCAGTCCCCGTCTACGATACCTCGGGTGCCTACGGTGATGAGCATGCTGTCATCGATGTGCGTCTCGGTCTGCCGCGCCTGCGGGAAAACTGGGTACGGGAGCGCGGTGACACCGAAGAGCTCGATGATCTCAGCTCCGCCTTCACCCAGGAGCGTCTGGCCGATGAGGGGCTGGACCACCTGCGTTTCGATAACTTGCCCAAGCCCCGTTGTGCCAAGCCTGGCCGCCGGGTAACCCAGCTGCACTATGCCCGTCAGGGGCTGGTCACCCCCGAGATGGAATTTATCGCCATCCGCGAGAACATGGGCCGCGAGCGGGTGCGCTCCGAACTGCTGCTGCGCCAGCATCCGGGTCAGGGTTTCGGTGCCCGCCTGCCCGAGAACATCACCCCCGAGTTCGTGCGCGATGAGGTTGCCGCTGGCCGCGCCATCATTCCCAACAACATCAACCACCCGGAAACCGAGCCCATGATCATAGGCCGCAACTTCCGGGTGAAGATCAACGCCAACATAGGCAACTCTGCGGTCAGCTCCAGCATTGAAGAGGAGGTGGAGAAGCTGGTCTGGTCCACCCGCTGGGGCGCCGACACCGTCATGGATCTCTCCACCGGTCGCAACATCCACGAGACCCGCGAGTGGATCCTGCGCAACAGCCCTGTGCCCATCGGCACTGTGCCCATCTATCAGGCGCTGGAAAAAACCAACGGCATCGCCGAAGACCTCACCTGGGAGCTGTTCCGCGACACCCTGCTTGAACAGGCCGAGCAGGGTGTGGATTACTTCACCATCCATGCCGGCGTGCTGCTGCGCTACGTACCCATGACCGCCAAACGCCTCACCGGCATTGTCTCCCGGGGCGGCAGCATCATGGCCAAGTGGTGCCTGTCGCACCACAAGGAGAACTTCCTCTACCAGCATTTTCGCGAGATCTGCGAGCTGTGCGCCGCCTATGACGTGGCCCTGTCGCTTGGGGACGGCCTGCGTCCCGGCTCAGTCTATGACGCCAACGACGAGGCCCAGTTTGCCGAGCTGCGCACCCTGGGCGAGCTCACCAAGATCGCCTGGGAGTACGACGTCCAGGTGATGATAGAGGGGCCGGGCCATGTGCCCATGCACATGATAGAGCGCAACATGACGGAGCAGCTTGAGCACTGTCACGAGGCGCCTTTCTATACCCTGGGCCCGCTCACCACCGACATAGCTCCCGGTTATGATCACTTCACCTCCGGCATAGGCGCCGCCATGATCGGCTGGTATGGCTGCGCCATGCTCTGCTACGTCACCCCCAAGGAGCACCTGGGGCTGCCGAACAAGGAGGACGTGAAGCAGGGCCTCATTACCTACAAGATCGCCGCCCACGCCGCTGACTTGGCCAAGGGTCACCCCGGTGCCCAGATCCGCGACAACGCCATGTCCAAGGCGCGCTTCGAGTTCCGTTGGGAGGATCAGTTCAACCTGGCGCTGGATCCCGAAACCGCCCGCGCCTATCACGACGAGACCCTGCCCCAGGAGTCCGGCAAGGTGGCGCACTTCTGCTCCATGTGCGGTCCCAAGTTCTGCTCCATGAAGATCACCCAGGACGTGCGCGACTACGCGGCCAGTCTGGAGGCGGTCGAGGTGAAACTGGTGGGCATGGATGGGCAGCAGGAGCGGGTAGTGGCCGAGGTGGAAAGCGGCATGGCGCAGATGGCAGAAACCTTCAAAGAGAAGGGGAGCGAACTCTACCATCAGGCGGCGGCCCTCAAACCGGCGCGGGAGGAGGCATGAACAGCCGACCCATCGTCTGGACCATAGCCGGTTCAGATTCCGGGGGCGGTGCCGGCATTCAGGCCGATCTGCATACCTTGCACGATCTCGGCGTGCACGGTTGCTCTGTCATCACCGCCATCACGGCCCAGAACTCGGTGGCGGTGAAGATGGTCGATCCCGTGCTGATGCAGACTTTCACCGCCCAGATCGACGCTCTCGGCGTCGACTTGCCCCCGGCGGCCATCAAGATAGGCTTGTTGCCGACCCGGCTCCATGTGGAGGTATTGGCCCGGCGGCTCGACACCCTGACTGCGCCCTTTGTGGTCTACGACCCGGTCGCCATCGCCAGCACTGGCACCCCCATGGCCGAAGCCAACATGCTGGCGGCGGTGCGTGAGCACCTGCTGCCGCGCCTCTCCCTCATCACCCCCAACGGCCCCGAGCTGGAAGCGCTGACCGGCATTCCCGCCAGCAGCCCTGAACTGGTGCGGGCGGGGGCGGCGCGACTGCGGGAACTCGGCGCCCGCGCCGTGCTGGTCAAGGGCGGGCATCTGGGCTGGAGCGACGAGCTCTGCCTCGATTACTACCAGGACGAGCACCGCGAGTTCTGGCTAGGGGCGCCACGCCTCGACACCCGCCATGGCCACGGCACCGGCTGCTGCTACGCCAGCGCCATCGCCGCCGTGGTGGCGCAGGATCATCCGGTCGATGACGCCATCACGCTGGCGCGCGCCTACCTGCAGCAAGGCTTGGCGGGGGCGCAAGGGGTGGGGGCCGGCCCGGGCCCCATAGCCCATCTCGGCTGGCCGACCAGCCTCGCGCACTTCCCCCGCGCCGTACTGGTGGGGTCGAATCTCGATCGCCGCTTTGGTCTCTATCCCGCCAGCGAGGCCCGCCTGCCGGATGGCCCCTTCGCCCGGACCGAACATCGGCTCGGCCTCTATCCTGTGGTGGATTCGGTCAAGTGGCTCAGGCGCCTGCTGGGGGCCGGGGTCAAGACCATCCAGCTGCGCATCAAGAACCTGCCCGCCGCTCAGGTGGCGCCAGCGATAGCCGAGGCGGTGGCGCTCGGTCGCCGCTTTGGTGCGCGGCTCTTCATCAACGACTATTGGCAGCAGGCCATAGCCGCCGGTGCCTGGGGCGTGCATCTGGGGCAGGAGGACATGGAGACGGCGGATCTCGCCGCCATCCAGGCCGCCGGCCTGCGCCTCGGTCTCTCCACCCACGGCTACTTCGAGCTGATGCGGGCCCGGGAGCTGGCCCCTTCCTACATAGCGCTGGGTCATATCTTCCCTACCACCACCAAGCAGATGCCGTCCCGCCCGCAGGGGCTGGTGCGGCTGCAACGCTACCAGGCACTCATGTGCGACTGGCCGACGGTCGCCATCGGCGGCATCGGCGAGGATAGAGTGGCTGCGGTGCAGGCAAGCGGGGTGGGCAGCATTGCCCTGGTCTCTGCCATCACGGCCAGCGACGACTGGCAGGGGGCCACAGCCCGACTGCTGGCGGCCGTGGGGGCGGGGGATGAGCCCTGCTCTGCGCTTACCCATAAGGCCATCACGCAGCAGGAGGCCGATCATGCTCTCTGATGCTGAATACCTGCGCTACGGCAGGCAACTGATGCTGAGCGAAATCGGCGAAGCGGGGCAGGCGAGGCTGAAAGAGGCATCCGTGCTGATCATCGGCCTCGGCGGGCTCGGCTCACCGCTGGCGCTCTATCTGGTCGGAGCCGGGGTGGGCACCCTCTGGCTGGCCGACGGCGACGTGGTGGATTCCAGCAACCTGCCGCGCCAGATCCTGTTCGATTCCGAGGCGGTCAATCGCTCCAAGGCCGAGCTGGCCCGCGAGCGGTTGGCAGCCCACAACCCCCATGTGGAGCTGATCGCCATCAATCAGCGGCTCGATGAGCAGAACCTGCCAGCCTTCGTGGCCGAGGTGGATCTGGTTGTCGACTGCTGCGACAACCTGGCCAGCCGCCACGCCATCAACGCCGCCTGCGTGGCTTATAACAAGCCCTGGATCTCGGCCGCCGCCGTCGGCTGGCAGGGTCAGCTGATGGTGCGAACTGCTCCCGAACAGGCCTGCTATGCCTGCCTCTATCCGCTGGATACCCGCATCACGGAGAGCTGCCAGAGCAGCGGTGTCGCAGGCCCGCTGGTGGGTGTGATGGGCGCCCTGCAGGCGCTGGAAGCCCTGCGTCTGCTGCTGGGCAAACCCAGCCCGGTGGCGGGCACATTGCGCCGTTTCGATGCCCTGACCCACGAGTGGCTGACCCTGGGGTTGTCCCCCGATCCCGCCTGCCCTGTGTGCGGCGGCGTTACCTTTGCCCAGCCCATGGAGGATGCGCAATGAAGATCCGATTGAACGACAGCGAGCTGGTGCTGACGACCAGCCCGGATAGCCAGATCTGCGTGGCCGAGCTGCTGGCGGCCCGCGAGGTTGCCCCGCAGGGGGTGGCGGTGGCCCTCAACGGTGCCGTGCTGCCCCGCAGCCGCTGGCCAGACACCCGACTCAATGACGGGGACCAGATCCACCTTTTCACCGCCATCGCCGGAGGCTGAGATGCTGACCATAGCCGACCATGAATTTTCGTCCCGTCTCTTTACCGGCACCGGCAAGTTTGCCCGCCCGGATCTGATGGCTGCCGCCATCGAAGCAAGCGGCTCCCGGCTGGTGACCATGGCCATCAAGCGCCTCGAACCCGGCAAGCGCCACGACGATATCCTCACCCCGCTGCTGGCACTCGGGGTCAAGCTGCTGCCCAACACCTCGGGCGCCAAGACAGCCGCCGAGGCGGTGTTTGCCGCCCATCTGGCCCGGGAGGCGCTCGGCACAAACTGGCTGAAACTGGAGATCCACCCCGATCCCAAATACCTGCTGCCCGATCCCATAGAGACCCTCAAGGCCGCCGAACAGCTGGTGAAAGAGGGTTTCGTGGTGCTGCCCTACTGCGGGGCCGATCCCGTGCTCTGCAAGCGGCTGGAAGAGGTGGGCTGCGCCGCTGTGATGCCGCTCGGTGCCCCCATCGGCTCCAATCAGGGGCTGGTGACCCGGGATTTCCTCGCCATCATCATCGAACAGGCGCGGGTGCCCGTGGTGGTGGATGCGGGGATAGGTGCGCCGAGCCACGCCGCCGCGGCCTTTGAGCTGGGCGCCGATGCTGTGCTGGTCAACACAGCCATCGCCGTGAGTCGGGATCCGGTCGCCATGGGCCGCGCCTTCGCGCTCGCCTGTGAGGCTGGTCGCAGCGCCTATCTGGCGGGCCTCGGCGCGCGCGGCCTGCAAGCCAGCGCCTCCAGCCCGCTTACCGATTTTCTGGAGGCCTTATGAGTCATGATACGGGCTCAGGGCGAGAGCCAATCGTAATGTCCTCTTTCGACGCGTCCCCCGACTCTGCCGCACTGCGCCCCCCTCTCCCTTTGGGAGAGGGGCTGGGGGTGAGGGCTCCGGGGGTGAGGGAGTTTGAATCGAAGGAAGCCGCTCCCTCCTTTCTAGACCGTTGGCGCGAGCTGGAGTGGGACGATATCGGCATGCAGATCCGCGCCAAGACGACCCGGGATGTGGAGCTGGCCCTCGGCAAGCCCCGTCGCAATCTGCAGGATTTTATGGCGCTGATCTCGCCAGCCGCCGAGGCGTTTTTGCCGCAGATGGCGGCCGAGGCCGAGCGCCTCACCCGCCAGCGTTTCGGCAATACGGTGGGCTTCTATGTGCCCCTCTATCTGTCGAACCTCTGTGCCAACGACTGCTCCTACTGCGGTTTTTCCATGAGCAATCGCTTGAAGCGCAAGACGCTGGATGCAGAGGAAATTGAGCGCGAATGTCTGGCCATCAAGGCGCGCGGCTTCGACAGCGTGCTGCTGGTGACCGGCGAGCACGAGAGCAAGGTGGGCATGGCCTATTTTCGTGAGCACTTGCCGCAGATCCGCCGCCATTTCAGCGCCTTGGCGATGGAGGTGCAGCCACTGTCGCAGGCCGATTACGCCGAGCTCAAAACCCTGGGGCTGGATGCCGTCATGGTCTATCAGGAGACCTATCACGCCCCCAGTTACGCCCGCCATCACCTGCGCGGCAACAAGCAGGACATAGAGTGGCGGCTCGCCACCCCGGAGCGGCTGGGCCGGGCCGGCATCGACAAGATAGGGTTGGGGGTGCTGATCGGCCTCTCTTCGGACTGGCGCGCCGACAGCTATTTCGTGGCCGAGCACCTGAGCTGGCTTGAGCGCCACCACTGGCAGAGCCGCTATTCGCTCTCCTTCCCGCGCCTGCGTCCCTGCACCGGCGGCCTGCAGCCCGAGGTGGTGATGTCGGACAGGCAGCTGGTGCAACTTATCTGTGCCTGGCGCCTCTTCTCGCCGACCCTGGAGTTGTCGCTCTCCACCCGCGAGTCGCCTGCGTTTCGCAACGGCGCCCTGCGCCTCGGCATCACCCAGATGTCGGCGGAATCGCGCACCCAGCCGGGTGGCTATGCGGAGGGGGACAAAGAGGAGCTGGAGCAGTTCGCCATCCACGACGCTCGCCCGCTGGGTGAGGTCGCCGATGCTGTCAGGCAGGCTGGGTTGCAGCCGGTGTTCAAGGACTGGGAGGCGTTTTTGGGCCGATAGGGGCGGCCAGGCCCCCCTTTGCCGGTGGCATCCGGGCGTCCAGCCAGACTCCGTGCCTGTGGTGAGAGGCACGGCTGCGCCGTGCAGGACGCGAGGCCGTTGGCCTCGAAGGGGTTTCGCCCGCCCTTCGGGCTTGGGCGAGTGACTTTGGAAAGACCCAAAGTCACCAAAGGTCTTCTCCCCCACCAATCCGACCGCTACGCGGTTTCCCTCGGGTCAGGTACAAGGTCGGACGGAGCGCCGCAGACGGCACATCCCTGTGCCGGCTGCGTCTGCGCCATCATCCCTGATGGCGCTCCTGACCTTGCCCCTTCCCCTCGGCTGATTGGAGGGGGAACTAAAACCGTACCCGCCATAACCTCGGGGCATCGTAGGGCAAATTAAGCGGAGTGCACTGCATCGCTGTTACAACCTATATAGATGCTATATCTAACTTGTTATTTAAATCAGCTATTAATGATTGGCGATACTCAATTGTCCAGTTTTCTTTTCTGTAAATTCTTTTGGAAAATCCACTCGGTTCTTTCGTTATTTTATTTATATACTTTAGCTCGCTATCATCTAGATAACAAAGAAGTGGTTCTAAACTCCCTGAGTTTTGTATATCAACAGCACTTCTTAATAGGTGTCTGAATGCCTTGTCATCACTTGCATAAAGACACTCTTGCTCTCCTTTTCTTTTTGTCCAATCTTGGAAGTATTTATTCATGGCATATAAATCCCATGTCATGTTGTATAACGCCTGCTTTCTTGTTAAAGCCGTATCAGTGTGCTTGTACTTCATCATTCGTTTTATTGGCTTTTTACTGAAAAATACAGATGCATATGTAATACATACAAGAGACAATCTAAAGTCTGTGATCATCCATTCGATGACATTCTTCAGTTTTTCCTCTCTTTTTTTGTTCGTATGCAGGGACATATAAACAATGTACTGTATGATTACATATAGAGAGTCCCAATCAGTTAGCCTTTCGTACCTAGTAAGATTTTCTTGGGTAGATGAGTGGTCAATCTCATGAAAGTTATCAGGTATGACTCTTTCTAATTCACCATAAAAATATCTAACCAATTGCTCATTGCTAGTGTTGTTTATTCTGTGAAAAAGTTCTAAATCATGTGTTATTTCAGAAAGCTTACATTGATTGGTTTCGTAGTTTAATTTTTCATAAACAGCTAGCGTAGGGTCTAGCTCAATTTTTGCTATTTGGCAAAATAATACCAGGCCAATAGCATCTTTATATTCCTGTTTTGGTATGTGTTTTTTTGTGCTATTCAAAAGGAATTGATATACATTGACATCTAGGCATATTGTGTACTCGACTTGATTCACCTCACGGTTATATAAGTATCCTGAAAAATCATACTCCATGTCGTCATCTAGATTTGGAAAGTTATGAATCAACCACTTTCTTTCAACTAAACGCTCAAAGATATCAAGGAAGTATTCTGGGGCGCTATAAAGTATCTGCAAAATTATCTCCTTTCAATGAAGATATGAGCGCAATAAAAAGATCGTGTTTTTTACTGAGACGTCATATGTTGGTTGTGACCGAATGGCATCGGTGCCATTGATAGCTGGTCATGCAACATCCTTCATATCAGTGTTAACGAGTAACCAATTGTCTATATGTTTTAAAATTTCGGCTATTTGTAGATGTTCGATACTTTCGTGACCATCGTTTATAACAGCTCGATCATATAAATAAGCATGAAACTCATTGAACTTTTGCCATATTTTATTTCCGCTATGAGCACTAATGCTCTCGCTGACAACAAACCAGTCTCTGACCTCTTTCATTACTGTGGCAGCATCATCATTATGATTTATTATGTCAGACCCTGAAAGATCAGATAATGCCACTTGATATCTATATTTTTCTTTCTCTAGGATAAGGATCTTTTTTCTTGACCAAGCACCACCTTTTAAAAATTTAGTACCATAATCTATACCTAACTCAAAAGGCATATTCATTCGATATGGTTCATTTTCGGTAGAAGACATAATTCTTGATAAGTCATGGATTCCAAACTTAGACTCATTAATTAGGTTCGCAATTTTTGATATGCGTGATTCCGAAGAATCCAGACTTTCAAGAGATAGGCGAGGGAGATAACCTAGATACTTTATGGTGAAGATAATAGAAAGTAGCAACGGTTTGTAATCGCGGTCGAAAGGACAGTTAACAAAAACATTCCTATCAAAGTTTTCCATAGTTGAAGTCTACCTTTAACCTTTGGGTGGGCATTTATCATTGCCGTAGCTATTCTTCTCTCTAATAGTTCCATCTTTGCTATGGATATATAGTTCTGTGCTTTGATTTTGCGCAACTTGTTTACCCCATTCGATCGCTTCTGCCTGTGTTACGAAGTGTTTAGACGCTTTGTCAGAACCGCTACGTTTCACATCCCACCCGCCTTTAATGTTACTTACAACATGTTGTGATGGTTTAGCCATGATATCTCCTTAAATACGTTGTGACACTATGATTGCAGTATGTGAATCAGTATAGGTCTAGCCAGAGACTGTATGAAGTGTTTGGATGTAATAGTGTGATGTGGTCTGCTTTATTACATGGATGAGAAGCAGTTATATTCCATCTATAGGGTATTAGTCTTGTAAGTCAATGCCATTAACCAGATAAAATTCTCTGATCTTGCTTTCCATGCTCAATAGTCTTCCCGCCACGGGTGGCTTTATGCTCACCACTATTGTGACATTCTTGCAATGGGCTGATTGGCTTAGGGGAAGATTTAGGTCGCTATGACCTGCAGGGGATGTCTTGCGATAGAAGCCAGTCTGCGGGAACAAGGACGTAGATATGTGCATCAAGGGGCTGGTCATGAAGGAAGATGCGATTCCTTGCCCGGCATTCGAAGGTGGCCCCTGCGGCGATGGCAACCGCTTCGCTGGCTGTGTTGCCAACCCCCATCACGATCTCCAGCCGAAAGAGACCCAACTGCTGAAAGCCAAAATCACGCAGCAGGGCGACCGCCTGTCGGGCTATGCCTTGGCCTTGTCGGGATTGCCTCACCCAATAGCCGATATTGCCGTAGCGATGATGAGCTGCCAGCTGATTGATGCCGGCGCCACCCAATAGTTGGCCGGTGGCGGCGCAGAAGAGGCCCATATCATAGGCTCGCCCCGCCTCACGATCCTGATCGCAGGTGGCAAACCACCCCAGCGCCTTGTCCCGAGTGAATGAGTGGGTGCACCAGCTCATCCAGATACCGACCGTGTCGATGGATTCGTGCGCCGCGCGGACAAACTCATCGGCATCAGCCGGTTGGAAGGGGCGAATCACTATATTGGCATTGGCAAGGGGTGTGGTGATTTGCATTTGGCTTCCTGCTTGATGGTGTTTATCGTGCCGCAGCTTCCAGCGCGGCTATCTCGCCGCCGCCAATCAACTGCAAATTCTGGCTGATCTGCTCCACCGGCCAATTCCACCAGGCGAGGGTGTTGAGGCGGGCTATGGTGTCGTCGTCGAAGCGGTAGCGGATCACCTTGGCGGGGTTGCCGCCGACGATGGCGTAGGCGGGCACATCTGTGGTGACCACGGAGCGGGCGGCTATGATGGCGCCGTTGCCGACCTTGACGCCCGGCATGATAAGCGCGTCATAGCCTATCCAGACATCGTTGCCGATGACGGTATCTCCCTTGTAAGGAAGCGTGCCCGGTGCGGGGGCTGCGCTCTCCCAGCCGTTGCCGAAGATAAAGAAGGGGTAGGTGGAGAAGCCGGAGCTCTGGTGGTTGGCACCGTTCATGATGAACTTGACCCCGCGGGCGATGGCGCAGAACTTGCCGATGATGAGCTTGTCGCCGATGAAGGGGAAGTGGTATAGGACGTTGCGCTCAAAGCCTGCCGAGTCTTCCGGGTCGTCGTAATAGCTGTAATCGCCCACCTCGATATTGGGCCCCTTGATGGTGTTCTTGATAAAGCACACCTGGGGAAAGCCCTTCATGGGGTGGGGGTTGGCGGGATCGGGTCCGTGCAAGGTGTTCTCCTTTCGAATCTGTCAGCACAATACCGTAAAGGAAGTTGATGGCGGTCTGCCACCTTTTTGTGCTGCAGCACTGGCCGGGTGCGGGTTGGCCAGGCTCTGTCGTCCCGTGTCATCTGGCGTATCGACCCGGGACGGGTTTGTCTCTAGCATGGAGCCGATGCGGGGCAAGGGCTCCGCCACGGGCTTTTGGCAAAGTCCGTCCTACGGACTTTTGGCGGAGAGAAAAGATGAAGCTGCGTTCCTTGTTGATGGTAGGGGCTCTGTTGCTGGGCGGCTGTGCGGTCAATCCCTACGGTGGCACTCAGGCCCCGGTCAGTGAACCGGACCAGCCAGTGAGCCAGCCGGACAAACCTGTTACCAAGCCGGATACGGGGGCGCCCCTGCCCAAGCCGGTGGCCCCGACCGGGCTGGCGCTGGCCATGGCGGATGCCTTCGTGCAGGCCCCCGAGGTGCGGGAGCTGGTGAAGAGCGGCAATCCCGTGCTGCTGCTCACCCCGCCCCGAGACGGTACCAATGACGAGATCGATACCCGCACCATGGCGGCGGCCATGAGCAAGCGGATCCAGTCAAAAAGCGGTTTTCGTTTCGTCGATCCCGGTCAGGTGGCCGCCATCACGGGGCAGCTCGAGTATCAGCAGGGGGGCATGAACCCGGCATCTCTGGTGCGGCTTGGCCGCCAGACAGGAGCCGGTTACATGCTCTATGGGGATCTGGTGTCCGAGGGAAGTCGCTATCGGCTCACCATGAGCCTGATGGAGCTGCGCAGTGGCGAGCTGCTCTGGAACGGCAGCCGCTCTGCCAGTCACTGATAGCTAGAAAGGGTTGCAGGAGCAACGTTGCATGATTGCTCCTGCCTTCCCTGTTCTAAGGACAATTGATAACTCGGCTATGTGAATGCCAAGGCATATTAGTTGACGAGAATGGCACGAGGTTTGTTGAGTGGAACAACATTGACATCATCAAGGACGGTAAAGTGCTCCAATGAGTTGGTATCTGTTGTGAATTTTATAGTTGTACTCGCTTGGCTTGCCACAAAAGAGAATGAGAAATAAGTCCAGTCAATAGCATCGCTGCGTTCAGTCTTCAAGTTATAAACATAGTGTTCATCGCCGATCATGACATTCAGTTTGGCTGTTCCATCCCTGTTATAGTTTTTTTGAGTGCCAGCGTGAAATGTGACCAAGTACTTGGATCCAATCTTGGTTGGAAATGATTGCTCGATACCACCACCATTTTTTGAATAATAATTGTTGAGATCAATCACATAATCGCCGTCTGGTGTGTAGATCTTGCTGCCACCTGACGCGGACACGTGAGAAGACCACTCAACACCCTCACCCAAGGTTTTCCAGCCAGGGAGGCTGGTCTCGTCATTACCGGACAAGGTTTCCCAAATGGAGGGTCTGGCAGGCGAGTTTTCGAAACTGCCGTTGACTATCAATTGGTCACACTCATTGGCATAAACAAGATTGCTAAAAATGATGCCAAGTATTAATAGGAAATTTTTCATAGATAAACCCTCTTTGTTTTAAAAGGTGATTTTATAACAGACAACACATATGTCATATGTCCATATGGGGCTTGATAAGGAAGGTGTATTAGGTGGCTATATACAATGGGATTTATTGTAGGATGCTGTGTTAATGTCAGTTTTAATCACTGCTACCCATTAATAAAGTGGCATGCGATAACGCCGCATTTTTCATGCGGCGTCATTAAGTGTTTTGATTTAAAAATATTTTATTCGCAGTTCTATGCTGAGCTGCTCGGGCCTATTCAATCTTCTTCAGAAAATAGGTGATATGCCCCGGCGGCATATCCGGCAGTTCGCCAAAGACGGTGTAGCCCTGTTTCTGGTAGAAGGGCAGCGCCTGGAAGCTGGTGGTTTCCAGATGAAAGTGGGTGATGCCCTGGTCGCGGGCATATTGCTCCATGGCGCCGAGCAGGCGGGCGCCCCAGCCATCCTGGCGGATGCGCTCGTCGATCCAGAGCCAGTCCACGTGCAGCCAGCCCCACTTGATATCGGCTAGGATGCCGCCCAGCACCTTGCCCTGTTCATCCTTGATAAAGCTGGCGATCCGCTCGCGCGGATGTGTGCCCGCCTTGTCCGTGTTGTAGCCAGACAGGCCGATCCGCAGGGCATCGAGCTCCTCATCCTGCGGCGGTAGGGGTGGGGTCAGTCGCATATTGGCTCCAGGTCCATGAAAATAGCCTCAATAAATAATGGCTTGGACTCAATCTAGTCAAGTCCTCTGACCACGGAACCGGACATCCGCTATTGCCCTGTGACCCGTTTCGATGAGTAGATAAAGGCGTTGCTACCGGGGGCTCGTCAAATCTCGGGAAAATAGCAGGCGGCGATATCCACGGGCTGATCGGGGCAACCGGGCAGGTAGAATTGCCAGCCGGCGTCGGAGAAGGCACGCAGCTCATTTTCGACGAATCTCAGGGCCAGGCTCAGGGCCTGCAGGGCATCGATGCCATAGATGAAGGTCTTGTCGCTCAGCCCCTCCAGCTTCACCTTGCAGCGCCAGTCGCCACTGGCGGATTTGGGGTCCGGCTCCGGCGCCTTGATCGCCATTTTCAGGGTCACTTGCTCGCCTTCGATGCTCACGGCCTCGAACTTGGCGGTCACTATGCTCTTCTTCATCTGGATATCCTTTCTCCGCTTGCCCACAATCCTGTTTCGCCAAGGCGATGAGCATGAAATGGTGAGTCTGGACAGACAGCAAAGACAGACTCAGGAAGGCCAGCCTAATGGAAGCGAGGGCGGGAAACAATCTGCGCACGCACGGCCTGTGAGGTGGCTTGAATATCCGCGTGCCGCAGCCGACGAGTCTGGCTTGTTGCCTGTTTTTCATCCGCCCCAAGCTGACTGCGCATCTTATTTTCTTGAATGTGTTGATTAATATCCATTAATGACAGGATCCGTTATTGGCCCATAGCCAGCCTGGGTACGATAATCGGGATCAGGTGGCAAGTCTGGCGCCGCCTCTCGGCAATCGGATTAAGGAAATGGTATGGCTCTCTCGGTCAAACAACTATACGAAGTGATGGCCCAGCTGCCTGATCCTGTCTTCATCCTGAGCGAGGATGGTTACTACATCGAATACATAGGCGGCATGGAGCAGCAATCCTATCAGGATGGCAATCCGCTGGCGGGCAAGCGGCTGACCGATGTGCTGCCCGCCGATATGGCGCAGTGGGTGATGGAGCAAGTTGCCCTGGCCCTGAGCTCGGGCCAGGTGCAGGTGGTGGAATACGGCCTGGCGGCGGTGGAGGTGGTGGGGATCGATTCCTCGGTGGGGCCGCAGGGGGAGCAGAGGTTCGAGGGCAAGATAGCCCCGCTGCCATCTCGTTACGATGGCAAGCGGGCGGTGGCCTGGGTGACCCGCAGCATCACCCGCCAGTACGAGCTGCAGCAGCGGCTCAAGCTGCAGAGCGAGACCGACCAGCTCACCGGCCTCTACAACCGCCGCTTCTTCTTTGAACACTGCCAGCAGCAAAGGGTGAACCCCGAGAGCAGTGGCCTCATCATGCTGGATATAGATCACTTCAAGCAGATCAACGATCGCTTCGGCCATCAGCAGGGTGACAGGGCGTTGCAGCGTTTCTGCGAGTGCGTGGCGGCCCAGTTGCGGAGCGAAGACCTGTTTGTGCGCAGTGGTGGCGAAGAATTCCTGATCCTGTTGCCAAGGCTGGGTGAGTCAGAGCTATGCATGATAGCGGAGCGGATCCGTGCCGCCGTGGAGGCGCTGGCGCCTGATCCTGTGGCCTTCACCGTCAGTCTGGGCACGACTCTGGTGACGCCGGGGGAAGAGATCAACCTGGCATTGGCGCGTGCCGATGAGTGGTTGTATCGGGCCAAGCGGGCGGGGCGCAACCGGGTTGCTCATTGCCCGGCAACCTGATGACGGGGACTGTACTTGTTGCATGAAACAAGTTGATTTATATCGGTAAAATCCATCAATGACACCGATGTCAATTGGGTCGAAATATGACTCGCTTATTCCGCTGATATTCCCGGCTTGATGGTGCTAATATTATCGGCCTGATTGCTGATTTTATTCATGTTGTTGGACAACGCGCAGAGGTTTTGTCTTATGTTATCAGCCGGGAATGAACTGGTCATATTGAGACCAAAATGATACATCTCATTGTCTTTTGAAACAATTTTATTCAAACAGTCATGAATTATTAACCTTGACCTTTATGGCGATTTCAACGATGGTAGCGTGACATTCCCGTTTCATATTGGCTGTCTTATTGACCGCTGGCGGGTTTGCTTTTTCTACAATCTGGTGATGTGCACAGACATATCACCCGCCTATTACACGGGCTAATAAAATAACAAAGATGACAGACAAATAAGGTGTATATCGCAATGAGTATTGCTATTGCTGAAAAGAAGAACCCAGCTTCAAAGTTGAAATGGGAGAAAAGTGATTCGGTATGGACCATGGGCTTGTATGCCACTGCAGTTGGTGCCGGTACACTCTTTCTCCCTATTACCGTAGGCAGTAATTCGCCGGTCATTTTGCTGTTTATATTATTGATGGCATTCCCGCTCTCTTATTATTCCCACCGAGCGCTGAGTCGCCTGGTATTGTCCAGCTCCCATCGGGAAGGGGATATTACCCATGTGGTGGAGGAGCACTTCGGTGCCAAGGCGGGCAAGCTGCTGATGCTGGTCTATCTGATGGCCTTCTACCCCATCATTCTGGTCTACAGCATCTCCATCACCAATGCCATCGAGAGCTTCATGGTGCATCAGCTGGGGGGCGCAGTGCTGAGCCGTGGCTGGCTGGTGCTGGCTGTGATGCTGGGTCTGCATCTGATCCTGCTGACCGGCAAACAGGTGGTGGTGTCGGCCATCAGCGTGCTGGCGCTGCCCATGGTCGCCTTCCTGCTCGGCATCTCCATTTATCTGCTGCCCCAGTGGAGCCTCTCCTATTTCACCGAGAGTCAGCCGGTGGAGTGGCGCGATCCCGCCTTCTGGAAATCCCTCTGGTTGATAGTGCCCGTGATGGTGTTCTCGTTCAGTCATGCCCCCATCATCTCCTCCTTTACCGCCGCCCAGAAGAAGCGCTGCCATGTGAGCGCCGACGTGCGCAGCAAGCGCATCATCAAGTGCAGCAGTCTGCTGATCTGCGGCAGCGTGCTGTTTTTTGTCATCAGCTGCGTAATGAGCCTGAGTCAGGCGGAAATGGCGTTGGCCCGCACCGACAATATTTCCGTGCTGTCGGCGCTGGCGAACAAGTTTTCCAATCCGCTGATTGCCTATGTGGGTCCGCTCATCGCCATTCTGGCCATGTCCAAATCCTTCCTCGGCACCTCCATGGGGGTGAGCGAGGGGACTGTGAGCATGGTGAGCGGTGCCTGTCAGGGGCTGGGGCTCTCCCTCAGGGAGACCACCATAGCCCGGGTCTCGTCCGTCATCCTGTTTGTCGTGACCGGGGTCATCACCTATCTGAACCCCAATGTGCTGGACATCATAGAGAAGGTAAGCGGACCGCTGATCGCTGTGATCCTGTTCCTGCTGCCGGCTTGCTCCATCTATCGCCTGCCGGCGCTCGCGCGCTATCGCGGGCCCAGCACACTGTTCGTGATGGTGGTGGGGCTGCTCGCCATCTCGGCCCTCATCTACGATCTGCTCTGACGAGCGAGAGATGGCGCAAAACAACAGGGGCGACCACTTGGTCGCCCCTTTTTCATGCCTGCGTCGTCAGCTCAGCAGGGTCGAGACGCTCTGCCCCGCCATCAGCAGGCCTATGGCCAGCGCGCTGAACCAGACCAGGGTCGCGCTGACCAGCAGGTAGCCGCTGGCGACGAACAGGCCGTCCCGCTGCAGCATGCCGATGGCCAGCAGCAAGATGGCCCAAGCGGGCATGGCATTGGTGAAGGGAATGGCCCCGAGCGGTAGCATCAGCAGCAGGGCCGCCAGCATGAGCAGCAGGCCGTTGCAGCGGTTGATGGTGCCGCTGCCGGTCAGTAGCAGGAGGCGTGGGCGAATGAAGCGATCGATGCGGGCCAGCAGGTCGGCGCCCTTGTGCAGGGTCGGCTTGAGTTGATCGGCGGCAAAGCGGCGCTCCATCAGGATGGCGGGCAGCCAGGGCACCCGGTTGAGGGTGATGCCTATGCCGATAAACAGGATCAGCAGGCCAAACGGGGTGCTGACGCCCGGGATGGAGACCGGCAGCAGGAAGGGCACGGTGAGCAGCACGCAAAACAGCAGCATGCCCTGCTCACCCACCAGGGCCAGCATCTGGCGCAGGCTGATATGGCTCTCCTCGATGGCGTGGGCGGTCGCCCGCAGGGTGTCGGAGAGCTTGTGTTGTGGGTCTTTGAGCTGCGCGGCAACCATTCCCGTATGTCCTTCTGGTGACTTGAACCGGCTCACCATGAGCCGGTTGCGCGCCAGCATACGTGGCAGAGGTTAATCCCCGATGAATAACGGCAGCGGCGATGAGCGGGGTGGTGGCGGGAGATGGTCGCGGCAACAGAGTGTGATCCTCCCTGCGAAAATGGGTTGATACAGGCCAGGTTTAGGATGGGGGTCAGGGGGCTCTGATATGCTTGGTGGGCACTGGTGCACAAGCAGAGGGATTGCGATGAAACGAGCAGGGATCATGATGATGGGGCTCTTGCTGCCGCTGGGGCAGGCCTGGAGCGCCGACGGCGAGGCTGGGCTTGGCTGGCAGGTGACGCCGTTTTTCGGCTACAGCTCGTCCATCGACTTCGAGGCGAACGATGACCCGCAGCCCATGCCAGTCTCCACCCAGCTGCAATCCTTGCAGGGGGAGGGCTCCGGCAGCTGGGGCCTGTTCATCAGCAAGGAGGTGGATGACCCCGGCATGATAGAGCTGCTCTACAGCCACCAATCCACCCGCCTCTCCCCGGATCAGTCGGAGCGGCTGACGGTGGACACGCTGCACTTCGCCGGGGCACTCACCTTGTCTGACAACCTGATGGCTCCCTACATAGGCGCCGGCATAGGGGCGACGCGCTTCGCCGCCTACGACAGCGAGGTGGCCCCCTCAATGTCGCTGGCGCTCGGGGTACAGCCGCGTCTGACCGAGCATCTGGCGCTGCGGGCCGAGGTGCGCGGCTACGGCACCCTGGTCAACGACAACAGCCAGTTCCTCTGCAACCCGGATAACTGCGTGTTCAAGGTGCGCGGCGAGCTGGTGACCCAGTGGCAGGCCAATATCGGCCTGACTCTGAGGTTTTGATGCCAGCCCTGTGACGTGCCATGTCAGGCAATGCCGCGGGTGATCCGGCTAAGGGGCTCGTTGACGTCGAACAGCTTGTACTGCACCGCGCTGGCGCCCATGGCGAGCACCCGCTGCTCGTGCATTGTCGCGTAGGTGAGGGCGCTGGCCTCATCCTCGAACAGATAGATGCCGCCCGCCTCGCCGGTGCGCGGGTTCTCGGTCCAGATCTTGGAGATGAAGCCCGGCTCCCGGGTGATGGACTCGGCCAGCGGTATGGCGGCGGCTGTCAGGGCCGGCCCCATCTGCTCGGCGGGGAAATTGAAATGGATTTGCAGCAAACTGGGCATGATGCACCTCTCGTGCGGATGGAGTGACAGAGTCCGCATCATAGGAAGCCGGCATCTTGTCCGCAAGAAGGCACCTTTTCGTGGCATAGTTACCGCAACGTAACCACTCGCGAGCCATCACGTGTCCCCACTCCCTTGCCCCGCCTACCGGGTGCTGCGGCTGCTGACCGGTAAATGGAAACCGGCCATCCTGTTTCATCTGAGCAGCCAGACCCTGCGTTTTGGCGACCTGCGCCGCTGCCTGCCCGAGGTGAGCCAGAAGGTGCTCACCGCCCAGCTCAAGGAGCTGGAGAGCGACGGCGTCATCATTCGCACCCTCCATCCCGATGTGCCCCCCAGGGTGGAGTATGCTCTGAGCCCGCTTGGCGTCGCCCTGCTGCCCCTGCTACAGCAGATGCACGACTTCGCGCTGAGCCATGTCGACCTGCTGGTGCGGGCCGGGGATGGCCCGGCGAGCGAGCCACACTCAGCTGTCATTGAACGGGGTTAGTCTGGCGCCGACCAGACCATCACCCACTCGGCGCAGCCGGTGTGGGTATCCTGCTGTCCACCCTCGATCTGAAAGCCCTGAGATAGATAGAAGTCGCAAGCGGCCAGGTTCTGCCGGTACACCTGCAGTCGCAGGGCCGGCCGCTGCCGTTTGGCGTGGGCCAGCAGGGCCTTGCCATAGCCGCGTCCCTGCTGCGCCGGGGTAACGAAGATGGCGGCCAGGGTCTCTTCATACAGGGAATAAAACCCCAGCGCAGCACCATCTTGCCAGAGCACATGAGAGTCGGCGGCGGGCAGGTAGGTCTCCCGCATCGGCGCCAGGTTGGCGTGCCAGTAAGCCGGGTCGATGAAGTGGTGGGCCTGCAAAGAGGCTTCCAGCCAGATGGCGAGGACGGCCTCGGTGTCGGCCGGGGTAAAGGGGCGGATCTGCATGGCTGTCTCGTCTGGGTTCGTCACAAGAGGGGGCATGGTAACAGCGCCAGCCTGGCCGTCACCCGGCGGTTGGCCAAAGTGGCGCCCCCATAACAAAAAAGGCGACCCGCGGGTCGCCTGTTGCCGCTTAACCGGCGTAGGGGAGGGAGGAGTGGTGCAGCACTATGCGCACCTTGCCGTCGTCCCCCTTCTTGAAGCCCCAGGTCTTGTCGACTGTGGTCTCCTTGTTGTCCCTGTCTATCAGGTGAACCTTGCCCATGGTGAGGGCCATGTCGCCGTTGATATAGACGGCGGCGTTGTCGTAGTTGTAACTTTTCCAGTTCTTGAGGGCGAAGCCGGTGTCGGCGGGATAGGCCTGATTGTTGCCGACGAAGTAGGCCAGCGCCCCCTCCTGGTTGAGGCGGAAGGTCTGTTCGCCCCCGGCCAGGGTGGGCTTGAACAGGACAGGGCCATTGTTGTAGCCGTAGGCGCCGTCGAGCACGGCAGTGGCCGTCGTTTTGGCCTTCGCTATGCCACCGCTGCGGTAGTCATCGCTGATCTGGATCAGGGCCTTGCCCCAGGCATCCTGCGCGGCCTTGATCTCGGCCTCGGTGATGTTGTTGTTGGCGATCTCGGCGGCGCTGAGAGAGCCGCTGGCCGCGAGCAGAACGAGGACAAGGCCGGATTTCTTGGTGAACAGCGTTTTGGTGAACAACGTCATGGGATGATGACTCCTGGGTTCGCGTTTAAGGAGACCCGGAGTTTATCTATCCGCGATGAATAAAAATTGAACCACCCATTCAGCCTTGAGTGGGGAGGGATCGGCCTCCCTCCCATCCCCTGTTCCCCTCAGCGGGCCCGCAGCAGCCAGCGACTGGCCGCCCCCAGCGCCAGCAACCGGTAGCCGAGCAGGGAGAGCGCCAGCAGCACCGGCACCTTCAGCAATTCCCACCAGAGCAACTTACCCTGCGGGCCGAAGATCATCAGCCACACCACCAGCATCATGTGCAGGCAGTAGAGGCCCAGCACCTTGGGGGCCTGGCGCTCGAGCCAGCTGCCCCGGCCCCAGCCCGGGTTGGCCAGCAGCAGGCCGAACAGGCCCAGGCCCCAGAGCAGAGAGCCGAGCAGGAAGTCGTGGCGACTGAGGGGCACCGAGGCCCAGTGCAGCAGGCCCCAGGCTTCCAGGGCGTAGAGTGCCATCCCCACGATCAGCAGCAGGGCGCTGCGCTTGGCATCCGGCTGCCAGGCGCGAAAGCGCAGCTCGGCGCCCAGCGCCACGAACAGCAGCGAGAAGAAGGGGCCGTTGCGGGTCAGCAGGGCCCACTCGCCCCCCAGCAGCGGCTGGCCATAGGAGCCGCCGAGCAGGGCCAGCAGGTAGAGCAGAACGCCGAGCACCAGCGCCAGCCGGGGCAGCCCAATCCGATGACACAGTGCCTGCAGCAAGACGGCCAACATCAGGGCCGGCAGGAACCAGAGATGGATCATGCCGCCCACCCACCAGGCGTTGAGAGGATCCCCCAGCTGCATCTGCCACTGGCTCGCCATGGCCGGCAGATAGCCATCGCTCAGTGCCGCCAGCGGGTTGAAGGGGATCAGCAGATAGAGCAGGCTCCACACCAGCCAGAGCCCCAGCAGGGGGCGGCAGTAGCGCAGCGCCACCGCCATGGGGTTGCCTGCGGCGAGGGCGGGTTGCAGAAAGTAACCGGCGCACAGGAAGAAGAGCGGCACCGCGAAACGGCACAGCTGGTTGATGACGCCCCCCAGCCAGAAGTAGAGGGTGCCGTCCCACAGGGCGGGATCGAACGGATTGCTGAAGGGGGAGAGGTGAATGGTCATCACGGCCATGATGGCCACTACTCGCCCGCACTCTATGCTGGAGATGCGCATGATACCTCTTGGCGCCAGGAATTCTGGCCGCACCCTAACAGCCGCGAGCGGCCCCCATCCAGTCATGGCGCCGACAAGTGTGACCCCCATCGGCACCCGCTTACCTTTTGTTACCTCGGGTGCGGGCAAGGTTACCCCTCGTGGGCGCCAGATCCCGTTTTGGTGTCGGTAAACGCGCTAGAGCAGGGCAATCAGCACAGTGGCGAGGGCTCCGAGCAGCAGCAGGGTTATGCCGCGACCGGCCGGGCCGTGCAGTTTGTTCCACATCAGCAAACTGGTGAGAGCCAGCAACAACATGGCCAGTGCCGCCAGATCGCCGAACAGCTGCCAGGAGAGGCCTGTGCCCATGCCGCGATGCAGCCGGTTGAGGCTGGCGGCGAAGTTGGCCTGCTGCCGCTCGGTGTGCACCAGCAATGTGCCCTCCACATAGCTGGCGGCCAGGCTCTGGCTGAGGGTGACGCCGCGCATCTCCCAGCGGGCCGGCAGTGTGAGGGGGCCCGCCGGGGTGGGCAGGGTCTGCGCCGGGGTGATCATGGCGCGGCCTTCCTCGAAACTGTCCGGGTAGCGTTGCTGCAACAGGGTTTTCAGCTCGTCCGGGCTGGCCAGCGGCGCGTCCAGCCCTATCTCCTCACTCGATTTGTCTGTATGTGGGCCGGGAATTGGCAGCACGGCCCTGTGTTGCAGCCAGAGGCCGGTCAGGCCGTAGAGCAGCATCAGGGTGAGGGTGGCAAAGCCGGCCCAGGCGTGGATGCGGCGCACCCACTTGTTGTTGTGAAGGGGGAGTCTTCTGCGTTTCATCGGTTGCGCTTCATAAAAATCTGGCCAGCGAGGGCTGGCCAGAGAGATCAGGGAAGAGGGTGGGATCAGAAGCGGTAGGCGGCGCTCAGATTCAGCTGACGGGGCGTGCCCGGCATGATCTGGGAGGCGCTGGTGGCGCTGACGAAGTAGTCGTGGTCGGTCAGGTTCTCCACGCTCAACTGGGTTTCCCACTGTTGCCAGCGGTAGCCGGCGCGGGCATCGAAACGGGCATAGCCGGGCAGTGTGGTGGTGTTGGCGTTGTCGGCGAAGCGATCGCCCACCGCAGTCACCCCTGTCTCGCCGAACCAGCCCTGCTTGCCGCTCTGGTAGCCGGCGAACAGCTGGCCGTTCTGGCGGGAGACGTTCATCGGCCGCTTGCCCTGCAGATCCGCATCCGCCTTGACCTGCTCGGCGTCCTGGATGGCGATGCCGCCGCGCAGGTAGAGCTCGTCGGTCAGCTGGGCGCGGGCGCTCAGCTCTATGCCCTCGGTGCGTTGCAGGCCGGTGAGGATCACCTTGGTGGGATCCAGCGGATCCTTGCTGCGCTTGTTGTACATCTCCAGCCGGTAGACGGAGAGGGTGGTCGCCAGCCGGCCATCCAGCCAGTCGCTCTTCACGCCGCCCTCGTACAGCCGGGTGTGCTGGGGATCCAGGTGGTTGTTCTTGTCACCCGGAGTGATGCCGATCAGCTCACCACCCACCGGGGTGAAGGTCTTGCTGTAGGAGGTGTAGAAGGCGTGTTCCTCTATGGGGTTCCACACCAGCCCCAGCCGCGGGCTCAGGCTGGTGACCGACACTGTCTCCTCCTTGTTGAGGTCGTTGCGGCGGCTGGTGACGGTGAAGTCGTCGCGGCGCAGACCCGCCAGCAGGTGCCAGTCGCCCAGGCTGAGCTGATCCTGCAGATAGAGACCGTAGCCGCGCACCTTGTGGTTGGCGTCGCTGGAGAGCTTCATGGCGCCATCATAGGTGGGCAGAGAGCCAGGATCGTAAAGGTTGCCGGCCGGGATCGCGGTGGCGTTCTGGTAGAGCTTGGGGGTGCGCTCCTGCCAGTTCTGCTCGAAGCCGATTAGCAGGCGATGCTCGATGGGGCCGGTCTGCAGCTGGCCTTCGGCCTCGGTGTTGCTGATCAGGCTGTTGGCCTTGAGATCCTGCTGCCAGCGGGAGCGGGTCACCTGGTCGCCCTTGACGCTGGTGACATAGGTGTTGTCGAACTGGCTGTCGAGGCTGGTGTAGCCCAGCTGCTGGCGCAGCTGCCACTGATCATTGATGTCCCAGGAGAGGCGGGAGCGGGTGGACTGGGCCACATCGTCGATGAAGTCGCGTCGGGTGTCGCTGTAGACGTACTCCTTCGGCACGTCGGCCGGGCGGCCATTGACGCCGGGGATGCCGCGATCCGGGGTGCGGTCGTGCTCGTTGCGCTCGTACTGCACCAGCCAGTTCAGCCTGTCGCTGATCTCCCAGTTGACGGAGGGGGCCAGCAGGGTGCGCTTGCTGGTCACGCCGTCGCGGAAACTCTCCTTGTCCTCCTGGGCCAGGTTGAGGCGCACCTGCACCCGCTCACCCGCCTCGCCGTTGAGGTCGGCGGCCAGCCGCCGGTTGTCGAAGCTGCCGACCAGGGCGCTGACGCTGGACTCCTGCCCCTTCTGCGGCTTCTTGCTGACCCGGTTGACTATGCCACCCGTGCTGCCGCGGCCATAGAGCACGGCGGCCGGGCCCTTGAGCACCTCGACCCGCTCTATGTTGCCAAGGTCGCGGGTGTACTGCATGTCATCGCGAAAACCGTCCAGATAGAAGTCGTTGCTGGCGCTGAAGCCGCGGATGTTGACGCCATCGAAGCGGGTGTCGCCGCTGGCGTTGACGCCGGGGATGCCGGTCAGGGCCTCGCTCAGGGTGGGCTGGCCGAAGGCGGTCAGCTCGCTGGCCTTGACGCTGTCGATGGCCTGCGGTACCAGCTTGGCCGGGGTGTTGGTACGGGTCGCGGTGGCGACCTCTTCATGCTGGCTGCGTTTGCCGACGACCGTCATGGTCTCGTCTTCGGCACGGGCGCCGGCACTCAGGGCCAGCAGAGCGACGCCCAGCAGGGCGCGTGGGTGATTGGGTGTGTACATGTTGCGTGTTGACTCTTGAGGAAGCGACCTGATGGTCTGAACTTATTGATTTATTTATAATTATTGGTTTCTCTCCTGCGAGAGGATGCTAATGATATTGATTTTCATTAGCTCTGCAACATAAAGATGTGATGAGTATTGGCAAGGGGATCGGATGGAACGCAGCGGCCGGCAGCGCCGTGCCACTGGGTGTCAGGGGCGGTTTGGGCCCCATGGGACAGGCCGGGTGGTCAGCGGCTCTGGGTGCCCTGGTTGCCGGCGGATGCCAGCTGCTTGCCCAGCACCAGCCGGGGTGCCGGATCCGTCTGCAGTGGAATGTCTTGCAGCGGCGTGCCCTGCAGGTTGCGGTGGATGATGTTGGCCGTCATCCGGCCCAGGGTTTCATAGCTGCTGATGGTGCCGACGGTGCAGCCGTGCTCGACAAACAGCTCGGCGCTGCAGATGGTGGGGATGCCCGCCTCGTTGAGGGCGGCCAGCAGCTCGGGGGCGATGGAGAGCAGATAGCTGTCGGCGGCGAGGAAGACGATGCGCTGGCGGGCATCCTGTTGCAGACGCTTGAGCTCGCCGGCCAGCCGCCGCTTGTCAGGCGCTATGCGCCAGGTGGTGAGATCCCATTGATAGCGCTTGGCTTCGCGCAGCAGCAGTTCACCGGTCAGCAGGGTGTTCTGCTCGCGGGGGTTGAAGGGCAGCAGCAGTCCCTTGTCGGTGGGCAGGTGCTGGCGGGCGTTGGCGAGCTGGAGTGCCATGGGCACCAGGTTGCTGGTGCCGGCCACCATACGGTTGTCCGCCTTGTCTTCCGACAGGATCCCGGCCCCGACAGGGTCAGACACTATGTTGAAGATCAGCGGCTTGCGATCGCCGATCAGGCTCCTGACCATGGTCGTGGCTGTGGTGCCGAAGCAGTAGATGTAGTCGTAGTCGGCGAGGGAGGGCAGCAGTTGCTGGCGCAGCTGGGTCGCGAAGGCGGCGCGATCCTGATTGGCGTTGAAGGTGACGAAGGTGGGTTGATGGCCGAGCCGGATCAGCTCGGCGCGAAAGCCCCGCTCGGCATCTGTTTCGCCGCGCCACAGCACCATGGCGATGGTCAGCGCCTGAACGGGAAGGGCGAGCAACAGGCAGCAGCAGATGAGCAGGCGTAACGGCATGATGATCTCCTCTTCGTGGTTCTGTTGAGCCTAGATCATGAGCCGGACGGCGGTTGGCCTGCATCCCTTTGCGGGCCAACAAAAAGCGCGCCGGCATAAGCCGGCGCGCTGTTTTCTGACTGAGAGCCGAGATTAGAAGTCGTAACGGGCTGCCAGCTGGAAGTCATCCTTGACGTTGAGCTTGCCGCTCTCCTGGCTGTCCAGGTTGTTGATGCGGTACTCGCCGATGACCCGCAGGTTCTTGTTGAACTTGTACTGGGCGCCCAGGGTGTAGTAGTCGATGGAGTCGTAATCGCTCTTGCCGTCCTGCTCCACCTTCTGCTTGTTCCACAGCGCCATCAGGCCGAAGCCGTTCTCGAAGTTGTAGCCCAGCGCGCCTTCCCAGCCGGTGTGATCCTTGCCGGTGGCCAGGAAGTCGGTGCCGTCCGCATAGCTCAGGGCGGCATAGACGGCCTTGTTGTCGTACTTGGCGGAGAGCAGCCACAGCTTGGCATCCTCTTCCCCGTTCTTGTCGCGGATACCCACGTTGTAGGCGGTACCCAGCGCCAGGTTGAACGGGAAGGTGTAGGCCACGGCGGCGCCGTAGGCGGCATCGCTGTCCTTGCTGGTGGTCTCTTCGGTGTCACCGCCATCGAACTTGTAGCTGGTGTCGACCTGGAAGCCGTTGAACAGACCCGAGTATTTCAGCACTGAACCGGCGCGGTTGGTGGCGAAGGTATCGGTCTTGGCGCCGAGGGCTTCGTTGCCGTAGCCATCGGAGAGGGAGACGTCAGTCCAGTCGGCCAGGAAGCCGGGGGCCCCCTTCTGGCGACCGAAGGTGATGTTGCCCCAGTCGGCGCCGACACCGGCGAACGCCAGACGGGTGCGCAGGTTGTCGGAGTTCTCGCTGATGGTCTTCTCGCTGTCGTTGATGTACATCTGCACTTCGTACTGGGCCAGCGCCTTCAGTTGGCTGTTGATCTGGCTATCCACCTTGGCGCCGAAGCGGACAAACTGGTTGGCGCCCTGCTTGTCGCTGTACTCCTGGGTGCCGTTCGGATGGGTGGTGTCGACCCCTTCCTTCTTGTCACCGAAGAACTGGCCGGCATAGATGCGGCCGTACAGATCCAGGGTGGTGGTGTCATTTTTATAAACTTCAACGGCTTGCGCCTGGAAGGCCGCGGTGAGAGCCAGTGCCACTACAGTCAGCTTTTTCATCTTAATCCCTTGTGTTGCAAGCTTTTGTTTTAAAGACGGGGCCATGCTAGGCGAGGGGGATGACAGCGGGGTGACACTCAAGTGACGTGTCGGTGGCGATTTGATGTCAGTTTGGTGAAGGGCCGTGATTTGTGTGGCGATCCGCCACTTTTGCGCGCAAAGGTTTGCCCTTGTGATAGAATGCCGCCCGTTTTCGAGCTCCAAAGGTTGGATATGCGATGAGACGTGAACTGGCAATCGAGTTTTCCCGAGTGACGGAAGCGGCTGCACTGGCTGGCTACAAGTGGCTCGGACGTGGTGACAAGAATATCGCCGATGGGGCGGCCGTAGCGGCCATGCGCCATATCCTCAATCAGATCCAGATCGATGGTGAGATTGTGATCGGCGAAGGTGAAATTGACGAAGCCCCCATGCTCTACATAGGCGAGAAGGTTGGCACGGGTCTGGGTGACGCCGTGGATATCGCGGTCGACCCGATCGAAGGTACCCGCATGACCGCCATGGGCCAGGCCAACGCCTTGGCCGTGCTGGCAGTCGGCGACAAGGGCTCCTTCCTCAAGGCGCCCGACATGTACATGGAAAAACTGATCGTGGGTCCCAAGGCCAAGGGTGCCATCGACCTGGATCAGGCCCTCGAGCTGAACCTCAAGGCCGTGGCCAAGGCGCTGGGCAAGCCGCTCTCCCGCCTGACCGTGATCACCCTGGCCAAGCCGCGTCACGACAAGGCTATCAAGGAGATGCAGGGACTGGGCGTGCGGGTGTTTGCCATTCCCGATGGCGACGTGGCCGCCTCCATCCTCACCTGTCTGCCGGACAGCGAAGTCGACATGCTGTATGGCATCGGCGGCGCGCCGGAAGGGGTGATCTCGGCGGCGGTGATCCGTGCGCTGGATGGTGACATGCAGGCTCGCCTGATACCCCGTCACAAGGTCAAGGGCGACAGCCCGGAAGTGCGTGCGTTGGGCGAGCAGGAAATTGCCCGCTGCGAGGCGCTCGGCATAGACCTGAGCAAGGTGCTCAAGCTGGAAGACCTGGCCAAGAATGACAACGTCATCTTCTCGGCCACCGGCATCACCAAGGGTGATCTGCTGGATGGCATCACCAGCGATGGCGTCATGGCGACCACGGAAACCCTGCTGATCCGTGGCAAGTCACGCACCATTCGTCGCATCAAGTCGATCCACTTCCTGGATCGCAAAGACAGCGTGGTGCGCGACATCATTCTCTGATGAGAGTGGGTTGAACCTGCTGTTGCAACATAAAGAGCCCGACCGCTGCCGCCGTCGGGCTTTTTATTGTCTGCGGGCTGACAGATCCCTCTGACTGGCCACTATTTCACGGGCGCGGGGGATAAGGCTAAGGGGAATTGCGGCCCTTTGATAGACTGGTTCGCCACGCACAGGAAAGCGTTACATGGAATGTCGTCAAGGTTGTGGAGCCTGTTGCATTGCCCCCAGTATCAGCAGTGCCATTCCGGGCATGCCCGCCGGCAAACCGGCCGGGGTGCCCTGCGTCCAGCTCGATGTGCGGCTGGGCTGCAAGATCTTCGACCAGCCGGATCGCCCCCTGGTGTGCAGCGGTTTTAGACCCATGCCGGATGTGTGCGGCTATCACAGGGAGGAAGCCATCTGGCTCATAGGTGAGCTGGAGCGGCTGACGGCCTGAACCCTTGATCCTCTCCCTCAGGGAGAGGGCTGGGTGAGGGTGGTTGCTGGTTCCCCCTTATCCCGCGAGGGGAGAAGGGAGAGCAGCCATTCGGAGCAATCCCAATAAAGAGAGGCCGCAACTGCGGCCTCTCTTTATTTCACGACGGACTGGCGTCAGACGTCGGCCAGTTGCAGGGCCTGCCGATAGTATTCGTTGGCCTTGTTGGTGAGGCGGCGCTTGTCCATTACCTGGCCGAGGGCGTGGTAGACCGCGGCACTCGGTGCCTTGGCCACCGCCTGCTCCAGCAGTCGCTGGGCGTCGTCCAGCTGGCCGGCCAGCAGATAGGTCTGGGCCAGTGCGGCGTCGACACCCGGTTGATCCTGGATCTTCTGCAACAGGGTCAGCATGGGCTGGTAGTTGTCGAGCTTGAGCCTGGGCAGGCGGGTCAGCAACTGGGGGGAGACCTGCTTGCGCAGCGCATCCAGCCAAAGTTCGGCGGCTTCGTTGTCGGCCCCCAGCTGACGCAACCGATCCCCATAGCAGGCCAGCAGATCCGGATCCTGGCGCAGCTTGCGCGGCAGATCCTGCCAGACAGGGCGCAGGGTATCGAGGGCATCGCTGGCGGCTTTGAGCCGGCCACGCCAGGCCTGATGCAGCAGATCCTCTTCCTGTTTGGGGGTCAGCTTGCCCACCTTGTGCAGGGCGGGGATGAGGTCGATGAGGGCCGTCCAGTCTTCGCGCGCCAGGTGTACCTGACGCAGCTGATCCAGCACCATGGGGTGGCGGGGGTTGAGGGCATAGACGGATTCCAGCATGGCCAGCGCCGTATCGTACTGGCCCTGTTCTATCTGCAACTGGGTCTGGGTCAGGGTCAGCGCCAGCTCGGCCTTGGGGTTCTCCTCCTGCGCTTTTTGCAGGTATTGATCCCGGCGTACGTCATCGCCACGGGCCTGGGCGGCCTTGGCGGCGCTCAGGTAGTTGAGCAGCGGTGTGTCGCTGTTACTGGCGCCCTTGAGCATCAGCTTCTCGGCCTGGCTGTAGTGACCTTCGGCCATAGCCAGGGTGGCGGCCACGGTCTGCTGGTTGGCCTTGCGGCGCCGACGTGAGCCGTACCAGCCCAGCGTCTTGCGACGCAGTCCGAACACCCGGCCCAGCACCCACTCGACAATGAGCAGGGCGCCATAGAAGAGCACGGCCAGGATCACGGCGCTGGTGACCGAGGACTCCACCGTGTAGTTACCCAGGGCGATCAGCACATACCCCTTGTTGCCGGAGGCTTGCGGGCCGAATATCAGCCCCGCCACCATCACGGCCACCAGAACAATCAGACGAATCATGGTGCCCTCCTCAGTTGCTGGCCAGAATGCGTTGCAGGCGCTCGGTCAGCACCTCTTCCAGCATGGCTTGGGTCTTGAAGCGATCCGGATAGTCGAACTGGATCTGCTCACCCTTGAGCTTGTCCAGTTCGGACTGCATGTAGTGGGTCGCGCTGTTGTCGGTATCGAAATACTGGGTCAGCCAGCGCTGTGCCTTCTCCAGGCTGTCGTCATACAGGGCCTGCTGCTCGCGGTAGACGGCGAGCTGGGCTTGCAGCAGCTTGGTCTTGAGGTTCTCGCGCAGGAAGATCTCCTGCTGCGGGGAGAGCAGGGCCTCCACGGCGCCATCGCGACGACGTATGGTGATGAAGTTCTCGGTGAACTTGACCCAGTTCTTCTTCAGGTTGCTTTCCCACTCGTCCGGGTTGGTGCTGACGGCCTGATCCGGTTCGATTTTCGCTTCCGGCATGCTGACGGTGGAGAGTGGCAGCAGCTCGATCTGATCGGAGAGAGCGGCCAGTTTCAGGGTCAGCCCTTCGCGATCGACTCTGGGCATCCCCTTGAGCTGGGCTATGTCTGCCGCCAGCGCCTTGCGAATGGGCATCAGGCTGGGGTCGTTGAGCGCCTTGATCCGCTCGTCGGCATTGCCGAGCAAGGTGATGGCGGAGATGAGGTCATGCTCCAGCCACAGCTTGCGGCCCGCCATGCGCACCAAGTATTCGGATTCGGCCAGCATCCAGTCGTTGGGACGCTTGTCGTTGAGATCCAGCACCCGGTTCTGCAGGCCCTTGAGCTCGTCTTGCAGCAGTTGCTGCTGCTTGCCGACGGCGGCCAGCTGCTCACTCTCCTTGCTGTTGCTCTGATCCAGTTTGCTCATGGCCTCGGCCAGTTGCAGCTTGAGCTGATCCAGTTCCCCCTGCTGGGCCACCGCACTCTTGTGGCCGTGCAGGTAGAGACCGCCGGTCAGGCCGAGGGCCAGCAATATGGCCACGCCGCCCAGCAGGGCGCCGGAACGGCTCTTGCCGCCGTTGACCACGGCGGTCGGCTGGGGCTTGACCTGGGTTTCTTGTTGTTCAGTCATTCCATCTTCCTCAGTTCCAGAGCGGCCGTCAGGGCCTGGTTGGATGCACCTTGGGCAATCGTGATTCGGGTAAAGCCCGCCATCTCGGCCATCTCGGCCACGCGGGGGCTGGGCACCACCAACAGGCGGTCATAAAGCCAGGGTTGCTGCTGGCTTGGCACCAGTTCCAGCAACCGCTGCAACAGTTCGCCACTGGTGATGAGCAGGCTGTCGAGCCCGGCCGCCTGCCAGTGGCGAGTCAATGCGTCCCCGTCGAGTTCGGGGTAGTGGCGCTCATAGGCCGCACAATAGTGCACCAGAGCACCGCGTGAGGCCAGCGTCCGGGCGATGAGATCCCGACCGCCATTGCCGCGCAGGATCAGCACCCGCTTGCCGCTCACCTGTTGCAGGGCGGGCAGGGCCAGCAGCCCTTCGCTGCGCGGATCGTCCGGGCAGCTCGCCGCTATGCCTGCATCGGCGAAGGCGTCCGCGCTGGCCTGACCGACTGCAAAGTAGTCAATATGTGGCCAGGTCTGACCAGTTTGCAACAGAAAATGGTGAGTAAAATGAACTGCATGCATGCTGATGGCTATGACTATGTCTGCCTGGGGCAGCAGTTCGGACAGGCGAGAGAGTTCGCTGCCCGCCACGGTTTCCAGCAGCGGACAGCAGAGCGGTGCGTGGCCGTGCCGGCGCAACAGCTGCACCAGCTCGGCGGCCTGGGCGGCCGGGCGCACCACCAGTGGGACCATCAGGCAGCGCTCAATGGTTGTGGCCATGATCCGGCCCGGCCCGCACTCATGCCCGGTAGACCTCGGCCAGGATGACGTCGGCGCCCGCCGCCAGCAGGCGCTGGGCCAGGGTGTGGCCGAGCGCCTCGCCATCGGCCAGCGGACCGCGGATCTCGTCGCGGACCACCTGACGGCCATCCGGGCTGCCCACCAGACCGCGCAACCAGACCTCATCCCCCTGCACCAGGGCATAGGCACCGATGGGCACCTGACAGCCCCCCTGCAGGGCGCGGTTCATGGCGCGCTCGGTCAGCACCCGGATCCGGGTCTCCGCGTGTTCGAGCGGGGCCAGCAGGGCGTGCAGCTCCTCATCGTCGAGCCGGCACTCGATGCCGACTGCCCCCTGACCGTTGGCGGGCAGGCTCTGTTCCGGTTCGATGAAGGCGGTGATGCGATGTGCCATCTCCAGCCGTTTCAGGCCGGCGGCGGCGAGTATGATGGCGTCATATTCACCGGCATCCAGCTTGGCGAGACGGGTATTGACGTTGCCGCGCAGGTCGCGGATCACCAGATCCGGGCGGGCGGCGCGCAGCTGGCACTGACGGCGCAGGCTGGAGGTGCCGACCACGGCACCTTGCGGCAGCGCCTCTATCTGGCTGAAACGGTTGGACACGAAGGCATCGCGCGGATCTTCGCGCTCGCAGATGGTGTGCAGACCCAGTCCCTCGGGGAACTCCACCGGCACATCCTTCATGGAGTGAACGGCGATGTCGGCGCGTCCCTCCAGCATGGCGGTCTCCAGCTCCTTGACGAACAACCCCTTGCCGCCCACCTTGGCGAGAGGAGTATCCAGGATCTTGTCACCCTGAGTGCTCATGGGTACCAGCTCGACCTGCAACTCGGGGTACAGGGCTTCCAGCCGGTCTTTGACGAAGTTGGCCTGCCACAGGGCCAATGGGCTCTTGCGAGTGGCAATTTTCAGGGTTCGGGCTGCCATATCAATCAGTTGTTTCATCTTTAGAAGGAAAACGATCTTACCACCCTTTGCAGGGGCTTTCATGGCGCAGCCAGCAAAAGCGGGGCCAAGCTCAAAAAGGGGGGCTGAAAATGATTTTCATTAAGTTGAATTAATTTATTAATTCATTGAATCTACTAATTTTTATTGCTTTCCACTGATACTGTTCAGCTGCCAGTCATAAATAATCCGGTGATTCAGTGCGGGCTTGTTTACCACCGCTGTTTGCATTGTTAACATGATCACACTTTTTTGACGTCTCCCCGTTTTGGTGCGTCATTTCTTACCTCGGTATAGGCAGGGCATTGCTGGTAAAACTCGATACGCTGGTGGCGCGCTACGACGAACTCAATCGTCTCAAGACGCAACGGGCGTTAGGTCTCATGAGTCGCTATGGGCAGCAGGTCTTCCAGCTGCTGCCCGTCATGCTGCACTTCAATCATCCCCTGTTGCCCGGTTATGTGGCAGGTGATGTGCCCCACGGCATCTGGAGTTTTACCGCCAACGAGGCCCAGCAGGCCTTCATCCAGGATCTGTGCCAGAACGCCAACTGCCAGAACGGCCTCACTACCCACGACAAGTCGATCCAGGGGCTCTACTCCATGGGCAGCACCTCGTCCATCGGCCAGTGCTGCCACTCGGATCTCGATATCTGGGTCTGCCACGTGGCCGGTTTGTCGCAGGAGCGGCTCGAGCTGCTGGATCTCAAGTGCCAGCAACTCTCCAAGTGGGCCGAGCAGCGCGGGGTGGATCTCAACTTCTTCCTGATCCCCGAGGACAAGTTCCGCCAGCGCAACGATGCCCAGATGCAGGGGGAGAGCTGCGGCAGCGCCCAGCACCTGCTGCTGCTCGACGAGTTCTATCGCAGCGCCATGCTGATCGCCGGCAAGCGCCTGCTCTGGTATCTGGTGCCTGCCGAGTATGACGATCGCTACGACGAGTACGTGAACGGCCTGTTTGCCCACGGCAAGCTGAGCCAGGACGACTGGCTCGATCTCGGCGGCTTCGACCGCATTCCTGCCGAGGAGTACTTCGGCTCCGCCTTGTGGCAGCTCTATAAGGGCATCGACTCCCCTTACAAAGCCGTGCTCAAGTCGGTGCTGATGGAGGCTTACTCCCACGAGTATCCCAACACCCGCCTGCTGTCTGTCACCAGCCGCGACTGGTTCCAGCACAACGAGGGCATGCACTACCGGCTCGACAACTACTGCCTGATGCTGGACAAGGTGACCAACTACCTCAAGTCCATCGGCGACATGCAGCGGCTGGATCTGGTGCGGCGTTGCTTCTATCTGAAAGTGTGTGACGGCCTCAGCCATCCGAAGGAGGATCACTCCCCGGCCTGGCGCCGCGAGCAGATGACCCAGCTGGTGGCCTACTGGGGCTGGAGCCCGGAGCGGCTGCATCATCTGGATCACCGCCAGGAGTGGAAGGTCGAGGACGTCAAGGTGGCCCATGCCGAGCTGCTGGAAGCCCTGATGCAGAGCTATCGCAACCTGATCCAGTTTGCCCGGCGCAACAACATCAGCGAGTCCATCAACCCGGAAGACATCGGCATACTGTCGCGCAAGCTCTACGCCGCGTTCGAGAGCCTGCCGGGCAAGGTGCAGCGCATCAACCTGACCATAGCGCCGGATCTGAGCGAACCGGATCTCAGCCTGGTGCAGGTGCCCCACGGCCGGCTGAATCGCGCCGGCTGGTATCTCTACAAACATTCGCTGGAGCCGGCGGACATCATAGGTCGGGCACCGCTCGAATATAACGGTTACATCAGCAAGCTGGTCTCCTGGGCCTACTTCAACGGCCTGCTGACGCCCCAGTCCCGGGTGCACCTGTTCAATCAGGGCTCGGATCTGCACATCGACAACCTGCACCAGTTCTGTCGTGACCTGTCCGGCACCTTCCCGGTCAAGTATCCCCGCGCCACCAACCTGGCCCTCAGCCGTCCGTGCGAGATCCGTCAGCTCTCCATCTTCCTCAACCTGGAGACGGATCCGACCAGCCACTGGGTGGGTCAGGTGATCGAATTCGACGCCAATGCCGCCGACGTCTTCTCGTTCGGCCGCAATCTGGAGTGCCTGGTGGGATCGGTGGATCTGGTCTATCGCAACTCCTGGAGCGAGATCCGCACCCTGCACTTCCAGGGCGATGAAGCGGTAGTCGATGCCCTCACCACCATACTCGGCAAGATGCACCAGGATGCCGCCGCCCCCGAGATGATAGAGGTGTTCTGCTACAGCCAGCACTTCCGCTCCCTGGTGCGGACCCGTTTCCAGCAGCTGGTGGCCGAGTGCATCGAGCTGCGCCTCGCCCGTGACAAGCAGCAGCTGGTCAAGACGCTGGCGCTGGGGAAAGAGAAGTACGGCATCTTCTTCGAGCGGCGCGGGGTGTCGGTCAAGAAGCTGGAAAACGCCATCGACTTCTACCGTCACATCTCCCACAACAAGCTGGATCACCTGCCGCTGCGGCTCGACAAGACCCACAGCCAGCACCTGCCCGGTATCGTCGACTCCTACGCCAGCGAAGGGCTGGTGCAGTTCTTCTTCGATACCCGGGATGCGGGGACCAACATCTATATCCTGGATGAGGCGAACCGGGTGGAGATCTACCAGCATTTCGCCGGCAACAAGGATGAGCTGGTGCAGGGGGTGAACCGTTTCTACACCTCCAGCCACGAGCGTTTCAGCGATGCGGGCCAGTTCAGCAACTTCAACCTGCCCCAGTACTACGAGATAGTGCAGGTCAATGGCGAGCTGGAGGTGATCCCCTACCGCAGCCAGGGGCCGCTGCGTGATGGCGCAGGCCAGGCCCGCGAACTGGGTTCGGCGACGGGGTAGCGCCAGAGGACGGACATGGGGTGGACGACGAGGCCCTCTTGCTGACGCAGCTCCTCGAACCTGCCAAATAAAAACGGCCTGCAGATGCAGGCCGTTTGGCTATCCGGAGCCTGCTCAGTCCGCGAGGCGGGCCAGCAGCCAGCTGCGAATGTCGTCAAGCTGGGGGCGACAGATCTCGTGGCGCATGGGGTACTCGTGCCACTCGAGCGTCAGCCCTGCCGCTTCCAGCCGGTTCTTGGCGTCCCAGCCCATGGAGAGGCTCACCACGTCGTCATAGATGCCGTGCATGTAGCAGATGGGCAGGCTGTGGGCGGCCTCGCTCATCTCCGCCAGCAGGGCGTCGGGCGTCGCCAGATAGGTGGACATGCAGAGCAGCCCGGCCAGCCGTGCCGGATGGCGCAGGGCGGTGAAGGAGGCGATGACGCCACCCTGGGAAAAGCCGGCCAGCAGGATGCGCTCGGGGGCAAAGCCTTCGGCCACCAGCTGATCCAGCAGGGCGGTGATACGATCGGCGGATTCACGCACATGGGACTCCACGGCGCGGTCCGCCGGGTCGTCGAAGCTCTTGATGTCGTACCAGCCGCGCATCTTGTAGCCCATGTTGATGGTGATGGCACGCTCGGGGGCATCGGGCAGCAGATGGCGCACCGGCAGGTCGGCAGGCAAGTCCAGCGCATCCACCAGCGGTGCCAGACCCGCGCCGGAATCCCCCAGCCCGTGCAGCCAGATCACGGCGTGGCGAGCGTCCTGCGGATGTAGGTCGATCATGGGAATACCACAGCCTCACCCGCCTGGGTGGTGCAGGCCTTGGTCAGCAGGGCCTTGAGCTCATGGCCGAAGCGGTTGTCGATCCAGGTTTCTCCTTGCAGCTCGAAGTGGAAACCGTTCTCGCGGGTGGCGACCCAGATCTGGTGCAGGGGTTCCTGCTTGTTGATGATGACCTTGGTCTTGTTCTCGAACGACAGGGTCAAGACCCCGCCGGCGCGTTCACAATCAATATCCGGATATCCTGCGTCGACGGTGTCTTCCACATATTGGAAAAAGGCGTCGGTCAGGGCGTGATACTCGTGATCCTTCATCGGTTTATCCTGTTGCTTTTAACAATGTGAGTGCGATTATAGAGGGCCAAAAATTTTTTCGCAGCGAACCATTATGATTACCCAGCTTACCAAGTGTCTGCTTGCCACTCTTCTGTCTCTTGGTTTGGCCGCGTGTGGCCTGACGGGGCCGCTTTACATGCCGCCCCCCGAGCAGCCCCAGACCCAGAGTACACCGCAAGCACAGACGCCTGCGACCGCCGAAGCCGCCCCAGAGGCCGCGCCGCAATAATTCAGGAAGGAACCGCCCCTTGGATCACTTTAACTACGACGCCGACGGCCAGCTTCAGGCCGAACACACCTCGCTGCAACACCTTGCCGAGCAGTACGGCACTCCGCTGTACGTTTACTCCCGCGCTACCCTTGAACGCCACTGGCATGCCTTCGATCAGGCCGCAGGCGATATTCCCCATCTGATCTGCTATGCGGTCAAGGCCAACTCCAACCTGGCGCTGCTCAACCTGCTGGCCCGCCTGGGCTCGGGGTTTGACATAGTCTCCGGCGGCGAGCTGTCGCGGGTACTGGCGGCGGGCGGCGATCCGGCCAAGGTGGTCTTCTCCGGCGTGGCCAAGAGCGAGGCCGAGATGCGCCTCGCGCTGGATAAAGAGATCCTCTGTTTCAACCTGGAGTCGGAAGCCGAACTGGAGCGTCTGAACCGGGTGGCGGGCAGCATGGGCAAGAAGGCCCGGGTCTCGGTGCGGGTCAACCCCGACATCGATGCCGGGACTCATCCCTACATCTCAACCGGCCTCAAGCAGAACAAATTCGGCATCCCCATCGAGCAGGCGCCCGCCATCTATCGCAAGGCGGCGGCCATGGCCAACATAGAGATCAAGGGGGTGGATTGCCACATCGGCTCCCAGCTCACCGAGTTGACGCCCTTCATGGAGGCGGCCGACAAGCTGCTGCGGCTGATCGACGAGCTGGCGGCGGAAGGCATCCAGATCCATCACCTGGACGTGGGCGGCGGGCTCGGGGTCAACTATGGCGCCGAGCAGCCACCGCACCCCACCGAATATGCCGAGGCGCTCAAGCAGAAGCTGGCGGGCCGGGATCTGACCCTGCTGTTCGAGCCGGGCCGTGCCATCGTCGCCAACGCCGGCGTGCTGCTGACCCGTGTCGAGTTTCTCAAGCCTGGCGAGACCCGCAACTTCGCGCTGATCGACGCCGGCATGAACGATCTGCTGCGTCCCTCCCTCTACGGCGCCTGGATGAACATCATAGAGGTGGACAGCCGCACGGCCCATGAGCCGGCGCTGTACGACGTGGTCGGCCCGGTGTGCGAGACGGGTGACTTCCTCGGCAAGGAGCGCACTTTGGCCATAGGCGAGGGGTCCCTGCTGGCGGTTCGTTCCGCCGGTGCCTATGGCTTTACCATGTCATCCAACTACAACACCCGTCCACGCGCGGCCGAGGTGCTGGTGGATGGCACGCAATCCTTCCTCATCAGAGAGCGCGAGCAGTTGGCCGATCTCTGGCGCGGTGAGCATCTACTGCCCTGAAAACAGGAAGGCACCACGGCGATAGGATCGTCCAGACGCGTCTCTGTGTGCGTTGAACGCGCGAGCAGTTGACCGATCGCCGGTGTCGCGAGCATTTACTGCCTAAAGGGTACAGGAACGCACGATGTTGATAGATTTTTCCAAGATGCACGGGCTGGGCAATGACTTCATGGTGGTGGATGGCGTCACCCAGAAGGTGTTTTTCAGCAATGACGTCATCAAGAAGCTGGCGGATCGCCACTTCGGGATCGGCTTTGACCAGCTGCTGCTGGTGGAGCCGCCCTATGATCCTGAACTCGATTTTCACTACCGTATCTTCAATGCCGATGGCAGCGAGGTGGAGCAGTGCGGCAATGGTGCCCGCTGTTTCGCCCGTTTCGTGCGCCTCAAAGGGCTGATCAACCGGGATCGCATCGCGGTCAGCACGGCCCGCGGCCGCATTATCCTGCAGCTGGAAGGGGAGAATCAGGTCACGGTCAACATGGGTGTCCCCCAGTTTGAGCCGGGCAAGATCCCGTTTCGGGCCCAGAAGGCGGAAAAAACCTATCTGTTGCGGGCGCAAGAGCATACTGTGATGTGTGGTGTCGTCTCCATGGGCAACCCTCACTGCGTCATCGAAGTGCCATCGGTGGCCGAGGCGCCGGTCGAGACACTGGGCGCCATCATGGAGCGGCATGAGCGTTTCCCCGAGCGGGTCAACGTCGGCTTCATGGAGATGGTCAACGCCACCGAGATCAAGCTGCGGGTGTTCGAGCGCGGGGTGGGCGAGACGCTTGCCTGCGGCACCGGCGCCTGTGCGGCGGCGGTGATCGGCATCAGTCAGGGCAAGCTCAAGGAGCGGGTCACCGTCAGTCTGCCGGGCGGCAAGCTGACCATCGCTTGGAAGGGACCGGGTCAGCCGGTCTATATGACGGGCCCGGCCGAGCATGTGTTCGACGGCCAGATAGAGTTGTAGGCATGGGGCGGAGATGGCTCCGCTCTGCCAAGCGCTAATGTCGGGGCCTTGTGCCCCTTTTTCGGATGGACCAACCAAGTTATGAGCGAACTCAAACGGCAGGAATCACTGGTGGATGAAGCCACAGTGCTGGAGTACCTGGCCCGTTATCCCGAGTTTTTCCAGCGCCACGCGGCCATGCTGGATCGGATCCGCATTCCCCACGAGCGCAAAGGCACCGTCTCGCTGGTCGAACGCCAGATGGACCGGCAGCGCGAGCGCATCGAGCAGCTGGAGCAGGAGATCACCGAGCTGATGGGGATCGCCAGCGAGAACGAGCGGATCTTCCGGGTCTACGCCGATCTCTACGGCGAGCTCTACGGCTGCCAGACCCTGTTCGAGGTGAGTGCCGTGATGGGCAAGGCCTTCGTGCAGCGACTGCGGCTGACCGGCCTGCGGCTCTGGCTCAGCCCGAAGAAATTCCAGTTGAGCGGCCCCGAGCAGAAGTTCATGGCGGAGGGCAGACAGCTCGAGCAGCTGCTGGGCCAGCGCCTGCCGGGTCAGGATTACTACTTCGGTCGGCTCAATCAGAGCGAGAAGCAGGCGCTGTTTGGCCACGATGTGCTGGTCAACTCCGTTGCCCTGATGCGGCTCGGCGATCTCGGCGTGCTGGCCTTCGCCAGCTCGGATCCCAGCCACTTCAGCCCCCACAACGACACCCTGCTGCTGGGTCAGCTGGGCCGCTTGCTGCAACTGCGCCTGCCCGAGCTGGTTCGTGGCTAAGGCACAGTCTCCTGCCGCCGAGCCTCTGCCGGCCAGCCTGGCCGATGAGTTGGCAGCCTTTATCGAATACCTGAGGGTCGAGCGCCAGCTCAGCCCTCATACCCGCAGCAACTACCGCTCTCACCTGGAGATCATGACAGCCGAGTTGGTCAGGCTTGGCCTGAGCGACTGGACCCGGCTCGAGGCGAGCCAGGTGCGCAGCCTGGTGACACGGATGCACAAGGCCGGACTGGTGCCCAGCTCTCTTGCCACCAAGCTCTCGGCTCTGCGCAGTTTTTGCGACTGGCAGGTGCGCCAGGGGCGGCTCAGCGCCAACCCGGCCCGCGGCATAGTGACCCCCAAGCAGGGGCGACCCCTGCCCAAGAACCTGGATGTGGACGAGATGTACCAGCTGCTCAACATCACAGACGAGCAGGATCCGCTGGCGGTGCGGGATCGCGCCATCATGGAGCTGATGTACTCTTCCGGCCTGCGGCTCGCCGAGCTGGTGGGGCTCAATCTGGCGGACATCAAGCTCGATGATCGCCAGCTCAAGGTGACCGGCAAGGGCGCGCGGGAGCGGGTGTTGCCCATGGGGCGGATGGCGGTGGAGTGGTTGCAGAAGTGGCTCAAGGTGCGCCCCCTGCTGGCGGGGGACGAGGCCGAGGCCCTGTTCGTCTCGCAGCGCAAGCGGCGACTGTCGGCCCGCTCGGTGCAGGAGCGGCTCGATGGCTGGGGCAACAAGCAGGCGCTCAATGCCCACATCCATCCCCACAAGCTGCGCCACAGCTTCGCCACCCACATGCTGGAGTCGTCCGGCGATCTGCGGGCTGTGCAGGAGCTGCTGGGACACGCGGATCTCTCCACTACCCAGATCTATACCCATCTCGACTTTCAGCATCTGGCCAAGGTGTACGACAACGCCCATCCAAGAGCCAAACGGGATCCTGCTACGCCGGAAGATGAATAACGGGGTCTGGTTACCCCGCAGTGAAGGAGCATGAATGCATTTTTATCGCCGCTGGCAGCCGGTGGCCGCCCTCTCGTTCGACCTCGATGACACCCTCTACGACAACGGCCCCGCCATTGAACGGGCCGAGCAGTGGATGCTGGCCCATCTGCGCAGCGAATACCTGGCCACCGCCATGCTGGACAAGCCGCGCTGGCTGGAACTCAAGCGCGCCATCCTGCTTGCCCATCCCGAGTTGCGCCAGGATGTCAGCCTGGCGCGTCAGCGCACCATTCATGAGGCCATGGTGCAGGGGGGCATGACGGCAGCCACCGCCAGCCGGGAGGCCGAACAGGTATTCGCCGCCTTTCTCGCCGAGCGATCCAGGATAACGGTGAGCGCCGCGACTCACGACTTGCTGGCGCGATTGGCCGGGCGCTACCCCTTGGTGGTGATCACCAACGGCAACCTGGATCTGGTGCAGGCGGGACTGGGGGATTATTTCACCCTGGTCTGCAAGGCGGGCGCGGGCGCCAGGATGAAACCGGCGCCGGACATGTTTGTACAGGCGCAGAGGGCCCTCAAGCTGGCTCCCGGCCAGATCCTGCATGTGGGGGACCACCCGGAGACGGATGTGCTGGGCGCCCGCCTGCACGGTTTTCGGGCCGCCTGGCTCAACGATCGCCAGCAGCCCTGGCAGGGGTTGCAACTGTTGCCGGATGTGGAGCTCAATGCCCTCGGCGAGCTGGCCGACTTGCTGCTCTGACGGCGATGGCTGACTACCCTTCACTGCGTTATTTGCGGCAGATCAGCCCGCGCAGATCGTAAGGGTCGCCCTGATTGACCCGGCAGTAGCTGATGCCGAGGGGTAGCGGCTGCTGCAGGGTGAGGGCGGTATCCTGATAGTGGCAGACCAGATAGAGGGGACGCAGGCTGCTGCCGAGCAGGCTCCAGTAGTGGATCTCGTCGCTGTCGCCATTGTCCGGTTTGAGCTGAACCAGCTCACCCGGCTCACCATCAAACAGCGCCAGGTTTGCCAGCCGGTGGCTCAGGGTCTGACCCGGTTTTCCTTCCGGATCCCGGCTCAGACCCTGCCAGCCCTCTGGTGTGGTCAACAGTTGCTGGCGGGTCTCGATTCCGGGTGGGCAGTCAAATTGCAGGGTGGCACTCAGGGCCAGGGCGGTCAGCAGCATGGAGTTGGTCTCTTGTTGAAAGCTCAAGCCTCCATGCTACGTCATAGGCCGCCAAACAGCGCCTTCAGTTTATCCAGCAGATCCCGCGGCGGCGTGACCTGTCTCAAGGATTCCGCCTCCCGTGCCAGCAGGGCCTGCTGCTCCTGCTGCCTGGCGCTCAGCACCCGGTAGAGCGGCTCGACCAGCGACTCGCGCTGCATGACCAGCTCCTGGAACATGGCCTGATTGATGCGATAGGTTTCGACGGTGCCGAGCGCCCGCACAGTGAACGGGCTGGGCTCGCCGGTGAGCAGGCTCAGCTCGCCGAAGAAGTCGCCGGCGCTGAGGGTACCGAGCAGCAGTTCGCGCCCTTCCACCTCCACCAGCATCTCCGCATCCCCCTTCACCAGCACGAACAGCCAGCCCGAGATCTCGCCCTGGGTGAGCATGCGATCGCCGTTGACGAAGGGGGCGAACCTGACCTGATCCGCCAGTTGCAGCAGCTCCTCTTCCTGCAGCATGGCGAACAGCGGCAAGCGGCGCAGGGTGGCGGTACGCTCGGCGGTATGCCGCTTGTGGCGCTGATCCTTGTGATCCTGATCCGTGGTCATGAAGACGTTGAAGATGGGGGGCGTGAGGCGGCGGTCGTTGCGGCGCAGGGCGGCATCGATCAGGGTGCGCACCGCAGAATCGGTGGGATCGTCCACTGCCAGATCGGTGAGCCAGTAGCGCACCGCGTAGCGGGCGACGCCGTTCTCCACGTTCATCAGCAGGCAGTCGGGCATCGGGCTGGCGGAGACGTGGCGGAGGCGGGTCTCCCGCAGGGAGTGTTCCACCAGCGCTATGATCTGGGTCGGCAGCGTGTCCAGGGTGATGTCGAACCAGACCCAGCGCCGCCACTGCAGGGGGGCGTTCTGTCGCCGTCCCAGTACTGTGAAGCGCTGTTTGAGCAGGTGGCTGTTGGGGATCACCACGGTTTCCCAGTTGCGGGTCTCTATGGTGGTGGCGCGCCAGTTGATCTCCACCACCCGGCCCTGGGTAGTCTCGACCTGCAGCCAGTCGCCGATGGCGATGGAGTTGTCGAGCTGGATGGAGACACCGGCCAGCAGATTGCCCAGGGTGTCCTGCATGGAGAAGGCGATGACGGCCGTGATGACGGCAGAGGTGGTGACTATCTCGCCGAGGGCCATGCCGGAGGCGTAGAGCCGGAACAGGCACCAGCCGATGTAGCCGACCGTGATGACGATGTCGGCTATGATGCGCGGGATGCGGATCTGGCACAGGGGCAGCAGAAACTGGAACAGCAGTATCCCCCAGACTTTCACCAGCACCAGGCCGGCCAGCAGGCTGGAGATCTCCACCAGCCAGTGGTGGGGCAGGGGCAGGCGGAACCAGCCGCCCTCGAACTGGATCAACAGTATGGTGACGGTGCTCAGCATGGCGAAGCCTAGCTCGGCGACCAGCTCCCGCCGCCGGCCAGGGGATCGCCAGAAATGGGTAGCGAGTAGAGACAGGGTCAGCAGGGTCCAGAACGGGTGCTCACCAATCCACAGCAGGGTAGGTAGCGCAATGAGGTGATCGCTAAACATAACAGCCCCTTATCATTGGTTATTTCCAGCATAGTTGCTTTCGAACCGCTAAATGGGTGCGGGGTGAGGGCAATTTATTTATGCTGGGCGCCAATGTGGCAGGGGAGTGGCTAGTGTGCGCAAGTTGAACAAGCTGGTCTGTATCGCGGGGGTCTGGTTGCTGGCGGGCTGCGATCAGCTGGCCGACAAGTATAGGGTCGAGTTTCGCGATGGTTCCTGGCGCGAGATCGCCATTACCCCTTTCTCCGACGAGGCCCGCTGGCGCGAGGGCTGTGCCACCGGCGAGGTGTTGAGCGACATGAGGCTGCCGCTCAAGCGGGGCAAGACGGTCAATGGCCGCGAGCAGTTGCTGATCGGCGGTGAGCTGTTCGAGCTGGATGACGATGCCCTCTATCGCAGCAACGGCATGGTGTTCGGCCACACGCCGGATCACATCCAGCGCGGGCTCAAGGGGATGGAGATATGCCGCACCCTGCGCCCCGAGCGGGGTGGTTTGCCCAAGCTCAAGGCGCGGGGGTTTGGCGACTAGTCAGCCCTTGCTGGCGCGGGCCCGGCAGGCGTCGCCGAAGGCCTCGAAAATCTTGATGGAGTGGGGATTCTCGCTTGCCTTCCACTCCGGGTGCCACTGCACCGCCAGCAGGAAGGAGGCGAGGACAGGGGCATGGAGCGCCTCGATCAGCCCATCCTCGGCGTGGGCCAGCGGTTCAAGCCCCTTGGCCAGCGTCTTGATCCCCTGCCCATGCAGCGAATTGACCGGGATCGACGGTTGTCCCATCAGCTCGGCAAACCAGCTGCCGGGCACCAGCTCGACCTGATGACTCTCGCCATACTGCTCGTCGACCGGATCGTCCGAATCTTCCCTGTGATCGTCATAACCCGGCTCGTTGTAGACCTTCTGATGAATGTCGCCGCCAAGGGCCACGTTGATCTCCTGCATGCCGCGGCAGATCCCGAGGATCGGCAGGCCGCGATCGAGGGCGGCGCGCACCAGCGGGATGTCGAACAGATCCCTGTCTCTGTCCTGCTGCTTCTCCGGGGTCAGGTTCTCCTGGCCGTAGAGGGCGGGATCTATGTTGGATCCGGCGCCGCTCAGATAGACGCCATCCGCCAAATCCAGATACTGCGCCAGATCCTCTGTGCCGCAGCAGGTCGGCACCAGCAGCGGCACGCAGTCGCTGATCTCCACCAGCGGCATTATGTATTTGTGGGTCATCACCTGATAGGGGTGACCATTGCGGGGCTGGGCGCCCATGGTCATGAGTACGACGGGTTTACGCGGGGTGTGGGGGTTGCGAGCTGTCATGATTCACCTTGCTATCCTTTGCGGTCCTGCGCCTTGGGAAGGCCCTTGCTGCCGCTGAAAGGGCAAGGGCATGCCTCAAGGCATGGTCATGGGATCAGGGTCGTGCCGCAGTACCAGAATCGTCGGTCAGCCTGGGCAATGACAGCCTGGATCCTGATCCCAGTCTGCCAAGGCCGTTCAATATGTCAAACGAAATGATGCTGAAATGTTAACTGTTTTAATCGAAGAGCTGCCTTGAGTCCCTTTTAAAGGGGCCTGCGGGGGTGTTGGTGAGATGAGGGATATGGTCTGTGGTGGATATATTAAACATCTGACTGGGGTAACCGGATAGCAGAAGGGGCCCGCAGGCCCCTTTGTCGACTCAGGCGTTCAGCACGAATCGCTCGATGACCTGGGCGACCCCGTCTTCATCGTTGCGCGTCGTGGTGTGCTGGGCCAGTGCCTTGATCTCGTCGGTGGCGTTGCCCATGGCGACTCCCAGCCCGGCGTATTCGATCATGTGGTGATCGTTGCCCGCATCCCCCACGGCGATCACCTGGGCGGCGTCCAGCCCCAGATGCTCGGCCAGAGCGGCGACGCCGGTCCCCTTGTTGCTCTGCTTGTGCATGAACTCGAGGAAGTAGGGGGCGCTGCGCACCACTGTGTAGCGCTCATAAAGCTCGGCGGGCAGGCGTTCGATGGCGCGGGAGAGCTGGGGCTGCTCGTCGATCATCATCACCTTCATGATCTGCTCGTCGGCGGGCAGGGTGGCGAAATCGATCAGATTGATGGGCATGCCGATGAGGCGGGATTCGTGCTCGGTATAGGTGCTGACCCTGGGGCTGATGAGGCCACGGGTGACAGAGAAGCCGTGTACGTTCACCTCCAGCTCGTTTGCCAGCCTGGCGATGGCGCTGGCGTCGCTGCCGGTCAGCAGCTGGCTGCGGATGATGCGCTGATCGGCCACCTGTTGCACCAGGGCGCCGTTGTAGCAGATGACGTAGTCATCCTGATCGGTGAGGCCGAGCTCGACCAGGTAGCGGCTCATCCCCTCCAGCGGGCGGCCCGAGGCCAGTACCACAGTCACGCCCCTGGCGCGGGCGGCCTGAATGGCGGCGTGGGTGCGGGGTGAAATCTGGCCCTGGGAGTTCAACAGGGTGCCATCCATATCCAATGCGATCAGCTTGTACATCTCTCACTACCTGAAGTCTGGCTGGCCCGCCCTATGGGGCCAATGGGAGGCCGAGTGTAGCGAAATTCGCCGCCAGGATCACGGGTTGGCGGCGAGAGGCGGCGCCAGCAGGGGGGATCTTGCCGGGAAGTCGCGAGCCGCAGGCCGTCACTTGTGGGGTTCGTAGGGGGTCAGCTGCAACTGATCTTCGTGGATGGCGAAGTGGATGGGGCCGTGCTCTATGTCGACTCTGTAATGATGGTGGGCCATCTCCACCTCGACCCCGGGGAAGACGCGCTGGGTGGCTATGATGTCCATCTCCGTCATCAGTTTTTGCAGCTCTTCCTGCGCCGCCTCCAGCTGTTCATCCAGCAGCTTGCTCTCGTCGATATGCTGGGTGCGGATCAATTTGATCTTCTGCACTGTCTGGGGATTGCGCTTGTCCCCTGGTAGCTGCAACAGCTTGAGCAGCAGATCCTGCAGCTTGTCCAGCTGATCCCGGCACTCCTGCTTGCGCTGGCGCAGGGCCTGCTCCTGCTCCTTGTGGGTGAAGTAGCCGCCGAGGATCTGCAACCGGGTCTGGTTGTAGGCCGAGGCCCCCAGTATGGGGGCCATGATGAGGCGATTGGCGATGCTGATGCCCCCCAGCAGGTGGCCCTTGCGCATGCCGCTGTCGCCTACCTTGATGTCTTGCCCGCTGCGGCTGTAACAGTGGCTGAGCTGGCTCTGGATCTGGATGTCGCCGCCGGCCTCCAGCTTGGCGTACTGGGCATAGCTGGCGTGGATCTCGCCCTGGGCATTGAGGTGGCAGAGGTACTCGTCACTCTGCTCGCTCTTGCGGCCTATGATGCCGTTGCGCACCGTGATGGTGCCGCTCGACTCGATATAGCCCCCCTCGACGAAGCCGCCGATCACCACGTCGCCGCTGGTCTTTATCTTCATGCCGGGGGTGACATCTCCCGCCACTATCAGGGCCCCCTCGAAGATGACGTGGCCGTGGCGGATGTCGACCTGCTTGACGCTCAGCACGTCGTCCACCTTCATGCCGTTCTTCTCCTGGCGGGGCAGGCCTGGGCGGCCGGCCAGCAGCAGATCCACATCGTCCGGTGAAGCGAAGGTGCCCTCGCCGGCGACCATGGGGCTGTCCTTGCCGTGTTTGGCGGGCAGCTCCTGGCCGGTGACGGTAAAGCCGGGCACGCCCTGGGTGGCGGGGTGGCGGCGCATCAGCTGGGCGCCTGCCTTGACGGTGAGCAGGGTGCCGAGGTCGCGCATGTCGACCCGGCCATGATCCAGCTCCTGGGGCTTGAGGATCCGCTCGGCCGGGGTTTCCACCAGCCGCTCGAAGCGGGTGTCCTGGCCGTTGACGGCGGCCTTGCCCAGCGCCACCGGCAGCTTGATCAGGGCCCCCGGCGTCGCCTCCTTGGCGGCCAGAATGGCGGCGGCTATGAGGGGCGCCTGTACTCCCTGGCTGATCTCGCTGGCCTGCACCGCCTGCTCCAGCTCTTCAGTGGTGAGATACTTGCCACCCCAGTCGGCGGTGATCTGGGCGACGGCGCTCATCCGGTCTTTCTCCACCACCAGGGTGACGCGGGCATCGTGGCGCTGGGCGACGGGGACCGGATTGCCGGGCAGGGGGGCGGCCGGGTTGCTCAATAGGGTATTGAGCAAGCTGATGGCCTGCTTGATCCCCTCCGTCAGCGGCTGGTAGCGGCGACAGTTGGAAGCCAGCAGCAGCGTCTGGATATCGTTTTCCGAGACGGGTTTGGTCAGCCCGGGCACTATGCGCAGGCAGGCATACTCCATATCGGCTGATAACAATAACCACTCTTTGCTTAACACCCGGTTCCCTTCCCCCGTCTGTACCCATATCGAGATCGCTTCTTACTTCCATTTAATCGGTTTTTTGTTAAAAACGCGAGTCATCAAGATGGCGCCGGTCTGCAGTATTCGGGTATTTCTCCTTTTTGGTCAACGAGGTAAGCACAAATGGGTGAGCTGGGACGAGGAAATCAAGGGTGACAGCGGGTATGCTGACGGCACGAGAAGCCCGCAGGTCTGCGAGAGACGTGCCGGCCCTGAACCCGGTGGTGGTTTGTACCGGGACAGACCGGCCAGCCGCGAGAGGAGTATCGATGTTGCGTCATTGTCTGCTGCCCCTGGCCCTGACGGGCCTGCTCACCGCCTGCCAGCCGCAGGTGTCCACCATTGCACTCGGCACCCTGGAGCGGGATCGGGTGCTGCTGACCGCCACCGCCAGCGAGATCATTCGCGCCCTGCCGGTGGCGCAGGGGAGTCAGGTGGCTGAGGGGGCCCTGCTGGCCCGGCTCGACGATCGCCGCCAGCAGGCGGTGCTGGCCCGTGCCCGTGCCCAGGAGGCACAAGCGCGCGCGGCCCTCACCCGCATGACCAATGGCGAACGGCCGGAAGACATAGCCGCCGCCCGGGCCAGCCTCGACAAGGCGCAGGCCAATGTCAGGGAGAGCGAGCGCAACTTCGTGCGCATCGATCGACTGGTGCGCCAGAAGCTGGTGAGCCCGGCCGATCTTGACAAGGCCCGAGCCCTGCGTGACGGCGCCCTGGCCGAACAGGACGGGGCGCGCCAGCAGCTCGACAAGCTGACCAGGGGCGTGCGCAGCGAAGACATAGACGAAGCCGATGCGGCCCTGCAGGCCGCCAGGGCCGAAGTGGCGCTGGCCGAGCGGGAGCTGGCGGATCTCTCCATCGTCGCCACTCGCAGCGGCCGGCTCGACAGCCTGCCCTATCACCTAGGTGAACGGGTGTCGGTCGGTGCCGTGCTGGCGGCCATTCAGGCGGATCAGGCCCCCTACGCCCGGGTCTATGTGCCCGAGCCCTCCCTCGCCAGCTATCGCCTCGGCGAGCCGGTACGGGTGCGGGTGGACGGGGTGGCCGAGCCGCTCATGGGCCGGCTGCGCTGGATCTCGAAAGAGCCCGCCTTTACCCCCTACTATGCCCTCAACGAACAGGACAGAGCCCGGTTGGTCTATCTGGCCGAGATAGATCTGCCGAACGGGGCGCAGGATCTGCCGAGCGGCCTGCCGTTGCAGGCGGAGCCCGGCGATGAGAGGGCGGGCCATGAGTGAACTGGCGATCCGGGCGCAGGGGGTGAGTCGCCGCTTCGGCGATTTCCTGGCGGTGGACGGGCTGGATCTCTGCGTGCCCAGGGGGCAGATACACGGCTTTCTCGGTCCCAACGGCTGCGGGAAATCTACCACACTGCGCATGCTGACCGGCCTGCTCACCCCCTCGGCCGGAGAGGTGGAGGTGCTGGGGCTCAGCATTCCCAAGCAGGCCGAGACACTCAAACGCCGGATCGGCTACATGACCCAGAAGTTCTCCCTCTACGACGAGCTGACGAGCTGGGAAAACCTGGAATTCATGGGCCGCATTCACGGCATGGGGGGGGCCGCACTCGGTGCCCGGTTGCACGAACTGCTGGCCACCTATGAGCTGACCGCGCTGGCCCGGCAGCGGGCCGGCGCCATGAGCGGCGGCCAGAAGCAGCGGTTGGCGCTGGCGGCGGCCGTGATCCACGGCCCGGATCTGCTGCTGCTCGATGAGCCTACCTCGGCGGTGGATCCGCAAAACCGGCGTGATTTCTGGGAGAAGCTGTTCGATCTCAGCGAAGGGGGCACCACCATATTGGTCACCACCCACTACATGGACGAGGCGGAGCGCTGTCATGCGCTGGCCATCATGGAGGCGGGGCGGGTGCGGGCCCAGGGCTCGCCCCAGGCGCTGATGGATGCCATGAGCACCCGGGTGGTGGAGGTGCAGGCCAGCGACCTGCGGCTACTCAAGCAGCAGCTGGTGCAGCTGGCGCCGGTGCGATCCGCCGCCCAGCTCGGTCAGCGCTTGCGGGTGCTGGTGGACAAGGAGCTGGCCGAGCCTGTGACCTGGTTGCAGCAGGCCTGCCCGGCGCTGGCCGGTGCCGCCATGGCACTGGTCAGACCCAGCCTGGAGGATGTGTTCGTCAGCTGCACCGGGCAGGAGCCAAGGGCATGAGCATGTTGAGGAAGCCGGGATGAACAGTCTGCGACGGCTCTGGGCCATTACCCAGAAAGAACTCAGGCAGCTGGCGCGCGACAGGCTGACCTTTGGCATGGTGGTGATGATCCCCCTGATCCAGCTGCTGCTGTTTGGCTACGCCATCAACACGGATGTGCGCCATATCCCGGTGGGGCTGGTGGAGATGAGCCAGAGCGTGCCGGGACGGCTGCTGGTGGAGGCGGTGAAGGCGAGCCAGGTGGTACGCATCGAACACCATTATGTGGGAGTGCAGCAGGCCGAAGCGGCATTGACCCGGGGCGAGGTGCGGGCCGTGCTGGTGCTGCCCCCCGACTTGAGCCGCCGGCTCAGCGCCGGCGAGACGGCGGGCCAGTGGCTGGTGGACGGTTCGGACACCATGATAGCCGGGGCCCTGCTGGGGCTGCGCAACATGCCGCTGTCGGATCTGAAACCTGGGCTTGAATCCGCGCCTCCCACCTTCGAGACTGTGCTCTACTTCAACCCGGCCCGCCGCTCGGCGGTCAACATAGTGCCCGGTTTGCTCGGGGTGATCCTCACCATGACCATGATCATGTTCACCTCGGCGGCCATAGTGCGCGAGCGCGAGCGCGGCAATCTGGAGCTGCTCATCACCACCCCGGTCAGCTCTATGGAGCTGATGCTGGGCAAGATTTTGCCCTATATCGGGGTGGGGCTGGTCCAGGTGGCCATCATACTCGGTCTCGGCCATCTCATCTTCGATGTGCCCGTCAACGGCGCCCTGAGTCAGGTGCTGCTGGCGACCCTGCTGTTCATCGCCGCCAGCCTGACCCTGGGGCTGCTTATCTCCACCCTGGCACAGACCCAGCTGCAGGCGATGCAGATGACGGTGTTCATCCTGCTGCCCTCCATCCTGTTGTCGGGTTTCATGTTCCCCTACGAGGGGATGCCGGTGCCGGCCCAGTGGATTGCCGAGGTGTTGCCGGCCACCCACTTCATGCGGTTGATCCGGGGCATAGTGCTGCGGGGCGGTGAGTTGTCTGAGTTGCTGCCGGACGTGCTCTGGCTGGCCGGTTTCACCCTGCTGGTGCTGACTCTGGCCGCCCACAGGTTCAAGAAGAGTCTGGATTGAGGCGTTTGTCTGTGTCCGATTTTGCGGGTACCGGCGTTTGATGCCTAGCTGCCGCGCTGCGCCGTTCTGGCCAGGGTGAGGTAGTCGCCGAGCACAGGCAAGCCTTGCAGCTGGCGGCGCAGCATGTCGAGGGCGGCGAAGGCGAGGATCTTGCGTCGGCTCTCGGGATCCGGGTGACTGGCCTTCAGCGTCTGGCCGATCTTTTGCCCGTCGGCGCAGAGCAGCAGCGGCACGCCGTCCGGCCCCTCCCATCCCATGGTCAGGCTCAGCTCCTCACTTTTTGCCTCCAACTGCGCCAGCTCGCTGGCGAGGTCGCCGCGAAAGCCGGCTTCAAGCCGGGGATGGTCGTGGCAGAGGGCGAGCAGGGCACCCCGGCTCTCCCCCTCCAGCAGGGTCAGCGGCCTCTCCCCCAGCAGGGCCAGGATCTGCCGCGCAGGCTCCTCATCCCCCCGTCCCACCAGCCAGGGCTGGATCGCCGCGAGCAGTCGCGCCTCGGCGGCATCCATGTCGGCGGCGCTGGCGCCGTGGCCTATGAGTTTCAGCTCGATCAGCGGCATGGAGGAGCGGTAGCCCAGCTCTATGCCGGTCGGCCAGGGGGCTGCATCCAGCATGTCGGAGAGGGCTGATTCCGAGATGCCGAAGCTGTAGAAGCGGCGCAGTTCGGTATCGGTCTTCGCGCCCGCAAGCGCCTTGAGGCGCGGCAAGATCTGTTCGTGCACCATCTGCTTGAATTCGAACGGCACGCCCGGGGTGAAGAAGAGCTGGCTCTGGCCCTGATGGCCTGTGTGGGTGACCACAAAGCCACAGGCGGTGCCGACCGGGTTGTCCAGGATCTCGCAATCTTGCGGCAGCCAGGCCTGCTTGGCGTTGCTGGCGGGCATGGGCCGGCCGCGGCTGGCGTAGCGCGCCGCTATGGTGGCGAGCCAGTCCGGGAACAGGGCCAGGGGCTGGCCGAACGCCTCGGCCGCCGCCTGGGCGGTGAGATCATCGGCGGTGGGGCCCAGGCCGCCGCACACCAGCACCACCTCGGCGCGGCTGGCGCTCTCCTGCAGCACGGTTTTCAGATCGGCGAGGTTGTCCCCCACTGTGACGCGGCGGCGCACCTGCCAGCCCTGTTCCAGCAGCAGGGCGCTGAGCCAGGCCGCGTTGGTATCCACCACCAGACCCGTCACTATCTCGTCTCCGGTGCTGATGATCTCGATACGCATGGGGGCTCCTTGGGCTGGGGACCTGAACTGGGACGGCCATGAACCATGGCCGGGACAATCAGGGCTTGGCGTGTTCGAAGTAGTAGCTGATTCGGGTACGTGGATTGAGGTACTCGAACACCGCCGGGGGCAGTCGTTTGGGGTGGATCACCTTGGCGATGGAGAGCTCGGCCTGTTGCAGATCTATGATGGCCGCCTCCTGGCGCGGGATGCGGGGATCGTACACCAGCACAGAGGGGTAGAGCAGGCGGGAGGCATTCACCGACATCACCAGCCCCACCTGACCGTTGGAGAGCTGCACCACGCTGCCGGGCGGGTATATGCCCATCAGCCGGATCAGCATGCTGAGGTATTCCGGGTTGAACTGGGCCTTGCGCTGCTTGTAGAGGCCGCTCAGGGCCGAGTAGGGCACCTTGGCCTGCAGGTGGCAGAGGTTGTCGTACTCGTTGATCAGCGACACCATCTGGGTGAGGGGGTCGAGCTGCCCCTTCTTGAGCCCCTCGGGCCCGCTGCCATCCAGGTATTCGTGGTGATGCAGCACGATTCCCTTGGCCCCGGCCGGAAAATCCTTGGCCAGATTGAGCAGATCCAGGCCGTAGCGCGGGTGCTGGGCCATCAGGTTCTGCTCCGGCTTGGTCAGCGGCTCCGTCTTGCGCAGTATCTGGCTCGGGATCTTCAGCTTGCCGATGTCGTGGAACAGGGCGCCCATGCCGACCTGGCGGATCTCGTCGGCCGACATGTTGCACTCCTTGGCCAGCAGCATGCTGAGCACGCTGACGTTGAGGGAGTGGAAGTAGAGGTTGTTGCCATCCTCGCTGTCGGAGACCAAGTGCAGCACCATCTCGTCCACCGACAGCAGCTGCTCCGTCATGGCGTTGATCAGCTCCTGCGCCTCGCCGATGGCGTTGAGGGGGCGGGACTGGATCTTGCTCATCACGCTGCGCACCTGCGCCAGCGACTGCTGGAACTGCTTCTCGCACTGCTGCAAGTCGCGGCGATACTGCTGCAACTGCTCGATGCGGCGCTCTTTTTCCAGCTGCATCTCGGCCTGGCGCTGGGAGGTGTCCGGCGCCTCGGTTGGTTGAGGCTGGATCTGGCTCAGCGGCTTGGGCGGTGCATCGCTCTTGTCGGGGATGATGGTCACGAGCTTGAGGCCAAGCCGGCGGATAAGCTCTATCTCCTCTTCAGTCTTGAGCTTGAAGCTGGAAAACAGGAAGGGGTGTTCGCGCCAACCCAGTGGCAGAGAGACGAAATTGCCGACTTGCAGTCGGTCTACGGAAATCTTGATACCTGTCATTGTCTTGGCTGCGAGAGACACATGAGCCGTATGCTAGTCAAAGGCGGAGGTGAATACAAAAGGTATCTGATGACAGGGTAGACGCTTTATTATAGGCTTCTGGATGTCCAGACATATTTACCGATGCAGTACAGGGAGTAAGCATGCCGATCAAGATCCCGGATCAGTTACCCGCCGCCGAAGTGCTGGGGCAGGAGAACATCTTCGTGATGACGGAATCCAGGGCCGTCACCCAGAACATACGCCCGTTGCGGGTGTTGATCCTCAACCTGATGCCCAAGAAGATTGAAACCGAGATCCAGCTGATGCGGATGCTCTCCAACTCGCCGTTACAGGTGGACGTGGATCTGCTGCGCATCGACGATCGGGAGTCGAAGAACACGCCCCAGGCGCACCTGGAGAACTTCTATCACGACTTCGAACAGGTGCGGGCCAACAACTACGACGGCATGATCATCACGGGGGCGCCGCTCGGGCTGGTGGAGTTCGAGGAGGTGGTCTACTGGCCGCGCATCGTCGAGATCATAGAGTGGTCCCATCAGCACGTGACCTCGACCCTGTTTCTCTGCTGGGCGGTGCAGGCGGCGCTGAAAGCCTTGTATGGCATGGAAAAACAGACCCACGGCGAGAAGCTCTCCGGCATCTATCGCCATCACAGGCTGGATGAGCACGAGCCGTTGCTGCGCGGCTTCGACGATGAATTCGTGGCGCCCCACTCCCGCTATGCGGCGTTTGATGGGGATCTTATCCGCGCCCACACCGACCTGCAGATCTTTGCCGAGTCGGAGGAAGCCGGTGTCTATCTGGCGGCGACCAAGGATTGCCGCCAGGTGTTCGTCACCGGCCACCCTGAATATGATGTCCTGACTCTGGATGGGGAGTACCGGCGGGATCTGGCGGCCGGGCTCGAGCCCGTCATCCCGGTCAACTATTACCCGGCCAACGATCCCGGCCAGACCCCGCGCGCCAGCTGGCGCAGTCACGGCCACCTGCTGTTCTCCAACTGGCTCAACTACTACGTCTATCAGCTCACCAGCTATCGGGTGGAGGACATAGGCAAGGTGTTTACCTACCAGCAGCCCAAGTAAGGATCAGAGTGGCGGGCTCAGTCGGCCTGTTCCCGTCGTGCGGTCAGGGCGTCGAGCCACTGGCGATGCACCGCCAGGATGAAGGCCTTGGGCCTGTGGGCCCGGATGGCGGCCATGGCCTCCTGCTGTGGCTGGCCGAGGGAGACAAGCAGTGCGGCCGCGACCAGACCGGTGCGGCCGCTGCCCCCCTTGCAGTGGATGACCAGGTGTTTGCCCTCGCGCAGCAGGCCGGTCAGTTGCGGCAGAGCCTGTTGCCAGGCCTGTTCGAAGGTGGCATCGGGGGCCTGATCGTCTTCGATGGGCAGGTGGAACCAGCGCATGCCGCTCGCCTCGACCTGCGGGCCAAGCTGGCTCAGTGCGAGCCGGGCCAGTTCGGCCTCCGTCATCAGGGTCAGCACGCCGTGGGCTCCCGCCAGCCTGAGCTGATCCAGTGCCAGTGGCAGTGCCACCTGCTGGGTGCCGGGGCAGGGGGTCAGCAGCAGCTGGCCATCGACGCGGGGTACTTCCTGGCTCCAGAAGGGGTGAGACGGGTGCATAAAGGTCCTTATGAGGCCAGCAAGGGCGAGGCGAGCCGGCATGGCCGGTTTCTGAGTGCGCCAAAGCATAGGGGGCGCGGCCCCGATGTCAATCTGCGTTGTGTTCGGCCCGGTTTACGGGCAGAGTCTAAAAAATTGATCGGTTCAAGGAGTTAAGATGAGAAACCTGGATCAACTGGATTTGGATATCCTGGCCCATCTGTTTCGCGATGCGGGCATGACCAACAAGGATCTGGCTGCCCTGGTCGGCGTGGCGCCGTCCACCTGCCTGGAGCGGGTGCGCAAGCTGCAACAGGACGGGGTGCTCAAGGGCGCCCATTGCGAAGTGGATCACCAGGCGCTCGGTGGCCATATCCAGGCCATGGTCTCGCTGCAGCTGGCGCGTCACAGCCGCCAGATCATCGATGCCTTCCGCGACGCCATACTGGCGCTGCCCGAGGTGATCAGCCTGTTTCACATGGGTGGCAAGGATGATTTCCTGGTGCACCTCTGCGTCGCCGATACCGAGCACCTGCGCAACTTTGTGTTCGATCACTTCACCTCCCGGGAGGAGGTGGTGCACCTCGAGACCTCGCTGGTATTCGAACACAGGTTCAGCCGCTCGCTGCCCTGTTTCCTCAACACCTGATCCCGTGTTGCGCCCAACATAAAACCCGCCAATCGGCGGGTTTTATGTTGTTGCGGCGGCGGACTCAGTTCAGCGCAGTCTGGGTATCCGGCGCCGTCTGGTAGAGCCCTTTCTGATAAGCCAGGCTGCCCCACAGCGCCAGCCCGAGCGTGGCATCCTTCATGGCATCCGGCTGCGCCGCTGGGGTGAGGGTTTCGGTGGCATCCTCGTAGATGAAGCCTTCCGCCGGGCGCTCGGGTTGCAGTATCACCACGTCCTTGCCCCGCATCAGGGCGAAGTTCTTGTCGTACTGCATGATGGCGCGCCCCGGCCAGTCGGCGGGCATCCGGGTCAGATCCTTGCCCAGCATGGGGTAATCGGCGCTTATCCCCATCAGGGAGAGCAGGGTCGGCGCCATGTCGATCTGGCTGACGATACGGGGATCCTGCTTCGGCGCTATGCCGTCACCGACGATGACGCCGGGAATGTGGAAGCGGGGGATGGGCACCAGGCTGGCACCGCCGACCCGGCTGTCGTGATCGGCGATGACCAGGAACAGGGTGTCCTTCCAGTAGTCCGACTGCTTCGCCTTCTTGAAGAACTCACCGATGGCGTAGTCGGCGTACTTGGCCGCGTTGTTGCGGGTCTGCTTGGGCTGCTCATAGAGGGCGATGCGATTGTCCGGGAATTCGAACGGATCGTGGTTGCTGGAGCTGAACACCAGGCTGAAGAAGGGTTTGCCCTCCTTGTGCAGCGCCTTGAAGGTTTCGTCCGCCTTGGCCATCAGATCCTCGTCCGAGGCACCCCAGGATCCCTTGAACACCGGATTCTTGAAGTCCTTCTGCTCGACTATGGTGGTGAAGCCGTTGCCGAGGAAGAAGCTGCGCATGTTGTCGAAGTGACTCTCGCCACCATAGATGAAGCTGGTGTCGTAGCCCCGCTGTTTGAGCAGATCCGCGATGGTGAAGAAGTTGGTCTGGCTCTTGCCAAGCTTGACCACGGCCTGGGCCGGGGTGGGGGTGAAGCCGGTCAGCACGGCTTCTATGCCGCGCACCGAGCGGGTGCCGGTGGCGTAGAGCTGCTCGAAGGCCCAGCCCTGCTGCGAGAGTGCATCCAGATTGGGGGTGAGCGGCAGGCCGCCGAGGGAGCCGACGAACTGGGCGCCCAGGCTCTCCTGCAGCAGGATCACCAGGTTCTTCGGCTTGCCGATATAGCTGGCTTCGTTGAAGGTCTGGCTGGGCAAGGTTTCAGAGCTGAATTCGTGGGGCTCGCGGCCACTCTCCTGGCGAATGAGCTCCAGGATGCGCGCCTGGGGCAGCTTGCCGTAGAACTGGCTGGCATCCTCTTCGGCCCCCATCTGCTTGATGGCGAAGAAGAGGGAGTAGGAGGAGTTGACGGTCAGCGCATTGATCAGGGGATCGCTGGCAAACGCCACCATGGCCGGGTTCAGGGCGCGATGGCCCAGGCTGGAACGGGCGCCGAGAAAGCCTATGGCCAGAATGAGCAGGGCGAAGGCGGGTCGCCAGTACCAGCGCGGGAAGGTGAGATCGCGCAGCAGGCGCCCGCTCAGCCACCAGCCACCGCCCAGGGTCAGCAGGCTGAACAGCACGGCGGCCAGCAGCTCTCCCTTGCGGCCGGCCCACAGCATGGAGAGCACCTCCTTCGGATAGATGAGGTACTCCACATAGAGGCGGTTGGGCCTGACCCCGTATTCGGTCACGAAGGAGGGGGTGGAGATCTCCAGGAAGAGCATCAGCCAGAGTCCCAGGGTCAGCCAGACCCGGATGATCTGCAGCCAGGCCCGACCGATCGGGTGGGGCCCCGCCAGCAGCAGGGTCAGCATGGCGGGCACGCCCCACAGCCAGCAGAGGGTGGCGAAATCGACCCGCAGCCCTTGCAGCAGCATCTCCTGCCAGCCGGCGACGGCGTCGACCCGTTCCAGTTGCCAGAAGCCGAGGCCGAGTCGGCTGACGGAGAGAGAGACGAGCGCGATCAATGAAAAAACGGCGATGGGCCAAAACGGTCCCAGCCATTGTCTGATAGTTGTCATTGTTGTTCCTACAAGCCTGTTTGCACCCGTCCTCGGGCACATTGTTTTTATATTGCAGGGTTATGACAGCGGGTCCGGGGAAAGGTTGCGTGTAGGTGCCGTTTAAAAGGATGTTTTGGCACGATTTATGATTTTTATGTGAGGGCGCGCAGGGATCCAAGACAGCATAAACGGCTGAGGAAACTGTGATCCCCCTTGCAAAGTCATGTAGGCCGCCTCCCTATAATGACGCCGAATTTTCTCAATCGGAGCCGAAGGGATGCCGGTCTTTATCGATGTGGAATATTTGCAGGGATGGCGCCTGTTCGTGGTGCTCTCCGACGGCACCACGGGGGCGCTGGACCTGACCCCCTGGCGCGCGCAGCCCCTGTTTGCGGCGCTGGATTCGGAGCGGCGTTGCGCCCGGGTCTTCATCAATCGTCACCACCAGCTGGAGTGGCCTGCCGGCTGCACCCTGTCGGCCCATGAGGTCTATCACCTGATCAGGCCCATCAACGAGCGGGAGGCTTTCAGTTAACCCCCTGTTTTTGTGAGCCATCCCCAGATTCCTGTAACTGGAATGTTTGTTCATTTGCCTTCTCTACCCAATTTGGGTAAAACCTGCGCAACATTTTGCCAACCACTCTTCCAGCTTTGCCCGTCAAGGCTTGCCGCCTCCCGCCGCAGGCCTTTTTTGTGGCCGGATGGCAAACCTTTCCCCAGCTGAAAGGTTTGTTGGGTGAGATAAGAAAAACAAAATAAACAAAGAGATAAGGAATAAACATGGCTTGTCATATGCGCACCCCGCTGGCCCTGCTGGTGGGCGGTCTCGCCTGCCACGGCGCCGCCGGTCAGGAGCAGGTCCAGCAGCTGGAACCCATGGTGGTGGTCGCCAGCCGCCCCGCCAGCACCCTAGAAGTGACCCTGGATCCCAAGAAACCGGGCTCTCCCATGCCTGCCGCCGACGGCGCCGGTTATCTGAAGAACGTCACCGGCATGAGCATGGTGCGCAAGGGCGGACTGGGGGGCGACCCCGTGCTGCGGGGTATGGGGATGTCCCGCCTCAACGTGCAGATGGATGGCGGCATGCTGGCCGGTGGCTGCGGCGGCCGCATGGATCCACCCACCGCCTATGTGTTTCCCCAATCCTTCGACCGGATCCGGGTGCTGAAGGGGCCGCAATCCCTCGAGCAGGGCGCGGCTCTGGCGGGCACTGTGCTGTTCGAACGGGACAGACCCGAGTTCACCGCCCCCGGCGTCAAGGCCGAGGCCTCGGCGCTTTATGGCAGCTTCGGGCGCGACGACCAGATGCTGGACGCCACAGTCGGTGCGCCCGAGGGGTATCTGCGCAGCCAGTTCACCCACTCCGACAGCGATGACTACCGAGATGGCCACGGCGACAGGGTGCGCTCCTTCTATCGCCGGGAGAACGGCACAGCCCAGCTGGGCTGGACGCCGGGGGAGCACACCTGGCTCGAACTCACCGCCGAGCGCAGCAACGCCCGCGCCGCCTATGCGGATCGCACCATGGACGGCCCCATGTTCGATCGGGAGTCCTTCGGCCTCAAGCTCAGGCAGGAGCAGATCAGCAGCCACTGGCAGCGCAGCGAGCTGACCCTGTGGGACAACGACATAGACCACATCATGGACAACTTCAGCCTGCGACAAAACAGCGGCATGAAGATGCTCTCCAACCCGGATCGGCGCAACACAGGCGGGCGTTGGGCCAACGACCTGGCCCTGCCGGCCGACTGGCTGCTGACCGCCGGGCTCGATGCCAACCGGGATCAGCACAGGGCCCGCAGCGGGGTGGATTACGCCAGCCAGCCGCGTCAGCGCACCCTGCGTTTCGAGCAGCAGGGGGGCTTTGTCGAGCTGGGCCGCCAGCAGGGGGCCCACGGCTACAAGGGGGGCTACCGGCAGGACAGGGTCGAGACCACCCGTTATGGCGCGGGGGATCAAACCCTTTACAGCGATACCCTGACCCTGGACAGCGGCTTTGGCCGCTACGAATACCAGTGGTCGCCGGCCTGGTCGAGCTATCTGGCCTGGGGCCAGGCCAAGCGGGCACCGGATTACTGGGAGCGCAGCAAGGACAGCGTCCCCTTCACCCTCAACCCGGAGCGCAGTCGTCAGTGGGATGCGGGGCTGGCCCTGCGCAGTCGCGAGCTGGACTTGACCCTCTCCCTGTTCAGCGCCGACATCCAGGACTACCTGCTCTATAACAACAAGTCGAACAAGGTGCGCAACATAGATGCCCGGACCCGGGGCGGCGAGCTGGAAGGACGCTGGCAGTTTGCCGAGCAGTGGCGTCTCGATGGCGGCCTGGCGGTGGTCTATGGCGAAAACCAGAGCGATAACCAGCCGCTGGCCCAGATGCCGCCGCTCGATGGCAAGCTGGCGCTGGGCTGGCAGCCGGCCGAGGCGTGGAACTTTACCCTGCTGGGCCGCGCCGTGGCCGCGCAGGACAGGGTCGATGTGGGCTCCGGCACGGTAGCCGGGCAGGATCAGGGGGAGACGCCGGGCTTCTTCACCCTGAACCTGAGCGGTGCCTGGCAGTTTGCAGAGGGGTGGCAGCTGTCGGCCGGGGTGGACAACCTGTTCGACACCTTCTATTACGAGCACCTCTCCAAGTCGGTGCACGCCAGTCAGGCTGGGCTGGGCTATGAACAGGTCGGTCGCATCCCTGAGCCGGGTCGCGCCGTCTGGCTCTCCCTCAACTACCGTTTCGCCTCCGCCGGCGTGCTCTAGGCAGACGCGCCAACCGACTGAACCGGGTAACGTTTTCAGTCACAGACCCGTGCTGGCGGGGCCGCTATCATGGCCCCGGAGTGGCGCCTTGTGCGCCGATACCACCACAGCGGGAACATAACAATGAAACAAGGAACGTTGCGCTATGGCGGCCTGCTCGGGGCCGCCCTGTTACTGACGGCTTGCGGCAGCGGAGGCGGGGGATCCAGCAGCGAACCCCAGCCCCCCGTGGTCAATCCGCCGCCTGCCACCGCCAGCCGCGCCTGCTACGGCAATGATCAGCCCGCCTGCAACCTGCGCACCTATCAGGTGATGGTGGAGTCCTTCGTCGATGGCGACAGCGCCGCCAACTACGGCGTCGGCTACGGCCCCTCCCGGCACAACGGCGATCTGCAGGGGATCATCGACAGTCTGGATCACATCAAGAGTCTCAACGTCAACGCCATCTGGCTCACCCCGGTATTCGACTCCTGCGCCGGTCAGGGCGGGGATGACAAACTGGATGCCACCGGCTACTTCGCCTGCGACTTCTTCACCGTGGATCCCAACTTCGGCAGCAATGCCCAGCTCAAAAAACTGGTGGAGGCGGCACACCAGCGCGGCCTCTACGTCTTCCTCGACGGCGTGTTCGGTCACGTCAACAAGGTGGGGGTGAGCAAGCCCTCGCCAGAGGGGCGTCTGCCCGCCCTCAAGAGCGGTGGTGCCGGTTATCCGGGCCAGCTGGTGGATTACAGCCAGCCCCAGAGCCTGGCCTACTTCAAAGAAGTGGCCCGCTACTGGGTCGAGCAGTACGGCATCGACGGCTGGCGTCTCGATCAGGCCTACCAGCTGGGGCTGGACGAGTGGCGTGCCATTCGTGGCGAGGTCGAGCAGGCCAGCGCGGCACGCAAGGCGGCCGGTCAGCAGTGGGGCACGCTCGGCTATCTGGTGGGGGAGGTGTGGAAGGGGGCCGACGAGATCCGGGCAGAGGCTTATGGCCCGAGCGACAACCCGGCGCTCTCCTCGGCGTTCGACTTCCCGCTGCGTTACGGCCTGGTGCAGGCGCTGGCGGTGGAGGAGTCCGGCAAGGGCGGCCAGGGCGCCAGCGTGCTCGACGCCAGCTGGAACAAGGTGGAGAACTACCCGGATCACGCCATGCCGAACCTGATGCTGGGCAACCACGATCTGGTGCGCTTCGGCGATCTGCTGGAGCGCGGCAACTTCAATCCGGCGGACTACTGGCAGCGCCACAAGGCGGCCTTCAGCTTCCTGGCGGCCCGCTCCGGCCCCATCACCCTCTACTACGGTGAGGAGTTTGGCGACGAGGTGCTGGGCTTTGCGGCGCAGGTGAGCGGCGACTGTGCGGCGCAGGGGCTCTGTGACGATCACGTGGCTCGCAGCGACGGCAAGGTGCCGGTTGCCACCGGTTTCGTGCCAAGCGGCGAGCAGGCCGAGCTCAAGCAGTGGCTGAGCCAGCTGCTGGCCCTGCGTGCCAAGCATCCCGCTCTCTATCAGGGTGAGCGGGTCAAGCTGGTGGCCGATGGCAGCGTCTATGGCGACATCAAACAGACGGCGGCGGAGCAGATCGTCTACCTGCTCAACGTTTCAAGCACGCCCCAGAGCTATGCCCTGCCGGTCGGCAAGCTGCGCAGCGGCAACGCCCTGCTGGATCTGCAGAGCGGCGAGAGTCTGGCCATAGGCGGCAGCAGCGTGACGGTGGACTTGCCGCCGCTGAGCGGTCGCTTCCTGCTGTTGCAATAAGGCTGGCGAGTAACAACAAGGGCTCCAATCTGGAGCCCTTGTTCATTGTGGCGGGTTACTTCTCTATGCCGCTGCCCAGCTCCTCCTGATGGGCGTTGGGGGCGGGGGCGTGGCCATTGCCGTGGCGCCAGCTCTCCAGCCGGTTGTGCACGCCGCGGCGCAGGCTCTTGAAGCTGGTTTCGAGATAATCCACCCCCACCAGTATGGCCAGGGTGACGCCGGTGAGCAGCACGGCCTGGTGCAGCATCTGCATGCCGATGAGGGCGCCGAGGGCCGCCAGCATCCAGACGGTGGCGGCCGAAGTCACCCCCAATACCTGACCATCCCGGGTCATCATGACGCCGGCGCCGAGAAAGCCGATGCCGGTGATGAGCTGGCCCAGCACCCGCGCCCGATCGGCACTCTCAGGGCTGACGGCGGCACCTATGGCGAGAAAGCAGTAGGTGCCGAGTATGATGAGCGAGGAGGTGCGGATGCCGACCGGCTTGCCGCGCAGTTGCCGCTCCAGCCCCACGAGCGTGCCACACACCAGGCAGGCCAGGATGTTCTCCCAGCCAAGGGGCGCTATGTCCCACCAATCCGTTGTCATCATATCCACCTCTGCTGTCGATGCTTGTTATCCTGCCGCGCTCTGCCCCCGGTTTTCCAGCCGTTGCCGGAAGGCCCTGGCCAGGCGCTCGTAGAGGTCCTTTGCCTCCCTGTCCTCAATATCGCCACGTATCCAGGGATTGTCGATGATTTCCAGCAGCACGCAGTCCCTATCCTGCTGGCGCAGATCCACCCCGAACAGGCCGTTGCCGAGCTGGTGCACGGCGCGCCTGGCGGTCTGCAACACCCGCTCCGGTACCTCGGTGAGCGGCAGTGCCTCGATCCGGCTCATGTCGAGGGGATGCTTGCGGCGGCGGATGCGGTTGCCCGGCTCGGGCCGGTAGCGGCGACAGGCGAACAGCGGCGAGCCGTCGAGAAAGCCGATGCGCCAGTCGAATTCGGCGGGGATCCGGCTCTGCACCAGCAGCAGGGCGGAGCGGCCCAGCCCCTCGTCCAGCAGGCGGGCGAGCTGCTGGGCATCGCTGGCCATGGCGAGATCCCGCCCCTGGGCGCCGTCGGGTATCTTCACCATCAGCGGCAGGCCGAGTCGCTGCACCAGCTCGTCCACCTGATGGCGGCCACGACGGGTCACCACCATGGTGGGTGGCATGGGTACGCCGCTGCGCACCATCAGCTCGTAGAGGTAAAGCTTGTTGCTGCAGGCGAGGATGGCGCGGGAGCTGTCGATGACCGGCATCTTGAGCTGCTCGGCGCGGCGGGCAAATTCGAAGGTGTAGTGGCCGACCGCCGTTTCGGAACGCAGCCAGAGAGTATCGAATTCCGGCAATCGCTCGATGGCGGACGGCGCCAGCCTCTCGGCCTGGATCCCCTGGGCGGCGGCGGCCCGGATGAAGCGATCCAGCGCCAGGGCATCGCTGCTGGCGCGGCCATCATCGGGATCCACCAGGATGGCGAGCTGGTAGAGCGGGGCCGCCTGCTCCTCATCGCCGGCACCGACCAGCGCCTGGGCGTGATGCAGCATCAGCGCCTTCTCGCTCGGGCTCAACTCCAGGGGCGACAGACTCTGCTGCTGGCGCACCGACCAGCCGTGGCGGCCGCGTTTGAGGGTCAGCTCCTGTAGCGGCAGCTGGCTCAGGCCGTAGTAGTAGCGGGCCAGCCCCGCCAGCTCGCTCTGTTCGCTCTGGCCGAAGATGGCGCGTACCCGAATGCGATCCTCGCTCTGCTGGGCCAGCCAGCCCTGTACCTTGCGCCACAGCTTGGCCGGCGGCTGCTGGGGTTGCAGCACGCTGATGGCCTGCAGGCCAGGCAGGCAGTGGTGGCCACGGGCCTGGGCCAGCAAGGAGCAGTAGTAGCCCGCGCTCAGGTGCTCCAGGTTGCGGCAGAGGTTGATGATGCGGGGTCGGCCGCCTGTGGTCGGCACGCCGTGTTGCAGATAGGTGCGGGCGGTCAGCAGATAATCGGCATGGCAGGGCCAGTCGCCCGGCTCTTCGACTATGACGTAGGTACTCATATTTTCGGCTCCACAGATCAGACTGCCTTGAATGGCAGGATCCCCAGTGGGCTTCGATGCACCGACAAGCACGACAATGGCGCGAGGGGAAACAAGAGGTTACAGTGCCTAATATTCTGCTTTGGTAACTTGTGATACAAGTCGCATTTCTGGTGCTGAAGATAAATAACCGAACAAGGACTCCCCGTGTTGACCGTACGAGCGGCCCGAACCGATGATTTGGGCGCCATCGTTAAGCTGGAACGCTACTGTTTTCCCCCCGAAGTCGCCTTTGGCCGCAGCCGCTGGCACTATCTGCTTACCCACGCCAAGGGACGCACCCTGCTGGTGCTGGATGAGAAGGATCAGCTGATGGGTTATCTCAGTCTGCTGGAGCACAGGGGCTGGGACCGACTGGTGATCCAGACCCTCGCCATCCGCTGGACCATCCGTCGCCAGGGCTGGGCCCGTCGTCTGCTGGAGCAGGTGATCCGGGAGGGGCGCGAGGCTGGCTGGGGGGCGGTGCGCCTCGAGGTGGGTGATGCCAATGAAGAGGCGCTGGCCCTCTATCAGGCGCTGGGATTCAAGGCTCAGCAAAGGTTGCCTGACTATTATGGCCGCGACCAGCATGCCCACCGGCTGGTGTTGCCGCTGGTGAGCGACGAGGTTCGCACCCTCAGGCGCCAGCGCCGCAGTGTACAAGCCGCCCTGTGCCGCCAAGCCCGCGCCTTGAGCGGCCATGGATCCGGAGGATCGGCATGAGCTGTGATGACTGTCTGGCCACCGCCATCAAGGCCAAGCTCGGGCGCTGCTCTGTCTGCGCCGGCCAGACCTTCGTCATCGGCATGGTCGGTTGGCTGGCGTGGTGGTGGTTTGGCGCCGATACCTCGGTCAATGCCCTCACCGGCCTGCTGTTTGCGTTGGGGGGCTCGGGCCTGTTGCTGCTCCATCTGCTGGTATTTGTCTGGCGCAAGGTGACCGGGCGTGAATTGAGCGATGAATGAATCAGATTGGATTCAAACACATAAATAACAATATCGATGTAGATATGGAGGTTCAGATGATAGCAATGGTAACGGGCGCCTCGTCCGGTTTTGGGGAGGCCATCAGCCGTCAGCTGGTGAACGCGGGTTACAGGGTGATAGGCACAGGCCGACGTGCTGAACGTCTGGCTGCCTTGGGCGATGAGCTGGGTGACAGCTTCCTGCCGCTGGTATTCGACGTGCAGGACAAGGCCGCGACTCAAGCCGCCATCGCCGGTCTGCCAGCCGCCTGGAGCGAGGTGGATCTGCTGGTCAACAACGCCGGTCTGGCGCTGGGGCTAGAGCCCGCCCACAAGGCGGATCTCGAAGACTGGGAGCAGATGATAGCCACCAACATCAGCGGTCTGACCCTGCTCACCCGACTGCTGCTGCCGGGCATGGTGGCGCGCAATCGCGGCCACGTGGTCAACATCGGTTCCATCGCCGGCACCTACCCCTACCCGGGCGGCAACGTCTACGGTGCCACCAAGGCGTTCGTGAAACAGTTCAGCCTCAACTTGCGCGCCGATCTGGCGGGCACCGCCATCCGCGTCACCAACGTGGAGCCGGGCCTGTGCGGTGGCACCGAGTTCTCCAACGTGCGCTTCCACGGCGACGACGCCAAGGCGGCCACCGTCTACCAAGGGGTGCAGGCCATTCAGCCGGAAGACATCGCCAATACTGTGCTCTGGGTCAGCCAGCAGCCCGCCCACGTCAATATCAACAGCATAGAGATAATGCCGGTGGCCCAGACCTTTGGCCCGCTCCAGATCAGCCGTCGCTGAGCTTCCCGTTTGACGAAATGAGAAGAGGCACCCAAGGGTGCCTCTTTGCTTTGCAGAGCCGGTCAGAGGCTCATGATCTTCTTGAACTCCTCCTCTGAATACTTCTTCTCGCTGCTCTTGGTGAGATCCGTCATCAGCTTGTAACGCAGGTCCTTGGCCATCTGATAGGTCTGCTCCAGCTGGCCGTAGGAGTAGTCGGCGGCCAGCCCGAGCGCCGTCGCCTTGTCGCTGACATAGGTCTGCTTGAGGGTATTGTCGAGCAGGGCGACCTCCTTGTAGAGCTTGGTGCTCTCCTTGCTCCAGACGCCCCGCAGCAGCGGCAGGTACTTGTCCGGGTTGGTGTTGGCCAGCGCGGTCAGGCTGCGGAACTGCCAGTAGGCGGAATCATCGGAGTAGCTGTCGCTGCCGGTGCGATAGGGCAGGGGATAAGACTCCAGCGGGCTGTAGAGCGGCACCATCACGGATTCGGCCAGCACGCCGTAGCTCTGCCAGATGAGCCCCTGCAGCTCTTTGGGCATCTCCTTGCGCAGCTGGATGACGTGGGATTCCAGCTGGCGATCGATGCGGATCGGCCGCTCCGCCTTGCCCGCCAGCGGCGTGCCCTCATAGGTGGCGCTCAGCAGCCTGGCCACGTCCGGCACGGCTATGGGGGCGTCCGGCTTCATGAACAGCGGGTATTGCGCCTGCCGGGTCGCCTGCTGGTGGGAGGCGGTCAGCATGTGTTGGCCGAGCCACTCCCGATCCACGTTGTAGGGGTCGGCAATCACCCCGAATGCCTTGGCGAAGTTGAAATCCTTGGGGTCGGCCTGGTCGAGCAGCTTGTGCTGTTGTACAAACTCCAGCAGCCTGGGGGAGTGCAGCACATCGGCGCTGTCGAGATTGACGCCGTGGATGCGCAGGCCGTTGGCCACCATGGCGTAGCTGTCGTCCGGCACCCGCACCGCGATCCAGTGGTGGCCCGAGCCTATCTCCATCAGCCAGGCCTCGTTCACATCCGCCAGATAGAGGCTGTTGCCCTCACCGGCGCCATATTGCTCCACATAGCGGCCGAGCAGTTCGACCCCCTCTTTCGCGCTCTTGGCCTGCGGCAGGATCAGGGTGGGGATGATGGCTTCTATGACTCCTTTTTCGATCAGGGGATCGGCTTTCTGGGCCTTGTCGTTGACCTCGGCGCTGGTGGTGGCCGAGAGGGCGACGTTGAGCTCGTTGATGCCGCGCTCTTCATAATATTTGCCCGCCGGGTCGCTGGTGGCGGCGTCCCAGTCGCGAATGGCTGAGTAGGCGAGGAAGGCCTTGGGCATGGGCACTTCCAGCCCGTTGCCCAGCTTCCAGACCTTGCCCTCGTTTTGCTGGGCGGGTCGGAAGGCCAAATACTTGTTCCAGTTGTTGACGCCAAAATCCTCGTTTCTGGCGATCATCACGCTGCCGTCGGCACTGGCGCCCTTGCCGACGATGAGGCCGGTACAGGCGTCGGCACTGGTGCCAAGCAGGGTGAGCAGGGTGGCGGAGAGAAGACTCAAGGTGTGTTTTTTCATGGCATTGCCCGAAGCGTAACTGTGAGTGAAAGCCAGGCGGTGGGATGCAGGTCTGCCGCAGAGCGATCAGCCGCCGATACGCTGCCGGGGGATCGTGCTGCTCATGGTCGATGACGCAAACATTTCATCCATAACACTGCTTGCTGGTCGTTTTGTTCGCCGGAATTGTATGCCTCGCTGGTTGTTTGTTTTGTGATCTATGAGTCGTTCCTTTGCTTTGTCTGGTAAAGCATGAAAATGGCAGCGATATGCACCAGAACCTGCCGATTGGACAGCGCAGCGTCATGATTCTGACGTCGGGATGGCCATCAGTAAGCCTGCGAGCCCGTGCGGGCCGGGATCTGCACCAATTTGGCAAGTTGGCCTGCAACTTGCTGGTTTTATTGCCAATGATGGGGCCTGGCGCCTCATGCCATCGAATCAGCGACCTCGTCATGCCGGATCGGCATGCAGACTGGAGCCCCCATGGATATCAAACCCTACAGCCAGCAGCTTGCCCAGAGTGCGTCCAATTCCCGCGCCCTCGCCACCCTCAGCGGTGCCGAAGGGGGTCAGGGGGGCGGCTGGGAAGATCTGGTCAACCTCTCCTCCCAGCGGCTGACCAGCAAGGCCCAGCAGACGCTCACCTATGAGCACCTGGCCAAGAACAGCAAGTTGCCGCAAGCGCTGGACATCAGTTCAGACAAGGGGGGCGTGATGCAGCAACTGGTGGACAAGGCGCTGGGGTTTGATCGCAAAAAATTCAACGAGATAGAAGACAAGCTCAAGGAGATCGCCGACAACAAGCAGCTCTCTGCCGAGGAGCGCGAGCAGCAGAGCAAGGCCTTGAACGAGCAGCGGGACGCCATGCTGCAGGATGCCATGGATCGCCTCACCGGCAAGAAGAGCGAGCCAAAGGAAGAGACCAAGAGCGCCTGAGTGATGGCCTGCGCGACTCGAACGGCAATCCGTAGTCGTCGGGGGCAAGCCGTTGCCCCTGTCTGGGCGTCATGGCCGGGTTGATGGCCTGGCAACGTATGGGCAGGCTGGCGCCACAAAAGAGGCAGTAAAAAAGGGAGGGCGGATGCCGTTCCCTTTTTGATCGGGCTGAGCCTGCCAGTGCGGCCCAGGCTGCGCCGGCAGGGGATTCGCTGCTTATTTTTTCTCGGACACTATTTTTTTTCGGGTACTATTTTTTCTCGGGCACTATGCCGATGCCCACCGCCTGGGTCTGGACGGCCTTGATCTGATCCCCCTTGGCGATCAGGGCAAACTGCGCCGGGTTGTGCACCTTGAGCACCAGGGTGTGATCCACCCCCTTGACCGTGACCGTCTGCTGCGCCTTGTCGACGGCGATGACGTCCCCGTACAGTGTGACCTTGACGCCAACCCCGGCCCCCGGTTTCTGGCCCGCGGCGGCCTTGTCCGCATCCACCTCGACGACGCGCTGTCTGACGCCTGCCGTGCCCTTGAGCAGTTCCAGATCCAGCATCTGCAGGTATTTCAGCGCCACCACGTCGCCGACCTTGAGGTTTTGCAGGTTGGTGACCTGCTCACCTGCGACTATGTCGAACGCCTCACCTGCGGCATTCGTCAGGCTGACCTTGCGGCTCGCCATGTCGATGGCGGTCACCGTCGCCTGGGCGGTCACGGCTTCCACCAGATTGGCCTTGCCCGGGGCGGTCGCGACTTCGGTGACCACCTCGGCGGCTTGCACCAGACAGGTCGAGAGGGAGAGCAGACCGGCAATCCATGCATGCTTCAGTTTCATGTTTCAGACCTTATGACGGGAAAATGAGGATGAGAGGGGGTGGGCATGTGGGTCCTGATGGGGCATGGCACCGCCTTCCTGACAGACCATAGCAGAGCCGCGCCTGGCCACCCCGCCGGACTCGAACGCAATGCGTTTTTTGATAGCCAGCTCCCGTTTTTTGACCTCATGACGCCACAGGCGCACAATTCCCTGCATGCATTCAAGCGAGGGCTCTGCCGTGTACAACTTCCAATATGCCAATCCTACCCGCGTCTGTTTCGGTGAAGGCCAGATCGCCAGCCTGCCCGATCTGATCCCGGCGGGCAGCCGTCTGCTGGTGCTCTACGGCGGCGGCAGCATCAAGCAGAACGGCGTCTATGAGCAACTGACCCAGGCATTGGCGGGGAGGGATTGGCAGGAGTTCCCCGGTATCGGCGCCAACCCCCAGTACGATCAGCTGATGGAGGCGGTGGCGCTGGTCAAGCGCGAGCGCATCGACTTCCTGCTGGCGGTCGGCGGCGGATCCGTGGTGGATGGCACCAAGTTCGTGGCCGCCGCGGCCTGCTTCGAGGGGGCGGATCCCTGGGAGATATTGCTGCACAAGGCACCCGTCAAGGCGGCGCTGCCCCTGGGCTGCGTGCTGACCCTGCCCGCCACCGGCTCGGAGAGCAACCCCGCCGCCGTGGTGAGCCGGGGGGAGGCCAAGCTCTCCTTCATGAATCCGCTGGTGCAACCCGTGTTTGCGGTGCTGGATCCCGCCACCACCTACAGCCTGCCCACCCGTCAGATCGGCAACGGGGTGGTGGATGCCTTCGTCCACATCATAGAGCAGTACCTCACCTTCCCGGTGGGGGGCGAGGTGCAGGACAGGCTGGCGGAAGGCTTGCTGCAGGTGCTGGTGGATAACGGCCCCAAGGCGCTGGTGGATCCCACCAACTACCAGGTGCGTGCCAACCTGATGTGGGCCGCCAGCCTAGCGCTCAACGGCCTCATCGGTCGCGGTGTGCCGCAGGACTGGTCCACCCATGCCATCGGCCACCAGCTCACCGCGCTGCACGGGCTGGATCATGCCCAGAGCCTGGCTGTGGTGCTGCCCTCCCTGCTGCGTGAGCAATCGGCCCAGAAGCAGGAGAAGCTGGCCCAGTTCGCCGAGCGGGTCTGGCATTCGAGCCGGGAGGACAAGGCGCTGCGCATCGAGGAGGCCATCATCCGCACCGAACAATTCTTCCGGCAGATGGGGGTGGGCACCCGTCTCGCCGACTACGGTCTGAGCGAGAGCTGCATCCCTGGCATCTGCTCCAACCTCAAGCGTTTCGGCCTGACCGCGCTGGGGGAGCAGCAGGACATAGATCCGGACAAGGTCGCCAGGATCCTGTCACATGCCCTTTAAGTCTGGGGTTCCAGCTCCGGGTGAAGGATAGATCCGGGCAATATAGTAGCGAGGGTCCTTTCCCACAGGCTCTGAGCATTTGGCTGACGAGCTGAAAAGAAAACGCCCCGATTGTCGGGGCGTTTTGCATTCCGGGGTGAGGCGCTGAGGGCAGAGGATCAGGCGCCCAGATCCAGCTCACGCTCCAGTGTCGCGGCCTTCTGGCGGGCCGGATGGGTATTGAGGCGTTCCCAGTAGGTTTTCAGGTGCGGGAAGTGTGCCAGCTGGCCGCTCTGGGCCAGCAGATCCACCAGGAAGGAGTTCATGATGTCGGCGCCGGAGAGACGGTCCCCCACCAGATAGTGGCGGCTTGCCAGCACCTGGTTCAGATAACCCAGCACCTTGGCGCACTCCGCTTTAGCGTAGTCCGGCAGGAAGCGCATCGGGCTGCCGTCCTTGCGCACGAACATGTCGAGCAGCAGCGGCAGTATGCCGGAGCTCTCGGCAAAGTGGATCCACTGCAGGTATTCGGGGTAGTCGGGGCTATCCTGAGCTGGCGTCAGCCGCTCGGGGGCGTGGCGGGCAATCAGGTACTCTGTGATGGCGCCGGATTCCGCCAGCACGCGTCCTTCCAGCTCGATGACAGGCGACTTGCCGAGGGGGTGGATGGCTTTCAGCTCGGGCGGCGCCAGAAAGGTGGTGGCATCGCGCTGGTAGGCCTTGATCTGGTAGGGCAAGCCCAGCTCTTCGAGCAGCCAGATGATGCGTTGGGAGCGGGATTTGTTCAGGTGGTGCAGGATTATCATTGGAACCTCGATTCGGTGGCAGGAGTCGGTATACGCGTCGGGGAGGTGACTGGTTCACCGGTATGGAGAAATCAAGAGAGCGGGCAGTGCCCGCTCTCTCGTTGGCTGACTTAGGCCTCCAGCGCCTGATCCAGATCCGCCAATATGTCCTCGATCGCTTCTATCCCCACAGACAAGCGGATCATCTCCGGCTTGACCCCGGCCCTGACCTGTTCCTCCTCGCTCAGCTGGCGATGGGTGGTGGAGGCGGGGTGGCAGGCCAGCGACTTGGCGTCGCCGATATTGACCAGCCGCTTGAAGATCTTGAGCGCATCGTAGAAGCGCACCCCCGCCTCATAGCCCTCCTTCAAGCCGAACGAAAGGATGGCCGACGGCCGGCCCCCCATGTACTTCTCCGCCAGCAGATAGTGGGGATGTCCCGGCAGACCGGCGTAGCTGACCCAGGCTACTTTCGGGTGATGCTTGAGGTGGTGGGCGACCTGAAGGGCGTTGTCCACGTGGCGCTCCATGCGCAGGCTCAGGGTTTCAAGCCCCTGCAGCAGCAGGAAGGCGTTCATGGGGGCCAGCGCCGCGCCGGTATTGCGCAGCGGCACTGTGCGCACCCGGCCGATAAAGGCGGCGGGGCCGAAGGCTTGTGTGTAGACCACACCGTGGTAGGAGGGCTCTGGCTGGGTGAGCTGGGGGAAGCGTTCGGCGTTATCCGCCCAGGGGAACTTGCCCGAGTCGACGATGACGCCGCCCAGCGAGTTGCCGTGGCCGCCGACATATTTGGTCAGGCTGTGCACCACGATATCGGCGCCGTGTTCTATGGGTTTGCACAGCACCGGCGTGGCGACCGTGTTGTCGACGATGAGGGGTACGCCACGGGCGTGGGCCACCTTGGCGAAGGCGGCCAGGTCGACTATGTTGCCTGCCGGGTTGCCTATGCTCTCGCAGTAGACCGCCTTGGTCTTGTCGTCGATGAGGGCGGCGATGGCCTCGGCGCTGTCATCCCTGGCGAAGCGCACCTCGACCCCGAAGCTCGGCAGCATGTGGGCGAACAGTGTGTAGGTGCCACCATAGAGCTGGGGGGTGGAGACTATGTTGTCACCGGCGGCGGTCAGCGCCTGGATGGCGTAGGTGATGGCGGCGGAACCCGCCGAGACCACCAGACCGGCAATGCCCCCCTCCAGCGCGGCCATCCGCTGTTCCAGCACGTCATTGGTGGGGTTCATGATGCGGGTATAGATGTTGCCAGGCACCGCCAGATTGAACAGGTCCGCCCCGTGCTGGGCGCTGTCGAACTCGTAGGCCACCGTCTGGTAGATGGGTACTGCGACGGCCTTGGTGGTGGGGTCGTGGGAAAAGCCGTGGTGCAGGGCCAGGGTCGCATCTTTCATCACACACTCCTTGTTGGATGTTGCTGGGTAGCAGTTATAGATGGATAGACGTCCAATCTATCAGGCCCAGCGCCGATGTAAACCACCCAATCCGGCAAAGCAATTGCGCCCGCTGACGATATGCGTCTCCCTTGAGCGCTCCGTGCAAGGGATGGCACTCAGAGACGGCGACGATACTCCCGATCGTCTATCTGGTGCATGTCCCACTGCATCAGGCGGTTGAGCTGACTCATGGGATCCTCGATCAGGGTCAGCGGCCTGGGCAGGATCCGCTTGAAGTAACGGCGCAGGATCTGCTGGATCCGGTTCGGTTTGATGGGGTTGGCGTGGCTCATGATGGTGCTCCTCTGCTGTGGTTCTCACGTTCGCCAGCAGTATTGAGCTAAAATGCGGAAGTAAAAACTGATGACTTACAGCAACAGGATTTCCTCTTTTATGCCGACCGGTCGCCTCTACCAGCAGTTTCAACGACTCGCCCAGCAGCTTGGCTGCGATGAGCGGGAGACAAGCCTCGCCGAGGTGGCGGATCTGCTCTGCTGCACCCCGCGCAACGCGCGCCTGCTGCTGCGCCGCATGCAGGATCAGGGCTGGCTCAGCTGGTCGGCCGAAGCGGGGCGGGGGCGGCGCTCCCGGCTGGTGCTGCTCGACAGCCAGGAGAGCCTGACCCGGCGCCGGCTGCGGGAGCTGCTGAGTCAGGGCCAGCTGGCGCAGGCGGTACGGCTGGCGGAGGGGCGGTTGGATCTGCTCACACCGCTGCTGATCGAGCAGCTCGGCCAGGCCACCCGGGAGGGGCGCCAGATCCTGCGGGTGCCCTACTATCGTCCGCTGCCCCAGCTGTTGCCCACGGATCCGCTGCGTCGCTCCGAAATTCACCTGAGCCGGCAGATCTTCAACGGCCTGACCCGACGAAATGAGGAAAATGGGGAAATCGAGGGGGATCTCGCCCACCACTGGGAATGCCTAGCCCCCTGTCACTGGCGCTTCTATCTGAGGCCGGCCGTGCGTTTTCACCACGGCCGCGAGCTGGGAGTGGAGGACGTGATGGAGAGCCTGCTGGCCTTGCGCGATCGTCCGCTGTTCGCCCATCTGGCCCGGCTGGAGAGCCATTGGCCGCGCACCCTGGATATGTATCTCGACAGTCCGGATCCCCTGCTGCCCCATCTGCTGGCCGAGCCGGTGGCCGCCATCTTGCCGCGTGAACTCAAGGGTGAGGCGGGTTTTGCCCTGCAGCCGGTCGGCACTGGCCCCTACCGGGTGACCACCAACGATCCCCTGCACCTCTGTCTGGCGGCCTTCGACGACTACTTCGGCCTGCGCGCCCTGCTTGACGAGATCGACATCTGGATGTTGCCTGAGCTGGCGGATCGGCTGGAGAGCCACCTGCAGCTGGGACGCGACAGCCCCGAGCTCGGCACCATGCGCGGCGAGTCCGAGCTGGAATCGGGCTGCTACTTCCTGCTGCAGGACGACAGATCCGGATCCTTGCAGGATCCCGCCCTGCGCCAGTGGCTGGCCCACCTGCTCAACCCCATAGCCCTGATGGCGCGGGTCGCCCCCGAGTTGCAGCGGGGCTGGACCAGCGCGCTGGGCCTCTTGCCCCACTGGCGCGAGGCCTTGCCCGCGCCGTTGCCAAAGCCGGCGCAGTTGCCGACGACACTGGTGCTGGCCTGTTTCAACCAGCATCTGGAGTTCAACGAGTGCGCCGGGGCCATGAGCAGCCTGCTGGCGGAACAAGGCATACGGCTGGAGGTGCGCACCCTGGATTACGGCCGCTGGGTGAGCGGGGCGGATGAGGATGTGGATCTCTGGCTCGGCACTCTCAACCTGGAGCACGAGCACGCCTTCGCCCCCTACGCCTGGCTGCTGGGCACGCCGCTGCTGCGTCAGGTGTGGGCAAGCCAGCGGCCCCTGTGGCAGGGTCTGACGCAGTGGCGTGCCAGTGGTGAAGAGCCGGGCCCGCGCGCCCTGCTGGCCCGGGTGCAGCAACAGGGCTGGTTCGTGCCCCTGTTCCACCACTGGCTGGAGCTGGAGAGCCGGGTCGGCGTGCACGGGGTGCGCATGACGGCGCTCGGCTGGTTCGATTTTCGCAGTGCCTGGCTGAGGCCCGAGCTGGCCGAGAGCGAGGCGGGCAAAGCGGGCGGCAGCTCCCGCCCCGAGACAGGGGAGCTTGAGTCCTGACGCGGGCCGCGTTAGCCTGAGCGCGGTCCAACGACAAGGAGTCGATATTCATGCTGGAAATGCAGATCCAACCCCGTTTTCAAGAGACTGATGCCCTCGGCCACATCAACAATACGGTGCCGGCGGTCTGGTTCGAAGCGGCCCGGGATCCCCTGTTTCGCATCTTCTCCCCCGAGCTGGATGTGCACAACTGGCACCTGATCATCGCGGGCTATACGGTGCAGTTCAAACGGGAGCTGTTTTATGGCCAGCAGGTATCGATCAAAACCGGGGTGCGTCGCATCGGCTCCAGCTCCTTCACGCTCTGGCAGGAAGCCTGGCAGGGCGGCGAGCTGGCGGTGACCGCCGAGACGACCCTGATCCATTTTGACTACCAGACCCGCCAGTCCCTGCCCCTGAGTGACAAGCACAGGGAGGGGCTGCGGGCCTGGTTGATAGAGAGTTAACCTTGGCCTTTCGGCCAATCACAGGACACTTATGCGCAATACCGTGATCGCCCTGAGCCTAGGCTTGGGGCTGGGGCTCTGTTCCCTGCCTTCCGTGGCTGCTTCCCTCGCAGAGCAGTTCACCCTGATGGAGCGGGGGGCCGAGAGCGCCCTCGACACTCGCCTGTTCAGCCACGATGGCGTCGACATCAAGGCCTGGATCGATGGTTCCCCCGTCATCATAGCCGTGCCCATCATGAACGAGCAGGGCAAGCTGGAAGGGGAGAGCCGCTACTACTTCAAGGGTGGCAAGCTGTTCGGGGTGAAGGAGCCTGCGGCCCAGTTTGCCTTCGATGACAAGGGGACGCTCACCCGGTGGCTGGATGACAAGGGCCAGCCGGCCGAGTTTGTCAGCAAGATGAGCATGCAGCAGCGCGAGGCCTGGCTCACCAAGCGGGCCGCCGAGCTGGCCAAACTGTTTGCCCAGAGCCCGGCCGAGCAGAAGGCGGCCAAGGGGGGCGTCAAGCTGAAGGGGGCGGATCTCGCCCACTGGCTCTGCAATGGCAAGCTGATGGATCTCGCCAGAGGGGACAAGGTGATCTTCGAGCAGGCAAAGCTGAAGATTGCCGAACAGGGCGTAGAGGGGGAAGTGTCCCTGCGTCAGGACAAGGGGTGGCAGGATCTCTGCCTCAAGTGCGAGGTGCAGGGCACGCAAGTGACCCGCCTCACCTGGCAGCCGCTGCCGGGAGCCAACAAGCCGCAATGATCGCGGTTGCAGCATGAAACAAGGGGGCCGTCGGGGCCCCCTTGTCGTTGTGGTCTATTCCCCTCCTGGCAGCCGCTGCCGGGGGCCAACAAGCCGCAATAAGCATGGTTGCAGCAAAGCGAGGGGGCCCAGATGTGGGCCCCCTTTTCATTGCGGCGACGACTCGCCCAGCTTGAGCCGGGTGAGAGCCTCCACCCGCCGCCATTGCTCGGCGGGAAACCAGCGCGCCAGTATCTCCTGCTGCTGCTCGGCTCGATCCAGGGTGGGCAGGGGCTTGAGTTCGGCCAGGTAGCCCGCCAGCTGTCGTTCGAACCCTTGTTGGCCCTGCTCCAGCTGATGCAGCCGATCCACCGCCTCAGGCCCCAGCCTCTCCAGCAGCACGGCGTCGCGCTCGGCGGGCGCCAGTGGCTCCAGCGCCTGCAGATCGCTGAGCAGGCGGCTGTTGGCCTCGGCCTCCCTGAACCACTGGGGCTGTTCCGCCAGCCAGAGATCGAGCTCATCGGCCAGCATCTTTTTGTCGGCCTCGCTCGTCTCTGCCAGCGCCTTGCGGCGCAGGGTCCACTGCTCCATCAACCTGTCCTCGGCAAACAGCTGCTCCTGCTCGGCCGGGGTGAAGCTCTGCTGGCGCAGCTGCTCGCGCTCGTCAAACAACACCTGCAGACTGGCGAGGCCCGGATCCGCCGGCACCGTCAGGCTGCCTTCCGCCGCCAGAAAGCTCTGGTAGCGGGCCAGCAGTTCGTCCTCCGCGTTCGTTTCTCCCTGTTCCAGACGCTGGGCCAGCTGATGGCGCAGGGCCCCCTGTTCGGGGGCTGCCGTCAGATCTGGCGGCGAGTCGGGCCAGAACAGGACGGCCCCCAGCAGCAGGGCCGACCCCAAAGGGACGGCGATCCGCAGGGATCTTTTCATAGCCCCAGCCCCTGCAAGCGATTGGCGTGCTGGCGATAGAGGGTGACAGGATCGGTTTCAAACAGGTGGTGGATGCCGAACGACTGGTTCACCTCGTCCAGATGGTTCATCCGGTAGCCGGTGCCGATCACCTTGCCGAGGTGGCTGCTGCACACCCCGACCAGACCGTCGTTGGGCTCGCTGAAGAAGGTGCCGGTGAGGGCCAGCGCGGGATCCACCGGATCCAGTATGTTGGTCATGTTGCCGCGCCCGCTCCAGGAGAAGTAGTAGACCCCGTTGGCGGCCTGCAGCGGCCCGTCACCGCAATATTGGCCGGGCAATCCCTCTGGGTAGCGCTGGTTGAAGCGCTGGGCTCCCGAGCTGGTCAGGGCATCGAGGGCGGCGAGGGGATCCTGCGGCAGCTGGCTGCCGCCGGAGAGCAGCGAGATGACCCCGGACAGCGCCGAGGCGGCGGCCACCGCCAGCTTCTCGGCCATCGAGCCAGGTGCCACCTTGGCGCGGACCAGATCGGCGATCTCCGAGCCATAGTTGACCCCTCCCACGCTGGTGGCGGAGGCGACCAGCTCGGGGGCGACCGAGGCGACGTAGCGTATGGTGGGGCCGCCGTGGGAGTGGCCGATGAGGTTGACCTTGTCGGCACCAGTGATGGCGAGCACCTGCTGCACCTGCTTGAGCAGCTGTTCACCGCGCAGCTCCGAGCTTTCGGTGGCGGAGACCTGCGCCACGTAGACCCGGGCGCCATCCCGGGTCAGCGCCTGGGGGATCCCGTAGAAGTAATCGACCCCGAGCAACCTGTCGAAGCCGAACAGCCCGTGCACCAGCACTATGGGGTAGCGGGTCTGGGTATAACCTGCCGCCTGGCCCAGCATGGGCAGGGCGCACAGCAGCACCAATAGCCATCTTTTCATCTTGTCCATCCTTGTGAATAAGGTTGCCGCAGCGGCAACCACCGGCCTCATGCCAGTACCGACCAGCATGACGGAGCGGGACGTTTGCATCTGTGCAAATGATCACCAAACAGACAGATTCAAAAAAGCCCTACCCATATGGGCAGGGCTGTTGGCGGTGCCGGCACAAGTATCCCTTGTGTTCGGCCCTTACATAAGTTAAATAATAATTATTATCATTTGAGTGGTCAGGATCATGACGGGAACCTGGGTGAAGGGATGGGTCGGCACGAGCGACGCGGACAGCAGCATGGTGCACTGGAAAGTGCAGACCCTGAGTGGCAATCGCCACTTCGATGCCGGCGAGCACGCCAAGGCGCTCTCCTATTACCAGCAGGCATTGTGGCTGGCGCGCCAGCAATTCGCCTGCTGGCACGATGCGGACGAGGCGGTGGCCGCGCTGGTGGTGGCCCACCACAATCTGGCGGATCTGCTGGTGGCCATGGCGCTGCCGGAGCGCGCCGCCGATCTGCTGTGCCATATCCACGATTGCCTGCTCGCCACCAGCCAGTCCCCCGCCAGCCCTGTCCCCTTGCGGGATGCCGCCCTGCGCCACACCCGCAGCACCCGTACCGAGCTGCTCGCCTTCGTGCGCAAGCACGGCACCCAGGATGCCATTCAGCGCTGTCTCGGCCAGTGTCTGTGTCAGACCGAGCCCGCCCATCAACTGCATTAATCACAATAAAAAGAGGTGATCATGAGCCATACCCTGCCAGCCCTTGCCTACGGCTACGATGCGCTGGAACCCCACCTGGACGCGCTGACCATGGAGATCCATCACAGCCGTCACCATCAGACCTATATCACCAATCTCAACGCCGCCCTGGCCGAGCTCCCCGAGCTGGCGGCCCTGCCGGTGGATGCGCTGCTTGCCCGCTTCGACAGCCTGCCGGCGCACGTGCAGGGGGCGGTGCGCAATCACGGCGGCGGCCACGCCAACCACAGCCTGTTCTGGCAGGTGATGAGCCCGCAAGGGGGCGGTGAACCGGGCGGCGAGCTGGCCGAGGCGATCAATCGGGATCTGGGCGGACTGGATGCCTTCAGGCAGGCCTTTACCCAGGCGGCGCTGAGCCGGTTTGGCAGCGGCTGGGCCTGGCTGGTGGTGGACAAGGAGGGAAGATTGCGGGTGGAGAGCAGCGCCAACCAGGACAGCCCCCTGATGCAGGGCCAGGTGCCCATACTGGGGCTGGATGTATGGGAGCACGCCTATTACCTCAAGTACCAGAACAAGCGACCCGACTACATAGCCGCGTTTTACAAGGTGATCGACTGGGACGAGGTGGAACGCCGCTATCGTGCCGCGCTGGCATGACCGCCGGCAGGATAGTGCACTCTGCCAAATGAAAGAGACCCGCCTGATGGCGGGTCTCTTGTTTCTCTCTTGTCAGGGGGTCGAAGCGGGGGCCGCACCACTGGCTGCCACGGCCGGATTGGTCGAGAGTGCCGCGCTGGTTGCGGCGGCAGCGCTGGCCGCCTTGGCTGTATCCGCCTCCTTGCTTGCGGTGGCCGCGCTGGTCGATATGGCGGAGCTGGCGGTGAGCGCGGCGTCAGTGGCGGTGGCTGCACTGGTCGCCGTGGCCGGGCTGGCGGCAGGCGCAACCGGCGGCTTGTGGGTCACGGGCGGGATGGGCAGGCAGGGCTGGCTTGCGCCTATGGTGCTCAGGGCCTGACAAGGGGTGGGGCCACCGATGACGATGGGCTCGCCGAGGAACTTGGGCCCCTTGTCCAGCACGTAGAGGTCGAGCAGCCCCATCAGGCGGGCGAATACCTCGCGTACCCGGGTCTTGATGCCCTGATAGGCGCTGGGATCCTTGGCGTTGAAGCCGACGGCCTCGATGCCGAAGTGGCGGGCGATGAAGATGGCGCGCTCGTTGTGAAAGGCCTGCGACACCACGGTGAAGTGGGCCTGACCAAACACCTCCTTGGCGCGGACTATGGAGTCCAGAGTACGAAAGCCGGCGTAGTCGCTGTAGATGGCCTTGGCCGGGATGCCGGCCTGGATCAGGGCCCGCCGCATCTGGCGCGGCTCGTTGTATTGCACGGTCGCGTTGTCACCGGACACCAGTATGTAGTCCACCTTGCCGTTGTTGTAGAGCTCGGCGGCGGCCTTGATCCTGTACTTGAAGTAGTGGTTCGGACTGCCCCCGATCAGGTACTTGGAGGTGCCCAGCACCAAGGCGACCCGGTTGTAGGGGACTGCATCGACGTCGTCATAGGTGTAATGACGGGCGTCCGAGACGGTCCACTCGCTGTAGCCCAGCAGCATGGCGGCAGATGCCAGCAACAGGCAAAAGCAGGCGAGGAGGATCTTGGCAAACTTCTTCATGCGCGGTGCGGTTCGGGTCTGAAGTAAGAGGTGACAGAGGGTCATTCTATTACAAGTTGCCGCTGCGCGTCAGGCTTGATAGCGGCCGATGGCGTCACTCGGGCAAAGGCTGTCGCATACTGTGGCTGGCTAACCGTTTGATCCGGCACCGATAAAAACCTTTCGTATAAAAACAAGGGGCAGCCGTGGCTGCCCCTTGTCGCTAGCGTCTCATCCTCAGTGGGAGGAGTCGTTCGCCTTGCACTCGTCAGACTCCTTGTTGGCTTCCCACCAGGGCAGCAGATCGCGGCTCAGCCAGCTCTGGTAGGCTTCGCTGTCATTGGCGATCAGCTGATCCAGCTCGGCCTCGAAGGCGCTCATCGCCTGCTGCTGATCCGGGTTGCGCAGGGCCTGGGCCATGGCCAGCCAGCTGGCGCCGCGGCCGGTCTCGTTCAGGAAGCGATGCACCGTATAGGACCAGGAGTAGACCATCTCGCCACCCTTGTCGTAATCCAGGTGCAGTATGTCGGCCAGGCTCGGTCGCTCGGTTGCCGGGCGACCCGAGACGTTGTCCATGCCACGGGCGAAACACTGACCGTGGGCGATGAACTCCGCCAGCCCTTCCGACCACCAGGTGGTGCGGTTGAGCGGGTAGTGACCGAAGCTGCCGTACTGGTTGAAGCGACCATCCAGGTAGTGCACGTACTCGTGGCGCAGGTTCCACACCTGGAAGGCCGGGCGTTTCCACTCCGCCTCATAGGCGAAGAAGCGGGCCTGGTTGCCGGGACGCGCCGGATCCCCTTCGATGTAGATGCCGCCGTTGTCGGTGGAGACGCCGCCAAACAGGGCGCCGCCGTAGCGCTTCCAGTCTGCGGAGGAGTTGAAGATCACCAGCTCCAGCGCCTCGTTGTTGTCATCACTCACCGGCTGCCAGCCTGTTTCCATCTGCTGATGGAACTGCTGCTCCTCGGCGCCCAGCTCGCGGCAGATGCCGTCGGCCTGATCCTGGCTCAGCTCCTGGGCCCGCAGGCGCAGGGTCGGCGAGCAGGTGTGCTCGAACGGCAGCACGTCTTCCATTCGGATCGGGGTGCAGAGTCCGGCAAAGTCACCGCTGATGCAGGCCTCGCTGGTGCGATCCGTGTAGGTCAGGTAGTAGGTGGAGAGGGTCAGTGACATGTCTTCCAGCAGATCCTGACTCTGTTGACCGCCGGGGATCAGGCCGTGATGACGGATGAGCTCGATGACTGAGCCATCCAGCAGCTTGCGATAGCCTTCGCTCTCGTCGGGACGGGTATAACGGGCGACCCGGTAGAGGCGGGTATAGGCATCCAGCACGTTGTTGAGCAGGAACAGATCCTTGCCATCCCGTCCTTGCCACAGCGACAGCTCGCTCATGCCGAGGGCGTGCAGCTGTTTGCGCAGCTCGCCATCCTGCTGGCGGAAGTCGGCGGCGAAGGCGTCGCTATGGTCGCTGGCGAAGTCGAGGAAGTTGAGCAGATCGAACAGACCGGTTGCCCAGGCATGCTGACCATTGATCTCGCTGGCGTGGAGGGTGCTGTAGGCCAGCATCTGGTTGAACTGGCCGAGCAGGGTACCGAACCGGCTCTGCACCGCCGGGCTCTTGAACTGGCCATGCAGGGCTATGCTCCAGGCGCCCATGACGGCTCCGACTTCATCGCTGGCCTGCTCCGGGTAGAGCAGCGGATGGGCGCCGAGCGCGGTCAGCGCCTCGGCCAGTGCCTCGGCGGCGGCCGGGCCGTCTTCCTTGTGTTTGCCGTAGTTGTGATAGTTGTGGGCGCGCACGTATTCCAGCAGCAGCTTCATGGCCGGATGGGCGGGCTGATTGGCCGCCAGCAGGCTCTGGATACCACGGGACACGGCCAGCAGCTTGGTGTCATCGTGGCCATAGTTCTCCTGCCAGACGGGAGCGGGCTGGCCGCTGGCATCCTGCACTATCCTGGCGGCGTCGGCATCCAGCAGATCCGTGCCTGGCTGTTCCGGCTCGGAGCAGGCGCGGCCATCGGCACGGCGGCAGTCGAGCTGCTCCTCCTTGCTGGCCAGCACTATGGGGCGATTGAGTACCCGACTCTCCTGCCACTCGTCGGTTTCCGGCAGTGTCTGCCATTCGCTGCCACCGACCGGGTATTGATAGCCGGTGTCTTTCAGTACTACCTGTACCTCGCTGCCGGCGGGCAGGGTCTGGCGGCAAACCCGGTAGCTGATGGTCTTGTCCCCTTCCTGGCGGGTCTGGGGTTCATCGCACTCCTGCTGTGTCTTGGTCTCGTCCAGCTGCCAGCTGTACTGGCGCCAGACGTGGATCTCGCTCACCTGGCTGGCGGCCTGACTGCCCGCCACGGGTTGCAGGCGGAAGAAGATCTGCTCGAGGCGGCCGTCCCGCTCATTGGGAGTCTCTTCCAGCACACTCAGCTGTTGCCAGTTTTGCGGCTGGTATTGCCAAACTTGCTCGGCGCAGCGCCCCTGGGCATTGAGCTCGCAGCGATCCAGCTCCTGCTCGCTGTGACCCAGTATGATGCGCTCCGCCAGCGGCAGACGATCCTGACGCGGGGCGGTCGGGGTGCCCGTCAGCGGTTCCCAGCGGCCCTGTTTCAGGCCGTAGCCAAAGTCATAACTGCTGGCCGGGATGGCCTTGCCTGCCGGCACCACCTGCTCGCAGCTGAGGTAGCGGATCTGCCAGCCCTGCTCGATCTTGAGCTGCGGCTCGCCGCACTGCTGCTCTGCCTGCGCGGTCAGATTGGCATCGCTCCAGTCGAAGCGGCGGTAGACGCGCAGTTGCTGATAGGGGGCATTGTCATCGCGGGCGCTGAGCTCGTAGGTGACTTCGGTGACGCGATCGCTCAGCTGGCGGCTGGATTCACCGTTCAGCCGGTACTGTTGCCAGTCGGCGGGGGAGTAGTTGGCCAGCGCCGAGGTGGCGAGCAGGCCCGGTGCTGCCAGCAGCAGCAACCTTGTTCCCAGATTGTTCATTTTTATCCCTTTGGATGAGAGTCTGCGTGGTTATCGCGGGCAATGTACTAAGTTCCAAAGGGGTATCAACTCACCAGTCAGGCCATATAAATCATTTATTTAGATTGAATCAAAACAAAGTGAGTGCCATTGGGGGCTCAGTTGATAGCAAGGACTCATCTGCCATCTGGGGGGTATCTCAGCCTTCGGCTGACAAGTGTGATCCACGTCTCGTTTGAGATGTGTTGGCAGTGTGTTGTTGCGACAGTACTAAGAAGGCGATGAAGTGGAAAACCGAGCCGATGCTATGGCTGTGTGGTGAGCCGGATCCTGAGAGGACTTTGCAAGAGAGGAAATGCGAAAGGGGCTGGTGCCGCTAGAGGGCGATGGTTGGATACTAAACAAGCGCTGTGTTCGGCGTGGGCTCCACTTGCTCAGGGGAGGCGAGCAAGTCCGCCCGAGGCAATGAACAGCCCCGGGCTGATGGGATGGCTAACTCGATCAGAGGTAGCTGACGGTCACTATGGCCATCTTGCTGCTGCCGGCAGACAGCTTGTACTGCATGGTGCTGCTGATGGTATTGAGGCTGCCGGCTTGCTGCAGGCTGGCCAGATCCAGGGTCTGGCGCTGGGTGCCCGAATAGCAGGTCACGCTGTTGTCAGCGAAGTCGCAAGGGGCTTCGTAGATGGTTCCGGTGAAGGTCACGCTGCCATCGTAGGCAGAGGCTGTTGCCGGCAACAGAGCGACGCCCAACAGCATGGCTGCGGCGGTAGAAGAGGCAAAACGGATGGCGCTGTTGCGAACGGAAGCGGTGGAAGTGTTCATTTTTATGTCCTTTTCGTCACATGTCGTTGTACGAAAAGGGCAACGCAATCAAAGAGAATGACACAGATACAACTGATGACATCGCTCTTCTCAGATGGCAGCTCCGCTGTCTTAGGTATTTAAACCCTTAGACCGGTGGCTTTGCGTCCCGACCTTTCGACCGGTTTGCCCTTTACTCTATGTTTAGATGATAACACCCTACTTTGAGAAATCAATCAGCATAAAAAAGCATGAGATATGGGTCACAGATAGCAGGAATAATAAATGTCTACGTGGGATATATATTGTTGACCTACTGCGGGAATGGCGTTGTTGAGTGTCAACATCATTGTCATAACACAGCGCGACAGTGAAAACACCCTTATCTATTGCGCCATGTCGGACTTTAATCATCAGGTTATTCATCCCAGGCATGGAACAGCGGCCATTTACTGCTTGTATGCCATGGGCTGTCATTATGATTACCTGATTACCTGAT